>NZ_JAOQOK010000001.1:0-1200000 GCF_025961835.1 Sphingobium sp. B2D3C | reverse complement strand
GCCGACCAGCAGCGCGCCCTTGGGGATCTTGCCGCCCAGTCGCGCAAACTTGCTCGGGTCCTTGAGGAACTCGACGATCTCCTGAAGCTCCTCACGGGCTTCATCGATGCCGGCGACGTCGTCGAACGTCACCCGGCCCTGCTTCTCGGTGAGCAGCTTGGCCTTGGACTTGCCAAAGCCCATCGCGCCGCCGGCGCCGCCACCCTTCTGCATCTGGCGCAGAACGAAAAAGGCGATGCCGAGGATCAGGATGAACGGCAGCGACTGGTACAGTAGAATCATCCAGAAGTTTGGTTGTTCTTCGGGCTGGCCGCTATATTTGACCTTATGCTCGTCCAGCAGCGCCGTGAGCTGCGGGTCCGGCACGGCGTAGGTGACGAAACGCTGATCGTTCTTGAGCACGCCACTGATCCGGTCCGGACCGATCGCCACTTCCTTCACCGCATCGGCCGAAACCCGGTCGCGGAAATCGGAATAGGCAATCGCGGTGCCGTTGTTGCTCATGCCCTTGCTGTCGAACACCGTCACGAACATTAGCAGCGCAAGAAACACGCCCGCCAATATGAGGGCGCTCTTGATCCATGGATTGCCTTGCGGCTCTTTGTTATCGTTCATCAACCACTCGCTTTCGCGGTCCAAAATAGGACTTCCTGCCCGGAACACAATGCCCGGAACGGCTTTGGGCTCAGCACGACCTGCGCGGTGGTGCCCGCCGCATCGTCCATCGCGCCCCTCCGGTGACAAGGCAGTCTGCCAAGGTGACGGTCTTACCATCGAAAAGTTGAACAAGCGCTTGATCCAGCGATGGCCCGCGCGGTTTTTCTGCCTGCGGATTGAGATGGGCAACCATGCGCAAGATCAGGCGGCGAAGGAGCTCCGGCGGCAGGTCCGTTCGGGTGAGGTCGGCGCGATCCTCGGCCAGCACAAGGTGCTCGGCGGCGAGCCGGTCCAGCATCCACGCGATGGCGTCCTCCGCTTCGCCCAGCGCTTCCAGCGCGCGGTTCATGCCACCGGGGTCAATCAGATCGCAGCCAGTCAGTGCCTGCCGAACCCTTACGCGGTCGAACCGCTGGTTCTCGTTGCTCGGATCGTCGATGAACGGGACGTTTTCGCTCTGGCACCACGCGCGCAGATCAGCGCGGCGCTCATTGAGCAGCGGCCGCAGCAATGTCCCGCGCCGGGCCCGGATGGCTGACAGCCCCGCCACCCCTGCCCCGCGATTGAACCGCAGGACCAGCGTTTCGAGCTGATCATCCGCCTGATGCGCCGTCATCAGCCAGTCGAGGCCCCGCGCCTGCTGCCAATCCTCCAGCAACGCATAGCGCGCCGCGCGTGCCGCCGCCTGAAGATTGCCCTCAAGGGGCTGCGCGACCGTCAAAATGGCGTGGGAGACGCCCTCGCATTGGCACCAGCGGGCCACCATGGCTGCTTCCGCGGCGGAATCGGCTCGCAATCCGTGATCGACCGTCGCCGCCTCGACCTGCCCGGGCCAGCAACGCGCCGCCAGCGCGAGCAGCGCCATGCTGTCCGCCCCGCCCGAGACCGCGATGCCGATGCGCTCGGACGCTTGCAAGTCGCGCCCCAGCAGATGGTAAACCGCCTGAGGCAGACGCTGCGCGAGCGTGTCAGCCACTACATTTGGCGCGGGTCCGGCCCTTGGTCATCATGTCGCGGACACTGGCCGGCATGTTGGCGCCGAACACCTCGTTCAGCTCGTCATAGGCGAGGCACGCGTCCTTCAGCCGGTTGAGCTGAATGAGCGACTCACCGACCCAGGCAAGGCTCTCCGCCGCGCGGTCGCCAGCCGGGCGCTGCCGGTAATTTTCGTAGAAGATCTTGGCCGCAGCCGCCGGCTTCTTGTCATCGAGCAACGCACGGCCGAGCAGATTATGGGCGCGGCTGGCGACCGGGTCCTTGCCATATTTGTCGACGGTCTGCTGCAGCTGCACCTGCGCCTCGGGGTAGAATTTCGCGGTCCAAAGGCGGAAGCCATAGGTGTAGCTATCCAGCGCGGCATTGCCGGTGCTGGGCCGCTCGACCGCCGCCACCGCCTCGGTGCGGGCCACGAGGGACGGCTGTGCGGCCGGACGCGGGGTCGCCGCCGGCGCAGCCTGGGCCGCGCGGTCGGGCAGCGGCGCGCTGGGCGGACCAAAGGGACTGGCCGGATCGACCGCCGGAGCAGCCTGCGCGGCGCTCATCGTCTTGAAATTCTCTTCCAGCTGACGAAGCCGGTGCTCATTCTCCTCGACCTGACCCGTGAGGCGAGCGAGTTGCGCTTCGACGGCGTTGATCCGCGCCGTCAGATCGGCAATCGGCGTCGTCGCGGGCGCGCCGGCTGCGACACCGGGCGTCGGCGCAGGCGGCGTGACTTCCGGCGCCATGATCTGGCCCGCCCCGCCGGGGAACACCTTGCGCTGCACGGCCCGCATTTCCTGCTCGAGCCGATCGACGCGGCCTTCCACCGTGCGCTGGGCGCTTGCCGGGGCACTGAAGAGCAGCGGCAAGCCGGCGCCGGCAAGGAGCAGGGCGCGGACAATCCCGCCGCCGGTCCGTCTACTGGTCATCTCGTGGGGGGAAAGCTCTGCTGCCATGGTGAAATTCCTGATATGTTCAAATCATGTTGGCCGGTGGCGGAGGCGCAATGAGCGCTCCCCCATCCGTTGGCGAGGCCGTGCCTGCTAGCATCAACCCGCCGGCGGTGCATCACCATTGCTGGTCTGCGATGCCGCCGGATCGGTGTCTGTGGGCTGAACGCGGCGTTCAAGCAAAGCCGCAGCCGTCAGCGGAACATCCGATATCGTCCGCTCGGCAGTCCCGAGTGGCGGGATGGCCTGCCCGCCAACGGTCACCGCCAGCGCGTCCGGACGTCCGGTGAGGATCATCGGGTCCTGCGCCTCGGCCGGGACGGTGAAGCTCTTGTCCTTCTCCAGCGTCCCTTCGAAGAGACGCTTTCCGTCCGGCTGATAGATGCGCAGCCAAACCTCGTTCACCGCAGTCAGGACCACCGGACCATTGGGACGCGCCTGCGCCGAGTTCTGCCCGGGCGCCGCCGATTTGTTGCGCGGATCGGCGATACGCGGCTCGGTCCGCTGTTCGATCGCAAGCTGGTCGTCGGTCGGCGGCGTGATGTACTGCGTCCGCCAGATCGCGTAACCGCCCGCAAACAGCAGCGCGATCACTGCGGCGGCGATCACCAGATAGCGCGGCGGAACGCTGCTGGGATCGACCGGCTCATCAATCTCATAAGGGTCCTGCTCGACGCCCATTTCGGCGATTTCTTCACGCACCTTGCTGACGAGGGCATGTTCGTCGATGCCGACCGCGCGGGCAAAAGCGCGCGAGAAACCTGCGCAATAGGTCGTTCCGGGAAGGGCCTGATAGTCACCGGCTTCCAGCGCGGTGAGATGGCGCAAAGTAATCCGCGTGCGGTTCGCCACATCATCGAGCGACATGCCCGCAGCCTCACGCGCCTGCCGCATCTGCGCCGATGCACTCAGTCCGCTGCGCGCGACCGTCTCATTTTCGTTCGCATCTTCGCGCATTGAGGCCTTTTTCCGTCTATTTTCGGTCTTTTCGCCAGTTCCTTTGTTTCATCAGTCGCTATGCGGTGTCAACGCGCGAATTCGCTGGCGCAGCACCGCACAGGCTCTCAACCGAGATCGACGCCGTTGTCGTCGGCCCATTGTGAGAGTGGCTCGCGAAGGTTGGCAACCCCGCCTTTCAGCAAATCGACCGTGACCTGCGACAAGGCCGTGAGATCCACCGAGCGTACCATCGCCTTGACCGGGCCGATCGAGGCTGGCGTGATGGAGAGGCGGCGGATGCCAAGGCCGAGCAGGGCCATGGCTTCCAGCGTGCGTCCGCCCATTTCGCCGCAAACTCCCACCGGCACCCGATGCTCGGAGCAGGTCCGCGTCACGCGTGCGAGGAAGCGGAGGATCGCGACGCTCAGCCAATCGTAACGCTCGGCCAGCTTGGGGTTGGCGCGGTCGGCAGCGAAGAGGAACTGGGTGAGATCGTTGGTGCCGATGGAGAGAAAGTCCAGGTCCGGCAGCACGAAGTCGAGCGCCTCGGCGAGCGCCGGCACTTCCAGCATCGCGCCATATTTGACGCTCTTGGGAAGCTTGCGGCCTCGCTTGGCGAGCCAGTCCTTCTGCTCGCGAAACAGCGTCATCGCTTGCGTCAGTTCCCATGGCTCGGAGATCATCGGGAACATGACATGCAGTGTCCGCCCGGCCGCGGCCTCCAGCAATGCCCGCGCCTGCGCCTTCATCAGGCCATCGCGCTCCAGCGCGAGGCGCACCGCGCGCCAGCCCATGGCGGGGTTTTCCTCATCGTCGGAATCGCTCTTGCGCAGATAAGGCAGCGCCTTGTCCCCACCGATATCGACCGTGCGGAATATGACCGGGCGGCTGCCCGCCGCATCGAGCACTTCCTTGTAGAGGCGCTGCTGGCGCTCGCGCTGCGGCAGGGTCGCTGAGACGAGGAACTGGAACTCGGTGCGGAACAGGCCGATCCCGTCGGCGCCCGTCACGTCCAGCGCGGCGACATCGTCGCGCAGGCCGGCATTCACCATCAGCTCGATGCGCTGGCCGTCCTTCGTCTCCGCCGGTAGATCGCGCTGCCCGGCATAGGCCGCGCGCCGCTTCTGCGTGAGCGCCAGGCCGCTCTCGAACGCCTCGTCCATCGGCTCGGAGGGGCGGATGTAGAGGCGGTTCTGGTTGACATCGAGCAGCAGCAGATCGCCCTCGTTGATCAGCGCCCGGGTATTTTTGACCCGGCCCAGCACCGGCACGCCCATGGCCCGCGCCACGATCGTGACGTGCGCGGTGAGCGAGCCTTCCTCGAGCACGACACCCTTGAGGCGCCGCCGGTCATATTCCAGCAGTTCCGCGGGCCCGAGATTGCGCGCGATCAGGATCGTGTCCTGCCGCAGTCCAAGCTGTGCCGCCGTGCCGAGCTGCCCGGCCACGATCCGCAGCAGGCGATTGGAGAGATCCTCCAGATCGTGCATCCGGTCCTGCAGCAGCGGGTCATCGATCTGCCGCATCCGCATCCGGGTGCGTTGCTGCACCCGCTCGATTGCCGCCTCGGCCGTGAGGCCAGAGTCGATCGCTTCGTTGATCCGCCGCGACCAGCCTTCATCATAGGCGAACATCTTGTAGGTCTCGAGCACCTCCTTGTGCTCGCCGTCCATGCCGAACTCGGCCTGCCCGGCCATGCGCTCGATCTGCTCGCGCATCTTGGCGAAGGCCGAATAGACGCGCTGCCGCTCGACCTCGATATCCTCGGCAACGGTATGCTCGATGGTGACGCGAGGCTGGTGGAAGACGGCGTGACCGCGCGCCATGCCCATCACGAGCTGCAGGCCCGAGAGGATGCTCGCGCCCGTTTCGAGCGGGCGATCTTCGCCGGGATTTTCATCGACCAGATTGGCGTTGTTGATCAGCTCGGCGAGCACCATCGCCACCGTCTGCAGCGCCTCGATCTCGACTTCCTCATAGCCGCGCGGGTCGAGATGCTGGACGCACAGCGCGCCAATCGCGTTCTCACGACGCACGATCGGCACACCGGCGAAGCTGTGGAAGCGCTCCTCGCCCGTTTCCGGCCGATAGGCGAAGTCGGGATGGCCGGAGGCTTCCTCGAGATTGAGCGTTTCGACATTCTGGGCGATCGTGCCAACAAGGCCCTCGCCGGGCGCCAGGCGCGTGACGTGAACGGCCTCCTGTTTGAGGCCGCGCGTCGCGAACAGCTCCAGCATGCCATCGCGCAGCAAGTAAATCGAGCAGACCTCGCTCGAAAGCTCCTGTCCGACAATCTCGACGACCTTGTTGAGTTTCACCTGCGTCTGCGTACGCGCCGCCATCACCTCATGGAGGCGAGAGAGAATTCTGCGCGCGGCCGTGGCCGCACTGCTCGATGGGGATTCCGGGCGCCGCGTTTGATCCATGCGTTCCTGCTATCAGAAACTGCCGCCGGGAACCAACCTCGTCTCGATCTTTCCGGGCGAGGAA
Source organism: Sphingobium sp. B2D3C (assembly GCF_025961835.1). Classification (NCBI taxonomy): domain Bacteria; kingdom Pseudomonadati; phylum Pseudomonadota; class Alphaproteobacteria; order Sphingomonadales; family Sphingobiaceae; genus Sphingobium; species Sphingobium sp. B2D3C. The sequence goes on along the minus strand of NZ_JAOQOK010000001.1, from coordinate 1,193,986 downwards.
CCCGGCAAAGACGATGACGGAATGGCGAGCAGCAGAGGAAGAAAGCCAGTCGGAAAAGAAGGAGACGCGGCAGACACGCAAGCAGGCGTTGAAACGCGCAACAACGCGTCCCTCATGCACCTGTCGTTGGACCGGCCCTTCAGCACGGCATCTCTCCCGATGTCTTGTTCTTTTCGACGGTCGCACCAGTCGGCGCGTTCGCACCGCTGTAAACGGAACGCCCTGATATCGCTACCGTTAACCAATGACCGACAGGCTGCCTGCGAGAGCAGCGCCGCGATCAGCCGACCCGGCGGGTCAACGCCGCCCGCGCCTCGTCCATCAGGGTCGTGATGATCTCGGCGACGGGTTCTTCCTTCGTCACCATGCCCACGGACTGGCCAGCCATCAGCGAGCCATTTTCGATGTCGCCATCGATCACCGCCCGGCGCAGGGCACCGGCCCAATAATGCTCGATCTGCAGCTGCGCCTCACCCATGTCGACCTTGCGGTCGTCGAGCAGTTGCGCGACTTCACGCTGCTTGGCGGTGAAGGCGTCAGTTCCGGCGTTGCGCAGGGCGCGCACGGGGATCACCGGTAGCCGCGAATCGATCTGCACGCTGGCAATGGCATCGCGCGCCGAAGCCCGGAAGAACGCCTTCTTGAAGTTAGCATGGGCGATGCTCTCGCTGGCGCAGGCAAAGCGGGTGCCGAGCTGCACGCCGGCCGCGCCCATGTCGAGATAAGCAGCGATCGCCTCGCCATGGCCGATGCCGCCAGCAACGAAGACCGGCAGCTCGCTTGCCATGACCGGCAGGATTTCCTGCGCGAGCACGCTGGTCGCGACTGGGCCGATGTGGCCGCCCGCTTCCATACCCTCGATCACCAGCGCATCGACGCCCGACCGGTGCAGCTTCTTGGCCAGCGACAAGGCTGGGGCGAAGCAGATCACCTTAGCGCCGCTCGCCTTGATCGCCTCGATGCTGCCCTTGGGCGGCAGGCCGCCGGCCAGCACGATATGCGTCACCGAATGGCGTGCGCAGACTGCGATCAAATCGAACAGCTGCGGGTGCATGGTGATGAGGTTCACGCCAAAGGGCTTGTCCGTCATCGCCTTGGTCGCGGCGATCTCGGTATCGAGCATGTCCGGGGTCATCGCGCCGCACGCGATCAGGCCGAAGCCGCCGGCATTGCTGACAGCGGACACCAGATGCCGCTCGGACACCCAGCTCATTGCGCCACAGATGATCGCGGTCTCGCTGCCGAGAAATGCGGTGCCGCGGGCCATGAGGGAAGAAAGACGGTCGGTCATCACGATACCCAATCTGACCCTTCCCAACGGGAAGCGACGGCAAAGAGGAGATCAGCGACCGACCGGATGCCGGCACGCTGCCTCGGAGCCTCTCCCGAACGGAAGCGGCTCCAAATAGATCAAGCGGGCGCCTGCTCCGCATCGAGACCATAGGCGGTGTGGAGCACGCGAACGGCCAGTTCGGTCTCGTCCTCGTCGATCAGCACCGAGACCTTGATCTCACTGGTGGAGATCGCCTCGATATTGATGCCGCGCTCGGCCAGCGTCTTGAACATGGTCGCCGCGACGCCGGCATGGCTGCGCATGCCAACACCCACGACGCTGATCTTGGCGACCTGATCGTCGGTGATGATGCGACGAAAGCCGATCTCGTTCTGCAGCTTCTCCAGAATGTCGACGCTGCGCGCGAGATCGGTGCGGGGGACAGTGAAGGTCACGTCCGTCTCGGCATTGTCCTTGCTGTCATTCTGGATGATCATGTCGACATTGATGCTCGCATCGGCCAGCGGGCCGAAGATGCTGGCAACCGCACCGGGCTTGTCCGGCACGCGCGTGACGATGATCTTGGCTTCGTTCTTGTCATGAGCGATGCCGGTGATGAGCTGCCGTTCCATGTCGCTTTCCTCAATTTCTGCTTCGCTGACGATCATCGTGCCGGGTTCGGGATCGTCCCCTGGCGCGTCGAAGGAGGAGAGCACCTGCACGCGCACCTTCTCCTTCATCGCCAGCGCGACGGACCGCGTCTGCAGCACTTTCGAGCCGACACTGGCCAGTTCCAGCATTTCCTCATAGGTAACCTTGTCGAGCTTGCGGGCCCGGCTGACGATGCGCGGATCGGTCGTGTAGACGCCATCGACATCTGTATAGATATCGCACCGATCGGCCTGCACAGCGGCCGCGACCGCCACGGCGGAGGTATCAGACCCGCCACGACCCAGGGTCGAGACCCGGCCGCTCTCCATCTGCCCCTGAAAGCCCGGAATGACCGCGACCTGCCCGGCGGTCATCGCCGCCAGCAGGCCTTCGGTCTCGACCGTGTCGATCCGCGCCTTGCTATGTGCCTCGCTCGTGCGGATCGGCAACTGCCAGCCCAGCCAGCTGCGCGCATCGACGCCCAGCGCCTTGAGCGTCATCGCCAGCAACCCGGACGTCACCTGCTCGCCTGCCGCGACAACCACGTCATATTCGGCGGGGTCGTAAAGCGGGCTGGCTTCCTTGCAAAAGTTGACCAGACGATCGGTCTCGCCGGCCATCGCGGAAACGACGACGGCGACCTCGTTGCCCAGGCCAACCTCATGCTTCACCCGAAGCGCAACGTTGCGGATTCGCTCCATGCCGGCCATCGACGTGCCGCCAAATTTCATCACAATACGCGCCATGGACTTGCCGCGGACCTTTCTTGGACTATCAAGGGGGCATGAAATGCCGACGGATCGGTATTCACCGGCCTTCGAGCCGGCGCCCTATTAGTCAGCAGGATCGGCAATGGCAAGCGAACCGCACAGCAGCACCATCGACCCCAAAGAAGCCGCGCATTTCGGCGCGCACGCGGCCGATTGGTGGGACCCCAATGGCTCCAGCGCCATGCTCCACAAGCTGGGACCGGTGCGCCTTGGCTTCATCCGCGCCGCTATCGATGCGCACTGGGGTGGATCGCCTCAAGATCTGCGCCCGCTGGCCGGCAAGCGCGTTCTCGATGTCGGCTGCGGGGCCGGGCTGGTCGCCGAGCCGCTCGCCCGCATGGGCGGCGCCGTGACGGCCGTGGATGCGGCGCCGGAGAATATCGCCGTCGCCCGCGATCATGCCGCCGCAATGGGCCTGTCCATCGATTATCGCAATTGCGGGGTGGAGACGCTGGCCGATCCGCAATTCGACCTGATCACGGCGCTGGAAGTCATCGAGCATGTCACCGATCCTGCGATGTTTCTCTCCGCCGTCGCGCGGCTGCTCAAGCCGAATGGGCTGCTGATTATCTCGACGCCAAACCGGACGCCGCTCTCCAAGCTGATGGTGGTGACGCTGGCAGAGGGCTTCGGCCGCATCGCCAAGGGCACGCATGACGCAGCCCGCTTCATCACCCCGGAGGAAATGGAAGCGCTGCTGTCCGACCGTGGCCTGCACCTCACGGCGACCAAGGGACTGATGGCCGATCCGCGATATGGCTTCGTGCTCAGTGACAATCTGTCCGTGAACTACATCCTCTCTGCGGCGTTCTCATCGCACGACATCCCCCAATTTGCGAGCACGCCAGCCTGATGACTGCTGCCCCGACGACAACTTCGTCCCACGCCAATCCCCTCCGCAGCCTCGAACATGCCATGACATGGCTGGGCGAGAACTGGATCGAGGTGGCGATCGCCGTGGCTATCGGCATCGCCATCTATTTTGCGCTGGGGCTGCTCAAGCGGATCGTGCAGCGCCTGCTGCTCAGGGCGGCGCACAGTGCGCCGATCATGGGCGTCGCGGCCAGTACCGTCGGGAAAACCGGGCATCTGTTCATGATGCTCATCGCGGCGCGCCTCGTCGTCAACTATTTCCCGGTGCCGCCGGCATTGTTCAATGCGATCAACTTCCTGTTCATCGTGGTGACGGCCTGGCAGATCGCGGTCTGGGTGCGCCACATGGCGCTCGGCTTCATCCAGATGCGCTCGGACCCGGAGCTGGGCGGCAGCGAGGCTTTGGCCAATGCCAGCGGCCTCATCAAAGTCCTCCTCTCCATCGCGATCTTTGCCGTGGCCGCCATCGTCGTGCTGGACAATCTCGGCGTCAATGTCACTGGTCTTGTCGCCGGTCTCGGTATCGGCGGCATTGCCATTGGTCTTGCCGCTCAGGGCATTTTCTCGGACCTGTTCGCGTCTCTCTCGATCATTTTCGACAAGCCCTTCAAGGTCGGCGATGCGATCAATTTCGGTACGCAGACGGGCGTTGTGGAACGCATCGGCCTCAAGTCCACGCGCCTGCGCGTGGTGACGGGCGAACGCATGATCGTCTCCAATGCGCAATTGCTGAACAAGGAGATCACGAGCTACACCGGTCTCGACCGGCGCCGGATCAAGTTCGCCATCGGCGTCATCTACCAGACCCCGCCGGCCGAAGCGGCGAAAATACCGGATCTGCTACGAGAGATCGTCAACGCGCATGGCGGCGACTTCGTGCGCTCGGGCTTCATTGGGTTCGGGGCGAGTTCACTGGACTTCGAGCTGGAGTTCGATGTGCACTCGCATGATTGGGATGAGGTTTACATGATCCGCCACGCGATCGGCCTCGATATTCTCGGCCGCTTCAACGATCTCGGGCTGGAATTTGCCTATCCCACGCAGACCACGTTTACCGCCGATCCGGCCGGCAAGATGATCATGCCCTACCCTGTTCTTCACGAACTGCCGGGCGCTCTGGCCCCGCGCAGCGTCGGCAGCGCCGATCAGGCCACGTCGGAATAATAGCCGGCCCACACATGGTTCTGCTTGCGCTCGATCCGCATGAGCGCAAGCACGGCGACCATCATCGCGAGCAGCGCCAGCGCGGTGAACACCGGCCAGACCGATTCCGGCGACACCATCAGGCTCAGCACGGCGCTCGCCATCAGCAGCGGCACGAACAGAACCGTCGCGAGCGCGGCGCGCTTGCGAGCTTTCTTGCGCTTGGGTGCCGTGCGCCAGAACCAGAGGCACAGGCCGACGCCAACCGCCGCAGGGACGATCTGCAGCCAGGCGAAGGGCATGCGATAGAGGAAATAGGCCGACACGCCGACAGTCGCGAGTACCACCAATAATGCGAGAATTCGTGCTAGGCGCACGTACAGCCTCCTCCAATCGCGACCCGGCAACTGCCGGTCCTCGGCCTTTACGACCGCTTCAAAACCCTATTGTCGTTCAACTTCGTTGAGCATCCGTTATAATCGCCTCGCCCCATAAAGTTCCGGGCGAAAGATATCCGTTGGCGACTTTCATGGCGCCCTCGCGATCATGAGCTAGCAGCAAGGCGCCATCGAGGTCCACCCAATCGGCGAACTGTGCAAGCAGAAAGGCAGGCGCAATGCCGAGCGAGCTTGCGAGCATGCAGCCGACCATGATGCGCTTCCCCGCGGCCCTTGCCGCATGCGCCATGGCGAGCGCCTCGGTGAGTCCACCGGCCTTGTCGAGCTTGATGTTGATTGCCTGATAGGTCCCAAGCCGCGCCAGATCAGCCAGCGACTGGCAGCTCTCGTCCGCGCAGATCGGCACCGGCAGAGCCAGCCCGGCCAGCGCCGCATCAGCCTGTGCCGGCAAGGGCTGCTCGATCAATGCGACGCCCAGATCGGCCAATGCACGGGCTTGCGCCTGCACGTCCAGATCGGCCCAGCTCTCATTGGCATCCACGATCAGGTCGACATCCGGCGCACCTTGGCGCACCGCTTCGATGCGGGCCTGATCGCCGTCGCCGGTGAGCTTGCACTTGAGCAGCGTGAACCCCCGCGCCCGCGCGTCTGCGGCCGCCTGCGCCATCTTCTCCGGCGTATCGAGGCTGATCGTATAGGCCGTCCGGACCGGCTGGGGCGCCTTCAGTCCGGCCAGCGCCCAAACCGGCTTGCCGGTCCGCGCTGCCTCCAGATCCCACAGTGCGCAATCCAGCGCATTGCGTGCGGCGCCCGGTGGCATCAGGGTGCGCAACGTCTCGCGGTCCGGCACGCCGCCCTGCGCCTGCACGAGCGCCTCGATCGCCGCCGCACACCCTTCCGCCGTCTCGCCATGATAATAGATCGGCGTGCCCTCGCCCCGCCCGGTGAACGTGCCATCCGTGACCACGCACATGACCACATCCACAAACGTCTTGGCGCCACGGCTGATGGTGAAGGCGTCGCGCACGGCGAAGCGCTCGACCGCGACTTGCTGCAGGCCAATGTCGATCACTGCGAATCCGACCTCATGAGAACGGGCGATCAGCCGCGCGGTAGATCATCGTGGCGGGCGATCCATGCCTCGACCACTGGCGCAATGCGATTGCGCCATTTCGAGCCATTGAAGATGCCGTAATGGCCGACCGTTTCGGCGAGATAATATTGCTTCATCTCGTCCGGCAGGTTCGGGGAAATCTTGAGTGCCGCCCTGGTCTGGCCGATCCCCGAAATATCGTCATTCTCGCCTTCGACGGCGAGCAGCGCGACATCCGTGATCGCCGCCGTGTCGATGCGGACGCCACGATGCATGAACTCGCCCTTGGGCAGGCTGTGCTTCTTGAAGACTTCATTGACGGTCTGCAGGTAGAATTCGGCGGTCATGTCGCAGACCGAGCGATATTCCTCGTAGAATTTCTTGGTCGCGTCCGCGCTCTCGTCATCTCCTTGAACGAGGTGGCGGAACATCTGCCAGTGGCTCATCAGGTGGTTGCCAAGGTTCATGGTCATGAAACCGGCCAATTGCATGAAGCCGGGATAGACCTTCCGCCCGGCACCGGGATAATTGAACGGAACCGAGGTTACCACATTCTGGCTGAACCAGCTCAGCGGCCGCTCCTGGGCCAGTTGATTGACGGCCGTCGGCCCCTCGCGGGTGTCGATCGGGCCGCCCATCATGGTCAATGTGCGCGGACGGCACGGATGCTTGGAGGCGGACATGAGGCTCGCGGCCGCCAGACAGGGCACCGACGGCTGGCAGACCGCCAGCATATGTGCGCCCGGTCCGATATGCTCGAGCCACCCGACGAGATAATCGACATAATCATCCAGATCGAACGACCCATCGGAAAGCGGCACATCACGGGCATCGCGCCAGTCGGTAATGTAGACGTCATGCCCCGGCAGCATCCGGGCGACGGTGCCGCGCAGGAGCGTCGCGAAATGGCCGGACATCGGCGCGACGATCAGCAGCTTGGGGTGCCGCCCCTCCTGCCCTTCCCGCACGAAATGACGCAGCTGGCCGAAGACCTGGCGCGCCTCGATGACTTCGTGCACCGCTACGGTCTGCCCGTCCACCTCGGTGGTCGGCAGATCGAAGGCCGGCTTGCCGCGCGGCGCCGCGGCATGCGCGAATACGTCCAGCGCGGAGGCGAGCATCGGACCGCCACCGAAATAAGCGAAGGGATTTGCGGGATTTTGGAGCAGTTCTACGCTCGCGGTCGCCATGGCACTGGCGCTTGCCAGAAAGCTGCGCTGAATCTCATAGGCACTATAGAGCATGTGTTTCCTTACTCGGGGCCATCTGTCTAAACCAGCACATCCAACGCCCTGATGCCAGCGCCGATGCCGGGCTTAGAAGCATTAAATAGTGCCGACGCGTCTCCTTTGCCACACCAGAAGGCACAGCGCAGGTGCAAAAGCCCTCCCCTTGGTTGCAAAGTTGGTCTAGGGCGCGGCCATGGCTACCTCGGCGTCCACCCCAGACAATGACGATCGGCGCAAAGCGGGCGATCTTGGCAATCTTCGACTGATCTGGCGCGCCGCGCTCCGCTACCCCGGCCGCATAGCCGGCGCCGGCTTCGCCCTGGTTCTCGCCTCTGCAGCAACGCTTGCCATCCCCAGTGGTTTCAAGCTGGTCATCGATCGCGGTTTTGCTTCGGGGCTCGATGGGGACATCAGCCGCTGGTTCCAGTATCTGCTGCTGATCGTGGTCATCCTGGCCTTTGCGACCGCCATGCGCTTCTACTTCGTCGCCTGGCTGGGCGAGCGCGTGGTGGCCGACCTGCGGATCGCCGCGCAGGCCAATCTGCTGCGGCAAGAGCCTGCCTTTTTCGAGCATAACCGGCCCTCCGAGATCGCCTCTCGCATGACGGCGGATACGGCGATCATCGAGCAGGTCGTCGGCTCGACGGTCTCGGTGGCGATGCGCAATCTGCTCACCGGTTTTGGCGGCATCGTCTATCTGTTCATGCTCGCGCCGCGCCTTACGGCGATGCTGCTGTTCGGCATTCCCATCGTGCTCGGGCCGATCATCCTGGTCGGCCGGCGCCTGCGCGCGCTCTCGCGCAACAGTCAGGATCGGCTGGCTGCGGTCGGCAGCATCACCAACGAAGTGCTGAGCGCCATGAAGATCGTCCAGGCCTTCGGTCAGGAAGAGCGCGAGGCCGGACGATTCCGGCGCGCGGTCGAGGACAGCTTCCGCACGGCCCGCCAGCGCATCACCCTGCGAGCGGCCATGACCGCGACGATCATTCTGGTGATCTTCGGCTCCATCACGCTCATCATGTGGCAGGGCGCGCTTGACGTCGCGGCGGGCCGGATGTCCGGCGGCAGCATCGCAGCCTTCGTCATGACGGGCGGCCTTGTCGCGGGTGCCTTCGGGGCCCTCACCGAGGTCTATGGCGATCTGCTGCGCGGGGCCGGCGCCGCCACGCGACTGAGCGAACTGACCAGCGCCGTCTCCGAAATCCGCCAACCGGCGCGGCCGGTCGCCATCCCGCAGCCCGGTCAGGCGCGGCTGACATTCGAGAATGTGGCCTTTCGCTATCCGACGCGGCCCGATTTGCCCGCCCTTATGGATTTCTCGCTGGACGTCGCGCCGGGCGAGACCGTGGCGATCGTCGGCCCATCCGGCGCGGGCAAATCCACGCTCCTTCAGCTTGCAGAGCGGTTCTACGATCCGTCCCACGGGAGGGTCCTCCTCAACGGCGTCGACCTGCGCGAGGCAGACCTGCTGAGCCTGCGCGGCATGATCGCGCTGGTGCCGCAGGAAACCGTGATCTTTGCGGCCAGTGCGCGCGACAATCTGCGTTACGGACGCTGGGATGCCACCGACGAGCAGTTGATGGAGGCCGCGCGCGCAGCCAATGCCGACGGCTTTCTCAAGGCGCTGCCGCAGGGCTTGGACACCGAACTCGGCGAGAGCGGCGCCCGCCTCTCCGGCGGCCAGCGCCAACGCGTCGCGATCGCCCGCGCGCTGCTCAAGGATGCGCCGCTGCTGCTTCTCGATGAAGCGACCTCCGCGCTGGACGCAGAATCCGAGAGCCTGGTGCAGGATGCCCTCGCCCGGCTGATGAAGGATCGCACGACTATCGTCATCGCCCATCGCCTGGCGACCGTCCGCGCCGCCGACCGCATCGTCGTCCTCGATCAGGGCCGGATCGCGGACATCGGCACCCACGCGGACCTGATCGCCCGCGGTGGCCTCTACGCCCGGCTCGCATCGCTGCAGTTCGACGAACCGGCCTGATCGGAGATTACCGGACGTTGGCACGGCGATCAGCTGTTGCTGATGCGGCGCTGGCTCTTAGCTGCTTAGCTCGCTCAGGGGCCGCATGTTTGGCCCGGTAGCCGCGTTGGCCAAGTGGGCGACGCTCAAACATAAGTCGGCTGCGTAGGGTTCAGGGTCTCACGTGGAAGCACCGAGACCGGCGACACGCCCATGCGCAGCCTGAGCACTTCCAGGTCCTAAAAAACGCGTGCAGAATGTATCGAAGCATCGACCAAGTCTTTAGCAGGTACGCGAGCCACGCCCCGTTGACCTCGGAAGCGAGGTCCCTTTCGGTGCTGCCTGTCCTGTGCAGTAAACCGGCAATGGGTCTGCAGCGCGGCACGGAATTGACCGAGCGTATCCACGATGCCGGCGAGCAAGCCTCAGTGCGCCCTCTTGCCCTTTTCCGGCGAAGCGGATCATGTCGAGCCCGCGCGCTTGATTGGCCCGAGGTCGTCAGTCCGTGCTCGCCCCACGCACGATATGGTCGAAAATCGCCGGATGCATCGGTGTCTCGAACTCGCACCCCGCTTCATGGTCGCATACCCAGGTGACGAACGCCTTGCGCCCTTCAAAGCCGGCAAACATCACCCACACTTCCATACCAACCTGAAGCTTCACGTAGCTCATCAGGCGGAAGCCGGTGAGCGACATGTCCGAAATCCGGCTCTTGAACCAGCTCTCGCCCTTGCGGCGCACGCGGACGCCAATCAAGACCGACTGCCGCGCTGACGAACGAGCGGACGGCTCATTCATTCTGTCTGGAACTGCGCCCATATCGACCTGCCTGCCTGGAACATCGCACGATACGACAGGGAAGCTTACCATCGTCCTAATCATAGGAAGTCCTTCCGGCCCAGCAGATGAGGACTCTAAGACCTAGGAGAACCTCGACCGGCGGCCACTTCCTCATCCTGACCGCTTGCAATCTGCAGCGCTGCCTCAGCGCCCGAGCCGAGGGCTAATGGCATCACCGGCGCCGTTGAAAGGTCCAGAACCGCCAACTGGCTTGCGTGTTGGTCCGCCACTCGCGTGCTGGCCTCTCAGCGCAATACAACTATGCTCGCACGCGCAGCGCAGGATCGAGGTCTTGAAGGCTGCTGACCCGCGCTCACGCCTAGGGCCGAAGCCTGCCCCCCAGACGCCTTCCATCTTAATCCCAGACGCCTCGCTCTGAAACCCAACAAAAAAGGGGGCCGAAGCCCCCTTTTCCAAACACATCCAGATCCGCGACGAAGCGCGTTCCCGCTATGATCAGAACACGCCGCCGTAGCGGTCGTTGCCGACGAAGCCGAGCTTGGTCACGCCAGCGCGCTTGATGATGGCGAGCACCTCATCAACCACCACATAACGAGCCGACTGGTCAGGCTCGAACTGCAGTTCAGGCTCCGGGGCCATACGGCTGGTCTGATCGAGATACTGGCGCAGCGTCACCCGGTCGACCGGGGCACCATTCCAGTAGATCGTGCCTGCCGGATCGATGGTCAGGCGATTCTTGACCGGGTCGATCGTGTTCTGCGGCGCGTCCGCATTCTGCGGAAGGTCGATCTTCACCGCATGGGTCTGGATCGGGATCGTGATAATGAACATGATGAGGAGCACGAGCATGACGTCGATCAACGGCGTCGTGTTCATTTCCATCATCGGCTCGCCGTCGTCGCGGCCACCACTCATTGCCATGGGACTGGTCTCCTAAACTTGGGCGTCAGAGGCGACGGACGGAAATCGAAGCCGGGTCGGGCTCGGAAATGAAGCCAACCTTCGGATAACCAGCGCGCTGCATCGTGAAGATCGTGCCGCCGATGCACCGGTACGGCGTATCGATGTCTGCACGGATGTGCGCCTCGGGCAGATCGTCGGGGTTCATGTTCTCCACGCCACCGGCCTTCTCGATATCCGCTTCCAGCTTCTTGACAGCGCGGTTGAGAAGGTCACCGGCCGTGACCTTGGTCACGTTCCAGTACACTTCGCACTGCCCATCCACTGCGCGAACCGTAAGGCTCACATTTTCCGGCTTCGTGGTCGTTGGCTCGAAGGCGATCTTCGGCAGCTTCACGTCCACTGTCTGGATCACCACCGGAATTGCGATGAGGAAGATGATGAGAAGCACCAGCATGACGTCCACGAGAGGCGTCGTGTTGATGTCCGACATCGGGGTGTCATCACCACCACCCCCAGAGCTAATTGCCATCGATCAAAATCCTAACTCTTGGCTTTGGAAGCACGCACGTCCTTGCGGAGGCTTGATGTGGCGACCCGCTCGAGGATCGCCACACCTGCTTCATTTGATAGCTCAGGCCTTGGCGGCAGCCGGCTTGGCAGCGGGCGCGGCCGGGGCAGCAACCACGGTGGGACGGACCGCACCGTTGGACACCATGTAGCCGAGCAGGTCGTTGTTGAAGCCGCTCAGGTCTTCAGCAATCGACTTGTTACGACGCTGCAGCCAGTTGTAGGCAAGCACAGCCGGAACGGCCACGGCCAGACCCAGCGCGGTCATGATCAGAGCTTCGCCGACCGGGCCGGCAACGGCGTCGATCGAGGCCTGACCGGACGCACCGATCTTGATGAGCGCGCGGTAAATACCGATAACCGTACCGAACAGACCGATGAACGGCGCGGTCGCACCGACGGTCGCGAGGAACGCGAGGCCACCGCCGAGCTTGGAGTTGATCGCGGCTTCCGAACGCGCGAGCGAAGCGTGCATCCAGTCATGCGCCTCGACCGGATCGGTCAGCTTGGCATGCTGTTCCTGCGCCATGATGCCGTCGTCGACCAGCTGCTTGTAGGCGCTGTTCTTCTCGAGCTTGGCCGAACCCTCCTTGAGGGTCGCCGAACGCCAGAACGTCGTACGGACCTTCTTGGCCTGGCCGATCACCTTCTGCTGCTCGATGAGCTTCGAGAACAGAATGAAGAACGAGAACACGGACATGCCGCAAAGAATGATGAAAACGGTCCAGGCGATCACGCCGCCCTGCTCGAGGGCTTCCATGAGACCGTAAGGGTTATCGGCCGGCGCAGCGGCTGCGGACAAATAAATCAACATTCGTGTATTCCTCTCAAACCAGTCGGTGAATGGGCCGTCCCTCGCCCCGGTTCGGGACGGCCGAAATCAGGATTAACGTTCAAGCTTCCAGACCACGCGGCGCGAGCTGCTCGACTTGATCGGATTGCCGGCTTGATCGAGCGCGGGAGAATAACGTCCCCGGCGCGTGATCAGGCTGCAAGCGGTTTCGTCGAGGTCCTTGCGGCCGCTCGATGCGGTCACCCGGCAATTTTCGACGCGCCCCTGGGCATTGATATCCCAAGCGATCGTCACCGAACCCTCGGCCTCGTCACGACGAGCACCCGCAGGATAGTCGTCAGACGTAATCCAGCTCGCAGGGTTACCCCTGGCACCAGCGGCCTTGCTGACAACCGGCGCAGGCGGCGGCGGCGGTGCAGGCGGAGCCGGCGGAGGCGGCGTGGGAGGCGGCGGCGGCGCCAGAACCGGAGCCGTGCTCGGCAGCGAAATCATCGGCGGCGGCGCTGTGGGCGGCGGCGGCGGTGGCGGCGGCATGTCTGGCGGAGGCGGAGGCGGTGGCGGCGGCTCCTCCTCTGGCGGCGGCGGCTCCTCTGCCACGTCGATGACGTTCAGCTGTTCTGCAGCCTGCTTGACATACTTGATGCCAAGCCCCGTCACAAACGCATAACCGAGGATCGCGTGAATGATTGCCACGATGATAAGAGAAACCGTCCTACCGGACGATTGTGACTGGTCAGCATAGGCCATTCAGCAATGACACTCCCTAGCTCGATACAGCGCTGACAATCAGACCACGAATCGACGAAATGCCGTAAAGCACAACGTCTTCCGTGCGATACTGATCGCTCGGGCTCCTAAATTCCGAGGCATGTCCTATCGTGGCAAAACGTGTGAAGCAAACGCTTTGTTGACGGTGGTCACCTCTGCGTAACCCCCTATGTTAGAGGCTGAGGAAGGCCTATCAGGAGAATTGCGTATGACCGACACAATCCGACGCCCAAAGGCCCGGTTCAAACTGGCGGCAATCGGTTGCAGCGCCCTGTTGACAGCCGCTTTCCCCTTTATTTCCACTTCCGCTACGGCACAGGTGGCAGAATCGCCAGAGCCGGCAAGCTTGAGTTACGCGCGGATGGCCGAACTGGTATCGTCCTCCCCCACGGTGGCGCGCATTACCGTGCGTTCTATCGTCGCCCTCAAGCGCGAGCGCGCGCCCGATCTGCCGGAAACGCGGAGCCGTTTTTACGTCCAGGCCGAAACGCTCGGCTTGATTCGCAGCGATGGCGTGATGTCCAAGCGAATCTCTTTCCTCGTGGACGGGTCAGCGGAAAATGCTCGACGCCCCAACCTCAAGAACAAGATTTTTCTCGCTTTCGGCAAAGTCGGCCAGCAGGTGAGCGAGTTCCAGTTGAGCGCGAGCACGGCGCTCGTGCCCTGGACCCCCGCCAACGAGGCGCTGGCGCGAAAGGTCATCGAAGATCTTTACGCGCCGGGGGCACCTGGTCCGATCACCGCCATTACCTCCGCCTTCCATGTGCCAGGCGCGATTGTGGGCGAAGGGGAGACCCAGATCTTTCTTGGCACGGCGGACGGCTCGCCGATTTCACTGTCGGTGATCCGCAGACCGCAGGAGCAACCGCATTTCAGCGTGTCGCTGGGCGAGGTTGTGGATGATTCGGCGAAGCTCCCCGAGCGGGACACCTTGCTGTGGTATCGCCTCGCGTGCAGCTTGCCCGACCAGCTCCCGCCCTTGTCCCTCACCGAACTGGCGCGCAACGATGCGGAAGCCGCCAGTCGCGATTACAGCGCATTCCGGGCCGCGCTCGGACCATGTGACCGCACCCAAACGCCAGTCATTTAGGCAGAGGGCTCTTTCCTGAACGGGATTACCCGCTATGAGCGGCGGCGGACCTCCGTGCGACCGCCGCTCACACATTTTTGCAGGACATGACCATGACCGACGCCTCTTCCCGCCCCCTTCGCCTCGCCATCGTCGGCTTGGGAACCGTGGGCGCCGGTGTCATTCGCCTGCTGGAGACCAACCGGGATCTGATCGCCCGGCGTGCAGGCCGCCCGATCGAGGTGGTCGCCATTTCCGCGCGGGACCGCAGCAAGGATCGCGGCCTCGATCTCTCCGCCTATGAATGGGTCGACGACATGGCGACCCTCGCGCAGCGCGAGGACATCGATACGGTCGTTGAACTGATCGGCGGCGCGGATGGCCCGGCCCTGACGCTGGCCCGCCAATGCCTGAGCCAGGGCAAGCCTTTCGTTACCGCCAACAAGGCGATGATCGCTCATCATGGTCTCGATTTGGCACATGAAGCCGAGCGGAGCGGCGTTGCGCTGAAATATGAAGCGGCCGTCGCGGGCGGTGTGCCGGTCATCAAGGGCCTGCGGGAGGGCGCCGCTGCCAATCGCATCATGCGGGTCTATGGCATCCTCAACGGCACCTGCAATTACATCCTCTCCACCATGGAACAGCACGGCAGCCCGTTCGACCAGGTGCTGGAGGAAGCGCAGGCCAAGGGCTATGCCGAGGCCGACCCCACCTTCGACATCGACGGTATCGACGCCGCCCACAAGCTGTCGATTCTCGCCAGCCTCGCCTTCGGCACCGAGATCGATTTCGGCTCGGTGGATATCACCGGCATTCGCAATGTCATGGCAGCCGATATCCGCGAGGCCGCCTCGCTCGGGTTCAAGATCAGGCTGGTCGGCATGGCGGAATGCGAGGCGGACGGCAGCGAGAATGTCGGCCTCTTCCAGCGCGTCCACCCCATGCTCGTGCCGCTCGATCATCCCCTTTCCCATGTCGATGGCGCGCTCAACGCGGTCGTGGCGGAGGGCAATTTCGTCGGCCGCCTGTTCTTCCAGGGCGCCGGCGCCGGTGAAGGCCCCACCGCTTCCGCCGTGGTCGCAGACGTTATCGACGTGGCGCGCGATGAATATGGCCCTGCCTTCGCCATGCCGGCGGAGTGGCTGCAGCGCCAGGTCAAGGCCGATGCCGGCCAGCGCACGGGCCGCGCCTATCTGCGCTTCCAGGTTCAGGATCGCCCCGGCGTTCTGGCGGAAATCACGGCGGCGATGCGGGATTCGGGCGTGTCGATCGAAAGCGTGATCCAGCGTGCCGCCACCGCGGACGAGGGCGTTCTGGTCGCCATCGTCACTCACCCGGGCGCCCTCTCCGCCATCGACGATCTGCTGCGCAGGCTCGGCGGATCGGACAGTCTGTTGGGCGCGCCGATGCTGATGCACATCCTCGACTGAGAGGCGGCGACCCCGCGCTTACAGGCCGGGATGCGATATGCGCCCGGCCGCACCGGTAAGACGCTGGCTCATTATCGACATTGCAACAATCCTCGCCTATCGCGTCCCATCAATTCAGCAAAGGATGCCGCAGGATGGGGAAGTCGAATACCGTCGAAGCCAGTTCCGTACTCGATCGGGTACTTGTTCTTGAGATGGTGCGCGTCACCGAGGCCGCCGCGATCGCCGCGTCCAAGCTCGTGGGGCGCGGCGACGAGAAGGCCGCGGACGCTGCTGCCGTTGAGGCGATGCGCAAAGCCTTCGATGGCCTGTACATGGATGGCACGGTGGTGATCGGCGAAGGTGAGCGCGACGAAGCCCCCATGCTGTACATCGGCGAGAAGGTCGGCGGCGCGCCGGGCCGTGGCCCCAAGATCGACATCGCGCTCGATCCGCTGGAAGGCACGACCATCACCGCCAAGGCCGGCCCCAATGCGCTTGCGGTTCTCGCTGCGGCCGAGGAAGGCAATCTGCTCAACGCGCCGGACGTGTACATGGAGAAGCTGGCGGTTGGCCCCGGCTATCCGCCGGACATCATCGACATGCGCAAGAGCGCCACGGAGAATGTCGAGGCGGTGGCCAAGGCCAAGGGCGTGAAGCCCTCCGAGATCATCGTGTGCGTGCTGGATCGCCCCCGCCATGAGAAGCTGATTGCCGAACTGCGCGGCATCGGTTGTGGCGTGGTGCTGATCGGTGACGGCGACGTGGCCGGCGTGATCGCGACGACGGACCCGGACACCACCATCGACATGTACATGGGCTCTGGCGGTGCGCCCGAGGGCGTGCTGGCCTGTGCGGCCCTGCGCTGCGTCGGTGGCCAGTTCAACGGCAAGCTCCTGTTCCGGAACGAGGACGAGAAGGCCCGCGCCCGCAAGTGGGGCATCACCGACCTCGACCGCATCTACAAGCTGGAAGACCTCGCCAAGGGCGACTGCATCTTCGCTGCAACCGGCGTCACCGATGGTTCGCTGCTCGAGGGTGTCAAGCTCCTGCGCGGCGGCAAAATGACCACGAACAGCGTCGTGATGCGGGCCTCGTCGGGCACGGTGCGCTGGGTCAAGGGTGAGCATCGCGCCCGCGACTGACGCACCGAGTATTCAGAGACTGAACCGCCCGCCTGCGTTCGCGCATGGCGGGCGTTTTGGTATTTGACGCCCGTTCGCTCTACTTCTTGAGGCGATATCCGGTCTTGAACATCCAGGCGATCACCGCGAGGCAGATGACCAGCATCGCGCTGACGAATGCCACGGAGACGCCCATCGCGACATCGCCCTTCCCGAAGAAGGTCCAGCGGAAGCCGCTGATCAGATAGACGACCGGATTGAACATGGTGATCGTCCGCCAGGGCTCGGGCAGCATATGGATCGAGTAGAACGCGCCGCCCAGAAAGGTCATCGGCATGACGACGATCAGCGGGATGACCTGCAACTGCTCGAAACTCTGCGCCCAGATGCCCAGGATGAACCCGAACAGGCAAAAGCTGATCGCGATCACCATCATGAACAGGAGCATCGCCGCAGGGTGCGCGATGGGCAGATCGACGAACAGATGCGCCGTCGCGAGAATCACCAGCCCGATGATCATCGACTTGGTCGCCGCCGCGCCCACATAGGCGATGATCGTCTCCAGCGCGGAAATGGGCGCGGAGAGCAGCTCGTAGATCGTGCCGCTATATTTGGGCATGTAGATGCCGAAGCTGGCGTTGAAGATGCTCTCGGTGAACATCGACAGCATGATGAGGCCCGGCACGATGAATGCGCCATAGGGAATCCCGTCGACCTCCGTCATCCGCGACCCGATGGCGCTGCCGAACACCACGAAATAGAGCGTGGTGGTCAACGCCGGAACGACCAGCCCCGTCATCAGCGTGCGCTGGAAGCGGTGCAGTTCGAACAGATAGATCGCGCGGATCGCGTGGATGTTAATGCCGCTCATGCCGCCTGCTCCGACCGGGCCGCAGGCTTGTGGACAAGATCCACGAAAATGTCCTCCAGCGAGCTTTCCTTGGTGTTGAGGTCCTTGTAGCCGATGCCAAGGGCGCTCAGCTGGCCGAGCAGCGCCGAGATCCCGGTGCGCTCGGCCTGGCTGTCGAACACATATTCAAGCTCGGCGCCGTCGCTCTCCAGAGTCACGCGCCAGTCAGACAGGGCAGCAGGCACAGCCGACATCGGCTCATTGAGCGTGATCCGCAGCGTCTTCTTGCCCAGCTTCTTCATCAGCCGGGCCTTGTCTTCCACCAGAATCAGCTCGCCGCCGGTGATGACGCCCACGCGATCGGCCATGTCCTCGGCTTCCTCGATATAATGGGTCGTGAGGATGATCGTCGCGCCATTGTCCCGCAGCTGGCGGACCAGCGCCCACATGTCGCGGCGCAGTTCCACGTCGACGCCGGCAGTCGGCTCATCCAGAAACAGCAGGCGCGGCTCATGGGCGAGTGCCTTGGCGATCATGACCCGCCGCTTCATGCCGCCGGAAAGCTCCTGCAGCTTGGCGTGGCGCTTGTCCCAAAGCGTCAGGTCGCGCAGCACCTTCTCGATATAGGCATCGTCGCGCGGCTTGCCGAACAGGCCACGGCTGAAGCGCACCGTATCGATCACGCGTTCGAACTGATCGGTCGAGAGTTCCTGCGGCACCAGGCCGATGGTAGCGCGCGTCTGGCGATAATCCCGCACGATATCGTGCCCGCCGACATGCACAGTCCCGCCACTGGCGCGTACGATGCCGCAGATGATGGATATGAGCGTGGTCTTGCCAGCGCCATTCGGCCCGAGAAGCGCGAAGATCTCGCCCTCCTCCACATCGAGATCGACGCTGCCGAGCGCCTTGTGACCGCTGGCATATTGCTTGGTGACGCCGCGGAGCGAGAGGATTGCCGTCATGATAGCGCAGCTACTCCATCGGCCGGGACTTGCAAAGAGCGGCGTGCGGATAAACGCCGTTCCGCCCGAAACATCCCGTGCGCAAAATGACGACATCTCGGACGATATCTCCGTTCGTCCTGAGTAGCTGCTACGCCTGTCGAAGCGGCGTATCGAAGGATTGACGATGCTTCGATACGGCTCTTCGGTACGCCTGAGGCGCACCTCAGACCCTACCCAGCACGAGCGGCGAAGGCTAACCCCACCCCTATCACGACGCTCCTATCCTTTCCCCCACAAGCTCGGCTAAGGTGCCGCCATGCGCTTTGCTCTGGATATCGATCGATCGCTCACCGGCCGTGCCTGGCGTTGGCGCGGACCTGAGCCCTGCGGCAGCGGCGGCAATCTCGTGGACGATCTGCTGCGCGCGCGGGGGTGCACGCATGACAGCCTGGAGCGCGAACGGGCGCCGACCATCCGCAGCTTCCTCCCCGATCCGTCCATCTTCCAGGATATGGATCGCGCCGCCGAGCGGCTCGCCGCGGCCGTCATCGACCGAGAATCGGTCACCATCTTCGGCGACTATGACGTGGACGGCGCGACGAGCGCAGCACTGCTCGTGCGGCTGCTGCGCGAGCTCGGGCTCGCTGCAGGCGTTTACATCCCCGACCGACTGATGGAGGGCTATGGCCCATCCGGTGAGGCGCTGGTAGCGCTTGCACGCAGCGGTGCCAGCCTGGTCGTCACGGTCGATTGCGGCGCCCAGGCCTTTGCCGCGCTGGAGGCCGCACGCTCCGTGGGGCTGGATGTCATCGTCGTCGATCACCACAAATGCGCCGCCTCGCTCCCCCCTGCCCTTGCGCTGGTTAACCCCAATCGGCTCGATGAGGCCGATGAGGCCGCCGGTCATGGCCATCTCGCCGCGGTCGGCGTCGCCTTCCTGCTCGGTGCCGCGCTGGTCCGCACCTTGCGCGCGCGGGGCTGGTTCGCCGCCCGCCCGGAACCGCGCTTGCTGGATCTGCTCGATCTGGTCGCGCTGGGCACCGTCGCAGATGTGGCGCCCATCCGGGGCCTCAACCGCGCCTTTGTCGCCCAAGGGCTCAAGACGATGGCGCGGCGCGGCAATATCGGCCTCAACGCCCTGCTTTCTGCGAGCCGGCTGGAGCGTGCTCCACAATGCTCGGACCTCGGCTTTGCCCTGGGACCCCGCATCAATGCCGGCGGGCGTGTGGGCCGCTCGGATCTGGGCGTCCGCCTGCTCACCACTGCCGACCCCGACGAGGCTGCTATGCTCGCCGCAGAGCTCGATCAGCTCAATCAGGAGCGGCGTGCGATCGAGGCGACCGTGCAGGAGGAAGCCGAAGCCCTTCTCGCAGAGCTGGGCGAGCGCTCCGTCGCCGTGATCGCCGGCGATCTGTGGCATCCGGGCGTAATCGGCATCGTGGCCGGGCGCCTCAAGGAAAAGATCACCCGCCCGGCCATCGTCATCGCCATTGACGAGGACGGCATCGGCAAGGGCTCGGGACGCTCGATTACCGGTGTCGATCTAGGTGCCGCCATTCTGGCCGCCAAGGACCACGGCCTGCTGGTGGCAGGCGGCGGGCATGCCATGGCGGCCGGGCTTACCGTTCGCCGCGAGCATGTGACCGCGCTGGCGGAGTTTCTGGAAGAGCGGCTGCGCGAGGATGTCGCCCGCGCCACCACCGCCCGCGCCCTCCTCATCGACCTGCTGGTAGCGCCGGCCGGACTGACGCCGGAGCTGATCCAGTCGATGGAGCAGGCCGGCCCCTTCGGCAATGGCTGGCCCGCACCCCGTGTCGCGCTGGGGCCGGTGCGCGTCGTGCGCGCCGATATCGTCGGGACGAGCCATGTCCGCGCCATCGTGGCGGGCGAGGACGGCCGCTCGCTCAAGGCCATGGCTTTTCGTCAGGCAGAGACAGAACTTGGGCAGATGCTGCTCTCCTCCCGCGCCGGCACGCGCTTCTGGCTCGCCGGTCGCGCAAAGATCGACGACTGGGGGCCCCGCCCCGCCGCGGAGCTGCATATCGAGGATCTTGCCATCGCCTGAGCAAATGGCCTTGACCGCGCCAGACCATCCCCGTAAAGGCGCCCTCTCACGGCAGCGATGCACATCGCTCGCTCAGTGGCCCCTTCGTCTAGCGGTCAGGACGCGGCCCTCTCACGGCTGAAACACGGGTTCGATTCCCGTAGGGGTCACCAGCCTTCCCGGCTGGGCAGGCTTGGAAAAGCCCTTCATCTCCCGACACAGCTTTTCGGTGTGCGATCATCTCTTCGATGATCGGATGCGCGCATGTATGGGCTCGCGACCGAGAAATTTCGCGCGACGCCAGAGGGCAGGCTACAAGAGGAAAAGACACAGCCGCCAAACCCCTTCCCCAGCGTGGGAAGAGCGAAATCATCGCTACTTGGGGGTGTCAGAAAAATGGTGCCCAGAAGAGCTTTCTGCGGGGCAACCTAAGCGATTGATTTCGCAGTCAAATCATGGACTTGCGAAGTCGCCATGGGCATTAATAGCAAGATCTGGAATCGTGGTAAAGGCTGGACGTGAATGGACAGGGCGGTTCGAGTCCTTCCGCGCATCGGGCTGGCTGGTCTTTGTCCGAAAAATGACTACAAATTTCGGACAAGTGAGGGGATCATCGCATTCATGGGCAAGATAGCCTAAAAAATAGTGCAGCAGAAAAACCTAATGGCTTCGCACGACAAGGTGAACGTGGCGACCACTCCAATGAATAACGCCTTCAACCGAGATCGCGGCGAAGGGCAGAACATCAAGCGCGCATATCACCCGGTCACGCGCGGTACCTTTGGCGGGGGGGCAGGTGAAGATCAAGAAGCAGGCGGTCGCGCTCCACCACATCGCCAGCTATGCCAGCGCCTATGAGGTTCCTGATGGGCTAATCGGCAAGTTCGGAGCTCTGATCGTGCGCTCGTTCACAAACGACCTGCTCAACGTCCGCATGGAAACGATCTGACCGCACGCATACTGGCAGCCACACTGAAAAACCCGGTCAGCCACAGCGTTTCTCTTAGCGACAAAGCAGCATTTACAGTCTCATAGATACGGGGGAGGCGAATCGCGTTGGCATCAGTCGCTGACATTGGCGCTACGGAAAGCGCGAATGGGGACGCAACTTGGGTCGCGCGCTCCATCGCACGGTGCCTGACGGGGCTTGTTGTCGCGCGCACCCCTGCAGATCGCATGGCGCTGATACGGTCGCTGATCCGTCTCAAGGGCGGGCGCATCGACCTTGACGCGTTGCCGCTGGACCTGACTCTGGACGAGTATGCCTTGCTCGGGCGTTTCGGGCTCGCCCGCACCAACTCCGATACCGCGCTGCGCATCGTCGATGAAGACGACCAGCCCGGCCTCGATGGGCTGACCGCCGCCCTGCGGTTCGATTCGATCCCGCGTCATGCCTATGAGCCGGCGTCACCGGACGGTGTATTGCTGCGGTTGAGCCAGCATGAGCGATATCGAACGATCGCGCAAAAAGCCGCAACCCGCGCGCTGCTCACCCAACCGCCTGGGTCGGGTCTCATGGTCAGCATGCCGACGGGGTCGGGCAAGAGCCTGTTGTTCCAGATCGCCGCCAATTTCGAGCGCGAAACGCAGCCAGGCGCGTGCGCGATCGTGATCACCCCGACCGTCGCCCTTGCGCTCGATCATGAGCGCACTTTGTCGGGCATGCGCGGGTTGGAAGCGAGCAAGGCGCTCACCGGCGACACGCCGTTCGCGGAATCGGAAGCGATCATCAACGGCTTTCGCCGGGGCGAAATCCCGCTTGTCCTGCTGTCGCCAGAAAAGGCACTGAACCCGGCGTTGCTCGACCACCTCATGGAAGCGGCGCTACCGCATTCGGCCGAGTTTGGCCTCGAGGCCCGTCTGACGCATGTCTTTGTGGACGAAGCTCATATCATCGAGAGCTGGGGCCGGGGCTTCCGGCCTGATTTCCAGCGCTTGCCGGCGCTGCTTGGTCGGCTTCGCCGGGCCAATCCGGCGATCCGCGCCGTGCTGTTATCGGCGACCTTGCCCGAGAGCGCCCGAACCGTCCTGCGCAGCGCGTGGCGTCTGGACGGCGAATGGCTTGAGATCGACGCGCGTCTCCCGCGCTACGAGCATGATATCGTCGTCTCTCACTATGTCTGGGAAAGCCAGCGGCACGCGGCGCTCGATTATCTCCTTGACCGGGCTCCCCGGCCGGTCATCGTCTATACGACGCAGATTGCCGACGCCGCCGCATTGCACGCGCGCCTCGCCGATGCTGACCATGGCTTCGATCGGCTCGAATTGTTTACCGGCGACACGGGGCCGCGCGACCGGCGTCGGATCGTCGATGCCTGGGCCGCCGATCAAATCGATATCGTCGTTGCAACCTCGGCATTTGGCATGGGTATCGACAAGCCTGACGTGCGCTCGGTCATTCATGCCTGCCTGCCCGAGGGCCCGGCACGCTGGTATCAGGAGATCGGGCGCGCCTCGCGGGACAATGGCCAGGGACTGGCGGCATGCCTGTTCGTCGATGGACCCAGCGACAGCGATGTGAAACAGGCCTATGGTCTGGCAACCTCGGGCTGGTTGACGCGCGATCTTGCCGAGCAGCGGTGGGCGGGCCTGCTTAGCGCGGCGACTGGCAAACGCTATGTCGGCGAGCATCTGCAGATGACGATCGATCTCGATGCGTTTCGCGAAGGCCTAAGGCCGCGCGCCGGCGACTGGAACCGCGGCTGGAATATGACCTTGCTAACGCTCATGCAGCGCGCCGGAATTCTGCGCGTCCTGTCGATGCCAGTGGAGGGCGACCAACCCGAGTTCGCTTGGACGGTGGAAATCCTCGATGCTCGTGCGCTGGTGGGTGTCGACGACGCGCTGTGGCAAGCGGTCGCTGCCGTGCGAGACGGCGAACTGGCCGACGTCAAGGCGGATCTCGACGCCTTCGTGAAACTCATGCGCCATCCGGCGAAGGCCTGCGTCACGCGGACGGCGTTCGAAATCATCGAGCCACGGACCTACGCTCCGGCGTGCGGCCGCTGCCCCTATTGCCGAAAAGCGGGCATGTCCCCGCCCAGCCACCTGATCGCGGCCGGTCTGGAACAGCGCTGGCGAACGCGGCCTGCCTGTCGCACGGCGCTCCCCGCGGAAACCCTGCTCGTGGCGCCGAGTGATCCGCATTTCGAGGGCGGTTTTCCCGATCTAATCAAGTGCCTTACCGCAGCCGGTGTGGATCAAATTGTCCTGCCGCACGGATTGGCGAGACAGGCTGCCCAGCTTATGCTGAATTCAGCGACACGACTGGGACTCGTGATCGACGAGCGGGAGTGGACGGGGGAAAATCAATTGGCGGATGTGCCAACTGCTATTGTATTGCCAGACGACGCTTTCCTTGCAGAGGCGCTGATCGATCGTGCCCGTGACTTTAGGGCGCGCTCCAGCTCTCCGCTCCTTATCATTTCTCGACCAGATCGTGTGGTTCGCGGACGGCGGCTCGACCAGACCATCTCGCGCTATGCACCCTATGCGGAAAACCAACTTGCCGCTCTCGCCGAGATCGAGGACGGCGCGTGACTCTGCTCTCCAGCCCTCAAGGCACACCGGAACGCGTCTGGTCGCTTGTCGCCGGCCTGTTTGCCTTGGGCGGATCCTCGCCGCGGGCTACCTATGAAGCGCTGCTCAATCCCGGGTTCGAGCGCGACGGCGCGGAGGTGAAGGCCAAGGCGACGCTCGCGTCGGACGCGCATAACGCCGCGCTCAGCCTGGCGCTGGTCGACTCCGCACGCGACCAGGTCAGTCTTGCCGTTTCGCTGCCGGAGACTTTTCCGCAATTCGCCGATCTGGTCCACGACCGCCTGATCGCGCTCGACACGGGCGACGGCGATGCCGCGCTGCTCGAGGGTTTTGCGTGGATGGTCGCCGAGAGCGATCGCAAGAACGGTCTCGAATGGATCTACCAGGCTGGCCGTGAGGAGTTTGCCGACAAGGCCAATGCCGGGCTGACCGGCAAGGAAATGAATTCGACGAAGGCCGTGGCATGGCGCCGCTGGCTCGCCTTTCTCGGCCTGGGCCTCCCGATGCCGTCAGACCGGTCCGCACCCGATTACCCCTCGCCCGCCTCGCGCATTCTACGTGAGATCGAACGTTCCGGGATCGAGCGTGGCTCAATATTGCCGGCCAGCGACTTCGTCGCCTTGGTCGCCCGCCGCATGCCCTATCTCGATCGCGGCCGGTTGTTCGTCCAGGCATGTCAGCGGATCGGCCATGCGCCCCCTGTCGGACGCCTGTCCCCGCTGCTGAGCGCGGCATTGCGCGATCTGCACGACGACCAGAGCCTGCGTCTCGTGCCGAGTGGCGATGCTGCGGACCGTGTTCGCCTCAGCGCGGACAGTTCGCACGCGATCGACGCCTTCACCACGGTCGTCCTATTCCCAGGCGCGATCCAATGAATGGGCCGTACCCAGCTTGCTGGCGTGCCGAGGACGCGCGATCGATCTTTGTCACCGAGGCGCTCGAGGGCGACGACGCGATCTTCCTCGCCACGCACACGCCAATCGAGGGGTTCGACGTTGCCGGCCGCGATGCTGCCGAGTTTACCGGCCGCGACGAACAGGCGGTTCTCGACACGCTCGCCGATCCGAGCCGGGAACATGCCTTTTGCGTGGTCCAGGGCGAGCCAGGGTCGGGCAAGTCACATCTCATCCGCTGGCTGTCGGTTAACTGGCCGCATCAAACCGACATCAAGCTGTTGCTACGCCGCGCCGATGGCTCGCTTGAGGGTGCCCTCCGCCAGCTTCGTGATCGCCTGCCCATCGAATTCGCGCATCTGTTCGACAATCTTGGGCAACGGCAGAACACATCCTCGCGCGGCCGCTCGAACATCTTCCTCAGCACACTTTCCAATACACTCGAGCCGGGGCATTTCGATCGGGCGATGCCGGACGAGGCCTGGTGCAAGACGTTCGCGCCAGCTGAATTGCTTTCGCATCCGGCGGTCAAGGCCGGCTGGAAAGCGCCATCACGCATCCTCGACCTTCTTGAAGGTGCGGGCGGCGGGCGAAATTCAGCGACGGCGTCGTTCGACCTGTTTGATGTCCAGGAACTCGGCGACCTCTGCCCGCCGCTTCGCGGGCAGGCGGCGATCGCGCATAGTCATGATCTGGCGCGACGGCTCGAACGCGAAGCCGACACGATCCGGGTGTTCCGCGAGGAGCAATGGCTCGCCGACGAACTAGCCGAAGAGCATGCGGACCAGTTCCCGACGAGCCTGGCACTGATGAAGGCACTCAACCTGCGGCGCAATGATGCGATTCAGAATGTGCTGGGTATTTCCGCGCAAGGGCTGAAGACCTTGTTTCGCCAAGTGCGCGAAGCCCTGGCCGACCGCAAGCAGCGGCTCGTGCTGCTGCTCGAAGACATCACCAGTTGGGAGGGACTGGATGACAGCCTGATCGACGTCCTGGTGTTCAATGCAGCCGCGCGCGGAGAAGCGGATGAGCAAGCGGTTTGCCCGCTCATCTCGGTCGTCGGCGTAACGCCGGCATATTATGACAAGCTGCAAGGCAATTACCGCCAACGCATCACCCATGAGGTGCGGCTCGGGAAAGCAACCGATGGTCTGCAGGATGTCGCGACGTTGCGGGAGGGCGAGACCCGGCGACAGTTCGCAGTGCGCTATCTTGCAGCGGTACGCGCCGGGCCCGCTGCGCTCAACAACTGGCTGGCGGAAAGCCGGCAGGGCCGTGAGGCGCCGCCGCCCAATCGCTGTATCGAATGCCCTCGGCAAGAAGTGTGCTTCGACATCTTCGGCGCCGAGGACGGGATCGGCCTGTTTCCCTTCACGCCGCATGCGTTCGACCGCTTCTATGAGGCGCTCAAGGAGAATGACAATGGTCAGACCTGGAAGACGCCGCGCGGTATCCTGCAAGCAATCCTGAACCCCAATTTGCTGCAGCCCGACAGCCTTGCCGCCAAAACCTATCCGGGCAGCTTCATCGAGCCAGACGCCTTTCGCGCCGATCGTCGATCCGATCTGGCGCTTGCGCCTCGGCTCAAGCAGATCGTCGATAACCGGATCGAGGCACCCGAAGAGCGCGCCCGCATGCGGCGAATGCTCGCTTATTGGGCCAATCCGGATCGGGCTGACACGACGTCGCTTGGCGAAGGCCTTGCCTTTGCGGGTACCAGCCGAGCGGTGTTTGATGCCTTCGGTCTGCCGTGGATCGGAGCAGACGATGCATCGGCTGCGGCGCCGATCGCGGCTGCACCGATCATCATCGTACAGCCGATCGTCGATACGCCGACGGACGACGAAGACGAACCGCCGCAACGCCCCGGTGGTCTTGCCCCAATTCGCCCGGCACGGCCAATTGTCTCGGCACCCAAACCGAAAAGGTTGATGCCGACCAAGAGCGAACTCGAGGTCCTGCGCGAGCAGATCCGAAGCTGGACGCCCAGCGACGCGATCCAGAATGGCAGCCGATGGAACGAGATCCTCTTCCTCCTGGTCGAGGAAATCGACAGTCGCGCGATCGGCGTGCCGCCGCCGTTGTTCCAGAAGTTGATCACGCGCGACATGGTCAAATTGCAGGGCACCGCCACGCGCCAGCTCGACTATTTCACACTTTCGGCAGAGCCCTGGGTTCGCAACGGTCTCGAAGCGTTCATTTCACTGCGGCTCGACACGGGCATGTCGTTGGAGGACGCTGAATATCATCGGCGTAGCCTCGCGACGATGATGCGTCGGCTGGCGACCACCATGGTCGCGTATCTCGATCGCAAAATCCCCCGGCTCGCTGATGGCGCGCGCTGGTCCCAGGTGGCGACATTCGCGCAGGTTCTGCTCGCCCGCGCCTACCTGCGCGGCGCGACCAGCGTCGATGCGCCCGTTGCCGACCAAATGCGCGCGATCTTGAGCGATGAGGGTCTGTCGGAGACGGATTTCAGCGCCCGCAGTGCGCCATGGCAGGAATGGCTCACCGCCACCAAGGGCTTCCATGAGCGTCTGCGCACCGAACTTCGTGCGATGATCAGTCTCAATCTCACCGATAATGCGACCGGAACCAGCGGCGGTAGCGCGCTGATCGATTCCAGCGAACTGATGGGCGCGATCGTCCGGTTGGGCGAGACCGGGCGGTGCGACCCGGTGCCGGAAGAAAACGGCGCCCTCCCCGATCTGTACAAGCGCGCCCGTGAACTGGCCGGCACTTGGAATGAAAAGCGCAACCATATCGAGCGCACCGAATTCGGGCAGATCAAGGGTCGGGCAGACACGCTGTCCGGCTTGCTGCGTGGAAAGGATGTCGCAACCCACCTCGGTCGCCTCGACCGCTGCATCACGGGCATCGCCGAATTGCTGACCGGCGCCGCCGCCGACAAGGTGCTGGCATGGCGGCAAGCCAATGACCGGTTAAGGGTAAGACTGAGCGAAGGCGCGGGGACGCGGGCCGAAACCCTGATCTTTGCGCTGGAGGAAGAGGAGATCCCGGCGAAGTTGCTTCAGCGCCTGGCTTGGCTTGCGCAGCAGCCAGCGCGCGATCTCGAGGACATCTTGGTCACCGCGCAGACAGGCGAACGCGCGGTCGACGATTTGCGAAATCACGCGCAGGACTGCGTCCGCGAAGCCGGCAGCGGCGGCTCGCTATCCGAGGTAAAGGCGGTTGGAAAGGCCCTTCAGGCCGCGGTCGCCAAGCCGGCCACGCAAGGGACCGAGGCATGAGCGACGCCCTACTCGAGGCCGAAACGCTGCTGGAGCAATTGCCCGAAGCGGTTTCGCGCCGCACGCTTGGCGAGCGGTTGGGCAAGGCGATCACCGAATTGCGCACGGCCGGTCACCAGATCCAGCGGATGACTGCTCTGGTCGAGACCGCAGACATGACCGGATTCGGAACGCCTGCGCACCAGCGCGAAGTGCTGACGGAAATGATTGAGTGCGCGCAAGCGGTCGGCGAGGCTCTTGAAGATGCCGAGGATGCTGAGGCGTTACGCGCAGCGGTCTATGAATATTCGACCGACCTCAGCCGGGCGATCGCGGCGCTCGAGCGTTCGATTCGGGACCATTGGCGAGCAGTCGCCAGCGAGCGATATCAGCCGCTCATCGGATTGGGGGAGTTGCTAACGTCGATGAATGTCGCCAACAATCTCGGCCCGCGGCTGGTCGCGTGCGGCCGAAACGGCGTTAACTCGGCCAACGTGGCATCCGCCGCCGACCTTCACGGCGCCGTTTCGACGCTGTCGAAGGAATATGATGCGCTGCAGGCCGAGCGCGCTGCCGAGATCGACGAAGACGAGGTGGGTGAATTCATCAACGCACTTGCGGACAAGCGCGCGACCCTCGCTATGGTAACGCCGAAGGTCCAGGCTTGGCTCGCCGAACATGCGGCGCTCGACCGGCTCGGGATTACGACCCGCTAGCTAGAAAGCGCTGGAGCAACGACCGGCTGACGCTGGCCTCGGCAAGACTGTCGCTCATCAGATCACTGGCCTGGTGAACGCAGCTTCGGCATCCATCGGCACAGAGCGGCGCTGACAGACGGAATACTTGCTCGGCGAGCCGCGCTTCCGGTCCGAGCGAACCAGCGGCGTTGCGATCGAGCGCGGCGTAGGCATCATACAGACGTTTGAGTATTGGAGCGGTGCCCTGAGATGCGGCATCGACCGCTGCCGACGCCAACTCCCATCCCAGCACCGGTCGGTCGAGCGAACCAAAGGCGGCGCTCCGCACCTGCTCGATGTCGGCGGCGACATCGTACAGGGCGAAAGGCTCCGCCTCGACCGCCTCCTGTGCGAACAGGGTACGGACCAGCACTTGCGGTAGCACAGGGCCCGCGTCGGAAGGCGCCGCCGCACCAAGTTCCTGTGCGATACCGCCAAGTGCGGCAGGGTCACGCGGATCGAATGTTCGCCAGACATCATGCCGATCTGGCATTGCCCAAAATCGCCTGACCATCGCATCCTCATCGGCGTTGGGGCACGCCCCGAGATAGCCATCGGCGACAAGGTCCAGCAAAGCGGGCCAATTGTCGATCACGCCGCGGACCGTGCCATCACCGTGCGCTCCCGCCTCGCAAATCGTGATGCGATTGCCGGCGTCGGCACCGAACTGCAACGGAAGCTTCGTATGGGCGAGCAATTGTCGTTCATCGCCCTGCCCGACCTGCGTCACGAGCAGCTTCAGCCGCACGGTCAATGAATGAACAATCGCGGAGCGCAGATACCCGTGCATAGCGACGGGATCGCGGACGTCCTTGAGCGCCTCGCTCAGCACGGTGTGAAAGGCGTCGTCACTGAGAGTTAACGCGGCGCGGGCGACGCGGGTGATGGTCATCAGGGGATGCTGGCTTAGCAACTGCTGGCGCACGTCCTCGAACAAGGTGGCAAGCGCTGAAGGTGACCAAAAGCGCGCAAGACGGCGCAATTGTGGTGCAAAGGTCGGATGGGAGGCAGCGGCAGCGATAATGTCGGCACCCAAGCGAGCATCATAGCCCGCGATACCGATCGCGCGGCTGCGACTATCGACGAGGTAGCGCAGGAACTGGGCTTCGTGCCAGCGCTGCTGTCCTTCCGCTTCGCCAAATGCAGCCTTAATGCTCTCCACGCAGGCTGTGATCGCCTGCTCGTCGATAACGAACTGGAGGCCTTCGGTCGGCACTTGATAGCCGTGCAGAAGCGTGCGTTCGGTGACAGGATCGGTAAAGATTTGGGACATGCTCAAGAGATCGACACCGCGGCTGTCGAACTTGAGTTCGGCGTCTGCCCCCCAGAATACGCGCGCAACCTCAAGACCGGATGGGTGGCCTGCAACCTCGTCGCCGATATGTGCCGCCACATGCGAGAAACACGCATGTGGCGTGGTGCCGACGTCTCGCGCACGCGCTGGATCGGCCTGGACCAGCAAGAACCCGCACAGGCTTGCGTTGCTATCGTGACGCAGCGGCATCGCGTGAGGGTCGAGCGGCACGATCGCTGGGTCGCGATCGCTGTCGAAGCCGATCTCGGGAGTCCAGTGAGCGCCGGCAATCCAACCGAGTTGCTGCAAGGTGGCGACCGTCGGTCGGCACAGATCGGTGTGAATGTCGCCCAGCGCATCGCGAACGTCGCTTGGAAGTTCCGCGAGCAGCGCGGTACTGTCTGACCGCAATTGTGTGCGTTCGGCGTGTTGATAATCGTCGGCCGCGAGCCAGGGCGCACGGCCATGTACGGGCGGCCGCCAATGGACGATCGATGCGTTGTAGCGCCGTGTCGCATTGCCAGGCGCGATTGTCACAAGAGCGAGGCCGATATCCTCGCCGCCACCGCCGTTGACGCCCGGACCGCCCACGGTAAGCGACGGGAGGTTGATGGTGTCGAACAGCAGGTCGGGCGCCCAGCGAAAATTGCGGCGCATTTCACTTAGAAAGTGGCCCCCTGCGCCAATTTGTGACGCTATGGCGGCGGCCCAGAAGCCGGCAGCGTCGGCGACGCCGAACTCGCTCCAGATACCCGCACCGAAGACAGTTTCAACGAGTTGCCCGGCTTCCATCAGGATCGCGCGCGAGGGCGTATCACCCGGATCCAGAACAGCGCCGCGACCGAGGCTGCGCGAAATACCGTCAAGCAGCGTGGTCAGTGCCTGGCCGCGTCGGACGAAGAAATTGTCGGGATTGAGCGGAATGCGAAACCCCGATGGCGCGATCATCTCGGCCGGGCGCCTGAACCACCAACTGTCGCGCGGGGAATAGATGGAAAGGGTGACCGCAGTAGTCGGACGATCGTCGATGCCCCGGCCGCCGCGTCCCTTGCGCTGGATGAAGCTCGCCAGATTCTGCGGCGCGTAATGCTGATAGACCAGGGTGATTTCCGGATCGTCATAGCCAACCTCAAGAGAGGATGTGGCAAAGACGATGTCGGACCCTTTGACGAGCGCTTCGGCGTCGCTGCTGGTTCCGGAATAGATCGGCGTGCGCGCCACACGCAGCGGGCTGCCGGCGACCCGGCGGCCGTTGGCGCCGCATTGCCGGGCGTCGTTGGCGGCGAACCACCAGCATTCGCCGTCGGCGAAACGGTCGCAACCGATCGGCTCCTTGCAGCACCGGGTCTGGGGCTGGCCGGTCGGATCGTCGCCATAATCAGATATCCGCAGCGCGGCGAGTTCCTTGCCTTCCTCGGCGTCGGAATAAGCGCCGTGTAGTCGACGCATCTTGTCGATCGAATCGAAGAAGACGAGCCCGCGGTACCCGCCTTCCTCGCCGGTGCGGCGGCGTATGCCATGCCCGAGGCACATCAGGCTCTGGATGGTTGTCGAGGCCCCCGCGATGTCGGCGCCTCGCGACTCCACTTCGGGCTGAATGAAGTAGAAGACCTCGCGACCGCGCGGATTTGCTTCCAGTTCCGCGGCTTCCGGACGGATGATCCGCACGTCGGTACGACCGATTAGCCGTCCCCAGGCCTCAGCCGGATCAGAAACGGTCGCACTCATTCCGATCGCGACGAGCGGCCGCGTGTCGGCGCCACTGGTTTCGGCGCGCGCGGCCAGGCGTCGCAGCGCCATGCCAACCTGCGCACCGTGGATGTGGGTATAGAGGTGGATCTCGTCCGCGAGCAGCGCGCGCGGCGGCGCAAAGCGCGGGTCGTCGCCGAACAATGCACCGTAGCGCGGGTCATGCAGCCATTGATGCAAGCTGTCGGTGGTCGGCAGGAACAGGGAGGGCGGACGCTCGCGCAACTGCGCCTTCGATCCGATCCAACCGTCATAGCGCCAGTCTCCCGTCGTACAAATGAGCGCATCGGCGCCGTCGCGCCCGGCGCCGGCGCGCAGATGCAATCCCTGGCCGCAGGATGGACACGCAAAGAAGGGGAACTCGAACGCCGTTGGCCCGGCGGGCCGCCAGACGTCGCGATAGCGCTCGTGCATCCTGTCAAAACTGTCAGGCACGTCGCCGACCTGGAGGCCAAGCGTGAGCATTGGCAGGTTGGGAATGCTGGCGGAGGCAGCGAGATAGCCTGCGAGACGCTGCGCCTGGTTGGCGGCGAGACGAATGCGCGGATAAGCGAGGATTGCCCGCACACCGCGCACGCCCTCGAGCGCGTCACCGAGAGCGCCGGCAATCAGCGGCAGGACCGCAGCTTCGGTCTTGCCCGAGCCGGTGTCCGCGGCAATCGCGATTGCCGAAGGACTTTCCCCGCGCCACGCCTCAAGGCCGTAGATCAGGCCCTTGCGCTGGAACTCCGCGAGCGCGGCTGTTTCGCCCCACTGGCTCGCCAGTGCGCGAAACAGCCCCTCCAGTCCTTGCGCCTGGGCGGGCGAGGCCGCCGCGATCGCCTCGTCGAACACCGCCCGGATCGCACGGTTGCGGACCGGCTTGTTGCGGTCACGAAGTTCGACCTTCAGG
Organism: Sphingobium sp. B2D3C; assembly: GCF_025961835.1. Lineage (NCBI taxonomy): Bacteria > Pseudomonadati > Pseudomonadota > Alphaproteobacteria > Sphingomonadales > Sphingobiaceae > Sphingobium > Sphingobium sp. B2D3C. The sequence continues at coordinate 1,160,983 of NZ_JAOQOK010000001.1, read as the reverse complement.
TTGCGGACCAGAAAGGGGCGATCATTGGCATCGTCGGTTTTGAAGCGCTGTTTGACGTGGCGGACTTCGCGCGCCAGTTCGGCGACGCGACTGCGGACCCGCGCATCTTCGGCGAGCATGACATGCCCATGGGCCTCGAGCCGCGCCAATGCCGCGACCATATCTTCGTCCCGCCACCGCAGGTCGCGGTTAAGGGTGGTGATCGACGTCCAGCTGTCGAAAATGCCGAAATTGATGCGGGCGACCTCGAGACCTTCGAGGCGGTTCAACACCCGATAGTCGTTGTCCGAGATCGAGGGCAACGGCGCATCGGGCTCAATGTCCTCGTTCTCCGTCGCGGGCGCGGTCATAGCAAGGGTCATCGCGCCACCAGTTGCGCCGATGGTCAGCAGCCCTTCGCCCTGCAATGCCTGAATGACCGGCAGGAAGATGTCGTCCTGCTGTTCCGACATCCACGCGAACCGGTCTCGGGCACGATCGTAGAAGCAGTATTTGCCGGCTCGGCCTTCGCGAATGACAGTGGCGATGCGTGCGCGCACCGTGTCGATATCGATCGGATAGACACGCCGCGCAGCCTCGAACGGCTTGGCGCGCCAATAGCGTCCGAACTTCCCTTCAAGTTGCTCTAGCGAAATCCAGCCAAGCAGGTGCAAGGTACGGGCGTCGGCGAACGGCTCGGCGGAGAGCGCCATCGCTTTACGCACCTGGCTGAGCGTGGCTGAACCATAGTCATTGCTGGCGGAGACGCGCTGTATCGCGGCAAGCAATCCTTCGAGCGCCGGGGTCATCTCCGGCACGTCGGCCTCGACCACGGCGTCAGGCGTCAGGTCGACATCGAGCGGATCGCCATCGAAGCCGCGGGCGCGGATTTGCGTTCGGATCTTCCGGCCACCGGGGCCGTCGAGCACGGTTTCCGCGACGAACCCGCAGGAATAGACGAACTCGCGGAGCAGTTCGGCCTTATCCATCGTTTCCTGCTCAGCCGGTACCGCTTCGAGCAGACGCCGACTGATGATGAGCACCAATTTCGTGCGGGCGCGGGTCGAGGCAACGTTCAGGCGCTCGGGCGAGAAGATGAACTCGGCTTCGGCAAGCGCGAATTCGGGGTCGGCAACGCAATAGGACAGGATGATCGCGTCGCGTTCCTTGCCCTGGATGCGATCGACGGTCTCGACGAATGCATCCGATTTGAGCGCAGCGGGGATCAAGGCGCGGATCGCTGCATTTTGCGCGCGATGTGGGCTGACGACCGCTGCGATCTCGGTCCAGAATTCGGCCGGGGTCACAGGTCCGCCCTGCCCCTCGACCCGATCGGCGAGTTCGAGGGTCAACTTCGCGGCAAGATTGGCCTCGAACGGATTTGAGGTTGCCGCCGCCGGCCCGTCATGGACGAGCACAACGATGGGGAGCGCCGGGTCGAGCGCGACGCGCGAGACCATGTCTAAGTCGTCTCGCCATCCTGCTTTGAGCGCGAGCCGCGCATCTGGGGCAGCCGAGACATAACGCCCGGGATAGAACTTCCGCTCGGGGAAGTTGGCGAGGGGCGCGTTGAGCCGAAACGTCTCTTCCAGCGGAAATTCCGCGGCATTGGCCGATTTGAGAAAGGCGTAGAGCGAGCCGCCCATCTCGCGATCCTCGATCTTGGTCGAGCGCATCGATCGCACCGGCGGCAATTGTTGGTCGTCGCCGGACACAACGATACGGCAATTTGGCGCCATTCCCGCAAGCGCCATCAGGCCTTGGCCAAGCACCATCTGCGAGGCCTCATCGATGCAGATCAGATCGAAGAGCGGCGCCGTCGGGCCATCGACCGTCGGGAGGACGCCCGAGGCGATCAGCCGGTACAGGGACCAGATCGTCGCGCCGACAACAGCACGGCCACTGGCAAGCTGCTGCTCAACCTCGGCTTCATCGCCGCGCTCGATCAATTGCACGCCGGCCGAAAGGCCGCCGCCGGGAGGCGCCCCGTAGAAGATTGGGGCGGGCGCAGTTGGGTCGTGCAATGCCTGTCGCTTGGCAACGGCATCCAGAACGTTGCCCACCGCATTCTTGGTGAAGGCAGTCACCAGGGTTCGCGCAGGGCGCTGATGCAAGGCACGCGTTGCCCCATCGCCGGTGATCAGCCACGACAGCAGATGCGTTTTGCCGGTGCCAGGCGGCCCGAGGACAAGGCCGACGCGTTGGTCCGCCAGTCCGCGCCACGCGCTATCCTGAGCTGGACGGAGTGGGCGGTCGGCGTTGGCGGCGATCGATGGGATCGCGAAGCTCTCGAGGCATTCGGTCCATAAATCACGGTCGGCCGCCGTGGCGGCAAAGCCTCGCGGGTCACGAAGAAAGGAGAGAATGTCGTCGCGCGTGCTCATGGCTGCACCTGGGCGCCGAGGAACTGAAGAAACGCGTCGGCCTTGGGTGAATTGAAATCGACGAAGCTCTGGTCGAGCCACCAGCCATCCTGGCCGGCGCGGCGCTTGACCTCCTGAAAGATCGGATCGGTGAAGTTCGGTCGAAACATGCGCAGGCGCAGCAGATTGGGCGCATCGCCGCTCCATGGCGACATGATATCGCAGCCGATCGTTCGCCACAGGCGCGGCTCGAGCACATAGTCGGGATCGCCATCGCTCAGGATCAAGCCCATGGTGCCGGCTGCAATGTCGGCATCTTCGGACTCGCGGGGGATCGCAAAGAGCAAGTAGCTGTACCGTCCTTTGTCGCTCACATTGAGAAGGCGCATCGGACCGATCGCCCGGCCGGCGTCACGGCGCACGCGGGTCGGTTGCGCCAGCCGGATCATCGTATCGAGCAGGCCTGCCCGGTTCTCCAGCAATTCGAAGGCACGTAGGACGTCGAGATCGCCGGCGTCGAGTGGATTGAAGCTGGCTTGCAGCCGAAACGGCTGCTTGTTCAATCGAAGCATCGGTGGGCCGCCCGCATCGACACGGCGCCAATGCTCGGCGCGCAGCCAGTCGGCGATGGCTTGCGTGGCTCCCAAGCGGGCGGATACGTCGGCGCGGATCGCGTCGATATCGGGGCCCTTACCCTGCCCCTCGCGCAAGTGGCGGCTGACATCGAGGGCAAGCAGCGAGGAAAACGGTCGTTCGAAGGCTGGCCCTGGTTGATAGGCGATGCCGATCGCTCCCTCGCGTTGCAGCGCTCCGGACACTTGGCGAAGATCATAGGAAACCGTCACCGGAAGCGAGAGCACCTGTTCGACCACGCTGCGGAGCGCGGTTGCGGGCAAATGCTGCATGCCGCGAAACTCTGGCTCTGGCACGACCTCGTCGGGGGGGAACAGGCGCACCATGTGCAACAGCCCCGTGCGGACGCGGGGGTCGTCGAGATGCCGCTTCACGGCATTCTGCAGCGCCAGCGCCTCGGTTGCTTCGTACAGGAAGATGTGGGCGAAGCGGCTGGCAGGATCGCTTGGGTCGCCGACCGTTTCATTGTGCGCGTCGATCGCTTCGAGATCGACGACCAAGCGCCCGAATATCGACACCAGCGCATCGGCCTCGCTGCGGCGATCGCTCGTCGCCAGGACCTCGATATGCTCGCGGACGCCCGTCCCATCGACATAGCGGTACCCGAGCGTGACGAGCGTGTCGTCGACCGGATCATTGTCCGCCACCAGATAGATCGCCGCATCTGCCCTTGGCGGCATGAGAAAACTGTGGGGGTCCGGACCAGGCTGCACAGCGTCGTCACGTAGCGCACGGGCGCGGCTGACGAGTTGATCGGCCCGGCGCGACAGCGACCAGCCCGCGCCGTCGATGCGACCGACACCGGCGCCGAGGTCTGCCAAACTGGCAACGGTGCCGACCCCGATCGACAGCAACGTCCGCTTCGCTTCGTGGCTGAGCCCCGCGACCGCTGACACGTCGCGCGCATAAGCGGGCCGGCCCGGACCAACCGCATCGATACAGTGCGGCAAATAGGAACATTGCTCGCACTTGAAGTAGACGTGGAAAAAGGTCTCGTCGCGCCCGGGTGCGACCACCTTTTCGGCAATCGCCGGCAGCGTTGACCGGCAAAAGTCTTCGACAAGCCGCAGATAGGGACCGAGCGCGAACGGTTCGGCGGTCCAGCGATTGCCTTCAGCGTCCCCATCATCAGGAATCCGCCAGATCTCGCCGACCGCCTCGACGGTTGCCGTTACGCCGAGTTCGTCGAGCATTGCACGCAACAGCAAGACGTAAAAGGCGACCTGCGTCTTGTGAAAGGCCCGCGCCGCCCGCGTCGCCTTGATGTCGATGACGGTAAAGTGAAGTTGGCCGGATCGCACCTCGCGCCGGATCAGATCAGCGAAGGAGCGGCGCAGCTTGATGTCCGCGCCGCCGACGAAGGTCGGAAGTCCGCGCGGTCGCAGATTGACTTGCGCGGCGTAGGTCGCCGGTCCCTGGCCGCGCAGGAAGGCGACGGCATGTCGCTCAAGCAGGCTTTCCTCGCCCACTCCAGGACGCAGAACATCCGCGTCGCGCGCCAGTCGGGCGACAACTCGGTTTTCATAATCGACGCCGAGCGTTGCCCAAGGCTGTTCACGCTGATCCTTCGCCACGGGTATCGCGGCAAGTTCGGACGGGTCCATGATCTCGTAGCGCGTCTTGCGTTCGCAACGATATTGAAACCAGGACTTGATCGTCGAGCCGCTCAGGCCTGAAGCCATTCTTTCCCCCGCACGCCGGTTGTCCCGGCCGATGTCATGCTGCGCTCTGTGCTACGAAGCTCTCCCAGCCCTTTTGTCGCAGATCGCATGCAGGGCAGCTAGCGCAGCCGTAGCCCCATTCGTGCAGCGTTTCATGGTCGCCCATATAGCAGCTGTGCGTGTGGTCGCGGATCAGATCGACGAGCGGCGCGCCACCCAGTCTCTCAGCCAGCGCCCAGGTCTGCGCCTTGTCGATCCACATCAGGGGCGTGTCGACGACGGTGTTGCTGCCCATGCCAAGATTGAGCGTGACCTGGAGCGACTTCAGCGTGTCGTCGCGGCAGTCGGGATAGCCCGAATAATCGGTCTCGCACATTCCGCCGACCAGGTGCCGCAGGCGGCGCCGATAAGCGAGCGCGGCAGCCAGCGTGAAGAACAGGAGGTTGCGTCCGGGGACGAAAGTGTTGGGCAGACCATCATCGCGAAGCGCGATCTCGGCGTCGCGCGTCAGTGCTGTTTCGCTGACCTGGCCGAGGATCGACAGGTCGAGCATATGGTCAGGCCCGAGCCGCGCGGCCCAAGCCGGATTGATACCGACGACCGATGCGCGGAATGCCTCGCGGCAGTCGAGTTCGACGCGGTGACGCTGACCATAATCGAAACCGACGGTCTCGACGGTATCGAACCGATCCAGTGCCCAGGCGAGGCATGTGGCGCTGTCCTGGCCGCCGGAGAAGAGGACGAGCGCGCCGGAGTCGCTGGTCATGCCGCGACTTCCTCGCCCCAATAGGAGCAGGCTTCGCCGCTGCTGTCGCGGTAGACGCTGACCTTGAACAGATTGCCCACTTCCGGCAAGAGCCGGTTCCAGATCCAGCGGCTGAGATTTTCCATTGTGGCCGGTCCGAGATCGTTGATCTCGTCGAGGAAGCGATGGTCGAGCGCATCGCGGGCATCCGCCATGGTCCGCTCGAGAAGCCCGAGATCGACGATCATACCGGTCGCCGGATCGGGGCGGCCGCGCACGGTCACTTCGGCGCGGTAGCTATGGCCATGGATGCGCCGGCTCGATTCGGTGTCGATCGACCGGTCGAGGGTGTGGGCGGCATCGAAACGAAACTGCTTGCTGAGTTCGAACATCAGCGGATTCCGATCATCTTGTGCGACTGGAGCGACAGGCGCCAGCGCGGGTTGTCGGTGCAATAGCTAATCGCCGCCTCAAGATTGGCGGCGGCGGTCGGTGAGTCCATCGGCTGCAGGAAGAAATGGTCGAACGCCAGATGCGCAAACCGCTCGGGCAAGGCGGTCTCCTGCGGATAGACGAGCTTCAACTCATGCCCCGATTGCAGCACAAGGTCGGCATTGGCCTTCGGGCTGACGCAGATCCAGTCGAGCCCGGCGGGCGGGGCTTGCGTGCCGTTGGTCTCGACCCCGATCTCGAAGTCGCGGGCATGGAGTGCTGCGACCAGCGCGTCATCGACCTGAAGCAGTGGCTCGCCGCCGGTCAGCACGACATAGCGGTTGGCGGCGGAACCCTTCCATTCGGCGGCGATCGCATCGGCCAGCGCGTCGGCGTCGGCGAAGCGACCGCCCCCGGTGCCATCCATGCCGACGAAGTCGGTATCGCAAAAGGTGCAAACCGAGGTGGCGCGATCGGCATCGCGGCCCGACCAGAGGTTGCAGCCGGCGAAGCGGCAGAATACCGCGGCACGGCCCATCCGCGCGCCTTCACCCTGGAGGGTCTTGAAGATTTCCTTGACCGCGTAGCTCACGCCGTCCCCGCCTCGGGTTCGAGGAGCGGCACCGGCGCCGCCTTGCGGCGCTTGCGCTGGTCGGCCTTCACGATGCCGATCAGATAATGTTTGAGCAGTGCGATGTCGCGATTGACGTTCTGCAAGGAATTCCAGCGGCGGACCTCACCCGACAATTCCCATTCGCCGCTGGTCCAGGCGGTTTTGTCTTTGAGACATTCCAGGCCTTCGCGGAATTCCTCGACGCTGCGCGCCTCGGACCGCTGGGCAAGCACTTCCATGACATCGCCCATCGCCTGGATACCCGCGCCGTGGAGCAGGCGTGAGGTCGCGGGCTTCTGGCCGTGCCAGGCTTCCGGCCAGACTTTCTTCACCGCCTCGAAGAAGTTGGAGACGAGCCGGACACAGCGTTCCACGCCCTTGGGCGATCGGATCATCTCGCGCATAACCCCATTGGTCAGCGACTCCATGATGATCCGTTGCATGACCGTGTCCGCGATGATGCCTTCGGGGCAGGTATGCTGCTTGATATAGCCCTTGAGCGCGGTGTTCTCGAAGTTGAGGCGCGCGGTCAGATCGGATGCGACCGACCGCCGGCTGAGCCGCGGCGGCAGATTGTCCACGGTCGGCAGCAGTTCATAGATCAGCGACTTGGGCAGCGGCTTGGTGTTGTTGATCAGCACGAACTGGCGGCGCAGTTCGGCCTCGTCGCGGCAGATCAGGGCGGACACGAAAATCTGGAAATCGCGATCGACCTCGGCCAGCGCGGACAGGCGCTGCTGGCCGTCGACAACAAGACCCGGGACGCCGGTGCTCATATCGATCGACAAGCGCATGGTGCCGTTGCCGAGGTCCTCGACCTCGACGCGGTCGGTGAAGGCAACGACGATCGGGTTGGGAAGAACCGAATTGGGCTGTTCGAGATAATCGCGGATCTCGCGGATGTGCGCGGCGACCTGCGGACGCTGGAAGCCGCTGAGTTCGCCCTGCGCGTCGCGCCCGATCCGCTCGATCGAGGCGAAGCGGAGGACGTCGGCAGCCGTGGCCGCGAAGCTGAGCACCTGGTGCTCACTGCTCTGCTGCGCACAGACGGCGAGGTAAGTCATTTGGGTTGACGGCACGCTTCAAATCCAGTCGTTCAATATGGTCGTGATAGACCGCGAGATTATGGATCCCGCGGCGCTTGTTGCGGTTGCTGCCGCGAAAAATGATCACGTCGATCGCGGCGTCCTGGCAGATTTTGCAGGGACATTGTTTCCAGGGGCGCTCGCTCAAGGTAATCCGGTAGCGCTGCGCTAGCCGCGCCAGCGCAATGCTGTCTTTGCAGTCTTCGTAGGGCTTCTCCTCGACCAGCGGTGCGCTGTAGACGAGGACATTGTGAAGCGTTTCCTCGAGGTCGGCGGCGCCGCGGTCAAAGGCGCGCAATGAGTTCAGCGCCAGTGCTTCGAGCCGCACCAGTTCCTCGGCGCGGAACATGCCCTTCTTGACGCCCCGCTGCAGCTTGGGGTTCTCGATCGCTTGCGGTACCCGGATCGACGTGAAGTAGCGCAGCCCCAGCCCTTCGCCGGGCAGGTAGTAATTCTGTTTGGCGTCCTTGAACGCGCGGATCAACGGCGAGGTCGTATCGAAACTGGCGATGTCGTAGCCGTGGAAGCTGTCGATATCGTCGGCCTTGGCAAAGCCCAGGATATGGAGCCTCGTCGACGCGGGCACGGCATCGCGGATCGCCTCCAGGACCAGCTTGATCTCGGGCGATTTCAACGGGACCATGCCGCCGATCGCGAGATAGTCATAGCCCATCGTGACAAGCCGCCGCGCCGCCTCGGCCATGCTGCCGGGCGACCAACCCTGCACGACCCCCAAGGGCGTGAAGCTCGCGTCGATCGCCAGTGCTTCATGGCGAAAGGCATCGGCGTTTTCGAGCGTGATCTCGAAGCGCGCCTTGGCGTCGTCAGTGCCGCCGGACATTCCCTGACCAGCGGGGTCGAAATCAAAGATGATATGATCGACCGAACAGCCATGGGTGAAGCCGCATTCGTCGTAGAACTCGGCCATCTCGGAGGCGGTGTAGGGCGGGCGCTCCTCCTGGACGTAGGTGAAGGCACCGCAGTCGCCAAAGATGTCGAGATGCGCGAACTGAGGCGTGTCGAGTCGCAGGAATTTGCGCACGCCGACCAGATGGAAGCGGCGTGCCTGGCTGGCGGTATATTTGCCTTTGACCCGGTGGTCGCCGACGATCCCGCGCGACACCAGCACACCGTCATAGGGGGCGTATCCCAGGATCTCGTGCGGATAGGCATCGTCCCAATAGGGCTGACGCTCGGCCGGACTGCGGTCGCCGATGAAGTCGAAGGCGGGATCGACATAGTCAAGACTGTCGGCGAAAATGAACTTCATGGCGCTGCACGCGCCAGGTCGCGCTCGACATGCATCAGATGATCGCTGAGCTTGGTGATGTGCTGCGAAGTCGACTGGATCTCGTTCCACATCAGCCCGAGGCCTTCCCAAGTGCCGCTAGTCCAGCAGCAATGCGGTGCTAGGCGCTGCAGGGTCGCGCGGATCGCCGCCGCCTTGTCGGCGGCGGCATCGGCGCGAAGCATGACGGTGTCCATCAACGCGCCCATCGCGCGAATGCCGGCCGAATGCATGAGGCGGCTTTCAGTCGCGGGCTTTCCCCAGGCATCGGGGAACGTGTCGCGGACCGCTGTCCAGTATAGCAGCATCGCGCCGTACATCGCCTTGGTGTCGTTGCCGTCGCCATTATGCTTGTACTGACCGAGCGCGCCCGCCGGCGTCCTTAGGCTCGCCTTCATCGTCTCGATCAATGCGCTGTCGGTGACGATGCCGGCGCGGTCCTTGGCGTCGGACTCGCGTTTGATGAGCTTGAAGAAGGGCGACTTGGGATCCGTGTTGAGCGCTTCGCACAAAGTGCTCGGCAATTGCTTGGCAGCGAGGTTGCGCGGCAACAACACGCTGACTTCGGGTAGCAGTTCATTGATCAGCCCCGTCGGGAGCTTGCGGGCCTTGTTGACCAGGATGAACTGCTCGCGCTGAATCGTGAGTTCGTCGGAGATGAACCCGATCACCGGCACCGCGATCGAGCGATCCTTGGCGGCGCCGAGCGCCAGCGAGCGTTGCTGGCCATCGACGATCCAGGCGGCGCGATGGCCTTCGGGATACAGCGGGATTTTGAGCGTGCCGGTCTCGCCAACCTCGCAGGCCGCGTCGGGTGAGCGCCCGCGCGAGCGCGCGAACTCCACCTCGGGCGACATGGCGAGGATGATCGCGTTCGGAAACAGCACCGGGCCGCTGTCGAGGAACGCAGTGATTTCCTTGACGTGATCGCGAATCTCACGTCGCTGAAAGCCCTTCAACTCCTGCTCGTCGCGGCGGATGCGGCTGATATCGGCGATTCGATTGATGTCGGAGCCGTAGAGAAAGAAGGCGAACACGCCAGTCCCTTCTCCCTGCTCCGAGCGGACCGCGCGGACCTTGAGATGCTCGCGCGCGGTCATGCCCTTTCCGCCCGCACTTGGCGGGCTAGATCGGCGAACCGCCCTTGCTCGCAGGCCACGCCGAGATCGTCGCGCAGGCGCCGCAACAGCCGCGCGGTGCTGCCGCGCTCGGCATCCCAATGGTCGCGAATGAGCGCCAACACTTCAGAATTCTCAAGCCGCCGCCGATCGAACCGTGCCGCCATTCGCCAGCCACCGAGCGCAGCCGACACTGCCGCGCCATGCTCGGCCGCCGACCGATTATCACCCTCGCGGATGATATATTCGGCGAAGTGATGCAGCGCGCGTCCGGCAAAGTCGCCGCGCGTCCCGCGCACCGGGCTGTCGGGCCCGTCGAGCCGGTCATCATAAGGCATGATGTAGCGTCGCAGGTTCGGCGCTACGCGATCCATGGGCGCGCGCGTGAACAGCCGCAGTCGTTCAAGGGCCTCCACTGGCAACGCGCAAAGGTCGCTCACGATCATCTCGATATAAGCGTCCGACAAGGCCGCGCAGATGAGCCCTTCAGTCTCGGCAACCACCCCTGCCAGCGATTGGGAGAAGGGCGATGCCCCGCTGAGGGCCTGCCACCAACCAGCCACCGAATAGTCCCCCGTCACCCGCGATGCGATGCTGTCGGCGGCATCGACCAACACGGTGCAGGCATAGGGCGGCACGCGGATGTCTGCCCACACAAGCCCAAGGCCGGCCGAAACAATCAGGACCCGCGCATCGAGCAAATGGGCGGCGAGTTGGGCTTCCTGAAACGAGCGGCCGCCGTAGATATCGCGTGCGGGAAACACATCGGCCGCCGCTGACAAGCGTGCGACCCAGTCGGACGCGACATCAGCGATTGGCGCTTGCGGCAGCGCGGACACATGGAGACTGTCGGGGATCGGCTTGCGCTTGCGATTTGTACAGGTGGTGATCACGAGCGTCACTAAATACGGCCCCCCTATCCGCAATTGCGGATGCATTAATCCATAACGATGGATCGCCGATTTGGCCACATTTAATGCAGGCAGAATGTGTTATTGCTTGACCCGGTAAATGCGAGATCCGGCATGCGCTGTCGCAAATCTGGTGGCCCCTATCCACGGTGCACACCAAATCCGCCTCGGCAATCTCGAATCGGTGCGCACACCAGTCGGGGGTTACGGCACAGCATTTGGTCCTGCGTCGGCGATCACACCTTCGCGTCAAATGTCACGATCAAGATGTCGCAGAAGGCCGTGAGCTAATGAGCCAGATCGATCTGCACGGGCTTTCCAGCGCCGATCTTTTCGACCACAAACAGATGTGCCGGTGGCGTTGCAAGTAGTTTTGGTTCGGCCATCGTACCGTCGAGCCAATCCATAACCTGGCGCCGTAGGATGATTGCCCCGTGTCGCTCCTGGTAGCGAGCAACCTCTGGGTTCGCGGCGACGGTGATGATCCTAAACGCAAGCGGCCAGCCGGCCATCGGCGGCTCCCACACGCCGGCTAGATAGAAGAAATTGCCGTCATCAAGCGTGACGCGATAATCCTTCTTGTCCACCTTCATCCGGAATTCCGAGGCCGGGATCAGGCACCGGTGTGAGGGAAAAGTCTTCCCCTCAGACCGTACAAAACGATATTCGATGCCGTCACAGAACCGTGGGTTGGTGCCCCAGTGCGCGTTGACGACTTCCTTCTTGCCCGAGCCGTCGGGCTTGTATCGAATGATCGGACGAAGGGTGCCCTCCGCCGCATCCGAATCGAACGGGGTTGCGGTAGCGCTCATGATAAGAACATAACTGGAACGAAATTGAGTCGCAAGGATTTGGAGTTAGCTGTCAGAGGATGTGCAACGACTATCGCCTCGAAGTCGAGATCGCCTCGATCATGGAGGATTTCGACGACCTCGAAATCAACATTGAGACGCCAGAAGGCGTGCCGGAGGATAACCCGCGCGCCGACATCAGGATGACCGACGTCGCGCCGATCGTCCGCGCCGTTGAGCGACCACCGGGCAACTATCGTGCGGTCGGCGAGCTGATCAACCGGCGATGGAGCTGGCCCGGCAAGAGCGGCCCCGTCTATAATTTCCGTTCCGAGGGCTTCGGCGGCAAGGCGCCCGACCTCAGCATCAACCGCTGCCTAATCCTCTGCGACGGCTTCTACGAATTCACCAATCCGGTCGTGCCCCGGCCCAAGGACAAGCGGCTCGACAAGTGGCTGTTCACCATGAAGGGCCATCGCTGGTTTTGCATGGCAGGCATCTGGCAGGCCGATCCGAAGGTCGGCGAAGCGTTTACCCTGCTCACCATGGATGCGGGTGACGACATCAAGCCATACCACCACCGCCAGATCATTCCGCTTGCCCGTGACCGGTGGGCGGACTGGCTGAACCCTAAGGTGCCGGCGGAGGATGTCCTCGAGTACCTGCCAACAGGCATGCTCACGGTAACCCAGATTTATCCGCTGCCACCCGGCGAGGCCGAACAGCCTAAACTGGCGCTGTAACGACCAGCCGATCATCGACCCGCTTGACGAAAAGCCAGACTCATCGGAACATAAAGGGAACAAGTGAGTCGATGCTGACCGATGTCCGTACAACCTTCCGCCTTGCCTTGGCCCCCGGCCGAGATGCTCGCCGCGCTTCGCGCCGAGCTTGCGGTCGTGCGCACGACACGCGGGCCGGCGCTCGGATTCGGGCTCCCGGAGATCGACGCCCGGCTTGCCGAGCATGGCCTGGACGCCAGCGGCCTTCATGAGATTGCCGCCGCCACGGCGAGCCTGAACGACGACGCGGCCGCGACGCTGTTCCTGGCGGGAATCGCTGCGCGTTTCTGCGATCAGCCAGGCTTCAACGTCTTCTGGGCGGTTACTGCCTTCGATCTCTACGCGCCTGGTCTTGAACAGGTGGGCCTTGGTCCAGAGAAACTGCTCTATGCACAGGGCCGCAAGGATGCCGAAGTCCTTGCGATGGCCGAGGATGCGCTTCGCGACGGATCGCTCGCCTGCGTGATTGCGGAGGTGAAGGCCGCCGACATGACCGCGACCCGCCGCTTGCAGCTCGCCGCCTGCGACGGCCAAACGCCGATGCTGCTCTTTCGCCGCCACCGCTCGCGTGACCGGTGCCCGCTTACCACGCCCTCGTCGGCGATGACGCGCTGGCGGGTTGGCTGCATCGCTTCCGAACGGCTGCCCTGGCCCGGTGTCGGGCGGCCGCGCTGGCGGGTCGAACTGGCCCGGCAACGGAACGGCGATCCCTTCACACTCGAACTGGAGGCGTGCGATGCCAAGGGTCGCCTCGCTCTTCCTGCCGCAATTGCCGATCGAACGGCTGCGCAGGCAAGAGCGACCAGCTCCGCCGCCTGACGGGCCGCGAGCGGCTGGGCCGCGCCTACCCGAGCCCATCGACGACGATCCCGGCGCCTGCTCGGTACCGCGCGGCGGTGGCTGGCGACCCGGTGCGCGCTGGGCGCGTGACGGAGCGCTCGCACGTCGGCCCTCACCGTCGGACATCGACGCCCTGCCGGCGCACCAGCGGCCGACGATGCGCGAGATGGGCCGGCGAAGCGAGCATGCCGACCATCCGTTTCGCGCCATGCGTCCCGATGACGGGCGGCCCGGCGCAGTCGCCGCGCCGCTGACCTGGGCAACCCTTTGGGGAAATCCCACGGTGCTGGTCACCCGCACGGGGCAGCGCGACGTAATCACCGCGGCGTGCCCTGTCGCGCTCGAACAAGGCCTGCGGCCCGGCATGGCGGCTGCGCATGCTAGAGCCCTTGTTGCCGACCTCGACGTGCGCGACGCCGAGCCGGAAGCCGACCGCGCGCTTCTCGACCGGCTCGCCCTTCATGCCGCCCGGCAATGGACGCCCACTGCCAGTGTCTCCGGTAGCGACGGATTGTGGTTCGACCTCACCGGAACAACGCATCTGTTCGGCGGCGAGGATCGCTTCTGCCGTCGGTTGCTCATGTTCCTGAAGCGCCTCGGCTTCACTGCCCGGATAGCCATCGCCGGCACGCCGGGCGCGGCGCATGCCTTGGCCCGCTTCGGCTCGAACCCAGTCACACTGCTCGGTGTCGGAGAAGAAGCGCAGGCAATCGCGGACCTGCCGCTGGCAGCGCTCCGCCTCGAATCGGACGCGCTGGCCGCAGCGGCACGGTTCGGCCTGGAGCGGATTGTGGACCTCTATCCCATACCGCGCAGTCCGCTCGCGCGCCGGCTTGGCCTCAAAGCCGTCGATCGCCTGGACCAGGCGCGCGGGGGCCTGGCCGAGCCGATCATCCCGGTGGTGCCGACCGAGACGCCGTTGGTCGCGCGTCGACTGCTCGAGCCGATCGCCACGCCCGAGAGCATCGCGCAGGTGATCGGCGACCTTGTCGATGACCTTGTGGCTCTGCTTCGGGCGCGCGGACTCGGTGCCAGGACCGTGCTTCTCACTGCCGATCGCGTCGATGGCGAGGCTCAGCGGCTGGCTGTTGGCGCATCGCGGGCGACACGTGACGATAAGCATCTCCGGCGCATGTTCGCACTCAGGATGGGCGAACTTGAGCCGGGCCTTGGCATCGAGGCGATGCACCTTGCAGTTCCGCATCATGAGCCGCTCGGCGCCCAAGTCGCGGGCGCGCTGCTGGAGACCTCGAGCAAGGCGCGCGATCTTGCGCCGCTCATCGATCAGCTCGGCGCGCGTGCCGGCGCGTCTGCGCTGTTTCGCATCTCCTCGGAGGAAAGCGATGTGCCCGAACGCGCGATGCGCCGCGTGTCGCCGCTGGACGCTCCGGACGGCTGGCCGGCCTGGAAGCGGCCGGTCCGGCTGCTCAAGCGGCCCGAACCGCTCTCCAACGTCGTGGCGCTGTTGCCGGATCATCCCCCGCGCCGCTTCACCTGGCGCCGGCAGAATTACCGCGTCGTCGCCGGTGACGGCCCCGAGCGGGTCCATGGCGAATGGTGGCGCAACACCAGGGAGATGTGGGCGGTCAGGGACTATTTCCGGGTTGAGGCCGAGGGCGGTGCGCGTTTCTGGCTGTTCCGTCGAGGTGACGGCGTCGATGCGCCGACCGGCGATCTTAGCTGGTACATGCACGGGATGTTCGGCTGATGGCCACCTATGTCGAACTGCAGGTCACCAGCCATTTCTCCTTCCTGCGCGGCGCGTCTTCACCCGAAGAACTGTTCGCGGCGGCGGCGCTGCTGGGCCACGCGGCGATGGGCCTGTCCGACTGGAGCACGGTCGCGGGCGTGGTGCGGGGATGGGATGGCCAGAAGGCGACCGGCGTCCGCATGATCCCCGGCGCGCGCGTCGACCTGGCCGATGGCCGTGCGCTGTTGCTCTATCCCCGGACACGGCCGGCTTGGTCGCGGCTCACGCGGTTGCTGTCGATCGGCAAGGCGCGTGGCGGGAAAGGCAGGTGCATCCTCAACTGGGCCGACGTCGCGGCGCACGCCGACAACATGGTCGGCATCCTCGTGCCGGACATGCCCGGCGAAGCAGTGGAGGTCCATCTTCACGACCTGCGCGAGGTGTTCGGCACACGAGGCTATTGCGCGCTGTCGCTCCGTCGGCGGCCGGACGATGCCGAGCGGCTGCATCGGCTCAACGCGCAAGCACGCGCGGCAGGTGTCCGCAGCGTCGCGACCGGAGACGTGCTCTATCATAGCGCCGAGCGACGACCGCTGCAGGATGTGGTGAGCGCGATCCGCGAGAAGTGCACCATCGACACGCTGGGCTTCAAGCGCGAGCGGTTCATGGACCGCAACCTGAAATCGCCGGATGAGATGGAGCGCCGCTTCGCCGCTTTTCCCGATGCGATCAAGGCCAGCGCCGACATTGCGCGGCAATGCAGCTTCGACCTCGGCGAGATCCAGTACCAATATCCATACGAGCAGGTTATCGAGGGCCGGACCGCGCAGGAGGCGCTGGCTGCGCTCACCGAGGAAGCTGCCGCCACCAAATTCCCCGACGGGGTGCCGCAGCGCTACCGCGACCAGATCGACCATGAGCTCGGCCTGATCGGGCAGCTCGGCTATGCGCCATACTTCCTGACCGTCAATTCGATCGTCGCCGAGAGCCGGCGACGCGGTATCCTCTGCCAGGGCCGGGGGTCGGCAGCCAACAGCTGCGTCTGCTATCTGCTCGGGGTCACCTCGATCGATCCGATCCAGCACGAGCTACTGTTTGAGCGGTTCGTCTCGGGTGAGCGCCGCGAGCCCCCCGACATCGATGTCGACTTCGAGCATGAGCGGCGCGAGGAGATCATCCAGTGGATCTACGAAACCTATGGCCGTGACCGCTCGGCACTGACCGCGGTCGTGACCCGCTATCGCACGCGCGGCGCGGTTGCCGAGGTCGGCAAGGCGCTTGGGCTGCCGCGCGACCTGACCAAGATGCTCACCGGGCTCGTCTGGGGCTGGAGCATGGACGGCATCCCGCAGGAGCAGATCGAGAGCCTGAACCTCAATGCCGACGATCACCGGCTCAAGCTGACCCTGGAATTGGCGCGTCAGTTGATCGGCACGCCGCGGCATCTCTCCCAGCACCCGGGCGGCTTCGTGCTGACCCAAGACCGGCTGGACGACCTCGTCCCGATCGAGCCGGCACGGATGGAGGACCGGCAGATCATCGAATGGGACAAGGACGATATCGACGCGCTCAAGTTCATGAAGGTTGACGTGCTCGGCCTCGGCATGCTCGGCTGCATGAACCGGGCCTTCAACCTGCTGGAGCAGGAAAAGGGCATTAAGATCGGCATGGCCGATCTGCAGGACGACGATCCTGACGTCTACGCGATGATCCAGAAGGCCGACACGCTGGGTGTCTTCCAGATCGAGAGCAGGGCGCAGATGTCGATGCTGCCGCGGATGAAGCCCAAGGAATTCTACGACCTCGTCATCGAAGTTGCGATCGTGCGGCCAGGCCCGATCCAGGGCGACATGGTCCATCCCTATCTTCGCCGGCGCGAGGGCAAGGAGAGGCCGGAATATCCCAAGCCTGAGCTGCGCGCTGTGCTCGAGAAGACGCTTGGCGTGCCGCTGTTCCAGGAACAGGCGATGAAGGTCGCCATTGTCGGCGCGGGGTTCACGCCAGTCGAGGCCGATCAGCTTCGCCGCGCCATGGCAACGTTCAAGCTGACCGGCGGCGTAAGCCATTTTTACGACAAGTTGGTCGGGGGGATGATCGCGCGCGGCTATCCCAAGGACTTTGCCGAGCGCACCTTCAAGCAGATCGAGGGATTCGGCTCCTACGGCTTTCCGGAAAGCCATGCCGCCTCGTTCGCCAAGATCGCCTATGCCTCGTGCTGGGTGAAGCATCATCATCCGGACGTGTTCTGCGCGGCGTTGCTCAATGCGCAGCCGA
This sequence comes from Sphingobium sp. B2D3C, assembly GCF_025961835.1. Taxonomy (NCBI): domain Bacteria; kingdom Pseudomonadati; phylum Pseudomonadota; class Alphaproteobacteria; order Sphingomonadales; family Sphingobiaceae; genus Sphingobium; species Sphingobium sp. B2D3C. The sequence goes on along the minus strand of NZ_JAOQOK010000001.1, from coordinate 1,143,778 downwards.
TGGGATTCTATGCGCCGGCACAGATCGTGACGGATGCCCGCAAGCACGGCGTCGAGGTACGGCCGGTTTCAATCAACCACAGCCACTGGGATTGTACGCTCGAACCGACCGGTGGCCGCTATCTCGCCGTCCGGCTCGGCATGTGCATGGTGCGAGGGCTCGCCAATATCCATGGCGCGGCGATCGTCGGTGCGCGCGGTCCTGCGCCCTATGACAGCGTCGAGGAGGTATGGCGCCGCGCCGGGACACCGCGCGCCGCGATCGAGCGCCTGGCCGAGGCCGATGCATTTCACTGCATCGACGAGAACCGGCGCCAGGGCCTGTGGAAGGTCAAGGGGCTGGGCGAAGCACCGCTACCGCTGTTCGCAGCCGCCGATGCGCGCGAGGGCGGCTTCTCGCCTGAAGGCATGGAGCCGGATGTAGCGCTCAGGCCGATGGCCGCGGGCCGCGAGGTGGTCGAGGACTATCGCTCGCTGCAACTTTCGCTGCGTGGCCATCCGCTCCAGTTCCTGCGCAGCCAGCTCGAAAAGATGCGCATCGTGAGATGTGCCGACCTTCCGAACGTGCGCGACGGTCGCAATGTCGAGGTCGCCGGCGTCATCCTCGTGCGCCAGCGGCCCGGCTCGGCGAAGGGCGTGTTGTTCGTGACGATCGAGGATGAGACCGGCGTGGCGCAGGGCATTCTCTGGCCCGACCGCTTCGAGATCTATCGCCGGCAGGTCATGTCCGCGTCGATGATCGCTATGCGCGGCCGCCTCCAGAAGGAGGGCGAGGTTATCCATGTCATCTGCGACCGCATTACCGACCATGACGCGATGCTACGCTCGATCGGGCGCATGGACTTCACCGTGGCCCCCGGGCGCGGCGATGGCGCCTCGCACGGTGGTGGTCCCGATCCGCGAGGCCCGAGCTTCCCGCGCGGTCGCACACTCGCCTCGCCGCCGTTCGGCAGCGCGCAGGAGCAGGAGGAAATCCTCCGCATCCGCAGCCATGACTTTCACTAAGGACGCGACGGCGGCGCGTGCGGCCGGAACGATCGAACGCGCGCTCAATGTCCTGCGCGAGGCGACGGCCGCGAAGAGCAGGGTGCAAACGCGCGGGGTGTCGCTGGCATTATGGGACCTGCGGCCCTGGTGTCCCGACGAGTGGCTCGTCGCCTTCTGGGAAGCAGCCGGTTCCGATCACGATATCGGGCGAAGCCAGGGCCTCCATGCCGCCTACAACGGGATCGTCCGGCAAGTGCGAAGCAGCGGTGGAACCGTGAAATGACGAGATCGATTTCCTATATTGGAGCCAGGACAATCTTACCCGCAGGACAAGCCGAACATGGCCAATGGCTGGGCGCCCGACGGCGCCGTACAGGAACAGATCGAGGACAGTGTGAAGGACGCGCTGGCGATGGCCCGGGCGCGCATGCCCTCCGGCGAAGGGCTCGACGATTGCGAGGAATGCGGCGAACCCATCCCGCCGGAGCGCCGCGAGGCGCTCCCCGGCGCGCGCACCTGCGTCGCCTGCCAGTCGGCACGCGACAAGCGACCGATCTTCGCCGGGATCAACCGTCGCGGCAGCAAGGACAGCCAGCTTCGCTGAAAGGCCACGAGTGAAGTCCCGGCTTCCGCTTGCCTTCGTGGTGACCGTGGTCGCCCTCTGGGCGTGGCCTGCGCTCGCCGATCCGTGCGAGGGCGCCCTTCCACGCAACGGCGCCACGTTCTCGGGCACCGTCCGCTATGTCGGTGACGGGGACGGGCTTTGCGTTGGGCCTGCCGGACGACCCGACCACTGGATCGAGATCCGCCTCGCCGACTTCTACGCACCCGAACTGCATGAGGCCGGCGGCGCCGAGGCCAAGCGCCGGCTCGAACGGGCGGCGATGGGCAAGACGCTCGTCTGTCGCGCCGGGCGGCGCAGCTACGATCGCGTGGTCGCGGCCTGCATGCTGGGCGGCCGGCCGCTCGGTCAGTTGCTTCGTCGTGCCGGTGGCGTGGAAGGCGGCCGGGGCCGGCAGCGATGACCGCCATGCTCGACCTGTTCGACGTGCCGGTGGTGCCGGGGCTTTCGTACTCCGCGGATTTCCTGTCACATGCAGAGGAAGCGGACCTGATTGCACGCATCGACGGCGAGCGGCTCACGCCGTTCAAGTTCCAGCAGTGGACCGGCAAGCGCCTCACGCACAGCTTCGGCTGGAGCTACGACTTCGAGCGCCACAGCTTCGCCCCCACCGATCCGATTCCCGACTGGCTCCAGCCCGTGAAGGCACGGGCGGCGAGGTTCGCGGGGTTGGCGCCCGACGATCTCGTCCAGGCCTTGCTGATCCGCTACGATCCAGGCGCCGGGATCGGCTGGCACAAGGACCGGCCGGTGTTCGAGCACGTCGTCGGGATTTCGCTCGGCAATGCCGCGGTACTGCGCCTGCGTTGCCGCTCGCCCGCCGGGTTCGAGCGCGCCAAAGCCGAGCTTGTCCCACGCTCAATCTATCACCTGTCGGGCGAGGTGCGGCACCACTGGGAGCACAGCATCGCCGCGATGGAGGTGCCGCGCTGGTCCATCACTTTTCGCAGCCTGTCCGACCGAGGGCCACATCGTTCTTGACTGGCCAGCGCACGAAAACCTTTCCGGGCCTGGCGAGTTTGATCGGCACAAGGTTACCAAAGGAGAGAACCAATGCCCGCAACGTCCAAGGCCCAGCAGAAAGCCGCCGGCGCGGCGCTTGCCGCCAAGCGTGGCGACCAGCCAAAGTCCAAGCTCAAGGGCGCGTCGAAGCAGATGGAGGAGTCGATGAGCGAGAAGCAGCTCGAGGAGTTCGCGAGCACTGACCGCAAGGGCCTTCCGGAAAAGAAGGGTTGACCCCGTGGCCAGCGCCGCAACCGAGGCACTGATCATCGCGTGCCCGAACTGCGCGGCGTCGAACCGCGTGCCGCGCGACAAGCTCGGTGCTGGCGGCAAGTGTGGCAAATGTCATCGCGCCCTGTTCGACGGAAGGCCGCTGACGCTGACGGCAGCCAATTTCGACGCCCATGCGAGCCGCGCCGACATTCCGCTCCTCGTCGACTTCTGGGCAGGCTGGTGCGGCCCGTGCCGCCAGATGGCGCCGGCGTTCGAGGCGGCCGCGCGCGAGCTCGAACCCGGCTTCCGGCTCGGCAAGCTGGACACCGAGAGCGAGCAGGCGATCGCGGGCCGTTTCGGCATCCGCTCGATCCCGACGATGATCCTGTTCCGCAAGGGGCGCGAGGTTGCCCGCCAGTCCGGCGCGATGCCGCTGCAGGCGATCGTCAGCTGGGCACGGCAGTCGGCCGCGAACCAGTGAGCAAGCCAGGCCGCGTCCGCCTTGCGCGCGATGCCAAGGCCTATCCGACAACCCCGGATGGCCGTTACTTCGTGGTGCGCGGGCGTCTGTGGCGGACCAGCAACCCGGCGCTCGTGCCCGAGCTGCGCGAGAGACTGGTGAAGGAACTGATGACCGCGCGGCGCGCGGTGGCTAGGGCGCGCCGGGCCGGCGACCCAGACGCCGAGGCGGCCGCCCACGCTGCCGTCGATCGTGCAAAGATCGCGCTCGGCGAGCGGGGACCCGTCTGGTGGGACGACGGCGCGCCCGACCTCAACCGCCACATGGCCCGCAACACGCCCTATGCTGACTGGTCCGCTGGTGTAAGCTGATACCGTGGGGCCGCACCTGTCTGCGACCAGCTCAACCGTGCTGGGAAGCGCTGCCGACAGCCGTCGTCTGTTCGACCGCATGGCCGAGCGGGTGTTCATGAGCGTCGGGAGGTTCGGCACAGCACGGGCAATTCCGCGGTGCGCGCTCGCGGTTCCTTGACTTGAGCGCACGTCGCTCCGCCCGGTTCATCGGCGGCGTGGTAGGTTCTCCCGGCGTGGTCACTTCGATCGTTTCCCAGTAAGGCTGTCATCTATTCTTCTGAACGGCTCGGTACATTCGCCGTTCCAGCGGCTGCGCTACGTCCTTGGCCTGGGAACGCGTCGTCGGGCTGCCGCAGCCGGCCGACCGCATGAATTGGCCTGCGCTGGCGCGGAAGTGGCGCCCGTGCGTTTATGACTGTCGGACCAGCCACCGGAGACGTCCATGCGCAATATCGATCTGCCAGGCGGCGAGCAGGTACCCTGCCTCGGACAGGGGACATGGATGATCGGGGAGCGCAAGGACCGTCGCGACGCCGAAATGGCCGCGCTGCGCGCCGGTGTCGATCTTGGCATGACGCTGATCGATACCGCCGAGATGTACGGCGAGGGCGCGAGCGAGACACTGGTCGGCGAAGCGATCGCCGGCCGGCGCGACGAGGTGTTCCTGGTCAGCAAGGCCTATCCGCAGAACGCCTCCCGCGCCCGGCTGCCGCGTTCGTGCGAGGCAAGCCTCAAGCGGCTCGGCACCGACCGGCTCGACCTCTACCTCCTGCACTGGCGCGGCAGCGTGCCGCTGAAGGAGACGATCGAGGCGATGCAGGCCCTGCAGCGGGGCGGAAAGATCCGCCACTGGGGCGTCAGCAATCTCGACACGGACGATATGGAAGAACTGGTGGCCGCCGGCGGCTCCTCCTGCGCTACCGACCAGGTCCTCTACAACCTGACCCGCCGCGGGCCGGAGCACGATCTCCTGCCGTGGCTGCATGACCATGGCATGACGGTGATGGCCTACAGCCCGGTCGAGCAGGGCCGCCTGCCGGGCAATCACCGGCTTCAGTCCCTCGCCTCGGACCTGGGCGTGACCCCAGCCAAGCTGGCGCTCGCCTGGGTGCTGCGACAGCCCGGCCTGATCGCAATTCCCAAGACGGCAACGGTCGAGCATGTGCGCGAGAATCGCGCCGCCGCCGATATTGCGCTCGATGCGGACATCCTCGCGCAGCTCGACGTGGCATTTCCCCTGCCGCGCGGGCGACGTCCGCTGGAGATGCTGTAGACCTCGTCTCCAGTCCCGGGTCACCTGGCAGCGGGGTCAGCTCGCCGGCTTGCGACGCTTGCGCCTTGGCTTGTCGGCCAGTTCGATCCAGACCGGGGCATGGTCGCTGGTCTTCTCCCAGCCGCGAACATGCCGGTCGACCTGCGCATCGACGAGCCGGTCGGCAAGCGCCGGACTGAGCAGCAGGTGATCAATCCGCAATCCGGCATCGCGCGCATAGGCGTTCCGGAAATAATCCCAGAAGGTGTAGATCGTCTCGTCGGGATGGATGGTGCGCAGGGCGTCGGTCCAGCCCTGGCCGGTCAGGCGAAAGAAGGCGGCGCGTACCTCCGGCGCGAACAGCGCGTCGTCGAGCCAGCGCTCGGGTTTGTAGACGTCGCGTTCGGTCGGCATGACGTTGAAGTCGCCCAGCAGCAGGACCGGCAGGCCGCTTTCCAGCAGGCTCGCGGCATGCTCGATCAGCGCGTCGAACCATTTCAGCTTGTAGTCGAACTTGGGGCCGGGCCTGGGGTTGCCGTTCGGGAGGTACAGGCCGCCGATCAGGATGCCATTGACCGCCGCCTCGATATAGCGGCTCTGCGTCGCGTCGGGGTCGCTGGGAAGGCCGCGCCTCGTCTCGTGGATCTCGCCGACACGGCTGAGCAGCGCGACGCCGTTCCAACTCTTCTGCCCGTGCCAGATCACATCATAGCCAAGGTCGCGGATCGCCGTCTCGGGGAACTTCTCCTGCGGTGCCTTCAATTCTTGCAGTACGACAATGTCCGGCTCGGCCTCTGACAGCCAGCGCAGCAGCACCGCAAGCCGGCCATTGACGCCGTTCACATTGTAGGTGGCGATCTTCACAGGTCGGGCAGCACCTGGTCGGCGCGGCCCCAGCCGGCCAGCACCTTCGACGATGCACGCTTCACCAGTTCGCCCGCGTCGCCAATGTGGAAATGGTTGGGCGCGTCGATCGTCTCCATTTCCTTCCATGTGATCGGCGCCGCCACGGGAGCTTCGGGCCGGGCGCGGACCGCATAGGGCATGACTGCGGTCGCGCCGCGCTGGTTGCGCAGGTAATCGACAAAGATGCGGCCCTTGCGCTGGACCTTGGGCAAGGCGGCGGTGAAGTTGGCGGGATCGCTCTGTGCGACCGCCTGGGCGAGGCGGCGGGCGAAGTCCTTGACCTCGGGCCACTCGGCCTGCGGCACCAATGGCGCGATGACGTGGATGCCCTTGCCGCCGGTCACCATCGGGAATGTCTCGAGCCCGATCGACTTCAAGATATCGCGGAAGTGGAACGCGGCCTTGCGCACCGCCTCGAAGTCAAGACCCTCATCGGGGTCGAGATCGAACACCAGTCGATCGGCCTTCTCGACATCCTCGATGCGCGCGCCCCAGCCATGGAATTCGATCGTGCCCATCTGCACGCAGGTGAGCAGGCCATCACTGGTATCGACGAAGAGATATGGCTCCTCATGGCCATCTTTCTCCATGATCCCGACATGCTTGACCGTGTCGCCGAAGCTGCCGGCATCGTGCTTCTGGAAGAAGCATTTCTTGGCGCGACCCTGAGGGCAGCGGACCAGGCTGATCGGGCGGCTCCCGGCCCAGGGCAGCATCACCGGCGCGAGCGCTGCATAATAGTCTGCGAGCTGGCCCTTGGTAATGCTCGACTCCGGGAAGATCACCCGGTCGCGATTGCTGATCTTGACCTTGCTGGCCGCAGGCGCCGCGACTTCGGCGACGTGCGCCTCGGTCTCGAGAACCACCGCCTCAGGCTTCTTGTCCTCGCGCAGGCCGAGATAGCTCGGATGGCGCAGTGTGCCCTCGTTGGTCATCTCGGTATAGGCGATCTCGGCGACCAGCGCGGGCTTCAGCCAGTGTGCGCCACGGACCTCGGCGCGCGGCGCCTTTACGGTCGGCTCCTTGCGTTCGAGCGGCTTCATCCGCTCCATGAGCGAAAGGATCTCATCCATCGTGAAACCGGTGCCGACCTTGCCGGCGTAGCGCAGTTCGCCCTTGTCATGGATGCCTAGGATCAGCGAGCGGAAGGCGCGCGACTTGTCGGACGGCGTCCAGCCGACGATCACGAATTCCTGGCGCTTGATGCACTTGGTCTTGAGCCAGCCGCCCGAGCGTGACCCGATATAGCGCGCGTCCGCCCTCTTCGAGATCACGCCCTCGAGCCCCGCATCGCAGAAGCTGTGCAACAGCTTCTCGCCATTGCCTTCGATATGCTCGGAAAAGCGGATGCGCGGCTCGCCATCTGGCAGGATCGCGCGGAGCTTCGCCTTGCGCTCGACCAGCGGCAGGTTGGTGAGGTCTTCGCCGTCCAGTTCGAGCAGGTCGAAGGCGATGAAGTCGATGATCGCGGGCGCTCCCTTGAGTGCGCCCTGCAGCGCCTGGAAACTCGACCGACCGTGCTCGTCCATGACGACGGCTTCGCCGTCAAGCAGGGCGGAGCGCACCTTCAGCCCGGCGGCCTGCGCGACGATGTCGGCAAACTTGTCCGACCAGTCGAGACCCGAGCGCGTATAAGCGCGCGCCTTACCATCGCCGATAGCCACCTCTAGCCGATAGCCATCGTACTTCATTTCGTGGAGCCAGCGGCTTCCTGTCGGGACGGCATCGACCAACGTCGCCAGTTGCACCGGACGAAACGCGGGCGGCGCCAGCGTCACAGTACGGGCCGGCTTGGCAGCCTTCGCGCTCAAGCGCGACATGATAGCTCAATGCATTCCATTGCAGTCGAAATACGTGCCGCGCCGACTCGTTCCGGCGCTCGAAAGACTCGTCTCGCCGACCTGCAAGACGGCGCGGAAACGTCATGCGCCGCGCGGCGTTTTCTGCAGCGTCATAACAGGAGAGAACCCATGGCAGACGACAAGACACTTCGCGGGCCGCAAGACGCGTCGCGCATCGCGCTCGGCGAGGACTATGAGGTCGAATATTGGACCAGCAAGTTTGGTGTGAGCCGCGAGCGGCTGGAACAGGCGGTGAAGGCGGTCGGCAACAGCGCCGACGCCGTCGAGCGGCAACTCAGGGGCTGACGGCGTCGCTCACGAGATAGTGGGGCCCGAGCGCGCGCGACCGAACTGCCAGCTGATGCCGTCGGTACGCAGGATGCCCGATGCGGCCTTGCCGATATTGCGCTCCAGCACGTCACGCCACGGCACCAGCGTAAAGTCGCGCGACCGCTCGACCACCGCGTAACTGCCACTCTCGAGGTCCACGCGGCGCGCGATCACGCCCTCGATCTTGTCGCCGTTGCCTGTCAGCGCGAAAGGCTTGCCGACGGGACGGGCAAGGCGCTCGCCCGCCGCCATCAACTCACGCTGGCGCAACTGGTTGAGCGCACCGCGCGCCAGCCGGAAATCGCGACCCTCGCCCTCGGCCAAGCCCTGCTCGACCAGCCACTGGCGGCGTGCGGTCAATGTCGTCCGCACCTCACGCCCGAACCCGGCGTCGCGAGGTGCGAGCTCTCCGGACGCGATCTCGCGGTCGACCCATGTCGGCGCGTCGATCGCGGCGAGGTCGCCGATCGCCCGTGTCGACAGGATGGACAGCGACACGGGGCGTTCGCGCTGCTGGCGCTGCGCGAAGGCTTCCGCGCGCGCCAGATGATCTTGCGGGATCGACCAGCTGCCATCGGCGGAGCGCTCGGGGCCGGCGCCGGCGCGGCGCATCGCCTCGAGCCGGCGCACGTGGCTGCTCGCATAGGCTTCGCTGGCCTGCGGATCGTGACGCAGATGCAGGTCGACCGAGTAGCGCCCGCCATTGGCGCGCGCGACGGCATCGATGGTGCGATCGGCCTGGCTGACCGTTGCCCTCGTCGCCTCGATGCGGACGGTAGCGCCTTCTGCGACGGACGGCGTCGCATCGGCCCGGCCGATATCGACATAATGGACGCGGCCATCGATGCCGTCGATCATGGCGTAGTGGCGGTTGCGGTGCTCGTCGGAGAGGCCGCGCTGGATCAACCTCCCGATGATGGGCTCGCGCACCTCGGTCGCGATGACGTGCTCGACGCCCGCCCGGTCGAGCCGGCGCGCGGTCAATTCGCGCTGCATCAGCCGGATGATGTCGCCACGCTCGCCCATGCGGCGCAGTGTATCTTCCAGTCCGTCGGCGAGCCGGTAGCGACCGCCGCCGATGTCCTCGGCGAGGTCCATCGTCTTGAGCTTCCGCAGCCGTCCGGCGGCTATCGATTGCTGGAACGGGTCGTTGTCAGCAGGTGACACTTCGCGCGCGTTGTCCGCCCGTCGCAGCAGGCGCCGGTCGATTGCGGTCAGCCGTTCCTGGTCTACATCGTGGCGCAGGCGCGCCTCGATCTCATGGTCGGTGCGTGGCCCCAGGTCGAGCGTCACAAGCTCGGACGCGCGCTCGCGCAGGCCATGCGCGATGTACTCGCGCGCGATGACGAGGTTGTCGCCCCGATCATCGACGCCGCGCAGGACGATGTGGGTGTGCGGGCGCTCGGTGTTGAAGTGGTCGACCGCGACCCAGTCGAGCCTGGTCCCGAGGTCCTGTTCGACCTGATGCATCAACCGCCGGACATAGGGCTTGAGGTCGGGATATTCGGCGCCGTCCTCGGCCGAGACGATGAAGCGGAACTGGTGCCGGTCGCCGCTCGTGCGCTTGAGGAAATCTTCGCCGTCCGCGCGGTCGGTTTCCGGGCCGTAGAGCTCGCCCGGTAGCCCCTCGCGCGTCACCCCGTCGCGCTGGATATAGCGCATGTGCGCGCGGGCGACCTGGCCGGCCTTGCCCTGGAGACGGATCAGGCTCGTCTTGACGACGGCCCGCCGACCGCGGAATCCAGCAAGCCGGTCGCGGCTCGACAGCAAGCGCCCCATGCTCGCGCCGCGCCCGATCCGGCTGCCATCGAAGCGGCGTGATCTGATGCCGGTCTTGGTGCCGGCAAGCCGCGCCGCGGCGAGGATGCGACCGACATATTTAGTGACGCGCTTGCCGTCCTTGCCGCGCTTCCTGCCGAGCCTGGGCGTGAAATCGTCGTCAGACATCGGAGAGACCCAGAGTCTCGCGATCTGGGCCGCAAAATGGCTGATTTCCGCCATTCCTGCCGCCGCTGTCTCGCGGCGCGAAGCGCCAGTCTCTATAAAAAAGGATGTGCAGACAAAGACTTATGCAGCGTCGCGAGACACTGCCTTTATCTTGTTTCCCCTCTCTTCCTTCCTTCCCACCCTCACGGCTCAAAAAAGGTGGAGAGACGCCGCCGAGCCGACGCCGCCTCTCTCCGTGGTATGCGCTGCGATCAGTGCGCATGGAGCATCGTATCCCGCGCCCTGACCAGCGACCGGAATTGCCGGCACCCCATCATTCCGTGGGCATTGCCATCGCCATCCACGAGCATGGTGGCGCAGAACCACTTGCCATCGAGCCGCCCGCAAATCGCGATCCGATCGAGTTCGAATTCCTCGTCGTCGGGGCCGTTATAGGCGCCGATCCAGCGTTCCTCGACACGCGCATCCCAGCGAAAATCCGCTTCCTCAGCCTCCAGAAACCGGTGCGCCAATGCCTCCCCGGCACCGCGCCCAAACTCCAGTTCCAGCCCAGCCTTCAAGGATTCCAGAACGCGATCCGACGCCGTTCCGATGCTCTGATACATGCTCATGATGACCTCCAACGCTGATGTTCCCATCATCGAGAACGGCGTTTGAGGGACGGGTGGCGGAGCGGCTGTCAGGGCCGCGGAGCGAAGCGCAGCGCCGCGAAGTGGACGTGGGGGGCACCGATTTTCGAAGAAAATTGGGGGGCACCCGCGGGCCTTGAGAGCCGTTCCGCCACCCGTCATGCTGGGCCTATCGAGACGAGCTTCCTCCCTCGCCGACACACGCGACATCACGATCAGTCCCGCTGCGACAGCGTGACGAACAGCGACGACGCTGGGGAAGAACTAGCGTCCGATGGACCAATCGCCTGCACGTTCCTGCGCACCGCGAAGATCGATGGCGATGGGGCTGGACGCATCGGCGCAGGCACCGGGCCGGGTACGGCAGGCGCGACCCTGGCGAGGTAGCCGACCGTCTCGGATGGCAGCCTGACCCGCCCAGCAAGATAGTCCGCATAGCGCTTCGGACCGGCGTTGTAGGCGGCGAACAAGCCCGGATAACCGAAGCGATCGTACATCAGCCGCAGGTAGAACGTGCCGGCGAGAATATTGTCGCGCGGGTCGTCGGGATTGCTGCCGAGGCCGAGCCGGGCGCGCATGTCAGCCCAGGTTCCGGGCATCAATTGCATCACCCCCATCGCCCCTGCCGATGAACGGGTCGGCTTGCCATTGAGATGGGTTCGGCCCCGGCTTTCGGCATGCATCACGCGCTCGATCCAAGCGACCGGTACGCCGAACCGGCTCGATGCCTCGAGGATGTATCGCCGCCAGTCCTGGACCGATTGCGCATGAGCTGGGCTGGAGATGGCCAGCGGCACGGCAGCGAGCAAAGCTTTCAGCGCGCCCATAGCAGCCGCGCCCCGCCGATGACGTCGTCGCCTTCTGTAACCCCGAAATATCGCCCGTCGAACGACGCCGGACTGTCCATCAGCAGGAAGAGTTGCCGGCCGCGCAGGCGAATGCATCCCAACCACATCGGCATCGGTCGCCCGGCGTGATCCCTCGACTTTCGCACGGTAAGCCACCGGCCGTTGAGGAAGATCTGGTGACCCAGCGCGCAGACTTCGTCGCCGGCCGTGGCGACGGCCCGCTTCACGAGCGGCACATTCATCGGCAGGTAGTGGCGCTCGGCCGCCATCCGCCGAAAGGCTTGCGGCGGGCGTGCAACCGCCATCTCACCCGGCTCGATGCTCGCGCCCGGCGTGATCCAGTAAAGGCCCATCGGCGCGCTCGTGCTCGCGTTCCAGACGAGGCGCGGCGTTGGCGGCACGATCGCCGGGGCGAGCAAGAGCGCGAGTGAGCAGCCAACGGCTGCCATGCGTCGCCGGAGCCGCCTGCGCCGCCGCTTTGCCGCGCGTAGGGCATCCCCCCAGGCTAGGAGCGGCGTCTCGGTGAGTGAAACAGGGCGCCGTCTCATCGTGCGAAATCCCGCCCGGCATGCTCGCTGGACCAACTGTCCAGATCGTCGATATGATATTGTACGAACCGGCTGTGCCGACGAAACACCGGTCCCTTGCCGGCGCGGCGAAGGCGCTTCAGCAGCCGGGTTGAGATCTTGAGATAGGCTGCGGCCTGGTCGGTATTGAGGAAGGGTGATCCGCGCTTGGCGCGATTCGCCCTGGCGATGTCATCGTCGCTCTCCATGAGTGCCTTATCCTTTTGAGGCGATCGCAACTGCGCGATCGAGGCACCGTGGATGGGCCGGGCGACCCTGGCTGATGAGTGCCGAAACAGGGAGCGGCTTGTTCGACACCCATGGCCCGGCCCCGCGCAGATCGCGCGGGGCCGAACGTTTCAGCGCGACCAGATGAGCTTGTGCTCGCCATCGTCACCCTGCGTGAGCGTCGCGTAGATCGGTGCAGGCAACGACGGATCGTCGAGCTTGAGGCTCACATATTCGGCACCGGATTCACGCGCCGCCTTGGTCCAGCCAGCGCCGAACTCGACGCCGCCTGCGCTGACACGATGGTCGGGAGCCTTGTCGTGGTCGCGTTCGACTGGCCGGATGCTGGCCTTGACGCGAAGGGTAAGGGTGCGAATCTCGCCATTGTAGACGCCGTCCTCGCTGCGGGTGAAACTACCGATCTGTGCCATGATAACCTCCATTTCGTGACCGATACCGCCCCATGCGGCCTCGATGCGGTTGTCACGCCGCCGGACCTTCGGCGCGCACCCCGCCAAAGGCCCCATCGCTCGCTGGCGATGGGGGGCGTGGGCCGAAGCGTAGCGGAGGACGGCATCAAGCCGAGCTTCTTGCCTCGCGAGGAGACGCGGGTACCGCGTCGGGGAAGAAGGTCGGCGTTGCCGTTGCGCGCCAGGAAAGGGACTGCGGCAGACCGCAATCGTCGAAGGCCACCGGGGCGGCGTGACAGCAAATGGAGCAACAGGGGGCTTGGCGATGGCTACACCTGCGAGACTGTAGGTCAGTGGCGGGACCTCTCCCTCTTCCGTCCCCGGACCAGGCAGACCATGCCTGACCGCCCCCAGCACCTCGCCATCACCCGTCCAGACGCGACGCTCACAGCATTCCGGACTGGATGCCCGCGCGTGCCGAAACCATCCAGCAAGCCGCCTCGAAACGCACCCGGTCGCCGTCGACATAGGGCTCGAAGGCGGCACGAACGCTGGTGACGATACGGGTGCGGGTGTCAGCGTCCGCTTCATGAAGGATCCGGCCCAAGGGGCCTAACCGGGTGAAGAAGGTTTGCAATTTCCCGCTCGGAAAGCTGCATTCGAAATCGATCGGCTGGAATTCGACGCCCGTCCAACCACCAGCTTCGAGAATGGCGCGAACGCGCGCGGTGTCGGCAAACGCAAACTGGCCTGGGCCGTCCACGCGAACGGGCACCGCCGGGAAAAGCGGCGCTGCGGCTCGCTCAGCGGTCGTCATGAACGGATTCTCGCTGGCGGTCCGGAACACCAGCAGGCGCATCTGTGCGGCGTCGCGACATGCGCGACGAAGATTGAGAAAGGCCGAGCCTGGCTCATCGAAGAACATCACCCCGAAGCGGGAAACGATCATGTCGAAAGTCGCGGCGAAAGCATGGGCCTGTGCGTCCGCGCAGACGAACTGCGCCGTGCTTTGCCGCGCGGCGGCCCGAGCCCGGGCCGCGGCGATCATTTCCTGCGATATGTCGATGCCGACGCATTCGACCGCGCCGTGGCCCATCTTGGACAGCGCCAATGTGGTCGCGCCAGTGCCACAGCCGACATCGAGGACCTTTGCCGCCCCCACCGTCCAGAGCTCCTCGACCAGGCGATCCTCCATCGGCTTGAATGCCTCGTTGATGAGGTCCTGTTCCTGTGCCCAGGCATGGCCGGCTACCCCGTTCCAGACGGCTGACTGTTCGTCATATTTCGCTTTCAGCTGTGTCATTCCTATCCTTTCGCGCTTGCCGCCAAACGGCATTGGGGGCAGCATGCCACTTCAAGCCAACTTGAGGTCAAGCATGAAAAGCCCGGATATTTCGCAAGTCGCCAAAGCCTCGGGCGTCCCTGCGTCGAGCCTGCGCTACTACGAGGAGCGCGGCCTCATTTCTCCCATCGGCCGCCGAGGCCTGCGGCGGATCTTCAGCCCGTCAATCTACGATCGCCTGGCGCTGATCGCACTCGGGCAGGCGGCCGGCTTCTCCCTGGATGAGGTTGCCGAGATGCTCGGCGACGATGGCCAGCCAGACATCGACAGGGCAACGCTTGTGGCGAAGGCTGACGAAATCGATCGACGCATCCAGCATCTCACCGCCTTGCGCGATGGCCTCCTTCACGCATCAGCTTGTCCGCAACCGCGGCTGGTCGAATGTCCGACTTTCCATCGCCTCCTCAGCGTGGCGGCCAAGGCAACGCGCCGGCGATCGATCCGATCGAAGGAAAAGCGTGCCTCACTGGCGCCAACGATTGGGACGCCGCTCGAGCGCGGCCACCTGATCGCAAGCAAGGAATGACAGCGCTGCATTGCGGTCAGGCTGTCGCGCCCCAGATGGCCCCGATCGCAGCCTGGCCAGCGCAGGACGAACGAAATGGCGTCTCCGGGATTACGCGAATGCCACAGCTTTCGAGGACATGATGATCATCATTCTAGGCGCCAGCGGACATGTCGGATCAGCGGCGGCGACAGCGCTGCTCGAACAGGGCGAAACCGTCCTTGCCGTCTTGCACAGTGCTCGGCACGAGCCAGTTTGGCGCTCGCGTGGCGCCGAGACAGCAGTCGTGGATGTGCATGACAGCGACGCCTTGCGCGCCGTGTTCCAGCGTGGCCGCCGCGCCTTTCTTCTCAATCCGCCGGGCGACGTCGCCGGGGACACCGAGCGCGAGGAGCTGGGTACGGTCCACGCCATCATGGCTGCGCTCGACGGTTCGGGCCTGGAGAAGGTCGTCCTCGAATCAACTTATGGCGCGCAGCCGGGCGAGCGTTGCGGCGATCTCAACATCCTCCATGAGTTCGAACAGGCCTTGTCTCGGCAACCGATACGCTTCGCCGTCCAGCGCGCAGCCTATTATATGAGCAATTGGGATGACCTGCTGGACGCCGCCAAGGCTGGGACGCTGCCGACGATGATCCCGGCAGACCTCGAGCTTCCCATGGTGGCGCCCATCGATCTCGGTCGCGCGGCTGCTCGGCGGCTGCTGGAGCCCGCCCGAAGCGAAGATCTGCACTATGTCGAGGGACCAAGCCGATACAGTCCGAGAGACGTCGCCGGCGCCTTCGCCAAGGCCTTGGGAACACCGGTCAAGGTCCTGGTCACGCCGCGTGAGCAATGGGTCGAGGCCTTCAAAAAGCTTGGTTTCTCCCAGGCTGCAGCGGAGTCCTATGCCAAGATGACTGCGGTAAGCGTCGATGGAGGCTTCCCGATGCCTGAGACATATGAACGCGGCGAGACCACGCTGCAGGCCTATATAGATCAACTCGTCGCGGGGGGATGACGCTGCGCCATGACGATGGGAATGGGTATCTTGGCGCTTCCGTCGATCCGCAAGGAGCAGGGTCATCGAGGCGAAGGAGACTGCTCCGGAGGGCGGCGAAACTGTGCCGTCAGGGGGGCAGCGGTCACGAAACGCTATCTAGGTAACCGAATACTGCACGCCTGACGCGGCGGCCGAGGGTCACCTGATCCCGTTCGCCACGTTGTCCGGCGGCATCGACCATGCCCTTGAGGATCGCCAGCACGTCCTGCGCCGCTGTCTCCGGATCGTCTTGCGGGGCGACATCCGGTCGGCCCAGCACGTCGAGCAGGATCGCATGCAAACGGGCTGTGACCTGAAGGGTACCCTTGTCGAATGGCAAGCGCGCCTCCTCTAGGTCCAGGATCCGCGCGAGGACCGGGCGGCGCAACTGATGGTCGACGGCTGCTTCCACCAGCATCGACAGCGTCTCATGTCCTTTTGGCGCGGTTCGTGCCGCCTCCCATTCCTTGAGGAGTTGGGAGGTTTCCCGAACGATCAGGGCGCCAATCAGCGCGTCTTTGCTGGGGAAGTACTGATAGAGCGATCCGATGCTGACGCCAGCGCGCTCGGCGACGGCATTTGTCGTGAAGGCGGCGAGTCCAGCCTCCTCCAGAATGCGAGCGGCGGCCTCGACGATCGCGCGTACGGTTTCTCCCGACCGGGCCTGTCGTGGCATTTTCCTGGGCGATGGGCGCTGCTGCTGGTCGGTCGTCCGCTGCATTTTCTATGCGAGTAGCCTGATATGAGGATTTGCTCGCATTCTAGGCGCGTCCATCAACGAGGCAAGGATGCATCATGAATTCGATCCAATCCCCTTTCGAGACGACCCTCTCGGTCTTCATGCTCGTAAAAACCAGCCCCGAATGGCTGGCATTCACGGTCGACCGCCGCTTTGAACTCTTGGCCGAACAGTTCACTCCGATCATCAAGAAGCACGCGTCCAGCGTGTCGCTCCGCTTCTTCGACGTGGAATTTTATTCGACGCGGGTCACGGATATCTGGCTGTGGGACGCAGCGGATCATCACGCCTACCAGCTTCTTGTCGAGGATCTTCGGGAGACGCCCTTCTGGGACCGCTACTTCGATATCGTCGAGATCCTTACCGGGGTCGAGAATGCTATGCCAAGAATTACGATCGCCCAGTCGTGACTGCCTGACGACTTCCTGGAGTGGGGAAGTCCGCGCGGCCGAGCCCCTCGGGCGAGGCCGCGCGGCAAAATTCTCGCAATTGCACACGGGCCGGGTTCGAGATCGAGGCGAAGGCCACTGCTAGCTGGCTCACCGCCGCCCTGTTGACCAGGGCGGTGCCGGCCCGGAATCAGGTTGGCTTTCGCGAGGGTTCGTCGTGCGCCTTTCCGGTCCGGCGCAGAAGGGTCCCGGCCCAGAGGATCGATCCGGCGCGCCGCGCCGTCTCGGTCCAGACAGTCAGCGGAAAGTTACTTTCAAACGCCAGGTCGCGCTCGATCGACAGCCCATAGGGCAAGCGTATCGATTGGATCTCCAACAGGCTGAAGTAACCGAGCTCGGGGCACCCAAAGCCAAGGTCGGCTAGCCCGAAGAGGGTGTCGTCGTCCTCGGCCAACTCGGTCGCGAGCCAGGTTGCCGCCCCGAGCGGATTGAACAGCTTCAGGACGGGCGGTGGATCGAAGCGCTCGCCCTTCGCCTCGCAGGCGCGACGGGAAAGGTCGTTAGCGCGGAGCGCAAAGCGCAATTCGGGAGTCAGAAGGGTCATGCCGCCAGCCTCCCGCCGTCGCTCGAATGCCAAGCTTCACGGTGCCGCGACAGCAGCCACTCGGCGGCCTTGCTCGCCGCGCTGGCGGCCCGGAAGATCGCGCGATTGTCTTCTCGCAACACGTCGAGCCACGCGCCGATATAATCGGCGTGACGTACCGTTGGCGTGATGCCGAGCGACGCGCATAGGAAGGCCGATCCCATTTCGGCGACGAGTTCCTCGCGGGCATAATCCTTGCTGCCGAAGCGATTGGTGAGGTCGCGCGCCAGTCGCGAAGCGTGGCCGGTCGCATGGGTCAATTCATGCAGGCAGGTCCGGTAATAGTTTACCTGCTCGAAGAATGCCGGTTGTGGCGGAACCTGCACGAAGTCATGGCTCGGCACGTAGAATGCGCGGTCACCGCCGATGCGGACGTCAATGCCGGAAGCGGCCATGACCTCCTCGGCAAGGGGCACGATCTCGCGCTCCGGCAGCGGGGCGGGATCGGGGGCGAGCCCCGCGGAAAGTCCCTCGCACTGTGCAACATTGAAAACGGTGAAGCGCTTGAGAAACGAAACGGCCCTTGCTTCACCACCCTCGCGCGAGGCGCGCTCCCTTTCGGCTTCGGGCGTGAAGCGGTCGGCATAGACGACGGCCACGCCGCGCTCGCCTTTGCGGACACAACCACCGGCGTCCTGCGCCTGGCGGAATGTCAGCCATGATTGCGAAGGCCAGCCTTGGGCGATCACCTCGCCCCAAAGGATCAGGACGTTGACACCTGAATAGTTGCGCGCGGTCACCGCGTTGCGCGGCATGCCTGGGCCCGTGCCGCCGGGCATTCCCCATGGCTGAACCCACGGCAGGCGCCCGGCCTCGAGTTCGGAAATTATCCGCGAGGTCACTTCGTCGTATAGGCTGGCCCGCGTCTCGGCTTTTGGAGCCTTCGGCGCGCCCTTGCGTCGGGCACTATGGCTGCTGGCGTTTCGCATCGTTATCCTCCTTCACGCCCAAAACCACATGGCCCCCCGGAAGGCGGGGGTGGGCGGCAAGGAGCGACCAAGAGGCCCGGCTCCAGCGGCCGGCGACACCGAAGGGCGTAACGAAGTGGAGCACCCCGGAGCGCGCGAAGGGGTTGCCGCTGGTCGCGACGGGCCTAGCGGGGCGCGCCGCCCGCACCCGCCGTAATGGGAAGCCCAGACAAATGCGCCGCCGCGTGACTCACGCGGCGACATCGTCCACCGTCAGCGATCGTTGCCTAAGGCCGAGATCCGCCAGGAACTCGGCGGCGCAGTGTAGCAAGCCGCAGAGCGCGGCCGCGTGAGCGCGGGACGGAAAAATTAGCCCACGAAAGCATTTTCAACGGATAGATTTTCCAAACGCCTTCACAGCAGATGGCAGGCCATTGCCGACTATCCAGCGAGCCCGGGCGACATGCGTATCCCAGCAGCGTCGAGCTGCGTCCTCATCAAAGCTCGGATCGAACCCCAGGATTTCAACAGTTCCGACTTGCCAGTCTACTTTTGCATCAGCGGCGTCGATCAATTGCGCATATAACGAAAGATGTTGACGGTCATACTCGACGATCTCACCTGCCGGGGCAACCTGTTGCAGCTTCAGCATTCCAACCGATCCTTACCCACTCACATGCCCTTATAACGAATAGGAACTATCGTTCCTAGAAGGATAGTTCCGGTCACGCGACCAGTGCGGGATGGAGCTCAAGGATCTTCTTGCGACAAATCTGCGCCTGTTGAGACAGGAATGCGGCATAACGCAAGAAGAGCTCGCCGATCGCACCGGTCTTAGTTCGCGCTATGTCGGGTCGATCGAGCGCGCACGCGTTTCTGCAAGCGTGACGGTCCTAGGGAAATTGGCCGTCGCCCTGAGGGTGGACCCTTGCGACCTGCTCAGGCCACCAAGGTCCTAAAAGCAGTAGAGTTACGCTATCATTCTAAGTCTCGTGATAACTCTCGATCCAGATGGAGAATGACTTGGCGAAAGAGGCTCTCGCTATGAAATTCAATCGATGGCTACTAATATCGGAAGACTCCCATCGGCCCGGTCTGTTTCAAAAGTCCCGCACGGGCCACTAGGCGCCGCACCCGCGATTTCACCCACTCCCCTTCTCCCGGCCAGTCGCAGTCGCCAAACAGCCCCCTTGCGATTTCCCGCAAACTCGCTCCTTCGCGGCGGGCATCGGCCACGCGGAGCGCCAGCACCAAGCGCTCGATGTGCACTTCATTCACTTCTGGCACGACAGCATCATGAAGCAGTGCATCCAGGCGCCGCACGGCCTTAATCTGTTCGCCCAGCGCGCTCCCGAGTTGAACCAGGGGATCAATCGTCACGGCCCCCGACAACATCGTGCCCGAGACCACGTCAAGCCGCAGCGATGTCGCTCCCAGACGGATTCGAACATGCTCGCCGGCCATCGAAACTGCGACGCATGCATCTTGTTCGACAAGGTCGAGGGCGCCTGGCCCTGCCGCCGAGGCCGGCCGGCAATGCACCGCGAGCACAGCCGGGTCCGTCCCCGCCGACCAGATCGGAGTGGCCTGGGTACAATCCTGCGCTGGATCAATCGGGAAAGTGCAACCCCCAGCGGCTCGAAGATGCGGGATTTGCCGTGACCACGCGGGACGGAGCGCTCGCTGGACCGCGGAGAGCTGCAGCGTAAACCGGGTCGCGCCGCAGCAATTCCCAGGCCAGCGCGCTGCGCCCCCCGGCGACGATTGCCCGATAGGCGACCTCGTCGCGCCATTGACCGGGAGGCACGACGCTCGTCATTTGTCGCCAGTGCGTTGGCTGGCGAGGAAGGCGGCAGCCGCCTCGACCTGGTCGGGCCTTAGCGCGTCGATCGCCGGCAGATGTTCGGGCAAGGCACCGCGGAGCAGGATCGATGGGCATTGTCCTTCGACGTTGCCGAGATTGGGCCGATGCTGCGCGTATCCGACAAGCGCGGCCAAGTCGGGTGCGAATGTACGCGCAATTGCCGGCGGGTAGACCAGCCACTGAAGCTCGAACGGCTTCAGCCAGCCCAGGCAGTAGCTTATGATTATGCCGCGCCGAACCGTCGTCGCTCGGTTTGCGCCGCCACCATGCAGTGTCGATCCAAGGAAGAACAATGCATCGCCCGGAGCGACGGCGGGCACCAGGGCCTCAGCCTCCGGCAGGACGGGCTCGTCCTGATCCTCATGGCTATGCGGCCAAAGCCTTGTACCGCCATTCTGACGGGTGAACGGCGTGAGCGGCCACATCACGTTGACGAGATATTCGATGCTCCCCTTGGGACCGGCCCACATGTCCTGATCGCGATGCGGTAGCTGCGGGAGCGCACCCGGATGGATCTCGATGGCCTGCGTAAGGTTGAGCGCGATCCGCTCGCACCATGGGGACAGGAGCCGCTCGACGACCTCCAGGACCATTGGGTGCATGACAAGTTCGGCGGCGCGAGGCGAGCGTTTTAGCAAGCCTCCGAACCGCTTGGTGCGCGCGCCATAGAAGGTGCCTTGGCACAGGGGCGTCGCCGCGAAACGCGGATCGAGATCGTGCTCTAGACTGGCGATCGTGGCGGGTGCGACGAGGCCCTCCGCCACGCACCAGCCCTCGCGTGCGAGGTCGCCGCTCAGGCGTTCCGCCTCGAGCCGGGGCCTCATGCCGCGATCCGTTCTTCAGCAGGGCGATACACGCCGGTCCATCCCAGGCGGTCGGGCGTATCGCGGTCGATGTCGATCGCGAAGGCCCCGATCATGCCGCCGCGGATACGAACGGCGGGCCCAAGCGGTTGGGCTTTCCAGCCCATGGCGAGCACGAGCTTGCGAAAGCCATCGGGTATCACCCCAGTGATGCGGTCGATGCCGCGGGCGAGCGCGAAATCGACCATGGCGGAGATGAGGCGATCGCGCAGGACGAGGCGCCGGGTTGCCCCATGCCGTTGTGGTAGACAGAGCCGCGTGCTCTCCCAGGTCGTCGGACCGGTCGGCACGCCGCGGAAGCAAAGATGGGGGAATAGCGTGTCGAGCAAATGTGGCAGGACGGTAGGCAACATCCGCATGGATGCCTCGTGCCTGCCTTCGTCGTCGGCCGCGATGATGTAGACGGCGCGCGGGCCATCGAACTGGTCGATCTCGAACCGCCCATCCACGACCGGCACGTCCCAGCCAAAGAAGTCGACGAACTGGAGTTTCCGGTCGGCGAACATGGATTCGAGAAGCGGGCGGTTGCCAGGCTCGAGATGGTTTTCGATGAGATGGATCATGGCTTGCTCCCTGATTGCGAACCGCGACAAGGAAGCACCAATCGGGTGCCTCGGCAGGCCGAGCAGTTGCTCGGGGTTGACCCGAGCGAATTCGGCGCCGCCGACCGTCCTCCCGTTGGATGGGCGGAGACTTGAAACCGTGAGGAACTGCTGCGGGCTTTGCACGCGATGCCGCGACCGGCGCGTCGTAAATAATGCGAGCGGCTATCCGGACTCGCCCTGCCTCAGCTCATCGAGGCCGACTTCGCCGGCGAACAAGGCACTCACCACCAGTTCCGTTCGACCATGCGCATCGAACAGTTCCCGAGCCTCGGTCATGTAGCCGTCGATGGTGCGGGGTGTCAGCCCGAGTGCGCGTGCGATCTGCTTGTTCGACAAGCCGCGACCGACAAGGACGACGCAGTCCCGCTGCCGGGGCTGGAGCCTTGGCAGGGCGACCAGGGGCCGTGGCCCGAGAATCAGTCGGCGGGCCGCCTGGAATGCGAAGACCCCGATCATCTGCGCCGGGCCCAGGAGACGAGCGACGCTGCCGGGCCGCCTCGTTCCTGCAAAAGTGCAGGATCCCAAAGTGTCGCCGAGCAGGCTACATGGCACGGTGATGCCTTCGTTCAGTCCCAGGGCCAGCCCTGCTTCCAGAGCGAGGCGGTCGCGGCGATCCAGGGCGATGATCCGATCGATCTCGGACCAGAGGAAGGCGGCGTCGGCGAACGCGCATGCGCGGAGCACTGGATCGCGTCGGTAGGCGCCACCGTCGATGAGCCGCGCGGTGATGAGCTCCGGATAGTGCTTGATGTTCACCCGGCCCGGGGGAGCCCCGCGCAGGTCGGCATGGTGAATGAGCGCGTAGTGGCGAAATCCCATGTCCGCGGTAACCGCTTCCATGAGCGAGGCCAGTTCCTGTGAAGAGGTGGCGGCGCGGACGGCGCGAATGAAGCAGTCGGCCAGTGCCGTGCCTGTCGCCAGCCATGGCCGCCATCGGTCCACCGGCATCCTCCGTAATCCTCCCGCCGTCAGCTAGCCGGCATCGAGCCCCCATTTTTGCAAAATCTGATCATCGAATTTCCGTCGTCGCGGCCGGCTTCAGTGCTGGCGCCCATTCAGGAGCAGCGACATTGGCGCACTTCTATGACGGGATGCACGATCGGCAGGGATCGCAGACGGCCGCGCAAGTCCTGCGGATCCAACTCTTCGTGGGCGACGACCTGGGCCGTCATCGTGAACAAGCCGGAACCAACCGACCACAGATGGAGGTCGGTCACGTGCAAGCCTGCTCCTTCGCCAATCGCCTCAAGGGCGTGCGTTCGCAGGGCGCCGGCCGCCTCGAGGTCAAGGAGTACCGAGCCGCTGGACTTGAGCAAGTTCCATGACCAGGACACGATGACCCCTGAGGCCGCGAGGGCGACCAGCGGGTCGAGCCAGTTCCAGCCAAAAGCCCATGCCGCGGCGATCGCGGTGATCGCGGCGAGCGACGTCAACGCGTCCGCGACCACATGGATGAAGGCAGCCTTGAAATTTGAGTCGTGATGATGCCCGTGGTGCCCTTTGGCATGGCCGTGGCCATCGCGGTCATGCGTGCCGCTCGTGCAATGGTCGTCCGGGGAATGATCTTCGCCAGGGCCGTGATGATGATGCCCGCTGCCAAGGATCAGCGCGCATCCCAGGTTGACGATAAATCCAAGGGTCGCGACGACAAGGGCATCGCTGTAAGCAATGGCGTGTGGTTCGAGCAGGCGCTCGCACGCCTCGACCATGATCCAGGCACCCGACGCGCCGAGAAGCAGGGCACTGGCAAAGGCCGAAAGCTCACCAATCTTTCCCGAGCCGAGGCTGAGCCGCCGGTCCTCGGCATGTCTGCGCATGAGGTAATAGGCTGCCGCCGCGAGCCCGAGAGCGGCGACGTGGGTGCCCATGTGGATGCCATCCGCCAGCAGTGCCGTCGAGCCGGTCATCCACCCTGCCACGACCTCGACGACCATGACGACCAGCGAGATAGCGGTGACGACGACCATGCTGCGCTCCGGGGCGGCCGAGCGCTCGCCGAAGCTGTGGTCCAAATGATCATGCCGCAGGCACAGCGTCACATTCCAATCCTTTCTTGTCGATGTTGGTAAGCGAGGCATGTCCGTTTCTTGGAAGCCGCAGCAACGGCACCAGGCAGATGCCGGCGAGAGCCAGGATCGCACTTGCAAGGAACGAGGTGGCGTAGCCGGCTTCCTCAGAAAGGAAGCCGGCAATCACCGCACCGCCCATTTGCGCGAATGACATGAGGCAGCTGAACGCCGTGACGTCCATGCTGCCTGACTCGCGCCCGGCGGTGGCCATGAAAGCGCTGTTGGTCCCGACGAGGACAAAGCTCATGGCAATATAGAAGCCGACGAATTCGACAGCGATCAGCATGGGGGAATTCGCGCCAATCGACGCATTCGCAGCGCTGAGCCCAGAAGCTCCGGCGAGGAGGGCGAGATCGACGGCGAGGCCCCATCGAAGACCGAGCTTCCGGATGATCCAGGCTGCGGCAGCGCCACCTATCACCCAGCTGGCGCAAGTCACGACGCCATTGAGCGTCCCGATCTCCGCCAGGGAGAAGCCGAGGTCGACTAGCCTTGGCGGCATCATCTTGAAGGTGGCGCCCATGCCGAGCCCGGCAGCGATTGAGAGCAGCGCCAAGGGAATGACGCCAGCCCTGCGCAGCAAATGAAGCGGTGCTGCGAGTCGCAACCGAGACGGTAAAGGTTGCTCGTCGCCCGACCCTGGTTCAGCAGCGCGACCTACGATCATCGCGCCGATCGCAAGGGAGGCGGCGCTGATCAGCTGGGTGCTCGCCCATCCAAGCTCGGCGAAGACAGCCAGGAGAAGCGTTCCCCCCGCCAGCGCTCCCATCCCGGCGCCCGTGCCAATCGCAACGGTGGCCCAGCAGTGCCTGTCGCGTGGCAGCGCCGCGACTGCATAGCCCCACGTTGCGGCGCGCAGCGATGCGGACGCAAAGGAAATGAGGAAGATAATCGCGACCAGGCCGGCCAGATTGTCAGCGGGCGGTGTCGCGGCCGAAAGCAGGTTGAGCAGCGCCATTGCTGCGAGGATCAGCACCAGCCAACCTCGGCGCCGTCCCAGGCCAAGCGGGTTGACCATGTCGAAGATCGGCGCCCAGATGAAACTGAGTGAATAGGGCAGGAATGTCATTGCCAGCAGGCCGATGAGATGGAGCGACATCCCTTGTTCTCGAAGGACTGCGGGCAATGACATTCCGTAGAACCAGATCGGGATGCTCTGTAGCAAACCAAGGATCGCGAGTTGGACGTATGTCGACCGGTAGGTCTCGCGGTACCCGGGATGTTCGCTCGCCGTGGTCGGCGCATGGTGGCAACTCATGTGCCAAGCTGCCAGGAAAGACCAATTCCGACCGTGCGGCGAGGTCCAAGGAAGACCGCCGCGACCGAGAGAAACTGGGTACCGAGCGTCTCGGCCCTGCGATCGAGGAGGTTGCGCGCGAACAGGTGTGCGCTGAGGCGGCCTTTCTTCCACGCTACCCTGGCGTTGATTGACGCATGGCCGGCAAGGTCGAAGGCGTTCGACAGGTCTGCCGCGCGAGCGCTGACGAACTGAATGTCGACCTGGGTGTCCAGCATGCCATCGACGAACGCGACCTTGCGGCCAACGCCCACGAAGCCGGTCGCGCCAGCCACGCCTGGGACCCGGTTCCCTCTTCGCGCCCCAGTCACGCTGCCCGTGGGGACCTCGCCGATCGACGTGCTGGTCAACCCGCCATTGGCCACGATGTCGAAGCCGACACCGGTGTCGAGGCGTCCTTCAAGCTCGATCCCATATGTCCTGTAGTCCAGGGCTTCCACGATCGTGCGGCTATTGACGAAGTCCAGCGCCTGGAGGTGTCCCGACCGCACATCGTTGTAGAAGGCGCTCACGCTGACATCCAATTTGCCGTCGAGGAGTGCGTGGCGGCCACCTATTTCGTAGGCAAGGGACATCGATCGGCGATACGGCGCTTGGCTAACTCCTTTTCCGGCGTTCGGATTGTAGCTGGCGAAGCCGGCCGGCGAGCGTCCTGTCTTGAAGGATATCCAGGCCATTCGATTACCGCCGGGTCGCCATTCAAATGTGACGCCACCGCTTGCCCAGGTCTCCTTGACGCGGGCGGCTTCGTTGAAAGCGGGGATGACCCCCGGAGTGCCGAGGGAGTCGAATTGGCTGCGAAACGTCGTGAGGTCACGGCCTGCTCGGGCGCCGAGCGTCAAGGCTGTAGTTCTGCTCAGCGGTATCCCGACCTCGCCAAAAATAGAGAGCGACCTCGTTGCGATCCGCGCGGTGACATCCGCATTGGAAGCAGGCGAGATCGAATTGGTCTGCCGGTTCCCATATGCATATCTTGACGCGTAGGCGCTCAGGCCACCGATCCACCGGACGCGTCCGCCGGGGTTGGAAGACAAACGAACCTCGGCGGACTGCACCCGTTCACGGCTCCGCACGGCGCTGAAGTCAGTCGCCGCGGAATTAGTGAACTCTTGCGGCGGCCTACCGAAAATGCGCGCATAAAGGAGGGCGTCGGTAAGCTCGAGATCGCCGTGCAAGTCGATTGCCTGCAGGCCTGCGCTCGCGGCGATCTCGAACCCTGGCGTCTCCTGGACAAGTTCCAGGGCGCCTGTCGTCACCCTGCGCGACTCGAAGGGGTCGACGTCCAGCCAGTTCAGGGCTTTGTCCTTCGTTTCCTTCACGACATAGCTGGAGGGATTGCCGGTCGTTTCCTCGCGGTAGAGCGACAGGCGCATGCGTAAACCAGATGCAGGCGTGAGGCGGAGCGAGGCCCTGCCAGCCGTCACCTCGTTGGCGCCCAGCGCGGATCCGGTTCCTAAATTGCGCAAGGATCCACGCGTCCGCGCCGATCGCACGGCGACCCTTCCGGCGAGGATCCCGTCGATCAGGCTTGCCCCCGCGGTCGCTTCAACGGTCCGGAGACCTGTGTCGCCGACTTCGAAGCTGGCATTCAGTTCGGAGGTGCCATCGGCTTGCCGAGTGACCAGATTGATCGTGCCAGCTTGCGAGCTGCGCCCGAAAAGCACATTTTGTGGACCACGCAACATCTCGACGCGCGTCACGTCGAGCGTCTGGCTGAACCCTACGTCGGACGAGAGGGGCATGCCATCGAGCGCGATGCCAATGGTGGTATCGAACGGGCTGATCGGAAGTCCAAGCAAGCCAACGCCCCGCACGAGCGCGACCCGGCGGCCTTGGCCAGCATCGGTGATGCTTACATTGGGAGCGCGCCTGCTGATTTCCGTGGCGGCATCCAGGGTGCCGTTCAGCGACGCATCGGGCGCGATTGCCGTGATCGAAACCGGCACGTCGCGTAAGCGTTCGCCGACGCGACGCGCCGTGACCACGATATCTCCATGCGCGCCGGAATTATCCTCGTGGACCGGGCAAGGCGTCACGCTGGCGAGGCAAGCCGCACATTGCGACAAGGCTAGCAATGGCGTCATAGCCCATTCCCCACGACGGCACCGTTGCTCAGTTCGATCACCCGGTCAGCAGCGCCGATGGTGGTTTGGCGATGCGCGATCACGACCAAGGTTCGGCTTCCGCGAATGGCGCCCAGAGCCTGCTGGAAGGCATGCTCGCTTTCAGCGTCGAGGTTCGACGACGCCTCGTCGAGGATGACGACGGGAGTATTGCGTACAAGCGCGCGCGCGATGGCGATGCGCTGTCGTTGTCCGCCGGACAGGCCTGTCCCGCCCGAGGCGAGCGGCGTATCATAGCCATCGGGCAAGGCCGAGATGAAGGCATGGGCTTGCGCAGCCTTGGCAGCCATGCGGATTTCGCCCGGTGTCGCGTCCGGCTTGCCGAGCGCAATATTGTCGGAGATCGTCCCTTCGAAAAGGACTACATCCTGTTCGACGATGGAGACGAGCTGGCGCAGCGATGCCAGGCTCATGGACCGAATGTCGACGTTCCCGATGCGGATCGCACCTTCGTCCACATCCCAGAGCCGGAGAAGCAGGTTGGCGCAGGTGGATTTTCCCGATCCCGAGCGTCCAACCAGCGCTACCGTCTCGCCCTGCGAGATGCTGAAGGTGGTGCCACGAAGAGCGGGAGCGCGTTCGCGTGAATAGGCGAAGGAGACGTGGTCGAAGGCGATGTCGCCACCGTCCGGCAACTGCGTGCCGGTGTCCTGGATCCGGGCCGGCTGGCGAAAGATGGTCATCAATCGCTTGGCCGCGCCACGCAGCTGGCCCAATGATCGCGCCGCCTGCCCGATTTCGCTTAAGGGTAGCAGGGCGGCTCCACCAAGGGCCACGGCGAGCGGAAGCATTTCGAGCGTCAGTTCGCCTTTCGTATATAGCCATAGCGAAATAGATGCCGCGACCACCACGGTCGCCGTCTGGACCAGCTCGATCGCACCGGTCTCCAAACCTGCGCGTCGGCCGTAGACCGCGTTCGCGACGCTGAGCTCGCGATCAATTTCATCCATGCGCGCCATCAGCTTGGGGCCGCGCCCAAAGGCGAGGATTTCACGGATGCCGGCCGCCGCCTCAACGATTTCGGCGTTCAGACGCCCCTTGATGAGAGCGAGGGCGTCGCCCTGTTCTCCGGCGCGTTTGGAAAGGACGAAAGGCGCTGCGAGAAGCAATGGTACGAGGGGCAGCAAAGCGAGGCTGATCGCGGGATGTACGATCGCCAGTGCGACCAGCGATGCGAGCGGCACAGCCAGCGCGGCGACATAGTCGCCAAGCAAATGGGCGAAGAACATCTCCATTGCATCAGCGTCGCCGACCGCCGTCGCGGCAATGTCTCCGCTTCGTTGGCCCATGACCGTGGCGGGCGCGGATCGCTCGACGCCGTCGAAAACTTCGATCTGAAGTGTCTCGATGAGCGCAAACGCGAGGTCGTGGGAAACAGCGGACTGCCACCATCTTGCGAGCGCCGTTGAAATGCACAGGAGCGCCAGCGCCATCCCTTCCAGCATCAGGTCGCGTCGGACGCCGCTCGCCACACCCCCTGCGATCCACGCGAGAAGGGCGACAAGGCCCGTCGAAAGCGAGAGGGCGAAGAGCCCGGACGTGATGGTGAGCACGAGCGCGCGGCGCTGCCGTCCCACGATGGGAAGCAGCCCGACCAGGTCGGAAAATGCCCAAGTCGTCGGGCTTGGCGTGCTCATGCCTCGATCCCCTGCAACTTGGCGAGCGTGGCGTATGTGCCGGACATCTCCAGCAACTGCGCATGGTTGCCCCGTTCGACGAGACGCCCTCCGTCCAGCACGAGGATTTCGTCGGCGTGGGCAATCGTGGCCAGACGATGGGCAATGATCAGCGTCGTCCGGCCGGCGAGTTGCTGCTGCAGCGCATGTTGAATGACGCGCTCGGTTTCGCGGTCGATGGCTGACGTCGGCTCGTCGAGGATGACGATCCGGGCGTCCTTGAGCAACGCCCTCGCGATCGAGATGCGCTGCCTTTGCCCCCCGGAAAGGCCGGCCCCGCGTTCGCCGACGAGCGTGTCATAGCCTTTTGGTAGCTGCGCTATGAAATCGTCGATCCCGGCCGCGCGGGCGACCTCGCGAAGTCGATCGACCGGTGCAGCTTCGTTGCCCAGCCGCAAATTGTCCGCGATCGTGCCGGGGAACAGGTAGGTGGCTTGCGAGACCACCGCGATCTTGGACCTGAGGTCCTCCACGGCAACCTGAGAGATATCGACACCGCCGATCCTGACCGCACCGGCGAGCGGATCCTCGAAGCGCTGAATGAGCGAGGCAATGGTGCTCTTGCCCGCGCCGGATCGCCCGACGATCGCAAGCGTTCGGCCTTCAGTTATGACGAAGCTGACATCGTCCAGCGCTTTGTCTGTTCGCGAGCCATAGGCGAAGGACACGTGGTCGAATTCAATGGTCGAACCGGATGGCAGGGTAATCGGCTCTGAGGGATCGCGAATTGGCAGGGGCATATCGAGCACGGTCCCTATGCCCTTCGCGGCATCGTCAGCGGACCAGGCGGCATGAAGCGCCTTCTGCAGCCTCTCAAGCGGACGAAAGACTTCGCGTGCGGCCAACAGCACGACCAGCAATGGCGTCGTGTCGGCAGGCGTGTGCATGGCGTCTTGGGCAGCAACCCAGACCGCGATGCCGATGCCCGAGTACGATAGGAAAGCAGTGAGTCCTTCGCGCCCTAGCCCGACGTTGAGGCTCCGCATCGTTTCGCGCCTCAAGGCGGCCGCCCTGTAGACGGCTTCCGACCTGCGCCGAGCCTGCGCATCGGAGGCCTTTAACGTGGCCATGCCCTGGACGCTTTCGAGCAAGAAGGACGAGAAGCGGCCCATGGCGGCAAAGACGCCCGCATTCTGCTGTCGACGCAATTTGAGCCAAACCTGGTCTACAAGGGGGCTCGCGCCGGCAAAAAGAAGGAGTATCGCTGCCGAGGCCGGCGCGTAGCAGCCGATCGCGATGATCGACATCGCGGATCCGATCCAGGCGGAAGCCTGGGCGACGCGGTAGGTCCGGAAATAGGAGGCCATCGCATCGACGCCCCTCGTTACCGTCCCCGCGAAATCTACGCCAGATTGGGATGGGCCAATGGCGACCAGCTTCGCCACCAGCGAAGAGCGTAGACGCGCAGCAATCAGGGTTGCTCCTTTCGAAGCGGCGATTTCGGCGCTCATTCCTGCGGCTGCGCGCGCAATAGCCAATACAAGCAGGCCCATGACCAGCATGAGGCCGCGCTGGCTATCTCCCGAGACGGTCGCACCGATCGCCTCGGCGACAAGGACAGCCTCGGCAAGATGGGCCGCTGTAACAAAGCCATGAAGCGTGATCGTGCGTACAAGGGCGCCGCCACTTAGGCGGCCAAAGGACGAAGCATGTGACATCGCAAAGAATATGACTGACCGTTGGTCAGTGAGTCAATGAACTTTTCGTCTGATACGTCCTTTGCGCGTTTCGTAAGAGCCTTGGGACTGGATTATGGAGCTGCTGACCCACGGTCATTGGGAGCCGGCTGGCAGATCAAGTCAGGCTTTGGCACGAGCGGGCCAGGCTAAACCACAGCGGACTCCATGAATCGGATATGGTTGTTGAAAGGGTCGATCACCTCCAGCGTCTGGCGCTCTCCGTCGTCCTCAATAGCAGGACTGAGGTTCCTGTAGGGTCGGCCCTCCAGTTCCTTCAGGAAATCGACGAGGCCGCGAACCGCCACGACCATGTTGCCCCCCGGCGTCGCGTCGCCGGAATGCTCGGACAGGTGAAGGCGCAACCCTTCGCGGGAAACCTGGGCGTAAAGCGGTGCGCTGGGAGCGAAGCGGTGTTCCCAGTCGACGGAGAAGCCCAGATAATCACAGTAGAAGGCATAGGCGGCGGCAACGTCGAAGATGCGAACGATCGGGATCGCTTGCGCGAAGCGGTCCGCGTCAGCCGAGCGTGGACGGCCCATGATACTGGCGCACAGCGCCTCCGCGCGAGAAACGATGCCCTTCCGATGCGCCAAGTCACCGCGCAATATTGCCCCATCGATCAGACCATGAACCCCATGGAAGATGAATGCCGAGGTGATATCGGGCTCGGGCACCTCCCAGGCACCAGCGCGCGATCCAGAAGAGATGAGGCGAGTAAGACTGTCGGTCACGGGATTGTCGCCGCTGGGACTCCTTGCTGCCGTTGGCGGTTCATGGAAGACAATATCGTGAAGAGGGACATCCTCGAGATAGCCATCCACCATGGCGCTCGACCACGCCCGTAGCCTGCCCCACCAATCGTCCGGCGACACCGCCTCGACCTTGGCCTCGATTTCCGTGACGAACCTTGCGATATAATTGGCGCGAAGTCCCGCCAGGACGTCCTCTTTCGACTGGAAATAAAGGTAGAAAGTGCCCTTGGCGACGCCGGCCTTGGTCGCGATTTGCTCGATCGTCGTCGCCGATATTCCTTTTTCAAGAAACAGGGCGGCGGCTGCACCCAGGATGTCCTCGCGTCGGATTTCAGACGGCTTTGTTCTCGGCGGCTTCATGTGGTCCTCGCGTTCATTAGTAAGCGACTCTGAGTAACCGTCGATTGCGACAATATCCAGTGTGACTGCCCGTCGGTCACTTGACCTGAGGTCAAAGGCGGTTGTCACCGCAAAGGCATGTACCGGCACCAGCCAAGCTCTCTCGCGGGACCGCGAAGTCTGGGATCTTCGAGCCAGACCCGATCTTCCAAATTCACTGGTGCGGCGGAGACCCTGATGACCCCGACCAAATTGCTGATTGGCCAGTTCCTCGTGGTAATGGCGATCATCGTCGCCAGCATTTGGGCAGCCACGCAATGGGCGGCGGCGCAACTGGCCTACCAGTCACAACTCGGGCAGCCATGGTTCTTCCTGGCCGGTGCGCCGGTCTATCATCCGTGGTCGATATTCCCTTGGTGGTTTTCATTCGACGCCTATGCGCCAGTCGTGTTCGACGAAGCGGGCGCCATCGCCGCGGCGGGCGGCCTGGCTGGATGCGGCGCAGCAGTTCTTGGATCCCTGTGGCGGGCGCGCCAGTCGAACACCCTTACCACATACGGCTCCGCCCGCTGGGGGACGCGAGGGGATATCAAGCAGGCGAACCTCCTTGATGAACGCGGTGTCACGCTCGGGCGGATCGGCAGTCAGGATCTTCGCCATGATGGCCCCGAGCACGTCATGGCTTTCGCACCGACCCGCTCGGGCAAGGGCGTCGGCCTTGTCGTGCCGACGCTTCTGACCTGGACCGGTTCGGCAGTCATCCATGATATAAAGGGGGAGAACTGGCAGCTAACGGCGGGATGGCGCGCACGCTTCTCGCACTGCCTGCTCTTCAATCCGACTGACGCCCGCTCGGCGCGGTACAATCCGCTGCTGGAGGTCCGGCGCGGGGTGGACGAGGTTAGGGACGTCCAGAATATCGCCGACATCCTCGTCGATCCTGAAGGTGCGCTCGAACGTCGCAACCACTGGGAAAAGACGAGCCACTCTCTCCTGGTCGGCGCGATCCTCCACATTCTCTACGCCGAAGAAGAGAAGACGCTCGCCCGCGTGGCAACCTTCCTGTCTGACCCGCAAAGGAACTTCGCAGCCACTTTGCGTCGGATGATGGCGACCAATCACATTGGTACAGCAGACGCTCCGCTGGTCCATCCGGTGGTGGCCTCGGCAGCCCGCGAATTGCTGAACAAGAGCGAGAACGAACGCTCGGGCGTGCTGTCGACTGCCTTGTCGTTCCTCGGTCTCTATCGCGATCCGACCGTGGCCGCCGTCACGTCCGCCTCGGACTGGCGGATCGCCGACCTGGTCGAGGCCGCGCACCCGGTTTCCCTGTATCTCGTGGTGCCGCCGTCAGACCTCAGCCGCACGAAGCCGCTTGTGCGGCTGATCCTTAATCAAATCGGTCGCCGCCTGACCGAGGCTCTGCACGGCACCGGCAAGGACGGCGAAGGGGCGAAGGGTCGCCACCGGCTGCTGATGATGCTTGATGAGTTTCCGGCGCTTGGGCGGCTGGATTTTTTCGAAACGAGCCTCGCCTTCCTTGCCGGCTATGGGGTGCGCGCGTTCCTCATCGCGCAAAGCCTCAACCAAATCGAGAAGGCGTATGGCGAGCACAACGCCATCCTCGACAACTGCCATGTTCGCATTGCATTTGCGACCAATGACGAGCGCACCGCCAAGCGGATCTCCGATGCGCTGGGTACCGCGACCGAACAGCGGGCGATGCGCAACTATGCCGGGCACCGGCTCGCACCCTGGCTCGCGCACGTCATGGTCAGCCGGCAGGAGACCGCCCGCGCATTGCTGACCCCCGGCGAGGTCATGCAACTGGCGCCGACCGACGAGTTGGTCCTGATCTCGGGCCACCCGCCGATCCGCGCGAAGAAACTTCGCTATTATGAGGATCGCCGGTTCACCGTGCGCGTGTTGCCCGCGCCGTCGCTCGACATCGACGGCTATCGCGACCTTCCCGCCGCACGGGCAAACGACTGGGCCGGACAGGTAGCCGGCGCCGACATGCGCCTCGCCGGCGGAGGCGATGTCGAGGAAGGCACCGATGCCGGCGGTCTTGAACAGGCCCGCCATCCAGCGCACGAAATCGAGCCGACCATCGTGATCGAGCCGGAAATAGCCGACCCGCTCGGTCTCGGCGAGGACGACGGCGATCAGGCCGCCGAGCGCCGAGCGATGGACCGGGTGCAGACGCTCGGCACGGTGCGTACGGTCTATGGCCTCGATGCCGTCTCCGGTCGTCCCGACGACCTGCAGCTGGGGTTATGACCATGGAAAAGGTCCGCCACCAGCTATTCCTGCCCAAGCCGCTCTCAGACCGGCTGGAAGCACTCGCCGCCAAGCCCGGGGCCAGCAAGTCGGCGATCCTTGTCGATGCGGTCACCGCCTGGCTCAATCGCCGCGGTGCTTCCGAACTGGAGGACCGGTTCGCGATCAGGCTCGACCGACTGACGCAGGCGATCGGCCGAGTTGATCGCGACGCGTACGTGATCCTCGAGACGCTGGCCCTGTTCATCCGCTTCGAACTCGCGATCCAGACGCCGCTTGCTGAGAATGACCAAGCCGGCCGCGCGCTCGGCGCGAAGCGGTTCGAAGCCTTTGTGACCCAAGTCGGCAGGCAGGTCTCGACCGGGCGTCGCACGCTCGGTGCTTCGGGAGACGGCGAGTGAGCGCTGGTCTTTCCGCCGAGCGTCGCCGACGCATGCTGATCACCGCGCTCGGTGCCGACATCGCATCTGCCATGAGCGACCAGTTGGTGGTCGAGATCATGGTCAATCCCGATGGCGCGCTGCGACTTGACCGGCTCGGCGAAGGCCGCACCGATACCGAAGTTCGCATCGAACCCGAGCAGGTCGAGCGGATCATCCGGTTGGTGGCAAGCCATGCCCGCGCCGAAGTCCATGCCGAGCATCCGATCATCTCTGCCGAGCTGCCGCCACACATCGAGGGTCGGGCCGGCGAACGGTTCGAGGGCGTGTTGCCACCTGTGTCGTCCGCACCCTGCTTCTCGATCCGCAAGCCGGCGCACAAGCTGCACACCCTCGACGACTATATTGCCGACGGGCTTATGTCGGAGACACAGGCCGATGCGCTGCGTGCGGCAGTCACCCAACGCCATAACATCCTCGTCGCCGGCGGCACGAGTTCGGGCAAGACCACCCTCGCCAACGCGCTGCTTGCCGAGATGGCCTGGGTAGATGCCCGCGTCATCCTGATCGAGGACACGCGCGAGCTGCAATGCCCGCTGCCAGACACGGTGGCGCTCAGGACGCGTCCGCCGCACGTGTCGATGACCGAGCTGGTGCGATCGACCATGCGCCTGCGGCCTGATCGTATCGTGGTCGGCGAGGTTCGCGGCCCCGAGGCACTCGATATGCTCAAGGCATGGAACACCGGGCACCCCGGCGGGATCGCCACCGTCCACGCAAATAGCGCGATCGCCGCGCTCTATCGGATCGAACAGCTGGTGCAGGAGGCGGTGGTCACCGTGCCCCGCCAGCTGATCGCCGAGGCCATCGACATCGTTGTTTTCATCTCCGGACGCGGCATCGACCGCCGCGTCTCGACCATCGCACGCGTCGCCGGGCTTGATCCCGACACCAGCGCCTATGCGCTCGCCGACTTCCCAAGCTCAACATCAAGGAGACCTCAGCTATGATCCATGCCCTTACTTCACGCCTCTCCACCAACCGGCATTTGTTGATCGGCGCCGCCGTCGGCCTTGCGCTGACGCTCGCGACCCAGGTTCAGGCGGCCGGCTCCGGCATGCCGTGGGAAGAACCCCTGCAACAGGTGCTGGAGTCCGTGCAGGGTCCGGTCGCCAAGATCGTGGCGGTCATCATCATCATCGTCACCGGCCTGACGCTCGCGTTTGGCGAGACAGCGGGCGGGTTTCGGCGGCTCATCCAGATCGTGTTCGGTCTCAGCATTGCGTTCGCGGCGTCGAGCTTCTTCCTGTCCTTCTTCAGCTTCGGCGGCGGGGCGCTGATCGCATGAGCACCAGTTCGTTCGGGGGCGGCCAGCAAATCGACGGCTTCGAAGTGCCGATCCACGGCTCGCTGGGTTCGCCGCTGCTGCTCGGTGGCGCGCCGCGCGGACTTGCGATCGTCAACGGGACGCTGGCTGCCGCCGTCGGCCTCGGCCTCCAGCAATGGATAGCCGGTTTGCTGCTCTGGGCAGTCGGCCACAGCATCGCGGTGATGGCCGCTCGCCGCGACCCGAGCTTCGCGCCGGTTCTCCTGCGGCACATTCGCCAGAAGGGATATTTCGCATGCTGAGGCACTCCTCGTGATGTTCTTGGGGGAATATCGCAACCGCGCCGAACGCCTGGCCGACCATCTGCCCTGGGCGGCGCTGATCGCACCGGGCGTGGTCCTAAACAAGGACGGCAGTTTCCTCCGGGTGCTGGCCTTCCGCGGTCCCGATCTCGAGTCCGCGACCGAAGCCGAGCTGGTCGGTGCCTGCGCGCGGGCGAACAATGCGCTCAAGCGGTTCGGTAGCGGCTGGGCGCTGTTCTTCGACGCCGAGCGGCGCGAGGCACTCGCTTACCCCGACAGCGATTTTCCCGATGCGGCGAGCTGGCTGGTGGACGGCGAGCGGCAGGCGGCGTTCGAGGCCGGGGGAACGCATTTCGAGAGCCGCTATCACTTGACTCTGACCTGGCTGCCGCCGGCTGACACGACCGACCGCGCGGGACGGAGCCTCGTCGAACGTCCCGACGGAGATCGGGAGCGCGACTGGCACGGCGCGCTGGAGAGTTTCGTCGCCGAGACCGACCGCATGCTCGACCTGCTGTCGGGCTTCATGGCCGATGTCCGTCCGCTGGACGATGGCGAGACACTGACTTTCCTCCACGGCACGATCTCGGATCGCCGCCATCCAGTCGCCGCGCCCGAAACGCCGATGTATCTCGACTGGATCCTCGCCGACACGCCGCTGGTCGGCGGGCTGGAGCCGAAGCTTGGCGAACTGCACGTGCGCACGCTGACGGTGCTCGGCTTTCCGAGCCTCAGCCGACCCGGCATCCTCGACGCGCTGAACCACCAGGATTTCGGCTACCGCTGGGTCACGCGCTTCATCGCGCTCGACAAGACTCTGGCGACCAAGACGCTGACGTCGCTCCGGCGTCAGTGGTTCAACAAGCGTAAGTCGGTGGCCGCGCTGCTGCGCGAGGTGCTCTATAACTCGCCGGCGCAGCTGCTCGACAGCGATGCCGATAACAAGGTCGTCGATGCTGATCAGGCGCTCCAGGCGCTCGGGGGCGATCATGTCGCGTTCGGATACCTGACCACGACGATCACCGTTACCGATAGCAGCGGGGCGGCCGTCGAGGACAAGGTCCGCGCCGTCGAGCGGGTCGTCAACGGGCTTGGGTTCACGTGCGTCCGCGAGACCGTGAACGCGGTCGAAGCCTGGCTCTCGTCGCTGCCGGGGCATGTCTATGCCAATGTCCGGCAGCCGCTCGTCCATACGCTCAACCTTGCGCACCTGATGCCGCTGTCGTCGGTGTGGGCCGGACCGGTGCGCAACGAGCATCTCAACGGCCCACCGCTGCTGGTTGCCAAGACTGCCGGCTCGACGCCGTTCCGGCTCTCCACCCATGTCGGCGACGTCGGGCACATGATGGTCGTCGGACCGACCGGCGCCGGCAAGTCGGTGCTTCTGAGCCTGATCGCGCTCCAGTTCCGGCGCTATCCGGGCAGCCAAGTCTACATCTTTGACAAAGGCAACAGCGCGCGCGCCGCGGTGCTGGCGATGGGCGGGGCGCACCATGCGCTGGGTTCGGCGGAAGCCGACGCCGAGACGCTCGCCTTCCAGCCGCTTGCCAATATCGACGATGCCGGCGAGCGCAGCTGGGCGGCAGATTGGATCGCGGCCCTGCTGGCGCACGAGAACGTGCCCGTCACGCCGGAAGTGAAGGACGCGATCTGGACCGCACTCGGCAGCCTCGCATCTGCACCGCGCGAGGAGCGGACCATGACCGGCCTCGCACTGCTGCTCCAGTCGAACGCGCTGCGCCTGGCGCTCCAGCCCTATACGCTCGAAGGTCCGCACGGCCGGCTGCTCGACGCCGCCGAACAGCATCTGGCGCTGGACGATGTCCAGTGCTTCGAGACTGAAGCGCTGATGAGCCAGACCGGCGCGGTCGCGCCCGTGCTGACCTATCTCTTTCACCGCCTGGAGGAGCGGTTCGATGGCCGCCCGACGCTCCTCATTCTCGACGAAGCCTGGATCTTCCTAGACCATCCGCTCTTCGCCGCCCGCATCCGCGAATGGCTCAAGGTGCTGCGCAAGAAGAATGTCGCGGTGCTGTTCGCGACACAGAGCCTCGCCGACATCGCCGGTTCGGCGATTGCGCCGGCTATCATCGAAAGTTGCCCGCAGCGCATCCTGCTGCCCAATGACCGCGCGATCGAGCCGCAGGGCCATGACATCTATGCGCGGTTTGGGCTCAACGAGCGCCAGATCGAGCTGATCGCCCGCGCGACGCCCAAGCGGCATTATTACCTGCAATCCGCGCGCGGTAACCGGCTATTCGAACTGGGCCTCGGCCCGATCGCGCTGGCGCTGTGCGGGTCGTCCGACCCTGCCGCGCAGATGCGGATCGACGCCATCCTCGCCGAGGACGGCCGCAGCGGCTTTGCCGCCGACTTCCTGCGCGATGCCGGGCTCGACTGGGCCGCCGACCTCGCCGCCGACTTCTCGGCCCCAGACCTGTCCACCTCCCAAGCCCCCCAAGAAGGAGAAGAGTAATGCGTATCCCCCGTCGAAAGCACGTCATTGCGGCGGCCTTTGGCCTCGGCACCATTGGTTCGCTCGGCATGGGCCTGGCGATGTCGGCCGCGCCAGCACAAGCCCAGTTCGGCGGCGTCGTGTTCGACCCTAGCAATTACGCGCAGAACATTCTGACCGCCGCACGTACGCTCCAGAGCGTCAACCAGCAGATCCAGCAGCTTCAGAATGAAGCGCGGATGCTGGTCAACATGGCCAAGAACCTGACCCGCATCGATTTCCCGCAGCTCGATGCGCTCAAGCGCAAACTGGCCGAGATCGACCGGCTGATGGGTCGAGCCCAGGCCATCGACTTCCGGGTCGACCAGCTCGATGACAAGTTCCAGTCGCTGTTCCCGCAGGAATTCTCCTCCGCGCTGCGCACCGATGCCCGCGTCCGCGATGCCCGGGCGCGGCTCGATGCCAGCATGGGCGCGTTCCGCCAGACCATGACGGTGCAGGCGCAGGTGGTCGAGAACATCCAGACGGACGCGCAAGCGCTTGCCGACATCGTCTCCCGTAGCCAGGGCGCCGAAGGATCGCTCCAGGCCCAGCAGGCGACGAACCAGTTGCTCGCACTTACCGCCAAGCAGCAGTTCCAGCTGCAGCACATGATGGCCGCGCAGTTCCGCAGCGAGGCGGTCGAACAGGCTCGGCGCGTCACCCAGGCCGCAGAGGCCCGCGCCGCCACCAAGAAGTTCCTCGGTTCCGGATCGGCCTACACGCCTCAATAGCCCCACGGGGCGACAGGCCCGATCCGGACCAGCGATCGGCGGTTTTCCCCTCGCCACCGGTCGCCGTCGCGGGGCGCGGTTCCGCTCCCCAGCCGCGTCCCGCGACATCCTTTAGCGACAGCAGGAAGGCAGTCCCTTTGAACGACCTCAACGTCATCGACCGCTTCCTGCAGGCGTTCATCACCTACATCGACAGCGGCTTCGGGCTGCTCGGACCCGATGTCGGATTCCTGACCGCGACGCTGATTGGCATCGACATCACGCTTGCTGGCCTGTTCTGGGCGATGGGCGGCGAAGACAATATTATCGGCCGGTTTCTGCGCAAGATCCTCTATATCGGCGCGTTCGCGTTCATCTTGAACAGCTTCTCAACACTCGCCGACATCATCTTCCGCTCTTTCGCACAGGCGGGACTGACGGCGGGCGGGGGCACGCTCTCGGCCGACGACCTGCTCAAGCCCGGACGCCTTGCCGGGACCGGCTTCTCTGCAGCCTGGCCGCTGCTCGAACAGGCAAGCGAGATGGTCGGCTTCACGACCTTCTTCGACAATTTCCTGACGATCATGGTGCTGCTGTTTGCCTGGGCGCTGGTGATCGTCGCCTTCTTCATCCTCGCCGTGCAGATGTTCGTCTGCATCCTCGAGTTCAAGCTGACGAGTCTGGCAGGCTTCATCCTCGTGCCGTTCGCGCTGTGGAGCCGCACAAGCTTCCTCGCCGAGCGCGTGCTCGGCAATGTGGTCAGCTCGGGCATCAAGGTGATGGTGCTCGCCGTCATCGTCGGCATAGGCTCTAACTTCTTCACCGAGTTCACCGACGCGCTGCAGGGCCAGGAGCCGGACATCGGCCAAGCCATGAGCCTCGTCCTCGCAAGCCTGTCGCTGTTCGGCCTTGGCATCTTCGGCCCAGCGATCGCCTCGGGTCTCGTCTCCGGCGCGCCGCAACTCGGCGCTGGTGCCGCCCTCGGCGCGACGGTCGGTGCGGCTGGCGTGACGATGCTGGCGGGTGGCACGGCGGTCGGCGGGGCGCGTGCGCTCGGTGGCGCAGCGCTCGGCGCCGTCCGCTCGGGTACCGCGATGGGTTCGGCGGCATCGACCGCGTACAGCCTCAGCAAGGAGACCGCCGCCACGCCCACGGTCGGCGCTGGCCTAGGCGGCGTCGCGCGCGCTGCCGGCAACGCGGCTCGCTCTCGCATGAGCGGAGCGCTTGGCCTGCAGGATGCCGCCGCCGGTGGCCGGCAAGCGGCCTGGGATGCCCTTAACCAGAACTCTTCGTCACCTTCGTCGGGTGGACCGGGCGGTGGCAGGGAGAGTGGCAGCCCTCCCGCATGGGCACGCGCGATGCGCGACCAGCAAACCAGCCGCCATCGCCGGCAGCTCGCGATCCACACGCTCCAGCAAGGCGACCGCGGCGGCGCCTCCGCCACCCCCGACATCAAGGAAAGGAACGACTGAGCCATGTTCTTCAAGCGAAGCGTGCAGCGCTATGGGCGCACGCCACCCCCCGAGACGCCATATCAGCGTGCGGGACAATTGTGGGACGATCGAATCGGATCGGCACGGGTGCAAGCGCGCAATTGGCGGCTGATGGCGTGCGGCTGCCTCGCCCTGACTGCGGGGACGTCCGCTGGTTTGGCCTGGCAGTCGTTGCAGAGCCGGGTGACGCCGTATGTGGTCGAGGTGGATCGCTTCGGCGAGGCCCGCGCAGTGCAGGCCGCGGACGTCGAATATCGGCCGACCGACCCGCAGGTCGCGTGGCACCTCTCGCATTTCATCACGAACGTCCGCTCCGTGTCGCTCGACCCGGTGCTGATGCGCCGCGACTGGCTCGAAGCCTACGACTTCGCGACCAAGCGGGGCGCGCAGTTCCTCGGCGAATATGCGCGTTCAGCGTCGCCATTCGCCAATGTCGGCGAGCGCACCGTGTCGGTGCAAGTGACCAGCGTCGTGCGCGCATCCGACAAGAGCTTTCAAGTGAAGTGGACTGAGACGGCCTTCGAACGCGGGTCGCAATCGGGCGTCAGCCGCTGGACGGCGATCCTCACCACGGTGACGCACCCGCCGGCATCGGCCGATGTGCTGCGAAAGAATCCGCTCGGCATCTATGTCGACGCGATCGACTGGAGCCGCGAATTCGACACCGCACCCGCTGCGCCGTCCGCGACCCGGCCTGCACCGCTACCCGATCCGCCCCTTCCGCTCGGATCGCCGCTTGACCCCACCCTTGGCGACCAGGCCGATGCGCTGACCGCGTCCACCTCGAAGGAGACAAATCCATGAAGCCTGTCATGCTGCCGGCGATGGCCGCCATGGTCATCGCAAGCCCCGCGCTTGCGCAGGAACGCCCGGCGTCACCCCTCGAGACGGTGCGTTCGGCAACGCGCAGTGCCACGATCGAGCCCGCAGCAACCGGGTTCGTCAGCGGGGCGCAAGTCTATCCTTTCAGTGAGGGTACGATCGTCCAGGTCTATGCCGCGCCAGGGCTTGTTACCGACATCATGCTTCAGCCCGGCGAGAACCTCGTCGCGGTGGCAAGCGGTGACACCGCGCGCTGGGTGATCGGCGACACCACCAGCGGCTCGGGCGACGGCAAGCAGACGCATGTCCTGGTGAAGCCGTTCTCGGCGGGCTTGCTCACGAATTTGGTCATCACGACCGACAGGCGCGCCTATCACGTCCGGCTGGTCAGCACCTCGGCGACGGCCTTGTCATCGATGCGATGGACCTATCCGCAGGACGAAATGCTGGCCCTGCGGCGCAAGGCCGACGTTGCCGAAGCCGCCGCGCCGGTAGCGACGGGACTGGCGATCGAGCAGCTGCATTTCAATTATGCGATCAGTGGCGACCGACCGGCGTGGCGGCCGCTGCGCGTGTTCGACGATGGGGCCAAGACCTATGTCGAGTTTCCGGCTTCGCTTGCCAGCGGCGAGGCGCCGCCGCTGTTCGTCGTCGGCGCGGGCGGCAAGGCGGAACTGGTCAACTACCGGCTGCGCGACCGCTTCTACGTCGTCGACCGGATCTTCGATGCTGCTGAACTGCGGCTCGGTCTAAAGAAGCAGCAGATCGTCCGCATCGATCGCG
Source organism: Sphingobium sp. B2D3C (assembly GCF_025961835.1). NCBI lineage: Bacteria > Pseudomonadati > Pseudomonadota > Alphaproteobacteria > Sphingomonadales > Sphingobiaceae > Sphingobium > Sphingobium sp. B2D3C. The sequence goes on along the minus strand of NZ_JAOQOK010000001.1, from coordinate 1,101,777 downwards.
TCTCCCGCACGAGGAAAGGGAGAGGCGCATGACCGATACGCTCGCCACCGACCCGCCGATCACGGCGCCGAAAGTCGATCCCGAGACGTTGAGCATCCGATCCCGTCCCGCACGCGCGATCCGCTTCCGCCGCGGCGCGATCATCGGCGCGGCAGCGCTCGGCTCAGCCAGCCTGATAGGCATCGCCTGGATGGCGTTGAAGCCGCAGGTCCTCCGGCAAATCGCGCAGGAAAACGAGCTGTCGCAGCCGATCGCGAAGCCGGCGTCGGATGCGCTGTCGGGATTGCCGGCCAGCTACGGTGATGCGCCCAAGCTCGGCCCGCCACTTCCGGGCGATCTCGGCCGACCGATCCTTCGCGCGCAGGAGCGGGCCGAACCGACCACCGCGCCCCCTGCGGTCGATACCGCGACGGCGGCGCGGCAGCAGCGGCTTGCCGATCTCAAGGCCGCGCGGGAGTCCGGGCTGATGGTCCAGATCGCAACTGGCCGGGGTACGCTGGCGCCAGGAGGGTCCGATGGCGGCGCCGCGATGCCGGACACGCGGGGCGAGAGCCCGACGTCGACGGGCACCCGCAAAGAGCAGTTCGCTTCGAAAAGAGACACAGGCGACGATCTCAATTCTGGCGGACTGGTCACGGCGGTTTCACCGAATAGCCTGCTGGCCGGCAGCGTCATCGCGGCTAGCCTCATCACAGGCCTGAGCTCCGACCTGCCGGGGATGGTGACCGCGCAAGTAACGCAGAATACGTTCGACACGGTCACAGGAAGTGTCCTTCTTGTGCCGCAGGGAACACGCCTGATCGGCAAGTACGACAGCGTGATTGCGTTTGGCCAGCGGCGGGCGCTTGTTATTTGGCAGCGGCTGATCCTGCCCAACGGCAATTCTGTCCGTCTTGATAACATGCCGGCGACCGACCCGGCGGGATATGCCGGGCTCGCCGACGCGGTCGACTTCCACACCTGGGCGCTACTGAAGGGCGTGGGTATTGCCACGCTGCTTGGGGTCGGGTCGGAGATGTCGATCTCGGGCGAGAGCGATCTCCTCCAGGCGATCCGGGAATCAGCACAATCCAATACCGCGCGTGCTGGTGACCAGATCACGCAGCGCAATCTCGACATCCAACCTACGATTACGATCCGGCCCGGTGCGCCCGTTCGCGTGCTGGTGACCCGTGACCTCATCCTGGCGCCCTGGCGCGGAAAGGAAAGCTGACATGGTCGACCTTAAGCTAGCCAAGTTGCCTGATCGCACGCCGGTCAAGCTTGCAATTACGATTACGCCCGATCTTCAGGCGGCTCTACAGGCATATGCCGCCGTCTATGCGACAGCCTACGGCGTTGAAGAGCCAATCGTCGAGTTGATCCCGGCAATGCTGTCTGCCTTCCTCGACAGCGATCGCAATTTCGCGCGCGCACGCGACGCTGGCGAGAGGAGGTCGAGATGATCGAGCGCGAATGGGAACGAAGGCTGGATCCCTTGACGGTTCGCGTAGCGACGGCCGTGCGGATCACGGGCCTCAGCCGGTCGCGCATTTATGAGTTGATCCAGTCAGGGGACCTCGAAACGGTAAAGGTCGGCAGGGCGACGTTGATCCATTTTCGCAGCCTCAAGACGCTTGTTCGCGAAAACAACTAGCTTCAACGGATTGCGCATTTACCAAGTCCGCAAGCATCTTCGCGGAATAGTCGCCGACAAGTCCAGGGAAGGAAATCGACTTGCTGCATTATGATGTCCGTCTCCTCACGCCATCACAACATGCCGCGGCCCTCGAAATCATCAATGCCGCAGCCCAACGTTATCGTGGCCGCATCCCCGACGCCAATTGGCATGAGCCCTATATGTCTGCCGACGAATTCTACCGGGAGGTCAATGCTGGCGTGATGTTTCAGGGCATCGTTATCGAAGAAAGGCTCGTTGCCGTCATGGGCATCCAGAACGTCCGGGATGTCGAACTGATACGCCACGCCTATGTGCGACCCTCGAGCCAAGGCCAAGGCCTCGGCCGCGCATTGCTCCAGCATATTTTGGCGCAAACGAACAAACCAGTGCTCGTTGGCACCTGGAAGGCCGCCATCTGGGCTATCGGCTTTTATCAAACACAAGGGTTCGAGCTCTGCTCTGAAGATGACGCGCGGCGGCTTCTCGGTGAATACTGGACCGTTTCAAAGAGCCAGGCAGAGGCATCGGTCGTTTTGCGATGGCTACAACATGGCTAGCCAGGATATGTTGCGCCCAATGAGTGCCACCTATCTCCTCCCATCGTCAGCGGTGATCGCGCGGCACATCCATGCGGATCCGTACGCGACGCTTGTCCTGAGCGGCGGCTATGAGGAAGCGGGGGATGTCGGCCGCCACCGCGTCCAAGCGGGCGACGTACTTCTCCACGGCGCGTTTAGCGCGCACCGGGACCTCACGGTTGCGGGCGCTACGATGGTCCTGGACATCCCGCTGTCTTTCGCCTCGGTACTGCCGGGCTACCGTGGCACGGTCAGCGACCCGGATTTCATCGTAAAGGTGGCGGAGCGGGATCCCCTGGAGGCGGCGACTGCCTTGTTCGAAACATTTTGCCCGACGGGCCCGGGCGAGGATGAACCCATGGACCGGCTAGGTTCAGCCCTTGCCGACGATGTGGGGATCGGCGCTTGGGCCAGAGCCAATAGTCGGGCACGCGAGGCAGTCTCACGTCATTTTCGACAGGTGTACGGTGTAGATGCGGCCCGCTTTCGTCTGGAGGCACGCGCCCGGCGTGCCTGGCACGCAATTGTGCAGACTTCCACGTCACTCGCCGAGATCGCCGTGGCTGAAGGCTTCGCCGACCAAGCGCATATGACGCGCGCGGTTCGAATGCTGACAACGGCCACGCCGGCGGCTTGGCGCGTGAGGTCACATTTATTCAATACCGTCACGAAGGATTGCGCCATCGGTCCTTGATGGCTGACACTGCTCCGACACCATTCGCTTCAATCACCGGCGTTCGCTTCAGGGTTTGGCCGGTCGCTCTGGCAGGCTTGGCGATTGAGCCTTTGCTCATGCTGGGGCGTGAACCCGCCAGATGGTTCTGGAAGCATGGTCCATCGGAATGGATAGACCGTCCTTGGATTTTCGTAGCGTTGGCATGCGTTTTCCAGTGCCTCGTCGGCCTCTCGGCGATTTTTGCGATGCGACGAATTTTGCCGGAGGCCGACGCAAACCTTCGTTGGCCCCCTGGGAGAAGCAGTGCGGGGCTGGCTTTCATGATCGGCCTCGGAATGGGGATAGTCATGCTTCTGGCCGACTACACCCCCGATCTGGTGGGCGGGACGATTCCGAATGACTACTCCATCGAACCGGTCAATGCGGTGGGCTGGATCATTGCGGTCGCTTGCGCACCGCTCGGCGAAGAAACGATTTTCCGGGGTGTACTTGTCGGTGCGTTGGCTGTCCTGGTTCCAGGGCGTGTTCGCATCGGTCGACTCGACTTGCCACTGGCTGCCTACCTCGTGGCTTTCCTTTTCGCCGTCGTGCACTGGCGAAGCTTCATTGTGTCGCCACTTCACCTGGCGATTGCGCAGCAAAGCTACGCTGTCATTTGGGGCGTCGTCTATGCGTGGCTGATGCAACGCTCGCGCAGCCTGCTCGCGCCCGCGATCGCCCATGCGACCGGCAACGCATTCGAGGTCGCCTTGGTCATAATGTGGCGCGCGCTTGTCGTCTGAGCGCGTATCTCAGGCACCGAAATCGCAGCATTACCATCTGCAAACGCATTAGTATTGACTAACGTATTAGTGTCTGCTAATCGATTCGCATGACAATTGCTCTACAAGTCGATGATGTGATCCGGGCACTCTCCGACCCCACCCGCAGGGCGGTTTTCGAAGAGATCGCCCGATCGAGCGAGGTTTCGGTATCTCACCTGACGCGCGTCAGCGGCGTCACGCAGGGCGCTGTTTCTCAACATCTCGCGAAGCTCAAGCAGGCTGGCCTCGTCGCCTCGAAAGCGGACGGCCGGCAGGTTTTTTACTCAGTTCAACCCGAGGGCCTGAAGCCGCTTTCGGATTGGCTGGGCCACTACCAGGGTTTCTGGCGCGAGCGCTTCGACGGCTTGCGCGATCTGTTGGAAGGAATCGAAGAATGAGCAACCAAACGACTGCTGTCGAAACCAGTGACATCATGATCGAGGAAGTATTTTCCCACTCAGTCGCCAAGATATGGCGGACGCTGACCACAGGTGAGCTGATAGGTCGGTGGCTTATGGAGCCGACGGGCTTCGAGGCGGAGGTCGGAAAGCAGTTCACCTTTCAGACGACAGCGGCCGGCGCTTGGGATGGTCTGATCCGCTGCCGCGTTTTAGAGATCATTCCTGAGAAGCTTTTCTCCTTCAGCTGGCAGGGCGGCGATGCGGCCAATGTTGGATATGGTTCCCTGATGGATACCGTGGTGACCTGGACGTTGACGCCAGAGGGCAATGGTACCCGCCTGAGGTTGGTCCATTCAGGGTTTGTGCTCCCGCGCAACGAGACGGCGTATGAGAACATGACGAAGGGCTGGCGCGAAGTGGTGGAGAAGGTCTCCACAGTGTCTGGCGAGCAAACGTCCGCAAGCCTGCAGTGATCGGCGATGTCCGTTATTCTTTGGCGACATCGGAGGGCTAAATGGAAAATCGCAACATAGTCTCCCACCAGGAATGGCTGGAGGCCCGTCTCGCTCTCCTTGCGGAGGAAAAGGCGCTCATGCGCCAACGCGACGCAATCACGAGGCGACGGATGGAAATGCCTTGGGAGCGGGTCGAAAAGCCCTATCGCTTTACTGGGCCGGATGGCGAGCTGGCCTTCCTGGACCTGTTCGGCTCGTGCTCGCAGCTCGTCGTCTATCACCTGATGTTTGGTCCCGAATGGAGCGAGGCCTGCAAGTCCTGCTCTTTCTGGGCCGACAATTTCGAAGGCATCCAAAGTCACCTGCGTGCTCGTGACGTGGCGTTCACCGCCATCTCGAGGGCGCCGTTTTCCAAGCTTGCTGCCTACAAGCGTCGCATGGGCTGGACATTCGATTGGGTCTCATCATACCAGTCGGACTTCAACTTCGATTATCATGTCTCCTTCACGGAAGATGATGTGGCGCGAGGTAAGGCGCTCTACAACTATGAGGTCCGTCCGATCGGCGCCAACGAGGAACAAGGTATCAGCGTCTTCGCGCGAGATGGTGACGGCGAAATCTTCCATACCTACTCGACCCATGGGCGAGGAATCGACAATGTGAACGGGGCATATCAATTCCTTGATCTCGTTCCCAAAGGACGAGACGAAGACGGTTTCGCCTTCTCAATGGAATGGGTCAGGCGCCACGACCAATATTCGAGCTAGTGGCTTCTTCGAGCGGTCGGTGTCGGCATTCGACCAGATATCGCCGTTCCCCTGTCGGAGCGCGAACGTCCGGATCCGACAGGAGCCGCCAATCAAGTGTGGTGAAACCAACGGTCGGAAAGAGGCAGCACAGTGGGGTACGTGCCGCGTCAGATCCGCACGCGCAGCCGCTTCGCACGTTCCTTGAAAGCGTGTTCGCCGCCTTCGAGAATGTCGCAGACATGGGCACGAATGGTCGGGTTTTCGAGACCACCCGAGGTATAGCAGATCTCGGGCAACTCGCCGGGCCGATGTGGGCCGCAAGTCGCGACAATCACCTGATCAGCGTCCGCGTTGACGATGAGGTTGGCGTTGTGCGTGACGATGATGATCTGGCGCCGTTGCTTGGCGCTCCGGAATCGAGCGACCAATTCCTCGAAGATCGATTTCGGATCTAGATTTTCCTCCGGCTGATCAATCAAGAGCGGGCGACTGTCATCGAGATCGATCGCGAGATACAGCAAAAGCAGGACGATGCCGCGCGTGCCCGGTGAGAGCCGTTCGACGTCGGTGCCTTCGTACTGCACGCCATAGGCGATCTCGATATGTGCCGTGCCATAGAGCCATGCCGAAATCTGACCGGCCCACTGCCGCACCTTCGCAGCCTCGGCGGGATCGCGAAGGTCATATGGGCAGCATTCCGTCAGCGCGTTGTCGTAGGTTTCACGAAACTGGGCGAGAGCTTGTGTGACCAGCTCGGGAGTTCCGGTCGACCAGGCAGGCAAGAGCCAGCGGGTGGCCAATTCCGCGAGCGTGCCGCGTCGAAGCGTCGATCCCTTCCGCAGATCAAGAAGCTGTTCGCCCCATTCCCCCCATTGCTCGACATCGACCCGACGGCGGACGACGAAGGCCAGCTTTCTCGCTGACCCGCTCTCCGCCTCGATGCGCGCAGTCAGCGGGGCATATAGTGCCCGGAGTTGGTCCTGCTCGGCTACCAGCGCTTCGAACACCTTCTGGTAGGCGCTTACCCGGTCGCGACGAATTTCCTCAACGCGGGTCGGTGCCTTGCTCGCGGCTTCGATTTGCCGTGCCAGATTGGCCGCGCGGCCTTCATCAGCGGCGATCTTGCTGTTCAACTGGGTGAGCGCCTGTGAGGCCTGCTTGTCGACACCGATCAACGCCTCGAGACGCTTGGCTTCTGCGGCCAAGACGCTGATCGTCTGCTGGGCCAGGACGGCGCCAGTGGGCAGAACCGACATCTCCGGCGTCGCGGGCGGCGCCGGTGGCGTACCGAGGAGCGTGCCCAGTGCCAAAAGATTGGCGCGCTGCTGATCGATGATCGCGCCGTCGACGTCGCCGTCGAATCTTAGCATGAAGCGCGGCCATAGGTCAGCCGGGAGTTGGGCGGTCTGATGTCGCTGCTGAAGCTGGCGATACTGGTCGGGAAACCAGCGGGTTTTGTAGAGGGCTACCTCTGCGGCGAGGCTTTCCAATGCCGTCTTGCGGCGCTCCAGCTGCTCGAATTCCGAACGGCGGACCTGCAGGACATTTGCCAACGTGGTGTAAGCGTCGAGCCGATCCTGACTCCCGCCGTTTTTGGCCACCAAAGCGAGACGATCAGCTTGGCTCTTGCGGATCGCCTCCTGCAGCCCGGAGAGCTGTGTGCGAAGGCCGGGCGCCCTAGCGACCTTTTCCTGCTCGGCAACAAACTCATCGGCGAGTTCGCGTAACTCGTCCTCATAGTGCGACCGCGCCCTTCGAGCCGCATCCGCGCGAATATCGAGGAGCTCCGTGAAGTTGCTCGCACCTTGCCGCTCCTCGGTTGGATGGGCCATGAAGATTACGCGCTGGATCTCTTCAAGCAGCTCATCCGTCATCCCTTCGGCCGAGCAAAGCCGATCGACGAATTGCTGGCTCAGATAACGGACATAAGGATCGGAAGCATCGCCAAACCCGCCGAGATCGTCGATCGCCGTACCCGAACCGGTTTCGTCGCCCCACCCGAGGTCTACCCTCGTGCCAGCAAGATGCTGGCGGGCGCGGTCGATGAACGACAGTCGGTTCGAGTGCAGCGAAAAAGCGCCCGCTCCGACGGCGATGAAATCAGCAAGCGCTGTCTTGCCCGAACCCCGCGCGCCGATGATGCCGACAAGGCCTGGATTGAGCGGCATGACGGGCTCGGACAGAAACGTTGCATTGCTGACCGTTACCTCGTCGATAGTCTGTGACGGGGGTGCGGCGGGCGGGGCCGCCACGCCGACGAAGACTCGGATGTCGGGTTCGAGGCAGGCTTGGCGCAACGTCTCGAAGCGAAGATCGCCCTTCAACCAGCACCGGCGGTCGTTATCGGGCGCAGCGACGCGCCCGGGACGATGCGCGTCGCTGCCGTGGATGCAAGGCTTCAAGCTGCCATATTGGGTGATGATGTCCTGGGCCGACATAGCCGAATTCTGGCCGAGCCAGAACGTTCTATCGGCCGGGCGGCCAGAGAAGATGACGTGCGCAGCACTTTCGATTTCACGCCGAAGACGGGTAAGCGATGCATCGGCCTGCAAGCCTGCCGTGCCATCGGTGCTGCTCGCGGCGACGCCAATCAAAATATTTTCCTGCGCCCACGTACTATGACGAAAGGCTTCTCGAAGATTGGCGAGATCGACCTTGAACTGATTGGTGCCGACTTCGAGCGCCTGCGCATCGGTCGAAACAGAGCGATCGTGTGCACGGCCGAGCGCTCGGATCTGCTCGGGTGTGCAGCGATAGCGCTCGCCCAGAGCTTCAAATTCGAGATTGGCGAGGAAGCTGTGCAGGCGGGATAGATGGTCGCTGTCGTCTGGTGAGACGAGCAGATGCACGTTCACGGGATTGCCGTTACTCGTGCCAATTCCTAGCCTCAGCTCAACATTGGCGAAGATCAACTCGACATTCGGCATCCGGCCGGACGCCTTGTGTGCGCATGCTGTCTCGTATGTCGCTGTGCTGTAATAGTCGGTGATGCCAAGCACGCGAACTGGCGGATTGGACGCCTCGATCCGACTTAGGAACTGCTCCCATCCGTCATTGGCAGGGTATTGGTCTGAAAGAATGGTCCCCGGCGTGTGAATATGCGGATCCCACCTGTGCCACAGCGATCCTCTTTCGACTGCTCCCGCCATCCAAAACTCCGACCGCGCCCGGGGCTCGGGCATGCAAGTAGATCGAGTGTAGTATTTCAGCCGAGGCGCGCCAGCCTGTTTCAAACCAATCTTAACCTTCGGTCGTCGAAGTTATTGCTCAAGGCGGATGGGCGGCTATGGGTCGACCGGCTGGGTGGCAGTCTCATCGAGAAGCTGGAAAAGCTGTCAGCGGAAGACGGTGAACGCATTGTCCGCATGTCGGCGCCGAGATCAATGCTAGTAGCCTGCGCACGTCAATCAAGCGCCAGATGTCCGCTGTTGGCCAGACCTGTCGTTCAACGAGTAGAGAGTGAATGGCAGAAATGTCCCACATTCTGTCGTTCACACGCTTTCCATCCGCAGATGAGGCGGCAGACATCGAACTTGGATCCATGGGGTCGGCTGGTATGCCGATGCATTCAGCCGCTCTAAGTTAGGCGCTGCCGGAGCGCCCGCAGGCGCTCCGGTGACTGTCATTGCCGTTGCCGGACCATCCTAAAATCCGGGCGGAGCACCTTTCCCCCATCCCGTAGCCGGTCGAGATAGTCCGACCAGTGCTGCATCATTTCGACGCGCTCATCCCAATATTCCCCGCGCGCATAAGCCCGCCTGACCTGATTGGTATCCACGTGCGCAAGCTGACGCTCGATCGCATCGGGATTCCACTGGCCCATTTCGTTGAGAAGCGTAGCGGCCATTGCTCGGAACCCATGTGCGGTCATCTGATCGGTGGTGTAGCCGAGCTTTCGAAGGCCCTGGTTCACGGCATTCTCCGACATCGCCTTGCGTGGCTTTCCGAGGCACGGAAACAGGAATTTCCACCAATGTGTGTGCTCGTGAAGCTCCCTGAGCATCGCGATCACCTGCCGCGACAGCGGCACCCGGTGTGGCCGCCGCATCTTCATGCGCTCTGCGGGAATGAACCAGATCGCCTCTTCGAAGTCGATGTCGGTCCACTCGGCCTGCCGGAGTTCGCCCGGGCGGAGCAGCACATGTGGCGACAATCGCATTGCCATCACAGTCACCTTGTGCCCGCTGTAGCCGTCGATGGCACGGAGCAGTTCGCCTACTTCCGAAGGCTGGGTTATGGCGGCGAAATGCTTGACCTTGGGCGAGGCGATCGCCCCGCGTAGGTCGGCAGCGACATCCTTGTCGCATCGCACGGTCGCGACCCCGTAGCGGAATACCCGGCTAAGCACGCTCCGCATGCGCCGCGCGCTTTCATATGCTCCAGTGGCCTCGACTTTGCGCAGGACTGCGAGCGCCTCGTGTGGTGTGATCTGCGCTATGGGGATGTTGCCGATCACCGGGTAGGCCTTGGCTAGCAGCCACGCGATTTTCTCGATCGTCACCTTTGCGAGGCCGTCTCGCTCGCATTTGACGAGCCATTCCTCGGCCACCGCCTGGAAGGTGTTGGCTGCAGCATATTTGGCAGCGATGCGGGAGCGCTTTTTTTCCAGCGCGGGATCGATACCGTTTGCCACGAGCTTCTTGGCCTCGTCCCGCCGGACGCGGGCATCCGCGAGGCTGATCGTTGGCCACCCTCCGAGATGAAGCGTCTTCTGCTTGTCCAGGAAACGATATTTGAAGCGCCAAAGCTTGGAGCCGTTGGGCCGGACGGTGAGATGGAGGCCTTGAGAATCGGAGAGGGCGTACTCCTTGTCCCTGGGCTTGGCTGCGTTGATCTGGATATAGGTTAGCATGATCGTTTTCCCAGCAAAGCCGGGTCGATCCGTGACCACCAAATGAACCACCAACAGGGGGTGGTTTTTGGTGCTCATAGCCGGATGTCGCCGGACGGTGTCTGGCGATTCTCGGTCAAGAAATGCTGTGAAACCAGCCGCTTACTGGACTTATCTGGACGCTGCCAGAGCCAGTATTGGTGCCCAGAAGAGGACTCGAACCTCCACGACCTTGCGATCGCCAGCACCTGAAGCTGGTGCGTCTACCAATTCCGCCATCTGGGCACGGGGTAGGACCGGCGCTTTAGGGGGGCTGTTCGGGGGTGTCAACAGCCTCGGACAGATAAGATGGGATTGATGCAAAATATTGTGTTGGGGTCAGCCAGAGAGGCCGCGGAAGGCCAGAACGACGATCCAGACAGCCGCGAAAATCGCGATCCAGACGAGGATCATCTTCACCAGATGGTGGAGCGGAAGGCGGCGCAGGGCCAGGCTGCTGCCGACGAGGGCGAAGGCCAGGACGAACCAGAGGCTGTGCGCAATCATATCGGCCATGGCCAACTCTCCTGCTGGAACGGACGCCCGCGAAGGGAGATCAGATCAGGGCGGTCAGACCATCGTAGCCGGGCTCGACGCCTTCGGGAAGCATGGCGCGCAGACGGGCGTAGTCCATGCTGTTATCCATGTGGGTGAGGATGGCGCGGCCTGGGCGTATCCGCGCGATCGCCTCCAGCGTCAGAGCCAGATGGGCGTGGGTCGGGTGCGGCCGCTCGCGCAGCGCATCGATGACGAGACAATCGACGCCCGCATAGAGCGAGACCATCGCATCGGTCATCTCGTGAAAATCCGTGGCGTAGGCCAGCGACCGGCCGCCACAGGAGAATCGAAAGCCGCTCGAGGAGATGAAGCCATGGGGCTGATCGACATGGGTGACCGCGATGTCACCAACTGTCACCCCCTCATCGGGCAGATCATGGCCGGCGATCGTCGCGCGATACCCCTCGCGCCCATCGAACGCATAGTCGAAGCGGCTGCGCAACGCCGCCATGGTCGCCTTGTGACCATAGCCGGGCACAGGGGTGCCGCGATGATGCATGATCTGGCGCAGATCATCGATGCCGTGGCAGTGATCGGCATGGTCGTGGGTCCAGAAGACGGCATCCAGATGCACGACATCGGCCGCCAGCATCTGCGCGCGGAAATCCGGGGAGGTGTCGACCAGCAACCGCGTGGTCGCACTCTCGACAAGGATCGAGACGCGGATGCGACGGTTGCGCGGCTCGGCGGGATCGCACTGCCCCCAATCATTGCCGATGCGCGGAACGCCCGAGGAGGTGCCGCTCCCCAACATGACCAGCTTGAGCGTCATGGCGTCACGCGACCGGCGCGGCGCGGGAGAACAGGGCGAAGAAGTTGCGCGTCGTTGCCTGCGTCAGCGCCTCCAGAGACTCGCCACGGAGATCGGCCAGGAAGCGCGCGGTATCCGCGACGAAGGCCGGCTCGCAGGGCCGCCCGCGGTGCGGCATCGGCGCGAGGAAGGGCGAGTCCGTCTCGACCAACAAGCGGTCGGCCGGGATGCGCGCCGCCGTCTGCTGCAACGCCTTGGCGTTCTTGAAGGTCACAATACCAGAAATGCTGATGAACAGGCCGAGATCCAGCGCGATATCGGCAAAGGCATCGCTGGCGGTGAAGCAGTGGATCACCCCGGTGAATGTCCCCTGCCCCATCTCGTCCCGCAGAACAGCGGCGGTGTCCGCCTCAGCATCGCGGGTGTGAATGATGATCGGTAGACCGGTCTCCCGGGCGGCGGCGATATGGGCGCGAAAGCTCGTCTGCTGCTGGGCGCGATCGCTATGGTCGTAATAATAATCCAGCCCGGTTTCGCCAATGCCGACGACGCGGGGATTGGCCGCAGCGGCCACAAGCTTGGCGGTATCGACATGGGCATGGCTATCCGCCTCATGCGGATGAATGCCCACGCTCGCCCAGACGTCCGCCTCGCGGTCGGCCAGTCCGATAATCGCGGCCCACTCGCGCTCGCGGGTGGAGATGTTGAGCATCGTCCCCACCCCCGCCGCACGGGCACGGGCGAGGACGGCGGGCTGATCCTCCACCAGCCCCTCATAATTGAGGTGACAATGGCTATCGACGAGCATCAGGCCTCCGCGGCGGGGAGTTCAAGGCGGGGGAAGAGCGGCTGCTGCGGGCCGACGACATGGCCGCTCGCGCGCAGCGGCGTGTACCAGTCCGTGCCGATGGCGCTGAAGGTGCGCGCATCCTGGGGCAGCCCCATGCGGTCGAGCAGTTCCTCTGCGCTGCGCGGGATGACCGGCAGGGCAGAGACGGCCAGCGTCGCAATGCTGACATAGAGCGTCGCCAGCACGGCCTCCATACGAGCCGGATCGGTCTTGCGGAGCGCCCAGGGCGCCTGCGCATCCACATAGGCGTTGCAGGCATAGGCCGCGCGCAGCCAGGCCTGGATCGCGTCGTGCGGGGCGAAGCGCTCGAAGGCGCCCGGAACATCCTGCATGGCAATCTGCTGCACCTGCGCCAGCAAGGCTTCGTCATCAGCATTGGGTGCCGGTGTGGGCACACGGCCTTCCAGGTTCTTGGCAATGAAGCTCAGCACGCGCTGGGCGAGATTGCCGAAGGCGTTTCCAAGCTCGGTATTCGATTTATGAACAATGGCTTCCGCGCTATAGCTGCCATCATTGCCGAAGCCGACCTCGGCCAGTAGGAAGTAGCGCAGCGGATCGACGCCAAAGGTCTCGGCCAGCTCGACCGGATCGGCCACGTTCCCCAGCGATTTGGACATTTTCTCGCCGCGATTGAGCAGGAAGCCGTGGCCGAACACCGTTTTCGGCAAAGGCAATTTCGCGCTCATCAGGAAGGCCGGCCAGTAGACCGTGTGGAAGCGTACGATATCCTTGCCGATGATGTGGACGATATCGCCCCCTTCCGCCCAGTAGCGCGCCATGCGTTCTGGATCAGAGGGATAGCCGCAACCCGTGAGATAGTTGGTGAGCGCATCGACCCACACATACATGACGTGATCCGGCGAGCCGGGGACCTTCACGCCCCAATCGAAGCTGGTGCGAGAGACGGACAAATCGCGCAGCCCGCCCTCCACGAAACGGAGAATTTCGTTGCGGCGGCTCTCGGGCTGAATGAAGTCCGGCTGATCGAGATACAGCGCGAGCAGGCGGTCCTGATAGGCCGAGAGGCGGAAGAACCAGCTTTCCTCCACGGTCCACTCCACCGGCGTGCCCTGCGGAGAGAGCTTTTCCCCGCCATCGCTGACACTTAGCTCGCTTTCATCATAATAGGCCTCATCGCGGACCGAGTACCAACCTTCATAGCGATCCAGATACAGGTCGCCATTGTCGACCATCGCCTGCCAAATGGCCTGGCTTGCGACATGATGGGCAGGCTCACTAGTGCGAATGAAGCGATCATAGCTGATGTTCAGAAGATCATCCATCTCCCTGAAATAGCCTGACATCTCATCGGCCAGAACGACGGGCTCAACGCCGCGCGCACGGGCGGCCTGCGCCATTTTGAGGCCATGCTCGTCGGTGCCTGTCTGGAAGAACACGTCCCGCCCCATCATCCGGGCCGCGCGGGCGAAGGCGTCCGTCGCGATTGCTTCATAGGCATGGCCGATATGCGGGCGGCCATTGGGGTAACTGATCGCCGTGGTAATGGTGAAGGGTTTGGGCATGATTTCCTGCTGGATAAGGGCCGTCTGAGGCGCGGCCTTCGCTTGCGGCTTCTCTAGCGGGGTACAGTTAGGATGCCTAGACTCCTCTCCACCCCGCAGCACAGCGCCGCACGGAAAGCCGCAACCTATAGCAGCGAGCGGATCTGATCCACGCACAGCACCGCAAATAGCAGCGAAGCCAGCCCCAGCATCAGGTTCGACCACCAGCCCGAGCGCCATTGCGCTGGCACGGCTTTCGAATTCAGCAGCCACATGAGCGTGACAGCGAGGAAGGGCATGAAGAAGGCACCGAACGCGCCGTAAGCGATGATGAGCGCAAAAGGCTGGCCCAGAAACAGCAGGAGCATGGGTGGGAAGGTGAGCCAGAGGACGTAGAAGCGGAAAGCCGGCGTCCGGTCCAGCGTCGCCGCGATGGCCGGATCATGCACGGCAGTCTCCCCCGCCCGCTCCGCCCGGATACTGCGGACGAAATCCGCAAACAGCAGCGACACGCCTTGCCAGACGCCGAGCACGGACGAAAAGGTCGTCGCCGCGAACCCGATGAGGAACAAGGTCGCCACGGTGCGCCCGAAGCGCGCTTCCAGCACCGCGCCCAGGTCGAGCAGGCCCCGGTCGCCACCGGAAAGCGCGATCTGCGCGGTGTAGAGCAGTTCGGCACCGACGATGAGCATCGCGATGACGAACACCCCCGTCGCGATATAGGCCACGCGATTGTCGAACCGCATCATCGGGATCCAGGCTGGGGAGCGCCATCCCTTGGCATTGACCCAATAGCCATAGGCCGCGAGCGTAATCGTGCCGCCGACGCCGCCGATGAGGCCCAGCGTGTAGATGGCCGAGCCCTCCGGCAGCGTGGGCGCGAGGCCGATCAGTGCTGCGTCGAGATCGGGCATGACGAGGATCGCAAGCCCGACAACGACGACGAACATGACGCCGATCAGCAGCTTCATCACGGCCTCGAACACCGCATAGCGATTGAACAGGACGAACAGCGCGCCGGCGAGGCCCGACGCCATGCCCCACGCCCAGAATGGCAATAGGCCCGGGAACATCGCGGCGAGCGGCAGCGCGGTCGCGCTCATCGCCGTGCCGCCATACACGAAGCCCCAGATCAGGATGTAGATGCCGAAATACCAGCTCGTCCAATGGCCGAGCGAGCGCCAGCCCTGCAGCATCGTCGAACCGGTGGCGAGATGATAGCGCCCGGTCGCCTCGGCCAGCGCGATCTTGATGATGCAGCCGATGACGGCGGCCCACAGCAAGGCATAGCCAAAGCGCGCGCCGGCAACGAGCGTGGCGACAAGATCGCCCGCGCCGACGCCGGTCGCGGCCACGACGATGCCGGGGCCAAGGCGTTTCCAGCGCTCCAGTCCGACGGGCGGGGTTTCGTCTAGCGGTGTGGAAGGCAAGTCGGGCGCATCTCGGGTTTGCCTGTGCTCGCTCGCCATCCTGTCAGTCCCCCACGCTCACTGTCCCGCGAGGGGTATAGCGCGATTTTGGCGGGGTGGTGATTTTCCTGTACGGGGGCCGATGATGTAGGGCTGGATGTGCTCCTGCGAAGGCAGGAGTCTAAGGCGGTTAGGTCCGTCGGTTGGGCCCTGGGCTCCTGCCTTCGCAGGAGCACCCTATTCAGAAAGGCCAGCGAGCACCTATCGCCCGACTCGCGCCACGGTCTCGCACAGGGTGTAGACCAGCGCGCCGGGCTCGAGCTGCAGCGGGGTGACAGCGCCGGCGCCGAGGCGCTGCGCTTCCTCATAGGCGGCGATGCCCGGCCCGAGACTGGGTGCGGGCGCACCCCGCAGACGGCGGGCAATGTAGCGCGGCACAAGATCGACAAAGGCTTCGAGGCGGGGGCGTGCCGCGACACCCGAGAGCGCGCTCATCAGGCCGGCGCGGGCGCCCTCCCCGCCGCGTCCACCCTGCGCGATCGCATCCAGCGCGCGTTCCAGCCCGGGCAGATCCAGATCGCGATTGGCGATCGCCTGCCCCGGCGATCCCTCGGCACTGGCCGCCAGCGCAGCGCGCTCAGGCTCTGGCACCTCCGGCAGCGCGGTCGCCAGCGCCTGCGCCATGCTCGCATCATCCAGCGGTGCGAAGCGCAGCACCCGGCAGCGCGAGCGAATAGTAGGCAGCAGGCGACCGGGCCGATGCGCCACGAGCAGGAAGATCGCGCCCGTCGGCGGCTCTTCCAGGCTCTTGAGCAAGGCATTGGCCGCGCCAGCCTCCAGATCGTCCGCGCTGTCGATCAGCACGACCCGGCGGCTGCCCATGGAAGGCGCGCTGTGCAGCAGGCGTGAGAGGCTGCGCACCTGATCGACGGTGATGTTGCGGGCGAGTGCCGCGCTGTCAGTCTTGCTGTCACGCTCAAGTCGTTCGAGCCGCATGAAATCGGGATGGGCGCCGCCGTCGAACAGGCGCATGGCCGGGTCTGTGGGGTCCGGTGCAAGCCGATCCGACGGAACGGGACGTCCCGCCCCGCTGACCAGCAGCCGCCGGGCGAAATCATAGGCGATCCCGGCCTTGCCCAGCCCTCGCGGCCCGGCGAAGATCCAGCCATGATGAAGGCGCGTCGTCGCGCTCGCCTCGATCAGCGTCGCGATCTGCTCGTCATGGCCGAGCCAGCGCGTCATGGCAGCCAGTCGGCGAGCGCAGCCAGCAGCCGATCGCGCACCGTCTCCATCGATCCGCTGGCATCAATGTCCCGGAAACGCGCCGGTTCAGCGGCTGCGAACCGGCGGAAGGACTCGGCCACATCGCGATGAAAACCAGCATCGCGCCCGCCGATCCGATCCACCGCCCCGGCATCCCGCGCGCCGGCCCGCTCGCTGCTCTCATCGAGCGGCAGGGCGAGGAGCAGGGTGCGATCCGGCAACAGCCCGCCCGAGCCGATGCGGTGGAGGGTCAGAATGTCGTCGTCGCTCAGCACGCCGCCCACGCCCTGATAGGCACGGCTGCTGTCCAGAAACCGGTCGCAGATCACCCATTTGCCGGCCTCCACGGCCGGCAGAATGGTGCGCTCGGCATGATCGGCCCGTGCCGCGGCGAAGAGCAGCGCTTCAGCGCGCACACTCCAGCGATCCGCCGCACCGGAGAGCAGGAGGCCGCGAATGGCCTCGGCGCCTTCGCTGCCACCGGGCTCGCGGGTCAGCACTGTCTCGATGCAGCGCGCCTCGAGCGCGTCCGCAAGCAGACGGGCCTGCGTGGACTTGCCGACGCCCTCCCCGCCTTCCAGCGTGATGAAGCGGCCGCGCGTCATGTCGGTACTCAGCTAAAGAAGGAGAGGAAGCCGTTCCACAGGCGCGCGAAGAAGCCGCCTTCTGCGACAGCTTCCTTGGCTACAAGCGGCAAGGTCTGCGTAGTCCCGTCACCGGCATCCACCACGAGCTGCGCGATCTCCTGCCCCTGCGCGATCGGCGCCTTGATCGGGCCGCGATAGACGACACGCGCCTTGATCTCGCCATTCGCCGCCGCAATTGGCACGGTCGCGACGAGATCGCGCGGAGTCACCAGATCGACCGAGCGTGCCCAGCCGCCCTGGACCTGCGCCTGCCCCAGGGTAACGCCCTTCTTGGCCAGCGGTTTGGACCGCCAGGCCTTGAAGCCCCAATCCATGAAGCGCACCGATTCCTCGACACGGCCATTGAAGCTGGTGAGGCCCGCGACGACCATCACGAGACGGCGGCCATTCTGCTGGGCCGAGCCGGTGAAGCCGTAGCCTGCCTCCTCGGTATGGCCGGTCTTTAGGCCATCCGCGCCATCCACACGCCCGAGAATCGGGTTGCGATTCGCCTGGCTGATCTCCGATCCGCCCATGGTCTGGCCCCAGGTGAAGGACTTGACCGTGTAGAATTGCTTGTAGAGGTCCGGCGTCTCTTCCAGCGTGTTGCGGGCCAGCGTCGCGAGATCGCGGGCGGTGGTGTAGGTGCGGCCTTCGTCGGGCCAACCGGTGGTGTTCGCAAAATGGCTGTTGGTCATGCCCAGCCGCTTGGCTTCGGCATTCATGAGATCGGTGAAGGCCTCTTCCGAGCCGGCAATGCCCTCGGCCAGCACCACGCAGGCATCATTGCCCGAGAGCGTGACGATGCCGTGCAGCAGGTTCTCGACCGAGACTTCCTCATTGACGGAGAGGAACATGGTCGAGCCCTGGCTGTGCCACTTGCGCCAGGTTTCCGGACGGACGGTGAACTTCTGGTCGAGCCGCAGCTTGCCCTGCTTGATGAGATTGAACGCCACATGCGCGGTCATCATCTTGGCCATGGAGGCCGGCGGCATCCGCCGGTCCGCATCCTTGTCGAACAGCACCCGGCCGGACGACAGATCGACCATATAGGCGACGGAGGCCTCGGAGGTGTAGCTTGGCGTGTTCGCCTGCGCGGCGGACAGGAAGAGCGGCAGAACGAGGGCAATCGGCAGAAGTGCGCGCATGAGAAAATCCGGTCGTTGACAGGTCATCGCGCGCCCTGCGGGCATCGCGGCTTCGCTCCGTCCTTAGCCATCCGCCATGGCTCTGCCTAGCCCCGGATCAGGGCCGGACCGCATCAGCCAGTAGGCCGACGGACAGCGCGTAGAAGTTCGAGCAGTTATAGTCGAGGATCACGCGGTAATTGCCGGTGAGCAGATAGGCCGTCTTGCCCGGGCCATCCGGCTCGATCAGCGTCGCCTGAATGCTGCCATCCGGCCAGGAGCCGCCCTCCGGCATGATTCCGAGCGCCTGCCACTCGCGCATTGAAAGCCAGCGACTGTGGCGACCGAACACGCGCGGGCAGCGAGTGGGATTGAGCGTGCTGGTGATCCGCCCGCGGTCGAACCCGGTCGGCAGCCGCACCGCGACGCCCCATGGCTCACCCTTGCGCCAGCCGGCACGCTGGAAATAATTGGCGATGGAGGCCAGCGCATCGGGCTCGCTCGACCAGATATTGGGCGTTCCGTCACCATCGGCATCCACCGCATCGCGCAGATAGACGCTGGGCAGGAACTGCGGATAGCCGAACGCGCCAGCATAGCTGCCGACCAGCCGCTCACGCGGAACGCCGCGCTGCATCATCGACATCACAGCCAGCAGTTCCGGCTCGAACAGCGCGCGCCGGCGCCCTTCATAAGCCAGCGTCGCCAGCGAGCGCAGCAGGTCGAAATCGCCGCTGATCGTGCCGTAATTCGTCTCATGGCCGTAAATCGCGACCATGATCTCCTCTGGCACGCCCGCATCGCGTTCGATCGCCACCAACAGCGCGCGATTGGCAGTGTAGACCGCGCGGCCGCGGGCAATCTTGCGCGCATCGATGTGGCGCTGGCGATAGGGCTCGAAATCGGGAATCGGGGCATTGTCGGCTGTCGGCAGATTACCGCGATCCAGCGCCGCGACACGCGGATTGAAGCTCAGCCCGGCAATTGCACGGTCGAATGTCGCATCGCTCACGCCTTGCGCCCGCGCCTTGCCCCGCAAGCTCTCCAGGTAGCTTGTAAATCCGGTCGCCGTCTGCGCATCGACCGGATCATTCGACGACGGCAGCGCCTGCGCACTGGCGGAGACTTGCGCCGCGAGGGAAAGACCAAGAGCGAGACCGCATAGCGGCAGGAGCCGACGGCGAAGCGAGTGCGTTGTCATCGGTGCATATTGGCAGAGTTGACGCACGGCGCGCAAGGCAAGCCTCCGCAATTGGACGCATCGCCCCTGCGACGAACCGCCCGCGCAACAATCCCTCGCTCGCGCGGGCTTCCTTTGCTGAACAGTTTCGATTAGGGCGCGGGACAACGGACAGGTGGCCGAGTGGTTTAAGGCAGCGGTCTTGAAAACCGCCGTGGGTGGAAGCTCACCGTGGGTTCGAATCCCACCCTGTCCGCCAAATCTTCTCACGCGGACTTTCTCTTCCGGTCGCTATTCTTTGGCGGCAGCGGATCGTGCGCCACCCCGCTTTCCCACATGTCCAAAAGTTCATGCAGGCGCCATGCTCCGGTTCGGTGCGCGGGGCCATAAGGGGCTTGCGATCCACGAAGGGTCGCTTGTTGAAGGAGATACCCTCATGAACCGTCGCCTGATCATTGCCGGCCTGGCATCCCTCGCAGCCATTGCCACGCCGGTTGTCGCGTCGGCCAAGACGGCACCGGCGAAGGAAAGCCCTCACAAGGTGTCCAAGCCCGCCAAGCCGGCCAAGAGCACGACGACTGCATCGCTCGCTGCCCCGGCCAAGAGCACGACCGACAAGAAGTGACCCCCGTCACCGGAGCCATGCCGTCCCTCCCCTTGCCCGCATGGCTCCGGTCGACTGCTTCATCGAGACAGGCATGATCCTGTCGGCAGCGGAAGCAGACCGAAGGCCGCTCAGCCTCCCAAGCCGATGAGAATTCCAACCGCGAACAGACCATGGCGGCGGGTGAAACGGACCTGACCGCCATGCATGCGCGCCACGGCCGCGACGAGCGATAATCCAAGCCCTGCGCCCGCCTGCCCGCGCGCGGCATCCAGCCGACCGAAGCGCCGCAAAGCCTCTGCTTCCCGATCCGGCGCGATCCCCCGGCCTTCATCGGCAAGACCGATGATCACGTCTGCGCCCTCGCGATCCAGATACAGCGTCATCGCACCCGCGCCGTATTTGAGCGCATTGTCGAGGAGGTTCGCGATCGCCTGCCCTAGCAGTTCGCGATGGACGCTGACCTCGATCGGCCGCTCGATTGCGATGGAAAGGCTGCGGCCTTGCTCCTCGACAAGTGGCGCGTACAAGTCTTCCAGATCGGCGAGCATCTCGCCCAGCAGCGTGGGCCGGAAGCGCTCGCGCCCGATGCCCGCTTCTGCGCGGCTGATCTCCAGCGCGGTGGTGAGCATGGCGAGCAACTGGTCCGCCTCGCGGCTGATGCCCTCGATGGCCGCGCGCATCGCGGCCGGATCGTCCGTCTCCAGCGCCCGGTCGATTCGTGCGCGCAGGCGGGTCAATGGCGAGCGCAGATCGTGCGCCATGCTATCGGTGACCGTGCGCAGTTCGCCGATCAGGCTGCCGATCCTGTCCAGCATCCCATTGATCGCCTCCCCCAACCGGTCGAAGCTGTCCCCGGAACCGTGCAGCGGCACGCGCTGCTCGATATCACCCGCGCTGACGCCCTCTGCCGTCGCGGCGATGTGTCCGATCCGCCGATCGATGATCTGCACCACGAACCAGGCGCCGGCGAGCGCGAGCGGCAAAGCGAGCGCCAGCGCGGTCAGCAGGGCCTCGTGGACGGTCTGGCGGATTTGATCGCTGGCCTCGGCGCGGCGGCCGACGAGCAAGCGGCGCCCATCGCCCAGCCGCGCGGCGGTGATGCCGAAGGGGGCAGGCTCTGCATCTCCCAGCCGATAAAGCTCGGCGCGCGTCCAGCCCGCCTCGGCCGTGACATTGGGCGGCCAGTCCGAGAGGTTTCCCGCCACTTTGCGCCCGTTGCGATCCACGAGCAGAATGAGGGCATCTTCATCTTCCGCCGTTCGCTCGGCGATCGCCCGGTTCAGCGCCTGCGCACCTTCGTCCCGGCCGATCATCAGCAGGCTGTCGCGATCCTCAACGGCGATGCTGCGGTCGGCCGCCGCGAGGTCGGCGCGCACGAACTGCGTGACCGAGGCCAGCAATGCCGCGCCGAAGACCAGCTCCAGCAGCAAGATCCAGCCCATGAAGCGGACATGCGACGAGCGCAGCCAGCGCAGGCCCGCCCCGGATGCGACACCCGGTCGACTCATTCGCCCAGCCGGTAGCCCGCACCGCGCACGGTGTGGATCAGGGGGACATCGCCCTCGCTATCGATCTTCCGCCGCAAGCGGCTGACATGCACGTCGATGACGTTGGTGCCAGGGTCGAAATGATAATCCCACACGCCTTCGAGCAGCATCGTGCGCGTGACGACCTGCCCTGCGTAGCGCATCAGATATTCGAGCAGCCGGAATTCGCGCGGCTGAAGCTCGATGCGTCGGCCGCCGCGCTGAACGGTGCGCTTGAGCAGGTCCATGTGGAGATCGCTGCAGGCAAGCGTGGTCTCCACCGATGTACCATGGCCGCGCTTGCGCATCAGCAGTTCCAGCCGCGCGAGCAGTTCGGCAAAGGCGAAGGGCTTGACCAGATAATCGTCGGCTCCGGCCGTCAGCCCCGTCACGCGGTCATCGACGGAGCCGAGCGCGGTAAGCAGGATCACCGGTGTTTCGATGCCGGCAGCACGCAGCGCACCCAGCACGGCCATGCCATCCATGCCCGGCAGCATCCGGTCGAGAATAATCGCGTCGTAGCCACCATCGGTCGCCATGAAGAGGCCGTCGCGCCCATCCGCGCTGTGATCGCCGACATGGCCATGTTCGGCCAGCCCCTTCAGGATGAACTCGGCTGTCGCGCGATCATCTTCAATCAGGAGTATTTTTCTGCCCATTCCACCGTCCCTGCCGCCATCATTTGCCGCATCGCCGAGCGCGGGCTTCATATCGCACGGCGCCATGCGCCAGCGATAGCGGAATGTCGCAATGGCGGGGATCGTCGATCATGTACCGTGCCACGCCGAGCCTTCGCACCGCATGCCCATCCACAGCGCGCAATTGATCGCCCACTGCGATCGGCCCGCCCCCTGCCTGCCCATCCCGCAGGCTGGTCACGACGATCCGGCCAGCCTTGTCCTCGCCCAGCGTGAACCCGGCATGCGCAGCGTGGCGTGGTGCGGCCGCGGACGGGGGCACGAGATGGGAGGACAGCAAGGGCGGCGCGCCCGCCAGCGGAACGAGAAAGAAATAGAGGAGGCGGTTCGAGAGGCCCATGACATCCCGCCTAGACCATCGGGAATGGCGGGCGGCTGACCGCCACATGACATGAAGTTCATGAAGCGGCCACCGCGTTGACCGGCTGTCGCTGCCAGAGGATAACCCTCGGACGATCATGGACATGAGAGCAGCATGACGAGGCGCGGAGGACGGATGCGGAAGACGACAATCACGCTCGCGGCCCTCACGGCTCTGGTGCTCATGGCGTTCGGCTGGCTGGGCTATCTGGGCAGCGACCCGTTTACGGTCTTGCGGCCCGCCGGCTACCAGCCCCGCGCCGGTGCGCCTGTGGCGGTCATCTTTTCCGGCGACATGGGCTTTCGGGTCGGCATGGGACCCAAGATCGCGCAGCGCGTTGAAGCAGCCGGCATCCCGGTAGTGGGCGTCAACAGCCTCACTTATTATCGCAAGACCCGCACCCCATCGGAGGCTGCTGCGCTCATCACCCAGGCGCTGGCGGAGGCTCGAGCCGTGAACCCGCAGGGGCGCGTGGTGCTGATCGGCCAGTCCTTCGGCGCGGATATGCTCCATGTCGGCCTCGCCAACTTGCCGGGGGCGCAACGCCGCGATATCGCTCTGGCCGCGCTCTTCGTGCCCGGCGCGACGGTCGAGTATCGTGCATCGCCAAGCGAGATGCTGAGCTTCTGGGAGACCGAGCATGACGCCCTGCCTACCGCGCGCACGCTCAGCTGGCTCCCCTTGCTCTGCGTCTACGGCAAGGAAGAACCGCACAGCCTCTGCCCGCGCCTGCACCTGCCTAATCTGCGCAGTCAGGGCCTGCCCGGTGGGCATCAGTTGAACTGGGATGTCGGGGCGGTCACCGGACTATTGTTCGACGCAATGACCTCGGCCGGGATCAATCCTCATGGCTAAGCTGCTCGCGATAGCCGTTGCCGCCATGATCGGCGCCTTCACGCCGGCCCATGCCGCGAACGCCATCGCCGGGCATTGGATCAATCCGCGCGGCACGGTGGTCGTCACCACGGGCGATTGCGATGGCGGCCTGTGCGGCTGGGTGAGCTGGGCGAACGCGACCGCCCTTGCCGATGCCGCAGACGCTGGGGTCTCCAGGCTGATCGGGACCAAACTCCTGCAGGATTATCATGCCAAGTCACCGGGGCATTGGGCGGGCCGCGTTTATGTGCCGGACCTTGGCCGCACCTTCTCGTCCACCATCGAGCAGCTCGACCGGGATCGGGTGAAGATTTCCGGTTGCCTGATCGGCGGCTGGCTGTGCAAAAGCCAGATCTGGGTCCGCCAGGTTCAGGCCGATTAGCGCCCGATGGCCTCCGGGGGCAGATGAAGACCATGACTCAGCGCCATCGCACGATCCTGACCATTGGCGTTGCCTTGCTGTTGGCCGTGCTCGGCTTCGTGGCGCTCAGCCACTTGCTGCGCGAGGTCCATCTGCGCGACGTGCGGGCGGCATTCCACGCCTTGCCTCCCCTCGCCTTTCTGGCTGCCGCGCTCCTCACCGCGTGCAGCTATGCCGCGCTGACGTTGTATGATGTGATGGCTCTGCGCACCATTGGGCGCCCGCTGCCTTACCGCACCGCCGCGATCGCCTCGTTCACCAGCTACACGCTGAGCCATAATCTCGGCCTCTCGCTGCTGACCGGCGGGTCGGCGCGATATCGGGTGTACAGCGCCGCTGGGCTCGGCGCCGGGGATATTGCCCGCGTGATCCTGATCGCCAGCCTCACCTTCTGGAGCGGTGTGTTCGTGCTCTCCGGTGCCATGCTCGCCTGGCGGCCCGAAGCGCTGGCTTTTGACGGGATGGTCATCCCGCCTGGCGTGCTGCGTGCGATCGGGTTCGCCTTGCTGCTGGCGACAGTTGCGGTCCTCTTCTGGTCCGGAAGACAGGGGCGGACGTTGCACGTCCGTCGCTGGTCGCTCCCGTTGCCGCCGGCGAAGCAGATCATCGCGCTCATTGGGATCAGCGCGCTCGATCTTGCAGCGGCCAGCGCGGCCTTGTTCGTGCTCATTCCTGGCATCGAGATCAGCGCCTGGCCGGCCTTCTTCATCGGCTATACCCTGGCAATCGTCGCCGTGCTCATCACCCATGTCCCGGGCGGGATTGGCGTGTTCGAGGCGATCATGCTGATTGCCTTGCCCAATGTGGACCGGCCGGAGCTGGTCGCCGCCCTGCTGGCCTATCGCCTCATCTATTATATCGCGCCGCTGATTGTGGCGGCCGTGCTGATCGTGGTGCAGGAGGGCGCGCGCTGGCATAAGCCCATCGGGCGAACGCTGCGTGGCGCTCAGGTCGTCGCCTCCGGCATGGCGCCGCTGATGATCTCCGCGCTGGTCTTTTTCGGCGGCACGGTGCTGCTGATCTCCGGATCGCTACCGACCATCCCCTGGCGCGCCAACACCGTATCCGACATCGTGCCGCTGCCGTTCGTGGAGCTTTCCCACATGGCCGGGAGCCTGATCGGCGCGGCTCTACTGGTGCTCTCCGCCGGGCTTTACCGTCGCCTTGACGGTGCTTTCTGGCTCACGCGCCTGCTGCTTCTCGCCGGCGCGGTCTTCTCGATCGTGAAGGGGCTGGATTATGAGGAAGCGGGCGTTATGCTGCTCATCGCGGCCGCGCTGCAATGGTCCAAGCCCGCTTTCTACCGGCGCACACGCCTGTTGGCGGAGGCCTTCTCGCCCGGCTGGCTGGCGACGATTGCGGTGGTGGTGGGCCTGTCGATTTGGATCGGGCTGTTCGCCTACCGCCATGTGGACTATCAGAATGATTTATGGTGGCGCTTTGCCGAGCGGGCCGATGCCGCGCGGTTCCTGCGCGCCAGCCTTGCTGTCGCGGTGCTGCTCGTGGGCGTCGGCCTGGCCCGCCTGTTCGAGCCGGCCCGAGCTGAACGCGCCGTAGAAGCTGGGGGCGATGAGCCGTCCCCCGCCGCTCTGGCACTGGCGGATCGGACCGACGCGAATCTCGCTTTCACTGGCGACAAGCGCTTCCTCCATTCGCAAAGCGGCCGCGCTTTTCTGACGTATCAGATCAAGGGCGCCAGTTGGATCGTGATGGGCGATCCTGTCGGCGCGGAGGACGAATGGTCGGACCTGCTCTGGGACCTGCGCGAAAAGGCGGACGCGGCGCAGGGGCGCCTGCTGCTCTACCAGATCAGCCCTGTGGCCCTGCCCATGGCCATCGAACTGGGCTTGCGCATCACCAAATATGGCGAGGAAGCCCATGTTGACCTCGCGACCTTCTCGCTCGATGGCCCCAGCGCCAAGTCGCTGCGCCATGCAGAGCGCCGGGCGACGCGCGAGGGCGCGACGTTCGAGGTGATCCCTGCGACCAACGTGCCCACCCATATGGGCGAACTCGAGCGCGTCTCCGATTTCTGGCTCAAGGCCAAGGGTCAGCGCGAGAAAGGCTTTAGTGTCGGTCGTTTCGATCCGGCCTATCTGGCAAGGTTCGATTGCGCCGTCGTGCGCAGTCAGGGGCAGATCGTCGCCTTCGCCAATATCTGGCCGACACAGACCCGCTCGGAACTCTCCATCGACCTCATGCGCCATGACGACGCCGCACCTTATGGCACCATGGACTTTCTGTTCATCCGCCTGATACAATGGGGGCAGCAGCAAGGCTATCGCTGGTTCAACATCGGCATGGCGCCGCTCTCCGGCCTGGAAGCGCGCCGCCTCGCGCCTTTGTGGTCAAAGCTCGGGGCTTTTCTCTACCAGCATGGCAATGCCTTTTACGGCTTTGAGGGGCTGCGCGCCTATAAGGAGAAATTCTCGCCCGAATGGGAGCCGCGCTACATCGCCGGGCCCCAGGGCATCTCGCTCGCCCGCGCGCTGATCGACCTGCAGAGCCTTATCGGCGGCAGCCCCCAGACCTGATCCATCGTCAGCGCTTCAGGGGCGCTTGCGAGCGAGGATGATCTGCGCCAGCAACGCCGCATTGCTATCGAAATGGTGCCCGCCCGGCACGACATATTGCTGGGCCAGCCCCTGCGGGATCTTGCCGCAGGCACTCTCGTCTTCATCCTGCCCGCGCACGCACTGGACCGCCAGGCCCCGCAACCGCGTAATCGCCGGAATGGTCGGCAGCCCGCCGTTATCGCCCACATCCAGCCAGCTGCTGAGGTGAAACTGGAAATCCGCCGTGCTGCTCAAGCCCAGCAGGGACACGCGCTCGATCTTGCTGCGGACAGCCGACGGCAGAGCATCGACCATGAACGGGAGGGCATCCGCGCCGAAGCTGTAACCGATGAGCAGAACCCGCGGACGCGCCCATCGCTCGCTAAACATGTCGATGAGCGCCGCGAGATCGCGCCCAGTCCCAGCGGGTGTGCGCGCGGTCCAGAAATATTCGAGGCTGTCCACGCCGACCACCGGTATCCCTGCCGCAGCGAGTTGGCTCGCCACCTCGCGGTCGATGCTCGCCCAGCCCCCATCGCCCGAGTAGATGATCGCCATCAGATCGCGGTTCATCGGCGTCGGCGCCGCCTGCACCAATGTGAGCGGCATGGTGAGGTGCGGGAGCGCACCGGCCGTGGGGCGCGGCTGGTCGCGCGGCAGCAGTGCCATCGTCGCATCGCCGATGGCTTGCGACCATGCCTGCGCGGCTGGGGGCAGCGTTCTCTGGTTGGCGCCCGGCACCGCGCGCACGAAGGATTGCGTCCGGCTAACTTGCGCCGCCGTGCCCATGACGAGCCAGGGCACGCCAATTTGCTTGTTCGGTTTCAGCGACCAGCGGCCGGTCTGCCCGACGCGCGCAAAGGACGCGCCGCCGGTCGCGCACCATGGGCTGGCACTGGTCACCTGCGGCGTGAAGCCGATCGAGATCACCCCACGGTAGGGCGCGTTGGGCCATTGCGACAGCGCGGCATAAGCAAGGGCGGCCCCCGCACCCTGGCCGATCAGCACGGGCTTGAGATAGGCCTCAATTCCCGCACGATGCTGGAGATCCTTGGAGAGATCGTTGATCGGCGCATTCAGGTTGAGGCAGCGTTGATGCCAACCCTGAACGGTCTTGAGCAACGTAGCGGCCGAAACCGTCGCGACCAGCAACCCGCGCTCGCTCAAGCCCCGCGCGATCGGGGCGGCCGTCGGCGAATCCGAAAGGAAAATCACGACACCCTGCGGCGCACCGGCCGGCCGGTCGACATGCACGGCGCCAAAGGGCGCAAGCCGATAGGATGCGCCCGGCGCGGCGGAGGGTGTGCGCCCCTGCGCAGTCGCGCTGACCGCACCCAGCAATCCCAACGCCAGAAAGCCGAGCAGTTTCTTGCGCATGTTTCTACCTCGCCTTCGATCCGACCGTCGGCGACCGCGTCGCCCGATGCCTCTAGCGGGCCGGAATACTACAGCGCCCGCTGCTCGGCGAGATGCAAGGTGGGCTCGTCGCAAAAGCGATCACTCACCCCTCTTGACGTGCCCCCTGCCCCGGCCGACTAGAGCGCGGCGAGGATGGAGCAGAGCATGACCGGCAGAGCAGTTCAGATGGCGGGATGGCAGACCGAGCATGTCATCGGATTTCGCCCGACCATGTCCGCCTTCCTGCTCAAATCCTTCAAGGGCTGGCTGACCTTGGCCGGATCGATCCTGCTGCTCGGGATTCCGTTTATTGCCGTGGGCGTGGTCGCGCTGCGCTATCGCATGACATGGTACGAGTTGAGCGGCGAGCGCCTGTTCATTCGGCAGGGCATCCTCGCCCGGACGGAAGAGGAGATCGAACTCTACCGCATCAAGGATGTGCGCGCGGATTTCTCGATCATCCAGCAATTGTTTGACGTCGGCAATCTGCAGATCATTTCCTCGGACCTGACCGGCGAAGGCGTCGATCGGCGCACCGTGCTGCGCATCAGCAACCTGGAAAATGCGCGCCATATCCGCACGGAGCTGCGCAACCGCGTAGAGCGCGCGCGCAGGATTAAGGGCGTGCGCGAAATCGACATGTAAGCGCACCGGGCGCGTAGCCGGACCGGCTAGATTGGCACGCAAAAAAGCCCGGCCGTTTCCAGCCGGGCTTCCTTGAAATCGAGCGTTCGACTCAGGCGAAGCTGACAGTCGTGCGACGACGACGCATCATCGTGCCGGCAATCGCAAACCCGCCGATCAGCATCATCCACGTGGCCGGCTCAGGCACGGGTGCGGCAACCGGCGAAACGCTGCCGGACAGGGCGAAGCGCGTGCCGCCATTCCACTTCACGACGGTCTCGTTCGAGAGCGCCAGCGACGTGCCATCAGCCGTCAGCGGGCTTTCGAAGACCAGCGCGATCGCCGAGATCGGCGAAACGAAGGTAGCGCCCAGACCGAGGGTGGACGACCAGGCGACGCTCGTCGCATCCGCAAGCGTGTAGGTGTCACCCGGGAAATTGCCGAAGAAGCCGTAATTGTTTGCCGTGGTGCTGATCGAGAAATCGAGCAGTGTCGACAGATCGTCGCTGGTGGTGAACGATCCCGTCAGCGCACCACCGCCGATGAAGTTCACGTCATCCAGCGTGAAGGTGATTGCTGCAGAGGCAGGCGCTGCCGCCAGCAGCATCGCACCGAGCGAAGCCGCCGCCAAAAGTGATTTACGCATGATAGTCTCCCACATGTGTCGCTGCGACTCTGCAGCTGACAGCGAGCGACATAGCAGACCTTTAAAATTGATTAACAACGATATTAACCATGGCTGTTCTAAAATGGGCCACTCTTTATCGCTTCGATGGCCCAGCGCGGTAAGGCTACGCCGGGCCCATCAGGCATTCCTGAGAAAGCCCCAGCCTCGTTTGACTTGAATTATCCCGCCACTTATGGACGGCGCCAAAGATCAATTGCTTGGCTGCACCTGCTGCGTCGCGGCCCTTAAAGAGCAGAAGGCTCTATGAGGGCATTCCACCTGGGAGAGATCAAGCGTGACGCGCGCGACCGCCGGACATGGGATCGGGACGAACAGCAAATGGGCCGACATCACAGGCCGCATCAGGAAAGGCAGGACCGCGTGAACGCTCTCGCAACGGACAATCGGCCAGTTGGCGGCGCCAAGCTGATCGACGGCAAGACCGTCGCCCTGAAGATGCGCGACGAGCAGCGCGCACGGGTCGAGGCGCTTCAGGCGCGCGGCGTGACGCCCGGTCTGGCGGTTGTGCTGGTTGGCGAGGACCCCGCATCCGCCATCTATGTCAGCCGCAAGGTGAAGGCCTGCGAGGCGGTCGGCATCAAGTCGATCAGCCATCGTCACCCGGCCACCATCACCAACGAGGAACTGCTGGTACTGATCGGCAAGCTGAATGCCGATCCCAATGTCCACGGCATTCTCGTCCAGCTGCCCCTGCCCAAGCATATCGACATGGAGAAGGTGCTGGAGACCATCGCGCCCGAGAAGGACGTGGATGGCTTCCACCTTTACAATGTCGGCGCGCTGGTGGTGGGGCGCCAGGTCTTCCCGCCCTGCACGCCTTATGGCGTGATGAACCTGCTCAAGCATGAGGGCATCCCCATCGAAGGGCGCAATGTCGTCGTGGTCGGCGCATCCAACATCGTCGGCAAGCCGATGGCGCTGATGCTCATGGCCAATGATGCGACGGTCGCGATCTGCCATGCCAAGACGCGGGATCTCGGCCAGTGGACCATCCTCGCCGATATTCTCGTCGTCGCTGCGGGCGTGCCGAACCTGATCGTGCCGCAGATGGTGAAGACCGGTGTGGTGGTGATCGACGTCGGCATCAATCGCCTGCCCGATGGCCGCGTGGTCGGCGATGTGGATTTCGAGGGCGTTTCCAAAAAGGCGAGCCACATCACGCCCGTGCCGGGCGGCGTCGGCCCGATGACCATCGCAATGCTGCTGGAGAACACCATCCAGTCAGCCGAGCGCATCGCGGCCAATAAGGAAGGCTGATCAGCATTTCAGCGCACTGGCGGATTGCCCGCCGGTGCGCTCCGCATTCATCAATTAGCCGACGCGCCGCGCTTCAATGGCCGCATAACGGTCATCGATCGGGGTGATGCCGGTCATGTCGAGCCCGGTCGCGCTCAACAAGGCGCGATATTCAGCCTCCGTTCGCTCCTTGCCGCCAACGCTCAGCATGATCAGATCGCCCCGGATCACGTCTTCGTCGCCCGGCCCGACACGCTCGGGCACGATCCGCTCGATGATCAGGATGCGCCCGTCCCCAATCGCATCCCGGCAGTTGGACAGGATTGTCCGACACCGCTCGTCGTTCCAATCATGCAGAATGAATTTGAGGAGAAGGAGGTCCGCGCCGGGCGGAATGGCATCGAAAAAGCTGCCGCCGAGATAGGCAATGCGATCTCGAACGGGCTGCCCGTCCTGCCAATTGAGCGCAGCGTCGCCGAGCGTGGCCAGATCAAAAATTTCGCCGCGCAGATGGGGATGGGCTTCGAGCAAGCCGACAAGCAGTGCGCCATAGCCGCCGCCGACGTCCCGCACCGTCTTCACGTCGGAAAAGTCATAAGCCCGCGCGAGAGCCCGCCCGACACGCAGGCTCCCTTCTGCCATGGCGCGGTTGAAGACATCCGCCCGCGCCGGATCAGCCTGCTGCTGGACGAAATGATCAGGGCCGGACGGCACGGAGGGCTCCCCGCTCTTCACGCTGACACCCAGATTGGCGAAGCTGTTCCACATCCGCTCATTCCAATGTCCGCTCATGCCATAAAGCGAATCCGGCGCGTCCTTGCGCAGGCAATCCCCGAGCGGCGTAGGCGAGAAGCGATCCGAGCCCTCATGCGTGACAAGGCCAAGCACCGCCAGTGCGCGCAACAGGCGCATGACCCCGTCCTCACTGGCACCCAGTGATTGAGCGATAGCCGCGCTATCGTGGCGTCCGGCAGCGAGTTCCTCGATGAGGCCCAGCCCAACCGCCTCGCCAATCACCTTGGTCTTCCAGGCCGCCGTGATCATGTCGATAAGCCGATGCCGCTCTTCACGGTCGATTGTGCCGTCCATCCTCTTCCTCCCTTATCGGATGCCATGATGGCAGAGCCGCCACCAGCGCTCAACCGCGCCCATCATCGACGATTGACTTGTGCGGACACGCAGCGTCAAGAGAAGCGCCATGGCTGAACCGACCCGCCCGCCTGAAGCGGCTCCCGTCCTGTTCTTCGATTCCGGCGTGGGGGGGCTGTCTATCCTGCGCCCCGCCATGGCCCTGCTGCCGACGATGCCCATCGTCTATGCCGCCGACAATGCCGGCTTTCCCTATGGCATCAAGAGCGAGGCGGAGATCGCGGCGCGCGTCCCGGCGCTGCTGGGCCGGCTGGTGGAGCGCTACCGCCCCCGCATGGCCGTGATCGCCTGCAACACCGCTTCGACCATCGCCCTCGCCTCGGTTCGCGCGGCGCTCGATATTCCCGTTGTCGGCACGGTGCCGGCGATCAAGCCGGCCGCTCTGGCCTCGAAAACTCGAGTCATCGGCGTGCTCGGTACCGATGCGACGGTGCGACAGCCCTATGTCGATCGGCTCGCCCGCGAGCATGGCGCGGACTGTACGGTCTTGCGGCATGGCAGCGCCGCTTTGGTCGCTTATGCCGAGGCGCGGCTGCGCGGTGCACCGGCCGACCCGGAAATTCCGGCCACCGCCCTCGCCGGTCTGCTCGAGCAGCCGGGCGGAGACCAAATGGACATGGTGGTCCTCGCCTGCACGCACTTCCCGCTGGTGGAAGCCGAACTGGCCGAGGCCGCGCCGCGCCCCATCACCTTCCTCCACGGCGGCGACGGAATCGCGCGGCGGATCGCCTGGCTGAACGGCGAGGTGCCCTGGCCGGCCGAGCCGGCGCCGGGCAAAGCCGTCTTCACCGGTCCCTCGTCGGACATCGAAGCACTCAGCCCCGCGCTACGCACCTACGGCATCACCAAAACCGAACTGCTTTGAGGCAAATCAAAGCGTAGCGGCGCTACATCATTAGAGGCCAATATCGACTTGCAAGCCATTATCAGTGGAATTGCGAGCCATAGACCGCTAGAGGCGCGGTATCGAGACGGGACAAGCTGCCGACCATGAATTATCAGCATGTTTTCACGCAGGCGATCGAGCGCCTGCATGGCGAGGGCCGCTACCGGGTCTTCATCGACATTCTGCGGAACAAGGGCGCCTTCCCCAATGCCCGCTGCTTTGCCGGGCATAACGGTCCGAAGCCGATCACCGTCTGGTGCTCCAACGATTATCTCGCCATGGGCCAGCACCCCAAGGTGATCGCGGCCATGGAAGAGGCGCTGCACGATGTCGGCGCCGGCTCGGGCGGCACGCGCAATATCGGCGGCAACACCCATTATCATGTCGATCTGGAAGCCGAGCTGGCGGACCTGCACGGCAAGGAGAGCGCTCTGCTCTTCACCTCCGGCTATGTCTCGAACGAGGCGACGCTCGCCACACTGGGCAAGCTGCTGCCCGGCTGCATCATATTTTCCGACGCGCTCAACCACGCCTCGATGATTGCGGGCATCCGCAATTCGGGCTGCGAGAAGCGCGTGTTCCGTCACAATGACGTAGCGCATCTGCGCGAACTGCTGGCCGAGGCCGATCCGGATGCGCCCAAGCTGATCGCCTTCGAGAGCGTCTATTCGATGGACGGCGACGTGGCGCCGATCCACGACATCTGCGACCTTGCCGATGAGTTCAACGCCCTCACCTACTGCGATGAAGTGCATGCCGTGGGCATGTATGGCCGGCGCGGGGGTGGCATCACTGAGCGGGACGAGGCGGCGCACCGGATCACGATCCTCGAAGGCACGCTGGGCAAAGCCTTTGGCGTGATGGGCGGCTATATCGCGGCCGACAAGGTGATCATCGATGTAATCCGCAGCTATGCGCCGGGTTTCATCTTCACCACCTCCCTCTCGCCCGTGCTCGTTGCCGGCGTACTGGCGGCCGTCCGGCATCTCAAGCAGAGCCAGGTCGAGCGGGACGCGCAACAGGCCGCAGCGGCGTTCCTCAAGGCCGAAATGGCCAATGCCAATCTGCCGGTCATGCCGTCGGTCACCCATATCGTGCCGCTGATGGTCGGCGATCCGGTAAAGGCCAAGCGGATCAGCGACATTCTGCTCGCCGAATATGGCGTATATGTGCAGCCCATCAACTTCCCCACCGTGCCGCGCGGTACGGAGCGGCTGCGGTTCACGCCCGGCCCGTCCCACAGCGAAGAGATGATGCGTGAGCTTGTGTCCGCACTGGTCGAGATTTGGGATCGGCTGGATTTGGAGTTCCGCAAGGCGGCCTGACCAGCGCCACGGGAAATCGGGCGAGCGGTTCCGATTTTCCACCCATTTTTTGCCAGCTGTGTTACACTTCTCGCGTTGAGGCGGGGAGTTTCGCTGTTTATCATCGAGTCGGCTGTGCATTTCAGCTGACGGTGCGCGGAATTCCGCTTTGCCCCTCGATAGGAGGGACATCCGATGAGAAAATTAACCGACGAATGCACGGACATGGCGAGAGCCATGCTGGATGCCGAATTATACGCAATCGCGCGGCGCGCGGCTGCGCGTGATTCGAATACGCCGCTGCAACAGGCGGTGAACACGGAAATTGCCCGTCGTAATCTGCCCTTTCGGGGTGAACTGCGTTACGGTTGAGCTGGCGGCGCTAGGTGGCGCCGCGCTTACTCGTGCGAACGAGATCGGCGAGCTTGTCGCTGGCAATGGCCGGCGAACGCAGAAAACCCTGATAGCAAGTGCAGCCGGCCCGCGCGAGAAGCGCGAGTTGCTGCTCGGTTTCCACACCCTCGGCGATCACGCCCAGCCCCAGCGAGCGCCCCATATCGATGATCGCCCGGACGATCACACGATCCCGCGCAGTGCCCTCGATATCGCGCGCGATGCTCCGGTCGATCTTGAGATAATCGAGCGGCAGCGCCTTGAGATAGGCAAGGCTGGAATAGCCGGTTCCGAAATCGTCGACCGCGACCTTGAGCCCCGCCTCTCGCAATTGCGTGAGCAGAAGCGAGGCGCCGGCGAGATGCTCGACCAGGCCGCTTTCGGTCAGTTCGACGGTCAGACGCTCGCGCGCGAAGCCCGATGCATCGACGGTCCGGAGGAAGTTCTGCAGGAAATCCGGCTCGGAGATATCGGCCGCGGTCACGTTGATCGCTAACCGCAGATCGCGCAGCTCATCGGGCCATGCCGCCGCCTCCGCCAATGCCCGCGCATGAATATGATCGGAGAGCGGCAGCATGAAATCGGATCGCTCGGCGATGGCAAACAGCGCGCCGGCGCCGATCTCGCCATAATGGGGGTGCTGCCAGCGGGCGAGCGCCTCGACGCCCACGATGCTGTCATCCTCCATGGCATATTGCGGCTGGAACAGGAGCTGGATCTGCTCGGAATCGAGGGCGTGGCGCAGGTCGTTCTGCAAGCGATCGTCATCCACGATGCGGCTGGCTTCATCCGCGACCCGGATGCGGATGCCGCCCTGCGCGCTGCCGCGCCGGGCGTCCGCGAGCGCATTGCTTGCGCGGCGCAGGATCGTCTCGGCCGCATCGCCGGATTGACCGGGCGCAAGGCCGCAGCGCGCCGTCAGGCGAATGAGATAGTCGCCCGCGTTGAAGGGCCGACTGATTTCCGCGACGATTTGCTGCGCAAGCAGCGTTGCCCTCTCGACGGATGGCAGCGCGGTTTCAGGCCCGCCCAGCACGGCGATGACAAACTCTGTGCCGGTGATCCGCGCCACCAGCGAGTCGCGCGGCGCCATGGCATCGACAAGGCGCTGAAGGCGGATCGCCACCCGAGAGAGCATCGCATCGCCGACCAACCGCCCATAAGCGCTGTTCACCCGGTCGAAATCGCCAAGCCCGATCAGCAGTACCGCCGGCAGCCGCCCTTGCGCCAAATGATGGTCGAGCCAGCGGATCGCGCCTTGGCGGCTGGCAAGGCCCGTCATCGGGTCTCGATCCCGCCGGTTGGCGCGATGATGCACATCGAGCTCCTCGACCTCGCCGCTAAAGCCCTGGGCGTCCGGATAGAGATGCTGGACCAGCCGTCGATCCGGCTGGGACGGGACGGCATGGGCAAAGGCGGAGGGCATGAGATCGTCAACGGCGCGGCGGATCGCGGCCACCGCCCCTGCCCGGTCCGCCCGATCGAGCGCGCGGACCAGATCGGCAATGCCCAGCCGGGCATGGTCGGCATCCGGCACCATGATCCGCAGCAGATCGCCCAGCGCCGGGCTGATCGCGAGCGTCCGCTCCGCTCCATTCCAGCGCCAGAACAGGCCATCGCTGCGTGCGACGGCATGGCGGTTGCCCGCCGCGGCAAGACTGCCGATCAAGCGCTCGGCCAGCTTGTCGGCGGTGCGCAGCGCGATGGTGAAGCGGGTCTCGTCGATCTCGCCATCAAGCAGATGGGTGGCGCCGGCGGCGATCAACCCGGGGACGTGCGGCGCGCCGACGTCTTCAACGAGCAGCAGCAAGGCGCCCCCGGAGGCTTCG
Organism: Sphingobium sp. B2D3C; assembly: GCF_025961835.1. NCBI lineage: Bacteria > Pseudomonadati > Pseudomonadota > Alphaproteobacteria > Sphingomonadales > Sphingobiaceae > Sphingobium > Sphingobium sp. B2D3C. The sequence goes on along the minus strand of NZ_JAOQOK010000001.1, from coordinate 1,065,768 downwards.
ACTGCGGCCGCCAGGGCTTTCACCATTTCGAGGGCATCATCCGGCGTCACACCCCGCAGATCGATGACTGCGATGCGCGCCAGGCTCCCGAGATAGCGGCTCTCGGCCCGGTCCAACCGCCGCGCCGCGATGGGCTTCCACCCGGCCTGCGCAGCACAGGCGGAAAGCGCGTCACGGTGCGCGGCCGAGAGAATGAAAAGCGGCAGCCCGCCCATGTCCCCGGACAGGCCGGAGGACTGGTCGCCCTCTCCATGGGGCCGGGGTGCGGCAGGCTCACTCACAATGGTCGCGATCCGTTCAAGCTCGTGGATTAGCGGACGGGATCGAGCGCAACCGACGCGCGATGGTTGCGCCTTCCCCCCGCATCGCCTAGCTAATGCGTATGGCGAACGCAATCGACAGCCTCCCTGACGCAGCTCCGGCCATGCGCGACAGTCATGGCCGCCGCATCGACTATCTGCGGATTTCGGTGACGGACCGCTGCGATCTGCGCTGCCGCTACTGCATGAGCGAGACGATGCAGTTCCTCCCCAGGCGGGAAATCCTGACGCTGGAGGAAATTGCGGTCATCGCCGAGCGCTTCATTGCCCGGGGCGTCCGCCGGATTCGCCTGTCCGGCGGCGAGCCGCTGGTGCGCCGCGATTTCGGCGATCTCGCCCGTGCCCTTGGCCGCCATGTGAAGGCCGGCCGGCTGGACGAACTGACGCTGACGACCAATGGCACGCAACTCGCGACCTATGCCGATATGCTGTTCGATGCTGGCATCCGGCGCATCAACGTCAGCCTCGATGCGCTCGATCCGGACATTTTCGCGCATGTGACGCGCGGCGGCGATATCGCCAAGGTGCTCGGCGGTCTTGAGGCCGCGCGGCAGGCGGGCCTCAAGGTCAAGCTCAACACTGTGGCGCTGCGGGATACCAACGAAGGCCAGATGCTGCCGCTGCTCGATTATTGCGCGCAGCAGGGCTTCGACCTCACCCTGATCGAGACGATGCCGCTCGGCGAAGTGGCAGAGGATCGCTCGGATCGCTTCCTGCCGCTGATCGAGGCAATCGCTCCGATTCGCGAGCGGCACGCTCTCATCCCGCTGGATGACCGCACCGGCGGGCCGGCGCGCTATTTTGCCCTCTCCGGCCTCAAGACCCGGCTGGGCCTCATCACGCCGCTCTCCCAGAATTTCTGCGCCGATTGCAACCGGATGCGCCTCACCTGCCAGGGACGCATCTACATGTGCCTGGGGCATGAAGATCATATCGATCTCAAGGCCGCATTCCGCGAACAGGGTGTCGCGGGGATCGACGCCCTGCTCGACCGGGCGCTGGCTGCCAAGCCGCTGGCACATGACTTCAGCGTCGCGGCTGGCGCGCAGCCCGCCACGCGCCGCCACATGAGCGTGACGGGCGGATAACGCCACCTCATGGCTGATCGCAAACTTGCCCTGCTCGCCTCGCCCACGGACGCTGCGCGGGAAGCCGCGCGGCGGCTGCAGGCGGTCATCCCGTTTGTCAGCCTCAACGAGGCCGATATCATCATCGCGTTGGGCGGCGACGGCTTCATGCTGCAGACGCTCCACGCGCTGCTGGAGAGCCATCGCCGGGTGCCCGTGTTCGGCATGAACCTGGGCACCGTCGGCTTCCTGATGAACGAATGGCGGCAGGACGGGCTGGACCAGCGCCTCGACAAGGCCAAGGCGTTCAAGGTGAACCCCTTGCGGATGCACGCCGTGACAGTGAGCGGCGAAACCTTCGCGATGCCCGCGATCAACGAAATCTCCCTGCTGCGCGAGACACGCCAGACCGCCTGGCTCGAAGTTTCCGTCAATGGGCGAGTCGTGATCCAGGAACTGGTCTGCGACGGCGCGCTGGTGGCCACGCCGGCCGGCTCCACGGCCTATAATCTATCGGCACACGGGCCCATTCTCCCGCTCGACTGCGGCCTCGTCGCGCTTACGCCGATCAGCCCCTTCCGTCCGCGCCGCTGGCGGGGCGCGATTCTGCCGGAACGCAGCAAGATTCGGCTGCGCGTGGTCGACCCCGTCAAGCGTCCGGTCTCCGCCGTGGCCGACCAGCGCGAAGTGCGCGATGTCTCGCAGGTCGAGATCGCCGTGGATTTCGCCATGCCGCTCACGCTTTTGTTCGATCCCGAGCACACGCTCGACGATCGGATCGCGGCTGAACAATTTATCTCATGAGTGCTCTTGCGTTTCTTTCAAACCCGCTGCTATAGGCGCGGCCTCGCCGGACGAAAGCCCGGCTGCTCCCCGATAGCTCAGCGGTAGAGCATTCGACTGTTAATCGAATGGCCGTAGGTTCGAATCCTACTCGGGGAGCCACTTTCCACACATTGCCGGACTGCTCGGCCGGACCTGCCGGCCCGTACTGCCGCAAAAAGGGTTAGCCGCGTTGACAGGCTCGCCTCTCCGCTCCCATGAGCGGTCGGCCATGAAACTTGCTTATCTTCTAAACATGTATCCGCTGATCAGCACGACGTTCATCCGTCGCGAGATAGGCGCGATCGAGGCGCTTGGTCAGCCGGTCGAGCGCTTTGCCCTGCGGCACTGGGATGGCGAGCTGGTCGACCCTGAGGATATCGCCGAGCAGGCGCGCACGCACTATATCATCACCGGCAGCAAGGCGGCGCTGCTGTGGGACGTGCTGCTCACCTGCCTGCTGCATCCGGTCAGAACGCTGCGGGTACTGCCGCTCTGGTGGCGGGTGTGGCGCAACGCCGGGCGGAACCTTGTCGCCCATGTCGCCTATCTGCTGGAGGCAATGGCTTTCACCCGCCGCGCCAGTGCGCAAGGGATCGATCACGTCCACACCCACTTCTCGACCAACGCGACCACGGTGGCGATACTGGCGCGGCGGCTAGGCGGGCCATCTTACAGCTTCACGGTCCATGGTCCCGATGAGTTGGTGCCCGGCGAGCCGGCCCGCCTCTCCATCCGCGAGAAGGCACGCGATGCGGCTTTCATCGTCGCCATCACCCGTTACTGCCACGATCGCATCGTGGCGGAGGCCCCAGAGGCGGCCCAGAAGGTCCGCATCGTCCATTGCGGCATCAACCTCGCTGACTTCCCCTATCAGCCTGCCCCGCCTGAGAGCAGCCGTGTGATCTGCATCGGCCGCCTGTGCGCCAACAAGGGCCAGATCCATATTCCGCCCGCCGTCGCTGCTGTGATCGGGGAGTTTCCGGATCTGGTTGTCGAGCTGATCGGCGGCGGGGACGACGAGCACGCGCTACGGGAGGCGATCCGGGCACATGGCGTCGAGGATCATGTCATCCTGCACGGCTGGGGCACCGGTGCCTATGTACGGGAGCAATTGCTGGCCGGTCGCGCCATGCTGCTGCCGAGCTATGCCGAGGGCCTGCCCATCGGGATCATGGAAGCCTTCGCCATCGGCCGACCGGTGCTGAGCACGACGATCGCGGGCATCCCCGAGTTGCTAGACGAGCGCTGTGGCTGGATTTTCGCGCCTGGCGATGAGGACGCCATTGCCGAGGCGTTACGCGGGATCATGCGCGCCACGCCCGAGCAGCGGGCTGCGCTGGGCGCCGAGGCACGGCGCCGCGTGGAAGAGCGGCACGACCTGTTCAAATCGGCCCAGACCTTGCTCGATTATTTCACGCCGGAAGCGGCCTCGGGCCGGCAGCACTAAACCAAATAAAAGGGCGCCGGACCCGATGGTCTGGCGCCCTTTTTTAGAAGGCCGACGGTTAGACGGCCGTCCGATTAGCCGACGATTTCTTCCGGCTTGAAGAAGTAGGCGATCTCGATCGCGGCATTCTCTTCGCTGTCCGACCCGTGAACGCTGTTGGCTTCGATCGACTCGGCCAGTTCCTTGCGGATGGTGCCGGGCTCGGCATTGGCGGGGTTGGTGGCGCCCATGATGTCGCGATTGCGCTTCACGGCGTCTTCGCCTTCCAGAACCTGCACGACGACCGGGCCCGAAATCATGAACTCGACCAGCTCACCGAAGAAGGGACGCTCCTTGTGGACCGCGTAGAAGCCCTCGGCCTGCTCGCGGCTCATGTGGATGCGCTTGGATGCCACGACGCGCAGGCCGGCTTCCTCCAGCATCTTGGTGACAGCACCGGTCAGGTTGCGACGGGTCGCGTCGGGCTTGATGATCGAGAAGGTGCGGGTCGCCGCCATGAGAAATGCTCCGGTAAAGAAAACGAAAGAGTTGAGGTCGCGCGCGCTCTACCCGCGAAGCGACGGCCGATCAAGAGCAGCAGGCGTCCACGGGTTACGATCAATTAAGCGCTTTGAGTTCACATTGTTACGGTTTGCCATGGTTGGGTGCGCAAAGGGGGAATGGGAACATGCAGGGCGCGGAGCCGAAGGAATCCATTTATCGGATCGACAGGCATGATGACGGGTCGCTGCGCTTTCACAGCATTGCGCCGGGGCAGCTGCGCCGCTTTCCGGACGCGGCGACGGTGACGACGCCCTGCCTGACCTTACCAGCAGAGGCGGCGGAGCCGGCACTGGCTCGAGCCGCTGCGCGTAAAAGCTCAACCTGCAACCGGGCTTCCCAATATCCTGCCATTTGCTGGCCGGACCTCGGACCGGGCGAGAGCCTGAATGCCTTTGGCATGTTCTGGAAACGCGAACTGGTGCCCTGGTCCGGACCGCCCCTCCTCCTCGGCCGGCGCACCAAGGGGGCGCCATTGTTCAACTTTGCCCGTCAGGTGGGCCTCTACCTCCTGCAGGATGGCGCGCGGACCGTCTATGTCGGGCGTGCCAGCAATGATCTCTATGCGCGACTCAAGACGCATACGACCGACCGGCTTGCCGGTCGGTGGAATCGCTTCTCCTGGTTCGGCCTGCGAGACGCCAGTCAGCATCTGCCTGTCGCGCAAAGCGCGTGCTGGAGCGAAGCCAATATGCTCAGGACCATGGAAGCGCTGTTGATCGAAACGCTCGAACCGCCGCTCAACCGACGCGGCGGAGACGGGCTGAGCGGCCGTGAATTTCTTCAGGCCAGCGCACCGACGTCCCTCAAGAGTCGTCATGCAGAAGCGCGCGCCGATACCAGCAAGAAGCCGCGTCACATGCGGTGAGCGAATCCGGCGCGCCGGCGGTACCTCAAGGCCCTTGGCGCCACCGCCCGCCATCCTGCTTCCAGAAGCGCGGCGTGATGCCCTCGGATCGACTCAGCGCCTTCCAGGCCAGCCGCGCACCGCCCACCGTCGCATCGTCGAAAAAGTAAAAGACCCGATCGAAGCTCAGCGCTTCATCCCGCCACAGGCCATCGGCCAGCGCGACATGGCGCGCGCCATTGGCTGCATCGCAACTCCGAGCGAGGAGGATCGGCTGGAGCTGCGGCATGGGTGCATCCGCATGATCGTTGGCCAGATAGCTCTCCGGCCCAGCACTCCACAGACCCTCGGAGATACGGTCGAGCTGGTCGCGCTCGGCGGAAACGACCAGCAGCCGCCCGCCGCCATCAAGCACCCTGCGCGCGATGGCGGGTACCGTCGCCTCGACGGGATCCCGGCTGAGCTGATAGAAATCCACCTGCATGTTGCGGCTCTAGCGCGATCCGGCCCGGCTGCGAAGGCGGGGCCGAAATATGCGCAAGACCTCAACCGGCCTGATAATGATCGCGGATCAACTGGTCGAGCAGGCGCACGCCATAGCCGGTGGCGCCCTTCTCCCATGTCGCGCCGGGCTTGTCGGCCCAGACCATGCCGGCAATGTCCAGATGCGCCCATTTGACGCCATCCTGCACATAGCGCTTGATGAACTGCGCCGCAGTGATCGAGCCGGCATAACGCGGCCCGATGTTCTTCATGTCGGCAATGGGGCTGTCGATCAGCTTGTCATAAGCGGGCGACAGCGGGAAGCGCCACAATTTGTCACCGCTCTCGTGACCGGCCGCGAGGAGCTGTTCGGCAAGGTCATCGTCATTGCTGAACAGGCCGCCATGCTCGCTGCCGAGCGAGATCAGCATCGCCCCGGTAAGGGTTGCAAGATCGATCACCGTCTCGGGCTTGTAGGTCTGCTGGGTCCACCAGATCGCATCGCACAGCACCAGACGCCCCTCGGCGTCCGTGTTCAGCACTTCCACGGTCTGACCGGACATGGTTTTGACGATATCGCCGGGACGCTGCGCGCCGCCGTCCGGCATATTCTCGACCAGCCCGCAAATGCCGACGACATGCGTCGGCGCTTTGCGGAGGGCCAGCGCCTTCATCGCGCCGGCAACGGCACCGGCGCCGCCCATATCCCACTTCATGTCTTCCATGCCCGCACCGGGCTTGAGCGAAATGCCGCCGGTATCGAAGGTGACGCCCTTGCCGACCAGCGCCAGCGGCTTGGCCTGCGCGCCATTGGTGCCGTCCCAGCGCATCGAAAGAATGCGCGGCTTGCGCACCGAGCCCTGTGCCACACCCAGCAAGGCACCCATGCCGAGATTGGCCATATCCGTCTCATCAAGCACGCTGATTTCAATGCCGAGATCGACCAGATGCCGACAGCGCTCTACGAAGCTCTCGGGATAGATGATATTGCCTGGCTCGGCGACTAGTTCGCGCGTGAATGCAACACCTTGTGCGACGGCTTTGGCATCCTCCACGAGGGCCGCCAGATCGCCGGACTCATGAACCAGCGTTACGGTTTCGAGCGTCGGCTTGGCCTTCTCCGCCAGCTTCGTGCGATAGGTGTCGATGCGCCATGCCCGCAATTCCACGCCCAGCGCGATCCGGGCGAGCGCGTCGGCGGTAAGCCCCGCGCCGTCGATCGCGACATGCTTGACGCCGGAGGTCTGCAGCCGTGCCGTCACCGCGCCGCCTGCCTTCTCCAGATCGGCCGGCGTGCCCTCGCCCGTCCCGACGAGCAGGACGCGGAGAGTCTTGCCCGCCTCGGCCACGAACAGTTCCACCACGGCGCCTGCCTCGCCGCTAAAGCGCGATGCCGCCGCCGCCTGCGCCGCCAGAGCCTGCGCCTCGATGCCCGGCGACACGGCGGCACCCTTTGCGACCGGGAAAACGAGGCAGTCCATGTCGGCAGGGCGACTGGCGGAAATGGCGATGTGCATGGATACAAGCTCCTGGAAAGGAATTATGTGGCCAGATGACCTGGTGTGAATATGGAAGCGGAATAGCGCCTTGCCAGGGGGTATGCCACGGCAAAGGGACCGTTAAGCGCGATTTCACGCTTGGGAAGGCAATTGCGGAGCGGGCGCTGCAGTGCAATAGGGCAGCGTTGCACACGGCGCGCGCAGACCGCGAGCCGCGCTGGGAGAATGACGATTGGTTGCCACGATGAGCCGTGACACGCGCGAGCGGACCATGATGCGCGTGCGCCTGTGCATCAGCGCGCCAGCTCTGATTCTGGCGATGGTCATGGCCGCGCCGGCCTACGCCCAGGCGCAGGCCGAGCCGCCGGCGCAGGGCGAACCGCCGCTCACCATCGACAATGTGGCGCCGCAGGATATTCCCGCTGGCGCTGAACCCGATTTTCAAGACCGCCCGGCGAAGGCAGAGGCCGAGGCCGTCCCCATGCCGGCAGCGCCGGTCTCCAAGAACGAGATCAATTTCCAGGCCGACCGGATCGATTACGACAGCAATGCCGATATCGTGCGCGCATCCGGCAATGTCCGCGTTGCGCGGCAGGATGCCAATCTGTCCGCCGATCAGGTGGAGTGGGATCGCAAGGCCGGCACCGTCATCGCGCGCGGCGACGTGCTGCTCGTCAATGAGCGTGGCGACCGCGCTTATGCCGACGAGATGGACGTCACCGAAAGCCTGCGGGACGGCGTCATCGAAAATCTGCTGATCGTCACCAACAGCGAGAATCGGCTGGCAGCGGTGAAGGCCCAGCGCACTGACAACATCTACGTGCTGGACAAGGCGGCGTTCACGCCCTGCAAGGTCGAGACGGTCAAGGGCTGCCCCAAGGAACCGACCTGGCAAATCCAGGCCGATCGCGTCATTCTGGACGAGGCTCGCCAGCGGGTGCGCTATGAGAATGCGCGCGTGAGCATGTTCGGCCTGCCCCTGCTTCCCCTGCCGGGCCTGCGCCACAGCATTGGCGATGAAGGCAGCAGCGGGTTGCTGGTGCCGGATATCGGCTATGATCGGCGCAACGGGGTGCAATATGTGCAGCCTTATTACTGGCGGCTTGCGCCAAATCGCGATCTGACGCTCACGCCCTATGTCTACAGCGCGGTGCTGCCGATGCTCGGGGCCAGCTATCGCGCACTCCTGCCCAAGGGCGCCTATCAGATCACCGGCTACGGCACGGTCAGCGCCGTTACGCCGGTCACGGGCGAAACCGATGTCACTAGCGATGAGCGTCTGCGCGGCTACATCGCTGCGAGCGGCAAATTTCAGTTCGATCCGCTCTGGTCGTTGACCGGATCGCTGCGTTACGCATCCGACCGCACCTTTCTCAATCGCTATGACCTGAGCCACGAGGACCGTCTGCGCTCCACGCTCAATCTGGAGCGGATCGGCACGCGCAGCTATCTCTCGATTGCCGGCTGGGCCTTCCAGTCATTGCGCTCGGGGGACCGGGCCGGCCAGGTTCCTATCGCCATTCCCGCCATCGACTACCGCCTGCGCACCACCGATCCGCTATTCGGCGGACGGGTGGAACTGCAGGCCAACAGCCTGTCGATCCTCCGCACAGACGGGCAGGATACCCAGCGCGCGTTCGTGGGCTTCACCTGGAAGCAGAGCCGGCTGACCGGCATGGGACAGGAAGTCTCGCTGACCGCCTATGCGCGGGGCGATGTCTACAACAGCGCGCAGAACGATCTTTCGCCAACGGTGGTCTATCGGGGTGAGGAAGGCTGGCAGACGCGAGGAATCGCCGCCTTGGCGCTGGATGTGCGCTGGCCGTTCATCGGGCAGGCTTTTGGCGGCACCCAGCGCCTGACACCACGCATCCAGCTGGTTGCCGCGCCGCGCCTCGCCAACCTGAATGTACCCAACGAGGATGCCCGCGCGATTGACCTGGAGGATTCCAACCTCTTCGCGCTCAATCGCTTCCCCGGCTATGACCGCTTCGAGGATTCGACCCGCATCACCTACGGGTTCGACTACCGCTTCGACGTGCCGAATTTCTCGTTCGATACCACCGTCGGCCAGAGCTACCGCATCGATGACCGCCCGTCCCTGCTGCCCAATGGCACCGGCCTGTCCGATCGGCTGTCGGACATCGTTGGTCGGTCGGAAATCCGCTACAAGGATTTCCTGTCCTTCACCCACCGCTTCCGGCTCGACAAGGATGGCTTCGCCGTCCGCCGTAACGAGATCGAGGCGACGGTCGGCACGCGCCGCACTTATGCCGAGGTCGGCTATCTCCGTCTGGACCGGAACATCACGTCCGGCGTCGAGGATCTGCGCGATGTCGAGGAAATCCGCCTCGCAGCGCGCGTAGCCTTTGCGCGCTTCTGGTCGGTCTTCGGCTCGACGAACATCGATCTGACCGGTCAGCGGGACGATCCGACGAGTACCCTGTCCGGCTTCGAGCCGGTGCGTCACCGCCTCGGCATCGCCTATGAGGATGACTGCCTGGAACTCGGCTTCACCTGGCGGCGCGATTACCAGACGGTCGGCGACGCCCGTCGCGGCAATTCGTTTCAACTGCGGCTGGTATTTAAGAATCTCGGCCTGTAAAGACTCCAGCTTCGCAAAGGGTGTGAAGGCCGGACGTCATCTGTCGCTCAGGCCCGGTTCAGCCGCCGCGCATTAATCCGCCGGGCAGGTTCGCGGCCTCTTGAGGCCGCCTGCTTCTGAATGGAGAGCAAGTTTGACTGACGTGAACAGCGTGAAAAGGATTTCCTCCCGTTTCACCGCCCGGATTCTTGCAGGCGCCGCAACGGGCCTTTTGGCGTGCTCAGCCATTGCTCAAGCGCCGGAAGGCCAGGCTGAGGACGCCGCCGGGGCGACCGCGTCCGCGCTCGATATTCCCGCCTCGGTGGTGCTCTTCGGCAAGCGCGACCCCAATGTCCGCACCGCAACGGCGCTGGTGAACGGCGAGGTCATTACGCAGACGGATGTGGAGCAGCGGCTCGCGCTGGTAGTTCTCGCCAATGGCGGCAATGTCAGCGCCGAGGAAAAGGACCGCCTGCGCCTGCAGGTGCTGCGCAACCTCATCGACGAGACGCTGCAGATTCAGGAGGCAGCGGCCAAGGACATTCGCGTCCCCGCCGCCGAGCTTGACGAGAACTTCGCGCGCGTCGCCGCGAACTTCCGCTACACGCCGGACAATTTCGCAAAGTATCTTGCCGCGCAGGGCTCGTCCGCACGCAGCATCCGGCGCCAGATCGAAGGCGAGGTCGCTTGGAGCCGCCTGCTGCGGCGTCAGGTCCAGCCTTTCGTGAACGTCTCCGAGGACGAGGTCCGCTCGACCTATGAGCGTCTCCAGGCCGCGAAGGGCAAGGAAGAGTTCCACATCGGCGAGATATATCTCTCCGCCAACCCGTCGAACAGCCAGCAGGTGGCCGAGAACGCCCAGAAGATCATGGCGCAGATTCGCCAGGGTGGCTCGTTCCAGGCCTATGCGCGGCAATATTCGGAAGCATCGACCGCTGCGGTCGGCGGTGATCTGGGCTGGGTGCGCGCCGCGCAACTGCCCGAGCCGCTGGCCGAAGCCGCGCAGCAGCTCCAGGTCGGCCAGATCGCCGGCCCGATCGCCATTCCGGGCGGATTTTCGCTCGTTTATCTGATCGACAAGCGCCAGGTGCTGATGGCCGACGCGCGCGACGCCGTTCTGAGCCTCAAGCAGGTCGCCATCGACTTCCCCGCCGGCACCTCGGCCGCCGAGGCCCAGCGCCGCGCCAACGCTTTCGGGGAAGCGCTCAAGAAGCTTCAGGGCTGTGGATCGGTCGAGGCGATGGCCAAGGGCGTCGGCGCGACGGTCATCGAAAACGATATTCAGGCGCGCAACCTGCCGCCGCAGCTCCAGTCCATCCTGCTCTCGATGCAGGTCGGCGAATCTACGCCGCCCTTCGGCTCGGCAACGGAAGGGGTCCGCGCGCTCGTTTTGTGCGGCCGGGACGATCCGCCAGACGCGAGCGCACCCTCGGTGGAGTCGATTATGGCGCAGATGGAGGAAGACCGCGTGAACAAGCGTGCACGCACATATCTGCGCGACCTCCGTCGCGATGCGGTGATCGACTATAACTGACGTCTTCCGCACGATGTATTCCGCGTCCGCGCTGCCGCGGCCGATCGCGATATCGTTGGGCGATCCCGCAGGGATCGGCCCGGAGGTTACCGCGAAAGCCTGGGAAGCCCGGGACGAGCACACTCTTCCGCCTTTCTTTGCGGTCGGTGACAGCGCCGCCATCGCTACGGTCTGGCAAGGCCCGGTGGCGATGATCGGCGACCCGATCGAAGCCGATGCGGTGTTCGGCAAGGCGCTGCCCTGCCTGCAGGTCGCCGACGCCGGTGAGATCATCCCCGGCCAGCCCTCGATCGATGGCGCGCGCTGCGCGTTTCAGGCGTTGGAAGCGGCCACGGGGCTGGTGCGGGCGGAAAGCGCCAGCGCCTTGGTGACCGCGCCTGTCTCCAAATCCCAGCTGTCCCAAGTCGGCTTCACGCACCCCGGCCAGACCGAGTTCGTGGCCGAGCGCTGCGGTGTTTCGCGCGGTAATGTGGTGATGATGCTCGCCGGACCGTCGCTGCGGGTCGTGCCGCTCACCATCCACATTCCCTATACGGAAGTCCCCGAGGCGCTCACCGCCGCGCTGATCCGCTCCCGCGCGCTGGCCACCGCGCGCGGTCTCAAGCGTCTGTTCGGCATCGAAAACCCGCGCCTCGCCATGGCCGGTCTTAATCCTCATGCCGGCGAAAACGGGATGCTCGGCACGGAAGAAACGACGCTGATTGCTCCGGTGCTCGAGCAATTGCGCGAAGACGGGCTCGACATTTCCGGGCCGCATTCGCCGGATGCCTTGTTCACGCCCCGCGCCCGTGCGCTCTACGACGCGGCCTTGTGCTGCTATCACGATCAGGCGCTGATCCCCATCAAGGCGCTGGACTTTGACGAGGGCGTCAACATCACGCTGGGCCTGCCGATCGTGCGCACATCGCCCGACCATGGCACGGCGTTCGATCTGGCCGGCAAGGATCAGGCGCATCCCGGCGCGATGATTGCTGCCATTCGCATGGCGCAACAGGCCGAGCTCAATCGCCGCGCCTGGGTCGATCCCTGCCAGCCCTCATGACCCCGCTTCCACCGCTGCGCGAGGTCATTGCCACGCATGGCCTGCGGGCCAGCAAGGCGCTGGGCCAGAACTTCCTGCTGGACGAGCAGTTGCTGGATCGCATCGCCGCGATTCCCGGCGATCTGGCCGGCGCACGCGTGTTCGAAGTCGGCCCCGGCCCCGGCGGGCTGACCCGTGCCCTGCTCCGCGCCGGTGCGCAGGTCACCGCCGTAGAGCGCGATGCCCGCTGCATTCCGGCGCTGGCCGAAGTCGCAGCGGCCTTTCCGGGCCAGTTGCGCATTATCGAGGATGATGCTTTGCGGGTCGACCCCGTGGAGGCCTGCGGCGGACCGGCGCATATCGTCGCGAATCTGCCCTATAATATCGGCACCGCCCTGCTCGTCGGCTGGCTGGAGAGCGGGGTGTGGCCGCCCTGGTGGCTTTCCGCCTCGCTCATGTTCCAGGCCGAGGTGGCCGAGCGGATCGTCGCGCAGCCAGGCAGCGATGCCTATGGCCGGCTCGCGGTACTGGCCCAGTGGCGCAGCCGTGCGCGCATCGCGATGAAAGTCCATCGGTCAGCCTTCACGCCGCCGCCCAAGGTCATGTCCGCTGTGGTCCATATCGTCCCGGCCGACGCGCCCGGCGGCGTCGAGGTCGCAACGCTCAGCCGGTTGACGGCCGCCGCCTTCGGTCAGCGGCGCAAGATGCTGCGGCAGAGCCTCAAGGGGCTGCCGGGCGCGCTCGATGCTTTGGCGGAAGCCGGGATCGACCCCAGCCGCCGCGCAGAGACGCTCAGCGTGGACGATTTCGTGATGCTCGCGCGCCTGATGGGGCGCTGAGCAGCTTTATATATTGCGGAATTTACTGCTGCTCGACCTTCGGCGCGTTGGTTACCGCCTCGGCCGTCGTGACCGGCGGCTTGGTCGTAGCGATCGCGGAGGCCAGCTGATCCGCACTGGCACATGGCGTCTTGCAGAGCAGGCGCAGCTTGGCCAGCGTCTCGCGGGCGCTTTCCACCGCGCCCTTGTCCAGCATTGCGAGCCCTTCGCCTTGCAGGGCCGCTTGATTGCCAGGTTCCAGATCCAGCGCGCGACCATAATAGCGGATCGCCTTGCCGGGGAGCTTCTGGGCGCGGGCGATCTTGGCCAGCGACATGAAGATACCGGGCTGGTCGGGCGCCAGAAGAAGCGCGGTTTCATAGGCATCGCGGGCCTTGCTGAGATCACCGGCCTCTGCGGCGGCCTTGCCCTTTGCCATCCACTCGGCTGCGCGCGGGCTGGGCGCGGGCGTCGCGCTCTGCTGGGAAAATCCACTGCTCGCCGACAGGGCAAGCGCACTCGCAAGTAAAATGGAGGCGGGGGTGAACCGCATGATTGTCTCCCAGATCGAGCCCTGCGCAACAGACGCCATGGTCGACGACGCTAGCATGGTTTTTCGAGCACCGCGAAGAAAAAGCCGTCGGTTCCGTCATGTGCGGGCGTGAGTAATGTGCCCTCGCCCCATGAACGACCCGGCGCCTGTTCCGACCCGGCAGAGTGTACCAGCTGCCATAGGGTATCGGTCCTGACGATTTGCTGAATTTGATCGCGCCCTTCCCGGTCGATCAGCGAGCAGACCGCATAGACCAAGCGCCCGCCCGGCTTCACCAGCGGTAGCGCGAGCCGCAGCAGCCGCGCCTGAAGCGCAACCACGCGGTCCAGCCGCGCCGGCGTTAGCCGCCAGCGCGCCTCGGGGTTGCGTCGCCAGGTGCCCGATCCACTGCAGGGCGCATCGATCAAGACGAGGTCGCACTGCCCGACGAGCGGCTTGAGCGCCGCTTCCTCCCGACCAGAATCGAGCAACAGCGGTTCGATCTGTCCGCCATAGCCGGCGCGCTCGGCACGCGGCGTCAACCGCGCGAGGCGGTCACGCACCGCATCGGCCGCGACCAGCCGCCCGGCAAGGGCGCCGTCTTTGACCATGTCCGCCGCCAGGGCGAGCGTCTTGCCCCCTGCCCCGGCGCACAGATCGAGCACGGTCAGGCCGGGCGTGGCGTGACAGGCCTGCGCGATCAGCTGACTCCCGGCATCCTGCACCTCGGCCATGCCATCATCGGGCACGTCCGTCCCGGCCGGCAGCGCATAGCCATATGTCGTTGCCTCGATCGGCCGGGCGTCAGGCCAACGCGCCAAAATATCCGCATCGCTTGCCCTCAGCGGGTTACGCCGAACGTGGAGAGGCGCACGATCGAGCAGTGTTTCCTGCTCGGCCTCATCGACCAGTTCCGCGAAAGTCTCGGCGGTCCAGCCCGGCAGACGCGAGCCATCCGGCCCCCGTTCCGCTTCGCCCAAGGGCGTCGGCGCATGGGCCGAGCCATCGAACAGCGCCGCCAGCGCCGCATCCGCGCGCGCCAGACCGACCATGGCCGCACGGCCGGAGGAGGGCGGATCGCCATAAGCCCGCACCGCGCGATAGACGACATCGCGCACCGCGCGGCGATCCTTCGACCCGGCATAGCGGCGCTCACGAAAATAGCGGGCGATCAACGTATCGGCGGCGGCGCCATCATCGCGCGCACTGGCGATGATGAGATCGAGCAGATCGATTGCGGCCTGGACCCGTGCGGCGGGAGTCATACCGCTGCCCCCAATGCAGGGCTGATATCTTTATCGTGTCGGATAATTCGGCGCTTCACGCGTGATCGTCACGTCATGCACATGGCTCTCGGAGAGACCGGCATTGGTGATCTGCACGAAGCGGGCGCGCTCCTGCAGTTCGCGGATGGTCTTGCTGCCGGTATAACCCATTGCCGCCTTCACACCGCCCACCAGCTGATGGATGACATCGCGCGCCGGCCCCTTATAGGGCACCTGGCCTTCGATCCCCTCCGGCACCAGCTTCATCTGATCCTTGATGTCCTGCTGGAAGTAGCGATCCGCGCTGCCGCGCGCCATCGCGCCGACGGAGCCCATGCCGCGATAGCTCTTATAGGCCCGGCCCTGATAGAGGAACGTCTCGCCCGGTGCTTCCTGCGTGCCGGCCAGCATCGACCCGATCATCACCGCAGCGCCGCCAGCCGCCAGCGCCTTGGCAACGTCGCCCGAGGTGCGAAGGCCGCCATCGGCGATCACCGGAATGCCGCTCTTGAGCGCTTCCTGCGCCGCATCCATGATCGCGGTGAGCTGCGGAACGCCGACACCGGCGACCACGCGCGTGGTGCAGATCGAACCGGGACCAATGCCGACCTTCACGCCGTCAGCGCCGGCGTCGATCAGCGCGCGCGTGGCCTCGGCGGTCGCGACATTGCCGGCCACCAGCTGGATCTCATTGGAGAGCTTGCGAATGCGCGCGACGCTCTCGGCCACCATCTTGGAGTGGCCATGGGCGGTATCGACGACGATCAGGTCGCATTCGGCGTCGATCAGCGCTTCGGTGCGCTCGATACCCTTGTCGCCGACCGTCGTTGCCGCGGCGACGCGCAGGCGGCCGGAAGCGTCCTTGGTGGCCTGCGGATAGGTGACGGCCTTCTCGATGTCCTTGACGGTGATGAGGCCCACGCAGCGGAAGGCATCATCGACCACCAGCAGCTTCTCGATCCGGCGCTGATGCAGCAGGCGGCGGGCCTCGTCCTGCGAAACGCCGGTGCGCACGGTCGCGAGATTCTCATGCGTCATCAGCTCGCGCACCGGCTGGGCCGGGTTTTCGGCAAAGCGCACGTCGCGGTTCGTCAGGATGCCGACCAGCTTGCCGGTCGACTCCACCACGGGAATGCCGCTGATCTTGTGACGCGCCATCAGCGCCTGCGCCTCGGACAAAGGCTGATCCGGCCCGATGGTGATCGGGTTGACGACCATACCGCTCTCGAACCGCTTGACCGCCCGCACCGCCGCGCACTGCTCCTCGATGGAGAGATTGCGGTGCAAGACGCCGATGCCGCCGAGCTGCGCCATCACAATGGCCATGTCTTCCTCAGTCACGGTATCCATGGCCGAGGAGAGAATGGGAATATTCAGCGAAATGTTGCGGCTGACCCGCGTGGACACATCGGCCTGACTCGGCAGCACATCGGACTCGCCCGGCTGAAGAAGCACGTCGTCGAAAGTGAGGCCGAGCCGAATGTCCATATATGTCGCCACCTGATCTGGAGAGACCCCTTGGGGGAATCAGTGGCGGCCCATGTAACCATTTCCCCCGTGCAGGGCTAGGGGGTCGTCAAAGAGAAGGGCGCGAAGGCTGGTTTGCATCTATCCGAGGGCAGGACGGACCACCCCGCGCTCCGCACGACCGCTGGCGATCATCTGCGTCAACGCGAGCAGAAGGGCTGGCAGGGCCAGCGTCCAGACCAGATCGGCCAGCGTATCATCAAGGCGCAGCGACCGATAATAAATGGCCTGCAGGCTCTCGTTCATGAACTCGGCCAGCGCCACCACAGCAAATGGCAACGCCGGATGGCGGCGCGTGAGCGGCCAGGCAGCGACCATAGCATACAGCAGCAAGCCGCCGATCAGATGTGCACGCTCATGCGAAAGGGCGAGAAAGTGCAGGCTCCCCTCCGTCAGGGCGACATAAGCGGCGGGAATATCCATGGCGCGATTCGTAAAGAAAGCAGGTTAGCGATCCGTTACGACGCGATCCAAAGCCTAGCTGCGCAGGTGTTCGGCCCGGTCGATGATGGCCTTGGCTTCCTCGACGTGCATCGCCTCGATCATGCGCCCATCATAGCGCTGGGCGCCACCGGTGAAGGCGTCGACCAATGCGCGGGCCTGTTCTACCGCCGGGCCGCTGGGGGAGAAGGCATCATTGGCGATATCGATATGGCTGGGGTGAATGATGGTCTTGCCATCGAACCCCATCTGCCGCCCCTCGTCGCACTCGGCGGCCAGACCGGCCGGATCTTCCAGGTTATTATAGACGCCATCGAACGCGGCGACACCGGCGGCGCGCGCTGCCAGCACGATCGACTGCAGCGAATAGGAAATCGCGCTACGCGGCGCATCAGGCGGCACAGCGAGGCCACGGCGCAGATCGTTGGTCCCGGCGACCAGCGCCGAGACGCCCGGCTCGCGCGCGATGGACAGGGCGTTGATGATCCCCGCCGGGCTCTCGATCATCGCGATGACCGGCCGTTGCGTCACGCGATTGACGTCGTGAACCTGCCGCGCCTCGATCACCTTGGGCACGATGACATAGGGCACGCCAGCACTGCGCGCCGCGACCATGTCAAGCCCATGCTCGGGCCGCCCCTCGGCATTGATGCGGATGGCGCAGGGGCGCCCGTCGAACCCGGCCTGCACAGCCTCCACGGCGCGCTGCCGGGCCGCGTCGCGGTCTTCGGCGATCACCGAATCCTCAAGGTCCAGAATGATGAAGTCGCAGTCGAGTTGGCGCGCTTTCTCAATCGCGCGCGGGCGCGACGCCGGTACGAACAGCAGCGTCCGTACGAGGCGCAACGGCAAATCAATTCTTTCGACCGGACGACGCTTCTGCATGCCTTTTCAATCCTCTTATCCTACCGATTCCGCTTTCCGGCACTGTTCTGAAGGGCCATAGTAGCGACCGCAAGCGCAGGAGGCTATCGACCATGGATCTGGTCACGTTCGCAATGTTCATCGCCATTCTGGTGATCTTCTATCTGTTTGCCAGCGTGAAGATCGTCCGGCAGGGCCATCGCTACACCATTGAGCGGTTCGGACGGTTCACGGAAGTCGCGTCTCCCGGTTTCAACATCTATCCCGCCTTCTTCTACCGGGTCGGCCGCAAGATCAACATGATGGAGCAGGTGATTGATGTTCCGTCTCAGGAAATCATTACCCGCGATAATGCCATGGTGGCCGTGGATGCGGTGGTGTTCTTCCAGGTGCTGGATGCCGCCAAGGCCGCTTATGAGGTGAGCCACCTCAATACGGCACTGCTCCAGCTCTCGACCACCAATCTGCGCACGGTGATGGGGTCGATGGATCTGGACGAGACCCTCTCCAAGCGGGATGAAATCAACGCCCGGCTGTTGAGCGTGGTCGATCACGCCACCAATGCCTGGGGCGTCAAGATCACCCGCGTCGAGATCAAGGACATCCGCCCGCCGCAGGACATCGTGAACGCGATGGCCCGGCAGATGAAGGCCGAGCGTGAGAAGCGCGCCAACATCCTCGATGCCGAAGGGTTCAAGAGCGCCGAGATCCTGCGGGCCGAAGGCGCCAAGCAGGCGCAGATCCTCGAAGCCGAGGGTCGGCGTGAGGCTGCGTTCCGCGACGCCGAGGCGCGCGAGCGCGAGGCGGAGGCCGAGGCGCGGGCGACGCAGGTCGTGAGCGAGGCCATTGCGGGCGGCAATGCCCAGGCGATCAACTATTTCGTGGCGCAGAAATATGTCGAGGCGGTGGAGAAGTTCGCGACCTCCAGCAACGCCAAGACCATCCTCTTCCCGGTGGAAGCCACCCAGCTCATCGGGACGCTGGGCGGGATCGGGCAGCTCGCCAAGGAAGCGCTGGGAGATCATGGTGCAACGCCGCCTGCACGGCCCGTGTCCGGCACCGGCGTGCCTCACACGCGGACGCCATGACGCCGATGCTGGACGGCATGCATCCTTCCATCCTCTGGGGTGTGTTCGCGGTGATCCTCGCCGGGGCGGAGATCATCGTGCCCGGCGTGTTTCTCATCTGGCTGGGCGTGGCTGCGGCCCTCACGGCCGGACTCAGTCTGGTCCTGCCGATCAATCCGGCGTTCCAACTGCTCGCCTTTGCCATCTTCACCGCGATTTCGGTGAGCGGCGGACGGCTCTGGTATCTCGCCCGCCCGGTCGCCTCGCAAGATCCGATGCTCAATGACCGGGCCGCGCGCCTTGTTGGCCGCGAATTGCTGGTGGTCGAACCGATCAATCACGGCGTCGGCCGGGTGAAGGTCGATGACGGAAGCTGGACGGCGACTGGGCCGGATGCAGATGCCGGCAGCTATGTGCGGGTGACGGGCACCAAGGGCGCGGCGCTGATTGTCGAACCCCTGCCCGTTCCCCTCGCCCCGCCCGACTTGGCCCGTGACGGCAAGGACATGCCGGAGCCGGAATGACCGCTTTCGCCTTTATCGGCGCGGCGCTGGCAGAGATCGCCGGTTGCTTCGCATTCTGGGCATGGCTGCGGCTCGACAAATCACCGCTCTGGCTGCTCCCCGGCCTCGCCTCGCTGGCGGTTTTTGCCTGGCTTCTCACGCTGGTGGAAGCCGATTATGCGGGGCGGACTTACGCCGCTTATGGGGGTGTTTACATCGCCAGCGCCCTCCTCTGGCTCTGGCTTGCAGAGGGCACCAGGCCGGATCGCTGGGATCTGC
Organism: Sphingobium sp. B2D3C; assembly: GCF_025961835.1. Lineage (NCBI taxonomy): Bacteria > Pseudomonadati > Pseudomonadota > Alphaproteobacteria > Sphingomonadales > Sphingobiaceae > Sphingobium > Sphingobium sp. B2D3C. The sequence goes on along the minus strand of NZ_JAOQOK010000001.1, from coordinate 1,046,305 downwards.
TGGGCGGCGCAGTCTGTTTGTGCGGCGCCGCGATCATCCTGTTGGGGCCACGCACGGCCTAGCGATCACCCCGCGTTCACGCGTTCGGTGACATCCCGCGCCAGCAGGCCGCGATGGCGGGGCAGCGCCTGAGGCATCTCATCACGGATGAAGGCCAGCACCTTCTCGCGAATCTCACAGCGAAGGTCGAAGGCCTCGCCCGCATCGCGCGCGCTGGCGAGGCCGCGCACCTCGATGGCGTCCGGGCGCACATCCGTCACCTGAAGCACCTTCACCCGCCCATCCCAGAGCGGCGATGCAGCCACGATCGCTTCATAGCGGGCCCGCAACTGATCGATATCGGCCGCTGGGTCGAGGTGGAAGAAAACCGAGCCAAGCAACTGACTTGTCGAGCGAGTCCAGTTCTGGAAACTGTCTTCGAGAAAGCGGGAGATGGGCACGACCAGCCGTCGCTCGTCCCACACCGCCACGACCACATAGGTCATGTAGATCGCCTCGATCTTGCCCCACTCGCCTTCGATGATGACAACGTCATCGATGCGGATTGGCTCGGTGAAGGCAAGCTGGATGCCCGCGATTACGTTTTTGAGCAAGGGCTGCGCAGCCGCGCCGACCGCCAAGGCCGCAAGGCCGGCCGAGGCCATCAGCGTCACACCCACCGCCCGCACCGAGGGGATGCTGAACAGCATGAGGCACAGGGTGATGAAGATCACCAGTACCACGGCGATCCTGCCGAGAATGCCCGTCCGCGTGCGCTTTCGCCGGGCGCGGAGATTGTCGGCTACGCTGATATCCGTTCGCTGTTCGACCACATCCTGCGTGCCCCGAATGAGGGCAACCGCCAGCCAGCCGATCAATCCCGGCACGATCATCGCCGCCGCCTGGCTCCAGATCAGGTGACCGCGCTCTCCCAACGTTAGCGACGGACGGAGGAACGCCAGCGCGAAGGCGACCAGCAGCCAGCGCGACGGCCATTGCGCTCGGCGGAGCAAGGCGAGGCCACCTTCCGAATGCGCATGGGTCAGTAGACGGCGCAGCACCCGCACGCTGATCCAGTGCAGAGCCAGAGCCGCCAGGACGGCGAGAACGCCCAGCATCAGCGATTCCAACAATGGCGGCAGGGTCCAATGGTCGGGAAACATGACCCTTTTACTGCTCAGGCGCGATCCGGTTCCCGCGGCAGGTAGGGAAGCAACGCCGCCAATGCTGGCGTATTCTGGTCTGGCGGCGTGTAGGACAGCCGCGCTTCGACCGAGAAGAGACGCTCGCGCGACCAGAAATTGAGCGGCCAGTCCCGTGCGCTCTGTGCTGAGGTCAGCAGGCTATTGACCTGATCCAGCAGGGCACCGCCTATATGCTCGGCCCGATAAAGCCGCACTCCCCCGAGGAACGCGCGCGTGATCGTTTCATGATAGCCGTGGCGATCATCGTTCGGCACGCCCACGCTGGCATTGTAACGGCGGATGATCGGCGCGATCTCCCGGTCCAGATCGATATCCGGTCGCTCGACCATCAGCCAGAGACAGGCAGCGAGGTGCGCCTCATGCGTCCACCGCTCGCGCGGCAAGGTGCAATCCAGCAGCCCTTCTCCAATTGCGTGGATGGCGGCGGCATCGCTGAACAAGCGATGATTGTTATCTGTCGTCACGACGGCGCCCTAAGCTTGCGCGGCATCATTTGCGACCGACAGGCCATTCCATATGCTCATGCGTACCCCCCGCAGATATGAGAACGGCGGCCACCCTAGCATGGGCAGCCGCCGCTCATAAGCCTCGAAAGGCGTCAGCCGGCGCGGGTTCAGGCCGCGACGGGCGACTTCAGCACGTCGCGGACGGACGCGTCCACGTCGGCCTCGAACTGCGCGAAGTTGGCGACAAACTTGCCGACCAGCTCGGCGGCCGTCTCGTCATAGCGCGCCTTGTCGCTCCACGCGGCGCGCGGATCGAGCATATTGGGGTCGATATCACCAACCGCCACCGGCACCTCGAACCCGAAATTGGGATCGATGCGGAATTCGGCGTTGTTCAGGCTGCCGTCGAGCGCTGCGTTGAGCAGCGCACGCGTCACCTTGATCGGCATACGGCTGATGCCCGGATCGGTTGCCTTGCCGCCGGTCCAGCCGGTGTTGACCAGCCAGCACTTCACGCCGCCCTTGGCGATCCGCTCCTTGAGCAGATTGCCGTAGACGCTCGGGCGACGCGGCATGAACGGCGCGCCGAAGCAGGTCGAGAAGGTCGCCTGCGGCTCGGTCACGCCGATTTCCGTACCCGCGACGCGCGCGGTATAGCCCGAGAGGAAGTGATACATCGCCTGATCGGGCGTGAGACGCGCGATCGGCGGCAGCACGCCATAGGCATCAGCGGTGAGGAAGATGATGTTCTTCGGCACTGGGCCGAGATTGTCGGCTGAGGCATTGGGGATGAAGTCGATCGGGTAGGAGCCGCGGCTGTTCTCGGCCAGCGTCGCATCATCCAGATCGATCTCGCGCGTTTCGGGATCGATCACGACATTTTCCAGCACCGTGCCGAAGCGCTTCGTAACCGCGTAGATTTCTGGCTCGGCTTCGGCCGAGAGGCGGATCATCTTGGCATAGCAGCCACCCTCGAAGTTGAAGACGGCGGTATCCGACCAGCCATGTTCATCGTCTCCGATCAGCGTGCGGCTGGCATCGGCGCTGAGCGTCGTCTTGCCGGTGCCGGACAGGCCGAAGAAGACCGCCGTGTCGCCATTCGGCCCGATATTGGCCGAGCAGTGCATAGGCATGATGCCCTTGGCCGGCAGCAGATAGTTGAGGATGGAGAAGACCGACTTCTTCATCTCACCGGCATAGGCCGTGCCGCCGATCAGGATCAGCTTCTCGGTGAAGTTGACCGCGATGATCGTCTCGCTGCGGCAACCATATTTGGCGGGGTCCGCGCGGAAGGTCGGCAGATCGATGATCGTATATTCGGGCTTGAAGCCGGCCAGCTCATCGCGCTCGGGGCGCACGAGCAGCGTGCGGATGAACAGATTGTGCCAGGCAAACTCGTTGATCACGCGCACGTTGACGCGGTGCTCGGGCTGCGACCCGCCGAACAGGTCGGCGACGTAAAGCTGCTTCTTGTCGCCCAGTGCCGCGAAGAAATCCGCCTTGAGCGTGGCGAACTGCGCCGGCGTCATCGGCACGTTCACATCGCCCCAGGCGACCGTGTCCTCGGTCGTACCATCGCGCACAATGAACTTGTCTTTCGCGCTGCGGCCGGTGTGCTTGCCGGTCTCGACGACCAGCGGCCCATCCTTGGCCAGCACGCCCTCGCCGTTGCGAACCGCTTCTTCCACCAACGGCGCGGTCAGAAGATTCCATTTGACGTCAGCCGACGTCGATATGCCTTGGTCGCCAAGACCAAAGGAAGAGATAACCTGCACACCTGTCTCCTAAGCAAAAACGCAGGGCGGGCTCCTACGGCCGTCCTCCGCGAGAAAACTTCAAATTCAGCCCCGTCCCCGGCGCATAAGGGTTTGATGGCCCAGCGTCAAACGCCACCCGTTGTGCAGTGCCGCGCATCTGTCGCTTTCGTCCGGTGGCGGGACAAAACAGCGGATTCCCTATCGTCCGCCCGGCCCAGGTTGCGCCCGGTCCCGCGTTCGTCTAGGCCGAATGACCAGCAATAGTCAGAGGATCGGCGCAAAGCTCGATGAGCGCTACCATCGCCCTGGTCGACGACGATCGGAACATCCTGTCCTCGCTCAGCATCGCCCTGATCGCGGAAGGGTTCATGACGCGACTCTATCCGGACGGTCAGGCCGCGCTCAAGGCGCTGATCGAGAACCCTCCGGATATCGTGGTGTGCGACATCAAGATGCCCAATCTGGATGGCATCGAGTTGCTCCGCCGGCTGCGGGAGAAGAGCGATCTGCCCTTCATCTTCCTGACCTCCAAGACCGACGAGCTGGACGAAGCCCTTGGCTTTGCGATGGGCGCGGACGATTATATCGCCAAGCCCTTCTCGCAGCGGCTGCTGATTGCGCGGGTGCGGGCGCTGCTCCGCCGCACGGCACTCAGCCAGCCGCGCGATGACAATGGCGGCGAAGGCGAGACCGAAACCATCGCACGCGGCCGGCTGAGCATGGACCCCGCCCGCCACCGGGTGCAATGGGATGGCCGGGACGTCGCGCTGACTGTCACTGAGTTCCTGATTCTCGAAGCGCTGGCCCAGCGGCCCGGCATTGTGAAAACCCGCAATCAACTGATGGATGCCGCCTATCAGGACGACATCTATGTGGACGACCGCACCATCGACAGCCACATCAAGCGCCTGCGCCGGAAATTCCGCGAAGTTGCCCCCGAGTTCAACGCAATCGATACGCTCTATGGCGCCGGATATCGCTTCAACGAGGAATGAGGATCGCCTGGCGAGCGGCGAATGGACGACGCGCATCTCGCTCACCCGGCGGATCCTCGCGGTCAACATCTTCGCGCTTGCCATCCTGGCTGGCGGTTTCTTCTATCTCGATAGCTATCGTGCGCGGCTGATCGATGGCCGGCTGGTGTCGATCAGCAGGGAAACCGCCCTGATCGCCGCTGCGATGGAGACAGCCCCGGCCAGCGATCGCGCCCGGTTGCTGCTGCGCACGGCGCAAACAACGGGCTTGCGGCTGCGCATCTATGATGCGGACGGGACCAAGCTGGCCGATAGCTTTCGGCTGACCCCACCCAGCTACACGCTGCGTGATCCGATGCGCGATCCGCTCCACATCAAGCTGGCGCGCGTGTTGGACCGCGTTGTCGAGACCATCGCCTTGGCCGACCGCCCAGCCTATGTGAAGGAGCCGGCACAGGATCGCCGCGACGCCTGGCCGGAAGCCCGCGAGGCCGCCCGCACTCGCGCGCCCGCTTCGGCCTATCGGTTCGCACCGGACCGCACCCCTTTCCTCAGTGTCGCCCGCCCGCTCGATGAAGCCGGGCGCGGCGATGTATTGCTTGCCACCGCCAACACGCGAGACATCACGGATATCGTCCGTGCCGAGCGCCTGCGCATTGCGCTCGTCTTTGCGGCGGCAATTCTCGTGTCCGTGCTGCTCTCGCTCTTTCTTGCCCGGACCATCGTGCTCCCGCTGCGACGACTGGCGCGGGCTGCGGTGCGCGTGCGCCTGGGGCGCGCGCGGGAAGTCATCGTGCCGCGTCTGCCGGATCGGCGCGACGAAATCGGGATGCTGGCCCGCGCCGTCTCCGACATGAGCCAGGCTTTGCGCCAGCGCATCGATGCGACCGATGCCTTCGCGGCAGATGTCAGTCACGAGCTCAAGAACCCCATCGCGTCGCTGCGCTCGGCCCTCGAGGGCCTGGCCCAGATCAAGGACCCGGCCCTGCAGGCCAAGTTGCTCGCCATCGCGCAGGACGACGTGCGCCGGCTCGACCGGCTGGTCAGCGACATTGCCGAGGCAACCCGCATCGACGCACAGCTCTCGCGCACACCGTTCGAGACCATCGATCTCGGGCGCATGATCGGCCGCATGGTCCGCAATCATGCACCGCGGGAGGATGGCCCCGCCGTTCGCCTGAGCTATGCAGGGCCGGGCCGTGGCGCCGTGTTCGTCTCCGGTGACCCGCAGAAACTGGTCCGCGTGGTGGATAATCTCATCGACAATGCCCGCTCCTTCTCACCCGATGGCGGGCGGATTCGCCTGACGCTGTCAGCCGAAGACAGCAAGGCTATCGTGGCAGTGGAAGACGAGGGACCCGGCGTGCCGGAGCGCGAGCGGGAAGCGATCTTCCGGCGGTTCCACAGCGTGCGTCCGGAGCGGGACGGCTTTGGCAATCACAGCGGCCTGGGTCTTGCCATCGCCCGCACCATTCTGGAGGGCCACCACGGCTCCATCCATGTCGAGGCGCGCCTCGATGGCAAGGCCGGTGCGCGATTTGTCGTGACCCTGCCGCTGGCCGAGCAGGATGTGCCCCCGCCAAACAGCGCTAAGGCGCGCAGCGGCACATGAGCAACGATCCCGCCCATTGCCAAACCATCCACGCTACCAGTGTCGCCATCGGAGGCAAGGGCGTGCTGCTGATCGGCGGAAGCGGGTCCGGCAAGTCGGACCTTGCCCTGCGCCTCATCGATCGCGGCGCGATGCTGATCAGCGACGATTACACCCGCGCCTCAAAGCGGGACGGCAAGCTGATCCTTGACGCGCCGGAAACCATTGCGGGCAAGCTGGAAATTCGCCACCTTGGCATTGTCGAAACGCCCCATGTCGGTGGCGTGATTGCGTGTCTTGCGATCAGACTGGATGAAGCGCCCGTGCGCATGCCTGACATCGGGTCCACATTCTCCCTTCTGGGTGTCGAACTCCCGCTGGTCGTGCTGGCCGGTCTGGAGCCTTCCGCCCCGATCAAGGCCGAATGGGCATTGCTTCGTCTCGATGGGCAGGCGAAGGGGTAGGCATGGACCAGCCCCCTGCCCTGTCACCTGCCCCCCATGCTCCCGGCGCCAAGCGCATCCTGGTGGTCACCGGCCTTTCGGGCGCCGGCAAATCGACCAGCCTGCGCACGCTCGAAGATGCCGGCTGGGAAACGGTCGACAATCTGCCGCTGGTGCTGCTCGACCGGCTGCTGGCTGCCCCGCTGCCGGCCGGTCATGAGCAACAGGCGGGCCGCCCGGTCGCCATCGGCATCGACAGCCGCACGCGCGGCTTTGCGGCGGATACGATCCTCTCTGCAATTGCCGCCCTGCGCGAGCGCACCGGCTATGAGGTCGAGATGCTGTTCCTCGATTGCTCAGGCACGGTGCTTGAGCAGCGTTATGCCGAGACGCGGCGGCGCCACCCTCTCGCCCTTGATCGCCCGGCGGCGGACGGCATTGCCCGCGAGCGCGAGCTGCTGGAACCGCTCCGCCGCGCGGCGGAGCATGTCGTCGATAGCTCGGACCTCACCAGCAACGGCCTGCAGCAGGCGATCCGCCAGCGCTTCGCTGGCAGTTTCGAATCGACCCTGACCTTGCTGTCCTTCGGCTTTGCGCGCGGCGTTCCCCGCAATGCCGACCTGATGTTCGACATGCGGTTCCTGCGCAATCCCTATTGGGACGAGACGCTGCGCCCGCTCACCGGCCTCGATCCCGATGTCCGCGATTATGTGATGGCCGACACGCTGTTCGAGGCGGCCGTCGGCCAGATCGAGAAGCTGCTGGTCACCATCCTTCCTCGCTACAGCGAGGAGGGGAAAGCCTATGTCACCATCGCCTTTGGCTGCACGGGCGGTCGCCACCGCTCGGTGTGCGTGACGGAAGAGATCGCAGAACGCTTGCGCCGGGCGGGCTTTTCGCCCACCATTGCGCACCGCAATCTGGATTCAGTCCAGTTGGACGCCTATGAGAACCGGCGCCAGGGCAAAAAAGAAATCGTACCAACGGAAATCGAAGGGCGGGGCGCACACTCACCATGATTGGACTCGTGCTCGTAACCCATGGCGGGCTCGCGACGGAATTTCGCGTCGCCATGGAACATGTCGTAGGGCCGCAACAGGCCATAGAAACCGTCTGCATCGGCCCCGATGACGATATGGAGGTGCGGCGCGCCGACATCGCCGCCGCCGTGCAGCGCGTCGATGATGGCTCAGGCGTGATCCTGCTGACCGACCTGTTCGGCGGCACCCCCTCCAACCTCGCCATTTCCCTGCTCGACGCCGGGCGCGTGGAAGTGATTGCCGGCGTCAATCTTCCCATGCTGATCCGTCTCGAAAGCGCCCGCCGCAATATGAGCGTCACGCAGGCGGTCGCCGCCGCGCGGGAAGCGGGCCGCAAATATATCAGCGTGGCCTCGGAGCTGCTCGGAGACGCCACTTGAGCGGCGAGACAGCCAGCGCAACAGTGCGCATCGCCAACCGGCGTGGCCTGCACGCGCGGGCAAGCGCCAAGTTCGTCACGCTCGCGAGCAGCCTGCCGGCGACCATCATGGTGCGCAAGGATGGGCAGGAAGTGGTCGGCACATCGATCATGGGCCTGATGATGCTGGGCGCGGCCATGGGCGATGATATCACCGTCTCCGTGAGCGGTGACGATGCCCCGGCGGCGCTGGCTGCCGTCATCGAGCTGGTCGAAAATCGCTTCGGCGAAGACTGATCCTGTGCGGCCCTGCTGACCATGCCCCGCGAAATCACCGGCTTCTCCAACCCGCTCGTCAAGCGCGTGCGCGGCTTGCGGGAAAAGAAGCTGCGCAAGCGCGAAGGCCTGTTTCTGGCCGAGGGCCTGCGTATCCTCACCGAAGCGCGCGAGCGCGGCATTCTGCCCGAGATGCTGTTCATGGCGAGCGATGCCCGCCCGCATCCGCTGGCCGACGAGCTAATCGCGGCGGTCGAGGCGCAAGGCGGCGATGTCATCCTCACCAGCGCGGATATTCTCGGCAAGATCTCCGGCAAGGACAATGCGCAGACGCTCGTCGGCGTCTATCCCGACCGGCTGACACCCCTCTCCGCGCTCGATCGCAGCGCGGCGCCGATCTGGTTCGTCGCGCAGGCCATGCGCGATCCCGGCAATCTGGGCACGCTGCTGCGCATCGGCGATGCGGTCGGCGCCGGCGGCGTGATCCTTGTGGATGACTGTGTCGATCCCTTCTCCGTCGAGACGGTGCGGGCCTCGATGGGCGCCCTCTTCACCCAATCCATCGCACAGGCAAGTTGGGCTGACTTCCTCAGCTGGCTCCGCGGGGGGCCGGGCCAGCTTGTCGGCACCAGCCTCAACACCGAGCACGATTATCAGGCGCCGCGTTACGAGGCCCCGACCTTTCTGGTGATCGGCAATGAGGCGCGAGGCCTGCCCGCCGATTATGAGGCCGCCTGCGACCTGCTGGTCAAAATACCGATGAAGGGCCGTGCGGACAGCCTCAATGCTTCCGTCGCCGGGGCCGTGATGGCCTATGAAGTGCTGAACCAGCAGCGCCGGCGCTGATCCCTCTCCTGTCACCCCCATCCGCGCCATCTAGCGCTGCTGCCCGGAATTGAGCTAGGGCATCGCCGTCATATGTGAGGGGGCCCAACTTTGAACGACGCAGCAACCGCCGGAACGCCGGCGCCCAGCGGCCTGTCCGCTATGGTGAAGCACCGCCGCGTGCTCGTCGCGAGTCTGGCCGGCACCACGGTCGAGTTCTACGATTTCTATATCTATGCGACAGCGGCGAGCCTCGTCTTCGGTCCGCTCTTCTTCCCCGCCACGTCGCCGACAGCGCAGCTGATGGCGGCTTATGCCAGCTTCGCCCTCGCCTTTCTGGCGCGCCCGCTCGGCGCCGCCGTGTTCGGCCATTATGGCGACCGGATCGGCCGCAAATCGACGCTCGTCGCCTCGCTCATGCTCATGGGCGGCTCGACCTTCTTGATCGCCTTCCTGCCGACTTATGCGATGATCGGCTGGGTCGCGCCGCTGCTGCTCTGCATCCTACGCTTTGGCCAGGGCTTCGGTCTTGGCGGCGAATGGGGCGGTGCTGCGCTGCTGGCGGTGGAGAATGCCCCGCCGGGCTGGCGCGCGCGCTTCGGCATGATGCCGCAGCTTGGCGCACCGCTGGGCTTTGTCGCCGCGAATGGCCTGTTCCTGCTACTCGGCCTTTGGCTGAGCGATGCGCAATTCATGGCGTGGGGCTGGCGCCTCCCCTTCCTCGCTAGCGCGCTGCTGGTCATCATCGGCCTGTGGGTGCGCTTGAAGATGGGCGAGACGCCGGAATTCAAGGCGGCGCTGGAGGCCGAGCCACCGGCAGCCATTCCCTTAGCGGAACTGCTCACCCGCCATGTGCGCGCAACCATGGCCGGCACGCTCGCCGTCGTCTGCTGCTTCGCGCTGTTCTACATCTCCACGGCCTTCGCGCTGGGCTATGCCACGGTGAACATCGGCATGGCGCGCAGCGAGGTGCTGACCATACAGCTTGCGGCCATCCTGATGCTCGCGCTGGGGATCATCGTCGCCGGCTGGTGGTCGGACATGCGCTCGGCGAGCCGTGTGCTGATCGCCGGCTGCGCCGCGACGGTACCGCTCGGCATCGTCTTCGGCGCCGGGTTCGACGCCGCCAATCCGCTGGCGCTCTTCCTCATCCTCGCCATGTCGCTGCTGCTGATGGGCTTTACCTACGGCCCGCTCGGCGAATGGTTGACCGCTCTCTTCCCGCCGCGCGTGCGCTATTCCGGCTCGTCCTTCGCCTTCAACGTGGGCGGAATCATCGGCGGGGCTATGGCACCCATTGCCGCGCAATATCTGGTGAGCACGCATGGCGTGGGCGCCGTTGGCCTCTACCTCTCTGGCGCGGCGGTGATCAGCCTCATTGGGCTGGTGTGGCTGGCGCCCAGGGACTCGCAGCCCGACTGACGGCCGCCGGGCGGACGTGACCGGGCTTTCGCCCGGCCATCAGATCTTTGTCAGGATCGTTGTCAGGCGAGCGCGCCGTGACAATGCTTGTACTTCTCGCCGGAACCACAGGGGCACGGCGCGTTGCGGCTGATTTCCTCACCCGCATAGGGATTGCCCTCACCCACCGCCGCAGCCGTTGCGGCGCGCGGAATGGTGGTGGTGATGAACCCGCGCGTGCCGGCATCGATGTCCGCGCTGTTATCCTCACCCGTGAACGGGTCGATATGGCTGGTGAGGAAGTCCGGCAGCTCGGGCAGCGGCGGCGGCACAGGATCCTGCATCTGGAACTGCACATGGCTCACCGTGCGGCTGACATCCTCGCGGATGTTCTCCAGCATCCGCTCGAACAGGGCGAACGCCTCCTGCTTATACTCGTTGATCGGCGTCTTCTGCGCATAAGCGCGCAGGTGGACGACCTGCCGGAGGGCATCAAGCGTCGCCAGATGTTCTTTCCAGTGATGGTCGAGATTCTGCAGCAGGATGCTCTTCTCGATCTGCGCCCAGGTGTCGGGCTTGAGATCATTGACCTTCTCCGCCAGCGCGGCATCGGACAGCGCGATGAGGCGCTCGACGAACAGCTCCGGATCGACCACGTCCTCGGTCAGCCAGCCATCGATGTCCGGCGTCAGACTCATCACCGCCTCAAGGCGCTCCTTGAGCTGCGGAATGTTCCACTGCTCGGGGTAGGTGCCCGGAGGACAGGCGGCGCCGACGATGTCGTTGATCGTCTCATGGCGCATCTCGGTGACGACGTCGCCGACCGTCTCGGCATCCATGATCTCGCTGCGCTGCTCGTAAATGACCTTGCGCTGGTCGTTCATCACGTCGTCATACTCAACGACCTGCTTGCGGATTTCGTAGTTGCGCTGCTCGACCTTCTTCTGCGCGGTCTCGATCGCCTTGCTCATCCACTTGGACGGCGGAAGCGCCTCGCCATCCTCCAGACTTGAGCGCATCATGCGCGCGAACAGGGTATCCGGGCCAAAGATGCGCAGCAGATCATCATCGAGGCTGAGGTAGAAGCGGGACAGACCCGGATCGCCCTGACGACCCGAGCGGCCACGCAGCTGGTTGTCGATACGGCGGCTCTCATGCCGCTCCGTGCCGAGCACGAACAGGCCGCCGGCGGCGAGCACCTGCTGGCGTTCGGCCTCGATTTCCGCTTCGATCCGCGCAATTGCGGCATCGCGCTCCGGGCCTTCCGGCATGTCCTTGAGCTCGTCCTCAACCCGGAATTCCAGGTTGCCGCCCAGCTTGATGTCGGTGCCGCGCCCGGCCATGTTCGTTGCGATGGTCACCGCGCCGAGCCGCCCGGCCTGTGCCACGATGCCGGCTTCCTGCTCGTGGAAGCGCGCGTTCAACACCGAATGCTTCACGCCTTCTTCCTTGAGGAAGCTGGAGAGCAGTTCGGACTTCTCGATGGAGACGGTACCCACCAGCACTGGCTGACCCTTGGCGGCATGTTCGCCAATCGTCCGGGCGATGCCTTTGAACTTGTCCTCAAGGCTCTTGTAGAACAGGTCCTGATCGTCCTGACGCTGCACTGGCAGGTTGGTCGGGATGGTCACCACGTTCATCTTGTAGATGTCGTAGAATTCCGCCGCCTCGGTCGCCGCCGTACCAGTCATGCCCGAGAGCTTGGGATACATGCGGAAATAATTCTGGAAGGTGATCGAAGCCAGCGTCTGGTTCTCCGGCTCGATGTTCACGCCTTCCTTGGCTTCCACGGCCTGGTGCAGACCGTCAGACCAGCGGCGCCCGTCCATCATGCGGCCGGTGAACTCATCGATGATGACGACCTTGCCGTCTTTCACGATATAATCGATGTCGCGCCGGAACATGAAGTTGGCGCGCAGAGCCTGGTTCACATGATGGACGACCTGCGTGTTCTCGAAATCGTAGAGATTGGCGCCCTGGAGCAGCCCGGCATCCTCCAGCATCCGCTCCACCTTCTCGGTGCCGTCCTCGGTCAGCACGATCGAGCGCTGCTTCTCGTCCTTTTCGTAATCCTCGTCCGCAAGGTTCTTCACCAGCGCGTTGACGGACATGTACATCTCGGACTTATCGTCCGTCGGGCCGGAAATGATCAGCGGCGTGCGCGCCTCGTCGATCAGGATCGAGTCCACCTCGTCGACGATCGCGTAATTGAACGGGCGCTGGACCATCTGGTCACGCTCATACTTCATGTTGTCGCGCAGATAATCGAAGCCGAGTTCGTTGTTGGTGGCGTAGGTAATGTCCGCCTCATAAGCCGCGCGACGCTCCGGCTCGGAGAGGTTGGGCACGATCACGCCCGTGGTCAGTCCCAGGAAGTTGTAGAGCTGGCTCATCCATTCGCAGTCGCGCCGGGCGAGATAGTCGTTGACGGTGACGACGTGGACGCCCTTGCCGGGCAGCGCGTTGAGATAGGTCGCGAGCGTCGCGACCAGCGTCTTGCCTTCACCGGTGCGCATCTCGGCGATCTCGCCGCGGTGGAGCACGATGCCGCCGACCATCTGAACGTCATAATGGCGCTGGCCGAGCGCGCGCTTCGCGCCCTCACGCACCGTCGCGAACGCCTCGGGTAAGATCTGGTCGAGCGTCGCGCCGTCGGCGAGCTGGCTGCGGAACTTGGCCGTCTGCGCCTTCAGCTCATCATCGCTCATGGCGACCATCGTCGGCTCGAATGCGGCAATCTGATTGACCGTCTTGCTGAGAGACTTGACGTAACGCTCATTTGAAGAGCCGAAGAAGAATTTGGCAACGCCGCCGAGCATATCGGAAATTCCTGTCTGAAAACGGAAAGGTCGGGCGCCGGTTCACACACCGGCAAGCGAACGCGCCGGGAGCCAGCGCGCGAACAGCAGAATGGCAGACCGGCAACATGGCGGCCTGCGGCGGGCTTAGATCAGCCAGCTCTGCTTCAGGGAAAGATGGGTGCGGCCATTACGGGCAGGCAGCACCAGCGCCGGAGCCTGATCGGCCCGCATAAGGACGGCCTCGGCCCCCGTGTCAGCGCTGGACAAGACCCGTGCGACCGCAATCGCCTGCTCACTGGAGGGAGCCTGCTGCGATTCTGCACTCAGTTCCACCTGCGCAGGCGCCACGCGGCTCTCGCCGACCATCAGGCCGGAGAGCGACGCAAGAAGCGCAGACAGAAGGATCATCAATTGCAAGTCGCAGGCATCCCGGCCGGTAAGACGCACCCACATAGGGTGCGGCAAGCGGTTCGTCTACGCCCTTCACCATGAACGATCCGGAAACGGGCCGTCCATGGCTGGTGCAGAATCAGACGAGTCGGCTCTGCTTGAGCGCCGCGGCAATGAAGCTGGCGAACAGCGGGTGCGGATCGAACGGCTTGGACTTGAGCTCCGGGTGGAACTGCACGCCGATGAACCATGGGTGATCCGGCCGCTCGACGATCTCCGGCAGCGTGCCGTCCGGCGACATGCCCGAGAAGATGAGGCCGCCCTGTTCGAGCGGTTGACGATAGGCCGCGTTCACCTCGTAACGGTGACGATGGCGCTCGCTGATATCCTCGGCACCGTAGATGCTGGAAACGACGCTGTTGCCGCTCAGCTTGGCCGGATAGGCGCCCAGACGCATGGTGCCGCCAAGGTCGGTATCGACATGCCGGGTTTGCAACCCCTCGGCGCTCATCCATTCGGTAATGAGGCCCACGACCGGCTCGCTCGTCTCACCGAACTCGGTGGTCGAGGCGCGCTCGATCCCGGCGGTGTTGCGGGCACCCTCGATACAGGCCATCTGCATCCCGAGGCAGATGCCGAAGAAGGGCACGCCCCGTTCCCGCGCGAACCGCACGGAGGCAATCTTGCCTTCAGAACCGCGAACGCCGAAGCCGCCCGGCACAAGAATGCCATGCATCGGCTCGAGCTGGGCCGCGATGTCGCTGTCTTCGGCCTCGAACAGCTCGGCATCGAGCCACTGGACCTTCACCTTCACGCGGTTGGCCAGCCCGCCATGCACGAGCGCCTCGTGCAGCGACTTGTAGGCATCCGGCAGACCGACATATTTGCCGACGACGCCGATGGTCACTTCACCTTCAGGGTGCACCTGCCGGTCCATGATGTCGAACCAGCGCGTGAGGTCCGGCTCGCGCGCGTCTTCGATGCCGAAGGCGCTCAGCACGGCGCGGTCCAGCCCTTCGCGGTGATACTGCACCGGCACGGCATAGATGCTGCTGGCATCGAGCGCGGGAATCACGGCTTCCGTGCGCACATTGCAGAACAAGGCGATTTTCGCCCGCTCGCTGTCCGGCAGCGGATGCTCAGTGCGGCAGAGCAGAATGTCGGGCTGAATGCCGAGCGAAGTCAACTCGCGCACGCTATGCTGGGTCGGCTTGGTCTTCAACTCGCCGGCCGCCGCAATATAGGGCACCAGCGTCACATGCACGAGCACGGTCTGGCCGTGGCCCAGCTCATTGCGGAGCTGGCGGATGGCCTCCATGAACGGCAGGCTCTCGATGTCGCCCACCGTGCCGCCGATCTCGCACAGCACGAAATCGACATCGTCCGTCTCGGCCAGAGCGAAGCGCTTGATCTCGTCCGTCACGTGCGGGATCACCTGCACGGTGGCGCCCAGATAATCGCCGCGCCGCTCGCGCTGGATGATCGTCTGGTAGATGCGCCCTTGCGTCACATTGTCGGCCTGCCGGCTCGCAACGCCCGTGAAGCGCTCATAATGGCCAAGATCGAGATCGGTCTCCGCCCCGTCGTCCGTCACATAGACTTCGCCATGTTGATAGGGCGACATCGTGCCGGGATCGACATTGAGGTAAGGATCGAACTTACGGGTGCGGACCTTGTAGCCACGCGCTTGAAGGAGCGCCGCAAGCGACGCAGCCATAAGGCCTTTTCCAAGCGAGGAGACCACGCCGCCGGTGATGAATATGAACCGCGCCATGGGAGAGGAGGCTTACGCTGAACTCGAACGGAAGGGCAAGCGAACGAATCCGCTACCGGTGAAAAAAACTGGTGGATCGTTACTGCGCGAGCGGGGCGCCGGCCGCACCATTGGCAGGCGCCGAGGCCGGACCGGCCGGTGCCGCCGCGCTGTTGGCCGCGCCGGAAATGCCATCGCCATCCGCAATCGGCGCGGACATGTCGCTGGTGCCGGACTGGCCGACCAGCGAGGTATCGATCGTCGCGGCCCGGTGCTGCGTGGCGGCAATCACAGCCAGCACGATGCTCATGCCCACGAACAAAGTCGCGAGAATCTTGGTCGCCCGGCTGAGGAAATCCGCCGCGCCACGCGCCGACATCAGGCCGGACGGGCTTCCACCGCCACCCATCCCAAGCCCGCCACCCTCGGACCGCTGCATCAGAATGACAGTGACGAGCGCGAAGGCGATGATCGCCTGGACGACAAGGAGAAAGGTGAACAGCATGAGCGGTTAGGACATCCCGACGGGTTTTGAAGCAGCGCCCTTAGCGCGCATTGCGCCGGGCATCAACCTTTGCTCTTGCTGTCACCGGTCGATGGGCGAACTACCACAAGGCGGGCTTGGCGATCATTAGCCAGAAGGTCGCGATGAGCCCAAGGAAAGCAGGCCAGCCAAGAGCAAACCACAAGCTCATGGCTCGTGCGTACTCCAATCCCAACGGAACGCCGTTCTCACATGCCTCATGGGCCAGTCGCTGCGCCTTGATTTGCAGCCAGACAACCGGCACCCAGCAGCCAAAAGCAACCGCATACAAAACAAACGCCACGAGCAACCATGGTTCGGTGAGAGACCAACCGGCAAGATGGGCGAGCCAGATACCGGTCACCGGTTGGACGATGCCGCTCGTACCCGTAAATATCCAGTCCGCGCGCACCACCATCCGTCCGACGCTGGCAATCGTCGCGGGATCCCGCGTGAGGTGCGCATTCCAAAGATACCAGGCTGTCCCGGCTCCGAAGCCGAACAGAATAGTGCTGCTCAGGACATGCACCCACTTCAGGATCAGATAGATTTCCATCAATGCCGATCCGCGATCGCTCCGTGCATCAACACGGCAAGGAGAATAGGCGCATTCTTAAGAAGCGGCCCGAGAGGATCAATCCAGAGTTCTGGAAGCGCATAACCGATCACCGCAGTATAGCCGATGATAAGCAGGCATTGGCCGAGAGTGGACCATCGGCCGAAACGATCCACAAGCAGCCATCCCGCCATCGCTATGTCCAGTAGGCTCCCAGCGATGCGCAATGGTTCTGCCCAAAGCAAAGGCAATCCGAGTCCACTCGTCACCTCCTCCGTACGGACCTGACCATGAGCGAAACCCAGCCACGCCGACACCAGCCACATGAGCACAAGAACGATCTTGAGTGCCGGCGCCAGAAAATAGAGCCGGGCGTGCCAGCGATCCTGCACCTGCGCAGGACACGCCTGAAGCGCCACATCGAGACTGCGGGGCCGAAAGCCGATGGCCCGCTCGAAAGCGGCACCGTCACCAGCGTTTCCCGCGACCATCTGGTCAAGGCTGGACGAGGACACCGGGCCAGAGCCGAAAAAGTCCCCGGCTTTTCCAAGAACGCGCATGAGGGGCATCGGCACACGCAAGATGGCAGCATCGCCAAAACCCAGCCAGCGGCGATAGCGCACAAGAAGATCGCGCAGTTCCATCGTGTCGGGTCCAACCGGCTCCAGCACCTGTCCCGCGAAAGACTCGTCCTCGCAAACGATGCGGATGGCACGGGCCAAATCTTTCGCGTGGACAGGCGTGAACGGGAAGCGCCCATCACCGGCCACGGGAATCGCCCAAGGCAGTCCCGCCAATCCACGCATCAGGGACGTGCCGCCATAGCTGCCATCCCCGTAAACCAATGACGGCCGCAGAATGGTCCAGTCGACACCCGACTCCCGCAAGGCAACCTCGCCCGCCAACTTGGTGCGGGCATAAGCGGTCTGCACGTCCGGCCGCGCGCTGATCGCCGATAAGAGCAGCACCCGCTGTACGCGGGCGAGTCGAGCGGCTTCGTATAAGGCCGAAGGCATCGTGACATGCACCGAGGTCATCTCTCCTCCGCGCAAAACACCTGCGCAATTGATGATGACATCCACGCCAGCGAGAACCGGCGACCAGTCGGCCACCTGCAACGCGCGGGAAAGGTCTACCCGTATGAAAGATACGGCAGGAAAGCGCGCTTCGAGGCCGTCCAGCGACCGCGCTGTCGCGACGACGTCATGCCCTGATGCGAGAAGTGCCGCCATGACCTCCCGGCCAATGAAGCCGCCCGCGCCCAGCACCAGAACTCGCATGCACACCCCGCCCCCATATTCCCATCAGTTCATAGACGAGAATCAGTCTCAGCCATGGAAATAATCATAGACCGTCTGTGCGACCGCCGATGAAACGCCGGGTGCACGCTGGAGGTCGTCAAGGCTGGCGTTGCGCACGGCGCGGGCGGTACCGAAATGCATGAGCAGCGCTTTTTTACGCGCGGGACCGATGCCGGGCACTTCGTCCAGCGAGCTGACAGTGATCGCCTTGGCCCGCTTCTGCCGGTGTGCGCCGATCGCAAAGCGATGGGCCTCGTCGCGCAGGCGCTGCAGGTAGAACAGCACCGGGTGATTGACCGGGAGCTGGAAATCCCGCCCGTCCAGCAGATGGAAGACCTCCCGCCCCTCGCGGCCATGATGCGGCCCCTTGGCGACGCCGACCATCGGCACATCCTCGATGCCCATCTCTTCCAGCGCCTTGCGGGCTGCGTTGAGCTGGCCCCGGCCGCCATCGATCAGCACCAGGTCCGGCCATTCCCCGGATTCGCGATCGGGATCTTCCTCGGCCGCGCGGCCGAAGCGGCGGCCGAGCACTTCGCGCATCATGCCATAATCGTCGCCCGCGACGGTTTCAGGGCGCTTGATGTTGAACTTGCGATAGCCGCTCTTGCGGAATCCCTCCGGCCCCGCAACCACCATCGCCCCCAGCGCACTGGTGCCCTGAATGTGGCTGTTATCGTAGATCTCGATGCGATTGGGCGGAGCTTCCAGACCCAGTAGTTCGGCCATGTCGGCGAGAATCTTGCCTTGCGCACTGCTTTCGGCCTGACGGCGCTCCAGCGCTTCCTCGGCATTGCGCTGGGCCTGCTTGATGAGCTTCACACGGCTGCCACGCTGTGGCACCTCGATGCGCACCTTGCGCTCCAGCTTCTGGCTCAGCGCCTCGGCGAGCAGCAGCGTCTCGGAGGGCTCGCGATCACAGAGCACCAGCGGCGCGGGCGGCACATCCTCATAAAATTGCGCCATGAACTGCATCAGCACTTCGTCCTCGCCCACCTCGGCGGTGTGGACCGGGAAGAAGCTGCGATGCCCCCAATTCTGCCCGCCGCGAATGAAGAAGGCCTGGATGCACATGCCGCCATTGCGGCTGGCGAGCGCGAAGATATCGGCATCGCCCAACCCCTCGGCGTGGATCGCCTGACTGCCCTGGATGAAGGTCAGCGCCTTGAGCCGGTCCCGGTAGACCGCCGCCATCTCGTAATCGAGCGACTCCGCCGCCGCATTCATCGCCTCACCGAGCCGCGCCTGCACCGCCGTGGACTTGCCGCCGAGAAAGTCCTGCGCGTCCTGGGTCAGGGCCGCATAATCCGCCTCGTTGATCCGCCCGACGCAGGGCGCGGAGCAGCGGCGAATTTGATACAGCAGGCAGGGCCGCGAGCGATTGGCGAAGAAGCTGTCCGTGCAACTGCGCAGCAGGAACAGCTTCTGCAGCGCGTTGAGCGTCTTGCGCACCTGCCCTGCCCCGGCGAACGGCCCGTAATATTGCCCCTTGTAGCGCCGCGCCCCGCGGTGAAGCTGCACGCGCGGAAAGGCGTGATCCTCGCGCAGCAGGATGAATGGGAAGCTTTTGTCATCGCGCAGCAGCACATTATACGGCGGCCGAAAGCGCTTGATGAGCTGCGCCTCCAGCAGCAGCGCCTCGGCCTCGCTCTGGGTGGTGACGATCGTCATCGAGCGGGTCTGCGAGACCATGCGCTGCAGCCGGCGCGGCAGGCGATCGACCTGAGTGTAGTTGGACACCCGATTCTTGAGCGCCCGCGCCTTGCCGACATACAGCACGTCGCCGCGCGCATCCTGCATCCGATACACGCCCGGTCGCGTGCCCAAGGTCTTGAGCGTTTCGCGAATCGCCGCGACGCCAGCGTCCACGTCCGGCAATTCACTGCCACGGATTGTGGAGGTCGCCTTTTCTTCGTTGAAGCGATTGGGGGACGATGGCCGCTCGGTCATCCGCGCCATTTAGGGGCGAGAGGCGGACAGGACAACGGCCTCCTGCCTCAACCGGCCGAACCACGACCCTTCAAAAGCAGAAAGGCCGGACCGATCGCTCGGCCCGGCCTTTCTAAAGCCATCAATCTGCGGGCCGCTCAGTGCGCGAGCTTGCCGATCACTTCGTCGACGAGGCCCTTGTCGGCCGCGGCACTGTGGGTCTCGCGGATCAGCACGCCGGCTGCTGCCGTCGCCGCTGCAGCCGCCTTGGCGCGCACATCAGCAATGGCCGCGCGCTCAGCTGCGGCGATCTTGTCTTCCGCCATCTTCTGGCGACGGACGACCAGCGCTTCAGCTTCCGCCTGGGCTGCGGTGATGAGATCGGCCGCTTCCTGCTCGGCGGCAGCGCGCATCGCGTCGGCTTCCTTGGCGACGGAGGCGATCCGGCCTTCATACTCGGCCTTAAGCGCTTCGGCTTCCTTGCGGAGCCGCGCGGCTTCGTCGAGCTGATTGCGGATCGTCGCGATCTTGGCGTCCAGCGACCGGGCGATGAGCGCTGGCACCTTCTTCCAGATCAACACCGCGATGAAGACCAACATCGAGAGGCTGACCCAGCCCGTAGCGTCCATCCACAGCGCGGTGGGGTCCTGGATGTGCTCCTCAGGCCCGCCGACCGCTTCTGTCGCGGCATGAACGTCGCCGCTCAGGGCCTGGACCTTGTCGGCATTCTCGAGATTGAACTGGACGGCCTGCGATCCATTGTCGCTCGCCGATGCCGCATTGGCGGCCTGTGCCATGTGGGAATTGGCCATATCAGAGTACCGCCTTCACTGCCTTGAGCGCCGCATCCGGCGACACCTGCGTGCCGGCGACCTTCTGCACGATGTCCGCTGCGGCGTCCGCTGCAACGGTTTCGATCTGCGCCAGCGCCTTCACGCGGCCAGCCTCGATCTCGCCCTCCGCTGCGGCCAGCTTTTCGCTGAGCGCCGCGTCGGTCTTGGCCAGCGCAGCCTCGCGATTGCGAGCAGCTTCGGCCTTTGCCTGGGCCAGACGGCCCTGCGCAGCGGCACGCGCTTCATTTTCCTTCGCCCGCCAGTCGGCTTCGAGCGCATCGGCCTTGGCCGAATTCGCACGGGCCGCTTCGAGATCGTCGGCGATCTTCTTGTCGCGCGCGTCCACCGTGGACTGGATCTTCGGCACCATGCCGCGACCGATCACGAAAAACACGAACCCGAATGTCAGCAGAACCCAGAAGATCTGCGACGAGTAGGTTGCGGCGAGCTGGGCTATCTGAGGCATATCACCTGTCCGTTTGCGCGGTCCGGCGGCAGCCCGTCATTGGGCAGCCGCCGGCTCCACATCATCGTCTGTCGTCTTGCGGGCGATCAGGCGACGAAGATCAGGATCATCGCGACGACGAACGCCAGCAGGCCGAGAAGCTCTGCGGCGGCGAAGCCGATGAACAGACGGCCCTGCTGGCCGTCGGCAGCGCCCGGATTGCGCAGCGCGCTCTCAAGGAACGAGCCGAAGACGTTACCCACGCCGAGCGCGGCCACGCCGGCACCGATAGCAGCCAGACCGGCACCGATCAGCTTTGCGGCTTCTGCGTCCATGTTACTTAACTCCTTTTCTGAAACTCGATTTGGTCGTTGGTTGAAACTCAGTGCAGATGCTCGGCGTCGTGGATGTAAAGCGACGTGAGCAGTGCGAAAACATAGGCCTGGATGCCAGCGACCAGGATCTCCAGCGCGGAGATGCCGACCATCAGGGCAAAGCTTGGGATGCCGACGCCAAGGCCGGGCGCCACGCCAGCAGCCGAAGCGTTGATCACGAAGCCGGCAAGCACCTTGAGCAGAATGTGACCGGCGATCATCGCGACGAACAGTCGCAGGCCCAGCGAGAAGGGACGCACCATGAACGAGACGAACTCGATGATGGGGATCAGCCAGATCAGCCACAGCGGCGTGCCATGAGGCACGAACAGCGAGAAGAACTTGAGGCCATGCTTCCAGAAGCCGACGATCAGCACGATCGAGAAGCTCAGGATCGCCAGAACGCCGGTGACCGTGAAGTGGCTCGTGAAGGTGAAGGGATGCAGGCCGAAAATGCCGATGGGCAGCAGGCCAAGCAGGTTGGCGAAGAGGATGAACATGAACAGCGAGAAGATATAGGGCACATATTTGCGCCCCCCCTTGCCGATATTGTCATCGGTCAGCTTCGCGATGAAGCCGGTCATCGACTCTACAGCCGCCTGCCAGCGCCCCGGCACCAGATCGCGCTTCATGCCGAGCAGCATGAAGCCCCACAGAACGACGACCGTGATCACCATCCACAGCGCGCTGTTGGTGAACGCAATGTTGTAACCACCGAGGCTCCACTGTTCGGTACCGAACAGCGGCTCGATGGCGAACTGGTGCATAGGATCGATCTTGCCGGGTTCTGCCACGTCTGATTCCCAAAAAGCCGTCTGCGATTATGACGAAAGCGCCCTTACTTCTCAGGACGCTTCATCGAAATCTTCCAAATATTCCTGAAGGCTACGATGATCCCCAGAAAGAGGAAAACCAGCAGGAGCCAGGGCGATGTGCCGATGAACCGGTCCAGGACCCATCCAATCAGCGCCCCGCCGACAAGACCGCCGATCAGCTCCGCAAGAACCCGGTTGCCGAGGCGATAATTCTTATCGCCGCCAACTTCCCGGTCCGCTCCGGTCCTGACCTTTTCGACTGCCTCGGCACGTCCCAACCGCTCGCTGAGCGACTTGATGCGTTCATCTTCGGCAATCGGGTCTCGCCCAGGTTCGGTCTCTGTCATCGTGCCAACTCCCGTTCACGCCAAGAGACGTAAAAACCAGCGCTGCATGACGTGCCTGAGCCGCCCCCGTCAAGGCGCGGCCCGTGTAGAAAGCGTTGGCGTGCAAGTCAACACTGGTGACCGCGCCGGAGGGATCAGGCGGATTTTCGAGGAAAATTAGGCCCTCAGTGGCGCGAATCGCTCAACGTGTGGCGGTGGCGCAATAATCCGGCAGCGCAATGGGTCCGGCCCCTTTGGTCTGCCATGGACCACTGCCGATCCGGTAGATCTGCCCTTCCGAAACGCGCCCGGCCAGCGTCTGACAACCGGTCACGGCCGCCATGTCCTGTACGGTCACGCCACGCTTGGCCGCCAGATCGGTGTAAGCCGCGCGGCGCTTGATGTTGAGCGCATCCACGGCGGCGCGCACATCGCTGCTCACCGAGCCGTTGACGCCCAGATAGCCATCCGACTGCTCGCCGACCGTGCCGGCCGACTTGGCGGCACTCACCACCGCGTCCTGCGCGATAGCCGGAGCCGCTCCGACGACGCCGAGACCGAAAACTGCCGCAAGCGCTGCGGCGCGAATGCTGTGCATATATGTCATTTCGGGAAAAGCTCCGGATTGTTCTCGATGAGGTCCTTGGCGTCCTGCTGAAGGCGCACCACCACTTCCTGCTGAATCTTCACGTTGAGATTGATCTCGATCGGCTTTTCGGGCGCGCGCACCTGAATGCAGCCGCCTGCCGCTCCGGCAAGCGCCAGCCCCAAGCCAAGTCGCGTTGCGCGCGATATCCATCGTCGGTGCCTCATTTCCTGTCCCCTTCTATCCTCTTGTCGCTGTCCACCGGCTGAACGGCCACCCCGGAGGCCCGCGTGGACGCTACGCCGCCGACGGGTACAAACTGGTCGCCCAGACTGCCATTGATGAGCTTGGTCGGATCGGCAAGTCCGGTCGCGGTGTTGAGCAGCCCTCGGAAGGGCGCCTCGATCCGCACATTGAACAGGAAGGGCAGGCCAAGGAACGGTCGCGCCAGGAAGCTGCGGCGCGTTTCTTCCGTGCCCTGATTGACCCCGTTGATGCTGACCTGCGTGACGAACTCGCCATCGATGGCGCCATCCAGCCGGATTGCGAGGCAGCGATAGCCCAAATTCTTGAGCGCATCGAAGGCCAGCCGCGCCATCGCGTTGAGCTGCGCGTTGGACACCTCACCCACGTAAGAAAGGCGCCCGGCCCGGCGTTCTGGATCGCAAGGGATCGTCAGGCCTTGCGTGCTGGTGAGGTAGCGCGGCTCGTCGCCCTCTTGCCGCGCAACCAGCAGGCCGCCAACGATCCGCCCGCCATCCTTGTCGAACACCATCGGCAGCAGACCATCGAATGTGCCCGTCGCGGAGATGTTCTCCAGCTCCAGCGTGTTGATAAAGGCGCCCGCATCCAGCCCGACGACGCGGAAGGTGAGATTGCGCGGCTGGCGCGAATCCAGCGCGAGGGGCGCTGGCATCAGCTCCAGCATACCGCCAGAGAACGGCCAGCGCCCGCCCTCGATCTCCGCCACCTCGCTGGAGAGCAATTGATAGCGAATGGTGCCGTCGCGCACCTCGATGCCCGGGTTGACGCTTTCCACCGTCACCACCTGGCCGGATTCGGTGCGCAGGCCAAGCAGGTCCGTGAAGCGGATCGTCGTCGACAGGCCGGCGACCGGGCCGAAGGCGGCCGCGAAAGCCATGTTCTCGGTCGAGAATGTCCCGTCGCTGGTCACCTTGTCGCCCGTCCAGCGGATCTGGCCGGCGCCGTTCACCATTCCGACGACATTGGCCACCACGCCCAGCGAGAGCGGCGTGAGATCGTCCGGCTGAAGCGCATTGCCGAAGCGCAAGTCTTTCACCGTCAGATCGGCGCGGCCTGCGCCACGGCTGAGGTCGTGCCGGATTACCACATTGGCGACCTTGGCCTTTCGTTCCGGATGCACGAGCACACCGGTCGCCTCGATGCGATTGTCGGCTAGGGTCAGGTGCACCTGCTCGCCGGCCAGCGGATTGAAGCGCCGATCGGCTTGCGTATCCGCGACGCGCAGATTGCCATCGACCGCCAGACGTCCGTCGGCGAACTGCCATTGCCCTTCCATGGCGGTGAGATCGAGCGGCACAGAGCCGATCCGCCCACGCCCCGCCGAAATCGTCCCGGCGAGGCCACCCGCCGACCCACGTCCGCCCGTCAGGCGATCGGCAGCGAGCCGGACCGGGGCTTCGGCCGCGCCAATGCGCACGTTCGGCTGCTGGATTTCGAAGCGGCCGGTGGTGAGGCCGTAACGCGCTGCGCCGGCATCAAATGCGAAGGGATTGTCGCCCAGCCGGCCGCGCAATGCCACATCGCGGATCGCGGCCGCGCCCTCCCCCAGCCCGCAAACCTGTAACGCCGCAGGATCGAGCACGAGGCCGGACATGCTGAGCGACGCCCAGCGCAATGGCACGCAAGTCCTTGATAGACTAACCGCCCCGCCTGCCCCGATGCGAGCATCCAGCGGCATCTGCAGGCCCTTGACCGCGCCGCCCGGCAAGGGACCGTCCAGCGTCACCTGCGTCTGGAGGCTGCCGCGCCCCGCGCCATCCACGGCAAAGCGCAGCGGGGTGAGCGCGAGCCGCGCCCCGCCGGCATCATAAGGCCTCAATGTGGCGGTGCCGCGCACACCGCCTTGCTCCTGCGTGGCGAACTCGATGCGCCCCTCCGGCAGATCGCCACCGGCGATATCCAGCCGTCCCGATGCGCGCAGGCCGCCGGGCCAGTCGATGCGCACCGCGCTGCCTTCCCAATTCTCGATCCGCGCGCCGCTGGCGGACCGCAGCGCGAACCGGTCGAGCCGTGCATTGCCGTGAGACCCGAGCATATTGACCTGGCCCGCCAGTTCGATGTGATTGCGCCGGCCTATTGCCTCGACTGCGCGCGCCAACTTGTTCGCGATCGGTTCCAGCGGACTGCCATCGGCCGCCGAAACGAGGCGCGCAAGATTGATCCCGCGAGCCGGCCGGGCATTCTCGATGGTCCCGGTGCCTTGCCACGCCAGAGCGCGATTGCGGGAATCGAGCTGCACCGCGAAATTGCCGCCCAGCTTCGCCGCGTCACTTTCAAGGCCGTCGACAAGCGCGCTGACGGCGGCAAGCGAAGCGCTCCCCCGCAGGGTATCGCCTTCGCCTTTAAAGGTAATGAGCCCGGACAGTTCCTTGAACTCGCGCTTGCCCCGCCCGTCCCCTTGCTCGGCCAATGGCGCTGCGAGGCTCACTGCACCGCCCAAGGGTTCCAACGCCAAATTTGTGCGGATGTTGAGATCGAGCGTGGGGGCCGTCAGCCTGAGCTTCGCCGCCTCGCATCCCACGCCGCTGACATGGGCAGGGCCCTTGAGGTGAATTTCGCCATTCTCGGTCGCTACGTCCACCGGTGCCCGTAGCGCCCGCAGCCTGCAATCGCCAAAGGCTAGCGCCGGGCTCGCGAGATTAAGCTGACCATTGAACCCCGACGATAACGGCCCGCTGCCATCCAGCCCCAGCTCGACCGTGCCGTTGTCGGTAACGATCCGCGCCTGTGCATCCTCGATCACCGCCGTCCAGTCGGGCAGCTTGGGATCGCCTGTGCCACCTTCCAGCAGGCGACTGACCTGACCCAAGTCCAGCGCCCCATCTACGATCCGCCCGCGCAGCCGAACGCCGCTGGCCTCGAGCCGATCGATATAAGGCCCGGTCAGGCCCC
Source organism: Sphingobium sp. B2D3C (assembly GCF_025961835.1). Taxonomy (NCBI): domain Bacteria; kingdom Pseudomonadati; phylum Pseudomonadota; class Alphaproteobacteria; order Sphingomonadales; family Sphingobiaceae; genus Sphingobium; species Sphingobium sp. B2D3C. The sequence goes on along the minus strand of NZ_JAOQOK010000001.1, from coordinate 1,020,222 downwards.
AGGCGAGTTCGAGCTCGATGAAGCGGACCGTGAGATCGGGCGATTTCGGGTCGCCAATGACGAGATTGTCCAGCCGCTGGTGCTGCGGCCCGATCCGCGTGATCTCATATCGGCCCTGTACGCCCCGCTTGGCCAGTTCCCGCGCGATGAAGCTGTCGGCAATCGGCTCGCGCGCCAGCCAGAGGCCGCCCGCGACCAGCAGCAGCGCCGTCGCGCTCCCGCCGGCAATCCAGCGCACACGTTGACGGCGCCGGTGCAGCCGCTCTGCTGCACCCGCCTCTAGTCCGTCATCCTCTTCGACCCACTCGGTCAGACGTTTATCCCCGTCATTCCCGCTTGCCGCTCTGCCGGCTCGCGCTTAGCTACAATGTTCATGGGCGAAGGGCGATCCCGGGGCAAGAGCGAGACGAGTCATGATGGCGTTGGCCACCGCGCCCGCCTGCGGCAGCGACTCGCGTCCGGACCAGATGGGCTGCTCGACCATGAACTGATCGAATATCTGCTCGCGCTCGCCCTGCCGCGCCGGGATACCAAGCCGCTGGCAAAGGCCCTGATCGCCCGCTTCGGCTCGTTGGGCGCCGTGCTCAGCGCCGATTGGGCCACGCTGATGCAGGTCGACGGCATGGGCGAGACCACGACCGCCGCGCTCAAGGCGACACAGGCCGCCGCCCTGCGGATGCTCCGCAACGAGGTGGCGGAGCGGCCGGTGCTGGCATCATGGCAGGCCCTGCTCGATTATTTGCGCGCCGACATGGCCCATCTCTCGATCGAGCGCGTGCGCGTGCTTCATCTCAACGCCCGCAACATCCTGCTGCGTGACGATCATATGGGGGACGGCTCGGTGGATGAAGCTGCCATCTACGCCCGGCAAGTTGCCCGTCGCGCACTGGAATTCGGCTCGGCCGGCGTCATTCTTGTCCACAATCATCCCAGCGGTTTGCCCGAGCCGAGCCGGCAGGACATCCTCATGACTCGCGACGTCATCGCCGCGCTCAAGCCCCTCGGCGTGACCGTCCACGATCATGTCATTATCGCAACCGAAGGCCACCGTTCGATGCGGGCCATGGGGCTGATCTGAGGTTGCGGCACGCGGACGAGGCTCTGATCAATCGGCCGACGCGCACCCATCTGCGGACGATTCGCTTTATGTCGCCGCGACCACCCACCACGGACAGCATTGGTTTTTATCGCTATATCTCAGTACCTTGAGTCATAGCCACCGCCCTCACCCGCGCGATTTGCCCGTTTCGTCACAGCCTGCTAGGGGCAGCCCGTCTCCAATCTGTCTCATCAGGAACCCGCCTCATGGTGCCTCGTTACGCCCGCCCGCAAATGACCGCGATCTGGGAGCCGGAAGCGCGCTTCCGCATCTGGTTCGAGATCGAGGCTCATGCGACCGAAGCGCTGGCCGAACTGGGCGTGGTGCCCAAGAGCGCCGCCAAGGCGCTGTGGGACTGGTGGGCAACCAATCCCTCTATCGACGTGCCCGCCATCGATGCCATCGAGGCCGTGACCAAGCATGACGTGATCGCCTTCCTGACCTGGGTGGCCGAGCAGGTCGGCGATGAAGCCCGCTTCATGCACCAAGGCATGACCAGCTCGGACGTGCTGGACACCTGCCTCAACGTGCAACTTGCCCGTGCGGCCGATCTGCTAATCGCCGATCTCGATGCGTTGCTGGAGGCGATCAAGCGCCGCGCGTTCGAGCACAAGCTGACGCCGACCATCGGCCGCAGCCACGGCATCCACGCCGAGCCGGTCACCTTCGGTCTCAAGATGGCGGAAGCTTATGCCGAGTTCTCGCGATGCAAGGCGCGCCTGATCGCGGCCCGTGAAGACGTCGCCACCTGCGCGATTTCGGGCGCCGTGGGCACCTTCGCCAATATCGATCCCAAGGTGGAAGAGCATGTCGCGGCCAAGCTCGGCCTCACGGTTGAGCCGGTCAGCACGCAGGTGATCCCGCGTGATCGCCATGCGATGTTCTTCTCGACGCTGGCGGTGATCGCCGGCTCCATCGAGCGGCTCTCGGTCGAAGTGCGCCACCTCCAGCGCACCGAAGTGCTGGAAGCCGAGGAATATTTCTCGCCCGGACAGAAGGGCTCGTCGGCGATGCCGCACAAGCGCAACCCGGTGCTCACCGAGAATCTGACCGGCCTGGCCCGCATGGTGCGCGCTTATGCCCTGCCCGCGCTCGAGAATGTCGCGCTGTGGCATGAGCGGGACATCTCGCACTCTTCGGTCGAACGCTTCATCGGCCCCGACGCCACGATCACGCTCGACTTCGCCCTAGGCCGGCTCACGGGCGTGATCGACAAGCTGCTCGTCTACCCCGAGCGGATGATGAAGAACATGAACCGCATGGGCGGCCTCATCCACTCGCAGCGCGTGCTGCTCGCCCTCACCCAGGCAGGTGTGAGCCGCGAGGACAGCTATGCGATGGTCCAGCGCAACGCCATGCAGGTATGGCAGTCGGATGGTACGCAATCGCTGCTCGATTTACTCAAGGCCGACCCGGCCGTTTCCGCGCACCTCTCCGGTCCGCAGCTCGAGGCACTGTTCGACCTCGACTATCATCTGAAACATGTCGACACGATCTTCACGCGGGTGTTCGGAACCGCTGGCTGACACGCCCGTTCCGGAAGCTCCCATGTCCGCAGAGAGGCGTTGAAACGCGCCCCTAGGCAAGCCGGCACGGCGCGCTTATGGTCAGGCTCTACGGACCAAGCAGAGGAAGACAAGCCATGCAGTTCCTCCGGACAGCCTTCTGGGTCGTACTGGCGATCATCATCGTCATTTTCAGCTTCGCCAACTGGACCCCCGTGATGATTAATCTGTGGGGCGGTCTCCAGCTTGAAACCAAGCTGCCTGTTCTCGTGATCGTCGCGTTTCTCGCCGGTTCGCTGCCGTTCTGGGCGCTGCATAAGGCGACCAAATATCGGATGCGCCGGCGGCTCGACAGCGCCGAGCGCGCCCTCGCGGCTTCCGCACCGGCGGCGACGGCACCGGTGGTTCATACCCAGGACCACCCCACGCCAACCGCCACGCCCGATCACATCACCCCAGCGGGATTCGATCCCGCACAGCCCGTTCGCACGATCGATGTGCGGGTGGACGACGATCTCAAACCGGCAGGCAGAACCGACACTCCATGACCAGCATCATCTATATCGCCATCGACACGCCCTCCCTGCCCCATGCGCAGGAGCTGGTTCAGAAGGTCCGCAACCATGTCGGCGGCATCAAGCTGGGGCTGGAATTTTTCTGCGCCAACGGTCACCATGGCGTGCATGAGATGCGCAAGTTCGGTTTGCCGATCTTTCTCGACCTGAAGCTTCACGACATTCCGAACACGGTCGCCAAGGCGGTTCAGGCCCTGCACGCGCTCGAACCGTCGATCCTCACCGTCCATGCCTCTGGCGGACGGGCGATGCTGGAAGACGCCAAGGCTGCGGCCGGGGTTCACACCAAGGTCGTCGCCGTGACGACGCTCACGAGCCTTGACCAGACCGATCTGGAGGAAACCGGCGTTCACGGCGGGACGCAGGAACAGGTCGAGCGGCTGACGCTGCTTGCCAAGGAGGCTGGTCTCGACGGCATCGTCTGCTCCGGCAATGAGGTCGCCCGCGCGCGCAAGCTCTGGCCTGCCGGCTTCTTTGTCGTACCCGGAGTGCGCCCGAGCGGCGCCAGCAAGGGCGACCAGAAGCGCGCGGTCACGCCGCGTGAAGCAGTGGATGCCGGCGCCTCGCTGCTGGTCATTGGCCGTCCGATCACTCAGGCGCCCGAGCCTGATATGGCGGCGCGCGAAATCGAGGCGACGCTTTAGGCGACTGAGTGCGTACCACCCCTCCTCTGAAAAGCAGGGGCTAAGTCTCGCTTCAAACTTCCCGACCCCACTGCAGGAGTGCCTGAGCAACACGGCGCTCATCGCCCCCGACTCCGGCGTAGATTCGGGCCTTTGCCCGAGCCGCGTCCCACCGCAAATACGCAAAACCTCGTATCAACAGCAGCGAGCCGCAGGCCGATCACTGGCTTCGCGACGAGGTGCTGCACAGGTTGGTGCGAGTCGGGTCAAGGCCCGGTTCGCCCACCATGGCTCCCCTCACGCAAAGGGGTGACATGGGATATAACCACATATGACAGACACTAACGCGCTGCGCATGAGCAAGCGTGATCTGCTGGCGCTCATTGGAACCACGGCGGGCGCATCGGCGATGTACATGGCGATGTCGAGCCTCGGCCAGGCTCAGGCCTCGACGTTCAAGGGACCGATCAAGCTGGAGGGCGGCGCCAAGGGCGCAAGCGTGCTCATTCTGGGCGCCGGCGTCGCGGGGATGACCGCCGCGCTGGAGCTGAGCCGCGCCGGCTACAAGGTTCAGGTGCTGGAGTATAACGACCGCGTGGGCGGGCGCTCCTGGACGCTCAAGGGCGGCGACACCTACACTGAACTCGGCGGCGCGACACAGAAGTGCGACTTCGCGCCCGGCAACTACATCAATCCCGGCCCGTGGCGCATTCCATGGCACCACCATGGCATCATGCATTATTGCCGCGAACTGGGCGTGGCCCTCGAGCCGTTCATGCAGGTCAACTATAACGCCTATGTCCACTCGACCAAGGCGTTCGGCGGCGCCCCGCAGCGCTACCGGCATGTGCAGGCGGACTTCTACGGCCATGTCAGCGAATTGCTCGCCAAGGCCGTCAACAAGAATGCCCTGGCGGATACGCTCAGCAAGGAGGATGGCGACATCCTGCTGGAATCCCTGCGAAGCTGGGGCGCGCTCGACAAGGACATGCGCTATGTGAAGGGCCGCGAGTCCAGCAACCGCCGTGGCTGGGAGAAGCAGCCAGGCGGCGGCCTGACTGCCGAGCCGATCCCCTCCGAGCCGATGACCGCCGAAACGGTGCTCCGTTCACGCCTGTGGCGCTCGATCGGCGGCAACCTCACCTGGGATCACGAGTTTGCGATCTTCCAGCCGGTCGGCGGCATGGAAATGGTCGCCAAGGGCTTTGAGCGGGCGGTCGGCCATCTGGTTCGCCTCAACAGCAAGGTCACGGCGATCAAGCAGGGCGCGAAAGGCGTCACGGTCGATTATGTCGACACCAAGTCCGGTGCCGCCGCGCAGGCCAAGGCTGACTGGTGCATCTGCACCATCCCGCTGCCCATCCTCGCGCAGATCGACATGAATGTCGGCCCCAAGCTGGCAGGGGCAATCCGCGCGGTGCCCTACTCGACCAGCGTCAAGGTCGGGCTGGAGTTCAAGCGGCGCTTCTGGGAGCAGGACGACCAGATCTACGGCGGCATCACCACCACGGATCTGCCGATCTCGCAGATCAGCTACCCCAGCAGCAATTATGGCACCAGCGGCCCGGGCGTGCTTCTGGGCGCTTATACCGGCGGCTCGACCGGCTTCGAACTGACCGCCCTGCCGCCGGAAGAGCGGGTCAAGCGCGCGCTCGAATGGGGCGCGCAGATCCACCCGCAATATAAGGCCGAGTTCATGAACGGCGTAGCCGTCGGCTGGCACCGGGTTCCCTGGGTGCTCGGCTGCTTCGGGCAGTGGACGGAGGAAGCGCGCGCCGAGCACTACCGGAATATGTGCGAATTCGACGGGCGGATCGTCCTGGCGGGCGAGCATACCTCCTATATCGGCGGATGGCAGGAAGGCGGTATCACCTCCGCAATCGATGCGATCACGCGGCTCCATCAACGTGTCACCGCGAGCTAATATCATGAAGATCAGCACATTGGCCTTTGGCCTCGCCGCCGGCATTCTCACCGGCTCGGTCTCCGTCGCACTCGCGCAGGATGCTGCCCAGCCACGTCAGGGCGATCCCGCCGCTCTGGTCGCCCAGCAAGGCGATGCCGACGGGGCATTCGTGATGCCGGGGCGGTTCAGCGAACCCGACGGCGAAAAAATGTACCGGCGGGTTTGTGCCGCCTGCCACATGCCGGACGCAGCCGGCGCGACAGGCGCGGGCAAATATCCCGCGCTCGCCAACAACCCCAATCTCGCCGCCAGTGGCTATCCCATGCTGGTGACGCTCAAGGGCCTGAACGGCATGCCGCCGGTCGGCGAGATGATGACGGACCAGCAGGTCGCCAATGTGGTGAACTATGTCCGCACGCATTTCGGCAATCATTATGAGGACGCGATCACCGCCGAGGACGTCAAGGCGATGCGCTGAGCCGGTGCAGGCCCCGCCCTTAACGGCGGGGCTTGCGCGTCGGCGCATGGAAGTCCGCCGGCTTGCCGGCAACCCAGCGCAGAAAGGCGGCGAGCGCGGGATCGCCGCGCAACGCCGCCTGATCGCGTCCGATCCGCGCCAGCTGGCCATTGCTGAAATGCGCGTGGATCGCGCGATGGCAGATCGGATGCAGCGGCACCGTCTCCTGGCCACCCTTGGCCTTGGGGACGGGATGATGCCACTCGACGCGTGCGCCCAATGGCCGCTCGCAAAGCCAGCATGAATCAGAAGCGCGCTCCAACGCGTAGCTCAGCGCGCCAGCTTTTCCGCTCGCACCCGCCACGCGTCGGCGAGGACGCGGGTCTCAGCCAATTGTGCGACGCCCGCCGGATCGGCCTTATGTCCGCCTGCGATCAGCAGGTTGAACACCCGCGCAATCGGCCAGTCTTCCAAGGGGCGCTCCAGCAGGATCATCGCATCGCCTGCCTTGGCCTCACCCTGCTCGATCACGCGCAGATAGAGACCGCAATGGCCGCTCGCGATGGCCTGACCCAGCACGTCTTTGCGGCCGAAGCGCGCGTTGAGCTTGGCGCAGGGCTGGCGGCCGTGGCTGATCTCCAGCACAGCGCTGCCCAGCGCGAACCGGTCTCCCAGGCACAGATTGGCCTCGGTGGCCCCGCGCGTCGCGAGATTTTCGCCGAACGCCCCCGGCGCGTCGAGCAGCGGATGATCGTCCAGCGCGCCGCGCCACCAGGCATAATGCTCGTGCGGCACGAGATGGACGGCCTTGTCATGACCGCCGTGATGAAGGGGGTCAGCGACACTATCGCCCTCCAGCCCCAGCCAGCCGATCCGGACCGGCCCGCGAACGGGTTGTTTGCCCATGGCACTCATCACGCCGGGCGCCAGCAAGGCGGGCGACCCGACCAGCAGCGCGTCGACGGAAAGGGAAAGGGAAGGCTCGTCCATGTCCTGTCATGGCACGACCCTTGTGAGTCGCGCCAGTGCAACAACGGACGGACAAGTTCCCGCCGATGGTGCAGCAGCACTTTGACCGCACGGCTCGCCTCGCTATAGGGCCCCGATGCTCCCCAGCGACCTCCGCATTGCCCTCTTCAGCGGCAACTATAATTACGTCCGCGATGGTGCCAATCAGGCCCTTAACAATCTGATGGCCTCTGCGCTCGCGAGCGGCGCCAGCGTGCGCGTCTATTCCCCCACCATCGATCCACCGGCGTTCGAACCGGCTGGCGAGCTGGTGTCGGTGCCGAGCTGGTCCATGCCGGGCGGCCGGGGCGAATATCGGCTCGCCAAGGGGCTTTCAGCGCAGACTCGGGCGGACCTTGCGGCTTATGCCCCCAATATTGTCCATGTCTCCGCGCCGGACATTCTAGGGCATCGCGCATCGAGCTGGGCGCGGCGAGAGGGCATTCCCTGCGTCGCCTCCCTGCACACGCGCTTTGAAACCTATCCGCGCTATTATGGCCTTGGCTTCATCGAGCCGCTGCTGGTCCGCTTGCAAACGCGCTTCTACAATCGCGTCGATCAGGTGATGGTGCCGAGCGGCAGCATGGCGACGCTGCTGCGCGAATGGGGCGTAACGACGCCAATCGGCATCTGGTCGCGCGGCATCGATCATGCCCGGTTCAACCCGCAGCGGCGGGACAATGGCTGGCGGCGCTCGCTCGGCATCGCCGATGACGAGATCGCCATCGGGTTCCTGGGGCGGCTTGTTCTGGAAAAGGGCCTGGGCGTCTTTGCCGATGTGATCGCGGCGCTCAAGGCGCGCGGCGTGCGCCACCGGGTGCTGGTGATCGGCGAAGGCCCGGCACGTCAGTGGTTTGCCGAGCGGGTGCCGGAGGCGGTGTTTGCGGGTTTTCAGGGCGGCGATGACCTCGGTCGGGCGGTCGCCTGCATGGATATCTTCTTCATGCCCTCGGTCACCGAGACTTTTGGCAATGTGACGACCGAAGCCATGGCGGCGGGCGTGCCGGTAGTCGCTGCCCGCGCCACAGGCGCGATTGATCTGGTCGCGGATGGCGTGACCGGCTTCCTCGTTCCGCCGCGCGACGTGCAGGCTTATGCCGACGCCATCCAACGTCTCATCCAAGACCCCGCCTTGCGCGCAGCGGCGGGGCAAGCCGGGCATCTGCGGGTGCAGGATTACAAATGGGATCAGGTGAACGCCGCAATGATCGAAACATATTGCGGCTTGGCGAAACGCCGGGCCGGCTGAGCACAGGGCGAAGAAGACTGAGTGTGACGGCCTGCAACCGTTCATCTATCGGCGCGTTATGTGTCCGATGAGACAAAGGCCGCCCCTGCCCCGAATTGCGCCATTCCTTTCGCCGCGGCTCGCAAGATCACGCGTTGTATATTGCCGGCACGCGCTGTAAATTCACGGCAATGTCTTTCGATACTGATCCCGGCGTGGCGGAAATCCCGACAACAGCCGCGGCTCAGCCAGTGGCCTTCCATCAAGTCCTGAAGAAAGAGACGCGTGCCGACCACGACGAAGTCGACAGCCTGTTCAGCCAGTTCGATCTGACGAGCCGCGCGAGTTACGGCCGTTTTCTGTCTGCCCATGCTGCAGCGCTGGTGCCGCTCGAGCGCTGGCTGCGTTCAGCCTCGCCCAATATCGACACATCCGCGCGCGTGCGGGCCCTGACGGCCGACCTCGACGCCTTGGGCCAGGCCGTTCCCGAGGCCGAGCCGCTGACATGGGCCCCGAGCACGGCGGCTCATTGGGGTGCTGCCTATGTGACGGAAGGCTCGCGCCTGGGTGGCGCGATGCTCGCCCGCCGCGTGCCCGACGATCTTCCGCGTGATTATCTGAGCGCCGTGCACCCCCAAGGCGCGTGGCGTGCCTTCATCGCCGCTCTGGAAGATCAGGCCCTGACTCACGGCCCCGTCTGGCAGCGCGAAACCCGCGCGGCAGCGACGCGGACCTTCGCCCTTTACCGAAATTGCGCCATCGCGATGGGAGCCAGACTTGGCCAATGATCCTGCCGGCTTTCGGGTCGACCTCACCAATTGCGACCGCGAACCGATCCATATTCTCGGAACGATCCAGCCGTTCGGTTTCCTGCTGGCGGTCAGTGCCGACTGGATGATCGGGCGCGTCTCGGACAATATCGCCGCGTTCACGGGCAAATCGGCGGATGCGCTGCTCGGTTCCAAGCTCACTGATCTCATCGCGCCCGCTGCCCAGCACGACATCCGCAACCGGATCTCGATGCTGCGCGGCAATGATTCCGTGGAGCGCCTGTTCTCGCAGCCGCTGTTCGACGATGGCAAGCTCTACGATGTCGCCGTACATTTCTCGGGCAACAGCATCGTCATCGAATGCGAGCCCGCGCTCGAAGATCCGGGTGAAGCGGCGACGCTGGTCCGCACGCTCATGTCCCGCCTCGCCCAGGCCGATACGCTCACCTCTTTCATTCGCGAGAGCGCCCGGCAGGTGAAGGCGATCACGGGTTTCGATCGGGTGATGGTCTATCGCTTCGATGCCGAAGGCTCGGGCGAGGTCGTTGCCGAGGCGCTGAGCGCCGGCGTCGACAGCTTCCTCGGCCTACATTACCCCGCATCGGATATTCCGGCACAAGCGCGCCAGCTTTATGTGCGCAACCCCTTCCGCATCATCGCTGACGTGAATGCAGAGCCCGTGCCGATCGTGCCGCAGACCGATCCCAGCGGCGTGGTCCTCGACCAGTCGCTCTGCCTGCTCCGCGCGGTTTCGCCAATCCATGTCGAATATCTGCGCAACATGGGCGTCAGCGCGTCGCTGTCGATCTCGATCATCGTGGAAGGCAAGCTCTGGGGGCTCTTCGCTTGCCACCATTATCAGCCGCGCCTGCCCGGCCTCGCCATGCGTACGGCCGCCGAACTGTTCGGCCAGATCTTCTCGCTGATGCTCGAGAGCCGGGAACGCAGCGAGAATGCCGGCTATGAGTCGCGCGCACGCGGCGCCACCGATCGCTTGATGGCCTCCATCGCGCAGGATGGGAACCTGCTGCGAGACGCGGACTGGCTCGGCGAGGTCGTGTTCGATACCATTCCTGCCGACGGCGTCGGGGCTTATGTCGATGGCTCCGTCTCGCTCAGCGGGCTGACGCCCTCGCGCGAGCAGTTCATAACCCTCGTCTCCATCCTCAATCAGCTCTCGCACGGCGAGGTCTTTGCGACGGACTGCATTTCATCCGTCCTGCCCGAGGCGGCCGCTTATGCGGATGTCGCCGCCGGCCTGATCGCCATCCCGCTCTCCCGAAAGCCGCGGGACTATGTGGTGTTCTTCCGCAGCGAGCAGATGCGCTCGGTGCGCTGGGGCGGCAACCCGGAAAAGCCGGTCGAGCTCGGCCCCAATGGCGACCGACTCACCCCGCGCAAAAGCTTCGAAAGCTGGTCGCAACTGGTGAAGGGCCGCAGCCTGCCATTCACGACGGTCGAACGCCGCGTTGCCGAAGCGCTGCGGGTCGGCATGCTGGAAGTGCTCATCCGCCTGTCCGAGAGCGCAGGCGAGGAGCGGCAGCGCGCGCAGGAGCGGCAGGAGCTGCTGATCGCCGAACTCAATCACCGCGTGCGCAACATCCTCTCGCTCATTCGCGGCCTCGTGTCGCAGACCCGCGACGGGGCGGCCAGCGTCGAGGATTTCACGCGCAATCTGGACGATCGCCTGCAGGCGCTCGCCCGTGCGCACGATCAAGTGACGCGCGATCGCTGGGGTCCGGCACGGTTGCGGGATCTTATCGACATCGAGGCCAATGCCTTCCTGCGCGACAAGCGCACCAATGTGGAAACCAAAGGCGCCAACATCCTGTTGCAGCCGGTCGCCTTCACCGTGCTCTCGCTGGTCTTCCACGAGCTCATGACCAATGCCGCCAAATATGGCGCGCTCTCCGACAGCGGCACAGTGCTGATCAGCTGGCAGCAGGACGAGGATGGCAGCCTGTTGATCGACTGGTCTGAACTCGGCGGGCCGGCGGTCACCCCGCCCTCGCGCCGCGGCTTTGGATCGACGGTGATCGAAAAGACCGTCCCCCACGATCTCGGGGGCGATGCCAAGATTCACTACCGACTGAGCGGTGTGAAAGCGCATTTTTGCATTCCCTCCCGCTTCGTGGCCGGCGTCGCGCCGGAGGACCGGATCGATGCAACGGACGGCGCGTCTGCCGATCTGCGCGAGCCGGCGAAGCTGCCGCTCGCCGGGCAGCGCGTGCTGCTGGTGGAAGACAGCCTCATCATCGCGCTCGACGGGCAGGATGCGTTGATGGAACTCGGCGCCGAAAAGGTCGAGGTCGCCTCCAGCGTCACGGCCGCGCTGCGCGCCTGCGCAACCGTGCCACTCGATGTGGCGATGCTCGACTATAATTTGGGCGCGGAGACGAGCGAGCCGGTCGCCAGGGCACTGGCCGAACGCGGCATCCCGTTCGTCTTTGCGACGGGCTATGGCAGCGGTCTCGATTCCTCGCGCTTCCACGCCGTGCCGATCGTCACCAAGCCTTATGGCACGGCGCAGATCGCAGCCGCTCTTGCAGAACTGAAGACCGAACCGGCGGACTGATCGCGCCGGTTCAAACCCTCACGACCAGGGAAAGCTGAGCGGCGCCTCGCGGAACGCGAAGCGGTCGAGATGGCGGGCGACCGTGCTTTTGAGGCCCTCGAGATGCTCCGGGCTGCTGGCGTCGATGGTCACGTCGAGCGTGTCGGATTGCGCGATCATCGTCACCAGAGCGTCAGCCGGCCAATCGGCGCCGCGCGCATCGCGCGGAAACACGATCGTGCCGCGCTCAGGTGTGAACTCCACCTTGAGGTTGTGCGACCAGTGCTTGCACAGTTGCTGGAGATAGCGGCTGCCGCTCTGCGTAGGCACCTTGGCTGTTGCGCTGTTCATGAGATTGTCTTTCTGTTGGTGGCTCCACCGTCCGGCGGTGGAGCGATTGGAATTTTTGCTGTGCAGTCTTACAACCGCTCGATCTTCCGCGCTGCCTCATCGAGGATCGCCGCAATTTCGTGCGGCAGATCGTCTGTGGTCTCGCCTTCGCGCAGCCGGCCCATCAGAGCCGTCTTGAGATTGCCCATGGCGCGGCGGACCGGGCCACTGTTGGATCGATGCTGCTCGGCGCCAAGGCTGGCGAGCCGGTCCATCAGGCCGCCGATTTCTTCGGCCTTCTCGGCAAGATGAGCCTCGCCTGCGGGGGTAATCGCGTACAGCTTGCGCGCCCCTTCGCTCTCGCTGTCGGCGATGAGGTCCATCTCCGCCAGCAGGGTGAGCGTGGGATAAACGACGCCGGGGCTGGGCGCATAAGCTCTGCCGGTCAGTTCCTCGATCGCACGGATGAGGTCATAGCCGTGGCGCGGCCCCTCGCCGATCAATTTGAGCAACACGAGTCGCAACTCGCCGCCATCGAACAGGCGTCCGCGTCCGCGACGGCCACCGCGCGGACCGCCATGACCGCCCTGCCCGTCCCACTCTGCGCCGCCCCAGCCGCCGCCAAAACGACCGCCCCGGCCCATCATGGCCTTGAGCGCGTGACGGTGCCCATTCGGGCCGCACCGTCCATGTGTGCGTGTGTGAAACATCAAAGATTCAATCCTTCCAAAATTTAGATTGATCTAAGATATATCTTAGACTGATTTCCACAAGGTCCTTTTGCAATTTTTTTGAGCGTGCCCGCGAATGGCCCGCAATGCGATGCAAGCTGCCCCGTGCAACCGGTGACGGGCCGACCTATATGAGTCCGCATGTCTGATCTCTTCGGCGGCCTTGCCGCCGCCTCCAGCCCTGCCGAGCCTCGCGCGGATGCGCCGCTGGCCGATCGTCTGCGCCCGCGCACGCTCGATGACGTGGTCGGGCAAGACCACCTCACCGGTGCTGATGGCGCCATCGGGCGCATGGTGGAGGCGGGACGGCTCTCCTCAATGATCCTGTGGGGACCGCCAGGCACCGGCAAGACCACGCTGGCGCGCCTGCTGGCCGAAGCGGTGGACATGCGCTTTGCGCCGATCTCCGCGGTCTTTTCCGGCGTGGCGGACCTCAAAGCTGCCTTTGCGGCCGCGCGCGATGCCGCCCGCGCCGGGCAACGCACGCTTCTGTTCGTGGATGAAATCCATCGCTTCAATCGCGCACAGCAGGATGGCTTTCTGCCTTATGTCGAGGATGGCACCGTCACGCTGGTCGGCGCCACCACAGAAAATCCGAGCTTCGCTCTCAACGCGGCGCTGCTCAGCCGCGCGCAGGTGCTCATCCTGCGCCGGCTGGACGAAGCCGCGCTCGATACGTTGATCTCGCGCGCGGAAGCGTTGACTGGTGCACCGCTGCCGCTCACCGACGATGCCCGCGCCGCGCTCGTGGCTTCGGCTGACGGTGATGGCCGCTTCCTGCTCAATCAGGTGGAGACGCTGCAGGGTATCGGCCTCACCGAGCCGCTGGACCCGGCGGGTCTCGCCGCCCTGCTCCACCGCCGGATGCCGGTCTATGACAAGGATCGCGACGGGCATTACAATCTGATTTCCGCGCTCCACAAGGCGCTGCGCGGCTCCGATCCGCAGGCCGCGCTCTATTATCTCGCGCGGATGCTGGTTGCCGGAGAGGAACCGCTTTACGTCCTGCGCCGGCTGGTGCGCTTCGCCAGCGAAGATGTCGGCCTGGCCGACCCACAGGCGCTCACCCAATGCCTCGCCGCCAAGGATGCATACGAGTTCCTCGGCTCGCCCGAGGGCGAACTGGCGATCGTGCAAGCCTGCCTGTATCTCGCGACCGCGCCCAAATCCAACGCCGCCTACAAGGCGCAAAAAGCGGCCTTTGCCAGCGCCAAACAAACCGGATCGCTGATGCCGCCCGCGAACATCCTCAATGCGCCGACCAAGCTCATGAAGGAGATCGGCTATGGCAAGGGCTATAGCTACGATCATGATGTGGAAGGCGGCTTCTCAGGCGACAATTACTGGCCCGAGGAGATGGCGCCGCAGACCTTTTACGCGCCCACCGAGCGCGGGTTCGAGAAGCGGATCGCCGAGCGCATCGCCTGGTGGGATGAGCGTCGGCGCGACTTGCGCGGTGACTGATCCCACCCGCCACCCGTGAGCCGCTTCCGCCATTTCGCCGCAATCGACTGGTCGGGCGCACAGGGGCCGCGACAGCCGGGCATTGCCGTCGCCATCTGCGACGCGGATAGCGGCGCTGGCCCGGCGCTGGTCCGCCCCGGCCACATCTGGTCACGCCCCGACGTGCTCGACTGGATGCGCCGCGACATGCCGCGCGAGACGTTGGTCGGCCTTGATCTCGGCCCGTCCCTGCCCTTCGCCGATAAGGGCGCCTTCTTCCCAGGCTGGGACCGTTCCCCGCCCGACGCCCGCCAGCTCTGGGCATTGGTCGAAGACATCTGCGCCGATGAGCCGCATCTGGGGGCCGGCGCCTTTGTCGATCACCCAGAGGCCGCGCGGCATTTCCGGCGCCATGGGGGCCGGGAGGGCGATCTGTTCGGTGGCGGACGCGGGCGTTTGCGCCAGACCGAGTTGGCCCAGCAGGCACAGGGCCTCAATCCCTGCAGCAACCTCAATCTCGTCGGCGCCGCGCAGGTCGGCAAATCCAGCCTGACCGGGATGCGGGTGCTGCACCGTATCCAGGCGGACATGCCGGTCTGGCCGTTCGATGCCGACCCCGGCTCAGGCAGTCTGATCGTGGAAATTTATACGAGCCTTGCCGCGCTCGCCGCCGGCAAGCGCAAGGGCCAGACCAAGGTTCGCGAGGCCGAATTGGATGCCTGCCTTGCGCGGCTCGCCAGCGGGCCGCATGTGCGGTTCACCGGCCGATACAGCGACCATGCCACCGATGCGCTGCTCAGCGCGGCCTGGCTGCGGCTGGTGCATCGCGAGCCGGCCCTGTGGGCACCACAGGCGCTGACGCCGGAACTGGCGCGGACGGAAGGCTGGACCTTCGGCGTGCTTTGACGCGCAGACGACCGCGCGGCCGGCCGAGCTAAACTATCACCCCTGCAAAGATCGCTTGATTGCCGGTGCCGCACCTCCCGGCTTAAACCCCTTTTGTCCGGAATGACGGGCGGCGCTGCCGCCTCCAGCCCGGAACGCGGCTTTTGATGTTTGTCAGCTTGCTCCGCGTCACCAACCGCTAAAGCGCACGAATCCCACGCGACAACGCCGGCTTCGTGCTCCGTACTGGAGAAACGATATGGCTATCCGTTCCATTCCCCGCCGTAACCGTAATCATGCCCAGCGAGCCGGCCGCGCGCTGACGCCCCTTCCGCATCCAAGCTGGCGACTGGCGCCTGCGGCCCCGCACGACTCGCCGCCCCTCGCCAGTGCCAGTGACTTCTGGTCGCGCGTCGGCCTCTGACACTCATTTCGAGAGGCCAATGACGATGACGATGAAGCGCGCGCTTGTGATTCGGCACGTCCCCCATGAGGGCATGGCGGGATATCGGGAGCCGGTGGAAGCGGCCGGCTATGCGATCCACCGGATCGATGTGACCGACCCCGCCTTCGCCACGCTCGACCTGCGAGAACCCGATCTGCTCATCATGATGGGCGGGCCGATGGGGGTGTATGAGCAGGATCGCTATCCGTGGATCGCCTGCCAGCTGCGCCGCCTGGCGCTGCGGCTGGCGGCCGACCGCCCCACGCTCGGCGTGTGCTTCGGCGCGCAGATGATCGCGGCGGCGCTCGGCGCGAAGGTTTATCCCGGCCCGGTCAAGGAGGTCGGCTTTCATTCGGTCAAGGTCAACGATGCCGGCCGCACCGGCCCGCTCTCTCATCTTGTCGACGTGCCGGTTCTGCACTGGCACGGCGACACGTTCACCCTGCCGGAAGGCACCCAACTGCTTGCGTCCAGCGACCGCTACACGCATCAGGCCTTCCGGCGGGGACAACATCTGCTTGCCTTGCAATTCCATGCCGAGATGGTCGAGGATGCGCGCTTCTACCAGTGGATGGAGGAATGGCCGGAGGCTGCGGCGGAATCCGGCAGCTGCAACGACAGCCTGCGCGCCGCCCATGATCGGCTCGGACCTCGGGCCGTCTCCGCCGGGCGCGCCATGCTCGGCGACTGGCTGGCGGGACTGAAAGCGGCCGCGTGATTGCGCCCGCATGGTCGTCACATCACCAGTCTGACCAGCGCGCGGGCCATGCGTGCACACCGCCTTTTGCAAGCCTCTCGCAACAACGCGATCCAGCGGTTTGCGCTTGCCAGCCGCGCAAAAAATAGGCAGTAACACAAACGAATTTCAGCAACGAAAGAAGACTTGGGAGACCCGCGCGCATGAGAGACGCCAAAGCCGATCGGCTGGACGAGATCATCGCGAGCCATAGCCGCCGCGAAGGGCCTCTTCTCCCCATCCTCCATGACGTGCAGGCCGAGTTCGGCTGCGTGGACGAGGCGTCCAAGCGCCAGATCGCCCTCGCGCTCAACCTGAGCCGCGCCGAAGTGCATGGCGTGGTGAGCTTTTATCATGATTTTACCGCCGAGCCCAAGGCGGCGCCGGTGCTCAAGCTGTGCCGTGCGGAATCCTGCAAGGCACGCGGCGTCGAAGCTCTGGTCGATGGCGCGGTTGCCGCGGCCAGCGAGCGCGTGAAGATTGAAACCATTTATTGCCTCGGCCTGTGCAGCGTCGGCCCCAATGCGATGATCGGCAATGCCGTTCACGCCCGGCTGGACGCGCCCAAGCTCGAGAAGCTGATCCGGGAGATTGCCTGACATGGTCATGGTGCGCATTTCCGACGACGCGCTGGCCATCGCCTGCGGTGCCGACGCGGTTGCCGATGCCTTTGCAAGGGCGGGCGCGACCGTCGAGCGGGTTTCGAGCTGGGGAATGCAGTGGCTTGAGCCGCTGGTGGAGATCGACGGTAAGGGCTTCGGCCCGGCAACGGCCGATGATGTTGCGGCGATTCTGGACGGCTCGTCGCCGCTCGGCATCGGCGTGATTGCCGAGCATCCGTTCATTGCCAAGCAGCAGCGGCTGACCTTCGCCCGCGCCGGCAAGACGCGCCCGACCGAGCTTGCGGACTATGAAGCGACCGGCGGCTGGAAAGGCCTCGCCCGCGCCCGCGAGATCGGCGCCGAGGCGACGGTCGAGGAAGTCGTGGCCTCGGGCCTGCGCGGTCGCGGTGGCGCCGGCTTCCCCACCGGCATCAAGTGGCGCACCGTCGCGGCTGCGGTGGCGGACCAGAAATATATCGTCTGCAATGCCGACGAAGGCGACAGCGCGACTTTTGCCGACCGTATGCTGATGGAGGGCGACCCCTATTGCCTGATCGAGGGCATGGCGATTGCCGGCCTCGCGACCGGCGCGACCAAGGGTTATATCTACGTCCGCTCGGAATATCCCCACGCCATCGCCAAGCTGGAAGAAGCGATCCGCCGCAGCGCGCATCTCGTTGCGCCGTTCGTGCTGGAAGTCCGCGTCGGTGCCGGCGCCTATGTGTGCGGTGAGGAAACCTCGCTGCTCAACAGCCTGGAAGGCAAGCGCGGCGAAGTGCGGGCCAAGCCGCCGATCCCGGCGCTGGTCGGCCTGTTCGGCAAGCCCACCATCGTCAACAATGTGCTCAGCCTCGCGGCTGTGCCTTACATTCTGGCCAAGGGCGCCAAGGCCTATGCCGATTATGGCATGGGTCGCTCGCGGGGCACGATGCCGATCCAGCTTGCCGGCAACATCAAGCATGGCGGCCTGTATGAAACGGCGTTCGGCATCACGCTTGGCCAGCTCGTCAACGAGATTGGCGGCGGCACGGACGACGGCTCGCCGGTCAAGGCCGCACAGGTTGGCGGTCCGCTCGGTGCCTATCTGCACCCGGACCAGTTCGACATTCCGTTCGACTATGAGGCTTATGCCGCCGTCGATGCGCTGATCGGCCATGGTGGTATCACCGTGTTCGGCGAGGGCGCGGACATGGCCGGCATGGCGCGCTTCGCCATGGAATTCTGCGCGGCGGAAAGCTGCGGCAAGTGCACGCCCTGCCGCATCGGCTCGGTACGCGGCAAGGAACTGATTGACCGGATCATGGCGCGCGTGCCGCGCCAGCGCGATACGCTCGAGGGTCTTCCGCAGATGCACAACGCCCCCACCGCGCCGCGCAGCCTGGAGGACGAGATCGTCCTGCTGGAAGATCTGTGCGAGACGATGAAGTTCGGTTCGCTCTGCGCTCTAGGCGGCTTTACGCCCTATCCGGTGATGAGCGCGCTCAAGCACTGGCCCGAGGATTTCGGCGCCCGTCAGAGCCTCCCCGAGGCGGCTGAATGAGCTGCTGCGTCGGCCTGCTTCCCCTCGATCGCGCGGCCGTTCTCGGCGCAGTGATCGCTGGCGGCAAGTCGACGCGCTTCGGCAGTGACAAGGCCGTGGCAACCTTTCACGGTCGCGCCCTGATCGATCACGCCATCGACGCCGTGGCCGTGCATGGCGCGCAGACCATCGTGGTCGGTCGCGAGCATGACGGCGCGGCCAGTATCGCCGACCAGCCCGCCGCGCACATGGGGCCGCTGGCCGGACTCGCTGCGGCCTTGCTCGAAGCACAGGCGCGCGGGCTCCCCGCCGTGCTGAGCGTGCCGTGCGATGCCATCGATCTGCCGCAAGACCTCTTGCAGCGCCTGTCGCCATACCCAGCTTATGTCGAGAGCCTGCCGGTGATCGGCCTGTGGCCCGCCTCGGCGGCCGGCGACGCGCTCGACATCCTCAAGAGCGAGGGCGTGCATTCGATGAAGGCCTTCGCGAACCGTATTTCCGCGCGCGCCGTGCAATTGCCGCGCGAACCTGTTAATATCAACACTGCTGCTGACCTGGAGAGAGTTGAACGTCATGGGCTATGAACCTCAGGCCGATTTCGGCACGCCCGCTTCCACATCGGAGAAGATGGTCACGCTGACCATCGACGGTCGCTCCGTCACCGTTCCGGAAGGCACGAGCGTGATGCGCGCGGCTGCCGAATGCGGCGGCGACATTCCCAAACTCTGCGCCACAGACAGCGTGAAGAGCTTCGGCTCCTGCCGCCTCTGCCTGGTCGAGGTCGACGGGATGCGCGGCACCCCCGCTTCCTGCACCACGCCGGCGATGGACGGCATGACCGTTCACACCCAGACCCCGCGCCTGCAGAAGCTGCGCAAGGGCGTGATGGAGCTCTACATCTCCGATCACCCGCTGGACTGCCTGACCTGCTCGGACAATGGCGACTGCGAACTGCAGGACAATGCCGCCGCCGTCGGCCTCCGCGATGTGCGTTATGGCTACACGGGCGACAATCATCTGGGTCTCCAGAAGGACACGTCCAACCCCTATTTCGATTTCGACCCCAGCAAGTGCATCGTCTGCTCGCGCTGCGTGCGCGCCTGTGACGAAGTGCAGGGCACCTTCGCGCTCACGATCGATGGCCGCGGCTTCGGCTCCATGGTGTCTGCGGGTGTCGCGTCCGACGATTTCCTCTCCTCCGAATGCGTGTCATGCGGCGCCTGTGTGCAGGCCTGCCCCACCGCCACGCTTCAGGAAAAGGCGATGGTCGAGATCGGCAAGCCCGAGCGGGCCGTCGTCACCACCTGCGCCTATTGCGGCGTCGGCTGCACCTTCCGCGCGGAAATGCGCGGCGAGCAGCTGGTGCGCATGGTGCCGTGGAAGGACGGCAAGGCCAATCGCGGCCATAGCTGCGTCAAGGGCCGCTTCGCCTGGGGCTATGCCAACCATCAGGACCGCATCACCCAACCGATGATCCGCAAGAGCGTGGATGATCCCTGGCAGGTGGTGAGCTGGGACGAGGCGATTTCCTACGCCGCATCCGAACTCAAGCGCATCAAGGCCGCCCACGGTGCGCGCGCATTGGGCGGCATCACGTCGTCACGCTGCACCAATGAGGAAACCTTCCTGGTGCAGAAGCTGATCCGCGCAGGTTTTGGCTCCAACAATACCGACACCTGCGCCCGCGTCTGTCACTCGCCGACCGGCTATGGCCTGAAGACGACCTTCGGCACCTCCGCCGGCACGCAGGATTTCGACAGCGTGATGGACAGCGACGTCATCCTGATCATCGGCGCCAACCCGACGGACGGCCACCCGGTGTTCGCGAGCCGGATGAAGCGCCGGCTGCGTCAGGGCGCCAAGCTGATCGTCATCGATCCGCGCCGGACGGACATGGTCAAGTCGCCACACATCGCCGCGCAGCACCATCTTGCGCTGCAGCCCGGCACCAACGTCGCCGTGCTCACTGCCATGGCGCATGTGATCGTCACCGAAGGTCTCGCTGACGAGGCGTTCATCCGCGAGCGTTGCGACTGGGACGAGTATCAGGACTGGGCCGCCTTCGTTTCGCAGGAGCGCAACAGCCCTGAGACGTTGGAGCCCGTCACCCGCGTGCCCGCCGAGGAATTGCGCGGCGCGGCCCGCCTGTTCGCGACTGGCGGTAATGGCGCCATCTATTATGGCCTTGGCGTCACCGAGCATAGCCAGGGCAGCTCGACGGTGATGGCCATCGCCAACCTTGCGATGGTAACCGGCAATATCGGGCGCCGCGGCGTAGGCGTGAACCCGCTGCGTGGTCAGAACAACGTGCAGGGCGCTTGCGACATGGGCAGCTTCCCGCACGAATTGCCCGGCTATCGCCACATCAGCGACGATGAAACGCGCGAGCTGTTCGAGGCGGACTGGGGCGTGACCCTGGATGCCGAGCCGGGCCTGCGCATCCCCAATATGCTGGACGCCGCGATCGACGGCACGTTCCGCGCGATCTATATCCAAGGCGAGGACATCCTTCAGTCCGACCCCAATACCGCGCATGTCGCGGCGGGCCTCAAGGCGATGGAGTGCGTCATCGTGCAGGACCTGTTCCTGAACGAAACGGCGAACTACGCGCATATCTTCCTGCCCGGTTCGACCTTCCTTGAAAAGAACGGCACCTTCACCAATGCAGAGCGGCGCATCCAGCCGGTCCGCAAGGTCATGGAGCCCGCCAATGGCTATGCCGACTGGGAGATCACGCAGCTTCTCGCCAATGCCATGGATCTTGGCTGGAACTACGAGCACCCCAGCGAAATCCTCGCCGAAATCGCCCGTTTGACGCCGTCATTCGCAGGCGTATCTTGGGCGCGTCTGGAGCGCGAGGGATCGCTGCAGTGGCCGGTTAAGGACGAGACGCATGAAGGTTCGCCGATCATGCACGTCGAAGGCTTTGTGCGCGGCAAGGGCAAGTTCGTCGTCACGGATTATGTGCCGACCGACGAGAAGACCGGCCCGCGCTTCCCGCTGTTGCTCACCACCGGCCGCATCCTCAGCCAGTATAATGTCGGCGCGCAGACACGGCGCACCGGCAACACGGCCTGGCACCCTGAGGATCTACTGGAAATCCATCCGACCGATGCCGAGAATCGCGGCCTCAAGGATGGCGACTGGGTAAAGCTCTCCAGCCGCACCGGCGAGACGACGCTGCGGGCGACGATCACTGAGCGGGTGGCACCGGGCGTGGTCTACACCACCTTCCACCACCCCGCCACGCAGGCCAATGTCGTGACCACCGAATATTCGGACTGGGCCACCAACTGCCCCGAATACAAGGTGACAGCTGTCCAGATCACGCCCTCCAACGGCCCGACCGATTGGCAGGAGGATTATAACAGCTGGTCCGAGCGCTCGCGGCGGATCGTGGCCAGCCTGACGGCTGAAGCGGCGGAGTAAGCATCATGGAAGCCAGCCGCCTCATCTACATGGCGAACCAGATCGCGCGGAATTTCGAAGCGTTGGGCCACGATCAGGCGGCCCTCGCCACCGCCGACCATATCAAGATGTATTGGGATCCGCGGATGCTCGCGGGCATCAAGGCCGTCGACCCCGCCGACATGTCGCCGCTCGCCGCGCGCGCCATCGCCATGGTGGATGGGCCGGTGCCGCACATGACGCGGGCCACCGAATTCGCGAGCGCGGATGAGAACGATCCTGGCTACAACGACGCCGGCTGACCTCGTCGCCCTTCGACCGGATGGCTCAAGCCGTCCGGTTGCGCGCCCCTTTGCGCCGGAAGTGCCGGTCGCGCTGGAATATAACGGCCTTTCCTATGCTGTGATGATGGCCAGTCCGTTTGATCTGGACGACTTCATCACCGGCTTCGCACTGACTGAAGGTCTGGCTGCGCAACCGGGCGATGTCACTGGCATCGATATCGTCGAGACCGATCTCGGTTGGATCGCGCGTGCGACCATCACCTCACTGGCGCTAGAAAAGCTCGAAGAGCGCGTGCGCACGCGCGTGGCCGAGTCGAGCTGTGGCTTGTGCGGCATCGATAATCTGGAAGCCGTTTCGCGTGCCCTCCCCCCGGTCGCCGCGCATGAGGCGCTCTCACCGGCGGCGATCTTCGCCGCTCTGCAGGGCCTGCGTGCGCATCAGCCCGGCAATCGCGCCACAGGCGGGATGCACGCCGCTGCCTTTGTCGCGCCGGATGGCGCCATCCTGATGGCCCGCGAGGATGTCGGCCGGCACAATGCACTGGACAAGCTCGTCGGCGCCATGGCCCGCGCAGGGCAGACGATGGACACCGGCTTTGTGCTTTCCACGGCGCGCTGCAGCTATGAGATCGTGGAGAAAACGGTCCGCGCCGGCGCCCACACCCTTGTGACCATCTCGGTCCCAACCAGCATGGCGGCAGCGCGGGCCGAGACTGCGGGCCTCTCGCTCTATGCGCTGGCCCGGCCGGACGAAGTGCTCCGCGTCACGGCGGGCTGACCGCCTCGACCCCCTGCCCTCGTCACATCAGTCAGTATCTGACGATCCACCGCCCCGCATAGAGGGGGCGGCGGACCCAGATCTCAGGCCTTGGCCTCGGCTTGAGCAATCGCATCGCCATCGCGCATCGGCAGCAACAGCAGCATGAAGATGGCGCATACCGAGCCAAGGCTCATGATGAGCGATACGGTGAGCAACTCGCCCTTGCCAAGCACGTCGAAGAGCAGCCCGGCGACGATGGGCGAGCCAGCCGCGCCGGCGCGCCCCACGCCGAGGACGAAGCCCGTACCCGTGGCGCGAGCATAAGCCGGGAAGCCCCGCGCGAAGGCGGCATAGAAGCCCACAATGGCCGCGTTGAGGAAGAACATCGACAGGAATGCCGCCACGCGCCATTCACCCAGCTCGCCATGCCCCATGCCGAACCATGCCACCGCAACCACGCCGGCAATCATCATGGCAATCGTCGGCCCCTTGATGTCCCATTTCTTGAGCAGGAAGCCGAACAGACCGCCGCCAATCGCACCGCCGATATTTGCCCATGTGAGCGTGCTGGCGGCATCCGCCTGCGAGAAGCCGGAATCCGCGACGATCTGCACTGCGAACTTGAGGATGTAGTAGAAGGTGAGCGTGTGGAACATGTAGCCGAAGGCCAACAGCCAGGTGACCTTGCGCAGGCCCGGCTTGGACAGGATGTCGGTGACCTTGGGCTGCGGTCCTTCCGTACGCAGCGGCGGCAGTGCCTCGATGGTCCGCTTACGCAGCGCGCGGAGCGAGCGGTTGACCTTCTCGATCACGTTCGCGGGCCGGCGCGCGGCGTAGAATGCAGGCGTCTCCGGCACGAGGAAGAAGACCAGCGGGATCATGATGGCGGTCACCACCGCGCCGAACATGAACACCGCGCGCCAATCATATTCCACCAGCAGCCAGCTTTGCGCGGCAAAGCCGCCCACCACGCCGCCAATCGGGTAGCCGATGACGTAAAGCGCCATGGCGAGGCTGCGCGAGGACTTGCTGGTCGATTCCGCCGTCACGGCGTTGGTCGCCGCCAGCATCCCGCCGATACCGAGGCCGGTGACGAAGCGCCACACTGTCAGGAGCGTCACACCGGTCGCGGCATGGGCCAGATACATGCCGATCGCCATGACGACGAGGCAGATCAGCATCGTGTCCTTGCGGCCGATGCGGTCTGCGACACCACCGAGGATGACCGAGCCGAAGCCCATGCCGACCAGCTCGGCCGAGAGGACGATGCCCAGCGCCGAGCGCGGAATGCCCCATTCCGCCGAAATGCCCGGCGCCGCAAAGGCGCTCGACAGCACGTCGAAACCGTCCAGCGCGTTCAGCAGGATCATCAAGACCACGACAATCCACTGCCGAACGGACATCGGCGACTCATTAATGATCTCAACAGGATCAGACGATGACATGGTTGGGCTTTCCTCTCCAGGCAGTGGACCGCATCGGCGACCTCACAGGCCGAATCTACTCGTGAATACGGCGCAATAACTCGATGAGCAACGTGGCTTCTTTCTTGGTGAAACGGGACTTGAGCCACTGCTCATGCTCGTCGATGCAGCGCCGCGCGTCGCTAAGGGCCGCCTGCCCGTCCGCAGTCAGCGTCAGCGTCTGCCGGCGCCGGTCCAGCGTGGACGCGCCGCGCACCAGCAGGCCGCGCGCTTCCAACCGGTTGATGATCGCCATCGTCGTCGCCCGGTCCATTTGCAGGCGGCGGCCGATATCGGCCTGCGCGATGTGCGGATGGTCGCTGATCAGCCAGAGGACGGAGACCATCTTCTGCGTCAGGCCAAGCTCGGAAAAAGTCTCGGTGAAATGGCGGTAGGCCGCGCCATGGGCAAGGCGGATGTGGAACCCGATAATGTCGTCGATCGCGCCGATATCATCGTCGATCTGCGCGGGCGCAGGCGATGGCGTCGCACTTCCACCACCCTTGGCGGCCACAAGAGGACGTTGACGTGCGCGTGCTTCCAAAATCTTTACCCCCGAGAACCGGAACGGTTCGGCCATTGATTAAGCAATGGGAATTGCCCAATTGGTATGCATAGCATACAAACCTGCGCAAGAGGAGCAAGCTATGGCGCAATTCCCCAATACCCCCGCTTTCACAGGTTTCAACAGCCCGTCTCGCATCGAATGCGACATTCCGAATCTCGTGCATGAGGGCACGATTCCCCCCGAGCTGAATGGCGCCTTCTTCCGCGTGCAGCCGGACCCGCAATTCCCGCCCCGCCTGGGCGATGACATCAGCTTCAACGGCGATGGCATGATCACGCGCTTCCACATTCATGATGGCCAGTGCGACATCAAGCAGCGCTGGGCCAAGACGGCCAAGTGGAAGCTGGAGAACGAGGCCGGCAAGGCGCTCTTCGGTGCCTATCGCAATCCGCTGACGGACGATGAGTCCGTCAAGGGCGAGTATCGCTCGACCGCGAACACCAACGCCTTCGTGTTCGCCGGTAAGCTCTGGGCCATGAAGGAGGACAGCCCGTCCCTCGTCATGGAGCCGGACACGATGGAAACCATCGGCTTCGAGAAGTTCGGCGGTAAGATGACCGGCCAGACCTTCACCGCGCACCCCAAGATCGACCCGCACACGGGCAACATGGTTGCCATCGGTTATGCGGCGAGCGGCCTGTGCTCCGACGATGTGTGTCTGTATGAGGTCAGCGCTGAGGGCGAACTGGTCCGCGAACTGTGGTTCAAGGCACCCTATTACTGCATGATGCACGATTTCGGCGTGACCAAGGATTATCTGGTCCTGCACATCGTGCCCTCGATCGGCAGCTGGGAGCGCCTGGAGAAGGGCCTGCCGCACTTCGGCTTCGACACCACCCTGCCCGTCTACCTCGGCATCATCCCGCGCCGTGACGATGTGAAGCAGGAAGACATCCGCTGGTTCAAGCGCGACAATTGCTTCGCGTCGCATGTGATGAACGCCTATCAGGACGGCACCAAGGTCCATATCGACGTGCCGGAAGCGGCGAACAACATGTTCCCCTTCTTCCCGGACGTGCATGGCGCGCCCTTCAACCCGCAGCAGGCGGCGAGCTACCTCACCCGCTGGACGGTCGACATGGCGTCCAACAGCGACGAGTTCGATAGCGTCACCCGCCTCACGGAGACGTCGGGCGAATTCCCCCGGATCGACGACCGCGTCACCGGCCTGCCCTATCGCTATGGCTGGATGCTGGAGATGGACATGAAGCGTCCCGTCGAGCTCAAGGGCGGCAGCGCCGGCGGCTTCCTGATGAACTGCCTGTTCCTGATCGACCACCAGACCGGCAAGGAGCAGCACTGGTGGTGCGGCCCCACCTCCTCGTTGCAGGAGCCGGCCTTCGTGCCCCGCTCCAAAGACGCGCCCGAAGGCGATGGCTGGATCGTGCAGGTCTGCAATCGCCTGGCCGACCACAAGAGCGACCTGCTGATCTTCGAAGCGCTGGACATCGAGAAGGGACCGGTCGCCACGATCCACATCCCCTTCGCGCTGCGCTTTGGCCTGCACGGCAACTGGGCCAGCGCGGACCAGATCGGCTTGGAACGCGAAGCCGCCTGACACTAGCGATCATCCAGCCACAGCCCCGGCCCGCGCTCATGCGTGCGCGCCGGGGCTGCCGCCTCACACTTCAAGTCTCAAGGAAGCACGTTCATGATTCAGCCCGGCCTGGAATTCGTCTATGAAGCCGGCGGCGATCTCGGCGCGCCGGTGCCGCTCGGCAACACCGTCGATGGCACCCGCCGCATCATCCCCATCTTCGAGGGCGGCCGGGTCGAAGGCCCGCTCATCAAGGGCAAGCTGCTCGGCAATGCCGCCGACTTCCAGCTCACCCGGCCGGACGGCGTCACCGTCGCCGACGCCCTTTACGCGCTGCAGACCGATGACGGCGTCGTCATCCAGATCCGCAATCGTGGCCTGCGCCATGGCCCGCCCGATGTGATGGCGCGACTGGCGGCAGGCGATGAGGTCGATCCGGCGGATTATTATTTCCGCACCGTGCCGGAATTCATCGCGCCGGAAGGCAAATATGACTGGATGAACCGCAGCATCTTCGTCTGCTCGGGCGCGCGCTACAAGGCGGGCATCAAATTGTGGGTCTGGCGCGTCACCTGATCCCCAAGCGCCCCGCCCGCCACCGGTTGCGTAGCGGGGGTGCCGATCCCATCTTGCATCGATGACCAAACTCAGCTTCCTCGACCTCGTCAACGTTGTCGAAGGCGAAAGCGCCGGCGATGCGATCAAGCGCGTCGGCCCGCTCGCCGCCCATGCCGAAGCACTCGGCTATCATCGCTACTGGATCGCCGAACATCACGGCATGGCCGGCGTGGCGGCAGCGGCCACCTCGCTCATCATCGCCGAGGCCGGGCGAGCGACCAAGACCATCCGCGTCGGCTCGGGCGGCATCATGCTGCCCAATCACTCGCCCTATATCATCGCCGAGCAGTTCGGCACGCTGGATGCGCTCTTCCCCGGCCGTGTCGATCTTGGCCTGGGTCGCGCGCCCGGCGCCGATGGCCGGCTGGCCCGCGCCATCCGCCATGACACCCGGCAAGAGGCCGAGGAGTTTCCCCGCAGCGTGGTGGAATTGCGCGCTCACTTTACCGGCGAGCCTGACCTCGGCCTGCTGGCCGTGCCCGGGCGCGGCGCTCAGATCGATATGTGGATTCTGGGCTCCAGCCTGTTCGGCGCGCAACTCGCGGCGGCACTCGGGATGCCCTACGCCTTCGCCTCGCATTTCGCGCCCGATCTGCTGGATGAAGCGCTGACCATCTATCGCCGCGATTTCCGCCCGTCCGCCTCTCTGCGCGAACCCTATGCGGCGGCAGCGATGAGCGTCGTCGTTGCCGACACGGTGGCGGAGGCGGAATATGTCGCCAGCTCGATGATGCAGAACTTTGTCGCGCTGCGCACCGGTCGCCCCGGCAAGTTGCCGCCGCCGGTGGAGAATTATGTCGCGAGCCTCGATCCGTCGCTCAGCGCAATGCTGGGGCATGTCATGCAATGCAGCGCGTTCGGCACGGTCGATGATGTCGCGCGTAGCCTGCGCCAGTTCGTCAAGCGGACGCAGGTGGATGAGGTGATCGTCCACAGCCCCGCCTTCGATCCGCAGGCCCGCACCAAGTCGCTCACGCTGATCGCGCAAGCCTTCCATGAAAAGACCGAAGCCGCCTGACGCGCAGGCGGCTTCGTTTTCCGTTCAGCATTGATGCCGCACGCCGGCCGGTTCAGGCCGGTGCCAGTTCCTTCGCGTCTTCCAGGATCATTTCCGATCCCTTCTCGCCGATCATGATCGTCGCGGCATTGGTGTTGCCGGAGACGATCTTGGGCATGATCGAGGCATCGACCACGCGCAGGCCCTGAACGCCATGGACGCGCAGGCGCGCATCGACCACCGCCTTGGGGTCGCTGCCCATGCGCGCCGTGCCGACCGCATGATACAGCGTGCCGCCGGCGACCTGCGCATAGAAGAACATCTGATCGTCCGTCTCGCCGAACGGATCGGGGCCGGCCAGATATTTGGCGATTGCCGGCTGCTGCCAGATTTCGCGGATGATCTTGAGCTGCGTGACGGCCATCTGCTGGTCGATCGGGTCCTGCAGATAATTGGGCGTGATCTTGGGGGCCTGCGTGCCATCGGGCGAGCGAGCGTGGATGTGCCCGCGCGATTCCGGACGAAGCTGGCAGGGGTTGGAGGCCATGCCCGGCTCCTTCTCCAGCGCGAGCTGCTGCTTGGCGTTCAGCACTTCCAGATCCATGGACGCCGCCATGGTGTGAATCTGGATGTCCGGCGTCTCCAGCCCTTCGCGCGACCGCAGGAAGGTGCAACCATGCGCCACCGCGTAGGAAAGCAGGCCCTTACGGGTCATGCCATATTTGAGCATCTGGCCGATCAGCGGCAGGCCGCTGGCCATGGAATTGACGGACGGCGTGCCCGGCTTCAGCCGCGCCTGGCAGCCGATCATATAGTGGTCCTGCAGGTTCTCGCCGACGCCGGGCAGCTCGTGCACCAGCTTCACGCCCAGCTCCCGGACGACCCCGCC
The DNA here is from genome assembly GCF_025961835.1 of Sphingobium sp. B2D3C. Lineage (NCBI taxonomy): Bacteria > Pseudomonadati > Pseudomonadota > Alphaproteobacteria > Sphingomonadales > Sphingobiaceae > Sphingobium > Sphingobium sp. B2D3C. The sequence goes on along the minus strand of NZ_JAOQOK010000001.1, from coordinate 991,282 downwards.
CTGCCCGATGCCGGAGATTTCCAGCAGCTTGGGGCTCTCGACCGCGCCGGCGGCGAGGATCACTTCCTTGCGCACCTTCACGCGGCGCAGGCGACCATGCTGGACGAACTCAACCCCCACCGCGCGCTTGCCCTCGAAGAGGATGCGGGTCGTCATGGCGCGCAGTTCGACCGTGAGATTGACCCGATCCATGACCGGATGGAGGAAGCCCACCGCCGTCGAGCAACGCTTGCCGTTGCGCGCGGTCATCTGGAACCAGCTCGTCCCTTCCTGATCGCCGTCGTTCAGATCATCCTTATAGGCATAGCCAGCCTCGACACAGGCATCGATGACGGCCTTGCTGATCGGGTGATGCTCGGGGAAGTCGGAGACAGCCAGCTCACCGCCCTGCGCATGGCCTTCCATGGCGCCACGGGTCTGGTCCTCGCTCTTCTTGAAATAGGGCAGCACGTCGTCCCATGCCCAGCCCTCATTGCCCATCTGACGCCAGCCATCATAGTCGGCCGACTGGCCGCGCACATAGAGCATGCCGTTAAGCGACGACGAGCCGCCGAGCACCTTGCCCTTGGGCCATTTGTGGGGGCGACCGCCCGAGCCCTCATCGACCTCGGTCTCGTACAACCAGTTGACCTTGGGATCGTTCAGCGTCTTGCCAAAACCGATCGGGATATGGATCATCATGTTGGAGCGGAACTGGCTCAATTCCCGCGTCGGGCGATCATCGCCGCCAGCCTCGAGCAGGACGACTTCCGTGCCCCGATCCGCCGAGAGCCGGTTGGCGAGAACGCATCCCGCGCTGCCCGCTCCGACGATCACGTAATCGACAGTTCTCTCGTCCGTCATGCTCTTGTCATCCTCTCATTGCACCGCGCACGTCCCCCGCGCGGCTCGACTCAGTTCTTATGACACAAAGCGCCATTTCGAACAAAGTCAACAATGAGAGGATGCTGAGCAGGTCAAAGCATCAGACAGGTTCCCCTGCATCCCGGGCGCGGACCAGAATGAGGCTCTCGTCCTTGCGGATGCGGGTGAGGAGAATGACCAGCAGGACGATGATGGGAATCGCCATCCAGTTGACGCTGAGGATCGCGGTGCGCAGATCACCCGTGGCATCCGAGATCATCCCGACCAGATAGGGCCCCATGCCGAGGCCGAAAATGGTGGAGATGATGAGATAGGTGCTTGCGGTGATGCCGCGCATGCGGGGCAGCACAAGTCCATAGATCAGCGAGTAGAGCGGCGGCATCCAGCAGGTCAGGATGACGCTGTAGAGCACGAAGCGGCTGTAGAAGCCGAACGCATCCGGCGCATGATAGGTCCAGACCCCGATGAGTGGCGAGACGCCGAGCGCGAACAGCGTGAGATACACGCGCCCGGTCGCCGGCATGGACTTGTCGAACCAGTCAGCCAGGGGCCCCGAAATCATCGGGCCGATCACGCCGATCACCAGCGAGAGCAGGCCGAAGGTGACGCCCGTCTCAGCGGGCGAAGTACCATAGGTCTGCATGATGAAGGCGGGCGTGAAGCCCATGATGCCGTAATTGATCACCGTCTGCAGCGCGCCGACCGCAATCGCGATCATCAGCGCGGGCGAGCGCACCGTCACCTGATAGGTCGGCGGATCGGCAAGCGCCAGCCGCTGCAACAGGTTGAAGATCACGATGATGCCAAAGCCCATCACACCCCATTGCAGGATGTGAGGATTGAGCGGCACGCCACCGAAACTGAGCGCCGGGCGCGGCGAGAAGGCCGAAGCCAGATGCACGAACAGCGTCATCAGGCCGACCATGAGCACCATGACGCCGATATTGGCGGTCCAGTGGCGGGCACTGGCCTTGCTGGCGGCAAGGCTCAGCAAATTGGTGCCGGGCGTCACCGCACCGAGCAGCGCGAGGCTCGAGCGGAACGGCGCCGGATCGGGCCGGGACGCGATGCCATCCATCGCGCCGCGCTGAGGCTCCTTGAGGTGCCACAGCAGCAGAGCGAGGACGAGGCCCGGAATGGACGCAACCAGAAAGGCGAACTGCCAGCCTGCCAGCCGCAGCGGCGCTTGCCCCGCCGGGTAAAGCGTTTCCCACCATTGCGCCGCGACACCGCCGACGACATTGGACATGCCAAGGCCCACCGCGATGGACGCCGCGATGGTGCCCATCACCAGGCCACGCCGGTGCTTGGGGAAATAATCGAACAGCAAGGATGTGCCGGCGGGGGATGTTGCCCCCTCGCCGATACCCACGCCCAGCCGGGAAATCGCCAGCATCGCAAAGCCGCTCGCAAAGGCCGCGAGGCCGCTCGAGAAGGACCAGAAGGCGATGGCGATGGCCAGGATGCGCGTGCGAATCCAGCCATCCGACAGGCGACCGAGCGGCAGGGAAAACAGCGCGTAGAACAGCGCGAACACCGTTCCGTACAGCAGCCCCAGCTCGGCATCGCCAATCTGCAGGTCCGCCTTGATGCGCGGCGCGAGAATGGCGAGGATGTTGCGATCCAGCAGCGACATGGCGTTGGTGAGAGCCACCAACGCCAGCGCATACCAGGCGGTGCCGGTCACCCGGCCCGACACCGGCGGGGTCGTCACAGGTTGAAGACCCGCTCGGCGTTGGTCTGCATCAGCTTCTTCTTGGCTTCTGCAGAAATGTCGAGATTGTCGTGCGTGCGCACTTCGTCAGCGACATATTCATAGGGATAATCCATCGCGTACATCACCCGGTCCTCGCCGAGCTGATCGATGCACAGCTTGATCGCCAGCGGACAGGCCATGCCGCTCGTCGTCACGCAGACATTGTTGCGCATGTAGTGGAACAGGTCGTGGTTGAGCGGCTTGAGGCGCTCGTAGCGCTTCGAGCGGACGCCAGCCTGATGCATGTAGTTCATGCGGAACAGCCAGTAGGGGATCGCCTCGCCGCCATGGCCGACGCACACGGTCAGGTTGGGATAGCGGTCAAACACACCCGTCGTCAGGATACGCAGCAGATGGTAGCCGGTCTCGACACCGAAGCCGAAGATCGCGCCATCGAGGCCAGCCTCGACCATGCCGGCGATCATCGCATCCGGCGGCGACTGCGGGTGGATGTAAAGCGGCAGATTATTGTCGGCGCAGGCCTTCAGGATGGGGTCGAACTGCTCTTCATCGAGATAGTGACCCTTGGTGTGGCTGTTGACCATCACGCCCTTGAAGCCCAGCTCGTTCTTGCCGCGTGCGATTTCCTCGACGGACCACTGCACGTCCTGCGGGACGATGGAGACCATGCCGACATAGCGCGACGGGTGGCGTTCGCAGGCGGCCTTCAGAACGTCGTTGGCATTGCGGACCAGCGTCTTGGCTTCATCGGTCTCGAATGCCTGTCCACCGGGCGATGTCAGGGAGAGAATGGCGACGTCGATTCCGGTCTCGTCCATCGCCTGAATGCGCAGATCGTCCAGATCGAGTAGTCGATCGCGAATGAACTGGGTCCGCTCGGAAGGCGACGTGCCGTAGAAACCCCAGAGCGACGTGGTAGCCTTGTCGGCCCGGCCCTCTTTGACCAGCTTCAGAAAGGCGTCGAGCTGTTCTGCCGTCGCAAAAGCCTCTTCGGTCGCGATGCGAAGATAGCCGCGATCGCCGCCGGTGTTGAGCGCGTGGGTCATGTTACTCTCCTGAGAAATGGGGAAAGAAAGCCCCGGCGCCTGCACGGGCACCGGGGCTTGTATTCTGGATCAGCCTTCGTGGACGACCTTGGTCACGAGGCAGGCGTGGAGGCCCTCGGGGCCATCCTCATGGCCGTGGCCCGACCACTTGACGCCGCCGAACGGCGAGTCCGCACCGCCGATGGCAACGCTGTTCACGCCGAGCATGCCGGTCTCGACTTCCCGCGCCACGCGGCGCTGCAGCTTGACGTCGTCCGTCCAGCTGTAAGCGGCGAGACCATAAGGCAGCCGATTGGCCTCCGCGATCATGTCGTCGACCTTGCCGAACGGATTGATGAGCGCGACCGGGCCGAACGGCTCCTCGTTCATGATCTCGGCATCGAGCGGAATTTCGCTGAGCACGGACGGGGCATAGAAGAAGCCCTGATTGCCGATGCGCTCGCCACCCGCATTGAGCTTTGCGCCGCTGCTGACCGCGCCACCGATAAGGCGCTCCATGGCATCCGGGCGACGCTCATTGGCCATCGGCCCCATCTGGATGCCATCCTCAAGGCCATTGCCGACCTTGAGCGCCTTGGCGCGGCTCGCGAACCCGTCACGGAACCGCTCGTAGACATTTTCCTGCACGATGAACCGGGTCGGCGAGACGCAGACCTGGCCGGCGTTGCGATATTTGTGGCCGACCATGACATCCAGCACGCGATCCACGTCGACATCATCGAACACCAGCACCGGGCCGTGACCGCCCAGTTCCATCGTGGTGCGCTTCAGGTCTTCGGCAGCCAGCTTGGCGAGGTGCTTGCCGATCACGGTCGAGCCGGTGAAGCTGAGCTTGCGGATGATCGGCGAAGCGAGCAGGTGGCGCGACACCTCATCGGGCACGCCGAACACGGCCTGCGCGACGTCCTTGGGCAGGCCAGCATCGAGCAGGCACTGCAGCACGCCGAGCGCGGACGCCGGGGTCTCTTCGGCAGACTTCATGATCACCGAGCAGCCCGCCGCAATCGGCGCGCCCAGCTTACGACCAGGATTGCCGAGCGGGAAGTTCCAGGGCGAGAAGGCCGCAACCGGGCCGACCGGCTCATAAGTCACCGTCGAGCGCATGCCGGCCGGGCGAACCAGCGCGCGGCCATAGAGGCGCGAAACCTCACCCGCGTAGAAATTGAACAGGCCGGCGACCATCATCACTTCGATGCGGGATTCAGGCAGGGTCTTGCCCTGCTCCATCGTGGCGATGCGAGCCAGCGTCTCCTGCCGCTCCATGAGCAGACGCGCTGCGCCGGAGAGCACGGCAGCGCGCTCCTGCGCCGTCGAGTTGCGCCAGCGATTGAACCCGCGCTGCGCGGTTTCCAGCGCGCGGTCGAGATCCGCGGTGGTGGCCAGCGGCAGCTCGCCAAGGGTCTCGCCTGTCGCAGGATTGACGATGGTCTGCGTTCGGCGATCACCGCCGGTCACGGCCTCGCCATCGATGATCATGTGCAGGGCAGGATAATTGGTCATAGCCATCCTCTCGGGACTCTCAGCGAAACAGAGTGACGCCGGACCAAAGCCCGGCGTCGCGCAATATCCCCTGTGAGAACTCAATGATGAGTCGTCAACTCCCCGCAGGCATTGCTTTGCTCACAGCCGCAGCTTCTGCTGCTTCCAGGCGCTCGATTTCCTCGCGATAGGGCTTGCACGCGCGCCACATGCTGATCGTGGCGAGTGGCAGCAGCACGAGCGCGGTGATGAAGATCGCCTGCCAGAGCCGCGCCTCATCCCGCACGACATATTGCGCCACGACGCCGATCACGAGGCTGCCCATCGCGCCGAAGAAGGTAAACATGAACAGGTACAGCGCGGTCACCTGCCCGCGCATGGCCTGCGGCGCGACCCGCTGCACGGCGGCATTCTGGGCCGGCGCGCCCGCGAGGCCGAAGAGCGTCGCCACGGCCATTGCGCCCATGGCGAGGTGCCCCGTCGGCATCAGCGGCGCGGCCAGCGTGCAGATGGTGACCGCGGTGAAACAGATCGCCGCCGTGCGAACGTTCGCGTCCTTATACTTGCGGCCGAACCACGAGACCATCAGGCCACCGAGCACGAGGCCGGCGAGCTGCGCGACCAGCAGCATGGGCGCGAGCACCGCGCCGATCTGCGCCTCGTCCATGCCATAGGTGCGCACGAGGAAGGGCACGCGCCAGAAACCGATGCCCTGGCTTTCCGTGGCGCTGAGCGCCAGCGCGATGAACAGAGGATAATAGACCATGCCTTTCGCCTGAATGCCGCGAATGGCATCGAAGCCCATGAACGTGGCGATCTTGCGGCCGAAGCTGGCCTTTTGCGGCACTGCGATCGGGTCGGCGACCGCGGCACGGCGCGCAGGCTCCTTCACCAGCAGGAACAGCAGCGCCGCCGGGAAGGACAGCAGGCCGAGGCCGATCAAGATCCACTGCCAGTTGAAGATGCGCAGGCCCCACAAGTAACTGGTATCCCAATGCGATACCGCGCCGATCATCATCCCGCCGAACAGCACGCCAAGCGTGGTGCCGCCGATGAAACCGAACTGCAGCAGCGCGAAGGCAATCGGGATTTTCTTCGGCCGGAACATGTCCACGATGAGAGAATAGGAGCCGGGGCCATGGGCCGATCCGCCCGCGCCCAGCAGCATCCGCGCCGCGATGAACTGGCCGAAGCCCTGCGCCAGACCGCTCAGCATGGTGACACCGCCCGTCACCGCCGCGCTGATCGCGAGGATCATCTTGCGCGGATAGATATCCACGAGCCGGGCCAGCGGAATGCCGACGAACACGTAGAAGATGATGCTCGCCGGGCCGCCCAATATGCCAAGTTGCGTATCGGACAGGCCGAAATCGACCTTGATCCGCTCCGCCAGCATTCCGAACACGGTGGCATCGAAAAAGCTCAGGAAGGTGGCGATGATGATGACAGTCAGCGCGAAATAGGCACGCGGGCTAGAGGGCCATTGCTGCGACGCGGCCCCAGCATCGTCGCCCGGCACGGAGTGTGCCGCCTGAGGTGCCATTGCCATGTCGTGAATTCCTCTCTGCTCGCCCTGGCGCCGCACCGGTTCCATTTCCTGCGGCTCGTTATCCTGCCAGTTTCAACCGCTGAGATTGATTCTGTCCAGCTTTAATTGCGCATGCGAGGCTCCTCGTCTAACCTCTTGCGAGCCTGCGCCATGGCGCAGGCAGAGGAGAGGACATCATTATGCCGAACGAAACCGGACGCCCGACAGCGGCGCAGGAGGATTATGCCGCCGATCGCGCCGCGATCATGCAGCTCGAAGCCGAGTATCTCATGGCGCTCGATTGGGGCGATGCCGAAAGCTACGCCGCCCTGTTCGCGCCCGAAGGCGTGCTGGAATGGGCAGGCGGCACCGCCGTCGGGCCGGAGGAAATCTACAAGGAAATCGGCGTCTACAAGCAAGCCATCAAGCAATATTATGGCGACGATGGCTCAGGCCAGCCTGTCACCCTGCGCCACTTCATCACCAATCAGGCCATCTATGTGCATGGCGATACGGCCAAGGGCGTGATCTACTGGTTCGAGGTAGCCAATAACGGCACCGGGCACACCCCGCATATCGGCAGCTACGGCCATTATGAGGACAGGATGCGCAAGGTGGATGGCGCCTGGAAGTTCGTCAGCCGCAAGATCTTCAACGAGCAATTGCCGGGCCGTCGCGCCGGCGCCGAAAATCCGGGACGCGCCGCGCGCCTTCCCTGAGTTAAGACAGAGAATGGAGGGACAAAGGCTTGTGCTCCTGCGAAGGCAGGAGCCCAGGGCAGCCAAGACCTCTCGCGCCATCAAAGGTCGCGGGGCGCCCATATAAGCGCCCCACTCTATCTCAATTCCGATAGCAGACCTTGCGGGCAGCCTTCACGACCCGCGCCGCATCGATCAGCGCCGCCTTTTCGAGATTGGCCGCATAAGGCAGGGGCACATCCTCATTGGTCACGCGCAGCACCGGCGCATCGAGATCGTCGAAGCCCTGCTCCATGCAGACCGCCGCAATCTCGCTGGCGATGGAGCAGACCGGCCAGCCCTCTTCGACCACCACGAGGCGGTTGGTCTTCTTGAGGCTTTCCAGCACCGTCGCGGTATCGAGCGGGCGTAGCGTGCGCAGGTCGATCACCTCGGCATCGATGCCATCGGCGGCAAGCGTTTCCGCCGCCTCCAGCGCGACGCCAACCCCGATGGAATAGCTCACCAGCGTCACATCCTTACCGGGGCGGACAATGCGTGCCTTGCCGATCGGCAGGACATGATCCTCAAGCTGCGGCACCTCGAAGCTGCGCCCGTAGACCAGCTCGTTCTCGAGGAACACCACCGGGTCTTCACTGCGGATCGCCGCCTTGAGCAGGCCCTTGGCATCCGAGCTGTCATAAGGCGCGATCACGATCAGGCCCGGCACGGCGGCATACCAGGGACCGTAATTCTGGCTGTGTTGCGCGCCAACCCGGCTCGCCGCCCCATTGGGGCCACGGAACACGATCGGGCAGCGCATCTGCCCCCCGGACATGTAGTTGGTCTTGGCGGCCGAGTTGATGATCTGGTCCATCGCCTGCATGGCGAAGTTGAAGGTCATGAACTCGACGATCGGCTTGAGGCCGCCCATGGCAGCGCCCGCGCCGATGCCGGCAAAGCCATGTTCGGTGATCGGCGTGTCGATCACGCGCTTGGGGCCGAACTCGTCGAGCAGGCCCTGGGTGACCTTGTAAGCGCCCTGATATTCGGCGACTTCCTCGCCCATCAGGAACACGCGCGGATCGCGCCGCATTTCCTCGGCCATGGCATCGCGCAGCGCTTCGCGGACAGTCGTCTTGACCATCTGCGTGCCTTCGGGGATCGCCGGGTCCGTCACCGCGCTCGCCTTGCTACCCGAGAGATTGGCGGTGCCGCTCTCGGCCTTCTTGGGCGCCTCAGCCTCGTCCGCAGCCTTGGGCGCGGCCTGCGCTTCGGCCTTGGGAGCTTGCGCAGCCGGTGCGGGCGCTTCTTCGCCTTCGCCGGAGAGCATCGCGATCACGGTGCCGACCTTCACATTGTCGGTGCCCTCGGCGATCAGGATCTTCTCGATGGTGCCTTCATCGACAGCCTCGAACTCCATCGTCGCCTTGTCGGTCTCGATCTCGGCCATGATGTCGCCGGCCTTGACCTCATCGCCTTCCTTGACGAGCCACTTGGCCAGCGTCCCCTCTTCCATCGTCGGCGAGAGGGCCGGCATCTTGATCTCGAGACCCATCAATACTGCTCCACCAGCACATCGGTATAAAGTTCGGCCATTTCAGGCTCGGGCGAGGTTTCCGCGAAGTCCGCCGCCTCGCTCACATCCTTGCGGATCTTCGTATCGATGGCCTTCAAATCCTCTTCCTTCACGCCGGCATCGGCGAGAATCTTCTTGAGGCCCTCGATCGGGTCGGACGTGTCGCGCATGTGCTGCACTTCGTCGCGCGAGCGATATTTCGCCGGATCGGACATCGAGTGACCGCGATAGCGATAGGTCTTCATTTCCAGCAGGATCGGCCCCTTGCCGGAGCGGACATATTCCAGCGCCGCCTCGGTCGCGCCGCGCACGGCCAGCACGTCCATGCCATCGACCTGGATGCCCGGAATGCGGAAGCTCTCGCCGCGACGATAGAGCTGATCCTCGGCCGAGGAGCGCGCCACGGAGGTGCCCATGGCATATTGGTTGTTCTCGATCACATAGATGATCGGGAGCTTCCACAGCTCGGCCATGTTGAAGCTCTCATAGACCTGGCCCTGATTGGCCGCGCCGTCGCCGAAGTACGCGACGCACACGCCGCCATCCTCGTTATATTTGTGACCGAACGCCAGACCGGTGCCGAGGCTGACCTGCGCGCCGACGATGCCATGGCCGCCGAAGAACTTATGCTCGACGCTGAACATGTGCATCGAGCCGCCCTTGCCGCGCGAAATGCCGGCCTCCCGGCCCGTCAGCTCGGCCATGATGATCTTGGGATCGATGCCATAAGCGAGCATGTGGCCATGATCGCGATAACCGGTGATCACGCTGTCCTTGCCGGGCGTCAACGCCGACTGGATGCCGACCGCAACCGCTTCCTGACCGATATAGAGGTGGCAGAAGCCGCCGATCAGGCCGAGACCGTAAAGCTGCCCGGCCCGTTCCTCGAAGCGGCGGATGAGCAGCATCTGACGGTAGAATTCGAGCAGCTCTTCCTGGCTCGCGTCATAGGGATTGGGCTCACCGGGGCGCTCCCGGTTATGGTCCGCAGACGGCGCCGTGGCAGTGGATGCAGGGGCATTTTGCGCGCGTCTGGAAGCTGGCTTCGCCAATGTTTCAGGTCCTTCTCGCGTGGCTGTTACAGCCAGCTATAGGCACGGCACCGGCAGGAGCGCAATGTCCAGATAGGTTAAATGGGTGGCGAAATCTGGTTAGTCGACCGCGCTCATGTTCATTTCATCGGAACGACGACTTCATCGGGGTGCGTGACGCCGAGTTGCTTGCGGACCAGCTCGTCGACCATATCCGGATCAGCATGGCGCGGATCGAGCAGCTTCACTCGATTCTCCAGTGCGGCCTTCTGCTTGTGCAGCGCCGACAACTCGGCCTGCCTCTGCTTGAGCTGCCGGCTGTAATCGGACCATGCGAGAATGCCATTCGGGCCAATGATGGCATAGCCGATGAAGAGCAGGAGCAGGAAAATGGCAATAGCCGGCGTAAACGCCGAACCAAGAAGAAACCTCAATTTTGCCAGATGCGCCATGGGCCCTTGGAATCACGCCGACCGTCGCAATGCAAGCCCAAAATGAACGAATGCGACAAATTGCATTAACTTTGTAGACAAGCCGTCGGCCCGGGGGATGCGCAACGGATCGATCGCCTCCACCCGGACCGTTAAAAACGCCTCAGCGGAAAATCGACGTTCCCGCATAATAAGCGCGGTCGCCCAGCTCTTCCTCGATGCGGATGAGCTGGTTGTACTTGGCGAGCCGGTCGGAGCGCGCCAGCGAGCCGGTCTTGATCTGGCCGCAGTTCGTGGCGACCGCCAGGTCGGCAATGGTCGCGTCCTCAGTCTCACCCGAGCGGTGCGACATCACATTGGTGTAGCGCGCCCGGTGTGCCATATCGACGGCGGCGAGCGTTTCGGTCAGCGAGCCGATCTGGTTGACCTTGACGAGCATGGAGTTGGCCAGCCCCTTCTCGATGCCCATGGCGAGGCGCTTGGGGTTGGTGACGAAAAGATCATCGCCCACCAGCTGGCACTTGTCGCCGATCTTGTCGGTCAGGATCTTCCAGCCCTCGAAATCGTCCTCGCTCATGCCGTCCTCGATCGACTTGATCGGGTAGCGCGCGACGAGGTCCGCGAGATAGTCGGCCATTTCAGCCGGGGAGAGCGTCTTGCCCTCGCCGGAGATCACATAGCTGCCATTCTTGAAAAACTCGGTCGCTGCGCAATCGAGCGCCAGCACGACATTCTCACCCGGCTTGTAACCGGCCTTCTCGATGCTCTGCATGATGAAGTCGAGTGCTTCGACCGTTGAAGCGATGTTGGGCGCAAACCCACCCTCGTCGCCCACGCCGGTCGCAAGACCCTTGTCGTGCAGGCCCTTCTTGAGCGTGTGGAAGATTTCCGAGCCCATCTGCACGGCGTGGGCGATGCTCTCCGCCCCCACCGGCATGATCATGAACTCCTGGAAGTCGATCGGATTGTCGGCATGTTCGCCGCCATTGATGATGTTCATCATCGGCACCGGCAGCACATGGGCGGACACCCCACCGACATAGCGATACAGCGGCAACCCGCGCGCATCGGCAGCCGCTTTGGCCGTCGCGAGGCTCACGCCGAGAATGGCGTTGGCGCCGAGCCGCGCCTTGTTCTCCGTGCCGTCCAGCTCGATCATTGCGGCGTCGACATCGCCCTGATCCTCGGCATCCATGCCGGTGATCGCTTCGGCAATCTCGCCATTGACCGCATCGACGGCCTGGAGAACGCCCTTGCCGAGATAGACGGACTTGTCGCCATCGCGCTTCTCGACCGCTTCATAAGCGCCGGTGGATGCGCCCGAGGGAACGGCGGCGCGGCCGAAGCTGCCGTCTTCCAGCAACACGTCGACTTCCACCGTCGGGTTGCCGCGGCTGTCCAGGATCTGGCGGGCGTGAATGTCGAGAATTGCGGTCATGGCTGTGCCTTCCCCTTCCGTCTGGCAAATTATCGGCGCGGATTAGCGAGCGCACTCCCTCATGGCAATGGCGGGCGGCTCGGCTTATCTTGCTGTTTCTGTGCAATGGCGGGAACATTTGCCGCCGCAGGTCTGTTAAAGAGGGCGAGCCTTGCTATAACAGGCAAGCCTGTTCTGTATCAAAAGAGGAACCCGCCATGGCCGAGACCAATAGCACTGGAACGACCCGCAAGAGCACGTCGAAGGCGACGTCGGCGCGCAAAGCTGCATCGGATGCCACGAGCGCGAAGTCGGCTGCGCTGTCCACGGCAGCAGAGGCGCGGGGCGCGGAGACCGGATCGAGCACCGACTGGCGCGAGCAGGCCGGCGAATTTGCCGAGCAGGCTAAGGCCACCGCACGCGGTGCCGCCACGACGGCCAAGAACACGACGGGCGATGCCCTTCATGGCCTCTCGAAGCTGATCGCCGAGACCGCCGAGACCGTCGATTCCAAGCTCGGCCCGCAATATGGCGATTATGCCCGCAAGGCTGCGGAAACCGTCGCCGGCGCGGCGGACTCGCTGGACGCCAAGGATATCGACCAACTGACCGAGGAAGCACGCAACTTCGTGCGCAAAAGCCCTGCGGTGGCGATCGGTGCGGCGGCTGTGGTTGGCTTTGTGCTCATGCGCATGATGCGGGGCTCGTCGAGTGACAGCTGAGGCTGGAAGGACCGGCCGGCATTGATCGATGAGTGATCCCGACACCATGCACACTGCGGCGGGCACCCCGCCGAACCCTGAAGACGCGCTTGAAAAGGAGACCATTGGCGAGAGCTTTTCGCGACTGATTGCATCGGGCCGCGAACTCGCCGAGGCGGAACTGACGTGGGCGAAGCTCAAAGCGGCATTGATTGCCGCTGCGGCCCGACGCGCGGCGCTGTTCGGCGTCCTCGCCTTTTTGTTCGTCAGCCTGGCGCTTGTTACGCTGGTCGCGGCAGCCGTGATCGCGCTCGCGCCTTCTGTCGGTTGGCTTGGCGCGGCTCTGATCGTAGCGGGAGGCCTCCTGCTGCTCGCTTTACTTTGCGGCCTGATGGTCAAGCGGGCCCTCTCCCCCCTCAGCAAGGCAGACCGGCCATGAGCAGCGCGCCCTCCCCCCTCGAACTGGCCGAGGCCCGCCAGCGCGCGGATGGCGCAAGAGAGCGCTTCCGCTGTGCACTGGACGGGGTTCGCGAGCGGTTGAGCCCGGCGCACTTGAAGGACGACGCCGTGGAGGCGGTTCAGCAGAAAGTTTCGCAGGCCAAACAGGCCGCGCGCGGAACGCTGCGTCGCCATCCCGTCCTGACGACGCTGGGCGCGACCGGTGCGGTCGGCCTTCTCTTCTGGCGCCCTGTGCGATTCATCTTGCTCTACGTGATGCGTGGTGCTTGGCTCGTCTGGTTGAATCGCGCTCTGTGGAGCCAGAAAGAGGACAGTTGATCAGACGATGACCGCCCCGAAGACGAAGAAAGGCCGCTCAACGGCTTCTACGCTTGATCAGGTGAAGGACAAGGTCGGGAGCACGCTTGCCACGGTGCGCGAGCGGGGCGAGGACGTGGTCGCTGACACGCGCGAAAAGGCCTATCGCGCGGCCAATGAAACCAACCGGATGTTTCAGGAGCATCCCATCGCGGCAGTGGCGGCGGCGGCCGCAGCCGGGGCCGTCATCGCCATTTTCCTGCCCAAGCTCGCCATCGGATCAGCTGCGGGCAAGGCCGGACGGGCGGCGCAGCAGGCGGTGCGAAACTCCGGGGCTCGCCAAGCGGCGCAGACCATGTTCGCCAATCTTGCAAAGACGGAAAAGGCCGCGCTTCAAACGGCGGCGGTCGAAGCCGCCCGCCTGATCGGCAAGCGCATCAAGAAGCCGCGTTCGGACAAGAAATCGGACGCCTAGGATCGCAAGGCCAGTATCGCCATTCTTGGCAGAACCGGCCGAGGCTGCTAGCAAATCGACAACGCCCAGGCGCCTCTTGCCGGGCATAAATCCGGAGCACTTTCTTGAGCCTCATGCACCTCGTAATGGGCGGTCGCGTCAAAGACCCGCAGAAACTCGAATTCGAAGATCTGAACGCCATCGACATCGTCGGCATCTTCCCGAACTATGCCAGTGCCGAAGCGGCGTGGCGCGGCGCGGCGCAGCGGACCGTGGATGACGCGGAAATGCGCTATGTGATCGTCCATCTCCATCGCCTGCTCGATCCGAGCGCGGATGATGCCGAGGATCACGCTCACTGACGGACTGGTTCGGGCGACGGTGCTAGATTAACGTTCGCACGCGCCCGTCAGGACGCCCGGAACCGCCGGGCCAGCAACGGGCGCGCGAGCAGCAGACCGGCGATGAAACCGCCGATATGGGCGCCCACGGCGATCCCGCCGAAGAAACTGTCGAACCCGCCGGCTAGGGCTATCAGCAATTGCAGGATGGTCCACGCCGCGCCAAGCCAGACCATGCGCACGATATAGGCCGGCACAGGCCCAATCGCCTTCACACCGCGCTGGCTGTAGATGAACGCATAGGTTCCGAGCACGGCGGAAATCGCGCCGCTTGCGCCGATCATCGGCACCCAGCCCTCCCCTTGCGCATAAAAGAAGCTCGAAAGCCACTGCCCGAGCGCTGCGGCATAGGCGCCAACGACGTAGATCACCACGAGCCGGCCTGGACCGAGCAGATTTTCAACGAAGCGGCCGCAGAAGATCAGCATCAGCACATTGAAGGCCAGATGCATCCATCCTCCATGCAGCAGCGTGGCGGTGAGCGGCGTGATCCACAGCGGCAGCCACGGCACGTTGAAGGTCAGCGCTTCGGACGACGAGAGCAACGTGACGCGCTCTGAAATGAACCCGGCAATCAGCGCCGCGCGCCCCATCTCCCCGGTGAGATACAACGGCAGGAAGACGATGACGATGATCGCCGCGAGAATGTTGGTCGCCGGACCTTTGGGAAGCTGCATCGCGATGTCAGCCGGCTGCGGCGCGAACCGACAGCGTGAACGCTGCCCGTGCGGCAACCAGAAAAGACATAATCATGGCGCGGCTGCGGATCAGATGAATTCGATCTTGTTGACCAGATAGAACTTGTCGCCGGACGGTACCGTCACCTCGACATCCTCGCCGACCTGACGGCCGATGAGGGCGCGACCAAGGGGGCTGTTGTAGCTGATCATGCCCAGCTTCGCGTCCGCCTCGGCCTGACCGACGATCTGGTAGCGCACCGGCTTGTCATCCTCGTCCAGCAAGGTGACCGTGGCGCCGAAGATGATCTTGTCGCCCGACAGCGTGGTGGGATCGATAACCTGCGCGCGCGAGAGCTTGTCTTCCAGATCGGCAATGGTCGCCTCGACCTGGCCCTGACGCTCTTTTGCGGCATGATATTCGGCGTTTTCCGAAAGATCGCCATGGGCGCGTGCCTCCTCGATCGCATCCACGATCTTGGGACGCTCGGCCTTGAGCGCGCGGAGCTGGTCGGTCAGCTTGTCATAACCGACTTGCAGCATCGGCATCTTCTCAACGGTCGCCATCTCGACTCCCTATTTCCAGCGCAACAATGCGCGAACTCCCTAGTCCGCCGGGGATCCGGTCGGCCCGCAACTGATTTCTTGTGTTCTGGAAGATCAGTCGTGCGACGCCTGATAATAGGATTGCAGCGACTTCACTTCAAGAGGACGCGCACGCAAAGCCTCAATTGCGTCCACGGCAGCCAGACTTGCCGCCGCGGTCGTGAAGCTCGGCACCTTGCCGCGCAACGCGCTCGTGCGGATCGCCTTGCTGTCCTTGAGCGACTGCCAGCCTTCCGTGGTGTTGAAGATGAGGTCCACCTCGCCATCCGCAATGCGATCGACAATATGCGGACGGCCCTGCGCGACCTTGTTCACCTTCTCCACCGGCAGGCCGTTCTCTGCGAGGAAATCGGCTGTTCCGCCGGTTGCGACGATCTTGAAGCCAAGATCGGCAATCTTGCGGGCCCCGGGGAGGATCACGCTCTTGTCGCTATCCTTGACGGAGATGAACACCGTGCCCTGCTTGGGCAGCACCGTGCCCGCGCCGATCTGCGCCTTGGCGAAAGCAGTCGCGAAATCTCTGTCGATGCCCATGACCTCGCCCGTCGACTTCATCTCCGGGGAGAGGATTGGATCGACACCGGGGAAGCGATTGAACGGGAACACGGCTTCCTTCACCGCGATGTGGCGGATCGCATTGCGGTCGATCTTCGGCAGGCTCGCGAGCTTCTCGCCCGCCATCACCCGCGCGGCGATCTTGGCGATGGGCGTGCCGATGGCCTTGGCCACGAACGGCACTGTGCGCGAGGCGCGCGGATTGACCTCGATGAGGTAGACCAGCCCATCCTTGACCGCGAACTGAATGTTCATGAGGCCCCGCACGGAGAGCGCGCGGGCCAGCACATCGGCCTGCCGCTCGATCTCGGCGATGAGATAATCCGGCAGGCTGTAGGGCGGCAGCGAGCAGGCGCTGTCACCGGAATGCACGCCGGCTTCCTCAATATGCTGGAGCACGCCGGCGACGACGACATCCTCACCATCGCACAGCGCATCGACATCCACCTCGACAGCGTCGCGCAGATACTGGTCGATCAGCACCGGCGAGTCGCCCGAGACCTGCACCGCCGTGGCGATATATTCCTCAAGCTGCGCCTGGCCGTCGACGATCTCCATCGCACGGCCACCCAGCACATAGCTGGGCCGCATCAGCACCGGGTAGCCGATTCGATTGGCCACCGCGATGGCCTCTTCCCGGCTGCGAGCAATGCCGTTGGCCGGCTGGAGCAGGCCCAATTTCTCGATCAGCGCCGCGAACCGCTCGCGATCTTCCGCAAGGTCGATGGCGTCCGGCGAGGTGCCGAGGATAGGAATGCCGGCCTCTTCCAGCGCCTGCGCCAGCTTGAGCGGGGTTTGCCCGCCGAACTGTACGATCACGCCAACCAGCTCGCCCTTCGACTTCTCGACATGCAGGATCTCCAGCACGTCTTCCGCCGTGAGCGGCTCGAAATACAGGCGGTCGGACGTGTCATAATCGGTGCTCACCGTCTCCGGGTTGCAGTTGATCATGATCGTCTCATAGCCCGCATCTTCCAGCGCGAAGCAGGCGTGGCAGCAGCAATAATCGAACTCGATGCCCTGGCCGATGCGGTTGGGTCCGCCGCCCAGGATCACGACCTTGCGCCGGTCGCTGGGTTGGCTCTCGTCCTCCGGCTCGCCGAAGCTCGGCGCCTCGTAAGTCGAGTACATATAAGGCGTCTTAGCTTCGAACTCGGCCGCGCAGGTGTCGATCCGCTTGAAAACCGGACGCACGCCGAGCTTGTGGCGCAGCGCGCGCACTTCCTTCTCGGTGACGCCGCCAGTCATCGCCACCACGGCATCGCGGACGAGGCCCGAGCCGCGCTTGATCGCGTTGTCCATGCCACCCGGGATGTTGGCCGACTGCAGCGCCAGCCAGGCAAGACGCTTGTCCGAGAAGCCCATGGACTTGAGCTTGCGCATGGCCTCTGCATCGCGCGGCAGGCCATTGGCCAGCACACCCTTCTCGGCCTCGACGATCTCGGCAAGGCGCTGCAGGAACCAGGGGTCGAACTTGGCGACGGCATGGATTTCATCCACGCTCAGCCCCTCACGCAGCGCCTGTGCTGCGATAAGCAGCCGGTCCGGGGTCGGCTGACCCAGCGCTGCAACGATCTGCTCCTTGGGCGCCCCGACCAGATGATCGACCTGATTGAAACCGGCGAGGCCCGTCTCGAGTCCGCGCAGAGCCTTCTGCATGGATTCGTGAATATTGCGGCCAATTGCCATCACTTCGCCGACGGACTTCATGGCGGTTCCGAGCAGCGGCTCGGCGCCCTTGAACTTCTCGAAGGCAAAGCGCGGGATCTTCGTCACGACATAATCGATGGTCGGCTCGAAGCTCGCTGGCGTAACACCGGTGATATCATTGGTGATCTCGTCCAGCGTGTAGCCGACCGCCAGCTTGGCCGCGACCTTGGCGATCGGGAAGCCAGTGGCCTTGGATGCCAGCGCCGAGGAGCGCGACACTCGCGGGTTCATCTCGATGACGATCAGCCGCCCATCCTTGGGATTGACTGCAAACTGTACGTTGGAACCACCTGTTTCCACGCCGATTTCGCGCAGCACCGCAATGCTCGCGTTGCGCATGATCTGATATTCCTTGTCGGTCAGCGTCAGCGCCGGCGCGACAGTGATGGAGTCACCCGTGTGGACGCCCATCGGATCGACATTCTCGATCGAGCAGATGATGATGCAGTTGTCCGCGCGGTCGCGGACGACTTCCATCTCATATTCCTTCCAGCCGAGCAGCGATTCCTCGATCAGCACTTCGGTGGTCGGCGACGCATCGAGACCGGTGGTCACGATGCGCAGGAACTCTTCCTTGTTGTAGGCGACGCCGCCGCCGGTGCCGCCCATGGTGAAGCTGGGGCGGATGATCGCCGGTAGGCCAGTGAACTCCAACGCGGCCATGGCTTCGTCCATGGTGTGCGCGATGCGCGACCGGGCGCTTTCTAGTCCGATCTTGTCCATCGCGTCGCGGAACTTGAGCCGGTCTTCGGCCTTGTCGATCGCCTCGGCATCGGCGCCGATCATCTGCACGCCGTATTTCTCCAGCGTGCCATCGTTGAACAGCGCCAGCGCCGTGTTCAGCGCAGTCTGCCCGCCCATCGTCGGCAGGATCGCGTCAGGGCGCTCCTTCTCGATGATCTTGGCGACGATCTCCGGCGTGATCGGCTCGATATAGGTCGCATCGGCCATTTCCGGATCGGTCATGATCGTCGCGGGGTTGGAGTTGACCAGAATGATCCGGTAGCCCTCTTCCTTCAGCGCCTTACAGGCCTGCGTGCCCGAATAATCGAACTCGCACGCCTGGCCGATGATGATCGGACCAGCGCCGACGATGAGGATCGAGGAGATGTCAGTTCTTTTTGGCATTATTTGTTCCGAGCCTCGTTCCCGGTGGAACCGATTTGAAGATCCTTGCGCGATCGCACCTTGTCGAGCGCGCATTGAAGGGCATTGGTCTCGCTGACCGATGGCAGGGCCTCGCGTCGCAGCATGTCAAAGCTCACCCGATCCGTGCCGTGAGCCACCAGCCGGACGACCTGGTCGGCGCGGCAGGTGGCAACCATATAATCGAGCTGACGCTGCAACTGGCCCTGATCGCCTGCCGCGCCCGCCGCAAGGAGCGCGAGTGCAATCACGCCAGCCCCTCCACGAACCGCTGGAACAGATAGAAGCTGTCCTGCGGCCCCGGCGAGGCCTCGGGGTGATATTGCACGGCGAAGGCCGGCTTGTCCGTGAAGGCGATGCCGCAGTTGGAGCCATCGAACAGGCTCACATGGGTCTCGACGACATTGGCCGGCAGCGTGGCGGTATCAACCGCAAAGCCGTGGTTCATCGAGGTGATTTCCACCACGCCGTCTTCCAACCGCTTGACCGGGTGATTGGCGCCGCGATGGCCCTGATGCATCTTGGTCGTCCTAGCACCGGCGGCCAGCGCGAGCAGCTGATGACCAAGGCAGATGCCGAAGATCGGCACATTCTCGTCGAGCAGCTTGCGGATCACCGGCACGGCATAGTCCGCTGTCGCCGCCGGATCGCCGGGACCATTGGAGAGGAACACACCGGCGGGGTTGAGCGCCTTGATCTGATCGTAGGAGGCCGTGGCGGGAAGCACCGTGACCTTCGCACCGGCCTTAACGAGGTTGCGGAAGATATTGTCTTTCGCGCCGAAATCCATGGCGACGACATGGGGCCGCTCGCCCGCTTCCATCGCCTCATAGCCAAAGCCGAGGCGCCAGGCGCCGCCGGTCCACTCCCGCTCTGCGCCGGTCACCTCGATAGCGAGGTCCATGCCTTCCAGCCCGGGCCAGGCCTTCGCCTTCTCATGCAGCGCCGCGAGATCGAACTGGCCTTGCGGATTATGGGCGATCACCGCATTGGGCGCGCCCTTCTCGCGGATCAGGCGGGTCAGGGCACGCGTATCAACACCGGCGAGACCGATCCGGCCGTTGGCCTTCAGCCAGGCATCGAAGGGCTGGACATTGCGGAAGTTAGACGGCGCCGTCACATCCTCACGCACGATGCACCCCAGCGCCCAGGGCTGCTGGCATTCGACGTCGTCGGCATTGGTGCCAACATTGCCGATATGCGGGAAGGTGAAGGTGATGATCTGCCCGGCAAAGCTCGGGTCAGTCATGATCTCCTGATAGCCGGTCATCGCTGTGTGGAAGCACAGCTCGCCGACCGCGTCTCCCTCGGCACCGAAGCCGCGCGCGAAGACGACGGTGCCATCGGCTAGAACCAATACCCCCGTCGCTCCTTTGGGCACGGTCGGGTATTTGGCGTTCGCCATGGCTGTCTGATCCTTCGCTTTTTGCTTTCTGGCAGGCGCCCCAAGCGCCCGGCTAAACGGCCGGCTCACTATGGGTTCGCACATGCACGGTCAATCTATTAAAAATTCCGCATCGCCGCTATATCTGATCCTTTCCCGCACGGTGACTCGGAGATTACGTGATGATTCGCGACGGCATCAAGGCTGCCCAGATTGAGGCGATGAAGGCCGGCGACAAGGCCCGGCTGGCCGCTGTGCGCCTGATCCTGGCCAAGCTGAAGGACCGCGACATCGAACTGCGCACCGCCGCCAGCACGCCCGATGACGACGTGATTGTCGTCGATGTGCTGCAGAAGATGGTCAAGCAGCGCCGCGAATCGATCACCATGTACGAACAGGGCGGCCGCGCCGAGCTCGCCGCGCAGGAGCAGGCCGAACTGGAGGTGATCGAAGGCTTCCTGCCCAAGCAGATGAGCGAGGACGAAACCCGCGCCGCGATCGAGGCCATCAAGGCCGAAGTCGGCGCGTCGTCGGTGAAGGACATGGGCAAGGTGATGGCCGTGCTCAAGGACCGCCATGGGACGGTGCTGGACATGAGCAAGGCCAGCGGTCTGGTGAAGGCGGCGCTGGGCTGATTGGGGGGACGGGAGTTTCAACCTGCTCTCTCTGACATTACTCCCCTCCCCGTTCGTGTCGAGCGAAGTCGAGACACGGCTGGCACGGCGCTGAGGTGTCTCGACTTCGCTCGACACGAACGGGAAGAGTTGGGCACCACGGATAGAGGTTTTGGATGGCCTTCTGGACGTACATTCTGCGCTGCCGCGACAGCCGATACTATACGGGGCATACCGACGACCTTGAGCGTCGCATTGGCGAGCATCAGACGGGCGGCTTCTGCGCGTTTACAGCCACGCGCCGTCCGGTGACATTGATTTGGTCGGAAAGCTTCGGCTCGCGCGAAGAAGCATTGCAAGCAGAACTGATCGTGAAAAAATGGTCGCGCGCCAAGAAGGAAGCTTTGGCCGCCAGCGAATGGGCCAGATTATCGCACTTCTCCCGTCCGCCCTCAGAGCGTGTCTCGACTTCGCTCGACACGAACGGCGGTTTAGGGGCCGCCCGCGGAGGGGAGCGATCCGTCTCTGATGGGCAAACACCATGAGCCTCACCCCGCAATGGCTGGACGAACTCCGCGCCCGCACCACCCTCTCCACGCTCATCGGCAAGACGATCAAGGTCCAGAAGGCCGGGCGGGAATACAAGGCGTGCTGTCCCTTCCACAATGAGAAGACGCCCAGCTTCACGATCAACGACGAGAAGGGCTTCTACCATTGCTTCGGCTGCGGGGCGCATGGCGATGCGATCCGTTGGATGACGGATCAGCGCGGCCTGCCCTTCCTGGATGCGGTCAAGGAGCTTGCCGCCGCCGCCGGCATGGAGGTGCCCGCGCCCGATCCGCGTGCCGCCAAACGAGCCGAGCAGGCAAAATCGCTGCATGACGTGACCGCCGCGGCGCAGGACTGGTTCGAGGATCAGCTTGGCGGCCTCGATGGCGCCGAGGCGCGCGCCTATCTGCATAAGCGCGCGCTGACGGACGCGACGCGCCGCGCGTTTGGGCTAGGTTTCGCGCCGGATAGTCGCGGCAAGCTCAAGACCGCGCTGCGAGACTTCCCAGAGGATATGCTGGTCGAGGCCGGGATGCTCATCCGGCCGGAAGACAGCGAGCGAGACAGTTACGATCGTTTTCGCGGGCGGCTGATGATCCCGATCCGCGACCAGCGCGGGCGCGTGATCGCCTTTGGCGGACGGATTCTGGGCCAGGGCGAGCCCAAATATCTCAACTCCCCCGAGACGCCGCTCTTCGACAAGGGCCGCACGCTCTTCAACCTCGACAAGGCGGCGCCTGCCGCGCGCAAAGCGGGCCGCATCATCGTCGTCGAAGGCTATATGGACGTGATCGCCATTGCCCAGGCCGGCATCGCCGAGGCCGTGGCGCCGCTCGGCACGGCGCTGACGGAGGCGCAGATCGAGAAATTGTGGAGCATGGTGGAGACGCCGATCCTCTGCTTCGACGGCGATGGCGCCGGCCAGCGCGCGGCAATCCGCGCTGCCCACCGCGCTTTGCCGCTGCTGCGCCCCGGTCATAGCCTCTGTTTTGCGACGCTGCCGGCCGGGCAGGATCCCGATGACCTGCTGCGGGCCGAGGGGCTTCAGGCCTTCGAGACTGTGCTCGCAAGCTCGATCCCGCTGGCGGACCTCATCTGGCGCAGCGAGCATGATGCCGCGCCGCTGGCCACGCCGGAAGAACGCGCTGGCCTCAAGCAGCGTCTCAATGCGCTCGCCGCCACAATCGCCGATAGCGACATCCGGGCGCTCTATTCTCGTCTGTTCAAGGAGCGTTACGACGCGCTGTTCTTCGCGCCGCGCGCCGCGTCTAACGCCCGCTTCGAGGGACGGCCCGCCGGTCGCGGCGGCGGCACGATGAAGGGCGGCCGCTGGACCGCCCCGCCCCCACCGGCCACGCAGGACGCGAAGGCGATCCGCGAAACCGGCGGAGACATGCTGCTTTTACGCGCCGTTCTGGCCGGCCTCCTGCGCTTTCCGGGCGAGATCCTCGTCCACCGCGAGGCACTGGACAGCCTGTCGCCGCCCGACTCCGGGCTGGCAAAGTTGCTGGACGCGCTGCTCAAAGCGGCCGATCGCCAAGAAACTGTTGAAACCGAGGCGCTCCTTACCATATTGGGCAGCACTGAGCTGTATAATATGGCGAAGGGGTTGCTCCGCGCCGACGCGCTGCATTTCACCTTCACCCAGGCCGAAGCCGAGGGATGGCGTGCACAGCGCGATCTGGCGGAAGCCATCGGGGTGCTGGTGGCGATGCCGCGAATCGAAGCAGAGCTGGCGGCGGCGACGAGAGCGATGGCGGAGAATCTGGACGAGGCGAGTTTCGCCCGCCAGCAAGCCCTGCGCAAGCTCAAGGAAGATCTGGCGGCACGAGCCGCCGAGCTGGCCCAACCCCTCGAAGAGTGAATAACTGGCCCGCGCGGCACCGCGCTTGGCCCGGAGCAAGGCAACGCATGGCGACGAAGATCAATGGAAACGCTGGAAACCCGGAAAGTGGCGAAGAAGGCGGCGATGCCCCCCTTCTCGATCTCAACGAAGCGTCCATCAAAAAGCTGATCGCCCGTGCCAAGAAGCGTGGCTACATCACCTATGACGAGCTGAACAGCGCCCTCCCGCAAGGCGAGATGTCCTCCGACCAGATCGAGGACATCACCTCGGCGCTTAGCGACATGGGCATCAACATCGTCGAGAACGAAGAACAGGGCGATGACGGCGAAGAGCAGCCCGAATCCGAAGTCGAGTCCATCGACAATAATTCGGACGAGGAAGATGGCTCCGGCAATGTCGCCGAGAAGAAGCAGACGACGACTGACCGCACCGACGACCCCGTGCGCATGTACCTGCGCGAAATGGGCGCGGTGGAACTGCTCAGCCGCGAGGGCGAGATTGCCATCGCCAAGCGCATCGAGGCCGGTCGCGACACCATGATCCTCGGCCTGTGCGAAAGCCCAACGACGTTCAACGCGATCATCGGCTGGTCAACCGCGCTCAACAATGGCGAGATGCAGTTGCGCGAGATTCTCGATCTCGACGCGATGCTTTCCAAGGACCCGGCGCCGGAAAGCCTGTCGGAAGACGGCGAAGACGACGACGGTGAGATTTCCGAAAAGACCGCCGGTCCCTCGTTCAAGGACGAGGACGAGGTGAAGGATGAGCCTGAAGCCGACGGTGACGACGATGATTCCATGGTCGAACGCCGCACGGCGCGCCAGGAAGAGGATGACGAGGAGGATAACACCCTCTCGCTCGCCGCGATGGAAGAGCTGCTCAAGCCCGCCGCGCTCGAAAAGTTCGCCAACATCACCGAGCTGTATGGAAAATTCGGCAAAATCCAGCAGGCCCGGCTGGTCGCGCTCGGCAATGGCATGGAATTCCCGGCCAAGGACGAAGCGACCTACCACAAGCTGCGCGAAGACCTGACGGCGGAGGTCGAGAGCGTCCAGTTCCACCAGCAGAAGATCGAATATCTCGTCGATCAGCTTTACGCGTTCAACCGGCGCCTGACGACGCTGGGCGGCCAGATGCTGCGCCTCGCCGAGCGCCACAAGGTCCCGCGCAAGGACTTCCTCGACCAATATGTCGGCCAGGAGCTGGACGATGGCTGGCTGGAGAAGGTCAGCAAGCTCGACAAGAAATGGGCGGCCTTTGCGGCCAATGAGGTCGATGCTGTCGAGCGCATCCGCGCGGAAGTCTCCGAAATCGCGCAGTCGACCGGCACATCCCTGCCCGAGTTCCGTCGCATCGTGAACATGGTGCAGAAGGGCGAGCGCGAGGCGCGGATCGCGAAGAAGGAAATGGTCGAGGCCAATCTGCGCCTCGTGATTTCCATCGCCAAGAAGTACACCAATCGCGGCCTGCAGTTCCTGGATCTCATCCAGGAGGGCAATATCGGCTTGATGAAGGCGGTGGATAAGTTCGAATATCGCCGCGGCTACAAGTTCAGCACCTATGCGACCTGGTGGATTCGTCAGGCGATCACCCGCTCGATCGCCGATCAGGCCCGCACCATCCGTATTCCGGTGCACATGATCGAGACGATCAACAAGCTGGTCCGCACCAGCCGCCAGTTCCTCCACGAGCAGGGCCGCGAGCCCACGCCGGAGGAAATGGCCGAGCGCCTGAGCATGCCGCTCGAGAAGGTGCGCAAGGTGATGAAGATCGCCAAGGAGCCGATCTCGCTCGAAACGCCGATCGGCGACGAGGAAGACAGCCATCTGGGTGACTTCATCGAGGACAAGAACGCGATCATCCCGGTCGACGCCGCGATCCAGGCGAACCTCAAGGAAACGGTTACCCGCGTCCTGGCGAGCCTCACCCCCCGCGAGGAGCGCGTGCTGCGCATGCGCTTCGGCATCGGCATGAACACCGATCACACGCTGGAAGAAGTCGGCCAGCAATTCTCGGTGACGCGCGAGCGCATCCGCCAGATCGAGGCAAAGGCACTGCGCAAGCTCAAGCACCCGAGCCGCAGCCGCAAGATGCGCAGCTTCCTGGACCAGTAAGGTCCGAAATCAAATCAGGCGGCGGAGGTGTTGCGCGCTTCCGCCGCCTTTTTCGTGCGCGCAATACCTGCCAGTCGTAAGAACCCTAGCATGCACCTGCGCGACCTGTGCGGCCGAGCTAATACTCTGAAATAAAACAGGCTCGCGTGGCTTGGTTGGAGCGTTTTCAACATCTTGTTAACTTCCTGCGCGTTACATCGCCGCGGGGAAAATTGCCGGCCCGTCGGTTCGGCATTCTAAGGCTTGATATGGACCCGCGCCCGCTTGATTTCGTTGAGACCGGCCTTTCCGCCCGAGTGCTTGCGCTTGTGGAGAGCGAAGGGTCCGCGACACATTCCTACTGCGCGCCCGTGCTGGCCGGCGAGCGGATATCCTTTGCGCGGCACTCGGCCGACTTTGCGGACTTCATCCACCTTCTCGTTCTGCTCCACGGCCAGATCCCGGGCGTTGTCGATCATGCCGCTGTTCACACCGCAGAGCCGGTCGCCCGCGATTGGCTGATCCGCTCGACCAGCGCCTTTGCCGAAGAACGCGACTATATGCATCGCCTCTGCGCTGCGGCCGGGCCGGTGCCGAGCACGCCGCGCCATAGTGAGGCGACTGCGGCCATCGCCCAGCAAAGCCACGCGATTGAGATGCTTGCCCAGTCGGAACGGCGCGGTTGCGCGCTCGGCACGGCGATCACGCTGGTGCTGGAATGGCAGGCCATCCGCAAGATCCTCGACGTCGGTGCGCTCAGCCTCGGCATCGAGCCGGCCGAAACCACCCTCCCCAGCCAGTCCGATACCGTGGCTCTTCTGGACGACCTTCCCCAGGTCGAGCGCTTCTCGCGTGCCGTGCAATTCGGCGCCGATCAGTTGCTCGTGCAGCATCGCGGCATGTGGAACCTGCTCAAGGCCAGGGCTGGCGCGCGACAGAGCAGCCAGTAAGATCGTTTGAACGCCGGACTTATGCCGGCATGGCCTTTCTCTTGCTCATCACCGAGCCCATGCTGGCGGCCACAACCATTGCGATGCCGGCGAGTTGGATGGCGCTGAGACGTTCGCCCAGCATGAACAGCCCGGCCAGAACGGCGAAGGCCGGTTCGAGGCTGGTCAGCACCGCAAAGTTACGCGCTGGCAACCTCGGCAACGCATAAAGCTCCAGCGACAAGGGAATGGCTGCGGACAGGATCGCCACCAGCAGCGCGAGCGGAAGCAAGGCGGGCGCGAAGAGCCCCACCCCGTTCTGCATCATGCCCACCGGTACGACGAGAAGCGCGGCCACGCAGAGCGACAAGGCCGCCCCCCCGGCGCCGAATGATGTTGCAACCCTGCGGCCGCACAGGATGTAGCCTGCCCAGCAGGCTGCAGCGATGAGCGCGAACAACAGTCCCACCGGTTCCAGCGCGCCTTTGGCGCCATCGGCACCCACCAGGCACCAGATGCCGAGACCCGCGAGCGCGACCCATAACAAGTGGACGGCACGCTTCGCCATGCAGGCGGCGAGCGTCAATGGCCCTAGCGACTGGATGGAGATTGCGATGCCCAGCGGCAGATGCGCGATAGCGAGGTAGAAAAAGAGAATAGCCCCCGCAACGCAGGTACCAAGGCCCAGCAGCGCCAGCCAGTCCGGCCGCGCAGGCCACGCCCGCCACGGCCGGACCAACACCAGCAGAATGAGCGCCGCGAACAGGATGCGCAGGGCTGACGCCCCGATCGGCCCGACCAAGGGATATAGTCCCTTGGCGAAAGCCGCCCCGAACTGGAAACAAGCCGTCGAACCCACCACAGCCAGCACCGGCAACAGCGCCAGCCCCGCCGCCGGTTCTGGGCCACCCTTCATCCTCCCACCGCTCAGTAAAGCAGATGAGCCGCGCGGGTCTCCGCCCAGGCACGTTCGTCGGCCCCCGCAAGGCCATCGAGACCCGCTGGCGTCGCCGCACCATCATCCACCCACTCGCGGAGCAAGGGCGAGCCGTTGATCACGTCTATGGGCAGCTTGCCAAGCTCATACTCATACGGAAAATCGCGCCAAAGCGGATAGTCTGGGTACAGTGCCCGGATCGCCTTGAAGGCCAGTGCCTGCACCCGCCATGGGCGGAAGGTCTGATGCGCGTAAGCCGGCCCTTCAGCGTGGATATGGACGCCGGCGCACAGAGTGCCGACATGCTTGTGAAAGGTCGGCTCGAACCAGCAGTCGCGAAGGATGCATCCGTCCAGCCATTGCGGGGCCAGCGCCTGCATCTTGGCGATTACCTTGCGCGCATCGATATCCGGCGCGCCGAATAGCTCAAGCGGGCGCGTCGTCCCCCGCCCTTCCGATAGCGTCGCGCCTTCCAGCATAACCGTGCCGGCATAACAGCGGGCCATGTTGAGATTGGGCGCGTTGGGACTGGGATTGACCCAGATGCGCTCGGTGGGCCAGCCGAACCCGGGGGCCGCCTCGGGCGCGTAATCCTGCATCGCGATCACGCGATAATCCACGTTCAGGCCGAAATGTGCGATGAACCACTGCCCCAGTTCGCCCATGGTGAGGCCATGACGCATCGGCATGGGCCCCGCACCGACGAAGCTCTCCCAGCCTGACCTCAGCGTCAGACCCTCGATAGGCCGCCCGGCGGGATTGGGCCGGTCCAGCACCCACACGCTCTTCCCGGCCTTTTCCGCTGCTTCGAGCAGATAGAGCAAAGTCGTCACGAAGGTGTAGATGCGACACCCCAAATCCTGCAGGTCGACGAGGAATATGTCGGCCGAGTCCATCATCTGCGCCGTCGGCCGGCGCACCTCGCCATACAGGCTGAACACAGGGATGCCGTGGGCAGGATCGGTGAAATCCGGCGATTCCATCATATTGTCCTGCTTGTCACCCCGCAGGCCGTGCTGCGGACCCATGGCGGAAGTCAGGCGGATGTCGCCACAGGCTGCCAGCGCATCGAGCGCATGGGTGAGGTCCGCAGTGACCGAAGCTGGATGTGCCAGCAGACAGACGCGCTGGCCGGCAAGCGGTGCACGCAGCGCGGGGTCGGCCAGCAGGCGATCGAGACCGGTGAGAAAGCTCATGCCCGGTCCACTGGCGGAAGCCGCAGCGCGAAGCAATCCCGGTGGTGAAAGTCTGGCCATCCGGGGGGATGCGCCAGCGCCCAATAGCTCAAAGTGCCGTTCGCCTCCTGGATGACCGCGCTGGCGCCGATCGCCCCTGATCGATCCCACACCAGCGCGTCTTCGGTGAGGCGGACGGACAGTGACAGCCGCTCGGCATCTGCCGCCTGCAGGATATGTGGCGCGGGGATGTCGAAGGGCCTCATGCCGGTGCGATAATGGTCGAAATGATAGGCCGCGAAGGCGCCGGAGGGCGAGAAATTATACTCGGCATAGGCATCATCGTCCTCCGCCACGAACAGCTCAAAGCAGGTGGTGCGCCATAGCTCATCGGTATGAATGCCCGGCGCGGCCTCGGGCAGACGCAGATCGGCGATCCGGCCCATGGCCACGAAGCCGATCTCCCAACCATGATCGTCGGTCAGCTCAATCTGCATGCCCAGCGCCGCCAGCGCATCGCAGGGCGTATCCGGATGGCAGACCAGAGCGGCGCGGGCCAAAATACTACTCATCCTTCCCATCCCATGCTAAGCGCCCCCGCGTTTCAATAACCCCGCGCTTCCCGAAGGGCGATCATGACAAGCTACAAGTCCGACCTGCTGAACCTGCTCGAAGAGCGGGGCTATATCCACCAGATTACTGACGCAAGCGCGCTGGATGCGCTCGCCGCCAGGCAGGTCGTTCCAGGCTATATCGGCTTTGATCCTACGGCGCCCTCGCTGCACGTCGGCTCGATGGTGCAAATCATGCTGCTGCGCCGCATGCAGCAGACCGGCCACAAGCCCATCGTGCTGATGGGTGGCGGGACCGGCAAGGTTGGCGACCCCAGCTTCAAGGATGAAGCGCGCAAGCTGATGACCGTCGAGACGATCAACAGCAACATCGCGTCCATCAAGACGGTGTTCGAGAACTTCCTGACCTTCGGCGATGGTCCCACGGACGCGATCATGGCCGACAATGCCGAGTGGCTAGACGCGCTCGAATATCTGCCGTTCCTGCGGGATTACGGCCAGCACTTCTCGGTCAACCGGATGCTCAGCTTCGATTCGGTAAAGCTGCGGCTGGATCGCGAGCAGTCGCTGAGCTTCCTGGAGTTCAATTACATGATCCTCCAGGCCTATGACTTCCTCGAGCTTTCCCGTCGGGCGGGTTGCCGGCTGCAAATGGGCGGATCGGACCAGTGGGGCAATATCGTCAACGGCATCGAGCTTTCGCGCCGGGTGGATGGCACGGAAGTCTACGGCGTCACCACACCGCTCATCACCACGGCCGATGGCGGCAAGATGGGCAAGACGATGGCGGGCGCTGTCTGGCTGAACGAGGCGATGCTGCCGCATTTCGACTATTGGCAGTTCTGGCGGAACACCGATGATCGCGATGTCGGGCGGTTCCTGCGCCTGTTCACCGATGTGCCGATGGACGAAATCCGGCGGCTCGAAGCGCTGCAAGGCGCGGAGATCAACGAGGCCAAGAAGATTCTCGCCAATGAGGCAACGGCGCTTTGCCGTGGCCGGGCCGCTGCGGATAGCGCTGCGGAAACCGCCCGCCTCACCTTCGAGCAAGGCGCGGCGGCGGCGGCGGATTTGCCGACCGTTCACGTGGCCGAAGGCAGCATCGCCCTGGTCACCGCCCTCACCCAGGCCGGGCTGGCCGCCTCCAATGGCGAGGCGCGCCGCAAGATCGCCGAAGGCGCTGTCCGCGTCGACGACGAGCCGGTGCGCGATGAAAAGCATCTGATCGCGATTGGCGAGACGCCGGTGAAGCTCAGCCTCGGCAAGAAGCGGCACGCGCTGCTCAGCCGCTAAGCTGCCGGAGCGGGGCGTTCGCACCTCGATTACACCGAGTTTATCAGATGTTTACCGGTGACTGACAGGATCAGACTCCGACTGGGAGTCTGATCCATGACGTTTGCCTTCTCGATGGACGAGCCGCGCCGCTACGAACGGGACGCCGTGGAAAGCCCCGTGCAGATCTGGGGCGGCACCCTCCCGCCATCGCCGGCCGTGCTCATCAACATTTCGCCGAGCGGCTGCATGATCCGCTGCGATCAACTGGTGTCGATCGGCGAAAGCCTCACCATCGATGTGCCGCAGATCGGTATGTTGCGGGGGCGCGCGATCTGGGCGAATAGTGCGCGCCTCGGTGTCGAATTCGAGTCCGCGATCGCGGACAAGGAGTATGACATCATGCTCCTGCGGCTGAAGGGCCCCGATCATCCCGGCCGCTGACCATTACGCCAGCCGCGCCGGAGCCTGAACGATGGGCGACGAAGCGTGGAGCCGGGCCGTCCGATCCGAGCTGATTCACGGCCGGCGCCGCGTCATTTCACGCGATGCCATCTCCTTCCAGACCCATGTATCGCGGCCGCGCGGCGCGGACCCCATCGAGGTCGAGCTGATCGACTTTTCGGTCTGGGGATTTCAGGCCCGCTGCGGTTTCGCACGCTTCGAGCGCGGCGAGCCGGTCGCCCTTCGCCTGCCGCTCATCACCATGCAGGATGCGCAAATCCGCTGGAGCCTGCGGGGATGCTTTGGCGCGCAATTCCTCCAGCCTATCGATGCGCGGGCCTATCTCGATATTCTGGCACGCATCACCCGGCCACAGACCGACGGCTGACGCTCAGCCGCTGGCGAGCAGACTGATCGCCGCATCGCGCTCGAACAGATAAAGGCACAGCCGCGCGGCCTGCCCGCGCGGGGAGGCCAGGCCGCCATCGCGGTCCATGAGCAGCCGGGCATCGTCATGCGCCGCATCCAGCAGAGACTGGATCTGTTCCGGGCTGGCCAGCCGAAAGCGCTGCTCGCCCGATTGGCGCGTACCGAGGATTTCGCCAGCCCCGCGCAATTTCAGATCTTCCTCTGCGATGCGGAAGCCATCATTGGTCTCGCGCATCAGGGCGAGACGCGAGCGCGCTGTTTCGGACAAATTACTCCCGTGCAGCAACATGCAGAAGCTGCGCTGATCGCCGCGCCCCACGCGCCCGCGCAACTGGTGCAACTGCGCGAGGCCGAAGCGCTCCGCCGCTTCCACGATCATCAGCGTGGCATTGGGCACGTCCACGCCCACCTCAATCACCGTCGTCGCCACCAGCAGCTTGAGCTGCCCGCGCGAGAAGGCCTCCATGACCGCATCCTTCTCCGGGCCGGGCATCTGCCCGTGGACCATGCCGACGACATCCGCGCCGAACCGCGCCTTGAGTAGCGCAGCGCGGGCTTCCGCCGCTGCCTCGTCGCCATCCTCGCTCTGCTCCACCAGCGGGCACACCCAGTAAGCCTGCCGACCCGCCGCGATATGGCGGCCGAGCGCGGAGACGATATCCTCCAGCCGATCGTCCCCGATGACCCGCGTGTCGATGCTCTGGCGGCCCGGCGGCATCTCATCGAGCCGGGAGACATCCATATCGCCATATTGCGCCAGACAGAGCGTGCGGGGGATCGGGGTTGCCGTCATCACCAGCAGATGCGGCGTCCGTTCCGCCTTGGCCGTCAGCATCAACCGCTGCGACACGCCGAAGCGATGCTGCTCATCGATAACCGCGAGGCCGAGATTGCGATAGGTCACGGCCTCCTGGAAAATCGCATGGGTGCCCACGAGGATGTGAATGCTGCCATCGGCCAGCCCCATCAGCGTCGATTCGCGCGCCTTGCCCTTGTCCCGCCCGGTGAGGATCGCAACGTTCACCGGCAGGCCGGCCAGCATTGTCTGGAGGCTGGCATAATGCTGGCGCGCGAGGATTTCCGTCGGCGCCAGAAAGGTTGCCTGCGCACCGGCTTCCACCGCATTGAGCAATGCCATCAGCGCCACCAGCGTCTTGCCCGAGCCGACATCGCCTTGCAGCAGCCGGAGCATCGGCACAGCCTGCGCCATGTCCCCCTCGATCTCGGCAGACGCACGGCGCTGGGCACCGGTGGGGGCGAATGGCAGGCGCAAGGCGTCGCGCAAATGTCCGTCTCCGGCCAGCGGAAGCCCGCGTCGGCGGCGGGTCGAGGCCCGCAACAGCATCAGCGCAAGCTGGCTTGCGAACACCTCGTCATAGGCCAGCCGCTCGCGCGCGGCCTTTGCGCCGGGCGTCTCGTGCGTGGCCTTGAGCGCCTCCTGCCAGCTCGGCCAGCCCTTGTGGGCGCGCAGGCCCGGCTCGATCCATTCATCCAGAACTGGCCCGCGCTCGACCGATTGCGCGACCAGATCGCGCAGCCGGCCATTGGTGATGCCTTCCGAAAGCCCATAGACCGGCTCGCAATCGGCAATCTGCCCCGCCTCTTCCAACGGCACGACATGATCGGGGTGGACGATCTGCAGCTCGTCCCCGAACTGATCGAGCCGACCAGAGACGAAACGCGGCTCCCCGAGCGGGAAGAGCTTGCGCGGCCATCCGCTGTTCTTGCCGAAATAGACGATGCTCACCGGGTCGCCGGCCATATCCACGGCGCGGATGCGGAACGGCGCCCGTGCCGTGCCCGAGGCGCGATACTCCTGCGCCGTCAGCACCAGCGCGACCATCCGCCCCGTCTCGGCTTCCGCAAGCCGCCGCACGCGTTGCCGCTCGATCCAGCTCACCGGCAGATGGAAGGCAAGGTCGACCACACGCGTCAGCCCGAGGCGCTCCAGCGGCTTGGCCGAAGCGCTTCCCACGCCCTTAAGCGCCGTGCTTTCCGTGAACAGCGGATTGAGAATATCGGGCCGCATCGCTATCTGCCCTAGTCGAAGCTGGAGGGCCGGAAAAGTGCCCGCCGGCCAATCATGATAAATCGCGCACCCGAGCGCCGCGCGAAAAGGACCGGACATGATCGACGAGACCCGCCTGCGCCGCCTCAAATTCCGCGCCTGGCACCGGGGCACGAAGGAAGCGGATCTGATGATCGGCGGGTTCTTCGATGCCCACGCCGCGAGCTTCACGCAGGCGCAGGCCGATCTGTTCGAGGCGCTGCTCGAGGAAGAGGATGTCGACATCATGGCCTGGGCCATCGGCACACTTCCCTGCCCCGCGCGTTACGAAGGCGCGATGATGGAAGCGATGCGCAGGCTTGATTATGTCCCGATTGCGAAGTGAGCCCTCCCCTTTCTTGACCCTCCCAACCTCCGTTCGGTTCGAGCGTAGTCGAGAACCAGCGGGCCAACGCCAATCCCAAAGCGCTACCCGTGTCTCGACTTCAGCCTCTGGCTGAAGTTTATCCTGAGCGCCCGCCCTGCGGGCAGTCGAAGGGCTCGACACGAACGGAAGGCAGAGTCGAACACACTAATGACCGACATTTCCCGCATCATCTCGGCCAAAGCCCCGCTCACGCTCTCCGGCGTGCCCGCGGGCTTCCTGCCCGTGCTGCTCGCCGACCTCGCTCGCGCGGCGAAGGAGCGAGCCTGCTTCATCGCCGCAGACGGCCAGATGGCCGATGCGATTGCGCAGACCGTCCGCTATTTTGCGCCGGAGCTGGAAGTGGTGAGCATTCCCGCCTGGGACTGCCTGCCTTACGACCGCGCTTCCCCTTCGCTGCGCGCCGCATCCGAGCGGCTGGCGGGCCTGCACGCCTTGCAGGGCAAGCCCAAGGGTCCGCAGCTGGTCATCACGACCGTCAACGCGGTCACGCAGAAGACGCTGACGCCTTTCCGCATCCGCCAGATGGTCGCCCGCCTGGCTCCGAGCGAGCGGATCGCCATCGACCGGTTGGTCAGCCTGCTCCAGTCCAACGGCTATGTCCGCACCGATACGGTGCATGACGCCGGCGAATATGCCGTGCGCGGCGGCATCGTCGATCTCTATCCCTCGGGCGAACCCGGCCCGCTGAGGCTCGACTTCTTCGGCGACGAGATCGAGACGCTGCGTCGGTTCGATCCCGCGACCCAGCGCACCACCGGTGCGGTCGATGGCTTCATGCTCCTGCCCGCCTCCGAGGCGCTGCTCGATGAGGAGAGCATCAAGCGCTTCCGCAGCCGCTACCGCGAGATGTTCGGCGCGACCGCCACCGGCGATCCGCTGTATCAGGCGGTGAGCGACGGGCGGCGTCTAGCCGGCATGGAGCATTGGCTGCCGCTGTTCGAGGACCGGCTCGTCCCGCTCGCCGAGCATCTGCCGGAGGGAACGCTGTGGATTCGCGAGGCCGGCACTGCTGGCGCGGCCGAGGCCCGCTTCGAGGCGATCCGCGATTATCACGCCAATCGCACGACCGCCGCGGCGGCCTCGCCGGGCAGCTATCGCCCGCTGCAGCCGGATCAGCTCTATCTGACTGCCGATCAGTGGGCGCAAAGTATCGAGGCGCTGCCGATCCATTTCACCTCCAGCTTCCACGAGCCGGAGAGCGCCCATGTGCTCGATTTCGGCGTGGACAGCGCCCGCGACTTCGCACCCGAGCGGGCGCAGGGCGGCAATGTCTATGAGGCGGTGGCCAAGCATCTGGAACAAAGCCAGCGCAAGGGCCGCAAGCGCATCATCGCCAGCTACTCCATCGGCGCGCGCGAGCGACTGAAGGGCTTGCTTGAAGATCATGGCGTGCGCGGCGTTACGCTGGTCGATAGCTGGCAGGAAGCGCTCGGCGCCCCCACCGGCCGCGTCGCGCTGGCCGTGCTGCCGCTCGATCACGGCTTTGCCAATGCCGAATTGGAAGTGCTGACCGAGCAGGACATGCTCGGCGATCGTCTGGTGCGGCGTCAGAAGCGGCGCAAGAGCGCGGATGCCTTCCTGGCGGAACTCGCCACGCTCACGCCTGGCGATCTCGTCGTCCATGTCGATCATGGCATCGGGCGCTATGAGGGCCTGACCTCGATCCCGGTCGGCAAATCGCCACATGATTGCGTGGCGCTGGCTTATGCCGGCGGCGACAAGCTCTACGTGCCAGTCGAGAATCTCGACGTGCTCTCCCGCTACGGTTCGGGCGAGGACGCGGTCGCGCTGGACAAGCTCGGCGGCGAGGCCTGGCAACGCCGCAAGGCGCGGATGAAGGAGCGCATCCGGGAGATCGCCGGAGAGCTGCTTGCCACTGCTGCGCAACGGGCCCTGCGGGCTGCGACTGCCTATGAGGCGGAGAGCGCCGGCTATCCCGCCTTCGTCGACCGCTTCCCCTATGAGGAAACGGAAGATCAGGATCGCGCGATCAGCGATGTGCTTGACGATTTGGCCGCCGGCAAGCCGATGGACCGGCTGGTTTGCGGCGACGTGGGCTTCGGCAAGACGGAGGTCGCGCTGCGCGCTGCCTTCGTTGCGGCGATGGCCGGGGCGCAGGTCGCGCTCATCTGCCCGACCACCCTGCTTGCGCGCCAGCATCACCTCAATTTCGAGGAGCGGTTCCGCGGCTTCCCGCTCAAGGTCGGGCGCCTCTCCCGCCTTGTCGGAACCACCGAGACCAAAGCGACCAAGGACGGCTTGGCCGACGGCACCATCGACATCGTGATCGGCACCCATGCCCTGCTGACCAAGGGGCTGGAGTTCAAGCGGCTCGGGCTGGTGATCGTGGATGAGGAGCAGCGCTTTGGCGTCGTTCACAAGGAGCGGCTCAAGCAGCTCAAGGCGGACGTCCACGTCCTCACCCTCACCGCAACGCCGATTCCGCGTACCCTGCAAATGGCGATGAGCGGCCTGCGCGAACTGTCCGTCATCCAGACACCGCCTGTGGATCGCCTCGCCGTGCGCACCTATGTCATGCCCTGGGACGACGTGGTGCTTCGCGAGGCGCTGCTGCGCGAGCATTATCGCGGCGGCCAGACCTATTTCGTCGTGCCGCGCATTTCGGACATGCCGGACATGGAGGATTTTCTCCGCGAAAAGGTGCCCGAAGTGCGCGCCATTTCCGCCCATGGCCAGATGTCGGCCAGCGAGGTCGAGGAGCGCATGTCGAACTTCTACGAGCGCAAATATGATGTGCTGCTCTCGACGACCATCGTGGAATCCGGTCTCGATATTCCGAGCGCCAACACCATCATCATCCATCGCGCCGACCGTTTCGGCCTCGCCCAGCTCTACCAGCTGCGCGGCCGCGTGGGCCGATCCAAGACGCGCGCCTATGCCTATATGACGACCCCGGCCGACCGGTTGACGACGGAGACGGCCGAAAAGCGGCTGAAAGTCCTGTCCGATCTCGATACGCTGGGCGCCGGCTTCCAGCTTGCCAGCCATGATCTCGACATTCGCGGCGCGGGCAATCTCGTCGGCGACGAGCAGAGCGGCCACATCAAGGAGGTTGGCTTCGAGCTTTACCAGTCGATGCTGGAAGAGGCGATCATGGAAGCCAAGGCCGGCGGCGCCGCGCTCGCCCCCGCGCCGGACAAATCCTCGCCGCAGATCAATGTCGAGGCGCCGATCATGATCCCGGAGGATTATGTGCCGGATCTCGACCTGCGCATGGGCCTCTACCGCCGCATCAACGAGCTGGAGGACAAGGGCGCCATCGAGGCCTTCGCCGCCGAGTTGATCGACCGCTTCGGCCCGCTGCCCGACCCCACCCAGAATCTGCTGACGCTGATCGACGTGAAGCTCAATTGCCGCAAGGCGGGCATCGCCAAGATCGACATCGGCCCGCGCGGCGCGCTGGTGAGCTTCCAGAACGACCAGTGCCGCAATCTCCCGGGCCTGATCGGCTACGTCCAGAAACTCGGCGCCATCGCCAAGCTGCGGCCCGACAGCAAGCTGGTCATCCAGCGCGCCTGGGGTGATCCCAAGGCACGGCTGAATGGGGCGCTGAAGCTGAGCCAGGGGTTGGCGAAGAGTATTGGTTGAGGGGTGGATTACCGCGACAGCGCGCGATGTGGGTATGTGTTGGCACGACGCCGTAGGGTCGGAAGCAGAGAATCCGGATTGTCAGCTTTCCATCGCCCTGAAGAGCCATCATGGCTCATATCGATAGAAACTGCCCGCCTCCGAAAAGCTGTGGCAACCGGCCTTCTTCAACCTTCACCGTTCCTGCTGAGTAGGATCTGAGGTGCGCAGCAGGCGCGTATCGAAGGGCCGTCTCGAAGCATCCCAGTGCACGGGCCGGCCCTTCGATACGCCGCTTCGACAAGCTCAGCAGCGACTGAGGACGAACGGAGGGAGCGCCCACAATGGCGTCGCGCCTCATCAGTCCGCATTCAACACCATGGTCGGACCACAGCCGTAGCCGCTTTGAAGCGGTGACGAAGGATAGACGAGCGGCCAGTTTGGGCGTGGGAAGCAGACATTGACCATTTCAATCGATGCGTGGAAAATCGGTGTAAGATGAAGCGCTGGTCAGACCTATCACCAACCGCACGAACTGGCATGGGTATAGTAGCGCTGGTGGCGATACCGCTTTGGATCGGGCAAGCATGGTTGATGGGCCTTTTTAGCTTGTCAACTGAGCGATCACTAGAAGGGGCACCGCCGGCTTTTGAGCAAACGACCAGCAGCGATGTCGAAAGCCTGAGCTTCTGTTTGGGAAAGAACTACAGTGGTCGATTGGCACTGGCCCATGTCCGTTCACCCTCCTCACCGGCTAAAGCTTTGCGGTACAGGAACAGGTCGCAGCATATCGTAGTGGATGTTTTTCCTTCGGGGGATCGAACGAGCGTTAGGTTATACAAGCTGAATGGTCGGGCGTTGGCTGCAATCCATCGCAAGGCTGTGCAGAGTTGCATTCCAGAAAACAATTTCCCTGCTGCGGGCGACCCTCGGAACCGGAATTTCTACGCAAAGTGAATGTCCGCAACGGCGCCGTATCCGGACAGGCAGGTATTTTTAAGCCGCACCGGATAGCTGACGTTCTCACCGTCAACCCAGCCTGATGACCGCCTCTGGAAGCGTCCCGCCCGAACCGTCCTACTCAATCCATAGCCCATGCGCCCGGTGCCAGTCTTCCAGCCCCTCGTCTGGATAGCCGTCGAAGCACTGGTCATCCGACCCGATCTGCGGCTCGACCCAATTCGCCTTTGATCCGAGCATCATGTGCACCAGCGACGGCGGCTTGGGCAAATCGCTGTCGATCGCGGAAGCGAAAGGGTGGAGCAGGTCGGGATACTCCGGGCTGAACACCCAGAGCGCGCTCGCACAGGCGGGGCAGAAGTGTCGCTCGCCGGTGCTGACGCGGCATCCGCCTTCGCCATCGTCCAGCGTAGCGTGATAGACGGCGGTCTCGCCTTCCACCTTGAGCGTGCGCTTGTCGGCGTGGAGATTGATGGCATAGCCGCCACCGCCGGCGGTCTTGCGGCAGATCGAGCAATAGCAACGCAGAAATGGCACCGGCGCGTGGCTGTCGACGGAAAAGCGCACGGCGCCGCATCGACAGGAACCTTCGAGCTTGAGGGGCATGGCACAGTCCTCCCTTGTGATCGTCTCTCAAGCTGAACCGCTGCCCTCCCCGCCGGTTCCCTCAGCGTCCATCGCGCGCTTCCCCTTGCGGCCACTTAATCCTTGATCTGCGCGCGCATCCTCCGCATGGCGAGCGCGCCCGGTGCCCGGCCCATGTCCGGTGGCCGCGTGCCCTGGCAGGAGATGTCCGCCCGTGATCGTTCGCAACCGCCTTGGCTTGCTCGAAGTGCTGTTCGCCTACCGCGGCACGATCATGCCGCATATCCAGCATCGGCTGGCGGGCATCGCCGTGGCCAGTGTCGCGGCCATTCTCGCGGCCCGCGCCTGGCCCGGGCTGTTCGCGCAGATCAGCGGCATTCCATTCGCGCTGATCGGCCTGTCGCTCTCTATCTTCATGAGCTTCCGCAACAGTGCCTGCTATGATCGCTGGTGGGAGGGCCGCAAACAGTGGGGTGCGCTGATCATCGCGAGCCGCTCCTTCGCACGGCTCACGTCCTCGCTGCCTGAGGAGGAGCGCGCCCCGCTGCTCCGCGGCGTCTGCGGCTTCACCAACGGTCTTGCAGCCCGCCTGCGTCAGCACGACGAGGCTGCCGCCATCGGCCGGTGGGTGAACGATGGACCATGGCGCACCTCCCCGAACCCGACCGACACGGTGCTTTATGAGATGGGCGCACATTGCCTACGCCTCGCAGCCGACGGGCAGATCAACCCCATCCACCACTCGCTCATCGAGGGCCAACTCAAGGCGCTCAGCGATGTGCAGGCGGCCTGTGAACGGATCGCCAGCACGCCGGTTCCGTTCACCTATTCGCTCATCCTCCACCGTACGACCTATGTCTTCTGCCTGTTGCTGCCCTTCGCCCTGGCTGGTTCGCTGGGCTGGTGGGCCCTCATTCCGGTGCTGGTGGCGAGCTACACCTTCTTCGGGCTGGATGCTTTGGGCGATCAGCTGGAAGACCCGTTCGGCTATGATCCTAACGATCTGCCGCTCGATGCGATGACACGGACGGTCGAACGCGAAATGCTCGCCCGCCTCGGCGCGACCGACCTCCCCGCACCCATCGCGCCCGATCAGCACATCCTGACCTGATCGCTCGCCCGTGCGTGGGGCTACACGCAGCTCACCAAACCGTGAGATATTTGGCCGATCCGTGTTGACGTGGCTCGATTCGTTTCCTAAACGTTCTCCGTCCGTTCCATATTGGGGAACCACTCATGTTGACCGCCAAGCAACAGCAACTGCTCAGCTACATCAAGCAGCATCTCGATCAGGGTGGCGTCTCGCCCAGTTTCGAGGAGATGAAGGAGGCGCTGGACCTCAAGTCGAAGTCCGGCATCCATCGGCTGATCAGCGCGCTGGAAGAGCGCGGCTTCATCCGCAGGCTGCCCAATCGTGCGCGGGCGCTCGAAATCCTTAAACTGCCCGATGGTATGCCCGTGGCGGAGCGGACGGAAGAGCCGGCGGCGACCACCAACGTGACCCCGCTGCGCAAGGCGACCACCGCGCCGGCGCGGACCATCCCAATCGCCGCCAATGACGTGATCGAAATTCCGCTGCATGGGCGCATCGCTGCCGGTCTTCCCATCGAGGCGATGGAGAGCGACACCATGCTGCCGGTCCCGGCCGCATTGCTGGGCGCCGGCGATCATTACGCGCTGGAAGTCTCCGGTGACTCGATGATCGAAGCGGGGATTTTTGACGGTGACTTCGCGCTGATCCAGCGGACCGAGACGGCGCGCGACGGCCAGATCGTCGTTGCCCTCATCGACGAGAATGAAGCGACGCTCAAATATTTCCATCATGACGGCCGCAAGGTGCGGCTCGATCCCGCCAATCGCGACCATGAGCCGCAAACCTATGAGGCGCGGCAGGTACGCATTCAGGGTCGGCTCGCGGGGCTATTGCGGCGCTATAACTGAGACGGGCGATATGGGGCGCCGGCTCTAGCGCGAGCCGGTACCCACGATCCAGGGATGGCGGCCGCGCGGGTCGTGGCCCGGCACGATCTCCCGACTGTCGAGCAGGATCAGTGCGCCGCCCATAGCGCTCAGCGCTGGCCGATCCAGCTTCGCCCAGCGCGGCACACATCCGGGCGGGAGGCGCCGGTCCGCGATCACCAGATCAGCCTGTGCGCAGGCGGCCACCAGCTCGGGATAGGGAACGAGCAGGCGCGAGCGACTGATCAGCAGGTGAACCGGCGGCTGGTCAGCACGGCCCGGCAATGTCATCGCGCACATGTCCCGCGTGCATCGCGTGTCCGGCGCCTGCGCGAGAGACGCAAACTCGCCGTCATAAGCGCTCGCCTCGGCCAAAGTCGTCCGAACATAGTCTCCGCTTCGGTCCCGCAACAGCGCCATGCGCCCGTCGCCCAGACGCACGGCCACATGATGACCATCGGCGGTGACGAGCACGTCGGCGGACGGTGCCAGAAATGTCAGGAAAAACCCAAGCGCCGCCAGAGGCAAGCCCCACCAGCGGAGCGCCGTGTGCCAGAGCATCACCCACAAGAGGCCGATCATGGCGAGCGCAAAGGCCAGTCCGCTGGAGACGGGCAGCGACAGCGTCGCAAAGGGCTGACTGGCGACAGTATGCGCAATCCATAGCAGGAATTTGAGCGCCACGCCGACGACCCACCAGACCGGCGCCCCCAGCCCGACGGCATCGAGCACCAGCGCGAGCACCTCGGCGGGCATTACCACGAAACTTGTGAGCGGAATGGCGATCATATTGGCCGCAGCGCCAAGCAGGCCCGAGCGATGGAAATGGGCAAAGGCAATCGGCGTCAGCACCAGCTCCACCAGCAAACCGGTCGCCAGCAAGGCACCCAGGCTGCGGGTCCAGCGTTTTATCCGCCCCTCATCGCGTCGCTCGTACAGCCGCCGTGCGGGGGGATATTCGTAAAGCGCCACGATTGCGGTCACGGCAACGAAGCTCATCTGGAAGCTGGGGCCGATGACAGCCTCGGGCCAAAAGATCATCACGATCAGCGCGCCGGTCGCGATCAAGCGCAGCCCGATGGCCTCACGGCCCAGAGCCATGCCCGCGATTACCAGCAGAGCGGCAATGCACGAGCGGATCGTCGGCACCTGCGCCCCGGTGAACACAGTGTAGCCGATGCCCGCCGCGCCGCCCACGCAGGCGGCGATCATCAGCACCGGCCAGCGCAGCGCAAGGGTCGGCGAAAGCGCAAGCAGACTGACCATGATGAGAATCACGCCGCCGATCAGCGCGGAGACGTGCAAGCCACTGATCGAGAGCAGATGGGCAAGCCCGCTGCGCCGCATCGCGTCCGCATCCGCCTCACTGATCCAGTTCTGATTGCCCGTGGCGAGCGTGATCGCGATCGTCCCTTCCGGTCCCGGCAACCGCGCGGCGATGTGGTGGGCGAGAGTCGCGCGCGCATCCCCGCCAGCGGTTGCCGCATCGAGGCGCTGCACTTTGCCGACTGCCCGCCCGGTAGCGCCGAGGCCGGAAAAATAGGCCGTCCGCGCAAAATCATAAGCGCCCGGCAGGGCAGCCGGTGCAGGCGGCATTAGCCACGCTCGGACGGCAATGCGGT
Organism: Sphingobium sp. B2D3C; assembly: GCF_025961835.1. Lineage (NCBI taxonomy): Bacteria > Pseudomonadati > Pseudomonadota > Alphaproteobacteria > Sphingomonadales > Sphingobiaceae > Sphingobium > Sphingobium sp. B2D3C. The sequence goes on along the minus strand of NZ_JAOQOK010000001.1, from coordinate 949,114 downwards.
CCCCTGCGGCAATCTCCTCTGCCATCTGATCGGGCGCCGCGTTGATGCGGACCCGCGCCGGCAGATCGGGCCGGGATAGCGGCGCGACCTCCAGCCGCACCAGTCCCCGTGCAGCCAGGGGCGTCGCCGAGAGGACGCGCGCCTCCATCTCCACCACCGCGGCGCGTGCGAGCGGTGGCTGCGCCACGAGCAGCGCTTTAGCCCAGATCAGCAGACAGCCCGCCGCCAGCAGCACCGCGCCGACGGCCAGCGCAGCAGGCAAGCGTCCTCCGCGCCCCACGGCGCCAAACGCGGCGGCGGCGCCCAGCCAGAAGGCGATCCACGCCATCCACTGCGGCGGCGCAGGCAGGGTGAACCAAGCGATAATCCCGGCGCCCAGCAGGATCGGCACCCACAGTGGCAGTTGCGCCCGCTCGGCCTCCAGCACCGATTCCGCTCGCGCATGAAGCCGTCCCAACCAGACACTGCTGCGGCGCAACAACGGTATTTGTCGAGCCGGAAAAGGCGTGCTAGGGGCATTCTCGTTCACTAGGAAACCCACCCGCGACATAAGGGAAAAGCAGGCATAGCGTGGCAGAAGGACGGAAACAAACAGGCACGGTCGTCACCCGCTTTGCCCCCTCGCCTACGGGATATCTCCACATTGGCGGCGCACGCACGGCGCTGTTCAACTATCTTTTCGCCCGTCACCACGGCGGCAAGTTCCTACTGCGCGTCGAGGATACCGACCGCGCCCGCTCAACCGAATCCGCGATCGAGGCGATCTTCGACGGCTTGAGCTGGCTGGGTCTTGCAGGCGATGACGAACCGGTCTTCCAGTTCGCGCGTGCGGCACGCCATGCCGAGGTCGCCAACGCCCTGCTCGACGCCGGCCATGCCTATAAATGCTTCGCGACTCCCGAAGAGCTGGCAGCCCTGCGCGAGCAGCAACGCGCCGCGCGTCAGCCGATGCGCTACGACGGGCGCTGGCGCGACCGCGATCCCGCCGAAGGCGGCGATGCCCCCTATGTCATTCGCCTGAAGGCGGCCCGCGAGGGCGAAACCGTCATCGAAGATGCCGTGCAGGGCCGTGTGGTCGTGCAGAATGCCGAGCTGGACGACATGATCCTGCTCCGCTCGGACGGCACGCCCACCTATATGCTGGCCGTCGTCGTGGACGATCATGACATGGGCGTCACTCATGTGATCCGTGGCGATGACCATCTCAACAACGCCTTCCGCCAGCTCGGCATCATCCGCGCGATGGACTGGCCCGAGCCGGTCTATGCGCACATCCCGCTGATTCACGGGCAGGATGGCGCCAAGTTATCCAAGCGGCATGGCGCCATGGGCGTCGATGCCTATCGTGACGAGCTGGGCATGCTGCCCGAGGCGGTGAACAACTATCTGCTGCGACTCGGCTGGGGCCATGGCGATGATGAGATCATCAGCCGCGAGCAGGCCGTCGAATGGTTCGATCTGCCGGGCGTGGGTCGCTCGCCGTCGCGATTCGACCTCAAGAAGCTCGAAAATCTGAATGGCCATTACATCCGCGAGGCCGATGACGGTCGCCTCGCTCTGCTCGTCGCCGAGCGGATGGATCCGCTGGACGACGATGCCGCGGCCCAGGCCCGGCTGCACCAGCTTGCGGCGATCATGCCCGCGCTCAAGCCCCGCGCCAAGACGCTGCTGGAGCTGACCGACGGCGCCGCGTTCCTGTTTGCCAAACGGCCGCTCGCGGTCGAGGAGGCTGCCGCCAAGCTGCTCGACGAGAATGCCCGAGCTCTGCTCGGCACGGTGGTCGAGCAGCTGCGGGCGCTGCCAGATTGGTCACTTGAGTCGCTTGAGGCGGCCATCCGCGCGATCGCGGAAGAGGCAGGCCTTGGCCTTGGAAAGATTGCACAGCCACTGCGCGTTGCTTTAACGGGACGGACGACGTCGCCCGGTATTTTCGACGTGCTACTCCATCTTGGTCGGGACGAAACCTTGGGCCGCCTGCAGGATCAGGCCGGACTCCTCCAGGCTTCCGGGTCCGGGCCGCAAATTTGAGCAATAAGGGGTGAAGGAATGAGCGACAGCACAGTCAAAATGACCGTCGAGGGCAAGGATCTCGAATGTAAGGTCGTGGAAGGTTCCGTCGGCCCCAAGGTCATCGACATTCGCAAGCTCTATGCCCAGACGGGCATGTTCACATATGATCCCGGCTTCACCTCGACGGCGAGCTGCGACTCGGCACTGACCTATATCGATGGTGATGAGGGCGTGCTCCTTCACCGCGGCTATCCCATCGATCAACTCGCCGAGCAGTCGAGCTTCATGGAAGTGGCCTATCTGCTGCTGCGCGGCTCGCTCCCCTCAAAGGACGAGTTCGAGCTGTTCGAGCGGACGATCACGCGCCACACGATGGTGCACGAGCAGCTCTCCACCTTCTTCCGCGGCTTCCGCCGCGATGCGCACCCCATGGCGATCATGTGCGGCGTGGTCGGCGCGCTGTCCGCCTTCTACCACGACTCCACGGACATCACCGATCCGCACCAGCGGATGATCGCGAGCCACCGTCTCATCGCCAAGATGCCGACGCTCGCGGCGATGGCGTACAAATATTCGGTCGGTCAGCCCTTCGTCTATCCGAGCAATGACCTGAGCTACACCGGCAACTTCCTGCGCATGACCTTCTCGGTGCCCGCCGAGGAATATGTGGTCGATCCCGTCGTCGAGGCGGCGATGGACAAGATCTTCATCCTCCATGCCGATCATGAGCAGAATGCCTCGACCTCGACCGTGCGCTTGGCCGGTTCCTCGGGCGCCAATCCGTTTGCGTGCATTGCGGCGGGCATTGCCTGCCTGTGGGGTCCGGCGCATGGCGGCGCCAATGAAGCGGCGCTCAACATGCTCCGCGAGATCGGCACCGTGGATCGCATCCCGTCCTACATCGCCCGTGCCAAGAACAAGGACGATCCGTTCCGCCTGATGGGCTTTGGCCACCGGGTCTACAAGAACTACGATCCGCGCGCGAAGGTGATGCAGGCGACCGCCAAGGAAGTGCTGGACAAGCTTGGCGTCAGCGACCCCATCTTCGACGTCGCCCGCGAGCTGGAGCAGATCGCGCTGCACGACGAATATTTTATCGAGAAGAAGCTCTACCCGAATGTGGACTTCTACTCGGGCGTGATCCTGTCGGCGATCGGCTTCCCGACGGACATGTTCACGGTGCTCTTCGCCCTCGCCCGCACCGTCGGCTGGGTCGCGCAGTGGAACGAGATGATCTCGGACCCAGAGCAGAAGATCGGCCGTCCCCGTCAGCTCTACACCGGCCCGACGCAGCGCGATTATGTCCCGATGGACAAGCGCTGAGCCTCAGCTGGCTTATTCATGGATTAGAAAAAGGGGCGCCCGAAGCGCCCCTTTTTTCTTGCCGATCAAATTCGAAAACCAAGCCGCGCCGCAATGGGGCGCAGAAGCTCAGGCGGCTTTGCGGGTCTTGGCGAGCTTCTTGAGCAGCATGTCGCGCTTCAGGCGAGACAGATGATCGATGAAGAGAATGCCTTCGAGATGGTCCATCTCGTGCTGCAGGCAGGTCGCGAGCAGCCCTTCCAGCTCTTCCTCATGAATCCGCCCCTGCCGATCCATCCAGCTTGCGCGAATGCGCGCTGGCCGCTCGACCTCGGCATATTGGTCCGGCACAGAAAGGCAGCCCTCGTTGTAAACCGAGCTTTCGGGGGACCCATCAAGGATCTGCGGATTGATGAATACCAGCGGATTCTTGACCGGCGGGGCGCCTTCCTCATCGGACTCGGGCTCCTGCAGATCGATCACCAGCACCCGCTTGGGCACGCCGACCTGGATGGCCGCCAGCCCGATACCCGGGGCATCGTACATGGTGTCGAACATGTCATCGATCAGCGTCTGCAAATCATCGTCGATCGCCTCGACGGGCGTCGAAATCGTCCGCAGAATCGGGTCCGGGGTCTCAAGGATCGGTCTAATGGCCATGCTGTCCAGATATGAAAGCCAAGGCGCGAGATCAAGCCGTTGTTAACGCTTTGTTCCGATCAGGCTGATCGAACGCGGCAGGATCTGCCCGCGTATCCGCCCCTCAACCAATCGGCCGCCGCGCCCGCAGCGCCTGCGCCAGCGTGCCCTCATCAAGATAATCGAGTTCGCCCCCGACGGGCACGCCATGGGCCAGTTGCGTCAGCCGCACCGGGTAGGCCTCCAGCCGCTCGGCGATGTAATGGGCGGTCGTCTGCCCCTCCAGCGTGGCGTTCATCGCCAGCACGACTTCATCAATGCCGCCATCGGCGACGCGTTGGACAAGGCTGGCGATCGACAGGTCTTCGGGCCGCACGCCATCCAGCGCGGAGAGCCGCCCGCCCAGCACATGGAACCGTCCCGGGAACAGGCGCGACTTTTCCAGCGCCCAGAGATCCGCCACATCCTCCACCACGCACAAAGCGCGGGCATCGCGGCGAGGATCGGCGCAGATGGCGCAGGGATCGATGGTATCGACATTGCCGCAGACCGAACAATGCACCATCCGCTCACTCACGCTTTCCAGCGCCCGCAGCAGCGGGACCATCGCCGCGTCGCGCCGCTGCAGCAGGTGCAGCACCGCCCGCCGCGCCGAACGGGGGCCAAGGCCGGGCAGCCGGGCAAGCGCCCGCGTGAGCGCGTCGATCTCTGGCGAGGACATGACTGCCAAATAAGGGCTTGCGCTGCGATGATACAAGCGTTTCAGAGGGCCACATGAAAGAGCCTTTGCGGATCGTCTTCATGGGAACGCCGGATTTCGCGGTGCCGACGCTCGATGCGCTGACCGCGGCCGGCCATTCCGTCGTGGCGGTGTATACGCAGCCACCCCGGCCGGCAGGTCGCGGCAAGGCGCCTCGCCCGAGCCCGGTGCAAGCCAGAGCGGAGGCGCTGGGCCTGCCGGTGCGAACGCCCCTCTCCCTGAATGACCCGGCGGAACAGGAGGTCTTCGACGCTTTCGAGGCGGACGTCGCCGTGGTCGCCGCCTACGGGCTGATCCTGCCGATCCCGGTCCTCCACGCCCCACGGCTCGGCAGCCTCAACGTCCACGCCTCTTTGCTCCCGCGCTGGCGCGGCGCGGCACCGATCCAGCGTGCCATCCTCGCAGGCGACGAGCGCACCGGCGTCACCATCATGGCGATGGCCAAGGGTCTCGATACCGGGCCGATGCTGGCAAAGGTCAGCACGCCCGTGGACGAGAAGACCGCTGGCGCGCTGACCGATGAACTGGCGCATGTCGGGGCCGCGTTGATGGTCCAGGTGCTCGATCAGATCGGAGCCTATCCGCCGATCGTCCAACCCGAGGATGGGGTGACCTATGCGGCCAAGATCGACAAGGCGGAGAGCCACCTCGATTTCACCGCCGGGCCGGTCGCGGCCGAACGGCAGGTTCGCGCCTTCAACCCCGCCCCGGGCGCATGGTTCGCGCACAAGGGCGAGCGCTACAAGGTTCTGGCTGCCTCAGTCGATGCTCGGCCCGGCCCCGCAGGAACCGTGCTCGACGCGGGCCTGCTGATCGGATGCGGCGAACAAGGCTCGCTGCGCCCCACCCTCATCCAGCGCGCCGGCAAGGGCGCCATGGCCACCGCCGATCTGTTGCGTGGCACTGCCATTCCGGCTGGCACCCTCTTGGAATGACCCGCTTCGCTTTCACGGTCGAATATGACGGGCGACCCTATATGGGCTGGCAGCGCCAGGCCCATGGCCCGAGCGTGCAGCAATGCATCGAGGAGGCGTTGGGCCGCATCGCCGGCGGCGCGCCGATCGTCCATTGCGCCGGGCGCACCGACGCGGGTGTTCATGCCCTCGGCATGCGAGCGCATGTCGATCTGGACAAGGCGATCACGCCTTTTCGCCTGATGGAAGCGCTCAATGCCCATCTGCGGCCCGAGCCGATCGCCATTCTGACCTGCGAAATCGTGCCGGAGGATTGGCACGCCCGCTTCTCCTGCGTCGCGCGCGCCTATGAGTATCGCATCCTTAACCGCCGCGCGCCGCTCACCTTCGAGAGCGGCCTTGTCTGGCGTGTGCCGCAGGTGCTGGACGCCGAGCGGATGCACGAGGCCGCGCAGGCACTGGTCGGCCGACATGATTTTACTACCTTCCGCTCCGCGCAATGTCAGGCGGACAGCCCCCACCGCACCCTCGCCCGCCTTGATGTCGTGCGCATCGGCGAGCGCATCACCGTTCACGCCAAGGCCCGCAGCTTCCTTCATCATCAGGTCCGCTCGATGGTGGGCTGCCTTGCCTTGGTCGGCACGGGCACATGGTCACCCGACGACCTCAAGGCGGCGCTGGACGCGCGCAATCGCGCCGCGCTGGGGCACAACGCCCCGCCGGACGGCCTTTATTTCATCTCGGCGGACTATCCCCTAACCGCCTGACAACACATTGTTAAAGCTCCCGGGCGCAGATTGGATGCTCAGATGGACATGCGAGCGGTGTCGCGAGGCAGGCTAAGACATGGAATTGGGGTATCTTCAGGCTGAACATATGGCGCTGCTCGATCTGTGCCAGCAAGTCACGAGCCCGGCGGCGCAGCGATCCGGCGCGGAGGTGGGCGAACTGATCGCGGTGCGCAGCAAGTTGAACCGCATCTTGATCCGCCATCTGGCCAAGGAGGATAAGCACGTCTATCCAGCCCTGCGCGCCAGCGGCAACGGCAGGATCGCCACGCTCGCCTCGCAATATCATGCGGAGACCGGCCATCTGGGGGATCTATGGGCCGATCTGATGAAGGCCTGGCCGGACTGTCGGATTTTCCAGGAACCCGAGGCGTTTCGCGCCGCCCTCCGGCCCGCGCTGGAGGCTTTGGTCGACCGCATCCAGAGGGAAGAGCAGATGCTTTATCCGGCCTATCTGGAGTCGCAGGGCCTGAGTGGGATCGGGATTGCGCCCGATCAGGCATCAGCCGCCTGACGGGCATCAATCCTCTTCGACCAGCAACTCGCGGGCCGGGGCATGGCCCAGGAAGGCCGCCGGACTGGCGCTCGCGCCATAGGCGCCGGCCATGAACAGCGCGACGAAATCGCCGACCGCGACAGGCGGGAGCACCACGGCATCGCCGAGCCGATCCAGCGGCGTGCAAAGGCAACCGACCACATGGACTGGCTCACTCACTGGCGACTCATCGAATCGGTTGGCCAGGGCAATCGGGTAATTGCGGCGGACCACGGTGCCGAAATTGCCGCTGGCCGCGAGCTGATGGTGTAGGCCGCCATCCACCACGGCGAAAGTCTCTCCTCGGCTTTGCTTCACGTCGATCACGCGGCTGAGGTAAATGCCGGCTTCCGCCACCAGAAAGCGCCCCAGTTCAAGCGCGAACCGGCTCTCGCGCAGCATCGCGGGGCGGTCGGCCAGCAGACGATTCAGCCCGTCGCCGATGATGGAGAGGTCGAGTGGCACGTCACCGGGGAAGTAAGGCACCCCGAAGCCACCGCCGAGATTGACCAGCGGCGGGCTTGCCCCCACCTCATCGGAAAGGCGCGCGACAAGCTCCATGGTGGCCGACTGGGCCGCAACGATGGCCTGCGCATCCAGCGACTGCGAGCCGGCAAAGACATGCCAGCCGCGCCATTCCGCTCCTGCGGCGATCAGGTGGCGGGTCATTGCGGCCGCACGATCGGCATCCAGGCCGAAGGGCCGCGCGCCGCCGCCCATCCGCATGCCCGAGCCTTTCAGCTCGAAATCGGGATTGACGCGCACCGCGAGCCGGGGCCGGACATTGGCGCGTGCAGCCAGCGCGAGTGCGCGCTCGGCCTCGCCTTCCGACTCCAGGTTGATCGTAACGCCCGCCGCAAGGGCGTCGTCCAGTTCCCGGTCGGTCTTGCCCGGTCCGGCAAAGCTGATCCGGCTACCGTCCACCCCGGCTGCCCGCGCCATTTCCAGTTCTCCGGCGGAGGCAATGTCGAACCCGTCCACCAGCTCCCCCATGAGTGCGAGAAGCGGCGCGAAGGGATTGGCCTTCATCGCATAATGGAGATCGACCCCAGCCGGCATGGCCGCCCGCAGGGCCGCTACGCGCTGGCGGAGCTTGCCGGCGTCATAGAGAAAGGCCGGCGTTTCTCCGATCTGATCGATCAGCGCGGCCACGCCCTGTCCGCCGACCAGCAGCATGCCGCCCTCGCTCTCATAACCGGGCGGGATCGGCCCCATCGGCTTGGGCTTGAGGGGCGTCATGCGCCGCCCTCCCCGGCAAGCGCGGCGAGCGCCACGCGATCGATCTTGCCATTGGGGTTACGCGGCATCTGCGCCAAAATCCTGATCTCCGCCGGTTGCATGAAATTGGGCAGCGTCTGCCGCAACTGCGCGGATAGACGCTCGCCGAGCGAGCCGCGATCGGTCTCGCATAATGCCGCTTCCGCCCGCACGAACAGCACGATGACTTGGCCGAGGCGCTCATCCGCGCGACCAAGCGCACAGGCTTCGCCCACGCCAGCGACGGCCACCGCCGCCTCCTCCACCTCGCTGGGGCTGATGCGATTGCCGGCGCTCTTGATCATCGCGTCGTCCCGGCCGACGAAGCGCAGCAAGCCCTCGCCATCGCGCACCACGGTGTCGCCGGACCACACCGCCATGCCACCATAGGTAGAAGCTGCCGGCGCCGGCCTGAATCGCTCCGACGTCCGTGCTGCATCCTGCCAATAGCCTTGCGCCACCAGCGGGCCGCTATGAACCAGTTCGCCTGGCTCATCATCGTCCGTCAAAGTGCCATCAGCCCGCACGACGAGCACTTCCGCGTCCGGTATCGCCTGGCCGATACTGTCCGGGTGGCGATCCAGCAGGTCGGGAGGGAGATAGGTGGAGCGAAACGCCTCGGTCAGCCCGTACATGGCGAACACGTCCACACCGGGGAATGTCTCGCGCAAGCGTGCGATCAACGGACGCGTGAGCGCCCCGCCGCTGTTGGTGAGGCGGCGCAAGGCAGCGCGCGCCTCTGGCGGCCAGTCGATCTCGGTCAATTGCACCCAGAGCGGCGGGACGCCGGCCAGCGTCGTGATCGCGTGCCGGGCTGCGACTTTCGCGACCTCCCGCGGCAGCAGATAATCCAGCGGCACCACGCATCCGCCGGCCCACCATGTCGAGAGCAACTGATTCTGCCCGTAGTCGAAGCTGAGCGGCAGGAGCGCGAGAGTACGGTCCGTCGCGTCGAGGCCGAGGTAGCCGGCCACCGACCGCGCGCCGATCATCAGATTGGCGTGGCTGAGCATCACGCCCTTGGGCCTCCCGGTCGATCCCGATGTATAGAGAATCTCGGCCAGATCGCCGGGGCGTCCCGTGCCGGGCGGCAACGTCGCGGCGTCCGCATCTTCAATCACACCGAGCAGCGCGGCCTCTTCCACGCGCGCCGCAGTGTCGGCCATATCGCCTGGCTCCAGCGTCCCCAGCCGCGCGGGCTGCGAGATCAGCATCGCCGCGCCACTATCCCGCACGATATGGGCAACCTGCGCCCGCTTGAGCAGCGGATTGATCGGCACATAGACATGCCCGGCCCGCACCACGGCCAGAGGCAGCAGCGCCGCGAGAAGGCCCTTGGGCAGCCACGCCGCCACCCGACTGCCGCCGGACGCGCCTGCCCCCTCGAGACGCGCGGCGAGAACGTGCGCGAGCCGTCCGACCATCTGCTCCATCGTCGCATAATCGATCGCGCCGAACTTGCCCGCCAGAGCAATGGCGGTCGGCTCGCCCTGCTGTGTCAGATGGTCGAGGGGCGGTAGCATCCTCCGCCCATATCATGTTCTTTCAAGGCATGAATAGGCGCGCGCGTTGCGAACGTGGATCGGCCGCAACAGTCGGGCAAGATCGGCCCGGCCCCGCATCGCCATGCTTTCCAAAATGATATCGACCCGTTAGGGGCCCGATGATGCAGACGAGCCAGGATCGAGAGGGCAATGGCGCCTCCAACCGCGCGGCCAGCGATGCGTTGCGCGCATCGCTGGTGGATGTGCTCGGGCTCGCCCCTCAGCGTGCCGATCTGTTCGACGACGACACGGGTCTGTTCGGGTCGCTGCCGGAACTGGATTCCATGGCTGTCGCCACCTTGCTGACCGATCTTGAGGATCGGCTCGATATCGTCATTGATGATGATGATGTGGATATGGACAGCTTCGAGACGTTCGGCAGTCTGGCCGCCATGCTGAGCCGCAAACTGGACAGCCGCGCCGCCTGACAGGCGAACTCCTTCGCATTCGCTTGCCGCACGTCGCGCGCTGCACCGCGCCATCGGTTTGCATCAAATGCAATCGCTCCGCCGCTTTTTGCGTTTGTGAGCCATGGTGCAGCGCAGCACTATGACCACGGAAGAACATGGGATGCCGAGCAAGGCTCTTTTGCAACTGACAAAGGAGACTGTTCGTGAAAAATGCTTTTTTTGCCGCCGCACTGCTTTCGTTTGCCGTCGTCACACCCGGCCACGCGAAAGAGGCTGAGAAGACCTTCACGCATGAAGGCGTCAGCTACTCCTACACCGTCACCGAACTCGGCGACAGCCGCCGGGTGATCGAGGGCCGCGCAACGCCCGGCTCGACCTTCCGTCTCACCGTCGCCAAGGGCCGCGTGATCGGCAGCGCCAACGGGATGCCGGTTTCCTTCCGCGTGAAGGATGCGATCCTGCTCAATGAGACGCCGCTGACCAAGGTTGCCTCGCGCTAATCGCGCCACGTGACCCGTCTGGGCTCGCGCTCAGGCTCAAGACAAAGGAAAGCCGGGCAGACCTTCGCGGTCGCCCGGCTCTTCACATTCTAGTTCACCGTGATGCCGCGATCAGGCCGGGACATGCTCGCGCTGTGATTCAAAGTCGGCTTCCGCAAGGAAGCGCTCGGCGTCCAGCGCCGCCATGCAGCCCATGCCGGCCGCCGTCACCGCCTGACGGTAGATCTTGTCCGTCACGTCCCCGGCCGCGAACACGCCGGGGATGCTGGTGCGGCTCGTGCCTTTCTCGACAACCAAATAGCCTTCATCGAGCGGCAGCTTGCCCTCGAACAGCTCAGTCGCCGGCTTGTGGCCGATGGCGACGAACGCCCCGTCCGTCTCGATATGGCTCTTCTCGCCCGTCTCGGTATCGACCAGATCGACGCCGACCAGACCTTCCGGATCGCCACCGCCGACAAAACGCTCGACGGCCTTGTTCCACACGACCTTGATGTTGGGGTGGGCGAACAGGCGATCCTGCAGGATCTTCTCCGCGCGCAGACTGTCGCGGCGGTGGATCAGCGTCACATCATGGCTATGATTGGTGAGGTACAGCGCTTCTTCGACTGCGGTGTTGCCGCCGCCGATCACCACCACCTTCTTGCCACGATAGAAAAAGCCATCGCAGGTGGCGCAGGCCGAGACGCCCTTGCCCTGCAGCAGATGCTCGCTCTCCAGCCCCAGCCACTTGGCCTGCGCGCCGGTCGCGATGACCAACGTGTCGCCATAATATTCGGTGCCGCCGTCGCCAGTCAGCTTGAACGGGCGCTTGCTGAGGTCGACGTCGACGATCTGGTCGTACATCATCTGCGTACCGACATGCTCAGCCTGTGCCTGCATCTCTTCCATCAGCCACGGGCCCTGAATGACCTCACGGAAGCCGGGATAATTCTCGACATCGGTGGTGATGGTCAACTGACCGCCCGGCTGCATCCCCTGCACCACTATCGGCGCCATGCCGGCACGCGCGGCGTAGATGGCGGCCGAAAGACCGGCGGGCCCGGAACCGAGAATGATCATGCGCGAGCTGTGCGTGGCGGTCATGGGTCGATGTCTTCCTTCGCGGACAGATAGGGTTGTTTATGCGCCAGCATGGGTTGGCGATTGTCATTCGCATTTAGGGTGTGCGACGCGGAACTCAATGCTTGGGCGACGAGGTTGGGGTTTACACTCCCCTCCTCTTCAGAGGAGGGGCCGGGGGTGGTGGCGATGTGCCAGCATCGCACGCGCGGTGGATAACAGAAGCGTTGCTGTACCACCCCAACCCCTCCTCTGAAGAGGAGGGGCTAAAGTCTTCAGGATCCCGCGCCGATCATCGAGGGCAGCGAATCGAAGCCGGACTTCAGTACCTCGCCCCATTGCCGGGAAATGGTCGAGAATTCCGGGTCGTCCGCTTCGATCCTGCGACGGACGCTGAACTCATACTGATCGCGCGGGATGATGCTCAGGTCGAGCGGCATTCCGACCGACAGGTTGGAGCGCAGCGTCGAATCCATGGAGACGCATACCGCCTTGGCAGCATCCGACAGCGACGTGGTCGGCTTGATCATCCGGTCGAGGATCGGCTTGCCATATTTGTGCTCGCCGATCTGGAAGAAGGGCGTGTCCGCCGTCGCTTCGATGAAATTGCCCTGCGAGTAGACCAGGTAAAGGCGAGGCTTGCCACCCTTGCGCTGCCCGCACAGCAGGATGCTGGCGCTCAGCGATGGGCTGGTGCCGCTCATCCCCTCGCGCATTTCCTTCTGAACCGCCTTCATCGCCTCGCCGACCAGATGGGCGGCGCGGTGCATGGTGGCGCAGTTCAGCAGGGTCTCGACCTCGGGATTGTCGACCGCGTCCTTCATGGCGCGGGAGAGCTTGGTGCGCACTTCCTGCGTGACTGAGAGGCTTCCAGAACACAGCAGCGCAATCGCCCGCTCGCCAGGGCGCTCATAAGTGAAGGTCTTGCGGAACATGCCGATGTTATCGAGCCCGGCATTGGTCCGCGTGTCAGAGAGCATCACCAGGCCGGCCTCGACCCGCAATGCCACGCAATACGTCATTTTATGCCCCTTTTTCATGCCCGCATTGAGCCGCCCGCCCGACTCACTGTTGCGTCTGGGATTGTGCGGTATCCTCAGATGGCAGACTGGCAATCTGCACGTCGTGCGACAATGCGGTTTCGCCCCCTGCGATCATCACGCCCCGAATCGGCGCGGCATCTGCGGCATCAAGGCCACAGCACAGGCGCACATGCCCCTCTACCGGGCAGAGGCCCAGCGTAATATCGAACCCGATCCAGCCCAGCCCCTCTACCCAGGCTTCCGCCCAGGCATGGGGCTCATGGTCGCTATCCGGCCGCTCGTCGTCCCGCAGATAGCCCACCACATAGCGGGCCGGGATCAACAGGCTGCGCGCCGCTGCAATGAAGACATGCGCCTGATCCTGGCACACCCCCGATTTCTGGGCAAAGGCCTGCGCGGCCGTGGTTTCCATGCTGGTGCTGCCGGATCGATATTCGATCTCCTCGTGCACCAGATCGGAGAGGGCGTGGAGGCTGGCGAGCACGCCCTCCTCCCGTCGCGCGCGCTGGGCCAGATCGGCAATCGCCGCGTCGATCCCGGTCAGCGGCGTCGCGCGCAGGAACAGCTGGGGCCGCACTGCCCCATCGGCAGGCTTGAGCACACCGGCGCAATCGACTGTCCGCACTGTCCCTTCTGACAGGATCGTGACGCTGTCGACCCGTCCGGGCGCGCGCCACACGGCCTCCGCATCGCCATAACCGTTGACGATCCAGCGTTCGATGGGCTGGCCGTTCGCTGTCACCGTCCATTGCTCGACGGTTTGCGCGTTGCTAGTCGCCGGCAGCAGGCGCAGGCGCATGACCACGCCGCCAGCCTCCTCCTCATACCGATAGACAGTCTCGTGACGGATCGTGATCCGCATGGCCCGGTCGCCTCCCGCTCAGCCGAAATGATAGGCTTGTGCGATTTCGTGCCCAAGCATGTTGCACTGGACAATCTTGCTCTGGACGGTTTCGTGCAAGCCCCGGCGGAAAATATCTCCGCTATTGGCCTGCGCGAGCGTCTCCACCATCTCCTCGCTGCGCAGATTGGCCGGCGTGCGCTGGCCGTGCCAGCTGGCCAGCCGCTGCAGCCGATAGGCGATCTGGTCGAAGCAATAGAGCGTGCTGCGCGGAAACTGCCGGTTGAGCATCAAGAAGTCCGTGATCTGCGCCGGCGTGTAGGAGCCGCCATAGACATGATGATAGGCGCGGCTGCCCGACAGCGCGTGCAGCACCGAAGTCCATTGATAATGGTCGCGGTGGCCGCCGACCACTTCGGTCTCCGGCAGCAGGACGTAATATTTGACGTCCAGCAACCGCAACGTCATCTGCGCCCGCTCCAGCGCGCCACCGACCCGCAGGAAATCATGCCCCTCGTTGCGCAACTGGCCGCTCTCGGTGGCGCCGCGGAAGATCATCGCGCGGGTCTTCACCCAATCGATGATCTCGGCGAATTCACGGCGCGCATCGTTGACGCCATAGGTTTCCAGTTTGCGCCAGCCCTCGTTGAGCGCTTCCCACATCTCCTGGGTAAGCGCGGTGCGCACCGACTTGCCGTTCTGCCGTGCCCGCGCGAGGCAGGCGCGGATGGACGCCGGGTTATCGGCATTCAGGATGAGATGCTCGACGATGTCGCTCTCGCGGATGATGGCATCCTTGCCGAACACATCCTCGCACTCGGTAACCTGCACGACCGAGCGCCACTCGTCGCGCATCGTCGCGCCGGGCAGGATAGTCATCCGCTGCCCCATGGTGAGCAATCGCGCAGTGGCTTCGGCGCGCTCCATATAGCGGGCCATCCAAAACAGATTTTCGGCGGTCCGGCTCAGCATGGGCGGCCTCCCTTCGGTTGGACCTGCATGCCGCAAACGGCCTCGCGCATCATGGCCGCCTCTCTCATCGCAGCCCCCCTCACCGGAGCACCCATGTATCTTTGACGCCGCCGCCTTGGCTTGAATTCACCACCAGCGATCCTTCCGCCAGCGCAACCCGCGTCAAGCCTCCAGGCACCAGCCTGATCTCCTTGCCGACAAGACAGAATGGCCGGAAATCGACATGGCGCTGCACCAGGCCGACCGGCCCGAGTGTGGGTGCTGCCGAAAGGTCGAGCGTCGGCTGCGCAATGAATTCGGAGGGATTGGCCCGGATGCGCCCGGCATAAGCTTCGATCTCGCTCGTGGTGGCCTTGGGGCCGATCAGCATTCCATAACCGCCCGAGCCGTGGACCTCCTTCACGACCAACTCGGGGAGATGGTCCATCACATATGCGAAATCGTCCGGCTTGGAACATTGCCAGGTCGGCACATTCTGCAGGATCGCCGTCTCGCCCAGATAGAAGCGGATCATCTCGGGCACATAGACGTAGATCGCCTTGTCATCCGCGATCCCCGCGCCCGGTGCCGAGCAGAGCGTCACACCGCCCCCGCGATAGGCATTGAACAGCCCGGGGACGCCGAGCAGGCTGTCGGGCCGGAAGGCCAGCGGATCGATGAAATCATCGTCGATGCGCCGGTAGATCACATCCACCCGGCGTGGCCCGCGCGTGGTCTGCATGAAGACCAGCCCATCTTCCACGAAGAGATCGGCCGGCTCGACCAGCTCGACGCCCATCAGGTCGGCCAGATAGCTATGCTCATAATAAGCGCTGTTGAACGAGCCGGGAGTGAGCACCACGACCTGCGGCACGCCTTTGCAGGCGGGCGGCGCCACCTCCTGCAGCGAGCGCAGAAGCTGGCTCGGATAATCATCCACCGGCGCGACGCGTTGCCGGGCAAACAGCTCCGGGAACATCCGCGTCATGATCTCGCGATTTTCGAGCATGTAGGAGACGCCCGAGGGTGTGCGGCAATTGTCCTCCAGCACCATGAAATCATCGAGCCCCGTGCGCACGATATCGATGCCGACGATATGGCTGTAGACCCTGCCCGGCGGGGTGAAACCGGCCATCTCCGGCTTATAGGCCTTATTCTGATAGACGATGTCGCCCGGCACGATCCCGGCCCGGATGATCTCACCGCGATTATAGACGTCGAGCAGGAAGGCATTGAGGGCGGCAGCGCGCTGGCGGATGCCAGCCTCAAGCCGCGCCCATTCCGCAGCCGTGAAGATGCGCGGCAACAGATCGAATGGAATGAGCCGCTCCGGGTCACCGCCCTCCCCATATACTGCAAAGGTTATGCCGATGCGCCGGAAGATCGCTTCCGCCTCGCTCAATCGTCGGTGCAGCCCCTCGATGCCGGTCTCATCCACCCATTGCTGAACCACCGCGTAACAGTCGCGAATGTCTCCAGCCTCACCCAGCATCTCGGAACATGTCATCAGCGTATGCGTTTCTCTATCTTATTGTGCATTGCAGCATAGTGAGCCGGGGAAATTCAAAATCAAGAGTAAAAATCGCGGGAAACACGATCGCGTTCCGCTGCGATTAAAATATCTGTGTCGAGCGCTATGACGGATTGACGCACCGGGAAAATTATGGCCGATTACCGCCGTTTTTTCACTTCATGCTGGACGGATGCCCATTTTCCGTGCATGGGAGCGCGCATGGACTTTTGGCTGGCCCTTCGCCTTACGCGACTTACGCGCCCTTAGGCGCGATACCCAAGCGGTTGCCGCAGGCGGCCCGCTGCGCCTAAGGGCCTTTTAGCCACAGAATCAGATCCTCATCAGTGCAAATGGATAGCGCCTGCGTGCATTTGGCTGTGAACAATGAAATGTCCGAACCATGATGCTGAGCGACCCGTCACAGAAATACCGTCCCTTCCCGCAAGTGGACCTGCCCGACCGGCAGTGGCCCTCGCGCACGATCACCCAGCCGCCCCGCTGGCTCTCGACCGATCTGCGCGATGGCAATCAGGCGCTTATCGATCCGATGGATACCGAGAAGAAGACCCGCTTCTTCGAGCTGCTGACCCGCGTCGGCCTCAAGGAGATCGAGGTCGGCTTCCCCTCGGCCGGCGCGACCGAGTTTGATTTCATCTCCGGTCTCGTCAAATCAGGCCGCATCCCTGACGATGTCATTATTCAGGTGCTCACGCAGGCCCGCCGTGACCTCATCGAGCGCACCTTCGAGAGCCTGCAGGGTGCACGGCAGGCTATCGTCCACGTCTACAACGCCGTCTCTCCGGCGTGGCGGCGGATCGTGTTCAACATGGAGCGGCCGCAGATCAAGCAGATCGCCGTCGATGCCGCGAAGATCATTCGCGACGAAGCCGCCAAGCAACCGGACACTGACTGGCGGTTCGAGTACAGCCCGGAAACCTTCTCCACCGCCGAGCTGGATTTCAGCCTGGAGTGCTGCGAGGCGGTGATGGACATTCTCCAGCCCACGCCGGAGAAGCCGCTGATCCTCAACCTGCCCGCCACGGTCGAGGCCGCGACGCCCAATATCTATGCCGACCAGATCGAATGGTTCTGCCGCCACATCCGGAACCGCGACAGCGTGGTCATCTCGCTGCACCCGCATAATGACCGGGGCACCGGCGTGGCGGCGGCGGAGCTGGGTCTGATGGCCGGCGCCGATCGCGTCGAGGGCTGCCTGTTCGGCAATGGCGAGCGCACCGGCAATTGCGATCTGGTGACCGTGGCACTCAATCTTTACACGCAGGGCGTCTCGCCGGGCCTCGACTTCTCCAACATGGAAGAGGTCGTGCAGACGGTGACCTATTGCAACCAGCTCCCCGTCCATCCCCGCCACCCTTATGCCGGCGATCTGGTTTTCACCGCCTTCTCCGGCAGCCATCAGGACGCGATCAAGAAGGGTTTCGCCGCGCAGGAACAGCGCAATGACGAGATCTGGGACGTGCCTTATCTGCCCATCGATCCGGCGGATATCGGCTGCTCCTATGAAGCGGTGATCCGCGTCAACTCGCAGTCCGGCAAGGGCGGCGTCGCCTGGGTGCTGCAGCAGGACAAGGGCCTCAAGCTGCCCAAGCGGATGCAGGGCGATTTTTCCAAGGTCGTGCAGGACATGGCGGACAAGTCCAGCCGTGAGCTGCATGCCGCCGACATCTGGGAGGCGTTCGAGCAGCATTACTGCCTCGCCGGCGCACAGCCCTATGCGCTGGTCGATTATGTCGAGAGCGGCCCTGCCGGGAACCGCGTGTTCACCGGCAAGATCGTCCATGATGGCAAGGAGCGCAGCATTTCGGGCCGGGGCAATGGCCTGATTTCGTCGGTCCTCTCGGCCCTGCGCGATGAACTCGGCATCGGGCTCGACGTGGTCGATTATAATGAGCACGCCATCGGCACCGGCGGCAACGTCCGCGCGGCGGCCTATGTCGAATGTCGCACCGATGATGGCACCACATTCTTCGGCGTCGGCACGGATGAAGACGTGGCGACGGCATCGGTGAAGGCCGTGCTGTCGGTCGTGAACGCCTATCACCGCCGCCAGAATGCTGCAGCAAAGGCTGCCTGACCCGCCCAATCCTTCAGAGCATCGATAAACCCGGCCGGAGCAGCCCTCCGGCCGGGTTTTTCATATCCCGCACAGGTTAGGCCCGCAGCGTCACACCATCCGGATAATCAGCCCATCCCGCCGGATGAACTGGTGCCACAGCGCCGCGCCGATATGGCCGATCACCAGCGCCCCGAAGATAAGCCCAAGCACCTCATGCGAACCGGCCACGGTCACGATGGCATCGCCCCGCGCCACCGAGAATTTGGGCACGTCGAAGACATTGAACCAGTTGAGCGGACGCGGCCCTGCCGAGGACATGATCCAGCCGGTGAGCGGCATGAGGATCATCAGCGCATAGAGCAAACGGTGCATCAACGCCGCCGCGCGCTTGGTGCGTCTGGATATGGTCGTCGGCAGCGGCGGCGGGCTGTTCATCAGGCGCCAGAGCAGCGCCAGTACGGACAGGACGAGGACGGTCAGCCCGATGGATTTGTGAATATTCATGACGCCGGGGATCACCGCACCCAGCGGATCGTGCCCGAGGCCGATCGCGATATTGGCGATAATCAGCAGCGCAATGATCCAGTGCAGCCAGATCGCCACCATGGAATAGCGCACCCCCGCGTAAGTCCCCATCACGTCCTCCAACATGCCCAACAATGGGCAGAATGCGGACAAGGGCCCCGCTGCGCAAGAGGCCGCTCAAATATGCGAGGGCGACGGAGGTGCTATCCCGCGATCTGGATGCCGATCCAGAAGGTCTGCGGCGTGCCGAGGTCTGTGCTCACGGCGCCATTGGCCGAGGTCACCTGCCGGGTGACCACGCGTTCATCGAACAAGTTCTCGACCCGGCCGACCAGCGCCATCCGGCCGGTCAGTGGCACGCGGGCATAGCCGTCGAGTGTCGTCGCGGGGGGCATCCGGTCGGCCTGCAGATCGTCCTCATATTGCGGGCCGACATGGCGGACGGTGAGCGCAAGCCGGGCATTGCCAGGCGCATGCCAGCCCAGCGTGGCGCTGGCGCCATGGCGCGGGCTTTGTGCCGGTTGCAGGCTATCGAGTTGAGCCGCCGCGCCGCTCGCCTCTACGCGGCTGTCATTATAGGCATAGGATGCCGCGAGATCGAAATCCCCCAGCGTCATCGTCCCGCTCACTTCCACGCCCTTCGCCACAATCGCATCGACATTGCGGCGCTGGCGCAGATTGGTGCCGATCGTCACGTTCGCTACGGCGTCGGCCAGATGATTGTAGAAGGCGGTGGCGGAGAGCGTCAGGCCGGGCGCCGGCTTCAGATCGAACCCGGCCTCGACACCGCGCAGCCGCTCGGGTGCGAGATCGGCATTGGCCTGCGTCGTCACCGGGAACACAGTGAAACCGCGATACAGCTCGTTGATCGTCGGCAGGCGGAAGCTGGTATAGCCTGCTGCACGCAAAGCGACGCCCGGCGTTGCCTGCCAGATCAGCCCCGCGCGGAAGCTGCCTTCCCAATCTTCGCGGTCGGCATAAGTCACCGTCCTGACCGCGCCGGCGGCCGGCGTCCGCTCGGTGAAGCGCCCGCCGCTAATCCGCCAATAGTCGAGGCGCGCGCCACCGGTCAGGATGAGGCGCCCGAGCGACCAGTCATCCTCCACATAAATCCCGCTCGTGACCTGCCGGCCGCTGGCTTCACGCCGCGCGGTCGCGGCGCCGGTCGTGGCGTTAAGCGCCTCCTCATACATGTCCGCGCTCGCGAACCGGCTATCGGCGCCGATCCGTAGCAGATGATCCTCACCCACCGGCGGGCGCACCTCCAGCTTGCCGCCGAGCCCTGTCGACGGAGTGTTGCGCTGATTCAGCGTCGGGCGAAAGCTCGTCGCGCTGACCACGATGTTGCTGAAGTTGCGCAGTTGCACATAGCCCAGCGCCTCGACCTGCCAGTCACCGCGCCCGACATAACGGAGGCTGGCGTCCTGCCCTTCCTGCGCGCTGTCGGCCCCGGCGAAGCGTAAGGTCCGGTCATCGCGAAACAGGCCGATGCGCGCCTGAATCTCGCTCGACTCGCCCACGGCGGCGACACCGCGCGCGCTCACCGCCCATGTCTCGTAGGCCGCCGGTACGCTGGCCGCGACGCGCTGGTCCGCCGGCGTCGTCCAGAAACCATCGCCCCGCGCATAGCTGCCGGAGATGGAGACGAAGCCATTGCCGAGATCGGGACTGACGCTGGCGTCGATCTGCTGGGCGTTGCGCGAGCCATAGAGCGCCCGGGCGCTATAGCGCGGCAATTGCGTGCGATCGGCGCTGAACAGCTCGATGCTGCCGGCGACCGTGCCGGCCCCGAAGCTTCCCGCACCACCGCCCCGGGTGATCCGCGCCGCGCCGATTCCGTCAAGCGGCAGGGCATTGAACGGAATGGAACCGAAGAAGGGATCGGCCAGCGGCACGCCATCCAGCAGCACGACCGCCCGGCTGGTCGCATTGCCGCCCAGCGCGCGCAGCGTGACGCCCTGCGCCGAAGGGTTGGCCGAGCGGCTATCCGACCGGCGGAACTGCTGGAAGCCGGCGACATCGCCGAGCGCATGCTCGATCGTGCCGGAGGCGTCTTCCGCCAGCCGCGTCTTTTCGAGCGTGACCGATCCATAAGCCGGCGTGCCCGGCGGCAGCGCAAGCCCCTGCCCCAGCACCACCACATCCGGACCGGTTTCCTGCGCGTGAAGGGGCATGGAGAGCAGCAGACTGGTGCCGCTCAGCAGCACGACGAAACGGAAATGGGTCATCATGGGGCCGGGCCATGCCGGATCGGCCCGGCCTTGGCAACGCCGCGATAAATAAGCGGGGATGTCTGACCATTTGCTTTGACAAGGCCCGGCACCTGTCTCAATACAGGATTGGAGTTGAGGAGATGGAAGCAGTCAATCTCGAGGGTCTATCCTCGGTTGTCGACCTGAGCGGCTTTGATCGGGCCAAGCGCGCGGACATATGGGCTGGCGCGGCGCCGAATGTTTTTCCCGGCCTGTGCGTACAGGCGATCGAGGCCAATCCCACAATCGGAGCGATCCTGCATCGCCGTGTTGGCCCGGGCGCGCTGTTTGCTGTGTCCTCCGCCCCTGCCGAGGTGACATACGCGCCCACCGGCAGTCCGGAATCCCATCAGTTTCTTACCATGATGTTGCAGGCGGAAGGCAGCTCTCTTGCTACCCAACGGCAACGACAGTGCGAAATGGCGCCGGGCGACATCTGCTTTATCGACGAGCGTTACCCATTCCGCCTGTGCGGGCTGGATTACAGCCAGCTGCTGCTGCTGCGCATGCCCCGCGCGCTGGTGATGAGCCGCTTTCCGGACATGGAGCATCTCGTCGCCACGCTCATTCCCGGGCGTGATGCCGGTACCTCCCTGCTCGCTCATACCGTGCTGCACCTGCTGCGCGTGGCGGGCGACCTGCGAGAGGCGCAGCAGCACGCGGCGATGAATGCCGTCATCCAACTCCTCGGCGCGACCTCCGGCCTCGCGGTAGAGCTGGAGAACGTCCACTGGCGCGTGCAGAAAGCGCTCGACTATATCGAGCTCAACCTATCGATCCCCGGCCTGACCGCCGAACAGATCGCCCAGGCGCAGCACATCAGCCGCCGCCGGCTCGATCAGCTGATGCGCGATGCGCTCGGCGTCTCGATCACCGGGCAAATCTGGAATCGCCGCCTGCAGCGCGCTGCCGACGATCTGCGCGATGCACGCTGGGCGGGCGCCTCGATCTCGCAGATCGCTTTTGCCAACGGCTTCGAAGACCCGGCCCATTTCGCCCGCGCCTTCAAGCGCCGGTTCGAGACGACGCCCGGGCAATGGCGCGCCCTCGCCCGCCCTTTGACTCACTAACCAGTCAGGATTCGTCCGGTGCCGCCGCAATCGCGCGGCGCTCATAGGCGCGCGCCAGGAACGCGCCGGTCACCAGCTGGACGATGTGGAACATCATTACCGGCAGGACGACGGCGCCGGCCATGGCTGCGGGGAAAAGCACATTCGCCATCGGCACGCCCGTCGCCAGCGACTTGACCGAGCCGCAGAATACCAGCGAAGCCTCGTCAGGACGCGCCAGGCCGGTCAGCCGCGCCGCCAGTCGCAGCACGATGACGACCACGGCCAGGATGAGCAGGCAGAAGCCGAGCAGAATGGCGATGTCTATGCCGGAGATCGCCTGCCAAAGGCCGCCGGTCACCGCCTTGCCGAACGCCCCGTAGACCATCACCAATATGGCGCCGCGATCCACGAAGGAGGTCAGCATCTTGTGGCGCAGCAGCCAGACGCCGATCCAGCCGTGCAGCGCCTGACCGATGGCGAAGGGGATCAGGATCAGGCCCACGATCGCCCAGACGGCATCCATGTTGATTGCCGCGCTGCTCGCCAGCAGCAGGCCCGTCAGCAGCGGCGTAAAGACCACGCCGGCCAGATTGGAAGCCGCCGCCGCGCATACCGCTGCCGGCACATTACCCCGCGCGATGGACGTGAGCGCGATGGACGACTGCACCGTCGAGGGCAGGCAGCACAGAAAGAGAATGCCGGTGAACAGCATCGGCTCGATGACCGGCCCGGAGAGCGGCTTGAGGGCGATACCGATCAGCGGAAACAGCGCGAAGGTCGCCGCGAGGATGAGCAATTGCAGCTTCCACTGGCCGATGGCGCCGACCACCGCCTCGCGGGGCAGACGCGCGCCGTGGATGAAGAACAGCGCAATCACCAGCACCTTGCCGAGCAGGTCCACCGCCGGCACCAGACTGCCGCGCGCGGGCAAAAAGCTCGCCAGCAACAGCGTGCCCAACAGCATCAGCGTAAAACGGTCGATCTTCAGCCAGGCAAGGCGACCGGTCTTTTTCAATTGCTATCCCCCAATCGGATGAATGTCTGGCAGGCACCCTTAGGCCCATCCCGGCAAAGCCCATAGGCTCATGGCGCACAAATTCTAGTCGGCAAAACCCCCGGACGGCTGCCGCATGCCTTGGCCCGCCATCCAAAAGCCTCAGCCGGCTAGCCCGTGGCGGAACCATTCGATATGCTCGCGCTATTCCGAAACAGCCGGCTCTCCCTCCCCAACTGACGACCGGCCCATCGAGAGACATGCTTTATGAAGAGGCCGACCTGCGTGACGACATTTGCCCTTGGTTTCATGCTGGCTGCCGGTGGCGCGCCGGTAACGGCGAGCTTCGCGCAGGATGCGCCGATCATCGAGCGGCAGCGCCTGTTCGGCAACCCGGACCGCGCGCAGTTGCGCGTCAGCCCGGATGGCAAATATCTCTCCTGGCTGGCGCCCCGCGATGGCGTGATGAACATCTGGGTCGCCCCGGCCGACCATCCCGATCAGGCAAGGCCAATGACCGCCGAGAAGGACCGGCCCATCGGCGTGCATTACTGGACCGCCGATTCCGCCATGCTGCTCTATGTGCAGGACAAGGGCGGCGACGAGAATTACCTGCTCTACGGGGTCGACGTTGCCACCGGCGCCGAAAAGCTGCTGACGCCCTTCGAGAAGACGCGCGTGATGATCGTCGGCACCTCCACCACGATCAGCGACCGCATTCTCGTCGGCATCAACAACCGCGACGAGCGCTGGCATGATGTCTACAGCCTCAACCTGAAGACCGGGGCGCTGACCGAGGTCATCCGGGGTGATGGCTATGCCGGCTTCCTCGCCGACAATAATCTCGTGCTGCGCATGGCACTGCGGCCCAATGCCGAGGGTGGCTATGATTTCTTCCGGGTCACGAACAACGTCGTGGAAGACAAGCCCCTCTCCCGCACCACGCTGGAAGATGCCCTGACCACCCAGCCCGCCGGCTTCACCACGGATGGCAAGACGCTTTACTGGCTGGATAGCCGGGGCCGCGACACCGCAGCGTTGATTGCGCAGGACGTCACCACGGGGAAGAGCCAGGTGCTGGCCGCCAATGACAAGGCCGATGTCGGCGGCGCGATGGCCGATCCCGTGACCGGCGAGATCGAGGCTTATTCGGTCGAATATCTGACCACCGAATGGACGGCGATCGACCCGGATGTCGGCCAGTCGCTGGCATGGCTGCGCGAGCGGCTGAAGGGCGATTTCCAGGTCACCTCCCGCACCCGCGATGATAGCGTCTGGACGATCTACAACGATCCGGTCACCGCGCCGGCCGCCGCCTGGCTTTACGATCGCAAGAAGGGCGCGCTCACCAAGCTCTATGTCAGCCGCCCCGATCTGGAAGGCGCACCGCTGGTGCCGATGCACGCCCGCGAAATTCCCGCGCGCGACGGGCTGACGCTCGTCTCCTATCTCACCCTGCCGCCGGGTAGAGATGCGGATGGCGACGGCGTACCGGACAAGCCGGCGCCGATGGTCCTCCTCGTCCATGGCGGCCCGTGGGCGCGGGATAGCTTCGGCTACAACAGCTATCATCAATGGCTGGCCAATCGCGGCTATGCTGTGCTGTCGGTCAACTTCCGCGGTTCGACCGGCTTTGGCAAAAGCTTCATCACGGCGGGCAACCTGCAATGGGGCCTCAAGATGCATGACGACCTGATCGACGCGGTCGATTGGGCGGTCAGCAAGGGCATCACGGCCAAGAACAAGGTCGCGATCATGGGCGGCAGCTATGGCGGCTATGCGACGCTCGCCGGCCTCGCCTTCACGCCCGACACCTTCGCGTGCGGCGTCGATATCGTCGGCCCCTCCAATCTGGAGACGCTGCTGAACACCATTCCGCCCTATTGGACCGCCGGCATCGAGCAATTTCACCAGCGCATGGGCAATCCCAATACGCGCGAGGGGTTGGCGCTGCTCAAGGCGGCCTCGCCGCTGCACAAGGCGGGCCAGATCAGCAAGCCGCTGCTCATCGGCCAGGGAGCAAACGATCCGCGCGTGAAGCAGGCGGAGAGCGACCAGATCGTCGAGGCGATGAAAGCCAACAACATTCCGGTCACCTATGTGCTCTATCCGGATGAGGGCCATGGCTTCGCCAAGCCGCAGAACAATATCGCCTTCAATGCGATCACCGAAAGCTTCCTCTCGGCCTGCCTCGGCGGGCGGGCAGAGCCAATCGGCGCCACGGTCAAGGAGTCGAGCGCCAAGGTGCTGGCCGGCGCAGACATGCTGCCGGGCCTGAGCGATGCGCTGAAGTAACTCGAAACAAAGGCAGGCCGGTGCCGCCCGGCCTGCCGCGCTCTAGGCGCATGTTCGAAAATGAGACAGTCTGGCGCATCCTTTAGGGAGGCGTTCCATGTTGAAGCCTGTGCTCGCGGCCGCTCTGGCCGCCCTGTCTCTCCCCGCTCATGCCATCACCCCATTCGAGATCAGCGGCACCGCCGATGTGTACCGGATCGATCAGGTCGCGCAGACCACGACCTATCTGGGCAAGACGACGTTTTTCGCCAGCGGCGATCTCGCGGTGGGCGGCAATGGCGGTGGCACCATGCCCGGCGATTTCACCTATTCCGCCCTGTTTGGCCATGTGACGCGCTGGGACATCGGCTTTTCGTTCGGGCCGGAGACGGTTGATCCCTTCGATGGGCTGTTTCACCCCACGCAGGGCACCGGCGTTTTCATGTCCGGCTACGAGGTGTTTGACCGCGCCGAACTCACGATCACCAGCGCGCGCATGTGGCAGGATGAGAGTTGGCCGGCCGAACCCTTCCCAGATATCCGCTTCGGCTCCTTCGTCCCAGAGCCGGCGAGCTGGGCCATGATGATGGGAGGCCTCGCGTTGGTGGGTGCGATGATTAGGCGGCGGGAGATGTCGTTGAGCTTGGCGCGGGCCTGATGCACCACCTGTGCTCCTGCGAAGGCAGGAGCCCAAGCGCGGCTTGGCTGCGTTAGAACTGATGCCAACGCCCGCCCGCAACAATCGCGGGCGGGCGCCGGAGCAGATCAGGCGAAGTAAACCGCCTTCGTCTCGGTGTAGTTTTCCAGACCCTCGACGCCGCCATCCCGACCGAGGCCGGACTGCTTGAAGCCACCGAAGGGCATGTGGATGTCCACCATCATGCCGTTGATCGTCACCGAACCGGCGCGATATTCGCGCGAGACGGCAAAGCCGCGCTCCGCATCCTGCGTGTAGATTGCGCCGTGCAGACCGTAGACGGTGTCGTTGGCCTTGGCGATCATGTCCGCCTCATTGTCATAATCGACGAACGAGACGACCGGACCGAAAATCTCTTCCTGGAAGATCGTCATGCTCGGATCGACATCGGTGAACACCGTCGGCTCGATGAAGAAGCCACGGTTGAGGTCGGCCGGGCGACCGCCGCCGAGCGCAAGCTTGGCGCCCTCGGCCTTGCCCTTGGCGATATAGCCCTGCACGCGCTCAAGCTGGCGCTGCATGGTGAGCGGGCCCATGCCGGTATCGGCCTCGAACGGATCGCCGACCTTCACCTTGGAAACGGCGCTCGTATAGGCGTCGATGATCTCGCTCTTGCGGCTCTTGGGCACAAGCACGCGGGTCAGCGAGAAGCAGACCTGCCCGGTGATCGGCATGGAATAGGGCACGAGGCTCTTGAGCACATGGTCCATATCGGCATCGTCGAGGATCATCGCCGCCGACTTTCCGCCCAGCTCCAGGCTGACGCGGGCGAGACGCTCGGATGCGACGCCGGCAATGTGCTTGCCCGCCGCGGTCGAGCCGGTGAAGCTGATCTTGTCGATGCCCGGATGACGGATGAGGTGGTCGCCCACCTCGCGTCCGGCCGGCAGCATGTTGAACACGCCGGCGGGGATGCCCGCTTCCTTGATCGCTTCAGCAAGGATGTGCGCGTCGATGGGCGTTTCCGGCGAAGGCTTGCAGACCATGGTGCAGCCTGCGGCCAGCGCGGCTGCGACCTTGTAGACCAGCAGCACCAGCGGCGCGTTCCACGGGGTGACCGCCGCGACGACGCCAACCGGCTCCTTCACAACGCGCACCTTGTTGCCGCCCATCGAGCCAATGCGCTCATCGACGAACTTGTAGCTGTCGCACAGCTCGCCATAGAATTTGAACAGGCCGGGCACCTGATAGCTGGCCTTGCTGGAGAAGCCGATCACGGCGCCGACCTGGCCCGTCCAAGCCTCGGCCAGCTCGGGCATGCGCGCCATCAGAATGTCGGAGACCTTCTTGAGGTACACGCCGCGCTCGGCGGGCGCCATACGCGGCCACGGGCCGGTGTCGAAAGCCTTGCGCGCGGCGGCGACAGCGATGTCCACGTCCGCCGTGGTCGGCTCGAAATAGGTGAGGACGGTTTCCTCGTCATGCGGGGTCACCACTGACAGCTCGTTGGTGCCGCTGCTCTTGCGCCATTCACCGTCGATGAACAGCTGTGCCGCGCCGCGATCCTTTATGCCTTTGATCGTCTTGTTGAAATTTTCCATGCCGAATCTCCTAAGATCGAACGTCCTCTTCGTGGCGCCTTAATTGGCGATTGGCGCGCGAAGGCGCAAGCATGCGATGGCCACTTTCCGGATCGATCCCTGCCTCATGCTGCATTGACAGGGCGCCCGGCCGTGCCGAAGAAGGAGCGGAAAGGCATCGCGAACCGATGGCAAGGCGAACGCCTGCCGGCAAAGAGAGATCAGCCATCATGACCAGCGAAATGATCACCGTCGAAGCGCTTGTGGAAGCGCCCATCGATCATGTGTGGCGGTGCTACACGACGCCTGACGACATCATACAGTGGAATGCCGCATCCGATGACTGGCATACGACGGTAGCCAGCGTCGACCTTCGCGAAGGCGGCGCATTCTCCTCGCGCATGGAAGCCAAGGATGGCAGCGTGGGCTTCGATTTCGCAGGCACCTACACCCGCATCGAACCGCAGCGCCTGATTGAATATGCGTTCGGGGAGCGCACCGCCCGCGTGACATTCGCGTCCGCAGCGAGTGGCACCCATGTTCAGGTGCAGTTCGAGCCGGAGGACGAACATAGCCGCGATTTGCAGCGCGACGGATGGCAAGCGATCCTCGACAATTTCGCGCGCCACGCCAAACAGGCGCATCAGGCAGGCTGACCCGCCCGATGGGCGGCGGTCAGTCGATCACGTCCATCGCCATCAGACGCGCGACCGTCTCGTGCCGGAAGCGCTCGAAACTGCTCCGTGCCTCGGGCACCGGCAGACCGGTCACGAACGCGGTTTCCAGATCCTGATGCATCGCGCGCATTTCGGGCAGGAATTCGCTGTGCGTAAGGACGTGGGGGCGGTTCTCGCGGATCGCCTCGACCACCAGCCGGCCCATTTCCAGAGGGTCCATCGCCGCGCGCATCGCGGCCCAGAAACGCTTGACGAACACGCCCTCCTCGCCCGGCGGGGCACTGCTGTCATCTTCCGGCACCGGCATCAGCGCGCTCTGCACCGCGCCCGGATAGAGGCAGGACACGCCAATGCCATGCGGCGCCAAATCGAGCCGGAGCGTCTGGGTGTAGCCGCGCACGGCATATTTGCTCGCGGCATAGGCGCCGGCGCCGGGCAGCGGCACCATGCCGGCCATGGAGGCTGTGTTGATGACATGGCCGCCTTCGCCCTGCGCCTTGATGATCGGCACGATGATCTTGCAGCCGTTGACCACCCCGCCCAGATTAATCCCGAGGGTCCGGTCCCAATCCTCAAAGTCGGGATCATCCGCCGCACCGCCGCCGCCGACGCCGGCATTGTTGGCCAGCAGGTGGATCCTGCCGAACATATCCAGCGCCTCCTGCGCCGCTGCGCGCAGGGCGGCCCGGTCGGTCACGTCCACCTTGATGAAGTGCGTGGCATTGTTGCCCGTCATGAGCTCGCGGGCGGCATCGAGATGGTCCTGATTGTAATCGGCGATGACGAGCTTCATGCCTTCGGCGAGGAACGTGCGCGCCATGCCGAGGCCAATGCCACTTGCCCCGCCCGTCACGAAAGCCACCTTGCCCGCAAAATTTTTCATGCCCGCCTCTCCTCATGGTCCGTGCGCCTTTGAGCGTCACATATTGCAAACAGGGTAACCCGCCGGAGGATCGGCGCCAAGCGGCTTGACCCATGCCGGACCGGACGCCATCAGGGCCGCGCGTGATTGCTGCCGGGCAGCGATGGAATAAGGAGACGCAGGTGCAGTCCATTTTGGTGATCGGCGCGGGCTCGATGGGCTGCCTGTTCGCGGCACGTATTGCCGAGAGCGGCGCGAACGTCCTGCTCATCGATGTCGACAAGACCCGCATCGAAGCGATCGACCGGGACGGCATCCACCTCACCGACGACAATGGCACACGCACCATCTCGCTGCGGGCTGGGCTTGCGGCCGATGCCCAGCCGCCCATCGACCTCGCTCTGCTCTTCACCAAGGGGATGCACAGCCGCTCGGCGATCCAGTCGATCGCACATCTCGCGGCCAGCGGCACCTATGTGCTCACGCTCCAGAATGGCCTCGGCAATCCGGAGATTGTGGCGGAAAGTTTTCCTCAGGACCAGATCCTCAAGGGGATTGCCGCACTTCCCGCCGACCTCCATGGCCTCAATGGTGTGGAATCCCACGGCACCGGCCATGTCGAGTTGGGCGCGATGACGCCGGCCGGCGCGCAGTCGGCGCAAGCCGCGACCGCCCTGCTCGCCCGCGCCGGTTTCGACGCGCGCTACAGCACGGACATCGATGTCGCGATCTGGGAAAAGGTCGCCTTCAACGCCGCACTCAACCCGCTCGGCGCGGTCACCGGCCAGCCCAACGCCGGCGTGGACAACGCACCGGGCCGCCGCATCATTGCAGCGATCGTCGACGAGGTGGTGGCCACGGCCAAGGCCCATGGGGTGACGGTCGACCATGCGCGCATCACCGCCAGCATCGACCATGCCCTGGCCGAACATCGTGGCCACAAGGCTTCCATGCTGCAGGACATGATTGCCGGCCGTGCCAGCGAGATCGACTTCATCAACGGCGCCATCTGCGACCGCGCCCAAGCGGTCGGCGTCCCCGCGCCCAGCAATCAGACGATGGCCGATCTTGTCCGGGTGATGGAGCTGGCCCGGCGATAATCCGAGCTATAACATCTTTTATTGCAGCGCCTTGCAAGCCGCATTGAAGACCATCTCTCGCAGTGCCGGAAAATCGTCGATGCCGTAGTCGGCAGCGTCATCGCTGCAGGCGATCTCGACGCGGCCTTTCCACAGGCGCAGGTCGATATCCTCCGGCTTGATCACCCGGCGCGCGGCGATGTCGTAGAAGCTCCAGACGCGCGGCGTGGTATATTCGCCGACATTCTGCTCCACCACCAGCGCCAGGCGCCCGTTGCTCAAGCGCACGACCGAGCCGATGGGGTAGACGCCGACGCTCTCGATGAAATGGTCGAGAATCTCGTCATCCAGCTCGCCTTCCATGCCCCGCATCAGGCCGAGCGCGGCATTGGGGTCGATCCGTGGCCGATGCGGCCGGTCGGACGTCATCGAGTCATAGACGTCGCATACCGCCGCCATGCGGCCGAACAGGCTGATATTCTCGCCAGTCAGTTGGTTGGGATAACCGGAGCCATCGCAGCGCTCGTGATGCTCAAGGCAGACCAGTGCGACATCCTCGGCGATTTCGCCACCCATCTGGAGGAACTCATAGCCGAGCGTGGTATGCGTCTCGACGATCTTGCGCTCGCCCTCGCTCAGATCATCGCTGATCGTCGCCACGTCGATGGGCAGATGGCCCATGCCCACGTCCATCAGCAGCCCGGCCAGCCCGGCTTCCTTCACCCGAGCATCATCGAGGCCCATCTGGCGGCCCAACGCGATCATCAGCGCGCTCACCGCCAGGCCGTGCGCATAGAGCGAACTATTCTCGCGGCGGATGCGCATCAGGCCGTTGAAGGCGTGCGGATTGCGCTGCACGGAGGCGAACAGATCCTCGATCACCGGCTCCACCTGCCCGCGCGAGATCGCTTTGCCCAGCCGCGCCTGCTCGAAGACGGCGCTCATCACGCGATTGGACCGCGCCACGACGGCCTTGGCATGGCCCACCTCCGCGCCGACGCTCAAGGCCGTCGTGGAGCGGGGATTGAACGGAACGACGTTCGATCCGCTCGCGTGCTCCGGCACCAGCTTGCGCAGCCGTTCCATGCGCACCCGCTCGGCAAGACCGACACCGCCCGAGGGGGCGGAGGAGCCTGCCGCCACGAGCGGTCGGCGCAGCGTCGTCGCCGGCGGACGCGGACCGCCCGCACCCGCGACATCATCACCCTTGTCGATGTCGATCATCACGCCCTCGACCTCGCTGGCGCGCAGGTCGGCGAGTATCTGGGGGTCGGTCAGCAGGAATTTCGTCCGCCAGAACGGGTGCTTGAGCCACGGCCCTTCAAGTTTGTGAATGAACATGCCGAGTTTCACGTCAGCAACATCGATTCTCTTGAGCATCTGGACTCCGCCGGTCAGGTACGAGCGACGACGATGGCGCCCGCACGATACTGAACGGCTAAGAGCCATGGTTATTTAATGGTTCGCCTTGTCCATGCACCATGATTGTCCGCCTTTTTGCGGCCAGGGACGAACGGCGCTGCATTGACATCGTGAACGGCACGCAGCACGCAGCGCGCATGGCAAAGGAAACCCGCGCCACTCGGGCGCTGAGCAAGGCCGGCATCGCCTTCACCATCCATCTCTACGATTATGATCCGGCTGCCGCCCATATCGGCTTGCAGGCCGCCGAGGCGTTGGGTGAGCCACCCGAGCGCGTCTTCAAGACGCTCATGACGCTGGTGGATGGCAAGCCGGCCTGCGCCATCGTCCCGGCGAGCAGCGAAGTGGCGATGAAGAAGTTCGCCGCGGCCCTGTCCGCCAAGAGCGCTGCGATGATGAAGCCGGCCGATGCCGAGCGCCTGAGCGGCTACAAGGTCGGCGGCATCAGCCCCTTCGGCCAGATGAAGCCCATTCGCGCGGTAATCGACGAGAGTGCTTTGGCCCAGCCGCACATCTATCTGAATGGCGGCCAGCGCGGCCTGCAGCTGTGCTTGGCGCCAGATCAGGCGATCGTCGCCCTCGGCGCAACGGTTGCGGTCATCACTGCCTGAACCGCAAGGTCAGTCCAGATCGCCTTGCGTGGACGCCGATGGGCCGCGGGGCTTCCATCGCGACAGGGTGAGGGTGAAGCAGGAGCCCCCATTGACCGTGCGGTAGGTCGCCGCGCCGCCATGCGCCTCGGCAATGCCCCGCACCACGGAGAGGCCAAGGCCGCTGCCTTTCGCCGCCCCGCCCTGCTCCATATACCGACGGAACGGATCGAAGGCATGGCGGGCGAACTCCTCAGTCATTCCCGGCCCCTCGTCGGTCACGCTCAGGAGTACGCTGGACGAGGAGATGCGCAGCGTCACGGCCAATTGACCGGGGTCGGCATGGCGATGGGCATTCTCGAGCAGCGCCATCAGGGCCTGCCGGATGCGTGCGGTATCGACATAGCATAAGCCGCGATCGAAGGCGGTGACGATGCGGAAGCCGGCGGTCTCCAGCTCGGGCTGCATCAGCCGGACGACCGTCTCCATTTCTTCGGCGAGATCGACCTGCTGGAACCGCATGTCCAGCCGGCCGCCTTCCATGAGGCTCACCGTGCGCAGATCCTCGATCAAGCGGGTCAGGGCATTCACCTGCGTGACGAGCGAGCGCAGCAGCGGCGGATCGGGCGCGAACACACCGTCGGCAAGGCCCTGGAGACGCCCGGAGAGGATCGTCACCGGGGTGCGCAGTTCATGCGCGATGGTGGCATTCCAGCGGCGGACGGCCTCCCCCGCCTGCTCCAGCCGGTCGGCCAGGAGATTGAAGTCCTCCACCAGCATCGTTGCCTCGGTCGGCGCACGATCATCGCTGCGCGCACGGACCTTGATATTGCCATCCGCAATGATCCGAGCGGTCTGCGCAACCGAAACCAGCGGCTGAACGATCCGCCGGGCCAGTCGCGTGGCCACCAGCACGGCGATTCCGGTCGAGACGACGCAGAACAGCCCGATGAGTAGCCATTCGATGCCGTGCGGGCGCCAGTCATCCGTCAGCGGAAACAGCATATGCGGCGCTACACGGATGATGACGCCATAAAAGATATAGAGCCCGATGATCGTGATCAGCACCGAGGCGACGGTGGAGATCACCGTGGACAACACGATCTGCCGCCCCAGACCGCCTGCCGGCTTCTTCATGAAATATCTGCCAGGCGAAAGCCGACGCCGCGCACATTGTTGATGAAACCGTGGGCGCCGGCGTCCTCCAGCTTGCGCCGCAGCTTGCTCAAATGCGTATCCACCGTCCGGTCGAGCGCGTCGCCGCCCGGCAGGCAGGCATCGACCAGTTCACCACGCGAGAACGCCCGCCGGGGTGCGCGCGCCATGTGCGCAAGAATGCGGAACTCGGTGAGGGTGAGGGACAGGCTCACGCGCTGCGGATCGTCCCCGACGATCACGCTGGCCAGATGGCTGTCCATATCGATTTCGATCGGCCCCACTCGCAGGGTGGAGCCCCGGCTGCCGCCGGACCGGCGCAGCACGGCGCGCGCCCTTGCGGCCACCTCCAGCGCGTTGAACGGCTTGACGACATAATCGTCCGCGCCGATGCGCAGCGCCTGCAGCTTGTCGATATCCTGATCGAGCGCAGTCAGCATGATCACGGGGGTCGAGCCGCGACGCCGCAACTCGGCCAGCACGTCCCAGCCGTTGAGCCGCGGCATCTGCACATCGAGCATCACGAGGTCCGGCTTGAGCGCAAGGTGCAACTCCAGCGCGGTTCGCCCGTCGGCGGCACGGACCGTTCGGAAGCCTTCCCGCTCCAGATAGGCGGCGATGACATCGGCGATTTCCGGTTCGTCTTCCGCGACCAGCACGAGCGCGTTTTCGGCATCCATAGCATATCCTTCTGCCTGCAAGCCGTTATCGCAGTTCCAAACGGGGGGCCACCGGCCTCCACAATTTCTCTACACTTGACCAACACTGCCTCGACAAGCCAGTCCCAAAGGGCCAGCGCGGACAAGCAAAAATCAAGAGTCGGACATGATGACAAAATGCCCCCCCAGGCGCTGCGGCGCCTATATCGTTATCGCGTCGATGGCGCTTGTATTGTCCGCCTGCTCAGGAGGTGAAACCCCATCCTCGCCTCCGCCGCCAGAGGTATCGGTCGTGAAGGTCTCCCCCTCGCGCGTCGACGTGGCGGACGAACTGCCGGGCCGGGTGATGGCCTTCCGTGTGGCGGAAATCCGCCCGCAGGTTAATGGCGTCATCCAGCGCCGGCTGTTCGAGCAGGGCTCCGAAGTGCGGGCCGGCCAGCCCCTGTTCCAGATCGATGCGACCCCGTTCCGGGCGGATACGCAGAGTGCCGCGGCCACCGTGCAGCGCGCGCAGGCTGCTTTGAACCGCGCCCGCATCCAGGCCGAGCGCCTGGCGCCGCTGGTGAAGGTCGATGCGATCAGCGGACAGGCCTATGACGATGCCGTCGCCGCGCGCGATCAGGCCGCTGCCGACCTCGCCCAGAGCCGCGCCACGCTGGCACGCCAGCAGGTCGATCTCGGCTTCGCCACGATCCGCTCGCCAATCAGTGGCCGGATCGACCAGTCCATGGTGACCGAGGGCGCCCTTGCCGCCGTCGGCGGCGCAGAGCCGCTCGCCACCGTCCAGCAGATTGACCGCGTCTATGTGGACGTGCGTCAGCCGGCCGCCCGCCTCGAAACGCTGCGCGAGGCGGCGCGTGCCGGCAATTCCGCCCAGGGCGCCCCCGTGGAGATCCTCTCGTCCGAGGGCAAGCCCTATGCGGCGACCGGGCGCCTGCTCTTCTCCGGCATCAGCGTCGATCCCGGCACGGGCGAGGTGATCGCCCGGGTCGAGGTGCCCAATCCCACGCGGGCGCTGCTGCCCGGTATGTTCGTGCGTGCGCGCCTCCCCCGCATGGTCCTCCCCAATGCGCTGACTCTGCCGCAACAGGCCGTGCTGCGCGATCCTGCCGGTCAGGCCAGCGTCCGGATTGTTGGGAAAGACGGCAAGGTCGAGCTGCGGCCGGTGCAGACCGGGGATGTGCGCGACGGAAACGTCCTGATCACGCAGGGCATCAAGGCTGGTGAAACCGTGATTGTCGAAGGGCAGGATCGGGTCCAGCCCGGCGCCACCGTTTCAGCCAAGCCATGGCGCCCTGCAGCCGCCGCAAAGCCCGCCGCGCCCGCGGCCGCGCGCTGAAGACGAAAGCGAACCCATGCCCCGTTTCTTCATCGATCGGCCCGTTTTCGCCTGGGTGGTCGCCATCGCGATCATCCTTGCGGGCGTCATCGCCATCCCGCGCCTGTCGCTGGAGCGCTACCCGAGCATCGCGCCGCCAAGCGTCGAGATCACCGCGACCTACCCCGGTGCCACGCCGCAGACGCTGAATGACAGCGTCGTCAGCCTGATCGAGCGCGAACTCTCAAGCGTGCGCAATCTGCTGTACTTCGAGAGCTCGACGGATACGTCCGGTCAGGCCACGATCACCGCGACCTTCCAGCCGGGGACCAACCCGGAGCTGGCGCAGGTCGACGTGCAGAACCGGCTCAAGGCCGCAGAGCCGCGCCTGCCGCAGATCGTCCGCCAACTCGGCATCCAGGTCGATTCCGCCAATCGCAACTTCCTCAATCTGGTGAGCCTGGAATCGTCTAACGGCCAGCAGAACCTCGAGGAACTGTCGGACTATGCGGCGCGCTATGTTGTCGAGGAGCTCAAGCGTCTCCCCGGCGTCGGCCGTGTCCAGCTGTTCGGCGCCGAGCGCGCGATGCGCATCTGGGTCGATCCGGCAAAACTGGCATCCTACGACATTTCGATGAGCGATATCACGGCCGCGATTGCTGCGCAGAACACGCCGGTTTCGCCCGGCGTGCTGGGCGGCGAGCCGATTGCCGAAGGCCAGCGCGTCAAGGTTCCGATCACCGTCGAGGGCCAGCTGAAGACCCCCGAGCAGTTCCGCGAGATCGTGCTGCGCGCCGGAACGGATGGCTCCGCCCTGAAGCTGGGCGATGTCGCCCGCGTCGATCTTGGTTCCGCGTCCTACTGGTTCCAGACGCGCCTCAACGGCAAGCCCGTGGCGTTGATGGCCGTGCAGCTCGCGCCCGGCGCCAATGCGGTCTCCACCTCCGCCCGCGTGCATGAGCGCATGGTCGAGCTGGCCAGGGCCATGCCCAACGGCATGTCATACCGCATTCCGTTCGACACCGCGCCTTATGTGAAGATCTCGATCGAGAAGGTCATCGAGACACTGGTCGAGGCCATGGTGCTCGTCTTCCTGGTGATGTTCGTCTTCCTCCAGAAGTTCCGCTACACCATCATTCCCGCCGTCGTCGCGCCGATCGCCCTGCTCGGTACCTGCGCGGTGATGATGCTGGCCGGCTATTCCGTGAACGTGCTGACCATGTTCGGCATGGTCCTCGCCATCGGCATCATCGTCGACGATGCCATCGTCGTGGTCGAGAATGTCGAGCGCATCATGGCCGAGGAAGGGCTGCCGCCCAAGGAAGCGACGCGCAAGGCCATGGGCGAGATTACGGGTGCCATCATCGGCATCAGCCTCGTCCTCACCGCCGTGTTCGTGCCAATGGCATTCTACAGCGGCTCGGTGGGCGCGATCTACCGGCAGTTCACCATCTCCATGGCGGTCTCCATCCTGTTCTCGGCCTTCCTTGCCCTGAGCCTGACGCCGGCACTCTGTGCGACATTGCTCAAGCCGGTCACTGGCCATGAGACCAAGAAGGGCTTCTTCGGCTGGTTCGACCGCAAGTTCGACACGATGACGCACAGCTACCACAATTGGGTGACGCGCGCCTTGAAGCGCAGCGCGCGGATGATGGCGAGCTTCGCGGTCATCGTGGTGCTGATGATCGTCGGCTATACAAACCTGCCTTCCTCGTTCCTGCCCGATGAAGATCAGGGCTATTTCATGACCGTCTTCCAACTCCCCTCGGACGCGACGTCCGGCCGGACGCTGGAGGCACTGGAAGTCTTCGAAAAGCACACCGCGCAGCGCGCGGGCATCGCCGATACCATCTCGGTGCTGGGCTGGGGCTTCTCCGGCGCGGGCGCCAATGTCGGCCTCGGCTTCACAATGCTCAAGGACTGGAGCGAGCGTGACGGAGCGACCGCATTTGGCGAGGCCGGTGCAGCCAATCAGGCCACTGGCGCCGGCGTGCGGGAAGGGCTCGTGATGAGCCTCATCCCGCCTTCCATCGATGGCCTTGGCACCACCGGCGGCTTCTCCGCGCGCCTTGAGGACCGCTCGGGCCGTGGGTTCGATGCCCTGATGGCCGCGCAGTTCCAACTGCTCGGCATGGCCGCGAAAAACCCGGCCCTTGCCGGCGTCTATCCGGAAGGCTTGATGCCCGGCACCAGCGTCGAGATGGTGATCGACCGCCAGAAGGCGCAGGCCATGGGCGTGCCCTTCGAGTCCATCACCTCCACGCTGAGCGGGGCCATGGGCTCGGCCTATGTCAACGACTTCCCCAATAATGGTCGTATGCAGCAGGTCATCGTGCAGGCGGATGCCCCCTTCCGCATGAACCTTGAGGATGTGCTCAAGCTGTATGTCCGCAACGCGGCCGGAAACACGGTCCCGCTCTCGGAGCTGGTCACGCCGCGCTGGGAGACCATGCCGCTGCAGCTGGTGCGCTATAATGGCTATCCCGCCATGCGCATTGCCGGCCAGCCCGCGCCCGGCCACTCCAGCGGCGAGGCCATGGCGGAGATGGAGCGCCTTGCGAGCCAGCTGCCGCCCGGCTTCGCCATCGAATGGACCGGTCAGTCGCTTCAGGAAAGGCTCGCGGGCAATCAGGCGATCCTTCTGCTGGGCCTCTCGATGCTGGTCGTCTTCCTGGTGCTGGCCGCGCTGTACGAAAGCTGGGCAATCCCGGCGGCAGTGATGCTGGTCGTGCCGCTCGGCGTGCTCGGCGCCGTGCTGGCGGTCACGCTGCGCAGCATGCCCAACGACGTGTTCTTCAACGTGGGCCTGATCACGATCATCGGCCTCAGCGCCAAGAACGCGATCCTGATCGTGGAGTTTGCCAAGCATGCTTATGATAACGGCATGTCTGCGGTCGACGCCGCGTTGCACGCCGCGCGCCTGCGCTTGCGGCCGATCCTGATGACCAGCTTCGCCTTCACGCTTGGCGTCGTTCCGCTGATGCTGGCGGGCGGTGCGAGCAAGGAGACCCAGCGGGCGATCGGCACGGGCGTCTTCGGCGGCATGATCAGTGCCACCATTCTCGCGATCTTCTTCGTCCCGGTCTTCTTCGTGGTGGTGATGAAGCTGGTCGAGCGGCAAAAGCGCAAAAAGCATGTCGATGGTTCATCGCAGACGCCCGCCGCCTACCCCGCATCGGAGAATTGAGATGCGTAAATTTGCCCTCGCGGCGCTGCTGCTGACCAGCGCCTGCTCGATGAACCCACGGCTGGAGACACCGCCTGCCCCGGTTGCGCCGGTCTACCCGCTCGCCTCTCCCGAAGAGGCAGCCAGTGCCGCGGCGCTGGACTGGCACGAGATGTTTGGCGACCCGCGCCTGCAGCGGCTCATCGAGCTGGCGCTGGAGAATAATCGCGACCTGCGCGTCGCCACGCTCAACGTCGAGGCTGCCCGCGCTCAGTTCCGTGTCGCCAGGGGCGCACAATTGCCGACGCTGGATGCCAACGCGGCTTATTCCCGGCAGCGCGTCTCGGCGGCCGCCTCACAAACCGGCGCTGGGGCGGAGTTCAGCCAGTTCTCCGCCAATGCCGCGCTGACCAGCTTTGAGATCGATCTGTTCGGTCGCCTCCGCTCGCAGAGCGAGGCCGCCTTCGAGCGCTATCTCGCCACCGACGAAGGCCGCCGTGCCGCGCGCATCGCGCTGATCGGATCGATCGTCGATGCCTATCTGGCCGAACGGCTCGCCGAGGAGCAGTTGGCCCTCACCGACCGCACGCTGGGCGATTGGCAGGCTTCGCTCGCGATCACTCGCCGTCTCCAGCAGGCGCGGCAGGTCAGCGGGCTGGATGTTGCGCAGGCAGAGGGACAGGTCAGCCAGGCCCAGGCCGATCAGGCGATGCGCACGCGGATGCTGGCCGAGGCGCGCAACGCGCTGCAATTGCTGGTCGGGGCGCCACTTCCCGCCGACCTGCCCGCACCCATCGCGCTCATGGACCAGCCGATCCGCACCCAGCTGCCGGTCGGCCTGCCCTCCGCCCTGCTCGCCAGTCGGCCGGACATCCGTCAGGGCGAGCATGAACTGGTCGCCTCCAATGCCGATGTCGGCGCCGCGCGTGCTGCCTTCTTCCCGCGCATTTCGCTCACAGGTCTGTTCGGCTTCACCAGCATGGCGCTGGACAGCCTGTTCGATAGCGCAAACCGCAACTGGTCGTTCACGCCGCAGATCACCCAATCGATCTTCAACGGCGGCAGTTTGCAGGGCCAGCTCGATCTGGCGAAGGTTCGCAAGTCGATTGCCATCGCAAACTACGAAAAGGCCATTCAGTCTGCATTCCGCGAGGTCGCAGACGGGTTGGCCGGGCGGGAGACCTATACCCGCGAGATCGAAGCCCAGCGGGGCGTGGCCCAGTCGGCGACGCGGCGTGCCGAGCTTTCCCGCCTGCGCTATCAGGCCGGGGTCGATGCCCGGCTGGAACTGCTCGATGCGCAGCGCAGCGACTATGCTGCGCGGCTCGCGCTGCTGGAATTGCGGCGTCAGGAGCTCTCCAGTGCCGCCGGACTCTACCGTGCACTGGGCGGGGGCGATGAGCCGACCGCGCCGACTGCTGGTCAGCCGACGCCGCCGAACTCCCAGTGACCATAGGCTTTCCCTCGCAGCAGTGAGGGCACCTGTGACGCCGGAACCGGCTTACTGAACAAGAAGCCCTGCCCCAGCGTGCAGCCCCGCGCGCGGAGATAGCGGGCCTGCGCGATGGTTTCGACGCCTTCCGCGACCGTCTGCATCCCCAGGCGCCGGGCCATCTGCAACACGGCGTCGATGACGGCCGTCGCGCCGGGGGTGCTGTCCTCGATCCGGTCGATGAACGACTTGTCGATCTTGATCACATCGACCGGAAATTGCTGGAGATGGCTGAGCGAAGCATAGCCCGTGCCAAAATCATCCAGCGCGACCATCACGCCAAGGCCGCGCAATTCCTCGAGCATCCGCGCGACTTCTGGCCCCAATTGCCCGATGAGCACAGTCTCCGTCACTTCGATGTCGATCTGGGCAAGACCCTGCCGATGTGTCCGGGCGGCATCCTCAAGACGGGCCGGCAAACTCGGCGCGCGAAAGTCGCCCGCAGACACGTTGACTGCGATCCGCCCCGGCTCCAGTCCATCGGCCCGCCAGCGCGCAATGTCCGCAAAGATGCCGCATATCATCCGGTCGGTCAGCCGCACCGACATTTCGGCATCCGAGAACGCCGCCTCGATGGCCGCAGGCGGCAGAACCTGGCCGTTCTCGGCCACCCGCAGCAGCGCTTCCCAGCCGTCGATCTGCCCGGTCTGGAGGTTCACCTTGGGTTGGTAGAACGGCACGATGCGGTCCTCGTCCAACCCTGCGCGCGCCATGACCAGCATGCGGGTTCGCCTCTCGGATGCGACCTTGAGTGACGGCGAGAACTCACGAACGGAGCCGGGCATGTCGGCCTTGGCTGCGTAGAGAGCGAGGTCAGCCGCGATCAGCAGGTCCCCGGGCTCAAAGCCATCGCGCGGCCAGACAGCGACACCTACGCAAAAGCTCACCGGAATGCGCAGTTCTTCGATCTGCACCGGCACTTCAAAGCAGCGCTTTAAGGCGTCCGCCACCGGGCGATATTTGTCCGCCGCAGACAGGCCAGGCAAGATGATCGCAAATTCATCGCCGCCCAGCCGAGCCGCTGTCGCCCCTTCCGGGATACAGGAGGAAAGGCGCCGAGCGACCTCTACCAACACCCGGTCGCCTGCGGCATGGCCAAGCGAATCGTTCATTTCCTTGAACCCATTGAGATCCAGGATCATGAGCGCCACCGGATCACCGGAATCACATGCCGCGTCGATCGCGGCCTGGATGCGAACGCCGAAAAGAGCCCGGTTCGGGAGCCTCGTAAGGTGGTCGTGATACGCAGCCCAGTTCAGCTCGGCCTGCGCCTGCTTCTGCTTGGTGATATCCAGTATCGATCCGACAAGCCGGACTGCTACGCCTTTGTCGCCACGCACGATGACACTTCGCGCCTTGGTATCGATGAACGTCCCTTTTGCCGTGCGAAACCGGAACTCCTCGAGCCAGAATTTCTGGCCACTCTCCAGGGCCCGCCTCTGGTTCGCGAGGACCCGCTCCCGGTCATCGGGGTGAATACGCTCGATCCACCAATCGAAATGCGTGGCCTTATCCAGTTCTGGATAACCCAAGACTTTTTTGTACGCCCCGCTCCAGGTCGTAATGCCGGTTGGCAGGGAGCAGTCCCATATGACGTCGTTCCCAGCTTCCGCCGCCAGGCGGTAGCGCTCCTCGCTCTGCCTGAGCGCGGTTTCGGCGATCACATGGTCGTGAATGTCTTCCAGCGTGCCATACCAAGCGAGGACTTTGCCATCTTCACCCCGGTGAGGCCGTGCGCGCGCCCGGTACCAGCGGTACATCCCGTTCGCCATGCGGATGCGATAGCGGACATCGGCGGCATCCGACTGATTTTTGACAACGTCCGCCCACAAGGCCTGAACGGTCGGAAGGTCATCAGGATGAACGGCCTGCGTCCATCCATATCCCAGCCCAGCCTCCAGATCGAGACCTACCTGTTCAGCCCAAAGCGGGCCAATTTCGGTGATGCGTCCCTCCGCATCGGCCATCCAGGCGATCTGGGGATTGAGCTCGACATAGGCGCGATGATGCGCTTGCACATGGGCAAGCTCGTCGAGTGCCTCGGCAAGCAGGCCGTCATCAGCCGATGCCGCACTGCCACCCATCAATCCACGCCAGGCCAGAACAAGGGCAGTCATAAAGAGCAGGCTGGCCACGCCTTCGACGATGATACGGTCCATGTCAGGCCCGGTAGTCGTTCCGGCACGCGCACCCAAGGCCGCAACCCCTGTCAGCAGGATCGCCGAAAACGAAACGCCTGTCACCAGCCCGGCCATCACAAGCCAGGTCCGACGTACGCTCTGCGATTTCATGTTGAACGTATGACTGAGAATGGCCGTGGCCGTTAAAATGCCAGACCCGCAAATCGCCACAATGATCAGCATGCCCCGAATCTGCTGATCAACCACGACCAGATGGTAAAAGCTCTCCACGCCGTCCAATCGTCTCTGAGTTTAGGAGAGTGCTAAGCGTTCAAAGGTTAGTAAAACGTTGCCACAGGACGAAACGAACGGGCTATCGTCAGATCGATCAAATGGTGCCCTCAAAGCTGGAAAGATGACACAAAGAAAAATCGCAGCCTTCGGTCTTCTAACGAGCCGAATTCCGTAGCGTTTCTCGCTCACCCCCCCTGAAAGCGCGGCACCCGCTTCTCCAGAAAGGCCGCGACGCCCTCCTGAAAATCCGCGCTGTGGCCGGCCGCTGCCTGATTGGCGGCTTCGATGCCCATCGTCTCCGACAGGCTGTGATTGAGCGCGGCAGCGACCTGCTTGCGGATCATGCCGATGGCACGGGTCGGCCCCTGCGCCAGCTTGAGGGCAAGACCGCGCGCGGTTTCGTCAAGCCTGTCATCGTCGGTCACGCGGGCGACCAGCCCGGCATCCTGCGCCTCCTGAGCGCTCATGGCCTCGCCCAGTAACGCCAGTTCGAGCGCCTTGGCGCGCCCGGCGCTCTTCGCGACCAGCCATGTCGCGCCAGCATCGGGCACCAGCCCGATATTGACGAAGCCAAGCTGCAAATAGGCAGAGCGCGCCATCACCACGATGTCGGCGGCCAGCGCCAAGGCGACGCCAGCGCCAACAGCCGGTCCGTTGATCGCGCTCACCACCGGGATATCGAGCCCGGCCAGCCGCAGGAACAGAGGATGATAATAGGTCGCCAGGGTCTTCCCGAGATCGGCGCCGATGCCTTCGCTATCGGCCAGATCCGCGCCGGAGCAGAACGCCCGGCCCGTCCCGGTGATCAACACGGATCGCGCGCCTGCACGCACGCCTTCATCGAGCTTGCGGGTCAGGTCTGCCAGCAGGCCGGCGGACAAGGCATTAAGCCGCTCGGGGCGGTTAAGGGCAAGGGTCAGCACCCCATCGTCCAGCGTGGACAGCACGATCTCGCTCAACCCATCCTCCCTCGCAGCACGGTTGCCAGCCGCTGTTCTGACGGAGCGTAGGCTAGCATCGTACCGGCGCGCCGCAAGCGTCGCGCCAGAGCGAGTTTGGATCGGCAAGCACCGGCAGCAATTTGCGGAATTGCGAAATGAACCGGTTCCGCTACGGTGTGGGCGCCTTGAAGGATCGTCCTTGTTGATCGGCACAGCAGCTAACCCGCCTATGAAAAATTTGCGGATCGTGCCCGCCGTTCCGGCCAGTGCGGCGATCCCTCACCCCGACTCGCAACCCGGAGACAGTCCTTGCCACGCGGAAACAGATTGTTCGTTGGCCAGAAAGTGCGCGACCTGCGTCTGCAGAGCCGGCTCGATCAGGCGGGCATGGCGCGGCTGCTGGGCATCTCCGTCTCCTATCTCTCGCAACTGGAGAATAACGACCGTCCCCTGACCGCACGGGTAAAGGCCGCGCTGGCGGCGGCCTTTCCTCTCGACTGGTCCGATTTCGATGCCCGGCCTGAGGAGCAGTTGCTCGGCGCCTTCAACTGGGCGCTCGCCAAGCCCGGCCATCGCTCACCGCCTCCCGATCCCGAGCGGACCGAGCGGCTGCATGTTCAATACCCCGAATTTGCAGCGCGCTATGTCGAGTTGCATCACGCGCTCCGACAGACCGAAGGTCGGCTGGCCATGGCCGAACAG
This sequence comes from Sphingobium sp. B2D3C, assembly GCF_025961835.1. NCBI lineage: Bacteria > Pseudomonadati > Pseudomonadota > Alphaproteobacteria > Sphingomonadales > Sphingobiaceae > Sphingobium > Sphingobium sp. B2D3C. The sequence goes on along the minus strand of NZ_JAOQOK010000001.1, from coordinate 905,180 downwards.
GCGCTTGGTAACGGCCTGCTGCCGGGCGCACGCGCGACTTTCGATCAGGTGAGCGATCGGCTGCGGCTGTTCGACAATTATTTCCATGATCTGGACACCGCCGCCGAGGATCTCGCCACGCAGCTCAGCATCGGCGCGCGCTCCGATGCGGAAGGCACCTTAGCGGCGCTCAGCGCGGCACTGCGCGACGAGCATGATTGCACCGTCAGTCGCGAACCACTCAAGACCACGCTGTTGCGCGCGCCCTCCCCCGATGGCCGGACCTTGCACGTCAATGATCGCCTGCCCGCCACGAGCATCGCCTTCCAGCTCGCCAGCCATATCGTGCATTTGCGCGGGCTGGCCGATTCCACGATGCGCGCCATCATTGCCCAGCACCCGGTGGGGGCGCCTGCCGATGCCCTGCTGCATCACGCGCTCATCAATTATGGCGCTGCCGCCTTGCTCATGCCTTATGGTCTCTTCCGCGAGATGGCCCGGACGCTCCGCCATGATGTCGATGCGCTGGCGGCGCGGTTTGGCGTAAGCATCGAGCAGGTCGCGCATCGGCTCGCCACGCTACAGCGACCGGGACAGCGCGGCATTCCCTTCTTCTTCTGTCGCATTGATCCGGCCGGCAACATAACCAAGCGGCATAGCGCCACGCGGCTGGACTTTAGCAGCTATGGCCCGCTCTGCCCCCGCCTGAGGCTGCACGAGGCCCCGACCCGTGCTGATTATAGCGGTGCGGAGCGCGCGGAAATGCCCGATGGCGTGCACTATATCCTGCTCGCCCGCGCCATCGCACGGCCGGACCGCCGCCACGCCATCGTGCTCGCCTGCGAACCCGATTATGCTGCCCATCTCGCCTGGGCGGACGGGCTGGACCTCGCCGATGATGCCGCAGTCACGCCCATCGGCCCGGGCTGTCGCCTGTGCCCGCGCGAGGGCTGCTCACAGCGCGCCTTCCCGCCCATCGACCGCCCAATCCATGTCGAGCGGGATGGCCGGCACGTCATTCCCTACAGCATCGGCTGACGGGCGTGCCGGCCTGATCCTTCAGCGCATCAGCACCAGCTCTTCGGCCATGCTGGGGTGCAGCGCGACGGTGGCGTCGAAATCGTCCTTGGTCAGCCCTGCCTTCACCGCGATAGCCGCCGCCTGCAGGATTTCGGGCGCGTCCGGGCCGATCATGTGGATGCCGACCACCCGCCCCGTCGTTTCCTCGCACACCAGCTTGTAGAGGCTGCGCTCGTTGCGATTGGCGAGCGTGTTCTTCATCGGCCGGAAATCGGAGGTGTAGACCTTGACCGCTCCCAACGTGTTGCGCGCCTCGCCCTCGGTCATGCCGACCGCGCCGATTGGCGGGTGGCTGAACACCGCCGAAGGAATGCAGCCATAATCCACCGTCCGCGGATTGCCGCCGAACACGGTGTCGGCAAAGGCATGGCCCTCGCGGATAGCCACCGGCGTCAGTTGCACCCGGTCGGTCACGTCGCCCACCGCATAGATGCTCTCGACATTGGTGCGGCTATACTCGTCGACCTTGATCGCGCCCTTCACCGTCTCCACGCCAACCTTGTCCAGGCCGAGCCCGTCGATCTTGGGATTGCGGCCGGTGGCGAACAGCACCAGATCGGTCTCGATCGGATCGCCCCCCTCGATAAAGACCTTGAGGGAGCCGTCCTCCTGCTTCTCGATCTTTTCGAGCGGCGCGTTGAAGCGGAAGTTGATGCCCTTGGCCATGCTGATCTGCAGCAGCCGGTCGCGAATCTGCTCGTCATAGCCGCGCAGGATCTGGTCGCCGCGCAGCAACACCGTCACCTGACAGGCGAACTCGTGGAAAATGCCGGCGAACTCATTGGCGATATAGCCGCCGCCAAAGATCGCGACGCGCTTGGGCATCTTTTCCAGATGGAAGACCTCGTTGGAGGTGATCCCCAGTTCCGCGCCGGGCACGTCAGGCACATTCGGCCAGGCGCCGACCGCGATGAGGATGACCTCGGCGGTCACCAGCTTGCCGCTGGCCAGACGCACCTCATGAGGCCCCTCCACCGTCGCGCGCTCGTGGAAGGTCGTCACTTTGTTATTGTCGAGCGTCTGCTGATAGAGCCCTTCGAGCCGGGAGACCTCGCCGATTACATTGTCGCGCAGGGTCGGCCAGTCGAAGCTGCAGTCGGAAATATCCCAGCCGAACCGGCGGGCATCCTTGATGTCCTCGGCGAAATGCGCGCCGTAGACGAGCAGCTTCTTGGGAACGCAGCCCCGGATCACGCATGTCCCGCCGACCTTGTGCTCCTCCGCCACGGCGACCTTGGCACCGTGCGCCGCTGCAATGCGCGAAGCCCGCACGCCGCCCGACCCGGCACCGATTACGAACAGGTCGAAGTCATAGTCGCTCATCAGGGGAGATCCTCGGATTGTCTTGATCGTGTCCGCGCATATGGGCGCGAGTGCATCGCGCGCAAAGCAATTTTGCGAGGGGCGCCACCAGATTCGCTACGTCTTCCGGCGCCGCGCAACGCTGTGAGTGGACGGAAAGGCGCCGCGCACCGGGCAATTGCGCCCGCTATCGCTAGCCTCTTGTCACGCCCGGCCCTAGGCTCTAGGGCATCTCCAGATTGAAGACCAAAGTAAAGCAAAGGACCTCTCATGAGTGAGACCGCGGATCGCGTGAAGAAGATCGTCGTCGAGCACCTCGGCGTCGAGGCGGACAAGGTGACCGAAGACGCGAGCTTCATCGACGATCTGGGCGCTGACAGCCTCGACATCGTCGAGCTCGTCATGGCTTTTGAGGAAGAGTTCGGCGTCGAAATCCCCGACGATGCTGCCGAGAAGATCGCCACCGTCAAGGACGCGATCGATTTCATCGACGGCAAGCAGTAAGATAGCGGGAGCCCGGTTCGCGGCCTCGTCGCGGACATGCACCGGCCAGTGAATACACATGGATACGGCTCTCCGGTTGCGGGTTTGACTCGCCATGGGAGGGCCGTTCGTGTTTGATCAGCGCCCGGCGTTCCGGGCAACTGGCCGGGTGACTGGATCAGGAGAGTGAAATGCGTCGTGTCGTCGTAACAGGTCTCGGCATGGTTTCGCCCCTTGGCGGCGACGTGGAGACAAGCTGGAAAAACATCATCGCCGGCCGGTCGGGCGCGGAAACGATCACCCGTTTCGACGCGACCGATTTCCACACCAATTACGCCTGCGAAGTGAAGGCCCCGGATCATGAATTTGGCTTCGACCCGAACAAGCGCGTGGATCACAAGGTCCAGCGTCAGGTCGATCCGTTCATCGTCTACGGCATCGACGCGGCCGGCCAGGCCATAGAAGATGCGGGCCTGACCGAGATGAGCGAAGCCGAGCGTCTGCGCACCGGCTGTTCGATCGGCTCGGGCATTGGCGGTCTGCCGGGCATCGAGAGCGAATCGCTGGTGCTGGAGCATAAGGGGCCCAAGCGGGTCTCGCCCCACTTCGTTCACGGTCGCCTGATCAACCTGATCTCCGGTCAGGTCTCCATCAAATACGGCCTGATGGGCCCTAATCACGCCGTCGTTACGGCCTGCGCGACGGGCGTTCACTCGATCGGCGACGCGGCGCGGATGATCGCGCTCGACGATGCCGATGTGATGCTCGCCGGCGGCGCGGAAAGCGCCATCTGCCCGATCGGCATTGCCGGTTTCGGTCAGGCGCGCGCGCTTTCGACCGAATTTCGCGACGAACCCTGGCGCGCCAGCCGTCCGTGGGATCAGGCTCGCGATGGCTTCGTCATGGGCGAAGGGGCCGGCGTGGTTGTGCTGGAAGAATATGAGCACGCCAAGGCGCGCGGTGCGAAGATCTACGCAGAGATCCTCGGCTACGGTCTCTCGGGCGATGCCTATCATGTCACGGCACCCCATCCGGAAGGCTCGGGCGCCTATCGGGCGATGGAAATGGCCATGCGCAGGTCCGGGCTTTCGCTTGCCGATATCGACTATGTGAACGCCCACGGCACCTCCACCCCGCTCGGCGACGAGCTGGAGCTGGGTGCAGTGCGGCGGCTGTTCGGCCCGGCCCTGGAGACCATGTCGATGTCGTCCACCAAGTCGGCCATCGGGCATCTGCTCGGCGGTGCCGGTGCAGTCGAGACGATCTTCTGCATCCTTGCGATGCGTGACCAGATCGTGCCGCCCACGCTCAACCTGGATGATCCCAGCGACAGCTGCCAGGGTGTCGACCTCGTTCCGCACACGGCAAAGCAGCGGAAGGTCAAGGCCGTGCTCAACAACAGCTTCGGCTTTGGCGGCACCAACGCCAGCCTTGTGCTCAAGGCTCTCTGACGGCCGCAATGCGCCGCATCGTCCTCACGGTCGCTGCTCTGCTGCTGGCCGGACTGGCCGTTGCGGCGCTTCTCTTCGTCCATGGCTGGTCGAGGCCCGGCCCGCTTGAGTCCGATGCGACGATCATCGTTCCCGAGGGCGCGACACTGCGCAAGGCGGCCGATGAGCTGGAGGCACAAGGCGCCATCGGCTCCGCCACCGCCTTCCTTGCCCGCGCGCGGGTGCTGGGCCCCGATGGGTCGATCAAAGCGGGCGAATATCGCATTCCCCGGCGGGCGAGCAGCGCTGACATTCTGGGCATTCTCCAGAGTGGCAAAACCCTCGTCCACCTCGTCACCATCCCAGAGGGCATGCCCTCCATCCTCGTGCATGAGCGGCTGATGGCCAATGACGAGCTGACCGGAAACATTCCCGTGCCCGAGGAGGGCTCGGTGATGCCCGACAGCTATGGCTACCAGAAGGGCGAGACCCGCGCGGCAGTGCTTGGACGGATGCAGGCCGCGATGACGAGCTTCATTGCCGCGCAGTGGCCCAAGCGCTCAGCTGCAACGCCAGTCAAGACGCCTGAGCAGGCCGTCACCCTGGCCAGCATCGTGGAGAAGGAAACATCCATCCCCGCCGAGCGGCCGACGGTGGCCGGCGTCTACGCCAATCGACTGCACGAGGGCATGATGCTGCAGGCCGACCCCACGATCATCTACCCGATCACCAAGGGCAAGCCGCTCGGACGCCGCATCCTCCAGTCGGAGATCCGCGCGGTGAACGACTATAATACCTATGCGATGACCGGCCTGCCCAAGGGGCCGATCGCCAACCCCGGACGCAGTTCCATCGAGGCCGTGCTGCGGCCGGCGGCAACGAAAGCGCGCTACTTCGTCGCGGATGGCAAGGGGGGGCATATCTTCGCGGAAACGCTGGCAGAGCATAATGCGAACGTGCGCAAATGGTATGACATCCGCCGGCAACGCGGCGAAATGTGAGCTTTGCTCAGCGGAGCAAACCCCTGCTCCGCAATCGCAGCGCATAGCCCAGTTGCAGCAGCGCAATCAGCACGATGAAGGCCGGGAACAGCGCCGCACTCGCCCCCTTGACCGCCAGCAGATCGGTGCCGAGGAAGGAATAGCCGAACTGGACCAATATGGCGATCAGCGCGATGAGCGAGAACCAGACGGCGGCGGCGCGCCGTGCCAGAAGGGCAGCGGCGCCGGCAAACGCGGCGGCAACGGCCACGCCGTAGCTCACCAAGGCCCAGCGCGGCATGTTGGCCCAGATTTCCGCCTGATAGGGATCGGCCATCGCCAGCTCTTCGAGATTGGCGGTCGATTGGACAAGGAAGGCGGCGATGCCGATCAGGGTCCATATCAGAAACAGAATAGCCGGAATCCGCGACCTGCTCCGACTGCGATGGTCCCCCACACCTGTCATCACACACCCCCTCCCCATGGCTTGTTGCACGGCCATTTTAGCCCTGTTCTGACATGACGCAAACTGTCCTCGAACCGCCCCGCGGCCCCCTCATCGTCACCGCCCAGTTGAGGAGCGCGGACCAAGCCTGGGCCGATCGGCTGCGGCAGACCTATTATCCCGCCGCTCGCAATCAGGTGCCCGCCCACATCACCTTGTTCCACCATCTCCCGCCGTCCCTGCATGCCGAACTGCGGACGATGTTGAAGGGACTGGTCGATCGTCCCGCGCCCCCGGCCAGTCTGGGCGAACCGTTCGAGTCAGGCGGCCTTGTCGCGCTGGCGGTGGAGAGTGGCGAACTTCTCGACATACGCGCCATGATCGCCGAGCGGTTTGAGCGACACCTCATCCCGCAGGACCGCGCGCTTAAGCGCCTTCACATCACGGTCCAGAACAAGGTCGCTCCCTCTGTCGCGAAGGAGACGCTGGCGCTGTTGCGCACACAGATCCGCCCTGCCCCTCTTGGCATCGCCGGCCTTGCGGTATGGGTTTATGAAGGCGGCCCCTGGTCTGCCCTGAGCCAGCACCGCTTTCGTCGCTGATCGTCGTCACAAACGAAACGGCCCGCTTCATCACGAAGCGGGCCGCTGCATCAGCCGGGCCTTGCCCGCCGTTTCGTCACAATCAGAACGAGATCGACGCCTGCACATACCAGCTGCGCGGACGTGCGTAGATCTTCTCGGCATAGCCGAGCGTGCCGAGCGACGCATTGCCCTGCACCAGATACAGCTCGTCGAACAGGTTCTGCACGCCGCCGGTCAGCTTCCACCCGGTCGCCTTGTTGGCGAGCGTGACGGATGCATTGCCGACGAAATAGCCGTCCTGCTCGATCTCCGGCACGCTGCCGGTGATGAACTTGAGGCTGGCGCTGTAATTGCCATCGAAGCGCGGCGTCAGCGTCACGTCATCGTTGAGCGGGATCTCATAGCCGATACCGAAATTGCCCTGGAAGGAGGGCGTGAACGGCAGGTCATCGCCCGGCTGAACCGTCGCCGTCGCGCCCGGAACAGGCGTGATGCTCAGGATCTCATCGTTGAGTGTGCTCGCCGCGATATCGATCCGCAGGCCATAAGCGCGGGGATGATAGCTCAGCTCGCCTTCAAGCCCGCGAATACGCGCCTTGCCGCCGTTGAACAGCAGCGGCACGACGCCCTGACGGAAGATCAGCTGAATATTGCTGTAGTCCGCCTGGAAAGCCGCCGCGTTGAAGCGGAAATCGCCGAAGTCGAACTTCGCGCCGATCTCGTAGCTATCCACCTTCTCCTCGTCGAACGGCGTCGGCACATTGCCCGGAGGCGCCGCATTGTAGCGGGTGTTGAAGCCGCCCGATTTGAAGCTGCGCGAGTAGGAAATGTAGGTGCTGACATTGCGCGTCCACGAATAGCGCACGCTCGCCGAGCCGGTCAGCGCAGAGAAGCTCTGCGAATAGGGGCCCGGATAGATGAACAGCGGGCCACCCTGCGGGATCGCCAGCGTCGGCAGCGGATCCGGGTCCGGCAGCGTGGCTGGGAACAGGTTGAACACGATGCCGTGATATTTCTTCTTGTCCCGCGTGTAGCGCAAACCGCCAGAAATCTCGAGATTCTGGATCGGCTTGACCGAAAGCTCGCCGAATACCGCGATGGAATCCGTTTCCAGATCAGAAACCTGCAGGTCGCGCGAGCCGGGGCCGCCTGCCAGCAGGGACCCGATGACCGGCGGCGACGGCGGGAAGGCCAGCGGCACGGTCGCCCGCTCGTTGGTCTTCTCATTGAAGTAATAGCCACCGATGATGCCGTTGAGCACCGGCGATTCATACTGCAGCTGGAGTTCCTGGCTATACTGGTCGGACTGCGAGCCCACATCCGTGGTGATCAGCAGCAGCGGGGTATTGTCCGCATCGCGCACGCCGCGCGACTGGGTGGAGCGATAGGCGCTGATCGACTTCAGCAGGACATTAGAGGTCACATTCGCGGTGACCGTGCCCGAGACGCCCCAGACTTCCGAAGTACTCAGCACCGGGGCCGTGCCGCCATTGACGAACGGGCCCTTGTCCTGGAAATTGTTGGCGCAGCGAGCATCGTTGATCTGCGGCACGTTCGGCGCACCGAAGCGCGGATCGCCCGGCGTGAGCGGCGCGAACGGGATGGTCGCGCCGGGGCAGCCGGCCGCCACGCTTGCGATCGCCGCGACCGGTGCGTTCCGGTTCACGCCGGCGAAGACGAACGGCGCACCGTTCTCGTCCCGCTTGGTGTAGTCACCGCGGATGTTCACCTTGATGTCCGGGCTGGCTTCCCAATAGAGCGCGCCATTCAGCGTCGCGCTATCGTCATTGCCGAGATCAATGCCATCATATTCGCGGATCACATAGCCATCGCGCTTGCGGAAACCGCCCGAGACGCGCGCCGCCAACGTGTCGCCCAGCGGAATGTTGAGGGCGGCAAAGCCTTCCATCAGACTGTCCGAGCCAAGGCGCAGACGCACATCCGCGCCGAACCGGCCCAGCTCCGGCTGCTTGGTGCGCACGAGAATGGCGCCGCCAATCGTGTTGCGACCAAAGAGCGTGCCCTGCGGGCCGCGCAGCACTTCAACGCCGGCGATATCGCCGAAGTCGATGGCGCCACCGACAGCGCGGCCGACATAGACTTCATCCAGATAGATGCCCACGCCCGGATCGACCGCCGCTGTGGGATCCAGCTGGCCGATGCCGCGGATGAACACCACCGTCGCGGCGGAGTTGCCGGAGAGCTGGCCGGCTGTCTTGAACTGGAGGTTGGGTGTGATCGTCTCGAGATCGGACGTCTGGTTGATCTGGCGATCTTCGAGCACCTGCGCATCGAAGGCGGAGATCGCGACAGGCGTATCTTGCAGGGATTCGGCCCGGCGACGCGCGGTCACGATGATCGTGCCGGCTTCCGATTCCGTATCCATCGCCTGGGGCGTCTGGGTCGCGGCCGTATCCTGGGCCAAGAGCGGCGTGGAGATCAGCGCGCCGAGCGCTGCGCCAATGAGAAATGGGGCTTTCATGATATCCTCCCTGTGGTTTCTTGGCCGGCGCAGCGATGCCGCGCGTGCCCCGCAGGGCATTGACCTGGCCGGGAAAATAAGCCCACCATGCGCAACTAGCAATGCGACATAACAATCAGTGCGGGGCTGTGATATACGCGCAACACACCGTTAGCTGGGAAATGATTTTCGGGCGGCAACCCTCAGCCATGAGGGGACCGCAAGCATGAGGAGGGGAGCCATAGACCAATCTGCCGAACCATCCGATGCTCTCTCGCTCGGTCTTCTGGGCGATCTGGCCGGCTATCATCTTCGCCGCGCCTTCGCGGTAATGTCTGCCGACTTCTCCCGCACCTTTGCCGATAGCGACATGCGGCAAGTGCTCTTTGCTGTGTTGTCGGTCGTCTCCGCCAATCCCGGCATCAGCCAGGGCCGGGTGGGCACAGCGCTCGGCATCAAGCGCACCAATATGGTGACGCTGGTCAATCAGCTCGTCGCGCTCGATTTCGTGACGCGTCGGCCTTCGACCTCGGACCGCAGGGCGTTTTCCCTCACGCTGACGGACAAGGGCGCCGCCGCCTTCACCCAGGCCGCCGCACGCATCCACCGCCACGAAACCCAGCTTCTGGCGCATCTCGATACACAGGAGCAACAGCTGCTGATCGATCTGCTGCGCAAGATCAGGCCGGTGGGCACCGTGGGCTTGTCCCCCTCGGACGCGCCCGACCTCAGCCGCTAGGCGACGCCGACCTCTTTCAACGGAATTTCGCCATCCGCGAGTTGCGCCCGGTCGAGGCGGCTCCCGGCGACAACATGGGCGCGGCCCTGCACATAATCCTTGGTGCGGTTGACGCAGTCGAGCGCGATGACATGCCCCTGCCGCAGATAGACGACCGAGAAGCTGCGCGAAGCCGGATCGCCGCGCACGATGCACTCGTCGAAATCCACCGACAGGCCGATGGTCTGCAAGCGCAGATCATATTGGTTGGACCAGAACCACGGCACCGCCTCATAAGGAGCGGGGTTGCCCATGATATGCTGCACGGCCGTGCGCGCCTGATCATTGGCATTCTGCACCGATTCGAGCCGCATCCGGCGCCCCGCCGCAAAGCGGTTCTCATGCGCGGCGCAATCGCCGATCGCGTAGACGTCGGGCAGCGAGGTCTCGCAATATTGATCGACATCCACGCCATTGCCGCCGCTCGCCCCCGCGAGAATCAGCGGGCCGGTCTCCGGCACGATGCCGATGCCAACGATCACCGCGTCCGCCGGAATCACCTCGCCATCGGCCAGCCGAACGCCGGTGGCCTGGCCCTGATCGCCAGTCTCGATGGCATCCACCGAGGCCGAGAGGCGCACGTCCACGCCATGGGCGCGATGCTCCTGCGCGAAGAAGTCGGACAGTTCCGGCCCGGCAACGCGCGCCAGCAGCCGCTCCTGCGCCTCCAGCAGCGTCACCTGCTTGCCGAGCTTGCTCAGCACCGCCGCCGCTTCAAGGCCGATATAGCCGCCGCCGACGATGGCGAACCGCTCCGCCGTGGGCAGGATGGCCATCAACCCATCGACATCGGCGCGCGATCGCACGGTGAACAGCCCACTCGCCGTCGAGCCCGGACAGGACAGCCGCCGGGCCGAGCCACCACCCGCCCAGATCAGCTTGCCATAGGAAATTTCCGTCCCCTTGGCCGTGACCACCTGATGCGCGACCGGATCGATCGTCTTGACCCGCTCCCCGAGGAACAGCGAAATCGCCTGATCCGTCCAGAAATTGGCCGGGCGCAGCAGGATGCGCTCGAAGGTCTTTTCGCCGGCCAGATAGTCCTTGGACAGCGGCGGACGTTCATAAGGAAATTCCGGCTCATCGCCGATCAGGCCCACGGACCCCTCATATTTGAGCTGGCGAAGCAGGATCGCCGCCTGTGCACCGGCATGGCCTCCCCCCACGATCAAGCAGTCGAAATGCTGCACGTCATCTCCCCAATGCAAATTACCCTGCGGCCTTGCCAGAGAAACGAAGGTGCCGCAATCGAACGGTCAACCATTGACCATCCGATTTCGCCTGCGTATAGCGCGCCGGCCTGACGCCGCAAGGCGGCAGCAAGCCCTTGGGGCGGAGTAGCTCAGCCGGTTAGAGCAGCGGAATCATAATCCGCGTGTCGGGGGTTCGAGTCCCTCCTCCGCTACCATCATTCCGACAACGTAGATCGCAAAGCCGAGGCTGGAAGAGCGCGCCGTAGACGTGGCGCGCCCTCCCCTGCTCAGACGAGTTCCTGCAGGTCCGCCGGACTGAATCCCTTGAGGTCGCTCCACGCCTGCTGCTGCACCTTGCGGGGCCATTGCGGATCGCTGATCAGCGCGCGGCCCACGGCGATGAGGTCGAACTCGTCGCGCTCCATCCGCTCGATCAGACGATTAAGCTCCACGCTGGTCGAGCTTTCGCCGCCGAAGGCCGCCAGAAACTCGCCGGAGAGGCCCACGGACCCGACGCTGATCGTCGGGACGCCGGTCAACTTCTTGGCCCAGCCGGCAAAATTGAGGCCGGCCTCGCCGTCGATCTCCGGGAATTCAGGCTCCCAGAAGCGGCGCTGCGAGCAGTGGAGGATATCGACGCCGGCATCCACCAGCGGCTGCAGCCAATCCTCCATCTCGGCAGGTGTTGCGGCCAGACGGGCGGAATAATCCTGCTGCTTCCACTGGCTGACGCGCAGGATCACCGGGAAATCTGGCCCGACGGCCGCGCGAATGGCGGCGACCACTTCGCCGGCAAAGCGCGCCCGCTCGCGGATGGTAGACCCGTCATAGCGATCCTCGCGAACATTGGTGCCGGACCAGAAGAACTGATCGATCAGATAGCCATGGGCGCCGTGGATCTCGATGGTGTCGAAGCCGAGGCGCTTGGCGTCGGCGGCTGCCTTGGCGAAGGCCGCCACGGTATCGGCGATATCCTCTTCGGTCATCGCGACGCCGCGCGGTTCGCCGGGTGCGAGCAGGCCGGAGGGGCTTTCCACCGGCGCGTCCGGCTCCCAGCCGCTACCGGTGCGAGTCGAGCCGGTGTGCCAGAGCTGCGGCCCCATTCGCCCGCCGGCGGCATGGACTGCCTCGATCACTCCCGCCCAGCCGGCCAGCGCCGCCTCGCCATGGAAGAAAGGAATGCCCGGATCGTTGCGCGAGGCTGGCCGGTCGATCACCGTGCCTTCGGAGAGAATGAGCCCTGCCCCGCCCTCGGCCCGCCGCCGGTAATAGTCCGCATTAGGCTGGCCAGGGATGCCGCCGGGGGCCTTCGCCCGCGTCATCGGCGCCATCACGATACGATTGGGGAGGGAAAGCGATTTGAACTGAAAAGGCCGAAAAAGTGCGTCGCCAATGCCAGGCATAGCCGGTAACTCCAGGGTTCAGAGTGGGTCGTCGGCTTGGTAGATAGGCGCGCGACGCCAAATGCCAAATGTCGGAGAGGATTTGCGGGCAGCGACCTTTCCGGCTGTTCGCCGCAAGCGCGGTCATCTGGCGTTCAGGCTGGGATGCGATACCTGCGGCGTGCCGACCGACCGCCTGTACGCGCAACCAACCCGCGCGCTCATCTTCCGCGAAGGCCGGCATTCCTCCCCCGACCATCATTGCCCTGAGTTTCAGGGTGACCCCGCACGCAATGGGCAATAGACTGGCATCATGACCTTTTCCGATATCTTCCGGCCCATCGTTTCCGCGACCGTTGTCCTCGGCCTGATCGCTTCGGCGCCACTGGCCGCACAGGGCGAGGTGCCCGGCCTTCTCCAGCCGCAATCCAAGGCGGGCGAGCCGACGCTCAAGCCCACCGTTCCGGCCGAGCGCCCGTGGCTCTACGAGAAGAGCGACGTGCCCATCGACCCGGCATGGCAGTTCGGCGTGCTGGACAACGGCCTGCGCTATGCGGTGCGCCGCAACGATGTGCCGGCCGGACAGGTATCTATCCGCGTGCGGGTGGATGTGGGCTCGCTGATGGAAGAGCCTGCCGAAGCCGGCTTTGCGCATTTCATCGAGCATCTCTCCTTCCGTGGATCGCGGGATGTACCCGATGGCGAATCGAAGCGGATCTGGCAGCGGCTGGGCGCCGAGTTCGGCAGCGACAGCAACGCGCAGACCACGCCCACCGGCACCACCTATGCGCTCGATCTGCCGCGCGCGACCTACGAAGGCATTGACGAGAGCCTGCGCATTCTCGCCGGGATGATGCAGCAGCCCAACATCAGCAAGGCGCCGGTGGAGGCCGAGCGCGCCGTGATCCTCGCCGAGCGGCGCGAGAGCCTTGGCCCCGGCGCCCGGCTGGGAGACGAAATCCGCGCCTTCTATTTCGCCGGCCAGCGCCTCGCCAGCCACAGCCCCATCGGCACCGAGCAGACGTTGCTCAAGGCGACGCCACAAGCCCTGCGCGCCTTCCACGACCGCTGGTATCGCCCCGACCGCACCGTCATCGCCATTTCCGGGTCCATGGAGCCGGCCGCGCTCGAAGCGATGGTCCGCGCGCATTTCTCCGGCTGGAAGGCCAAGGGCCGCGCGACGCCGCTGCCGGACTTCGGCAAGCCCGATCCCTCCGCCCCGGCCACCAAGGTGATCGTCGAGCCGAGCGTACCCTATAGCGTGGGCCTCGCTTATCTGCGGCCATGGGTGTTCAACGAGGATACGATCGTCTTCAACCAGATGCGGCTGGCCGACATGGTCGCGCTGGAACTGATCAATCGGCGCCTCGAAGCCGTGGCCAGCGACGGTGCGTCGTTCGTGCAGGCCAATGTGTCGCTGGATAACAGCATGCGCTCGGCCAATGCGACCTATGTGACCATCGTGCCCAATGGGAGTGATTGGGAGAAGGCGCTGCAGGAAGTGCGCGCGATCATCGAGGATGCCCGCCGGGTCGCCCCCAGCCAGGTCGATATCGACCGCGAGTTTCAGGGCATGGAAGCCGGCTTTGCCGCGCTGGTGGCCAGTGCAGCCATTGAGGGTAGTCCCCAGCAGGTCGAGAGCATCGTGCAGGCTGTGGATATTCGCGAGACGGTCGTGTCCCCGCAGGACCAGCTCGCCATCTACCAGTCTTCCAAGAAATATATGACGCCCGAGCAACTGCTCGCGGCGACCAACCGGCTGTTCTCCGCCACGGTGGAACGCGCCCTGCTCAGCCTGCGCGCGCCGCAGGACAATGCCGAACGGCGCCTGCAGACTGCCTTCAGCGCGCAGGTCGAGCCCAATTCCCGCGCGCGCCTGAGCGATTCGCGGGTGACCATGGCCGCGCTGCCCAAGCTGCCCGCGCCGGGCAAGGTCGCCTCGCGCACTGACCTCGGCGTGCTGGGCATCCAGAACGTGACGTTCGAGAATGGTGTTCGCTTGCTGGTCGCCGGCAATCAGGCCGAACCGGGCAAGGTGCACATCAACGTGCGCTGGGGCCATGGCCGCCAGAGCTTCGCGCCGGACGAGCGCGCCGCCTTGTGGGCGGTGCCCTATGCGCTGACTGCCAGCGGCATCGGCGACCTCGGCCAGCGGGAACTGAACGATCTGATGAGCGGCCGCCGCCTGTCTCTGAACTTCGGCATCGATGACGATGCGTTCACGCTCAGCGGCACGAGCAGCCCGCAGGATTATCCCGATCAGCTGCGCCTGTTCGCTTCCAAGCTGGCCTTCCCCCGCTGGGACGAGGCACCGCTGCGCCGCTCCATGGCGATGCTTGAGGCTAGCTATGATCCGGTGCCGGCCTCCGCTGCGGAAGCCATTGGCCGCGATCTCGAGTGGATGCTGCGGGACAAGGATGCCCGCTTCAGCCCGGCCTCACCGGATGATCGCACGGCGTTGACGCTGGATGCCTTCCGCAAGGTCTGGGCACCCCGCCTCGCCAACGGCCCCATTGAAATCCAGGTGTTCGGCGATCTCGATGCGGAGCAGGCGATTGCCGCCGTGGCCGCCAGCTTCGGCGCTCTGCCCACGCGCGCCGATGCGCCGCCGCCGACCCGCAACCTCGCGCTCAATTTCCCCGCTCATGTCGCGACCCCGGTTCGCATCGTTCATGACGGGCCGGACGAACAGGCTGCCGCGATCATCGCATGGCCGACCGGCAGCGGCGTCGCCGACATTCGCGAGAGCCGCCAGTTTGAGATGCTGGCCCGCATCATCACCGACCGGCTGTTCGAGCGGCTGCGCTCCATTGACGGCGCGGCCTACACGCCCAGCGCATCGAGCAACTGGCCCGAACGGATGAACGGCGGCGGCTTCCTGGTCGTGCAGACCCAGCTCAAGCCCGAGCGCATCCCGTATTTCTATCAGCTGGTGGATGAACTGGTGCGCGATCTGACCACCAATCCGGTGACGGAGGATGAACTCAACCGCCAGATCGCGCCGGTGCGTCAATTGTTGACGCGCGCGGCCTACAGCAATGCCTTCTGGATGGACCAGTTGCAGGGCTTCTCCCGGGACGAGAACCAGCTCGGATATGCGCGCGCGCTTGGGCGTGACCTCACCAGCATCACGCCGGCCGACCTGCAGGCGCTCGCTTCCCGCTATCTCGTGCCGGAGAAAAGCTGGTCCGCGGTGGTTCTGCCCGAGAGCGCGCCGGCCCCGGCGCTCGGCACATCGGCCAGATTGGGATCCGCTCCGACGCGCTAGGCGCCAACTCGCCCCTTGCACGAGCGCCGGTGACGGCCCAAATGGGAGCCAGTCGCATCCTTGGCCGGCGCGCGTTCAAGCCGGCCTCCGTCCTTCGCGCGAGAGCCAGCATGTTCATCGAAACCGAGCAGACCCCCAATCCCGCAACCCTGAAGTTCCTGCCGGGGCGCCCGGTCATGACCTCCGGCACGCGCGATTTCGCTAGCGCGGACGAGGCGACGGCTTCGCCGCTCGCCGAGGCGCTGTTCAACCTCGGGGATGTGACCGGGGTGTTCTTCGGCCGGGATTTCATCTCGGTCACGGCAGCGCCGGGCGTTGCGTGGAGTTCGCTGCGCACCGACGTGATCGCAATCCTGCTCGACCATTTCTCGGCGGACATGCCGCTGTTCGCGCCGGGCACGGCGCACGATATCCGCGTTCCGGCGGAGAATGAGGACGATGGCGCCATGCCCGGCGACGACCCGGCCGATGCCGACATCGTCGCGCAGATCCGCGAACTGATCGACACCCGCGTGCGCCCCGCCGTCGCCAATGATGGCGGCGATATCGTCTATCGCGGCTTTGAGCGCGGCACGGTCTTCCTGCGGATGCAGGGCGCCTGCGCCGGCTGCCCCTCCTCAACCGCGACACTCAAGAACGGCATCGAGCAGCTGCTCAAGCATTATGTGCCGGAAGTGACCGAAGTCCGGGCCGTCTGAGCCGATCGATGCGCCGGATCGTTCCCCCACGCGCACGATGAGCCAGCCCTTGGCGCAGCGCACGCTCATCATCGATTGCGCCACGCCGGCGCTCTCCATCGCCCTGTTCGATGGCGACCAGCTGATTGACGCAACGCATCGCGAGTTGGGGCGCGGTCATGCCGAAGCGCTGCTGCCCGCCATCGCTGCGCTGCCCGAGGGCGGGCGCGCTGACGCCATTCTCGTGGACATTGGCCCCGGCAGCTTCACCGGCGTGCGCGTGGGGCTGGCTGCCGCGCGCGCGCTGGGCTTCGCATGGCAGGTGCCTGTTTCCGGCTATGGCTGCCTCGATCTGGTTGCCGCCATCGCCCGCGCCGAGCTGGCACCGACAGAGCCGTTCGCAGTGACAATGGTCGGCGGACATGGCGAAATCTTCTGGGCGGAAGCGGCATCGTCTGTCACACCCGACAGCCCGCCCCTCACCGTCCGATCCACGCCAATCGACGAACTGGCGGCGTCTCTCCGCGTCGGCCTGCTCGTCGGCTCGGGCGCCCAGACGCTGGTCGATGCCGGCGCGCGGGGCCAGGCCGTTCCGTTGCTTCCCGATGCCCGCGCGGTATTCCGCCTGCCGGTCACGCAGCGCACCCGCCCGCCCGTGCCGGATTACGGACGCGGGGCAGACGCCAAGCCTATGGCTGCCGCAAGCAAGCCCAGACCAGCGCCGGTTCGCTGATGCAGGACAAGGAGGCGCTCCGCATCGTGGCCAGTCTCGATCCTTGTGTGGACGAGATCGGCGCCGCCATGCAGGTGATGTCGGCCGCCTTCCCACCGGAATTTGGCGAAGCATGGTCCTCTGCGCAATTGATGGGCATGATGCAGTTGCCCGGCTCCATTCTGGTGACTGGCTACACCCAAGCCGGACCGGTCGGCTTCGGCCTGATCCGCAGTATTGCCGGCGAAGCGGAGCTTCTTTTGCTTGCCGTCCACCCCGATCATCGTGGGCGGACACATGGCCGCCGATTACTTGATCGCTGCATGACAGAGGCCGAGGGCACCGGCGCAGAAACAGTTTTTCTGGAAGTGCGCGCGGGGAATCCAGCTCTTCATCTTTATATCAAAGCCGGCTTTCATCAGTATAATGTTCGACTTAACTACTATTGTGGATCGAACGGTTCCCGCTTTGATGCTTTGAGTTTGAAACTCGTTTTGGGACAGGGAGCGTCCTGAGTCCGAAACTTCTCTTGCGCTCATCGTTCAATCCCCATAATGTTTAATGGTAGAATATAGCCTAAGAATAGTGATTCTACGGGTCGCAAGTTGATAATGGGAAACTTCATATGTCCGATACTAACGCTCAAGACGAAGTGCTGATCACGCTCACCTCGGATATCGTGGCTGCCCACGTATCCAATAACAGTGTGGCTGTGTCGGACGTGCCGACGCTCATCCAGAACGTCTACAGTGCGCTGGCCGGTCTTCAGCAGGACGTCGCGCCGCCGCAGCCCAAGCAGGAGCCGGCCGTATCTGTCCGTTCTTCGATCAAGCCCGATTACATCGTGTGCCTGGAAGACGGGAAGAAGCTGAAGATGCTCAAGCGGCATCTCATGACCCATTATCAGATGACACCGGAAGACTATCGCGCGAAGTGGGGACTCCCCGCTGACTATCCGATGGTCGCGCCCAACTATGCCGAGCAGCGCCGCACGCTGGCCAAGAAGATCGGTCTCGGCACCACGCGCAAGCGCGGCCGCAAATAATCCCGCGCCCCGCGCGCGAACGCAAAAATCGAACGATGCCGCCTTTGCACAAGGGCGGCATTTTTCTTGTCTGCCAATCGTCGAAAAGCCGAAATTGCGGGTTCCAGAACGGGCAAATTCAGCTACACAGTCTCCATGTCCCGGACGATTGACATAGAAGCGCTGTGCGCAGAGCGCGGCCTGCGCATCACCGAGCAGCGGCGCGTGATCGCCCGCGTGCTTTCCGAAAGCGAAGACCATCCCGATGTGGAAAAGCTGCACGAGCGCGCCTCCGCAATCGACAGCAACATCTCCATCGCCACGGTGTATCGCACTGTGCGCCTGTTCGAAGAGGCAGGCATATTGGAGCGTCATGATTTCGGCGATGGGCGCGCGCGCTATGAACCCGCACCCGAAGCACATCACGATCACCTGATCGACGTGGAATCCGGGAAGGTCGTGGAGTTCGTGGACCCGGAGCTTGAGCAGCTCCAGCGCCAGATTGCCGAGAAACTGGGCTATCGGCTCGTGGATCACCGCATGGAGCTTTACGGCGTCTCGCTCGATCGCGATCGCAGCAAGGACTAAGTGAGCCGCCTGCGCCCGCTCGCGAGGCTTGCGCGCCTGATCGGCGTCGTCATTGCCTGCGTCATCCCGCATCTTCTCGCCCGGCGCCGCGGCGTTTCGCCCTGGCCGCAGCGCTTTCTCGCGCGCGCCGCGCACGCCACGGGCTTTGACGTCCGCATCGAGGGCACCCCCTTGCTGCACGATGTGTTCTTCATCGCCAATCATGTGAGTTGGATCGACATATTGGCGTTGGGCGGCGCCACGGGGACCGCGTTCATCTCCAAGGATGATGTCGCGCGTGCGCCCATCGTCGGCTGGCTCGCCGCGCAGAACAATACCGTGTTCATCACCCGCGAGCGGCGCGGTGCGGTGTCAGGTCAAATCGATGCCGTTCGCGCGGCGCTCGCGGCCCATCAGCCCATCGCCCTGTTCCCGGAAGGCACCACGGGCGACGGTAGGTCATTGCTGCCCTTCAAGCCGGCGCTCTTTTCGGTTCTGCTCCCCCCGCCCCGCTCCATCCTCATCCAGCCGGTGGTCATCGATTACGAGGCCGCCACGGCGCTGGTCGCATGGAAAGATGGCGAGAGCGGCATCGCCAATGCGCTGCGCATCCTGGGCGCACCGGGCCGGCGCACCCTGACGCTGCGTTTTCTCGACCCGTTCGACCCAGGCGACCACCCGGATCGCAAGGCGCTCGCTGCCGAGACGCGCGCAAGGATTACTGCTACGATGGGCCAACAGGGCAGACTAGATATACAACGGCCCTCTTTAGCGCCCTCTGCTCCCAAAAGCGATAGAAGCTTAGCGTTTAACGTCAGTTAACACAATCCAGTCCTCACCTTTTTCCGACGAACACGCCTGCGGCAACGCCTCCAAATTGAGTTTCCAATGTAAACAATGCGGCAGCTTCCTCCGCATGTGGTCCCATTAAATAAGTAGCAAAAATGCCATCGAACCCGTTTTCACTTTTGATGTTTGCCGACGTGGCAGGCTTGTTGAATTTTATTGTATCGAAATGCTTTCTTCCGCCGGAACCATCATCCTGATCAATATTAAATGTTCCTGCTACATGATCTCTGGAAAAATCATAAGTCAGATTGCCCTCCCCTCCCAATCTGAACTGCGAAGATCCCCCAACAAACTCGCCATCAATAATACCATGATATGTGGCCGATCCAGACGTGGGCCTGCCGCTATATGGGGTTGATTGCCCTATAACAAACCAGAGACGTTCAGCGCGGCGAGGGTCTCCTCGATTTTGATGCTCCTCCCACATACCGTAGGTCACATAATTGAGTTTAAGAACAGAATCGCCTGCTCTATAGATTTTTAGACTACTGTCATAAGAAGAATTTTGATCAACTCTCTGGGTACCAGCCTTTTCAAAAACATCCATATCGGATTCACTGTAAGAAGATCGATCTGAATAATATATCGTTTCGGCAAATAATGGATATTTGGCCGATACACTGTATCGGTTATTTCCTAAATATTGAACAGATATCTGTTTCGATGAATTACGATCTGAAGGAAAAACCCCAACCGGCCCCGTGGAACTCGATGTTGTCACGGTAATTTGCAATTGACTTATGGCAATGGACTGCAATTGGGATGGTGTCAGGCTAGAAATTGGTGGATTGGATGTCGGTGTCGGCTTCGGTGTCGGATTGGGCTCAGGGGGAGGCATCGAATTGACATCACCTCCGCCACAAGCCGCAAGCTGCAAAAGCGCGACCAATGCAAAGGCTGTGCGAACCATCTTCATAATTTTCCTAGTATCCTAAAAGTCTCAGAGTGACCGTCGTCGCTATCAACCACGGCAAGTACTTTCAATATTCATCACCGTCGAAAACGTATGATCAGACTGCCAAAACGAGCTACCTTTCATGACAATGCGTAATGCACATATTGTTCGAGAGACGATCTAGCTTCTTTCCAAGACGAGATTCCGAGGTGGTACGAATAGAATTTTGCTCCTACAGCATCACGACAAGGCTCACCCCCGCCCTTCCCCCACCGTCCCATCGGCTGTATAGGCGCGGGCATGACCCAGCGCCCGCCCAAAACCTACCACGTCAAATCCTTCGGCTGCCAGATGAACGTCTATGATGGCGAGCGCATGGGCGAGTTGCTGGCGGCGCGCGGCATGACAGCGGCAGGCGATGGCGCGGAGGCGGATCTGGTGGTCCTGAACACCTGTCACATCCGCGAGCGGGCGGCCGAGAAGGTCTATTCGGACATTGGCAGGCTGCGGCGGGAGGACGGCACGCGCCCGATGATCGCGGTCGCCGGCTGCGTGGCGCAGGCGGAAGGGTCAGAAATCACCCGGCGCACCAAGGCGGTCGATATCGTCGTCGGCCCGCAGGCCTATCACCGCCTGCCCGGCCTCATCGACGATGTGGTGGCGGGTCGCGAGGCCGTCGATACGAACATGCCGGCCGATTCCAAGTTCGACGTGCTGCCGGGTCGCGCGCGCCGGTCGGCGCCGTCCGCCTTCCTGACGGTCCAAGAGGGCTGCGACAAGTTCTGCACCTATTGCGTCGTGCCCTATACGCGCGGCGCGGAAGTCAGCCGCCCTTGGAACGCCATCATGGATGAGGCGCGCGCGCTGGTCGATGCTGGCGCCTGCGAGATCACCCTGCTCGGCCAGAATGTGAATGCCTGGTCCGGCGAAGACGACGCCGGTCGCCCGCAGGGGCTGGACGGCCTCATCCGCGCGCTGGACAGGTTGCCCGGCCTTGCACGCATCCGCTACACCACCAGCCACCCCAACGACATGACGCAGGCGCTGATCGACGCCCATGCCGAGGTGCCGGCGCTGATGCCGTTCCTCCACCTGCCGGTGCAGGCCGGCTCGGACCGCATCCTCAAGGCCATGAACCGCAGCTACAGCCGCGACTCCTATCTGCGCATCATCGAGCGTGTTCGCGCCGCGCGGCCGGACATCGCCCTGTCGGGCGATTTCATCGTCGGCTTTCCAGGCGAGACCGATGCCGAGTTCGAGGAGACGCTGAGCATCGTCAACGAGGCGCGCTATGCGCAGTGCTTCAGCTTCAAATACAGTCCGCGCCCGGGCACACCCGCTGCCGATATGGAAGGCCAGATCGCGCCAGAGGTAATGGACGAACGCCTCAAGCGCCTGCAGGCCACGCTGAACGTTCATCAACTGGCGTTCAATCAGGCCAGCGTCGGCCAGCGCACGACCATTTTGCTGGAGCGCAAGGGGCGGCACCCCGGCCAGCTCATCGGCAAGACGCCCTGGCTCCAGTCGGTCCACGTCGATGGCACGAGCGCGGCCATCGGCGATCTGATCGCGGTGGATATTCTCTCGGCCGGCCCCAACAGCCTCGCCGGCGCGCTCGCCAGTCCGCTTGCCGCCTGAGGTGGGCGGGCGCGGGCAACGGTCCCCTGAAAACACCGCTTCACCTCTTTGCAGAATACGCCACCGTGCCCGCGCGGCATGTGAACGGCTTCACTCAGTGACGATCTCGAGGGTATGAAGTTTTCCCGCTTTTTCAGCTTTTCCGGCCATGATCTCGCCATCGATCTGGGCACCGTCAACACATTGGTTCACGTCGCCGGCAAGGGCGTCGTCCTGAACGAGCCGTCCGTCATCGCGATCGAGACGATCGCGGGCGTCGGCCATATCAAGGCCGTCGGCAATGAGGCCAAACTGATGCTGGGCAAGACGCCGGAAGGCGTGCGCGCCCTGCGTCCGCTGCGTGATGGCGTCATTGCCGACATCGAAATCGCCGAGCAGATGATCAAGCATTTCATCGACAAGGCGCTGGGCAGTGCCCGCATGGGCCGCAACCGCGTGGTAGTCGCGGTGCCCTCGGGCGCGACGATGGTGGAGCGCCGCGCAATCCGCGACGCCACCTCGCGCGCAGGCGCTGCCGACGTGCAGCTCATCGAGGAGCCCATGGCAGCGGCGATCGGCGCGGGCTTGCCAGTCGTGGACCCGATTGGCGCCATGGTCGTCGACATTGGCGGCGGCACCACCGAGGTGGCCGTACTGTCGCTGAGCGGCATCGCCTATAGCGGCTCGGTGCGTGTCGGCGGCGACAAGATGGACGAAGCCATCTCCTCCTACGTCCGGCGCCATCATAATCTGATGATCGGCGAAATAACGGCCGAGCGCGTCAAGCAGCAGATCGGCAATGCCATGACGCCCGACGGCGCTGGCATAACCCTGGGCGTGCGCGGACGCGACCTGGTCAATGGCCGCCCGGTCGAAATCGAGATCAGCGAAGCCCAGATCGCCGAGGCCCTGCGCGAATCGATCAACCAGATCGTCGGCTCTGTGATGACCGCGCTGGAGGAAACCCCGCCGGAGCTGTCCGCCGACATTATCGACGAGGGCATCACCCTCACCGGCGGCGGTGCGCTGCTGCGGGGCATGGACGAGGCCATTGCGGTCGCGACGGGCTTGCCCGTCAAGATCGCCGAAAACCCGCTGATGTGCGTGGCGATGGGCGCCGGCCGGGCACTGGAAGATTCGATCTACGACGGCGTGCTGGCCCCAGCCTGAGGCTCTGCGTCCGAGCAGGTGGCCGGGCGCGCCTTCCAATCGCCATTTTACCTGTCGGTGGAACCCGCTAGTCATGCGCGACACTGCTGGGGAGAGGATATGGCGCAGTCGCCGGAAGCCGCCGCGCTCGCGGCCAACAAGCAACTTGTGCTGGCGATGTGGCACGACGTCATCGACGGCCGCAACATCGAGGCTGCGGGCAAATATATCGCGCCCGATTACATCCAGCATTCGCCCGGCATCGGCCAGGGCCTGGCAGCGCTCATCGCCTTCCTGCGCACCGAATTTCCAGACATGCAACCGCTGGAGCCGGGCACCTATCCGCTGACCCGGTTCGAATTCGTCCTCGCCGAGGGCGACCTCGTCCAGCTCATGTTCCAGCGGCATTTGCCGGACCCGCACGATCCCAAGCGGCTCACGCCGGTCTGGTGGTACGACACCTATCGCATTCGCGATGGCCTGATCGTGGAGCATTGGGATTCGGCGCAAAGTTAGCGGATCGGACGACGAATTGCGCTCCGCCATGCGCCCTTCTCCCCTTGCGGGAGAAGGATACGCAGCCTTGCCGCCGTCAGGCGGGTAGGCGCAGTTGGATGAGGGGTGGCGGATTTCCGATCAGCGCGATCCGGCGGATCGCATACCCCTCTCCCAGCTTCGGCTAGGTAGCCCGCTGCCAAGCCTGCGCGTCCCTCTCCCTCAAGGGGAGAGGGACGCGCCAACGACATCGCCACCATTTGTGCGGCGCAAATCCGCCGCCCCTCTTTTCACCTCAAGGGCGAGACTTCCCGCTTGTCGCTCCCCCCGCCCTTCTGGCATGAAGCTTGGCAATGACAGACACTCTCATCGCGCCCCGCGCCCTGAGTCGACCGCTTGGTCGCCCGCTTGCCTAAGCGCCCCGTGCCCGCCCAGGCCGGAGAACGGGCCCGCCTCGAACTGGTCTTCGACAAGCCGTTTCTGCTCGGCGCCTTGTTCGGGGAATATGACCAGAACCTTGTAGCCATCGAGAACCGCCTCGGCGTGTACATCTCCGCACGGGGGAACAAGCTGCAAATCGAAGGGAATGCGGAAGGCGCCGCTCGCGCCCGCGATGTCCTCCAGGGACTCTACAATCGCCTCGCCGCCGGCCAGACGGTCGACAGCGGGGCGGTGGAGGGGGTGATCGCCATGTCCGCCGAGCCCACGCTCGATGGCATCATCCGGCATGATGTGTCGGAGCCGCCCAAGGTGATGATCCGCACCCGCAAGAAGACCATCGTGCCGCGTTCGGCCAATCAGGGCGTCTATATGGACGCGCTGGCCCGCCACGAGCTGATCTTCGCCCTCGGGCCGGCCGGCACCGGCAAGACCTATCTCGCCGTGGCGCAGGCCGTGAGCCAGCTCATCACCGGCTCTGTGGACCGCCTTATTCTCTCGCGCCCTGCCGTCGAGGCCGGCGAGCGCCTGGGTTTCCTGCCCGGCGACATGAAGGAGAAGGTCGACCCCTATCTCCGCCCGCTTTACGACGCCCTCTACGACACGCTGCCGGCCGAGCAGGTCGAGCGGCGCATCGCCTCGGGCGAGATCGAGGTCGCGCCGCTCGCCTTCATGCGCGGCCGCACGCTCGCCAATGCCTTCATCATCCTCGATGAAGCGCAGAACACCACCATCGCGCAGATGAAGATGTTCCTCACCCGCTTTGGCGAAGGCAGCCGCATGGTGATCTGCGGCGACCCCAAGCAGGTCGATCTGCCGCAGCCCGGCGCATCGGGCCTCGCCGATGCGGTCGAGCGGCTGGAGGGCATTGAAGGCATCGCCGTTACCCGCTTCACCACGGCCGATGTGGTGCGCCACCCCATCGTCGGACGGATCGTCGCGGCTTATGAGGGCCCGAATGCTTGAAGTGCTGACCGAGGCCAGCCCGGAATGGGCCGAGAAAACCGACTGGAACGCGCTCGCTGATCGGGCGGTGCGCGCCGCGCTCGCGCAAACCTCGCAATCGGTGATCATCGACAGCGATGCTTGCGTCGAACTCTCCATCCGGCTGGCCGACGATGCAGAAGTCCAGCAGCTCAACGCCTCCTTCCGGGGCAAGGACAAGCCGACCAACGTCCTCTCCTTTCCGATGATCCAGAGCGATCTCATCGAATCGATCGAAAATAGTGACGATGGTGAAGTGCTGCTCGGCGACATCATCCTCGCCTACCAAACCTGCGCCCGCGAGGCGCTGGAACGCGCCGTTTCGCTGGACAATCACGCGACGCATCTCATCGTTCACGGCACGCTCCACCTGCTCGGCCACGATCATGAAAATGATGCCGAGGCCGAGGCGATGGAGCGCCTTGAGATACGAGCCCTTGAAACGCTGGGCATTGATGATCCATATGGGGATCGCGAGCCCGGCATGACCGGCCCGATTGACGAAACAGGGAATTGATCCAGAAGATGTCGGAGACATCCGCACCGTCCCCCTCCAAAGAGGGCGACAGTAGTAGTAGCAGCGAAGGCGGACGAATATGGCAGGGCCTCAAAGCCCTGCTTTTCGGCGATAATGGATCGACTAGCCTCAGGCACGAGCTTGAGAGCGTCATCGAGCAATATGACGATCAGGAAGATGAGACGTCCCGCAAGGGCGACCTCACCCCGATCGAGCGTCAGATGCTCCGCAACATGCTCCATTTCAGCGAGCATACTGTAGACGATGTCGCCGTGCCGCGCGCGGACATCATCGCCATTTCGCAGGATGCCAGCTTTACGGAGCTGATGGCGCTTTTCGCTCAGGCCGGCCACAGCCGCATCCCCGTCTACAAGGACACGCTCGATCATGTCACCGGCATGATCCACATTCGCGATGCCTTTGCCATTCTGGCGCGCGGAGAAGCGCACCCGGAGTCGCTGGAGACGCTGATCCGTCAGCCGCTCTATGTGCCGCAGAGCATGGGCGTGCTGGACCTGCTCGCCGAAATGCGCGCCAAGCGCACGCACCTCGCCATCGTGCTCGATGAATATTCCGGTACGGACGGTCTGCTGACCATCGAGGATCTCGTCGAGGAAATCGTCGGCGATATCGAGGACGAGCATGACGAGGAACCGGAGGCACTGCTGGTGCCGCTGGAAGATGGCATGTGGGATGCCGACGCCCGCGCCGAGCTGGAAGATATCGCCCGGACCATCGATCCGCGCCTTGCCGAGGTCGACTCCGACGTCGACACCATTGGCGGTCTGGCTTTTGTGATCGCAGGGCGCGTGCCGGAGACCGGCGAAATCATCGAGCATGAGCCGAGTGGCTGGCGCATCGAAATCGTCGAGGCCAATCCGCGCCATGTCGCGCGGGTGCGCCTGCATCCGCCCGAGGCACTGGCCGACGATCTGGAGCAGTAGGCCGCGGCCGCCGGACGATCCCCGGCGGCCAGTTCGGCGCAGTCTTTTAAGCGGCGCGCGCCGCTGGCCTGGCCATGTCACTCTCTGCGATCAGCCCTGCCATGACCTGTGCCAGCCAGCGCGCATCATCCTCGGCGCGGTGGCGCCGCGCCCGCTGACGATCCGCCGCGTCGAGCAGCCGCGTCAGAACGGTGCGATCCGTATCATGAAACAGGCGAAGCTCGGCGAGGCAGCGGATCGGCAGATGCGTCGCTTCGCCCGCCGCTACAAAGAGCGTGCGCGACCACGCATCATCGAAATAGCTGTCGGCAATCACCTCATGCCCAGCCACGGCCGCGCGCAATTGCCGTGCGACGCAGCGGGCGTCCAGCCCATCGCGCTCAAGCTGCGCGCGCGAAATGCCGTGCAGGCTCTCGGCTTCCTCGCTCCACTGCCAGTCGGCCCAGTCCGCATGAGGACGGATCAGCCAGGAGCGGCTCCAGCCTTCGGTGCTGGCAATGCCGACTTCAATGGGGAAAGACCGGCCATATTGCGGCAGGCAGGACGCTTCAAAATCAACGGCGATGACGGCCATGCGACATACTCACATAAGGAGCTGCCCCATCGCGCTCCATCCTCACCCATACAGGACGCCCCTTGCCGGATTTTGTTCCTGCCTTTTCTGATCCTGGAAACAGGTCTAGCGGACTGAGGTTAAGATTTCGCGTCATGCCCGGCGCTTCGGGCGCAGGCTGGTCGCTTGCTCATCGATGCGGGAGCAGCGCTCCGACGATCTGCCGGTCTTCCTGTCGCAGCACACCCCACGCGCGAGCCGCCGCGCGGCTGTCCATGGCTTCGACGCCGATCCCCATGGCTTCGATGGCGCGGACGAACGCTGCCGAGGGCCTGACCAGCCTGGGTCCAGTGCCGAGCAGGAGAAATTCCGCCGGCGGGTCGAGATCCAGGATCGGGCGCAGCATCTCGACCGTCAGTTGGTCGATGATCGCCGGCGCGTCCCACGGGACCACGCCAGACGGATCAATCAGGATGCCGCTGTCGAACACATGATCGCGCACGCGAAAGCCGCGCCCGGCAAAGCCGGTGATGACCGGGCCCGCGGGCTTCTCGTCGCGGAGCAGTTCCATGCTCTTTCCTCCCCGCCCGACGGATGCCGCGAGATCAGCGCGGCATCGTCTCGTTCTTAAGGGTCCGCTCGGCGCCGGCCACCTGACCGCCCGCCTTAGCAACGAAGCTGTCCGAGCCGACCTTGGTCCACACCAGCAGCGGCGCGGACATGTACATCGACGAATAGGTGCCAACGAAAATGCCGAACAACATGGCGGCGGTGAAGCCGAAGATCACTTCCGGCCCCAGAAGCAGCAGCACGACCAGGGTGATGATGATCGTCAGCGAAGTCATCACCGTGCGTGCAAGCGTCTCGTTGATCGAAAGATCGAGGAGCGGGATCAGCTCCATCTTGCGATATTTGCGCAGATTTTCGCGGATACGGTCATAGATGACGATGGTGTCGTTCAGCGAATAACCGATGATCGTCAGCAGGGCCGCGACGATGTTCAGGTTGAACTCCATCTGGGTGAGCGCGAACAGCCCGAAGGTGAGCGTCACGTCATGGAACAGCGCAAACAGGGCGCCGAGACCGAACTGCCACTCGAAGCGGAACCAGATGTAGATGGAGATCGCCAGCATCGCGAAGAACATCGACCAAGCGCCCGTCTCGAACAGTTCGCCCGAGACCTTGCCGGACACGGTATCCACGCTGCCGAACACCGCATCGGGATGGGCCTTGAGGATCGCCGCCTTGAGCCGCTCGGCGGCCTGGTTCGCGGCATCCTCGCCGCCCTCGGGCAGCGACGTGCGGATGGAGACATCCTGGGCCGAACCGAACTGCTGGATATTCACCTCGCCGGCCACCGCTGCGTCGACCGTGCCGCGCAGCGCATCGAGATTGACGGGTTGCGAGAAGGTGACCCGCATCATCTGACCGCCGACGAAATCGACGCCCAGATTGAGGCCGCGCGTGGCCACCAGGGCAATCGACGCGATGATCGAGATCATGCTGATCGCCATGGCGACATGGCGCCACTTGAGGAAGCCGATGTTGGTGTTGTCCGGGACAAGCTTGAGCAAGCGCATTGGTCTTGTGCCTCAGATCGTCAGTGTCGTCGGCCGCTTGCGCAGCCAGAAGGAAGCGAACAGGCGCGTCACCGTCACGGCCGTGAAGACCGAGGTGAAGATGCCGATGGTGAGCACGACCGCGAAGCCCTTGATCGGCCCGGAGCCGAAGTAGAACATCAGCGCGGCGGCGATCACGTTCGTCGTATTGGCGTCAAAGATCGCGCGCTGCGCTTCCTTATAGCCTGTCTCGACGGTCTGCATGATGCTACGCCCCCGTCGCTGCTCCTCGCGGATGCGCTCGTTGATCAGCACGTTGGCGTCCACCGCCGCGCCGACCGTGAGCACGAACCCGGCTATGCCCGGCAGGGTTAGCGTCGCATTGAACAGCGCCATGATGCCGACGATCATCAGCACGTTGAAGATCAGTGCCAGGTTCGCGTAGATGCCGAAGCGGCCATAAGCCATGACCATGATCAGCAGCACCGCAGCCGTTGCCACGCCGCCGGCGATGATACCCTTGCGGATGGAATCAGCGCCAAGATCCGGCCCGACCGTACGTTCTTCCACCACCGTC
Source organism: Sphingobium sp. B2D3C (assembly GCF_025961835.1). Classification (NCBI taxonomy): domain Bacteria; kingdom Pseudomonadati; phylum Pseudomonadota; class Alphaproteobacteria; order Sphingomonadales; family Sphingobiaceae; genus Sphingobium; species Sphingobium sp. B2D3C. The sequence goes on along the minus strand of NZ_JAOQOK010000001.1, from coordinate 876,258 downwards.
AGTTTCACCGGAAGCTGGCCGGAGCGCAGCGCGATCGCCAGCTGGTTGGCGCTTTCCACGGTGAAGTTGCCGCTGATCTGCGCCGATCCGCCGAGGATGGGCTCGTTGATGTTGGGCGCCGAAAGCACCGTGCCATCGAGGATCATTGCGAACGGCTTGTTCACGTTCTGCTGCGTGGTGCGCGCGAACTTGTTGGCACCCGAGCTATTGAAGCGGATGCTCACCACCGGCGCATTGGTCTTGGGATCATAGGATTGCTGGGCGTCGATCAGCTCATCGCCCGCCACCATGGTCTGCCGCTTCACCGCGATGACCGGCTGGCCGAGTGGATTGTCTGGATACGGCACCAGCACGCTGCCCACCGGCGCGATGCCACGCGCCAAGTCGGCCGGATTGGCCGTCGTGTCGACCAGCTTGAACTCAAGCTGCGCGGTCTGGCCGAGCAGATCCTTGAGCTGAGCGGGGTCCTGAAGGCCCGGCACCTGCACGACGATGCGATTGCTGCCCTGGCGGATGATGGTCGGCTCGCGCGTGCCCATCTCGTCGATGCGCTTGCGGATGACTTCCGTCGCCACTTCCATGGCGCTCTCGACGGCTGCGTTGATGCCGGCCTCGGTCGGCGTCACGACGATGGTGCTGCCATCGCGCACCTGCACATCGAAGTCGCGCTGGCCCGTGAGGCCGGCGCCGCGCGTCAGCGGACGGATGCGCTCGACGGCGGCATCCACCTGCGAGGCATCGCGCACCATGAAGCGCAGCGCATTGCCCTGCGTCGACATCTCGCCAATGGCGATGCGGCTATCAGCCCGCCGTAGATCGACGCGGATCGCTTCCTCGATATTCTGGATGCGCTGGCGCGCCACGTCCTTTGTGTCCGCCTCGAGCAGAATGTGACTTCCACCGGAGAGGTCGAGACCGAGATTGACGCGCGCCTGCATGAAGCGCGGCAATTGCGAATAGGTCTGGTCGGGCAGGAAGCTCGGCACGGCATAGAGACTGCCGACGACCAGCGCCACAAGGACGAGCCAGATCTTCCAGCGGGGAAAGTCGAGCATGGCCCGTCAGTCGTTCGCGGGCTTGGCGGTCATCGGATCGACGACATCGCTCAGGGTCGCCTTGACCGCCTTCACCTTGATGCCCTGGCCGAGTTCGACATCCACATAGGTGTCGTCCACCCGGGTCACCTTACCGACGAGGCCGCCGCCGGTGACGACCTGATCGCCTTTCTTGACCGCGCCGATCTTGGCGCGATGCTTCTTCATCTGCTGCTGCTGCGGACGAATGAGCAGGAAGTAGAACACCGCAAAGATCAGGATCAGCGGAACGAAGCTCATGAAGCTGGCCATTCCAGAAGAGCCCGGTGCAGCGGCGGCGAGTGCAAAAGTTGTGAACATTGCGATCCTTGAGCAGGGCAATCAGCAGATGGATGAACAGCGCGCCCCGCAGATGCGGCCTCACGCACACTGTTTCAAGGGCGCGCGGCTAGCATATCGCCCCGGTGCAGGCAACCGAGATCGCCGGGCGCCCTTCCCCCGCGCTGCCGCCGCGTCGCGCGCCGGCCGAGCAAAGCGCGCCGAACAATCGCCCCGTCACCCCGCCCCGCCTGCCGGCCACCAGCAAAATGAAAAATCATGCGCAGGGAGGCGCCAACGGACCTTGCAACTTCCGCGCGATACGCCTAGGAGCGCACCTCCGGTCGGGACGTAGCGCAGCCTGGTAGCGCATCACACTGGGGGTGTGGGGGTCGGAGGTTCGAATCCTCTCGTCCCGACCAAATCAATCACAAACATGGCTGGACTGACCGCGTGACACCTCGCGCGGCAGCGTTTGGGCGAGCCTTGAACGCCGCCTTCAAGAGGGCGTTACAGGTCGTTCGCTGACCGCCAGACTTCAAAACCCCTGAGCTTCAAAGCCGTTTTTCAGGTGCTGAGCGACCGTTATGGGCGGATAGAGCGGCACTTCCCCATCAGCGAGGCAGGAAGGCAGGCACGCGATTTCCTGCTGCGGCGCACCGGTCAGGAAGAATGGCGCAGAATATCGATCCACACCTGCCGTGTTCACCACTCTGTGAACCGAAGATCTGTACCGGCCATTGGTCCAGCGCTCGAACAGATCGCCAACGTTGACGACGAGGCTCCCCGGCAAGGGGGTAGCGTCGATCCAGCCTGCGGCATCGCGATCAAACACCTGCAGGCCGCCGACATCATCCTGAACGAGCAAAGTCAGGCTTCCAAAGTCGGAATGCGCGCCTGCCCCGCGGGCGGCAGCGGAATAATGGACGAGCCGCAAAGCAGCGATTGGGTCCTTACAGAAAGCCGAAAAATAATCGCGCGGCAGATCGAGCGAGGCAGCGAAGCCCGCCATGAGCCGCCGGGCGATATCGTGCATGGCAGTAACATGCGCGAGCATGAAAGCTTTGAAAGCAGGAAGCCCGGCCGGCCACAGATTGGCAGGCTCGTGCACGTCCTCACGCCCAAGATAATATTCTTCCTTCAGCGGTTGCTGGAGCGCGCCTTCGCTGGTGCGACCGCCCATCAGCGCATACCCGCGCCCACCCGGCGTTCCCTGGTTTGCAATGGCGCGTTTTTCGGTCTCCGACAGGGCGAACAGGGATTCGGCGTGTTTCAGCACCAAGCCCAGACGCTCCTGGCTGAGGCCGTGACCGACCAAATAGAAGAAGCCGTGCTGCAGGCTCGCTTGTTTCAGGCGCTCAACCGCGGTCCTTCTTATGCTGGTATCGTCGCTTTCCAGTGCCGACAGATCGATGATCGGAAGCGCAAAGTCACTCATCTAAGGATGCCCATCTTCATAGATACCAGCGCAGCCAAGTTAGCCTCATCTCGAAGAGGCCGGTTGTGCAATTTGGGCATGGTGACCGTACCGCTTTTGAAACAGCGGGTTGATCAGCAATATGCGAACTGGGACGGAAGGAGTCCCTTATGCCGTTTATCCGTTCGTTCGATCAGGCCCGGCTGAATGTCATGGTCGAGGGTCCGCAAGATGCACCAGCGATCCTCTTTGCGCACTCCGTCGGTTGCGATCTGACCTTATGGGACCGGCAAGCAGCAGACCTCAACGACCGATACCGCATCATTCGCTACGACACACGCGGACATGGCGCGAGCGATGCTCCCGAAGGGCCTTACAGCGTCCAGCAGCTTGCGGGTGACGCGAGCGCCATATTGGACACGCTTGGGGTCGAACGGGCGCATCTGTGTGGACTGTCACTTGGCGGAACGATGGGCCAGTTCATGGCCCTTAATATGCCGAAACGACTGGCCAGCTTGACGCTATGCGACACAGCGGCCCGGCTGGGAACGGTGGAAGGCTGGCAGCAACGGATCGACACTGCGCTTTCGGGCGGGATGGAAGCTCTGGTCGACATGTCGCTTCTGCGATTCTTCTCCGACGAGTTCCGCAGCAGCGATCCGGCGACAATCGCTGAGTTTCGCGATACATTCCTCGCCACCCCGGCGCATGGTTTCGCCGGATGCTGCGCGGTCTTGCGCGATTGCGACTTCACACGGGATCTCGCATCGATCGCCGTCCCGACCTTGGTGATGACCGGCCGGAACGATGTGCCCACGCCGCCTTCCGACAGTGAAGCCCTGGCATCCAGCATTCCCGGCGCGCAGCTTGTTCTGCTCGATGCAGGACATATCTCTGCTAGGGAGGACCCTGAAGCCTTCACCGAGGCGCTCCTCACCCATATCGAGCGCAATCAAGCCGTCGATCCAGTTGCGCGATGAGGTCGCCGGCCCAGCGAAGCCTAGCCGTGGCGCAACCTGACGCGTTGCAATTCGCGCAAGCAAACCGGACGGGAATAGCATTACCTGCTTCCGACTTGGCCTGTCACCTTATGCACCGGAATTCCAGGTGCAAAAAAATGGGTGAGCGAGAATGGACGCTATGATTCAGGATGAAGACCGCCTGATCGCACAGGCTGTAGAACTTTCCGAAGTTCCGCTGATCGACTTTTCGCCTTTCCTCAACGGCGACGCCAACGCGCGGCGTGAGGTGGCCCGGCAGATCGCCGAGGCCTGCGCCACCATGGGGTTCTTCTACCTCACGGGCCACGGCGTGCCGACCGAGATGCGACAGGCCGTCTTCGACCGAGCGACGGATTTCTTCCATTTGCCGATGGAGGATAAGGAGGAAGTGCGCGTCAACGACGAACTCAACCGGGGCTGGATCTATGCGGGGGATCAAGAGAAGCTGAACGCGAACAGCCGGGTCTTTGAGCAGTATCGCATCCAGCGAGAGTTCGACCCTGACGACCCGCTGCTCAAAACCGGGAATCCCTTCTACCAGCAGAACAGATGGTCATCCAAGGTCGAAAACTTCGACAAGGATTGCATGACCTATTATGATATAATGTCGCATCTCGCGAAGGAATTGATCCACGCCTTCGCCTTGGGGCTGGACCTGCCGGAAGACCGTTTCGACCGCTACTTCCAGAACTCAACCTCGCAGATCAGCCTGATGTACTATCCTTCCCTCCCCGAAGGCGCAGGCAACGAGATCAAGAATCTGAGCGCCCATGTCGACGAAGGTCCGCTAGTGATCCTCGCCCAGGGTGAGATTGGCGGCCTTGAACTCAAGACGCTGGACGGGCGCTGGATTTCCGCCCCGCCGGTGCCTGGGGCCTTCACGGTCAACATCGGTAACATGATGATGTGGTGGTCGAACGGGCGCTATCGTTCGACGCTTCACCGCGTGCGCAATACCTCGCGCGTAGAGCGCTTGTCGGTGCCCTTCTTCTGGAACGCCGATCACGACGTGGTTGTCGAGCCGCTGGAGGAACTGGTGGCGCGTGACGGTGAAGCGAAGTTTACGCCGGTCCATGTCGGCGCCTTGCTTGGGCGGTTCTACAAATCTTCGGTCTACATACCGTTCGACGACAAGAAATAGGCGCCGCGAGTCACGCCACGCGCGGACGGTCGCGGTGTGGCTGATGCCAGAACGCAATCGCGCCCGGCAAGCCTGAGCCTGCCGGGCGCGATGTTGATCGGTTTAACCGGTCACGCGGCGGGGTTAGCCGCCGCGTGACCCCTTAGAACTTGTAGCCGACCGTCAGACCATAGGTGCGCGGCGGGAGCCAGGTCACGCCGAGAAGGCGGCCTGTCGCCAGAGCGAAGGTGCTGCTCGGGCGGAATACGTCGAACAGGTTCTTGGCCCAGAGCTGCGCGCGGATGCGGCCGTCGTTAGTCTCGTAGGCCAGCGAGGCATCGACCATGGTGTAGGCCGCGCTGCTCTCGATCTCGCGCATATACTCGCTGAAGTAGGTGCGGCTCTTATAGGAGACGTCCACGCTCGGCGTGAAGGTGCCGATGGGCGCGATCACATCATATTCGCCGTGCAGGTTCCACGACCAGCGCGGGCTGTTGCGCGTGTCGTTGCCGGCGAGCTGGATGTTGCCGCCGCTCGGGGCGCCGAAGGCCGTCGGATCGGGGTTGGTCACGGCATTGTAGGGCGTGCCGCCAGCGATATTGGCCGGGTTGAGCGGATCGAGCGTGAGATAGTCGACGAAATGCGCATCCGTGTAGGAGAGCGCACCGCTCAGGCGCAGGCCGGGCATCGGGCGCAGCATCGCGTCAAGCTCGATGCCCTTCGCACGGGTCTTCGCGGCATTCTGGAAGATCGTGGTGTAGCCCGTCGGGCCGCCCGCGATCGTCTTGTTCAGCTGCAGGCCGTTCAGCGTGTAAGCATAGCCAGCGAGGTTCACGGTCAACATGCGGCCGAAGCTCGCCTTGATGCCCGCCTCATGGTTGAACATCTTCTCGGGGTTCACGATGGTGGTGCTGCCTGCGGCATTCTCACCCGAGCCGGCCTTGAAGCCTTCCGAATAGGTGTAATAGAGCAGGATATCCTGATTGGCCTTCCAGACCAGCCCGGCTTCCGGCGTGAAGTCGCGGAAGGTCTTCTCCACATGCGTGCCCGCGGCGGTGTAGCGCAGCACCGGCCCCACCCCGTTGCGGGTGATGATGATGGAGGGGTTCTCCGACTCCACATGCTCACTGCTCCAGCGGCCGCCGAGCTTCACGCTGAGGCCCGAGAGCGCCTCGCTGAACATGCCAAGCCCGATCTCATACTGGCCGAAGATCGAGAAAGCCTCGGTCAGCAGGTTCGAGCGCGTGCAGACGCGCTTGGGCGCGATGATGTTGCTGCCGCCGGTCACCCCGTTGGGCGAGTAACCGCACAGGCCATAGGCCTCGTTCAGATCGATACCGGCAGCCTGCAGCACGCCGATATTCTGCGCCATGCCGGTCCGGTTCGCGAGACCGACATTGTCGATCGGCCGCTGGCGTTCATGGAAGAAGAACACGCCGATGGTGCCGTTCACCCATTCGGACTGCAAGCCAAGCCGCAGCTCGTTGCTCCACTGCTTGCTGTCGATCCGGCGCTCCTGCACCGTGGTCGCCTGACCGTTGGTGGGCAGGCTGTCGATCACCGCCGAAAGATCGAGATCCTGGAACAGCGAGCTCTTGAAGGAGCGATAGTTGGCAATGTTGGTGACCGTCAGCGCATCGTTGAGCGGTACGTTGAGCGTGCCGGTGAAGGCATAGGTCTCGGTCTCGGTGCCCGGGCTGGATTCCGTCGCGAGATCACGCGGGTTGGTCGCATAGCCGCCCACGCCGAGCGGCGCCAGACGCGCCACGCCGGGGAAGGATGCGCGCAGATAGTGGATCGCGCCGGAGGCATCGCTCTGGCGGAAATATTCGCCAGAGACTAGCAGCGTCGCCTCACGGCCAAGGTCGAACTCGAGCGAGGCGCGGCCCATGCGGCGGTTGAGATCGTCAACATCCTTGCCGGACACCGGGTTGACGCCATAGCCGTCGCGGTTCTCGGTCTTGATCGCCAGACGGGCGCGAATACCCTCGGTGATCGGGCCGCTGATGGCGGCTTCGGTCGTCAAAGCATTGTAATTGCCGTAGCCGATGCGGCCATAGCCGGAGAAGATGTCCGTCGGCCGTGCGGTGATCACGTTGATCGACCCACCCACCGCGTTGCGGCCATAGAGCGTGCCTTGCGGGCCGCGCAGCACCTCAATGCGCTCCAGATCGAAGAGCGAGGTGAGCTGGGCCTCGGCGCGGGCCACGTAAGCACCGTCGACGTGGAAGGCCACGCCGGTGGAACTGCCCGTGGTCGAGGTGTTGGCACCCACGCCACGAATGAAGATCTTCGCCTGATTGAAATCGCTGCCGAAGTTCACCGACGGCACGATCGTCTGCAGGTCAGAGATGCTGTTGACGCCAGCGCTGGCGATCCGCTCGGCACCGAGCGCGCTGACAGCCGCGCCAACATCCTGCAGCGATTGCTCGCGCTTCTGGGCCGTGACGATGATCTCCATGCCGTCATCGGCGGCGGTCGCGGTCTGGGCGGCCTGCGGGGTTTGGGCGAGGGCGCTCGTCGAGGCGAGGAGCAGCGCGGGGATGGACGCTTGGATGGACAGGGAAATCCGTTTCATTCTCTCTCTTCCGTTTCTGTTATGCTGGCCCTGCGGGATGGGCATGCATGTTCAATGCGCCCGCACTCACTGAATGCAAGACCCGACTGCCCCAAAGGGCAGCGATATCGTTCATTCGAGACACAGGTGTAGCCTTTGCGCCACGGCTCGCTTTGACCCACGTCAAACCGCCCCGCCTTGTCGACACGCGTTGCAAATGCGCATCTGTGCTCGCGAAGGAGGGGCGCCATGCTGGCATGAAGAGCAGCCATGCGCAGTCCGGACGCTACGGAAACGGGAAGCGCCCGAGCCGGCGGTGGCCGGCTCGGGCGCTTGATGATCGGGCGGATCGTCCGGGACGATCCTAAAGAGAGGGAAACGGTGTCGGTGCTATTCGGGGATGGAGCCGTCCTCGTCGTCCATATTCTCCTCGCCTTCATAGGCGCCCATGTCGATGAGGCCGCTGCGATCCATCTGGTTCATCGTGTCCACCAGGTCCGGCGCATCGATGGGCATCACCTGAGCGGGATTCGGCTTGCCGCCATGCTCGGTTTCGGAATCGCCGCGATAGGGATTGGCCTGCGCATCGGCGGCGACATCCTGCGCCTGCGTGCCGCTCTCATCCTGCTCGGCATTGTCCTTGTCGGGATCGTTGAAGTCCAACGGTGGGGTTTTCTGACTCTGCGTCATGGATAGGCCTCCTATAATGCCGGGGACCAAGCCCTCAGCCTTCGGAGGAAGAACGCGCCCCTGCCCCATCGGTTGCCGCGCCCTGCCCCGGCCGCAAGGCGTCCAGTCCAGCCTCGCCCTCCTGGCCGAACAGGCCGCGCACCCGGATTTCCTGCTGCGGCAGCGGGATTTCGATGGCACTCTGGCGCAGGGCATCGTCGATCGCCCAGCAATAGGTCGCCAGCGTGCGCCCCGGTCGTTTGACGGCGGACAGGGTGGGCCAGACGACCAGCTCGAACTTGAGCGCGTTCTCGCCATAGCCGACGAGCCAGACCTGCGTGCGCTTGCGCCCGGCATCCGGCAAGGTCAGCGGCACGGCCTTGGCCGCCTCGATCACGGCGTCGCGCACCTTCTCCTTGTCGGCATTAAGAGCCGTGCGGAAGGGAATGTGGACGCGGCGGGTCATGCGGTTGCGCGTCCAGTTGGTCACCTTGCCGTCGATGAGGTTGGCATTGGGCACGAGCATGTCGACATCGTCATTGGTCAGCACCGCCGTGGCGCGCGGGCCAATGGAGCGTACCTCGCCCATGGTGCCGTCTTCCAGTTCGACGAAATCGCCCACTTCGATGCTCCTGTCGAACAGCAGCACCAGACCGCCCACGAAGTTGCGCACGATATCGCGCAGCCCCAGGCCGATGCCGACACCCAGCGCACCGGCGAACAGGGAGAGCGCGGACAGGTCGACTCCCAGCGCCGACACCGCCGCTGCAAGCCCGAAGGCGACGATGACATAGCGTGCGATCTGCCCGCCGATATGAATGGCGTGGGAGCGTTCCTCCCCCATGGTCTGCTGCGCGCGGCGCACGAACTTCTTGAGCAGCCACACCGCCAGCAGCGCCGTCGAGAAGACGACGATGGCCGAGATGATCGCGCCGATGGTGAGCCCGGACGCCCCGATATAGGCGATGGGTTGGGTCAGCAGTGCATCGGCGCCGTTCAAAGCCACATGGCCTCCTGTGGAGTGACCGCACCGTGAGGGCCGGCTATCGGGATGTCAAATCGGTGGCTTAGTCGAAAAGTTCCGGGCCTCCTCAAGTGCCTCACTTGTCCCGTTGCAAGACAAGCTGTCGCAAAACGGCTTCGCGCGGGGCCATGTCGTGCTATTCCGCAGGACATGGAAAGCCGGCGTGATGCCATTTACTATCAGCAACTCGCCCGGGTGGCGCGCTTGAAGGCCGACAACTGTGGCGATGCAGACGTCGCCCGCCGCCTGCGCGAGGCCGCCATATTGCATGAGCGCACTGCCCGCCGCCTGCAGCGGGAAGGATCGCCGAGCCAGCCCGAAGAATAATGCGCGGCATCGACAGCGTCGATTGAGCCATTCGTCGCGATCAGCTAACGCCTCATGGCCTGCCCGATGAGGAGAGACGATTGAAACGGCGTATTTTTGCTTCAGCCCTGCTCTGTGGCCTCGCCCTCTCTGCGGTGGCGCGCGCGGGAGAGACGCCGTTATATCAGCCCTCGCCGGACTGGGTCATCCCCGCACAGCTTCCCGCGCCGTCCGCGCTCGCCGCGAGCGGCCCCGCCATCCTCATCTTCGACCGCCAGCAACGCATCGCAGACGGCAGCCTGTGGACCTACTCGGACACCGCGCAGCGCATCACCTCGGCCGAACAGCTTAACCAGCTCGCCAACCTCACCCTGCCCTGGCTGCCGGACAAGGGCGATCTCATCATCCACGAGCTGGCAATCGTGCGCGATGGTCAGAGCATCGATCTGCTGGCCGGCGGGCGCACGTTCACAGTCATCCGGCGCGAGCAGGCGCTGGAGCGGCGCGAACTCACCGGGCTCCTGACCGCGACCATGGCCGTCGAGGGCCTGCGCGTGGGCGACATCTTGCGCCTGCGCGCCTCCACCACCGGCAAGGACGCCGCGCTTGCCGGCCATGTCCAGGCGCTGACGCCGTTGATCACCGCGCCGGTCACGCTCGGTCAGGGTCGCCTCCGGACCCTGTGGGACAATGACAGCCCGGTCAAATGGAAGGTCGGCATCACCGGCATCGAGGCCAAGCCAGTCCGCGGCCCACGCTTCACTGAGCTGAGCTTTGCCCTGCCCGGCCCGCGCCAGCCGGAGATTCCCTCCGATGCGCCCATCCGTTTTCAGCCGCTGCCACTGCTCGAGGTCTCTACGTTCAAGGATTGGGCCGACGTCTCCAGGACAATGTCCCCGCTGTTCGCGACGCAGGGCCTGCTCAAGCCAGGCAGCGCCCTGCTGCAGGAGGTCCAGGCGATCATGGCTGCCGAGCGTACGCCGCTCGGCCGCGCCCAGCGCGCCCTGCGGCTCGTTCAGGACCAGATCCGCTATCTGGCGGTCTCCATGGATGGCGGCAATTATGTCCCGCAAACGCCGGAACAGAGCTGGGCGCTACGCTATGGCGACTGCAAGGCCAAGACACTGATGCTCCTCGCGATGCTGCGCGAAATGGGCATTACGGCAGAGCCCGTGCTCGCCCATGCCCAGCTCGGCGACGCCGTCGTAAATCGCCTCGCCAGCCCGGCTGCCTTCAACCACATTCTCGTGCGCGCGCAGATCGATGGCGAATCCCTGTGGCTGGATGGCACGGGCATTGGCTCGCGGATCGAGGATATCCACGACACGCCGCCCTTCCGCTATGTGCTGCCGCTGCGCCCGGAAGGCGCCGATCTTCTGCTGATCGAACCGCGCAATGCTGGCCGCCCCGCCTTCGACCTGACGATGACGATGGATGAAACCGCCAGCATCGATCTGCCGAGCGTGTTCGACCTTTCTCTGGTGTTGCGCGGCCTCGCCGCCATGCAGCTCAACGTCGTGCGCACGCAGCTGGACAGCGAGAAACAGCAGGAGGTGCTTGGCGAGTTCCTCTCCAGCGTGGTCGGCGAGTCCCAGTTCGCGGACATCAGCCTCACCGGAGACGATCAGGCGGGGACCGTGACGATCAAGGCACGCGGCGTCACCGATTCTGAATGGGCGTGGACGGACAAGACCATGCGCCGCGCGGTCGACAAAAGCATCTCGTCGATCAGCTTCGCGCCGGATCGTGCACGTGCGGCCTGGTCCGCCATCCCGGTCGCGACGCCGGCGCCCGAGGGCCGCCATGTTCGCACGACCATCCGCCTGCCCCAGCAGGGCGCGGGCTTCCGCGTTGACGGCGAGCCTGCGCTGGCCGCCCGCATTGCTGGCTATGATTTCAAGCGCGCGCTCAGCCTTGAGAAAGACGTGCTGACCATCGATGAAAATGTCGATTCCACCGGCATCGAGATCCCGGCCAGCGAGATCGGCGCCGAGAAGGACCGTCTTGCCACCGCGCAATCGCAGGCCCCGCGCCTGATCGCCCCGGCCAATGCCCTACGCTCGTGGGACATCACCGGCAAGGACCCCGCCGGCGCGACGCAGATCGCCGCCGCGCAAGCCGTCTACGCCAAGGCCATTGCAGCCAATGCCGACAAGGCCGCCCCCTATCGCGACAGGGCGACATTCCTCCACGCGATCAACGATCGCAAGGGCGCCCTGGCCGATGTGGGCAAGGCCATCACGATCGAGCCGGACATCGACCTCTATCTGATGCGCAGTCAGATCCACAAGGAAATGGGCGACCTCAAGGCCGCGCTGGCCGATGCCGAAGCGGGCCGCGCGCTCGACCCCGCATCCGTGAATGCGGTGTTCAGGGTCGCCAACCTGCGCGCCGAAAGCGGCGATCTGGACGGCGCGGTTGCCCTGCTGGATCAACGCATCGCGCTGGGTGGCGAATCCCGCCGGACCTTCCAGGAGGGCAAGGCTGACATCATCGGCACTTATGGCGATCCGGCGACGGCGCTCGCGCTTGTCGACACGCTGCTGGAAGACCGGCCGGGCACGCCATCGCTGCTCAACATGCGCTGCTGGATCAAGGGGACGCGGCAGGTCGAGATCGAAACCGCCGCGAAAGATTGCACATCGGCGCTGGAGCTGAGCAACAGCCCCTATGGCATTCTGGATAGCCGTGCCGTCGTCTCCTACCGTCTCGGCCGGTATGAGGACGCACTCCGCGATCTCAATGCCGTGCTGAATGCCGTCCCCAATCTCGCCGAAAGCCGCTTCATGCGCGGCGTCGTCCTCGCCCGCATGGACCGCGGCGCGGAGGGCCAGACCGATCTCGCCATCGCCCGCCGCATCAAGCCGCGCATCGACACGGACTATGCGCGCTTCGGCATTGCCCCGTAAGGCAAGGTGGCGAGCATCGAGCACCAGCCTATCCCACCTTCGTCACCCCGGACTTGATCCGGGGTCCAGCTTTCTTGGTGGGATGCTTGAACCTTCGGCTGCATTGAAGCAGCGGGACCCCGGATCAGGTCCGGGGTGACGAGGGAGGAGGTCGCGACCGACGGATGTCCCAACCGGCGCCCGCAAACTCTCAAGCGCGCGCGAGCAGGCCTTCGGTCAGTCCTTCGAACATCCGGCGCCCATCGGTGCTGCCATGGGTCTTCTCGATCGCGCGTTCGGGGTGCGGCATCATGCCGAGCACATTGCCGCCCTCGTTGAGGATGCCGGCGATGTTCCGGGCCGATCCATTAACGGCCTCGGCGTAGCGGAACGCAACGCGGCCCTCTCCTTCCAGCCGATCCAGCGTCTGCGCATCGGCAAAATAATTGCCGTCATGATGCGCAACTGGGATGTTGATCGTCTGGCCGGCCTCATAGCCGCTGGTGAATGCGCTCTGGCTGTTCTCCACGGTCAGCGCCACGCTGCGACAAACGAAGTGGATGCCGGCATTGCGCATCAGCGCGCCCGGCAGCAGCCCCGCTTCGGTCAGCACCTGAAAACCGTTGCAGATGCCGAGCACATAGGTGCCACGCGATGCCGCCTGGGCAACGGCCTGCATGATCGGCGAGCGCGCCGCCATGGCGCCCGAGCGAAGATAGTCGCCATAGGAAAAGCCCCCGGGCACGCCGATGAGGTCCAGCCCCTCCGGCAATTCCGTCTCGCGATGCCAGACCATCTCGGGCTTGGCGCCGCTCACGGCTTCGAAGGCCACGGCCAGATCGCGGTCGCAATTGGAGCCCGGGAAGACGATGACAGCGCTTTTCATCGGAAACGTCCTTCCTGTCGCCGGCTCAGCCGATCGCCTCGATGCGGTAATTCTCGATCACCGTATTGGCGAGCAGCTTGCGGCACATGGCGTCGATCTCGTCCTCGCTGGTGCCGTCGGCCAGATCGAGCTCGATGAGCTTGCCGGCGCGGACATCATTGACGCCGCCAAAGCCCAGCCCTTCCAGCGCGTGCTGGATCGCCTTGCCCTGCGGATCGAGCACGCCGGATTTCAAGGTGACGAACACGCGGGCTTTCATCGGGACTGTCCTTGTCATGTTGATCGGTGATGGTGATCGGATGCGCCGGCCCTAGACCCGGTCTTTCGTCGCCGCAAGGGGTGAGCGCGCGTCGATGCGCTGCGCAGCCAGCGCGTCGCGCCGAAACCCGTCGAAGCAGCGCCCGCCGACGCGCGCCAGCTCCGCCTCGCCCAGATGCAGCACGGCGTCAGTCCGCCCGGCGCCGAACAGATCGGCAAAGGCGGTCTCGTAGCGGCTGGAAAGGCCCGGTTGCGCGGCCTCCAACTGGCGGGGCAGCCATTTGCCGGCGCCATTCCAGCAGTCGCGGGTGCGCAGGCTCAGATCCGCCAGCAGCGGGTGGAGTCGCGCGCCGATGGCCACCTTCTCGGCGCGGCTGCGCTCGCCGCGCAGATCGTCCAGCGCGTCGGTGATCTGGTAGCGCAAATCTTCGAGCGCCTCGGCACTCAGCGGCCTTGGCCCCGCCGCCAGCCGCGCCGCGACCTTTGCCTGCAGCACCTTGCCCAGCGCGATCCGCCGCCCGATCACTTCGCCCTCGGCCACCATGGAGAGCAAAGATGGGCGCCCCTTGGCAATATCCTGCTCCATGAACCAGGCGAGCGTGGAGGGATCGTGCACGAACATTTCAACCGGCACGCCCTCGACCGTCTCCGATTCCCGATGCGCCAGGGGCAGCGCGCGATAGACCACCACCAGATCGATATCCGACCAGGCGCGCCCTTCACCGCGCATGATGGAACCGGCCACAAAGGCGTAATCGGCTCCGGGAAAGCGTTCGAGAAAAATGGACTTGGCAATGGCCAGCGCGCGCGCGGGATCGGTCATCATGATGGCGGCGCCTTATCAGCCCCGCGCGCGGAAGAAAATGCGCCTGAGCCAGAGCGGATCGGGTTTGAGGTGGCGGCGGACTGGGGCGGATCGGAAGCCCAGGCGCGGACAACTTAGCCCCCACGAACGAACGCGCCCTTCTCCCTCCCTCCGTCATTCCCGCGAACGCGGGAATCCAGGTCAGTGCCGGCGCATTAAGGCGACGTCGAAGCTGGATTCCCGCGTTCGCGGGAATGACGAGGGTGAGGGGCGCTATGAAAGCAACCGTGAAGCGGTGGCTGGCCTACCGAATCCGGTAAAAATCCCCCACCCGATCCAGCGCGAAGCCCAGCACCAGCTTGCCCGCCCGCGCCGGCCAGCCGAGCGCGCGTTCGGCGGCGACGAGGCTTTCGCACGCGCAGACGACCCGCCACAGGATATCCACCAGACCGGGGCCAGCCGCCGCCAGCGCGCCATTCAGCCGATCGCGCGCGCTCATTCCGGCGAGCGTCGGCGCTTGGCCGGGCGCCCCGCCCCGCCCAGCGCGAACGGGTACAGCCGCCAGATCCCAGTTCATCGTCACGCGCGCACCCATGCCGGCCCGTTCCCAATCGCGGCGCAGCGCCTCGGCGGCATCGAACTGCCGCTGGCTCAGCATCCCACGGGCATGGAGCCAGCTCGTCGGCGATTCTGCCATGTTGACCATCACGCGCTCGCGCCGCCCATCGGGTCCTTCGATCACTCGTTCCACTGTCTTACCGCGCCGTTCAGCCATGCCCTGCGTCTCCCGTTTCGAGTCGCAAAGACCATTGCCATGTGGCGACAAATGTAGGACATAGCGAACCGATGAGGTTAACAAATCAGGTGAGCCGATGATTACGAGGATCAGGGAAGTCCGCAAGGCGCGAGGCCTCACGCTGGAGGGAGTGGCGGCCCGCTGCGAACCCCCAACCACGGCCCAGACCATCGGTCGCCTCGAAACAGGCACGCGAACCGTATCGGTGAAATGGCTCAACCGTATCGCCGCCGCGCTGGATGTGCAGGCCAGCGATCTGGTCGATCTGCCCGCCAGCGAGAAAGTTCCCGTCGCCGCGCTGGTCGGCCCAGACGGCGCCGGCGCGCCCAGCCGCCCGCTCACGCTGGTGCCGCCCGCCGTGCCCAAAGGCGCGCTTGGCATCCGCATGACCGCCGCGCTTGGCGATTACCGCGCCGGAGACGAATTGTGGTGCGAACCCCTGCCGCCGGAGCGGTTCGCCGACGCGCTCAACCGCGACGTGCTGGTGCCCCGCCCCGCCGGCCGCTTCCTCTTCGGCCGCCTCATCGGCCGCGACGGCGCCATGCTCCACCTCCTCCCGCTCGGCATCGGCATGCGTCAGCAAGTGGTGAACGACCCCGCCTGGATCGGCTTGCCGGTGCGGCTGATCCGGGATTTGTGAGGTGTACCGTTTCCGCTGAGCCAACTTGCCAAAGTTAGTGTTATCCACTAATTTGATCGGATGGACAAAGCGATCACCGCCAGCGAGGCCAACCAACATTTCTCAGAACTTCTTCGCGAAGTTTCGGAGGGCGAGAGCTTTACCGTGATGTCACGCGGACGACCCGTTGCCCGTGTCCTCCCCATCGATCGGCATCAGGAAGCACAGTCGGTCCGCAATTTGCTCGCATTTGTGGCCGATCTACCGGTCCGCCACGCCGGGGCATGGTCGCGTGACGATCTCTACGAATGAGCCGCATTGCGCTCGACAGTAACATCCTCGCCTATCTCGCAGGGGTGAGCCGCGCCCCGGAGGATGACCCCAAGATCGCAAAGATCCGCGCATTGGTGGCGCAGCTTGCCGAGGTGGCAAGCCTCATCGCACCGGCACAGACCCTCGGCGAACTGTTCGTCGTCCTGCGCCGCAGCGGCGCCAGTGCCGACGAGGCCCGGGCCATCCTACTTGAATTCGCGAGCGCATTCGGCAGCTCGGCTTCCGAGGCGCGCACTGCTCTGGCGGCGGCCGATCTCGTGGTCGATCACAAACTGCAGTTCTGGGATGCCCTGATTGTCACGGCAGCGGCGGAAGGGGGCTGCAGCCTGCTCCTGTCCGAGGACATGCAACACGGCTTCGTCGCGCGCGGCCTGACTGTCATCAACCCGCTGGCACCCACAGGGCACCCGAAGCTCAAAGCCCTGCTGAAAACCGCGCCCCGTTAACGCGCCAGCGCTTACTCCGCGGCGTTCGCCACGCCCGCCGCACCCGGCTCCGCCACCGGGATGGTCCAGATCGTCACATTCATGAACATCACCACTGCCGCGGCGATCATCAGCCAGCCGCGCTTGGCATCGTGCCGCCAGCCGATCATGTAGATGCCGCCCACGCCCAGCGCGATGCCGGCGAGCATGAGGATGGAGAGAATGGTCCCGCTCATGGCCGCCCGATAGCGCCAGCCGCGCAGCCACGCAATCCACGGTGGCATTCTGGGCCCGTGGATACTAGATAGCGGCGCGAAGCCGACTCGTTCAGATTCAGAGTTGGGCCGGGGACCTTCTGCCATGCGTATCGCCATCGCTTCCGACCATGCCGCCACCGAGCTCAAGGCCGCACTGGCCGATTGGTTGCGCGAGCAGGGTCATGATGTGAACGATCTTGGCCCCGCCGCGGGCGAGAGCGTCGACTATCCCGATTATGGCTACAAGCTGGCCGCCGAGATCGCCGCCGGGCGCGCCGAGCGCGGCGTGGCGCTGTGCGGCTCGGGCATCGGCATTTCCATTGCCGTCAATCGCGATCCGGCCTGCCGCTGCGCGCTGGTGAGCGAGCCGCTCTCCGCCCAACTCTCGCGCGAGCATAATGATGCGAACGTGATCGCGATGGGCGCCCGCCTGATCGGCCCGGAAATGGCCAAGGCGTGCCTTACCGCTTTCCTCACCACCGAATTCGGCGGCGATCGCCACGCCCGTCGCGTCGGTAAGCTCGGCAATCCGCCGGCGCTCGCCACGACGGCGTGATGCCGCGCCCGATCCGTTGAACACAGACGTCTGATAACAAGGAACATCCGCTCATGACTGCCTCGCCAGCCGCTGCCGATCTCGACAACCAGCCCGCCGTCCGCGCTCAGGGCTTTTTCTCGACCGGCCTTGCGGACGCCGATCCGGAGGTTTTCGCCGCCATTCAGGGCGAGCTCAAGCGCCAGCAGGACAAGATCGAGCTGATCGCCTCCGAGAACATCGTCAGCAAGGCGGTGCTGGAAGCGACCGGCAGCGTGTTCACCAACAAATATGCCGAGGGCTATCCCGGCAAGCGTTATTATGGCGGCTGCGAGTGGGCCGACGTGGTGGAGAACCTCGCCATCGAGCGCGCCAAGAAGCTCTTCGGTTGCGACTTCGCCAACGTGCAGCCCAATAGCGGCAGCCAGATGAACCAGGCAGTGTTCCTCGCGCTGCTCCAGCCGGGCGACACCTTCATGGGCCTCGATCTCTCGGCGGGTGGCCACCTCACCCACGGCTCGCCGGTCAATATGTCCGGCAAGTGGTTCAACTGCGTGTCCTACGGCGTGCGCAAGGAAGATCAGCTGCTCGACATGGACGAGGTGATCGCCAAGGCCCGCGAGCACAAGCCCAAGCTGATCATCGCGGGCGCCACGGCCTATCCGCGCGTGTGGGACTTCGCGGCCTTCCGGGCGATTGCCGATGAAGTGGGCGCCTATCTGCTGGTCGACATGTCGCACTTCTCCGGCCTCGTCGCTGGTGGCGCGCATCCCTCGCCCTTCCCGCACGCCCATGTCGTGACGACGACGACGCACAAGTCGCTGCGCGGCCCGCGCTCGGGCATCATCCTCACCAATGACGAGGCGCTCGCCAAGAAGTTCAACTCGGCTGTGTTCCCCGGTCTGCAGGGCGGTCCGCTGGTGCATGTCATCGCCGCCAAGGCCGTCGCCTTCGCCGAGGCGCTGCAGCCGGAATTCAAGGCCTACGCCCACCAGATCGTCGCCAATGCCAAGGCGCTGGCCGCCAGTCTCGCTGATGCCGGCGTGGCCGTCGTCTCGGGCGGCACGGACAATCACCTGATGCTGATCGACCTGCGCTCGCGCAACACGACCGGCAAGGCCGCCGAGAAGGCGCTGGATCGCGCCTATATCACCTGCAACAAGAACAGCGTGCCGTTCGACACGGCGAGCCCCTTCGTCACCTCCGGCCTGCGCCTCGGCACGCCGGCGGGCACGACGCGCGGCTTCCGCGAGGCGGAGTTCCGCCAGATCGGCGGCTGGATCGCCGAAGTGGTCGAGGGCCTGCGTCGCAATGGCGATGAAGGCGATGGCCAGATCGAGGCGCATGTGCGCGAGAAGGTGAAGGCCCTCACCGCCGCCTTCCCGATCTACTGAGCAAGGACCGCGACCGATGAGCAAGCCCGACGATATCGCCCAGCGCGCCAAGGCGGAAGCCACCGGCATGGCCAAGCAGGGGCTTGCCCATCCCTCCACCAAGCCAGTGCTGACAGGTGCCGCGATTGGCGCGGTGGCCGGGCTGGTCCTGCCGGTGGTCTCGCTGCCGCTCGGCCTCGTGGCCGGCGCCGGTATCGCCTTCTGGCAGAGGATTCGCCGCTAAATGCGCTGTCCTTATTGCGCCCATGAAGACAGCCAGGTGAAGGACAGCCGTCCCACCGAGGACGGCGCCGCGATCCGCCGCCGCCGCCAGTGCGAAGGCTGCGGCGCGCGCTTCACCACCTTCGAGCGCATCCAGCTGCGCGACATCGCCGTCGCGAAATCGAACGGCACCAGCGAGCCCTTCGACCGGGACAAGCTCGCGCGCTCCATCGAAATCGCCTGCCGCAAACGGGCAATCGACACGGTGCGCATCGAGCGGCTGGTCTCCGGCATCCAGCGCCAGCTCGAAACCAGCGGCGAGACGGAAGTCCCGGCCGCCCGCATCGGCGAACTGGCCATGGAAGGCCTCAAGGGCCTCGACAGCGTCGCCTATATCCGTTTCGCCAGCGTCTATCGCGACTTTACCGAGGCGAAGGATTTTGAGTCCTTCGCTGGGTCGATCCGTGAGGTTGGCCGGGAGTGAGGCACCACGTCGCCCTCACCCCGTTCGCCCTGAGTAGTCACTGAGCCTGTCGAAGTGGCGTATCGAAGGGCCTTGCCATGAGCTTCTACACCTATCTGCTGAAGTGCGCGGATGGCAGCTATTATGCCGGCCATACGGACAATCTGGACCTGCGCATTGCCCAGCATGAGTCTGGATCAATTGTCGGCTACACAGCAACGCGCTTGCCAGTCGCTCTTTCGTGGTCGGAATCGTTCGGAACGCGCGAGGAAGCATTGAGTGCGGAGCAACAGATCAAGGGCTGGTCACGCAAGAAGAAGGAAGCGCTGATCGCGGGAGATTTTGCGGCCCTCAAGGAAGCGGCGCGCAAGTCCTTCGATACGCCGCTTCGACAGGCTCAGCAGCAACTCAGGACGAACGGGGAAGAAACAGCCGCATTTCCTTCCGTCAGCGCTCCTGCCTCGCCTGCGCTCAGCTCGGCCCTTCGACTTCGCTCAGGGCGAACGGAGGAAAGTGAGCAAGTACAAGGGCATGACACCCCACGCCCCGTCATCGTCCTCGTCCGCCCTCAACTCGGTGAGAACATCGGCAAGGCGGCACGGGCGATGCTCAATTTTGGGCTGACCGAGATGCGGCTGGTTACCCCGCGCGATGGTTGGCCCAATCCGGCGGCAGGCCCCGCAGCCGCGGGCGCGGACGAGGTTCTGGCCAACGCGCAGGTGTTCGAGACGCTGGCCGATGCCGTCGCGGACTGTCCGCATGTCTATGCCACCACCGTGCGAAAGCGCGGCGTGACCAAGCCGGTCGTAACGCCGGAAGAAGCCGCGCGGGATATCCACCTTGCGCAGGGGCGCAGTGCCATCGTCTTTGGCCCGGAGCGTTCCGGGCTGGAAACCGACGATGTCGCGCTTGCCCGGGCCATCCTCACGGTGCCGATCAACCCGGAGTTCGGCTCGCTCAACCTCGCGCAGGCCGTCATCCTGTGCGCCTATGAATGGTCCAAGCAGGCGGCGCTCAGCCAGCCGACCCACACCGACCTGCTGCCCCCCGCTCCGCAGGAAGAGCTGGAGGGCATGATCGCCCAGCTCGATGGCATGCTGGAGCAAGCCGGCTATTTCTACCCGCCCGATCGCGCCCCGGCGACACGGCGCACCCTGCGCGGCGTGCTCACCAAGCCCGGCTGGAACAGCCTCGAAGTGCGCACCCTGCGCGGCGTTCTCTCCGCACTGGCCAATCCGCGCCCGCGCTGACAACAGAAACCTGACACCGGGCGACCGGCCCATTGCCGCCATCTTGCGCGACAAAACCGACGAACCTCCCTGCCATCGCGGCCAGCCGTGCCACCACTCTGGTGCCCGAGCGCTTTCTTGTTCAAGGCTGGTGCGCGTCAGGAAGATGAATGAGAACAGACGTTTCGGGTCGTGAACATCATTGGGACTCCATGCGCGCCCTGCTCATGCTGCTCGGCATTCCCTACCATGTCGCCATGGCCTACCGCGCCAATGATGTGTGGATCGTCAATGCGGGCGAAGGTGATCTCATCTTCACGTGGATCGCCGGCATCATCCACCTGTTCAGAATGCCCGCTTTCTTCGTGATCGCTGGCTATTTCGCCGCGCTGCTGCTGATGCGCCGCGCGCCCGGCGCGTGGATGAAGAACCGCCTGATCCGCCTCGGCCTGCCCTTCGTTGCCGCGTTGCTCACCCTCAATCCGCTGCTCAACCTGTTCTGCGAACTCTCCAATTTCAGCCTCTGGGGAGCCTTGGGCTCGCTGGAGAAGAACAGCCTGCAATCCGGCGGATATTGGGTGCGGCATTTGTGGTTCATCATCGTGCTGCTTTATCTTTGCGGTGCGGCCGCCCTGCTCTGCCATCTCGCACCGCGCGCGGCGCAGGCTATGCTTCCCGCCCGTATCGATGACTGGCTTGGCCGGCATATGGCAGCGGCCGTGATCGGCCTCGGCGTCGTGATCGGCGCCTGGCAGGCCGGGGCCATCGAGCTCTTCTATGCCTGGGATTTCGCCACCAACCTGCCCCAGCAAATCCTGCGGATCGACCAGTTGATCCAGTTCGCGCCTTGGTTCGCGCTCGGCTGGCTGGTCTGCCGCGCCCCCCAATTTCGCGCAACACTGCACAAGCCTTCCGCGTCGCTTGCGCTGATCGCCCTTGCCGCCACCCTGCTCTACCTCCAGATCGGACGAGACGTGCATCCAATGACCGAGCGGTTCATCGGCACGATTGCGGCGATCACCATGACGCAGGCCCTCATTGCTGCCATGAAGCGGCTGGCCGACAGGCCAAGCCCGGCGGTGCAGGCGCTGGTGAGCGGGGCCTTCGTGGTTTATCTCGTCCATCTGCCCATTACGGCCGGTCTCGTCGTCCTCGGCCAGCACATCGCCATGCCGGTGGTGGTGAAGGCGGGCATGATCACGGCGCTCACCATGGTACTCAGTTGGGGCTGCTGGCGCATCGTTCAGGCCTCCCCTACCCTGCGTCTGCTGTATGACGGCGTAGGTCCGGAGCTTCCGCGCCTGACCCCACCCCCCGCACGAATGACCGCCACCGCGACGGCGCCTTGACTTTCCGCCCCTCGCCCGCCATAGGCGCGCCTTCGCAATCGGCCCCGCACCCCGGTGCAGCGGCGGCCCTGCCTCTGAAAATGAGTGTCAGGCGAAAGACCGGGATCGACGCCAAACCCTTTCTGGGCGCGGCAGACGTTGTTCGCAATTGAAGGAAAGTCATCATGACGAAGCGCACAAGCGCCAAGTACAAGCTCGACCGTCGCATGGGCGAGAACATCTGGGGTCGCCCGAAGAGCCCGGTCAACAAGCGTGAATATGGCCCCGGTCAGCACGGCCAGCGCCGCAAGGGCAAGATGTCCGACTACGGCATCCAGCTGCGCGCCAAGCAGAAGCTCAAGGGCTATTATGGCGACGTGACCGAGAAGCAGTTCAAGAAGAGCTACATCGAAGCCAGCCGCATGAAGGGCGACACCAGCCAGAACCTCATCGGTCTGCTCGAGCGTCGTCTGGACGCGGTTGTCTACCGCGCCAAGTTCGCGCCGACGATCTTCTCGGCCCGCCAGATCGTCTCGCACGGCCACATTTATGTGAACGGCGTGAAGTGCAACATCGCCTCGCGTCTGGTGAAGCCGGGCGACGAGATCACGCTTGGCAAGAAGGCGCAGGAAATGGCGCTCGTTCTCGAGGCTCAGAGCCTGCCCGAGCGCGACATCCCCGACTATCTCGCCCCCGATGGCGCCACCAAGATCACCTACACCCGCGTCCCCACGCTGGACGAGGTGCCCTATCCGGTGAAGATGGAGCCGAACCTGGTCGTCGAGTTCTACTCGCGCTGATCGATCGGCCTCTCAGGCAGATTTCAAAAAAAGGCGGTCCGGCAACGGGCCGCCTTTTTTCATTATTCTGAACCGGCGCCCTGCCGCTTGAACGCACCCGGAGGCGATGCCATGAGGAGGGCTAACAATTTGAAAGCTCTGTCATGCGCCCCGTTCTTGCCCTGCTCGCCTTACCGCTCATTGCCTTGGCAGGATGTCATTCCCGAGACGTTGTGCAGAGCAGTGCGACGACAGCGCCCGCGCCGATCGCCCAGACGCCGACATCCGACTTCATCCTTCCGGCTCCGCAACCCGGCCGCCTCATCGACATAAACTTGCTCAAAAGCATCACGCGCACCCTGTCCTCGGACGCTTTCGAAGGGCGCGCGCCCGGGACTGCCGGCGAGGAAAAGACCGTCTCCTATCTCATCGCCCAGATGCGCAAGGTTGGCCTGAAACCCGGCAACAAGGGAAGCTGGACGCAGGACGTGCCGCTAATCGAACTGACACCCTCGCCGGACATGACCTTGCGGGTCGCCGGGGCCAACACCGCCATCAACCTCGCCTACAAAACGGATATGGTCGCGGGCACCTATCGGGTGGTGCCGACCAGCACGGTGGCGGCCAGCGACATGGTGTTCGTCGGCTACGGCATCAACGCGCCCGAGCGGGGCTGGAACGATTATGCCGGCGTGGATGTGCGCGGCAAGACGGTGGTTATCCTCGTCAACGACCCTGATTACGAGATGGAAGGCCTCGACGGCCCCTTCGAGGGGCGCGCCATGACCTATTATGGCCGCTGGACCTACAAATATGAGGAAGCCGCCCGGCAAGGCGCCGCTGCCGCACTGATCGTTCACGAGACATTCCCGGCCGCTTATCCATGGGACGTGGTCGTCTCCTCCTGGACCGGGCCGCAGCTCAACATCGATGTGCCGGGCGATCATATGGACCAGTCCGCCGCAGCCGGCTGGTTGACACTCGATGCTGCCAAGCGCGTCTTCGCTGCGGCCGGCAAGGATTTCGCGGCGCTCAGCGCGGCGGCCAAGCGCCCGGGCTTCCGTGCAGTGCCCCTGGGCGACCTCAAGGCCAGCATCACCATCAACAACACGATCCGCCGCCAACGCTCCCGCAACGTGATCGGCATTCTCCCCGGCACCAGCCGGCCTGACGATTATGTGCTCTACACCGCGCACTGGGATCATCTGGGCCGGTGCGAACCGATCGATGGCGACGACATCTGCAATGGAGCGGTCGATAACGCGACGGGCACGGCCGCGCTGATTGCGCTGGCCAAGGCTCACCGTGACGCTGGAGCAACTGCGCGCACGCTGGTCTTTCTGGCCGTGACGGCGGAGGAAGCCGGCCTGCTCGGTTCGGCTTATTATGCCGAGAACCCCGCCTTCCCGCTCGCGCGGACGGTGGGAGGCATCAACATGGATGCGCTGAACATGGCGGGCCCCACCCGCGACGTGGTGGTCATCGGCGGCGGCAAATCCGAGCTGGAGCTGTTCCTCGAACGCGCCGTCAAGGATGCCGGCCGCGTCATCAAGCCCGAGCCAGCGCCGGAGAAAGGCAGCTTCTACCGCTCCGACCATTTCAGCTTCGCAAAGCAGGGCGTGCCCATGCTGTATGCCGAGAGCGGCGAGGACCTGATGGATGGCGGCGTGACGGCCGGCCAGGCCGCCGCCGAAGATTACACGGTCCACCGCTATCACAAGCCGCAGGACGAATATGATCCCCGCTGGAATTGGGCCGGCGCGGCAAGCGATCTCCAGCTTCATTATCGCATCGGCCGCGAACTGGCGCAGAGCGACGTGTGGCCCAACTGGTTCCCAACCGCAGAATTCCGGACGATTCGCGACGAGAGCCGGAGTGGAGCGAATGCGCCAAAGTAGACGGAGCGGGTTATTAAGAACCTTTGCGTTAAAACCTTAAATCATCGATTTGTTAAGGCCAGTTGTTCTGAGCA
Organism: Sphingobium sp. B2D3C; assembly: GCF_025961835.1. Classification (NCBI taxonomy): domain Bacteria; kingdom Pseudomonadati; phylum Pseudomonadota; class Alphaproteobacteria; order Sphingomonadales; family Sphingobiaceae; genus Sphingobium; species Sphingobium sp. B2D3C. The sequence goes on along the minus strand of NZ_JAOQOK010000001.1, from coordinate 851,644 downwards.
AGCGATGAGTTGTTGCGGTGCAAAAATGAGTTGCGCGAAAGCGCAGCCAAAGCTAGCCCGAAGCGCAAATCAGGGAAATTCCGTCGACATGGCTACTGTTCACCCGCGTTCCTTTCACCCTTCCCGGGTAGACCATGAAAGAACGCTCGAGGCGGGCCTGTCCGTTATCACGCAAGAGGCCGCTGGTCTCGCAGCCTTGGCTGCGTCGCTCGATCAGTCCTTTTCGGATGCCGTCAACGTCATCCTGAATACGCCCGGCCGTGTTGTCGTCGCAGGCGTCGGTAAGTCCGGGCATATTGCCCGCAAGATCGCAGCAACCTTTGCTGCGACCGGTACATCCTCCTTCTTTCTTCACGCCGGGGAAGCAGCCCATGGTGACCTGGGGATGCTGAGTCAGGGCGATGTGCTGATCATTCTCTCCAACAGCGGCTTTTCACCGGAATTGCGCCCGCTGCTCACTTATGCCGGGCGGCGGGGCGTGCAGGTGATCGGTATCGTCTCGCGGCGTCATTCGCCGCTGGGCGTCGCGGCCGATATCGTCCTGCAACTGCCCAACGCGCCAGAGGCCTGTCCCGTACGGATTGCACCGACGACCTCCACCACGATGATGTTGGCGCTTGGCGACGCGCTGGCCATGGCGGCCATGGAACGTCGCGGCCTCACGCGGACCGATATTGCCCAATGGCATCCCGGCGGGGACATCGGCTCACGCCTCGCGCCGATCGAAGAAGTGATCAACGTCAACGACCCGCTTCCCCTGGTCCGCTGGGACGCGCCGATGCGCGACGTGGTTTTCGAGATGACAAGCGGCGGTAAGGGCGTGGCGGGCGTCGTGTCCGATGATGGCTCGTTGGTCGGCATCATCACCGATGGCGATTTGCGCCGCGCCTTCGACCATGTGCTTACCGCCCGTGCGGCCGATATCATGACCAGCGCCCCCATCACTGTGCCCGTGGGCACGCTGGTGGAAGAAGTTCTCACCCTCATGAACGATGCCAAGATCACGGTGCTGTTCGTCACGGCGCAGGATGACCGCGCAAAGCCCGTGGGCATCGCGCATATTCACGATCTCGCGCCCTGAGCGGGTGCGCCATGATCGCCGGTCAACGTCACGCCCAGATTGACCGCGAGGCTGATGGAACCCGGCTTGCATTCGGCCAGAGATTAGGCGACGGGAAGCCGCATGAGTGAGCGCCCTGCCCTGGCTAACGCCCGGACCGTCATCATTATCCCGACACGCTATGGATCGAGCCGTTATCCCGGCAAACCGCTGGCGCCCATCATGGGCCCTGATGGCATCACGAAGACGCTCATCGGGTGGAGCCATGACGGCGCGCTTGCCGTCTCGCGAGACGCAGCTGTCGTCGTCGCGACGGACGACAAGCGGATCACCGATGAAGTCGACGGATTTGGCGGCCAGTGGCTGATGACGCCGGAAAGCTGCGGCAATGGCACCGAGCGCGTGGCAGCCTGCCTCGACGCGCTGCCCAATGCGCAACTCCTCGTCAACTTCCAGGGCGATGCGCTGCTCACCCCGCCGGCTTTCGTCACTGCCCTGATCGACCATATGAACGCCAATTCGGAGGCGCAGGTCGCGACCGTCGCGGTGCGTTGCTCAGCCGAAACCTATCGCCACCTTGCCGAGGATGCCGCGCAAGGACGGGTCGGCGGCACCACCGTCGTGGTCAACGACCGTTCCGAAGCGCTGTACTTTTCCAAGCGCATCCTCCCCTATCTGCCGGACGGCCGCATGCCGGACGAAGACATGCCCGTCCTGCTCCATCTTGGCCTCTACGCCTATCGCCGCGCCGCGCTGGAGCGCTATGTCGCGCTGGGGCCGACGATGCTGGAGGCAGTCGAGGGCCTCGAACAGTTGCGCTTCCTGGTCGCGGGCATACCGGTCTCGGTCGTCACGCTTGAGGAACAAGGCTATCCCATCGTAGAGGTGAACAACCCCAGCGACGTTCCGCTGGTCGAAGGGATTCTCAGCGCGCGCGCCTTGCCCTAGGTGAGGATCGTGCGCGAGACAGAGGATCGCCCCTGCACGCTGCGCCAAAGCTTGGGCTGGCGCGCACGGCAGACCGTCGTGCTGCTAGCTTTGCTGGGGATGACGCCGGGCTGTGCGTCTTTGTCTCGCGACGTCCTCTATTCTCCCCATAACAAAGCCGGCGTGACCCAATGGGACGGCGCGCCACCCCAGACCATCAGCGTCACCACGACGGATCATCTCGCACTCACCGGCTATTACTGGCCGGGCGCGCCGGGCGACCCCGACATCTTCGTCATGTTCCACGGCCGCAACTGGAATGCGGAAATGAATGCGAATGCTGCCCAGCATCTGGCCGGGGCAGGCAATGCGGTTCTGGCTGCGTCTTACCGCGGCTTTGGAACCAATCCGGGTCGACCGAGTGAGGACGGCCTGCTGACCGATGCGAGCGCGTTCATCGCAAAAGCGAGGGATCTGGCCGGGCCCGGCGCGCGTCTCTGGTTGATCGGCCATTCGCTCGGCTCTTCCGTGGCGCTTCATGCCGCAGCGAGAGAACCGGATATCGCTGGCGTGATCGCCATGAGCGCTTTCGTTCGCATCGCCGCCGCCGCGCCAAAGATCAGCCGCGCCTTCATCCCGGATCGATGGGACAATTGGGAGGCGTTGAAGGCGATCAAGGTCCCGGTGTTGTTCGTCCAAGGCGATCTCGACCGCCTCGTTCCGAAGGCCAGCGCCGATACGCTGTTTGCGGCTTATTCCGGCCCCTCCAGTCTGGTCACAGGGGTGGCCTCCCGTCATAATCCCAATATGGCCCTCCTGTCGCCCTGGCTGAACCGCGTGATCGAAGCGATGCGTGCCGATCCCCACGCCGCCGTGCCCAAGCCGCCGACGGGCTGGCTGGAGAAAGTGCATCGCCCATGACGCTCGCCGCACAGACGATCCTCGCCGTTCCTCCTTTTCCCGGCGGAAAACCCTATCCGGTCGTCCTCAGCGCTGCGGGGGGCGAGAGCCATGTCCGCTCCGCAACCGCGGAGCAAATCCTCGCGGCCCTGCGACAATATCGCGTCGGTGGTCCGTTCTGGGCGCCGGACGATCCTTGGACAATCGCACAAGAAAGCGTGTCCGGGTCCGCCGACGATCCGCTGATGCTGCTCAGCGCCATCGCAGGCAAGCGCGTTTGCCTTAACGGTGAAGGCGCGTTCGCTGCGCTTGCCGACCGTGCGCCCGACGCCCCCGAGACTGAGGCCATCATCGCCGCTTTGGTTGAGCGGCATCTGGTGCAGGACGTCGCCTACGCAGACCCGTTCACCGGCCAGCTCGCCAGCGCATTCGATTTGATCGAAACGCTGGCGAGCTGGCGGCGCTTGATCGACGCCAACCGCCCGATCGCGGCGGCATTCGGTTTCGCGCACTGGAAGCGCGATACGGTGGACCCCTTGCTCTGGGCCGGCGGCGCCGTCCCGTTCCGTCCTGCCAATCCCGCTGCTTTGCGCGACCTCAAGCCCAGCGACGCCATTGCCGTGTGGAAGGCGCGCGTTCCCCCTGCCCTGCTGGCGGAGATCGAGGCGGGTCCCTGGCCGGTGATGGAAGTGGAGGATGGCTTCATCCGCTCGGCCGGGCTCGGCGCGGACTGTGTGCCCCCCCTTTCCATCATTGTCGATGATCTGGGCGTCCACTACGACCCCACCCGTCCCAACCGGCTGGAGGAGATGCTGGCGCAAGGCACACCCTCCCCCGACATGCTGGCCCGCGCGCGCCGTCTGCGCGAATGGCTGGTGCGGGAGGGCGTTAGCAAATATGGCATCGGCCGCGCAGCCACTTTGCCGCGCCGGGGCGGCCAGAAGCGCCATCTACTCGTGGTCGGCCAGGTCGAGGATGATCGGTCCGTCCAGTTCGGCGGCGGGGCGGTCCAGTCCAACCTCGAACTGCTCCGCCGCGTTCGCGCAGGCGCGCCGGATGCGTGGATCGTCTATCGACCGCATCCGGATATTGAAGCGGGCCATCGGCGCGGCGCCATCCCGACGAATATCGCGCTGGATCTGGCGAACGAAATCGACCCCGGCAGCCCGATCAGCGCATTGATCGCCATGGCGGACGAGGTGCACGTCATCACTTCTCTCGCCGGGTTCGAAGCGCTGTTGCACGGGACACCGGTGACGACGCACGGCATGCCCTTCTTTGCGGGCTGGGGACTCACCAATGATCTCGGCCCATCCCTGCCGCGTCGAAACAGGGCCTTAACGCTAGATGCGTTAACAGCCCATGTGCTTATTCAATATCCGCGCTATCTGGACCCCGTAACCAATTTGCCATGCACGGCAGAAATACTTGTCATGCGTCTCATTTCTGGTGTTCAGCGTCAAAATGTTGCGCTAGTCCCGCTCAGAAAGTTGGTTGGTTTGGCTAGACGGGCCATCGCGCACATGTTGGGAAACAGATGAAATTCCAGCCCATAGCGCATCGGAACTTCCTGTTCCTGCAGGGGCCGCCGGGGCCCTTCTTCTGGCAATTGGCCGAACGACTTCGCACTCTCGAATGCGGTATTTTTCGCATCAATCTGAATGGCGGCGATCTCGCCGATTGGCCCGGCGAGGCCACCAATTATCGCGGAAGCCGGAAGCGGTGGACCCTGTTCATTGATCGCTTCCTGAGCGACAATGCCATCACCGACATCATTCTGTTCGGCGATTGCCGCCCTCTGCACATGGCTGCCCATCGCATGGCGCAGCTTCGCAAGATCGACGTGCATGTCTTTGAAGAAGGCTATATTCGTCCGGACTGGCTGACCCTTGAGCCGAGCGGCGTGAACGGCAACAGCTCGCTGCCGCGAGACCCGGAATGGTATCTGCAAGCGGCGCACAACCTGCCCCCGTTGCCGCAGCGCCCGGTCATCACCGCCAGCTTCAACCGCCGCGCGCGCGATGCCTGGCGCTATTACTCACGCACCTGGTTTGGGCGGCCGCTCTATCCTTTCTATCAGTCGCACCGAACCGGGTCCCTGATGATGGAGGGCTTTGGCTGGCTCTATAAATTCGCGCGGGAAAAGGCAGATGCTCGCCGCGCCGAGGAGACCCTCGCGCGGCTGCCTGAGGCGCCCTATTTCCTCTTCCCGTTGCAACTCTCCACCGATTTCCAAATTCGCGAGCATTCGCCGTTCGCGGACATGAAGGAAGCGCTGGATTACGTGCTTTACAGCTTCGCTCGCCGCGCGCCCAAGCATGTCCGCCTGCTCATCAAGGAGCATCCGCTCGATTGCAGCTTCATGAGCTGGCGCAATCATATCATGAGCCAGGCCCGCAAGGCCGGCATCGAAGATCGCATCTTGCACATTGCGGGGGGCGTCCTTGAGGAACTGACGGCGGATACCCTGGGCATGGTGACGATCAACAGCACCTCAGCCACGCTGGCCCTCGCCGCCGGCGTTCCTACCATGGCGCTGGGCAAGGCGATCTACAACATACCGCAAATCACCCACCAGGGTCGGCTCGACGACTTCTGGATGCGCCCGCAAGCGCCCGATCCGGACGTCTACGAGTCATTCCGACGCGTGTTGCACGATCGCTGCCTTGTCTATGGCGGGCTGGCGAGCGAGACGGCGACGAATACATTGGTGACGTCCGTCGTGGAGCGGCTGGTTAGCAGTCGAACCGGCCAGTGGCAGCTTGCGAGCGTTGCCACTTACGGCTGAGCAGCTAACTCCTCCAACCAGGGATCGAGCTTGGCGAAATGATCCGCCCAGGTTGGCGGCTGCCATCCAGCAAGACGCTTTAGCTGTTCTGCACGTCGAATGCTGTCGGGCTGCGCAAAATCCTCAATCAACTGAGACCAGCCCAGACCATCGATTGGACTGAGGTAATCAGGAATGTCGCCCGCAAGCTCACGAAAGACCCCAAGATTACTGGCTATGACCGGCGTCCCGCTGGCCAGCGCTTCCACGAGCGGAAGACCATATCCTTCGACGAAAGATGGAAAGAGCAGCGCTCGCGCCCCGCACATATGGGCTTGGAGCTCCGCATCGTCACAGCGTGACAGCTCGATAACGTGCCCACGCAGCGCCGCGCTGCGCTCCAACATATCGACCGCCTGCTCACTTTCCCAGCCGCGCTGGCCAATGATAACGAGTTGCGGGCATGCTGCCCCCAAACGCCGAGCCATCTCTGCCCATATCGTAAGAATAAAGAGGTGATTCTTCCGTCCTTCAATCGTGCCGAGCATGACAAAATAGGGCCGCACCGGCAAAGTCGTATCGGGTCTCGGAGCTTGCTGTCTATCAGAGAAATCCGCCCCTAAAGGGGCCAGAAGCGTCGGCGGCATTTCCAACGACCCCTGGTAACTGGCAAAAATTTTCAACTCATCAAGCGTATCGCGGCTGTTTCCGATGATGCCAGTTCCATTGCGCAATAACGCAGTGATGCGGTGACGATGCTTCTCTAATTCTCTCGGACGACAATATTCGGGGTGAGTTATCGGAATGAGATCATGCACAAAATAGATTGGTCTCACGCCCGATTTCTGAACCCAAGCCTCATGGCTCACCTTATCGAGGCCCGTGTGACCGACATTCAGATAAATGGCTCCCGTGAGGTCACGCCGCCGCACCCGACCTCTCAAAAGCTCCCGCACGCCCCGCCAAACGAGGGAGGGCAATCGGTGGCCACCACCACCTTTATGGGATGAAAGTAAGACCTCGAACAATTCTCGGGAACATTCAAGGGGATAAACCGCTGTCACCTTCCCGAACTGAATGACTGCATGGGCGCGACCGCGATAATGAGAAATATACGCAAGACATGTTCGATCAATACCTGTCGGCAACAACCCTCTTTTCATGCGCCAAATCAAACGAGATACATCTATAAGCATAGATTTTAACTTCATAGAATTAATATAAATATTCAATGCCACTATATTTAAGGATAATATATTAGGATCATCGTCTATTTTATTTTCCCTGCATCTTTCAAATAAAGAAGGTTGGGGGCGACCCAATCGCCGTTAGTCCATTATCGCTTCTGATGCCATTGCCGAGCGCAACCAATTTGAACAGAAACTGAGTTTCACTTTGACGGGAAACCATGCGGGACACCCTCTTCGTGTGCTGGTGCAGCAGAGTTGGCAGCGCCGCGCGACGGCCTGACACCGCCGATGTTCCTAGCGAGAATGACCGTCGAAAGCATTGCTATTCGGTTATTGCTGGATTGCCTTCCGCCAGACCCATCAGTTTGCACCACGTCAGCCCGGCGAAAAAGCACAGACTCGACACATCATAGGCGCAGCCCCCTCCGAAAAAAACAAGCACCGACCGCGACGAAAGCGCACCTTGTCATTGCAAGCTATGTCGGCCAAGACGCTCGCGAAACGAGAGAGAACGCCGAATGTCTTACATCCTACCGGCAGAGTGGACCGCGCAGGAACTGCTTTGGATTGGCTGTCCCGGCGACCCGTCGGAATGGCCCTCAGCGCGTTCGGATGCCCAGTTCCAGGCAGCAGAATTTGCAAATGCGGTCTCCAGCCAGGGCCAGCGCGTTGCACTTCTCGCGCGTACTGAGCCAGATGCCCTCTACGCCCGCACCCTGGCCTCCCCCGCCGTAGAGGTCCACCACGAACCCTTCGGCGACATCTGGCTGCGCGACACCGGCCCGATCGGCCTCGTCGGCGCGAATGGCTCACGCGCCCTTGTCGATTTCGATTTCAACGGCTGGGGCGGCAAGTTCCAGATGCCGGGCGATGAGGACATTGGGGCGCGTCTTGCCGCTACGACCGGCCTGCCCTGCCGTCACGTCCCCATCATCCTGGAAGGCGGCGCGCTCGATACGGATGGCACCGGGCTCTTCGTGACGACCGAGCAATGTCTGCTCAACCCCAATCGCAATCCCACGCTGGATCGCAAGCAGATCGAGACGATCCTGGCCGGCACCCTTGGCCTGTCGTCCATGCTCTGGCTGGGCGATGGCTTGCTGAACGATCACACGGATGGACATGTCGACAATCTCGCCCGTTTCGTGGCGCCGGGGGTTCTCGTGGTGCCGCAGGCCAGCACCGAGGATGATCCCAACACCGCGATCTATGCCGATGCCACGGCTCGCGCCCGCGCCTATGGGCTGGAGGTCGCCACGATGCCGTCGGTCGGCCGATACGAGATTGACGGGCACATCGTGCCAGCGAGCTACATGAACTTCTGCATCACCAACGGCGCCGTCATCGTGCCGCAATATGGCGCGGCCAATGATCAGGCCGCGCTGGATGCGCTCGCGCCATTCTTTCCGGGCCGGGCTATTGTCGGCCTGCCGTCCGATGCCATATTGCGCGGCGGCGGCAGCTTCCATTGCATGAGCATGCATCTGCCGGCCGCCGTCTGACCCCTTCCGCCGCAGGATCACGCCATGTCTCATCTCACGGTCGCCGCGCTTCAGCTCGCCTTTTCGGACGATGAGGCCGCCAATATCGCGCTGGTGGAGGATCATGTCGCCAAGGCCGCAGCGCGCGGTGCCAAGATCATTCTACCGCCCGAACTGTTCGAGGGCCTGTATTTTTGCACGGTCGAGGATGAGGCTTTGTTTGCCCGCGCCCGCCCGCTCACCGAGCATCCTGCCGTGCTGGCGATGCAGAAGCTGGCCAAGACGCAGGGCGTCTACATCCCCACCAGCTTCTTCGAGCGGGATGGCCAGCACCATTATAACAGCCTCGCGATGATCGACGATCAGGGCGAGATCATGGGCGTCTACCGCAAGAGCCATATCCCGGACGGGCCGGGCTATGAGGAGAAATATTATTTCCGTCCCGGCAACACCGGCTTCAAGGTGTGGGAAACGAAATATGGCACCATCGGCGTCGGCATCTGCTGGGACCAATGGTATCCGGAAACGGCCCGCGCCATGGCGCTAATGGGTGCGGAACTGCTTTTTTACCCCACCGCGATCGGCTCTGAGCCTTATGATGGCGATCTGAATACAAGCCGCATGTGGCGGCGGGCGATGCAGGGCCATGCCGTCTCCAACTGCATGCCGGTCATCGCGGCCAATCGCATCGGCAGCGAGCAGATGGCTGGCGCCACCGGCGAACAAAGCTTCTACGGCCACAGCTTCATCGCGGACGAATGGGGCGATCTGGTGGCCGAGGCGGAAGACTGGCAGACCGGCGCGCTTATCGCCACGCTCGATCTCGACCGTGCCCGCAAGCACCGCGCCGGCATGGGCTTTTTTCGTGATCGCAGGCCCGAGCTTTATGGACGGCTGGCGCAGGATGTGTAACCATCGCTGCATAAGGAGATGTGTATGACCGTGGCTCGCCTCTACATCATTCCCGCCGCAGACGGCAAAAGCGCCGAGATGGAAGCGGCCCTCATCGCCCTCTCAGGCACGGTGAAGGCTGCCGATGGCTGTGAAGGCGTCGAACTGATGCGGGACCTGGGCAACGAGCACCGCTTCATCTTCATCGAGAAATGGGCCAGCGAAGAGCATCATGCCAAGTCGCTCGCCTCGCTACCGGAAGGCGCCCTGGATGGCGTGCAGGCTGCCGCCGGCGGCCCGCCGGATGGCGCTTATTACGACTATCTGCTGCGATAAACCCGGCGAGCGCGGCGGTGGCTTTCAGTCCCTCGCGTTCACCAGCCTCTTGAGCCGGGCCTTCAGCTTGGCGAGATAAGGCCGGTCAGCAATGTCTGCTGCATGCAATCGGCTTTGCTTGCGCGCGATCATTACACAACAGCCGCCACGTTGCGAAAGGCCAGCCGCGCACACGGTTAGCCGCCCCAGCGTTCGTCCAACCAGCGCAATGGCAGAGAGATAAACGTGCCGATCATCGCGTTGCCTAAAGGCCATCCCTTAACACCAGCGCACGCTCGAACACCGCCTCGAACATCTCCGCCGTCAGCCGCCCGGTGTTTGTATTGTAGCGCGAGCAGTGGTAGCTATCGATTAGCATGCGCCCATCGGGCATCCGGTGCTCGGCGAGATGCGCGAAGCGGGCCTTGGGCAGCCGTCCACCCAGCACTTTCACCGCGGATTGATGCGCGATCTGCCCGAGCGCGATGAAGATGCGCGCCTTGGGCAGCAACGCGACCTCCGCATCCAGAAACGGACGGCACGTGCGGATTTCCTCGGGGGTCGGCTTGTTCTGTGGCGGCAGGCATTTCACGCTGGCGAGGATCGCGCAATCCACCAACTCAAGGCCATCATCCACGCGCGCCTCATATGTGCCACGCGAAAGGCCGAATTTGTCCAGCGTGGCGAACAGGAGGTCGCCCGCATAATCGCCGGTGAACGGCCTCCCCGTGCGGTTGGAGCCATGTTTGCCGGGCGCCAGACCCACCAGAACAATGCGCGCATCCGGATCGCCAAAGGCGGGGATTGGACTGTTCCACCAGTCCGGATGCTCGATGCGACAGGCTTGCCGAAAGGCGACCAGACGCGGACACAAGGCACAATCGCGCGCCGGTTCGGCGCCGGGCACGGGGCTTATAACAGGTCTGGTCATGGACATGCCCTGCGGATAGGCCCTGGCGGATGAACAAGGCAAGCATCCACCCTCTGGCGCGCGACCATCGGTCGCCGGGAACCGGCGAGCAGATCTACGCTGTCGGCATCGGCGCCAATCGTCCGATGGCGGGGATGCGCCCGCGCGACATCGTGCGCGCCGCCTTCGATGCCCTCGACCTCGCGCCCCTCCGCCTTGTGCGAGCCTCCCCCATCATCGACTCGCGCCCCCTGGGCCCATCCGCGCGCACTTACGCTAATGCGGCAGTCATTGTGAGCACGACGCTGCCACCGCTGGCGATGCTCGACCAGCTTCAGGCCATCGAGCGCACCTTCCATCGCCGCCGCTACCGCCGCTGGGGCCCGCGCACGCTGGACCTCGACCTGTTGCTATGGTCGGGCGGCAACGTGCGCAGCAAACGTCTAACCGTACCGCATCCAGCCATCGCAGACCGTGCCTTCGTCCTCGAACCGCTGTGCGCGATCGCTCCGAATGCAGAAGATCCTGTGTCCGGCCTCACCATCCACCATCTGGCCTCCCGCCTGCGCAAGCCCAAGCCAGCCAGATGATCGCGGCTGTAAAAGCCGCCAAGCCGGTTGACCGCCAGAGCCCGCACCTTTAGGGGATCGCAACACCCGCGTGGGGGCCCTTAGCTCAGTCGGTAGAGCAACTGACTTTTAATCAGTAGGTCGCTGGTTCGAACCCAGCAGGGCTCACCATATTCCGCCGGTATCACCACGCCACTCATGCATTTTCCTACCCTTGGAATTGAATTGGCGGATTTCTGCGGGGTGGTTTCTGCAAATTTCGAGCGACCTTGGCTTCCAGGCGAGCGCTAGAAGCCGTCCCAGCGGAGCGAAACACGTCGCTAGTGCGTCAGATCTAAACACCTGACGCTCGATCTTAACGTGTCTGCGACAACTGACCAAAGCCGGTTGTCCAGGTTGACGGAAGCCAACGCCTGCTCCAGACAATAGTCATTTGAGTATCTGCAGCGCGTCCAGCGGGACTCGCTCTCAGCTCGGACGTTCGAGAGCGAATTCACGCTTCAGAATAGTAACTATTCATCCAGTGTCCCCTGCGAAGGGCGACGAGCTGCCAACGCGCCTAGAATGTCGAGCGGTAGCGCGACCGCAGCAGTCGAAGCGCCGCTGTCACGCGGGTGCTGTCAGGAGGCGCCGGAGCGCCCCGGCTCGGCACCATTGCATCGACGGCGGCACGAACTGCGGATTGATCGCGTTCAGTGACGTATGCAACGGATGAACTGGCGCTGGTTTAGGTCTGAATCCACGGCAGCCTCACGGACCGCCAATCCGCCTTCGCCCGGCCCCTACATTGGCGAAAGCGCCTGTTCAATAAGACACCGCGACGAACTCTAACCTAGACAGCTGCTCAAAATTTATTGAAAGGGAACGAATATTTCCGTCGGGCCCGGGCTCGACCTCGGGGGGGGCTTTAATGAAAAATCTGGCTGGGCGCTCGCGCCGCTTGCTGCGCGCACCGCTGTGCTTCGGTGTCAGTTGCATAGCGATAGTAGCGTCTTCTGAGGTGGCGGCACAGTGCCTGCCAGATCCCACGACGGCAAATGAGGTCACCGCCTGCACTGGCCCCGACAATAACGGCCTAACGGTGACGACGAGCGATACGACCGTGGTGGTTGGCCAGGGCGCCACAGTAAGCAATAGCGCCGGCCCTGCTATTGCCATCGACATACCTAATGGCGACTTGCCTCGACTAACATCAATCATTTCCATCGCCGGGGCTGCGATGGGCAATGCAAATCCTGGCATCTTGCTAATGAGCGGTACACGCGGTCGCTGGAGCGCCCCATCCACCAATCTGGCGTTGACAGTGGCAGTCGATGGACAATTGTCCGGCGCGACAGCACTTTCCCTTGCGCACAGCGCCGGAAATACCGATGCGCGCCTCTACGTTTCAATAGATAATGCGGGCACAATCCAAGGAACGAGTGGCGTCTCACTACAAGGCAATCTCGCCTCCACGGTTAACGGGTACACGACTCCTTATAGCGGTTTTAATGTTGTCATAAACCGCGAGACAGGCATGATAATCGGTACGATCGCCGGGCCGGTCGCATCGCTCGACAATGCCGGAGTGATCAATGGCGGTAACGCCAGCGCTTTTTCGGCAGGAGAAGCCACCACGTTGTCATTCCCCCTGACCTACGGGACCTGGCGGAACACTGGGACGATCAAATCCAACTCGACCGAAGCAACGATCCGGAGCTTCACTATCGAGAAATTGACCAATAGCGGCAGTATTGTGAACGATGGGAACGGCAGCGCCCTCACGCCTTCCTATGCTTTTATCGACAATCAGGCCGGCGGTCTTATCAAGTCGGCGGGTGCAATCGCGATTCAAAGCTCGAGTGGCATACAGTTATCGAATGCCGGTACGATCATCGGCAATGTCATAACCGGCCCTGCAAATTCCATGGTAGATTCAACCCTGGGTACTATCCAAGGGAGCATTTATTTCGGAGCCGGTTATAATACTCTGTATGTTCGTTACAGCGGTCAATCGACGCCGATAACAGGCGTCACCGGCCCCATTTCTACAGGTACCGGCAACAACACCCAACTGCTGCGGGTAGACGCTGATACCTCAATCACCACCGGGCTCGCTCTTCTGCCCGGCTTTCAGCGCTATGGGGCCTTGATCGACAAGGACCGCACTCTAACGCTTGAACAAGGATATAGCGCGCCGGCGAGTATTTTCGTCACGGGAGCTGGCACGCTGCTCAATCGATCCTTTATGGTCTTGTCGGACAAAGCATTCGAACTCGATAGTGTTTCCGCACCCAATGCTCCGCGCCTCATCAATGAAGGCGAAATCCGCACCACCGGTTCAGGTTTCTGGGCGATCGATGCACAATATGGTTCTTCCGTTACGAATTCGGGCATAATCGATGCTGCCGGAAATGGCGTACAGATATTTCAGGGCGGATTGCAGAACAGCGGAACGATAGTGGCGGTGAGAAACGCTGTCGCGATCAGCGGCTCCGGAATGATTAACAGCGGAACGATCCGATCGATTGGAGACACCGCGGTCCAACTGCGCGGCAGTGCCGGCATCAACTCTACAAATACGGGTCTCATTGAAGGCGCGACGGCCGGCGTTGTGTTGGGGACTTATCTAACAAATCAGGGAACGATCCGCGCAACCGACAGTGCCGGTGTCGCGATACAACTCACCGCTTATGGAGCCCTCATTAACGAAGTGGGCGGCGTGGTCGGCACGGTCGGCGGCAAGGCCATCACAGCGTCGGTTTTTAACGAAACCGTCATCAACGCAGGCACGATTAATGGCTCGGTCGAATTCAGTGAAAGCGGTGGAGGACGTTATATCTCGCGCTCGGGCGGCATTCTCAACGGGGACCTCGTCCTTGGTTCCGCGGCCACCTTCATGACGGATCTGTCGAACAACGGCGCTGGCCTGTTCTCTGGTGTTAATGGCACAGTATCAGCATCGGAAGGAGCACGACTGCGGTATCGCGTGAGCGGCACAGCATCGACCGACGCCGGTGCGATCGGCCCATTTGCCAGCAGCGAGTTCGAACTCGTCGACGGCTCCGCGCTGACGTTGACATCAGCGAACCCGTTGACGAAAACCTTGGTTCTGGCGGGTAAAGGCAGTGTGGAGCTTCTAGCCGACTTGACGATTTCTACTCCTTCGTCCGGGTTTGCGGCGTTACGCACGGATCAGGCCATAGATGGGTTCATGGCAGGCGGTTATGTAGGTCCAGCCAGTGAACTCGACATCATTAGTCGCGGCTTGATCGATGTTACGCGCAGTTTGAACGATACCTCCCTAGGCGCAGTTGTCGCAGTCGGCATGTACGACCGCTTCGTAAATGCAGGAACAATCAACGTCACCAATCTACAAAGTTATCCTTTATTGACTGCCATTGTTGGTGGCGACGTGACCAACGACGGGACGATCAATCTGAATGGCGCTGCGGGGATGTCGGGCGGCTCATTGACAAACAATGGTGTCATTCAGCAAGTTTTCGGCGGCGCAAACGCGCGCGGTGTTCTTGTCGCTCAGCAGTTCGTGAATAATGGGTCCATCCAAGTCGGTGGAGACGCGGTATCGCTGGGCTCCGGGTCGCTCATCAATGCCGGTCTGATTGACAGCAGCGGCGGTATCGCGGTGGTGAATGAATATGCCCAAGGCTCGATCATTAATCGGGCAGGCGGCATCATTTCCAGCGGCATCGGCAATGCAATCCAAGGGAATTTGACCTCCTTCATCAACGAAGGGTCCGTGCTTGGCAATGTGGATATGGGTCGGCAAAACGCAAATCTGCGCGCCTACGACAGCGCTGCTTACATTGCTGCCGGTGGAACGATTTCGGGTGACCTTCGATTCGGCGATGGCGCAGATTTGTTCATGCAGATCGATGCCGCGAACGGTGTGTCCGGCGTTATAGATGGTGGCGGGGGACGAGACATCTATGGTGTTGTTCGCGCCATCAGCGGTGCCTTTGCTTTGACTGCGCCTCCTGCGCTGAACTTTGAAGACTGGCTGGTCAAAGTTGACGGTGAATCGACGACCATTACCCTGACTAGCCCGAATTCCTTCGATGACAATGTGTACATGATCGGCGATGGCGCCGCAGTGAATGAAGCGGCAGTGAATGGATCGCTCTCTACCATGCTTCGTTACCCAGATACCATTTCTGCAAGTGAGACCAGATTGGGGTCTCTGCTCAACAAAGGTCTCATCGCCGGAGGGGTCGTCGGCGATATCGCAACGTTCAGCAATGAAGGCACGATCGGTAAGGCGGCGCTAACTTCGCCAGCGCTATCGCTCACGCGCTCCGATGCGCTTACAGTCGCCAACAGCGGAACGATCGTCTCAAACAGCGCGAATAGTCCCCTTGGCCAGCGGAATCTTGCTGCAACTATCAGCGGCACAGACACAATCGACATTACCAACAGCGGCCTGATCGACGGAGGCATGAGTGCCAAGTTGTGGACGGCCGACAATATCGCTTCAGGCTCAATTCAACTCATCAACAGTGGACAGATTACTGCCAATGGCGGTGGGTTTTTAGCCAATGCGCTGGATGTGGGCACCTTCACCCTTGGAAGTCAGGATGACATCAGTATCTCAAACAGCGGTATAATTGCCGCGCAAACTGCTGCGGGAACTGCCATAGCCATTCGGCTTACCGGCGCCTCGGCGACCGCCCGAGTGACCAATAGCAGCACCGGGCTCATTCAGGCGAGCGGGCAAGCTGCTGCCGGGATCGGCGGTGACGCGGCATTGGATTTGACCAACGACGGTGTGATCAATGCCGAGGCGCTAGTCGGATTGGGTCGCGCCATTACCATGTCGGGTGCCAACGACGATTATGTTCGAAACAATGGCATAATCACGGGAGCCATTTTGCTCGGCGACGGGAATGACGTGATCGAGAATCATGGTACCATTCATGGAAATATTCTTCTCGGCGCGGGCGATGATACGTTCCTACTTACAGATGGCGGAACGGTGAATGGAACAATCGATGGCGGTGAAGGTACCGACAGGCTATTGTTCGGAAATCAGGCTCAAACAGTTCTGACCGGAACAGTTATCGGTTTCGAGCGGCTCGCAGAGATCGGCACCCAGCCATTTGTAATTAGTGGAACGTTGGGCGCAACTGGCGACAACATGATGATCGAGGATAGCGGGGCGCACCAAGTCGTGGTTCAGGCTGGCGGCAAAATCGGCGGCACCGTCAATCTTAGCGAAGGGGATGACCATGTACTTCTGATGTCGGATGCGCAACTAACCGGAGAGGTGGTCGGCGGCGCTGGCTATGACATCGCGACGTTAGATCTGACAACAGATGTCGCGCTCAACGGCAATGCACTGCAGCAATTTGAGTTGCTTAACACGACTGGAGTTGGGGCTTTACGCTTCACACTCGGAGCGGCGCGCTTCGAGCAACTTAGCATGTCCGGTAAAGCTCTGCAGATTGACGCTGGTGCGTCCCTGTCCGTCGACAAGCTCATGATGGAGAACGCCCTCGCAAGGCTCACTATCGCAGGCGCTTTTGATGGGCGGATCGATCTTGGCGCGGGGGACAATGTGGTCCGCCTAACTGGGACTCAAAGCCTTTCCGGCACGCTTGATGCCGGGGCCGGTAACGACCGCCTTGAAATCGCGAGCAGCGGTACGGAAACTGCGCCCCTGTCACTTGGCAACACAGCCTTCGTCAATTTCGATATCCTTGAAATTCAATCAGGTGTTACGAGCTATGGCGGCGCGTCTAACTTTGGCACGATGACCATAAATGGCGGCCGTTTCATTGGCTTGGCTGGATCGCGACTGACGGTGCCGAATATCAGCGTCGCGCCAGGCGCCACGTTCGGATCGGCTGGAACCGTTGTCGGCAACCTCGATGTTGCAGGCACACTCAGCCCCGGTGCCTCCCCAGGTACGATGACCGTGAACGGCAACGTCAACTTGGTGGGTGGGTCAACCAGTCTCTTCGAAATTGATACCGGCGTCAGCGACTTATTGCTCATTTCCGGTAGCTTGACCATAGCGCCCAATGCTACGCTTCGATTGGACGGGGATCGTCCACTAACGCCCGGCGTCACGCTCGATTTGATCATAGCAGATGGTGGGATCAACGGTAGCTTCACTACGATAGATAAGGCCGGAACAGTACAGGGTTTCTTGCGCCAGTCGACCACGAAACTGTCGCTTCTTGGCACCTTCCTTAGCGACATCAGCTTCTCGCCACAGGTCAACACGTCAATCGATTACTTTAACAACGTTCTGGTATCGGGCGAGGCTAGTTCGGGTCTGATCGCTGCCGTGCCCCGCCTTTTGACATCGTCAGGATCCACTAATGACGGTGCGTTCAAGCAGATTTCAGCGGAGGCTTACGCGTCAGCTGAACAACTCGGCGTCGAGCACGCTCTAACGATTATCGAAGCCTCCCGCTCCCAGGGGATCTCTCCCTCAAGATCCGGCATTTTCACCTTCGGGCAAATTCTGAGCAATAACCGCCGATTCAGTCACGATCTCAGGCGCGGCATTGATGGGGCACGCCTTCAGACATGGGGTGGCCTTGCCGGCATCGGTATTAATTTGCGGCAGGGTTGGGCAGGCGTTTTTGCGGGTTATCTGACCGGGCATCAGAGAATAGCGGGATTAGCGGCCAACACAGAATCCAACGGTTTCATTGCTGGCCTTCAAGGAAGGTGGCAGGCTGGCGCCCTGAAGATTGGCGCGATTGCAGCTTACAGCGGAGGTCATGCGCGAACGGAGCGCACCCCGCTCGGAACTGCTCTGTCCGCTCGCTACACGCTGCGCAATTGGGTTGGGGATGTGCGAACTTCTTATGCTGTTCCGCTTGGCAATGCTTGGTCCCTGAGCCCATCCATCGGATTTTCTGGGGTGAGAACCCTTCGCGGCAGTCTAAGTGAGACTGGTAGCAGTCCATTTGCTCTTTCAGTCTTAAAGGCAGAGCGAACCCTCTTGCTCCTGAATGCTGATGTCATGCTCGAAGGAGGAAGAGCGGAAAGTGACAAAATCCATCCTTTCGCAGCCATTGGCATCCAACGCCGCCTAAAAGGCCGAAATAGTGCCGCAACGGCTCGCTACGAGGGCGTTGAGGCAAGCTATAGCATCCCTGGACTGGAGCGGCAGGAGATGATGGCGACGACCCGCGTTGGCTTAAGCTACGATGTAAGCCGACGGCTAAGCGCGTTTGCTACCTATGCTGGAGAAATGGGGGACGAAACCCGACACAATGGATCCGTTGGAATACGCCTCACAATGTAAAATTGAGGCGTCAAATATCGTACGCAAGCGGCGTCCGTTCATTCACAAAATGAACCAAGGGTTCAATTTAAAGTAAACGGGACATAGGCCTCTCGATCACGTTCAAGATCGATATCAATCGCCTGTACCGGGAAAGTGACACATTCGAGGTGGCGGTGCAGGGCCCGACCGCCCCCACCCAACCCTCGCCACAAAAAAAACGGCGACCTCTGAAAGGTCGCCGTTAAGGGGGTCCGCTGACCGGCGGGAGCCAGTCAGTGAAGGAATGATCGGCGCGGCATCGGGTTCCGCCTGCCGATAAAAAATCTCGCTCTGCCGTGATGACGAGCCCGGGATCAGCCGATCTCGCCAGAGACCGGCCAAGACTCAGATCATCGCCATGCCGCCATTCACATGCAGGGTCTGGCCCGTGACGTAGCCCGCCTCGCGGCTGGCGAGATAGACCACCGCCGCGCCGATATCCTCGCCTGTGCCGAGCGCGCCGGCTGGAATGCGCGAGAGGATGGCGTCCTTCTGGGCGTCGTTGAGCGCGTCGGTCATCGCCGAGCGGATGAAGCCGGGCGCGACGCAGTTCACGGTGATGCCCCGGCTGGCCAGTTCCTGCGCCAGGCTCTTGCTCATGCCGATCAGACCGGCCTTGGAGGCGGCGTAATTGGCCTGGCCCGGATTACCGGTCACGCCCACGACGCTGGTGATCGAGATGATCCGCCCCGTGCGCGCCTTCATCATCGGCTTGGCCGCCGCGCGGATCAGGCGGAAGGCCGCCTCCAGATTGATCTTCTGGACGGTGTCCCACTCCTCATCCTTCATGCGCAGGATGAGGTTGTCGCGCGTGACGCCGGCATTGTTGATGAGGATATCCAGCTTGCCGCTCAGCGCCTCAACCGCCGCCGGCACCAGCGCGTCCACCGATGCCGCATCGCTCAGATCGCACGGCACGCAAACATGATCGCCGCCCAGCTCGGCGGCAAAGGCCTCCAGCTTGCCGACATTGCTGCCGGAGAGCGCAAGCCGCGCGCCCTGCGCGGCCAGCGCCCGGGCCACGGCAGAGCCGATACCACCACTCGCGCCGGTGACCAGCGCCGTCATTCCATTGAGATCGAACATGATACAGTCCCTCCTGTCTCTCACACGCGGCCGAGCAGCGCCTCGATGTCATCCATCGAGATCACGCTGGTCACGGTCGCATCCGGCGCGATGCGCTTGACCATCGGGCCGAGCACCTTGCCGCCGAGTTCCACGAAATCGGTGACGCCGGCTTCCCACATCGCGCCAATGCTCTCGCGCCAGCGCACCCGGCCGGTCACCTGCTGGACCAGCAGATCGCGGATCGTTGCCGCGTCGCTCACCGGCGCGGCCGTGACATTGGCATAGACGGGAATGAAGGCGCCAGGCGATTGCGTCTCCGCCAGCGCCGCCGCCATCCCATCGGCAGCCGGCTGCATCAGCGGGCAGTGGAACGGCGCGGAGACCGGCAGCAGCACGCCACGCTTGATGCCATGATCCTTTACCAGCCCGATCGCGCGCTCGATGGCGCCGACATGGCCGGAAATGACGACCTGGCTCGGATCATTGTCGTTGGCGACGGCGCAAACTTCGCCCTCGGCCGCAGCAGCCGCGAGCGCCTCGGCCTTCTCGATGTCGGCGCCGAGCAGAGCAGCCATGGCGCCCTCACCCACCGGCACGGCGGCCTGCATCGCCCGGCCGCGCGTCTTGAGCAGACGGGCGGTGGTCGCGAGATCGAAGGCACCGGCCGCGCACAGGGCGCTATATTCGCCGAGGCTGTGGCCGGCCAGCGCATCCGCCTTGTCGCGGAGCACGATGCCGCCCTCCTTCTCCAGCACGCGCAAGGTGGCGAGCGCGTTGGCCATGATCGCCGGCTGGGCATTTTCAGTCAGCGTCAGGTCCGCTTCCGGTCCTTCGGTCATGATGCGGAAGAGATGCTGGCCCAGCGCCTCGTCGACTTCCTGGAAAATCTCGCGCGCCACGGGCGATGCTGCGGCCAGCGCCGATCCCATGCCCAAGGCCTGACTGCCCTGCCCCGGAAAGATGAATGCACGCACGGCCCTGATCCCTGCTTGGTCTGTGAAGGCCTGCGCCCTAGTCCGGGGGGGCGCCCCGGGCAAGTCCTGTTGGCTTGACCGGCACGACGGCGCGCCAGGATGGACATTCACCATTGTGCGCCCTGCTCATGGGGCATAGGGGAAGCCAGGATGTTAAAGCCCCGGTTCTCCAACGCGATTGGTCGCGTGGACGCCCGCGTGATGCGGGGCCGCATCGGCGCGATCGGCGGCGCCTTGCTGCTCAGCCTGGTCGCGGTGTTGTTCGCCAAGCTGGGTGAGGCCGCGCAAGGCGTGTTTACCGGCGTGGCCGATGCCTTTCCTTATGCGCCGCTGGTCATCACGCCCGGCCTGTTCATCGCGGTGACCTATGTCACGCGGCACTGGTGCCCGGAGGCGCGCGGATCGGGCATTCCGCAGACCATGGCGGCGGCGCGTATGCCGGATCATCCACAATCCCGCCGCCTGCTCTCGCTCCGGACCGCGCTGTTCAAGCTGTTCGGCACGCTGGGGATGCTGCTCGCGGGTGGCTCAGTCGGTCGCGAAGGACCGACCGTGCAGATCAGCGCCGCCATCATGGCCGCGGTGCAGCGCTGGCTGCGCGTGCCGGTTTCGGCCGGGATTATCATTGCCGGCGGTGCGGCAGGCGTTGCCGCTGCGTTCAATACCCCGCTCGCCGGGGTCGCCTTCGCCATCGAGGAACTGGCCGCTGCCTTCGAGCAAAAGATTGCGATCGTGGTGATGGCCGCCGTGATGATGGCGGGCATCACGAGCCTGTGGCTCTCGGGCGATTACATCTACTTTGGCGCCATGCATCAATCGATGCCGATCTCCTCCATGCTGCTGCTGACGCCGGTCGCCGGGCTGGTCGGCGGCGTGGCGGGCGGCCTGTTCTCCCGCGCGCTGATCGCTCTTGCCTGGTCCCGCAGCCCGCTCACCCGCGCGATGCGGGCCAAGCCGCTGCTCGTCGCGGGCATTTGCGGGCTCGTCGTCGCCATCACGGGCATTCTCACCGCCGGAATCAGCTGGGGCACCGGCTATGAGACGACCCGCGCGCTGCTCGCCGGTGAAGAGGTGTCCTGGAGCTTCGGCCCCGCCAAGCTCGTCGCCACACTGGCCACGGCGCTGAGCGGAGCCCCCGGCGGCATCTTTGCGCCATCGCTCTCCGTCGGCGCCGGCCTTGGTCAGCTGCTGGGGCTGCTGATGCCGGACCAGCCGCACGGCGCCATCGTGCTGCTCGGCATGATCGGCTATTTCGCGGGTGTGGTGCGGGCGCCGCTCACCGCCGCCATCATCATGATGGAAATGACCGCAGACCGCACGATGATCCTGCCGCTGTTCGCTACGGCGATCTTCGCCAACTGGGTGAGCGGGCAGATTTGCAAGCCCAAGCTCTATCACGCGCTGGCCCGGCAGTTCCGGCCCTGATCGCTTATCGGCGAGAGCTGGCATTGCGCACTTGCCTTGCGGGCACTTTTCAGCCATAGGCCGCCCCTTCGCCGGGCAGGCTCTCGCTGCGCCCGCCGCGAAGCTTTGTTTGAGACGACAGCCGGAGGGGCATGCGCATGGGGCGTATGTCAGCAATCGGCCAAAAGACAGGACGCATGAACCATGCCCTATTATGAGCATGTCTTCCTTGCGCGTCAGGATCTGGCACAGGCCCAGGTCGATGCGCTCGCGGAAAATGCCACCAAGATCATCGAGGCCAATGAAGGCAAGGTGACGAAGGTGGAAAGCTGGGGTCTCCGCAACCTCGCCTACAAGATCGCCAAGAACCGCAAGGCTCACTACGTGATGCTCAACATCGACGCGCCGGCTGGCGTGGTCGCCGAGCTGGAGCGTCAGACGCAGATCAACGAAGACGTGATCCGCTTCATGACCGTCCGCGTTGAAGAGCTGGAGGGTGGCCCTTCGGTGATGATGCGCAAGAACGAGCGCGACCGTGAGCGTCGTGGTGAGCGCGGCGACCGTGGTGACCGCCCGGATCGCGGCGATCGCGCGCCCCGCCGGGACCGCGAAGAAGCCTCGGACGGCGAATAAGGAGACCTGACACATGGCACGCCCATTTTTCCGCCGTCGCAAGACTTGCCCGTTCTCCGCTAAGGACGCACCGCGCATCGATTACAAAGATGTGCGCCTGCTGCAGGGCTTCGTCTCTGAGCGCGGCAAGATCGTTCCCTCGCGCATCACGGCCGTCTCGGCCAAGAAACAGCGCGAGCTTTCCCAGGCAATCAAGCGCGCCCGCCATCTGGGCCTGCTGCCCTACATCGTGAAGTAAGGAGGGCGGACCCATGGAAATCATTCTGCTCGAGCGTATCGAGAAGCTGGGTGCAATCGGCGACGTCGTAACCGTCAAGGACGGCTATGCGCGCAACTATCTGCTGCCCAACAAGAAGGCGCTTCGCTCCAACAACGCCAACAAGAAGGTGTTCGAGGCCAACCGCGCCAAGATCGAGGCCGACAACGCAGCCCGTCGTGACGACGCTGCCAAGGCCGCCGAGAAGGTCGATGGCGTTCAGGTCGTCCTGATCCGTCAGTCGTCGAACAGCGGCCAGCTCTACGGATCGGTCTCGGTCCGTGACATCGTGGAAGCACTCCACGAAGCCGGCCACACCAATGTGAGCAAGTCGATGGTCGTGCTGGAACGCCCGATCAAGACGCTCGGCCTGTTCGACGTGCGCGTCTCGCTGCACCCGGAAGTCTCCGTCACCGTTCAGGCCAACGTCGCACGTTCGCCTGAGGAAGCCGACCTGCAGAAGGACGGCGTGGACGTCATGGCCTCCATGTTCGAGAAGGACGAAGCCGGCTTCACCGAGGATTACGATCCCACTGCCGAGCCGGGCGAAATCGCGACCGAGGCTGCCGAGCCGGCTACCAACGAGGATACGGAAGAGGCCTGAGCTCCTTCCCTCCGCAAGCTTTAGAAACCCCGCCGGACAGATCGTCCGGCGGGGTTTTGCTTTGTAGGAGATCGGATAGGCCGTCACCGGGCGCTGCCGGGCGGTTCAGGTCTCCAGATGCAGAAAATCGCGCGCGTAACTGCGCATATGGGCACCGCCATCGACGATGATCGTCTGGCCGGTCACCGACTCCGCCCGCGCCAGATACAGCACCGCCTCGCCCACCGCTTCCGGCGTCGGCAACACGCCGAGGGGCGCGTGACTGGCAAGCCGCTCCAGTTGCTCGGGCGTATAATCATAGGTTGCGAGCGTCAGCCCCGGCGAGACCGCGTTGACTCGAATGGCAGGCGCCAGCGTGCGCGCCGCGATCCGCGTGAACGCCTCCAGCCCCGCCTTGCCCAGCGTATAGGCGAGCTGGTCGCCATGCGGCTGGGCCAGGCGCTGGTCGAGAATATTGACGATCGAGGCGCCAGCCCCATCGGGCCGGGCCGCCGCAGCAAAGGCCTGGGTCAGCAACACCGGCGCAACCGTATTGACCTGATGATAGTCAGCCAGCTGACCGGCGCTGACATTGGCCAGCTCGCTCTCGCCGAACAGCGAGGCGCTGTTGACCAGCAGATCCGGCGCGCGGCCGAAATGATCGGTTACTGCCGGCATCAGCCCTTCGGCGGCCCCCGGCGTCAGGAAATCCGCGACGAAACCATGCCAGCGCACGCCTGTTGCGGCGAGGCATTCGGACAGGAAGCGATGCGGCTCCGCATCATGCCGGCCATGGATCGCCAACGCATAGCCGGCGCGCGCCAGATGCATGGCGATGCGCGCGCCGAGGCGGCGGTGCCCCCCGGTGACGAGCGCGAGCGGGGCCTGCGCCGTCATTTTACGCCCATGAGGCGCAGCACTTCCTCTCGGCTCTTTTCGTCGCGCTTGAATACGCCCATCATCCGGCTGGTGCGCATGATCGTGCCATGGGTGCGGACGCCCCGCCCGGTCATGCAGCCATGGGTCGCCTCGATCACCACGGCCACGCCGAGCGGCTTGAGATTCTCCCAGATGCAGTCGGCGACCTGCGCCGTCAGCCGCTCCTGCACCTGCAGGCGGCGGGCAAACGCCTCCAGCACGCGAGCGAGCTTGGAGATGCCGACGACATAATCCTGCGGCAGATAGGCGATGTGCGCCTTGCCGACGATCGGCGCCATGTGATGCTCGCAATGCGACTGGAACGGGATGTCAGTCAGCAGCACGATCTCGTCATAGCCGCCGACCTCATGGAAGATGCGCGAGAGGTGATAGGCCGGGTCTTCGGCATAGCCCTCGCAATATTCCCGCCAGGCGCGCGCGACGCGCTTGGGCGTTTCAATGAGGCCTTCCCGCTCTGGATCGTCGCCGGCCCAGCGGATGAGGGTGCGGATCGCCTCCTCGACATCCTTGGGAACGTCCGGCTTTGCCGGCTTGGGACTGTGTTCGTTCTGGCTGGCCATGCCTACCCCCGGGAAAAGGACAAGAGGACACGCGGGTGTGCATGTCGATATGCTGATGCGGCGCAGATAGGCCGTTGGAACTTTCTATTCAACCGCAGACGCCCGAGTCGGGCCGCTTGCGCCCAAAAGGGCAGCGCGGACTTGGCATGTACGGCTCGCCGTGGCGCCAAAGATTGGGAAATTATGCCCCGCCTGCACGCCTTCCGTTGACGTTAGGGTAAGGCCGAGGATTGGCGGATTTCTCGGGCTTGCATGGACCGCACAACTGGTGAAGCCCGCAGCGAGCCCTTGCGCGAAGGCGATGGCATGGCCCATATTGGCCGCAGCAAAGGCCCCGCCAGACCTACAGGAGAGCGACCATGGAAGCCTTCATCTATGATGCCGTGCGCACACCGCGAGGACGCGGCAAGCCGGACGGATCGCTCCATGAGGTGACGCCGGTACAGCTGGCGGTGCAGGTTCTCCAGGCGGTCCGTGATCGCAACGCCATCGACACGGCCGATGTCGACGACGTGATCCTCGGCTGCGTCGCGCCGGTCGGCGAGCAAGGCACGGACATTGCCCGCATGGCGGTGCTGACCGCCGGATATGCCGAGACCGTGCCGGGCGTGCAGATCAACCGCTTCTGCGCCTCGGGCCTGGAAGCGGTGAACATGGCCCTCGCCAAGGTGATCAGTGGCGAGGCGGATCTGGCCATTGGCGGTGGCGTGGAGAGCATGAGCCGCGTGCCGATGGGCGCGGACGGCGGCGCCTGGGCCTCCGATCCCAATGTCGCCTATGCCAGCTATTTTGCGCCCCAGGGCATTGGCGCGGACGTGATCGCGACCAAGTTCGGCTTCTCTCGCGACGATGTGGATGCCTATGCGGTGGAGAGCCAGAAGCGGGCCAAGGCCGCCTGGGACGACAAGCGCTTCGGCAAGTCGATCATTCCTGTGAAGGATGTGATCGGCCAGGTGCTGCTCGACCATGACGAGCATATGCGCCCGGAAACGACGATGCAGAGTCTTGCCAGCCTCAAGCCCAGCTTTCTCGCCATGGGCGAAGAGATGCCGGGCTTCGACACCATCGCCCTGCTCCGCTACCCGGAGCTGGAACGCGTCAACCACGTCCACCATGCCGGCAACAGCTCGGGCATCGTCGATGGCGCTGCGGCCGTGCTGGTCGGCAGCAAGGCGATGGGCGAGAAATATGGGCTCAAGCCGCGCGCCCGCATGAAGGCCATGGCCTCGGTCGGCTCAGAGCCGATGATTATGCTCACAGGACCGGAAAGTATCGCCAGCAAGCTCCTGAAAAAGGCTGGAATGTCGGTCGGCGATATCGACCTGTGGGAGCTGAACGAAGCCTTCGCCAGCGTCGTGCTGCGCTACATGCAGGCGATGGGGCTCGATCACGGCCAGATCAACGTGAACGGCGGCGCCATCGCCATGGGCCATCCGCTCGGCGCGACCGGGGCCATGGTGCTGGGCACCGCGCTCGATGAGCTGGAACGCTCCGGCAAGGGCACGGCGCTGGTCAATCTGTGCGTCGGCGCGGGCATGGGCACGGGCATCATTATCGAGCGGGTTTGAATCAAGAAGTCCGTTCGCCCTGAGTAGGGGCTGAGCCTGTCGAAGACCCGTATCGAAGGGTCTTTCCGTGGCTCAATCCTTCTATACGCCACTTCGACAAGCTCAGTGGCTACTCAGGATGAAC
Source organism: Sphingobium sp. B2D3C (assembly GCF_025961835.1). Classification (NCBI taxonomy): domain Bacteria; kingdom Pseudomonadati; phylum Pseudomonadota; class Alphaproteobacteria; order Sphingomonadales; family Sphingobiaceae; genus Sphingobium; species Sphingobium sp. B2D3C. The sequence continues at coordinate 825,243 of NZ_JAOQOK010000001.1, read as the reverse complement.
GGAGGGAACAAAATTGAACGAGTCAGGAGGCACACATGGCTACGACCATCACGACCGAGATCGACGGCGACGGCATCGCCCTTCTCACCATCGACGTGCCGGGGCAGTCGATGAATGTCATCACGCCCGACTTCCTGACCGACTTCGCCGCCGCCATCGCACGGATCGGCAGCGAGGAGGCGATCAAGGGCGCCGTCATCTGCTCCGGCAAGGACAGTGGCTTCATGGCGGGCATGGACCTTAAATATCTCTCGGCCATGCTGCGCGAGGCGACAACCGGCGATGTCGACATGGCCGCCCTGTTCGACAATGTCTTCACCCTCAACGACTTGCTGCGCAAACTTGAGACTTGCGGAAAGCCGGTCGCGGTTGCCATCGAAGGCACGGCCATGGGCGGTGGTCTGGAGCTGGCGCTCGCCTGCCATCACCGCGTGCTCAGCAACAATCCCAAGGTGCAGATCGGCCTGCCGGAAATCCTTGTCGGCCTGTTCCCCGGCGGTGGCGGCTCGCAGCGCCTGCCCCGCCTGATCGGCATCCAGGGCGCGCTCATGTACATGCTGCAAGGCAAGAGCTGGCGCCCGGCCGAGGCGGCGGCGATGAAGGTCGTCGATGAACTGGCCGACCCCGGCCGCACCGTCGATGTCGCCAAGGCTTGGGTGAAGGCCAATCCCGATGCCCACACCCAGCCGTGGGACATCAAGGGCTTCAAGGTCCCCGGCGGATCGGGGCAGTTCAACCCGGGCTTTATCCAGACGATGATGGCCGCGACGGTGATGACCACCAAGCAGACCCAGCGGAACATCCATGCGCCGCACGCCCTGCTCAGCGCGGTCTATGAAGGCCTCCAGTTGCCGATGGACCGGGCGATCCGCGTCGAGAGCAAATATTTCGCCAAGGTGGTGGCCGATCCGCAGGCGGGCAACATGGTCCGCACGCTGTTCGTCTCCAAGCAGGCCGCCGAACGCGGCGCGCGGCGTCCCGCCGGCGTCGAGAAGGCCCCGACGAGAAAGCTGGCCGTGCTGGGTGCCGGGATGATGGGCGCGGGCATCGCCAATGTCGCGGCGCAGGCCGGCATCGATGTGGTGCTGCTCGACCGCGATCTGGCCTCGGCGGACAAGGGCAAGGCCCATGCGCAGGCGCAGATGCAAAAGCGCATCGGCCGGGGCATGACGCCGGAGAAAATGGAACAAGCGCTCGCCCGTATTACCCCGGCAGACAGCGTGGATGCGCTGCAAGACTGCGATTTCGTGATCGAGGCCGTGTTCGAAGACCCGGCGATCAAGGCGGAGATCACCCAGCGGGTCGAATCCGTGCTGGGGCCGGACGTGATCTTCGGCTCCAACACATCCACCCTGCCGATCTCGGGCCTCGCCAAGGCCTGGTCGAAGCCGGAAAATTTCATTGGCGTGCATTTCTTCTCGCCGGTGGAAAAGATGCCGCTGGTCGAGATCATCCTTGGCAAGCAGACCGGCGATGCCGCCGTCGCCAAGGCGCTCGATTTCGTCGCGCAGATCCGCAAGACACCCATCGTCGTCAATGACTCGCGCGGTTTCTACACTTCGCGCTGCTTCGGCACTTATGTGCAGGAAGGCGCGCAGATGCTGGCCGAGGGCATCAATCCAGCGCTCATCGAGAATGTCGGGCGCCAGCTCGGCATGCCGGTCGGCCCGCTCGCCGTCTCGGACGAGGTCTCCATTGAGCTGGCCCATAAGGTGACGCTCGCCGCGAAGGCCGCGCTGGGCGATGCCTATGTGCCCGCCAAGGCCGACGATGTTGTCGCGCATATGGTCGAGATCGGCCGCCTCGGCCGCAAGAACGGCAAGGGCTATTATGATTATCCGGCGGACGGCGGGAAAAAGGCGCTCTGGCCCGGTCTTGCGGCGGAGTTCCCTCGCGCTATCAACCAGCCGACGCCGGCCGAGTTGCGTGAGCGGCTGCTCTACCGCCAATTGGTCGAATGCGCCCGCTGCTTCGCCGAGGGCGTGCTGGTGACGCCGCAGGATGGCGACATCGGCGCGATCTTCGGCTGGGGCTTCGCGCCCTATACCGGCGGCCCGTTCAGTGCGATCGACACGATCGGCCCGGCCAAGGTCGTCGAGGTGCTGGATCGGCTGACGGCCGCGCATGGCGAAGGCTTCGCGCCACCCGAGCAGCTTCGGGAAATGGCCGCGCGCGGGCATGGCTATTATGACGGCGCGCAGTGAAGGCGGCCTGAGACGATCGTCGGCATCAGGATGTGCGCCAAGCCCTCTCCCCTTGAGGGAGAGGGATGCGCAGACTTGGCAGCGCGCTGCCTAGTCGAAGCTGGGAGAGGGGTCAGCGATCCACGAGATCGAGCGGATCATAGGCCCGCTCCCCCTCATCCAACTTCGCCTAGCCGCTCATAGCGGCAAGGCTCCGTATCCTTCTCCCTCGAGGGGAGAAGGATCAAGGTTGTCACAGCCTTTGCCGGCATCAGGGAGGATCACCCATGCTCACGCTCTACATCGCGCCGGGCGCCAGCTCGATGGCCCCGCACATCGCCCTCGTGCACATCGGCGCGCCGTTCGCGCTGCGTTCGCTCTCCTTCGCCAAGCGCGAACAGACCGAGCCGGCCTATCTGGCGATCAACCCAGAGGGCAAGGTGCCGACCTTGGTGACCGAGGACGGCACGTTGACCGAAGTCGCAGCCATCCTCTTCTATCTCGCGCGGCGTTTTCCCAAAACCCGACTGCTGCCCGACGATGCCATGGGCGAGGCGCAGGCCCTCTCCTGGATGTCATTTACGGCCTCCACGCTACATCCCTCCTTCATTGCCGGCCAAGAGCGCGCGGAAGCCGCGCTCGGACAGGCGGAGCATAGGCTGGCGGGTCAGGAATGGGCGGTCGGCGGCAGGCTTTCGGTGGCCGACATCCACCTCTTCCGCCTGTTCTGGCGGATGCGGCACACGCTCAACCTGCCGGTGGAGAACTGGCCGGGCCTCGCCGCCCATTACGATCGGATGATGGCGCTGCCGGCTGTCCGTGCGACCTGCCAGATCGAGCAGTCGATTGGCTATGAATTGCGCGGTCTGCGGGTGCCTTGAGCGCGGCGCCTCAGGTCAGGCATCCGTCCAGACCGGCAGATCGAGCATGAACCGGGCACCCTGCCCCAGCGCGCTCTCGACCGTGAGATCGCCGTGCATGACCCGCGCGAGGCGGCGGGAGATATAGAGGCCCAGCCCACTGCCATCTCCGCCGGAGAGACCCAGCCGCTCGAACCGCTCGAAAATGCGGTGGTGATCAGCGGGGTCGATGCCGCCGCCTTGATCCGCAACGATGACGCGGGCACGTCCGCCCTCGCTATCCACCCGAACCCAGATGGTGCTGTCGCGTGGCGTGTGCCGCACCGCATTGCCGATGAGATTGACCAGAATCTGCAGCACGCGGCGATATTCACCGCAGGCCATGGCACTGTCACCCAGCGGCGGTGTCTGGATGCGGATGCCGCGATCGCCCGCACGGACATGCAGCAGACCGGCCGCGCGGCGCGCCAGATCGGCCAGATCGACGCGCTCCTTCGCCACCCGGAAATCGGGGCGTTCGATGGCGTGAAGATCGGACAGGTCATCGACCAGATCGAGCAGATGGCGGCTGGCCTGGGCGATGTCCGCGCCATAGCCGGCATATTCCTCGCGCAGTTCACCATGGGCCTGCGCGGCAATGCTGCCGGCATTGGCGATGATCCGCCCGATCGGCTGGCGCAGGGCGCGGTCCAGCCGGGGGGCGAAGCCGGCATCGAACATGCCATCGCCAAAGAGATCGTGGATCTCCGCCGACGGCGCCTCTGCCTCGACGCGGGGTCCCTGTGCGGGCTGGCTCTCCTGCGGCACCGCGCGGCCGCGATAGCCCATCAGCGCGCCATGCTCATCGAACAGCGGCTCGCCGGAAATGCGATAGGAGACCGCATCGTCGGCCCGCAGGCGCGCATGCTGGTCCGTAAACGGCATGCGCAGCGCCAACGCCTCGACCAGCGGCATAGGCGACACATCGTCCGCAATGATCGCATCGAGGCGGAAATAGGCCGTCAGCGGCTCGCCATCGCGGGGCGGCTCATGCCCGATGGCGGCAGCCTCGGCAGCGACCTGCCGGAAGCGCAGTTGCGTATCCACTTGCCACGGCCAGCCCGGCTCGGCGGGCGCCAGACGGCGCGCCATCAGCACGCCCAGTTCACCGGGCCATTGACGCGGAGCGCGCACCTGCCAGTCGACGATGGACATGGCATAGCCGTCCGCCTCGGGACGGATTTGCACCCACATGCTGAGATCGGCCTCGCCCTGAGCCGCCTGCACCGCGCGGGAAATCGGGATACGCAGGCGCGCGGCGAGGCGGACGAGCGCGGCCAGCGCGGGAATGGCGAGCGGCCCGTGCGGATCGCCGCCTGCATCGGCCTGCAACCGCGCAAGCGGCGCGTCGGCCGAGATGATGCGGCCGTCGCCGTCCAGCCGCGCCAGGATTGGCTCCGTGCCGGGGGGCGCGACTGTCATCGGCCGTCCAGCAGAGCCAGCTTGTCCGCCAGCGCGCGCGGGTTCATCCGGTCGAGCAGCCATTGCATGGCCTGTTCCGCGTCAAAGGCGCGGTAGCCCTCGACAAACGCGACGAGCGCGGCATCGCCCCCTTCGGCGAGACCGGTGACCGGGCCGAGCATCTCTGCGACCTGAAAAGCGCCGGGATCGTCCACGCCCATGACCCGCAACAGGGCGAAGCGATCGCGATCCTGCGGGCCGATCAGCGCCTCCAGCACCTCGTCCAGCGCAATGCCGCCCTCGCACTCCACGATGGCGGCGAAGAGCAGCAGCCGTGCTTCCGCCAGCGCGTGGGGGGCGATGGCGAAGCGTTGATCCGAATGAAGCGCACGCGCGCAGCGGCGGGCCTGCGCGATGGCACCCTGCCCTTCATCATGCCGGGCAATCAGCCCCTCGGCAGCGCGCGCGATGGCCGTCGTCAGCATGGGATCGGCGCCGGCGGCTTGTGCGCTAGTCCCGTTTACCAGCAGGGCCGCGACGGTCCAGACGAGATCGTGATAGAGTTCGGCCGGCAGATCCGGCAGCATCGTCGCGTCGAGCAGCATCGGCCCGCACCAGTTGCGCTCCGCCAGCGCGAGGCCTGCCAGTGCATCGAGATAGCGGCCATTGTCGCTGGCCTCGCTCTCCAGCCGCGAGCGATCGCCATGGCGACCCTCGAGCCGATATTGCCGCATCAGCAGCGACACGCAGGCACGATGACGCAGATGGCGCAGCAAGTCCGGCGAAAGCACCGCGATGTCCCGCTCGATCGCCTGCCGCGCATAACCGGCATCGGGCATAGCGGAGATCGAAGCCACGGGCTCGCGGGCCAGTCCGGCGACCAGCGCCTGCTCGACCGCGTTCATCAGCCCGGCAAGATGGATGCGCGTTTCGGCCAGCAAGGCATCGGTCCAGCGGCCCGGCGCATCGTCGGCCAGCCGCGCGAGATCGGCGCCATGGCGAACCTCCAGCGCCAGCCCGCGAGCAAAGCGCGCGGCAAACACCGCGCCTTCCCGCTCGCCGCCATGGCGTTGCTGAACCGGTTCACCCACGCCCGTCATGCCCCATCCCTAGCCAAACAGGCTTAACAGGCCCTAAAATTCGGACCTTCCCACATGGAACAGTCGCGCGGCCAGCAGACCGGCCAGAACCCAGCCGAGCAGCGCAAAGGCTATTCCCACATAGCCGACGATAACGCCGGCCAGCACCATCAGCAATGCCGCCGGGACGCCGGGACGAAGCTGCACTTCCCAAAGCGCGGTGGGCGGCGTTCGTTCCGACCCGAAGGTGAAAAGAGTGAGGAACAGCAGCACGAAGAGCACCGTGGTGAGCGCCAGCGGGTCCGCTCCTGCCGCCCGCAAACCGGTCATGCCGAGCAGCAGCAGCGCGCCGCCCTGCACCAGCGCCAACGGCCAACGCCGACCAGTCGCCCGCAGGGTCAGCTGGGCATAACGATTTGCCAGAGCCGCAATGCCGAGCGCGGGCAGCATGAGGAGCAGCGCCGGGAAAGCCCATCCGCTGAGCCCCACTGCCACGCTGCCCGCGCACAGCAGCACGGCAAGCAGCGCGATATGTCCCGGTTCCGCGTGCCGGTGCATCAACTCGCGTAGTAACGTGCGCGAGAGCGGCGCCAGCAAGGCCGCAACGCCACCGCCATCGCGCCAGCTGGCGTCGGGGGCGTAATCGCTGAGGGCATTCAGCGCCAAATCGGCGCTGGACTGATCGGTCAGGAAGGCCAACCGGCCCTGCAGCACCGGCTCGGGCGGCAGCATGATCCGCTCCACGCCATCCTGAACGGCGCGGCGCAGCAAGGTGAGCACCAGATCCCACTCGCCCAGCATGTCCAGCGTTGCGAGCAGCCGTGCCCCGGAAACACAGAACGCCCCGCCCCACATGCTGCTGGCATCCAGCCGCTCGAAGCTGGCCGTGCTCGCGCCCGAGGGCAGCACCAGCACCGCCTCGCCGCCGCTGATCGTCAGGGCGTCGAGCGCTTCTGAGGGGATCACCGCCCCTTCCGCCATCAGCAGAACAAGGTCTTCCGGCGCAATCGTGCGGGCCAGTTGCGGCATGTCGCGCACAACGCTCACCGGGCAATCGGTCTCCCGCGCGATATGATCGGCCATGCGGGTGAGGCCGGGCAAGTCCGCCTCGGCCGCTGCCGCATCGGCATGGATGATGAGCTTTTCCGCGCCCGCGCCCAGCGCCAGCCGCGCCTGATATTCGATGAGGCTCTGGCCGCCAAAGTCCAGCAGCGCCGATGACACGGGCGACTGCAGACCGTCCCGTGCGGCATTGCGCGCACTGAGCAGAGCGACCAGCACCATGGATGCTACCTAGAGACCGACATTCGACACAGACCATCTGTCTGGCAATGCGGTGGCCCGATTGCAAGGCCCCCGTTTCGACACATGGGGCTGCCTGGAGAGTAATCAGCCGACACATACGGTCGGGCTGTCAGTCTTCGTTTTCCGCCCCGACCGTCGCGAGCGCCTGGGTGATGCGCCGCAGGATGACCGGATCGCCCGGCGCGCCCACCAGTGCCTCGTCGGCAAGGTTCATCAGGCGATTGACGCCAAAGCTGGCGCACAGCCCCTTGAGTCGCAGCGCCGCCATCGTCCAGTTCGCATCGCAGCGGGAACGGGCGAGAAGATCAACCTGCCGGCCTGCGCTTTCGAGGAATGCACGACGCAAATCCGCGATGAGCGCACGGTCGGAACCGACTGCCGCAGCAAGGGCTGCTTCGAGCGTGCCAGGATCATATGCCATGGCAATCTGATACCCTCTGAAAGGTGAACAGAGTGTAAAACCGGGTTCCCCCTCGGAGGGAACATGTTAAGGAAATGCCATGTCCGACGCCCGAAAAGTCGAAAATCCGTCCCAAAACGGTACGGATGGGCGGGATATCGACCAGACTAGCGGCATCAATAAGGGGCCAGAACACGTGAAACAGGACGGCGTCTCACGCCGCAACGAGTCGGATGGAGGCTGGGACGCGCCCGCCTTTCCCGATCGTTCTTCTGGGGGAGATCAAGGCATGGCCACATCCTTCGCAAGCGGCGCCGAAGAGCGCGAACCGCTCAGCCCGGCGCGGAAAGCCGCTTTGGGGGGCTTGGGCGTCATTGCCGTCGGCTGGGTCGCGCTTGTGGTCGCCAGTGGGACCGATCCGGACATCGGCGCGCGCTCCGCATGGCTGATCAACCTGATAGCAGTCGCGACGGCACCCTTGTTGATCCTTGGCGGCCTCGCCGTGATCCTGATGCGACGCCCGGCCGCGGCTGTAGCCTCGCTCAGCGCCGACGACGCCGCGCAAATCACCAGCGAAGCGCGCCAGGCCCTGACCATGCTTACCGACGTGAACGGCCAGCTTGCCGGCCAGACCCGCGAAACCGCCCGGGCAGCCGAGGCGGCGAGCGAGTCCCTGCGCCGATCCATGACGGAAATCGCCGCGCAAACCGACCTGCTCGGCCAGAACAGCACGACCTCGCTGTCGCGCGTGAGTGCCGTCGGCGACCGTCTCGCCGCGATGGTCGATACGCTGCCCAAGCTGGAGGACCGGCTGGCGACACTGGGCGAAACGCTCGCACGGGTCGGTGGCGATCTGGGCCAGCGCCACGACGCGCTCGATCATCAGTTGCAAGCGACAGCTTTGGTGGCGGAGGAAGTCCGCCTGCAGCTCACCGATGCGGGCAAGGCGCTCTCGGCGCAGATCTCCGGGCTGCGCGACGGCGCGCATGACGCGGGAGAAGAGCTGACCAATCTCTCCGAACTCTCCTCCGCCCGTCTCGACCTCACCATCGACCGCGTGAAATCCGTGCTCGATGCGACCGAGCAGCGCCTCGATGCGCAGAACGCCGCGCTGGCCGCGCTCGTCGAACAGAGCGCCGCGGCGATCGACCGCGCATCCAGCGGCGGCCTGGATCGCTTCGCTTCCACCTGCCGCGAGATGGAAGCCCTGCTCGACGGTCTCGATGCCCGATTGGAAGGGCAGACCGGCAGGAGCACGCAGTGGCTGACCCAGACGAGCGAGCAAGCAGTCGCGCTTGCCCATTCGTTCGATGCGCTGGAGCAGGCCTCGCTCGCCCGCACCCAGCAGCTTTCCGGCACGCTCAGCCGGCTGTCAGGGGAAACCCAGGCCCTGATCGAGACTCTGGGGCGCGGCGATGGCCATGCCGGTCAGCTTATCCAGCGCACTGAAGCGTTGCTGCTCGCCCTCGACAGCAGCGTGCGCGAGCTGGACGAGAGCCTGCCTGCCGCGATCGGCCGGGTTGAAAGCCAGCTTGGCACGATGCACGAACGCATCCGCACGGCAGGGCCTGCGCTTGAAGCCGTGGAAGCGGTGGCAACCGGCGTCGTCAGCCAGTTGCGCGAGTCCGACAAGGCGACCAACACCCAGCTCAGCGTGCTCACTGAGGCTTTGTGCAAGTCTCAGGATGCCCTTACCGCGCAGCGCCAGCAGATCGCCGCGCTGGCCGATGCGGTCGAGCAGGCAGGCCGGGGCATGGAGGTGCTTGGCGAGACGGTCGGCCCGCGCCTGGCGGAAGCGCTGGGCGAAGTCCGCAATGCCGCCGACGCTGCTGCCTCACGCGCGCGAGAAGCGATGGACAACGTGATCCCGGCAGCCGCGCAGGGGCTCGCAGTGGCCAGCGACAAGGCCATCCGGCAGGTGGTTGAGGCGACCGTCTCGAGCGAACTGGCCCGGCTGGCTCAGGCGGCCGACGAGGCTGCGCAGACCGCCCAGAAGGCCACCCACAAGCTGAGCGGCGACATGCTGACCCTCGCCGAAGCCGGCAAGACGCTCGACCTCGCCATCAGCGCACATCGCGAGAAGCTGGAGACGCAGGACCGCGATCTGATCTCCGAACGATCGGCCATGCTCATCGGCGCATTGGGCGAGCACGCCATCGATGTCGGCAAGTGGTTCGACAAGGATGTCTCGGACAGCGACTGGAACGCCTATCTCAAGGGCGACCAGGGCCTATTCGCACGGCGCGCGACCAAGCTGGTCAACAATGCAGAGGCGAAGCAGATCCACGCCCTCTATCAGGACGATGCCACCTTCCGCGAGCATGTGAACCGCTACATCCGCGACTTCGAAATGCTGCTGCGCACGGTGATGGCCGCCAAGGACGGCAGCACCTTGGCACTGACGATGATCTCATCGGATATCGGCAAGCTTTATGTCGCGCTGGCGCAGGGCATCGACCGGCTTCGGCCAAATTGAGACCGAACTGAGCGGGGCGCGCGGCTGAAACCGCGCGCCCGCCTTCCCGCTTATTGCCGGAGGCTCTGCGCTTACTGCCGGAGGCTCTCAGGGGCGTTCAAAAACCCGTCGAAGCTGCGGATGGTGATCCAGCCATATTCCCAGTTCGCGTAGAACAGCGCAAAGAACAGGGCGGAAAGCACCGTCGTGCGCAGGATCATGCGGAAGAAACGGAACTCATGGGGTGCGCTGTCCGCCTGCCCCGGCACCTTCTCCTTCCCAAGCTCGTCGCTGGTGCGCACGCCGAACGGCAACACCAGAAACAGGCTGAGAAACCAGATCAGAAAATAGATCGCCAGCGCGGAGCCGATTTGCATCCTCGCCTCCCTCAGCCGGCCTGCACGATCGTCACATCGACGATCGGCTTCTTGCCGGTCCACTCGAACGCCACGCGGCGCGCACCAATGCGCACCGCTTCCCGCAGGGATTCGACGTCCCCGCTCGCCTTGCCCTTGGCAACCACTGCGCCCACGGCCTTGGCGGCATCGGCGAGAAACTGCTCACGATCATCCTCCACCGGCACACCCTTTGTGCGGATATCCGGCACGCCCAGCATCTTGCCCTTGGCGGAAATGGCGAGGCCCACGCTCATATGGCCGTGGATCATGATCTTGCGACGCTCGTTCATGGTGTTGCCATCGGCCGGCAGGATCACGTCGCCATCCAGCACCAGGCGCCCGGCGGGCGTCTCGCCGATCTTGTGCGGCCCATCGGGCGCGAGGCGGATGATGTCGCCATTGGTCTGCACGATGCCGCGCTCGATGCCCTGCTCCGCGGCAAAGCGCGCCTGCTCCGCCATATGGCGCAATTCGCCGTGCACCGGCACAATCATCTCGGGCCGGATCCAGCCATACATCGCCGCCAGCTCCGGCCGCCCGGGGTGGCCGGAGACGTGGATATGCGCGTCATTCTCGGTGATCATCACCACATTCTTGGCCGCCAGCGCATTCTGGATGCGGCCGATGGCCAGCTCGTTGCCGGGAATCTTGCGCGACGAGAAGATCACCGTGTCGCCGGTATCCAGCTTGATCGGGTGTTGATCGGTCGCGATGCGGGCGAGCGCGGCGCGGGATTCGCCCTGGCCGCCAGTCGCGATGATCATCGCTTCGCGCGGCGGCACCGCCATGATCGCGTCGAAGTCCAGCATCGGCGGCAGATTCTGCAGATAGCCGCAGCTCTTGGCGATGGTGATGATGCGATCGAGCGAGCGCCCGGCGACACAGAGTTTGCGCCCGGTGAGCCGCGCCACATTGGCCAGCGTCTGCAGGCGCGCGGCATTGCTGGCGAAGGTGGTCACCACCACCCGGCCCTTAGCGCCGGCGATGGTGCTCAGCAGATCGGCCTGCACAGAGCCTTCCGAGCCGCTGGCCTCGGGATTGAACACATTGGTGCTGTCGCACACGAGCGCCAATACGCCCTCGTCGCCCACCGCCTTCAGCTCTTCTGCTGTGGACGGCACGCCGATCTGGGGCTCATCGTCGAGCTTCCAGTCGCCGGTGTGGAAGATGCGGCCAAAGGGCGTCTCGATCAGCAGCGCATTGCCTTCCGGGATGGAGTGCGCCAGCGGCAGATAGCGCATCCGGAAGTCGCCGAGTTGGAAGCTCTCGTCCTCCTGGATGACATGCAGCGTCACGCTGTCCGTCAGACCTTCCTCGGCGAGCTTGCCCCGCACCAGACCGGCGGTGAACGGCGTTGCATAGATCGGCACGTCGAGATCGGCCGCAAGATAGGGCACCGCGCCGATATGATCCTCATGCCCATGGGTGAGCACGATGCCGAGCAGATCCTTCTGCCGCTCCTCGATGAACGCGGTGTCCGGCATGATGAGATCGATGCCGGGGAAGGACGGATCGGAGAAGGTCACCCCCAGATCCACCATCAACCATTTGCCACGACAGCCATAGAGATTGAGATTCATGCCAATTTCGCCTGACCCACCAAGGGCCAGGAAGAGAAGTTCATCGCCTGGCGTCATGCACTTTTTCCGCTGCGTTCATAAAGGAGTGCCAGGCCGGTCAATGTGAGATCCGGCACAATGGCATCGAAGAGATCGGTCTTCTGGTCGAACAAAATGGCGAGGCCGCCGGTGGCAAGGACAGTCGCCGGGCGGCCGATCTCCTTGCGCATCCGCATGACCAGCCCCTCCATCATTGCCACATATCCCCAGAAAACACCAATCAGCATCTGGTCCTCCGTGGTGCGGCCGATCACGGAATCATTGTTGCGGGGGGATTCGATGGCGATGCGGGGCAGTTTCGCGGCATTGTTCACCAGCGCATCGAGCGACAGGTTGATGCCCGGCGCAATGATCCCGCCCTTATAGGCGCCGGTATAATCGATATAATCGAAGGTCGTCGCGGTGCCGAAATCGATGACGATGAGATCGCCCTCATAAGCGTCATGGGCGGCGATGGCATTGAGCGCGCGATCCGCGCCGAGCGTTTGCGGCATCGGCACGTCCACATTGATGTGCCACTCCACCGGCGGCTTGCCGGCAATCAGCGGCTCGACGCCGAAATATTTGCGGGCCAGCACGTCGAGATTATGCAGCGCGCGCGGCACGACCGTGGAGACGATCACCGCCGTCACATCCTTCATGCCCAGCCCTTCGAGCTGGAGCAGCTGGTTGATCCACACGGCATATTCATCGCCGGTGCGGCGCGGATCGGTGGCGATCCGCCAGCGCGCGCGGATCGTGCGATCGGGCGCGATCAGCGCGAAGACGACATTGGTATTTCCGGCATCGATGGCTAGCAACATGGGCTGATCCTCTCAGGCGGCGTTGCGCGTTTCCAGCGCCGAATTCAAGGCAATATGCCGACATCGCCGCTGTGCACGACCGCCTGTGTCCCATCCTCGCAGGCGAGCATCAGCGCGCCATCGCCGCGCAGGCCGGCAAAGCGCCCGTGCAGGGACGTGTCACCCGTGCCCGTCACCACCAGCGGCGTGCCGATGGGATGCGCACGGGCAAGCCAGGCGGGAATGAACGCGGCCATCCCCTCGGCGCGCCAGCGTGGCAGCCAGCGGTCGACCGCGAGAACCAGCGCGTCGAGAACCGCCTCGGCGGTAACGTCAGCCCCGCCCGGCAAGGCGTTCAGCGCCACGGTCGGGCGGTCGGCGAGCGACGGCGCGGTGGCGATATTGACCCCGATCCCGGCGATGATCGCCTGCCCCTCCCGCTCCAGCAACATGCCCGCGAGCTTGGCGCCATCCGCAAGAACATCATTGGGCCATTTCAGCAGGATCGGCGCCTTCTCTGCGAGGCTTGAAAGCGCGTCATGGACCGCGATCCCCATCATCAAACTGATGCCGGTGACTGGCGGATCACCCGGCTGCAGCGCGATCAGGGTGGACGCGTAGAGATTGCCCGTCGGACTCTGCCATGCACGCCCGAGCCGCCCTCGCCCGGCCATCTGGCGCTCGGCGCGAAGCCAGTGCCCATCCGGCCAGCGATCGGCCTGCGCGCGCAGATCGGCATTGGTGGAGCCGGTTTCCGGTACGACATGGATGCGCGCGTGAACCATCTAGCCGCGCCCCTGTGACGCCATGCGGTGATCGAGGGTCATCGACGCGCCCATTGGGCACCGCCGCGTCGCCCCCCTCGGGAGGCGACGCGCGGCGGTCTCAGAAAAGCGAAGCTGCAGCAGCCGCGCTCGCCCGGTCGAGCCAGGGGTTGAGCAGATAGCCCACCACGATGATCGCCGCGCAGGCGGTCATAAGCCCATATTCCAGCGGGCTGCGGGCGGTGCCATAAGGCTCGGCCGGCTGGTCGAAGTACATCGTCTTGACCACCTTGAGATAATAGAAGGCGCCGATCACCGAAGCCGCGATACCGATGGCGGCCAGCGGCGTAAGGCCCGCGCCGACGGCGGCATCGAACACCAGGAACTTGGCCCAGAAGCCGAACAGCGGCGGAATACCCGCAAGGCTGAACATGAAGATCGCCAGCGCAGCCGCCAGACCCGGCCGCGAGCGCGACAGGCCCGCGAGGCTCGCGATCGTCTCGACCGGATTGCCGTCCTCATCCCGCATCTGCAGCACGCAGACGAAGCTGCCGACCGTCATGATGATGTAGATGAACAGATAGCTCATCACCGCTGCAACGCCTTCGGCCGTGCCGGCCGCCAGGCCGATCAGCGCGAAACCGATGTTGTTGATCGAGGAATAAGCCAACAGCCGCTTGATGTTGGGCTGGTTGATCGCCGCAACGGCGCCCAGCACGATGGACGCCAAGGCCATGAAGATGATGATCTGCTGCCAGGCGACGCCGCTCGGCCCCATCGCGCTGATCGCGACGCGCACCGTCAGCGCGAGCGCGGCGACCTTGGGTGCGCTGGCGAAGAAGGCGGTAACCGGCGTCGGCGCACCTTCATACACGTCCGGCGTCCACATGTGGAACGGCACGGCACTGATCTTGAAAGCAAGGCCAGCCAGCACGAACACCATGCCGAACATCTCGCCGGTGCTCAGGCCATCGGCCATCGCTGCAGCGACACCAGTGAAGCTGGTCGTGCCGGAGAAGCCATAAAGCAACGACATGCCATAAAGAAGGATGCCGCTCGCGAGGCCGCCGAGCACGAAATATTTGAGGCCCGCTTCTGCCGAGCGCGAATCCTTGCGGGCAAAGCTCGCGAGAACATAGGCCGCCAGGCTCTGCAGCTCGAGGCCGATATAGAGTGTCAGCAGATCGGCCGCCGACACCATCATCGACATGCCGATGGACGAGAAGAGGATCAGCACCGGATATTCGGCGCGCAGCCCGCCATCGCCATCGAAGAAGCGCGGTGCCACGACGATGCAGGCCGCAGCCGCGAAGAAGATCAGCGCCTTGGCGAAGCTCGCAAAGGCATCGGCGCGGTAGAGACCCTCGAATATCAGCCCGCCGGCATTCACCGCCGGCGTAGCGAGAAGCAGCCCGGCCACGGCGAGCGCCAGCACGGAGAGCCAGCTCACCGTGCGACCGGCGCTATCGCCTGCAAAGGCACTGACCATCAGCAGGACCAGGCCCGAGATCGTCAGCGTGATTTCCGGCAGGACCGAAGCGAATACGCCCAGGCTATCCATCAGTGCGCCCCCTCGGCGTGTTCTTCGTGATGTGTTGTAGCGGCCTTGCCCGTGCCCTTGGTGAGATGGGCGTCACCGGCGGGCTTCACCGCTTCCGTGCGGGCAACGATGCTGGCGACATTGCCACGCATCGGCGCCAGGAAGCTCTCGGGATAGACGCCCATCCACAGCACCGCAGCGGCAATCGGCACCAGCAGCGCCAGTTCACGCGCCGAGAGGTCCGGCATGGCGCGCACGTCATCCTTCACCAGATCGCCGAACACGACGCGGCGGTAGAGCCACAGCATGTAGGCGGCGCCCAGGATGATGCCGGTGGTGCAAACCAGCGCCACCCAGCTCGACGCCTGATAGATGCCCATCAGCGCGAGCAGTTCGCCCACGAAGTTGCTCGTGCCCGGCAGGCCAACGGAGGCCATGGTGAAGAGCATGAACAGCAGCGCATATTTGGGCATGTTGACCGCAAGGCCGCCATAGCGACTGATCTCGCGGGTGTGCAGGCGATCATAGATGATGCCCACGCACAGGAAGAGCGCGCCGGAAACCAGGCCGTGGCCCAGCATCACCATCATGGCGCCCTCGACACCCTGCTGGTTGAAGGCGAACAGACCGACCGTCACGATCGCCATGTGCGCGACCGAGGAATAAGCGATCAGCTTCTTCATGTCGCTCTGCACCAGCGCGACGAGACTGGTGTAGACCACCGCGACCATCGAGAGACCCCAGACCAGCCAGGCCAGTTCGGCCGAGGCGACCGGAAACATCGGCAGCGAGAAGCGGATGAAGCCATAGCCGCCCATCTTCAGCAGCACGCCGGCGAGGATCACCGACCCTGCGGTCGGCGCCTGCACATGCGCATCCGGCAGCCAGGTGTGGACCGGCCACATCGGCATCTTCACCGCAAAGCTTGCGAAAAAGGCGAGGAACAACCAGGTCTGCGCATGCGGCGGGAAGTCATAGGCCATCAGCACTGGAATGCTGGTGGAACCGGCCGTGCGGACCATCCACAGCATTGCGATGAGCATCAGCACCGAGCCGAGCAGCGTATAGAGGAAGAATTTGTAGCTGGCGTAGATCCGGTCCGCGCCGCCCCAGATGCCGATGATGAGATACATCGGGATGAGGCCGGCCTCGAAGAAGATGTAGAAGAGGAAGATGTCCTGCGCCGCGAAGACGCCGATCATCAGCGTCTCCATGAACAGGAACGCCGCCATATATTCGCCGACGCGGTCCTTCACGGATTCCCAGCTCGCGCCGATGCAGATCGGCATCAGGAACACCGTGAGTGCGATCAGCATCAGGGCGATGCCGTCGATGCCCAGCGCCCAGGCGAACCGCCCGAAGATCGGCGCATATTCGGTGAACTGCCATTCCGCCGCGCCGGGCGTCATGTCAAAGCTCAGCCAGAGGATTGCGCCCAGCACCAGGTCGATCAGGGTCGCGGCGAGCGCGATCCAGCGCGCCGACTGCGCCGAGACGAACAGGCAGGCGATGGCGCCGATCATCGGAACGGCGAGCATCAGCGAAAGGATGGGGAAGCTCTGGCTCATTTCGGCATGATCGCCCAGGTGACTGCCGCGGCGAGGCCAATCAGCATCACCAGCGCATAGGAATAGAGATAGCCCGACTGCATGGCCCGCGTGACCCGGCTGCCGGCGACGACGACCGCCGCCGCGCCATTGGGACCGAACCGATCGATGACCCCCTGGTCGCCGCCCTTCCAGAAGACGCGGCCGAGCCACATGGCCGGGCGAACGAAGATGAGATCGTACAGCTCATCGAAATACCACTTATGCAGCAGGAAATCGTAGAGCATGTAGAACTGCGCCGTAAACTTGGCCGGCCAGTCGGTGTGGCGGATATAGGCCAGCCAGGCGATGACGAGGCCGGTGAGCATGACGACGGCCGGCGTCGCCTTCACCCAGAACGGCACTTCATGCGCGGCGTGAACCAGATGCTCGTTGAAATAGAGGGTGCTGGCCGCCCAGAAGCGGGCGCCCTCTTCGACACCGAAGAAGCTGTAGTAGAACACATAACCACCCAGCACCGCGCCAAGGCTCAGCACAATCAGCGGGATGAGCATGACCAGCGGGCTCTCATGGGGATGATAGCCTGCCGTGCCGGTCGCCTGCGCATCGACGCCATGGCCGTGCGGATCATGGCCCGCATCTTCCTGCGCCGGCGGATTCTCCGCGCCATGCTCGGCATGGCCGTGCGCTTCGGCGTGGGCATGGTCGTCATGACCGTGGCCGTGGGCATCATGCCCATGGGCATCATGCACAGCGTGCTGAATGTGCTCGCTGCCTGCCCAGCGGGGCTTGCCCCAGAAGGTCAGGAACATCAGGCGCCAGCTGTAGAAGCTGGTGAGCAGCGCCGCGAAGGCGCCGACGAAGAACGCGCCCGTGCCGTGGCCGCCCGCCGCGAAGGCGCTCTCCAAGATGGCATCCTTGGAGAAGAAGCCGGCAAAGCCGAAATAGGTGCCGGGAATGCCGACGCCGGTAATAGCCAGCGTGCCGAGCAGCATCGTCCAGAAGGTGATCGGGATCGATTTCCGCAGGCCGCCATAATAGCGCATGTCCTGCTCGTGATGCATGGCATGGATTACCGAGCCGGCACCAAGGAAGAGCAGCGCCTTGAAGAAGGCGTGCGTCAGCAGGTGGAACATCGCGGCACCATAAGCACCCACGCCAGCGGCGAAGAACATGTAGCCGAGCTGCGAGCAGGTCGAATAGGCGATCACGCGCTTGATGTCGGTCTGCACCGTGCCGATGGTGGCGGCGAAGATGCAGGTTGCCGCGCCAACGATGGTAACCACCGCCATAGCCGTCGCGCTCGTCTCGAACAGCGGCGAAAGGCGGCAGACCATGAACACACCTGCCGTGACCATGGTCGCGGCGTGGATGAGCGCGGAGACCGGCGTCGGGCCTTCCATCGCGTCCGGCAACCAGGTGTGGAGGCCGAGCTGCGCGGACTTGCCCATCGCGCCGATGAACAGCAGCAGGCACAGCACCGTCATGGTGTCGAGGCGCATGCCGAGGAAGCCGATGGTCGAACCGGCCATGGTCGGCGCGGCGGCGAGGATCGCCGGAATGTCGATCGTGCCGAACACCAGATAAATGCCGAAGATGCCGAGCATGAAGCCCAAGTCGCCGACGCGGTTGACGACGAACGCCTTGATGGCCGCCGCGCCCGCCGAGGGCTTCTTGTACCAGAAACCGATCAGCAAATAGGAGGCCAGGCCCACGCCTTCCCAGCCGAAGAACATCTGCAGCAGGTTGTTGGCGGTCACCAGCATCAGCATCGCGAAGGTGAACAGCGAGAGATAGGCGAAGAAGCGCGGCTGATCCGGGTCCTCGTCCATATAGCCCCAGCTATACAGGTGGACGAGAGCGGAGACGCTGGTGATGACGACGAGCATCGTCGCCGTGAGCGAATCCACCCGCAGCGCCCAGCTGACGTCCAGCGTGCCGGAGCGCATCCAGGTGAACAGCTCGACAATCTGCGGCTGCGCATTGCCGGTGAGGTAGGAGATGAAGATCGGCCAGGACAGCGCGCAGGAGAGGAACAGCGCGCCCGTCGTGATGATCTTGGACGGCACATTGCCGATTGCGCGCTGGCCGAGCCCCGCGATGATCGCGGCCAGCAGCGGACCGAAGACGATGATTGAGATCACGCGATCAGCCCTTCATCTGGTTGACATCGTCGACGGCGATGGTGCCGCGCTGACGGAAATAGATGACGAGGATCGCCAGACCGATCGCCGCTTCACCGGCGGCCACCGTCAGAACGAACATGGCGAAGACCTGCCCGACCAGATCGCCCAGATAGGCGCTGAACGCGACGAGATTGATGTTCACCGCCAGCAGGATCAGCTCGATCGCCATCAGGATGACGATGATGTTCTTGCGGTTGATGAAGATGCCGAGCACGCCGAGCACGAACAGGATCGCGCTGACGACGACATAATGACCCAGGCCGATCATTCGGAAAGACCTCCCTTTCCATTCGCTTCGAGCCCTTCGACTGCCTGCATAGGCAGGCGCTCAGGACAGGCCAAGGTCGAGAAGCGGGGTGCGCGACGTGTCTCGACGACGCTCGACACGAACGGAGTGTTGATGCGGAAGAGGCTCACAGCTCTACCCCCTTGCCCACCGGCTGATCGATGTTGCGCACGGCATCCTCGGGCCGGCGGCGGACCTGCTTGCCGATGTCCTGCGAGCGCACGCCGCCCCGGGCGCGATGCGTCAGCACGATGGCGCCGATCATCGCAACGAGCAGGATGAGCCCGGCCGCCTCGAACAGGAAGATGTAGCGCGAGTAAAGCAGCGCGCCGATCGCCTGGATGTTCGGCATGTCCGTCGGTGTCGGCGCAGCCCGCTGCGCGAGCGTGACTTCACCGGCCTGCCAGATGGCGATGCCCAGCACCAGCTCGACCAGCAGGATCAGCGCGATGGCGCCGCCCAGCGGGAAATAACTGACGAATCCCGCTCGCAACTCCGCGAAATCGATGTCGAGCATCATCACCACGAAGAGGAAGAGCACGGCGACCGCACCCACATAGACGATGACGAGCAGCATCGCGACGAACTCGGCGCCGAGCAGCACCATGAGTCCCGCCGCGTTGAAAAACGCCAGGATGAGCCAGAGCACGCTGTGCACCGGATTGCGCGCGAGAATGACCATCGTGGCGGATGCCACGACGATGCTCGCGAACAGGTAGAAGGCGAAAACTTGAACGGTCAAAACGTCCCCCTCTGGTCCCTTCGCGGCGCCTTAACGGTAGGGGGCATCGGCGGCAAGGTTCGCCGCGATTGCCCGCTCCCATTTGTCACCATTGGCGAGCAGTTTCGCCTTGTCGTAATAGAGTTCTTCACGGGTTTCCGTGGCAAACTCGAAGTTCGGGCCTTCCACGATCGCGTCGACCGGGCAGGCTTCCTGGCAGAAGCCGCAATAAATGCACTTCACCATGTCGATATCGTAGCGCGTCGTGCGGCGCGAGCCATCGTCGCGCGGCTGCGCCTCGATGGTGATCGCCTGCGCCGGGCAGATTGCCTCGCACAGCTTGCATGCGATGCAGCGCTCTTCGCCATTGGGATAACGGCGCAGCGCATGCTCGCCGCGGAAGCGGGGCGAGATCGGGTTCTTCTCATAGGGGTAGTTGATGGTCGCCTTGGGCTTGAAGAAATACTTCAAGGTCAAAGCGTGCGCCTTCAAAAACTCCCAGAGGGTGAAGGATTTGACGAGATGCGCAATCATGCGCCGCCTCCATAGCGGGTCAACATCAGGAACCCGGACACGAGGAATACGAAGAAGAGCGAGAGCGGCAGGAAGACCTTCCAGCCCAGCCGCATCAGCTGGTCATAGCGGAAGCGGGGCACCGTCGCCTTCACCCATGAGAAGATGAAGAAGAAGATGAAGGTCTTGGCCAGCAGCCAGATGATGCCCGGCACAATATAAAGCGGCGCCCAGTCCACCGGCGGCAGATAGCCACCCCAGAAGAGCAGCGCGTTGAGCAGGCACATCAGGATGACGTTGGCATATTCGCCGAGCCAGAAGAGCGCGAAGCTCATCGACGAATATTCGGTCTGATAGCCGGCGACGAGCTCGGATTCCGCCTCGGTCAGGTCGAAGGGCGCCCGCGCCGTCTCCGCCATGGACGAGATGAGGAACACCACCGCCATCGGGAAGAGCAGCGGGTTGAAGCCGTGGCCGTTGAGGAAGCCATAATAGCTGCGCTGCGTCTCGACGATGGTCGAGAGATTGAAGCTGCCCGACCAGAGCACGACGCTGATCAGCACGAAGCCGATCGAGACCTCATAGGAGATCATCTGCGCACTGGCGCGCATCGCAGAGAAGAAGGGATATTTGGAATTGGACGCCCAGCCCGAGATCACCACGCCGTAAACGCCGAGCGAGCTGATCGCGAGAATGTAGAGCAGGCCGACATTGATGTCCGCCAGCACCATCCCGGCATCGAACGGAATGACCGCCCAGGCCAGCAGTGCCACCGTGAAGGTGATGATCGGCGCAAGGATGAACAGGCCCTTGTTGGCCGCACTCGGAATGATCGTTTCCTGCAGGAAGACCTTGAGGCCGTCCGCGAAGGACTGGAGCAGGCCGAAGGGGCCCACGACGTTGGGACCGCGGCGCAGCGCCATCGCAGCCCAGATCTTGCGGTCGGCATAGATGATCATCGCGACGGCCAGCATGAGTGGCAGCGCGATGAGCAGGATGAGGATCAGGTTGGCGACGAACCAGCCGAAGCCCGTGCCCAGATAGGTCTGGAAAAACTCGGTCATTCCGCGGCCTCCGCGAATTCTTCACCCATGACCAGTTCTGCCGAGCAGCGCTTCATCGTCGGGCTGGCCCGACAGATGGCGTTGGTCAGATAGAAATCCTTGATCGGCAGGCTGATCGGGCCGCTCGCATTGCTCGCGAGCGACGGGGCCGACCAGCCGAAATCCACCAAGCCTTCCTGCGCCAGCGCCGGGACAGCGGCGTACATGGCCGCGCGCAGTGCCTCGAAGCTGTCGAACGGCAGCGTCTTGCCCAGCACATCGGAAAGCGCGCGCAGGATCGTCCAGTCCTCGCGGGCATCGCCCGGCGCGAACACGGCCTTGTCGCCGCGCTGCACGCGGCCTTCCGTGTTCACATAGGTTCCAGCCTTCTCGGTATAGGCCGCGCCGGGCAGGATCACGTCCGCCGCGTGGGCGCCCTTGTCGCCATGATGGCCGATATAGGCCTTGAAGCTCTTGCCGAAGAGGTCGAACGGCACATCGTCCGCGCCCATCAGAAACAGCAGCTTGGGCTCGCTCTGGGCTATCGCCTTCACCCCGCCCTGCGCCGCATAGCCAAGCATCAGCCCGCCCATCCGTGCGGCAGCCATGTGGACGACGTTGAAGCCGTTCCAGTCAGGCTTGATGAGACCCAGCGTGTTCACCGCCGCCAGTGCGGCGCCATGCACGCCCGCGGCCGCCAGCGCACCGCCGCCCATGATCAGCGCCGGGCGGTTGGCCGCAGCGAAGGCATCAAGCACATCCTTGGGCAGGTTCGCGAGCAGCGCGGCATCATTGCCGAGCGAGGTCACCTTGTAGGTCAGGTCCACGTCCGGCCCGATGGTCCAGACCTTGGCGCCCTTCTTGATGGCCTTGCGGATGCGCGTGTTGATCAGCGGCGCTTCCCAACGCAGGTTGGTGCCGACCAGCAGGATCGCGTCCGCCGTCTCGATGCCGGCGAGCGTCGAATTGAAGTTCACCGCCGAAAGGCTGGAAACGTCATAGTCGAGGCCGCCCTGGCGGCCTTCG
Source organism: Sphingobium sp. B2D3C (assembly GCF_025961835.1). Taxonomy (NCBI): domain Bacteria; kingdom Pseudomonadati; phylum Pseudomonadota; class Alphaproteobacteria; order Sphingomonadales; family Sphingobiaceae; genus Sphingobium; species Sphingobium sp. B2D3C. The sequence goes on along the minus strand of NZ_JAOQOK010000001.1, from coordinate 803,096 downwards.
AGCAGCGAACCGCCAAGACCATGGACAAGCTCACGCGCGGCGAACATCGTCTCGCAATCGAGCTGATCGCCGGCAATCGCCGCGACCGAACCGTTCGCGCTCTTCGCCACGGCAGCGATGGCAGCAAAGGCCTCGTCCCATGTCGCGGGGACAAGCTGCCCATCCTTGCGAACATAGGGCTTGTCCAGCCGCTTGCGCATCAGCCCGTCAACGGCGTGGCGGGTCTTGTCGCTCGCCCACTCCTCGTTCACGTCATCGTTGATGCGCGGCAGCACGCGCAGCACGGCGCGGCCCCGGCTGTCGATGCGGATGTTGGTGCCCACAGCATCCATCACGTCGATGGCGAGCGTTTTCTTGAGCTCCCAGGGCCGTGCCTCGAAGGCATAGGGCTTGGACGTCAGCGCGCCGACCGGGCAAAGATCGACCACATTGCCGGAGAGCTCGCTCTTGGCGGCATGCTCCAGATAGGTGGTGATCTGCATGTTCTCGCCGCGATAGATCGCGCCGATCTCCGGCACGCCGGCGACTTCCTCGGCAAAGCGCACGCAGCGGGTGCACTGGATGCAGCGGGTCATCACCGTCTTGACGATGGGGCCCATATATTTCTCGGTGACAGCCCGCTTATTCTCGTCATAGCGGCTCTGGCCCCGGCCATAAGCGACGGACTGGTCCTGCAGATCGCACTCGCCGCCCTGATCGCAGATCGGGCAATCGAGCGGGTGATTGATGAGCAGGAACTCCATCACGCCCTCGCGGGCCTTCTTCACCATCTCGCTGTCGGTACGGATTTCCTGACCGTCCGCCGCCGGCAGCGCGCAGCTCGCCTGCGGCTTGGGCGGCCCGGGCTTCACCTCGACAAGGCACATGCGGCAGTTGCCCGCAATGGAGAGGCGCTCATGATAGCAGAAGCGCGGGATTTCCTTGCCGGCCAGCTCGCACGCCTGAAGCACGGTCGCTCCGGCGGGAACTTCGATGTCGATGCCGTCTACTTTGACTGTGGGCATGATTAGTTTGGAACCTCCGCCCTATTGGACTGTCCGGCCTCAGTTTCGCGATAGAGCGCTTCAGCGAGGACGGCGGACAAAGACGCTTTGTTAAATGCCACTTGGGCACCAGCCGGAAAACACGGTCCGAGATGAGGCTGCACAGCGCCTAAAGCGCTATCCTCAGCCGAACTGCCGGGCTGTGACATAACAAAAGATTTCACACTCGCTGCGTCCGCTCGAACTACACATGAGCCAAAATCCATCAGACCCCGATAACTGCCGGTCCAAATATTTTTGTCATCACTTTGGTACAAGGAATAATCGACTGGCTGCTCCGCGAACGTAACGGAAGCGCCATCGAAGTCCCGCATATATGCCGAGCGGAATACCGCCCCTCTCGCAAGATTGAACGGCATACGGAGGTCCGCACTCCATAGGCAATCATCGGTCGACATACGAACCAGCAATTTATTCGATGCCGCAGAAAATGCCTTGAGCTTCAAGAACTCATCCGTCCCTCTCCGATTTCTGCGAACAATGCATTGCGCGAAATCGTAGGTTGCCGTTCGAGCTATCTCGGTTTTGGAAAGCGAACTATTCTGCGAGGGACGCGCCGGCGCGGGTTGGGCGATCCTGGACCCCGTCGGAGCATAGACTCCGCCTTGGGCGAACACAGGCGTCCCTGCCACGCAGGTCACAGCAGTTGTGGCTATGGCGCCGGCGAATCTCACTCCGCTGCCTCCAGCACAGGGGCGCCGCCGCGCTTGGCCGCGATGCGCCGTTCGATCTCGGGGCGGAAATGGCGAATGAGGCCCTGGATCGGCCAGGCGGCTGCGTCGCCGAGCGCGCAGATGGTGTGGCCTTCGACCTGCTTGGTGACCTGGAAGAGCATGTCGATCTCTTCCACCTCGGCATCGCCGCGCACAAGCCGCTCCATCACGCGCCACATCCAGCCGGTGCCTTCGCGGCACGGCGTGCACTGGCCGCAGCTCTCATGCTTGTAGAAGTAGCTGAGCCGCGCGATCGCCCGCACGATGTCGGTCGACTTGTCCATGACGATGACCGCCGCCGTGCCAAGGCCGGAGCCGAGCGCGCGCAGGCCGTCGAAGTCCATCGGAGCGTCCATGATCTCGGCAGCCGGCACTAGCGGCACTGAGGAGCCGCCGGGGATGACCGCGAGGAGATTGTCCCAGCCGCCGCGAATGCCGCCGCAATGGCGATCGATCAGTTCGCGGAACGGGATGCTCATGCTCTCCTCGATCACGCACGGCTTGTTCACATGGCCGCTGATCTGGAAGAGCTTTGTGCCGCGGTTGTTCTCGCGCCCGAAGCTGGAGAACCAGCCGGCGCCGCGTCGCAGGATCGTCGGCGCAACCGCGATGCTCTCGACATTGTTGACCGTGGTCGGGCAGCCATAGAGGCCGGCGCCCGCCGGGAACGGCGGCTTGAGGCGCGGCTGGCCCTTCTTGCCCTCGAGGCTCTCGATCTGCGCGGTTTCCTCGCCGCAGATATAGGCCCCTGCCCCGCGATGGACGAACACGTCGAAATCATAGCCCGAGCCGCAAGCATTCTTGCCGATGAAGCCCTTGGCATAGGCCTCTTCCACCGCCGCGAAGAGCACCTTCGCCTCGTAGATGAACTCGCCGCGGATATAGATATAGGCGGCGCGCGCGCGCATCGCGAAGCCGGCGATCAGTGCGCCCTCGATCAGCTTGTGCGGATCGTGGCGGATGATCTCGCGGTCCTTGCAGGAACCCGGCTCGGATTCGTCTGCGTTGATGACCAGGAAGCTGGGGCGCCCGTCCTTGCTCTCCTTGGGCATGAAGCTCCACTTCATACCGGTCGGGAAGCCGGCGCCACCGCGACCACGCAGGCCCGAGGCCTTCATGATGTCGATGATGCCGTCCTGCCCGATTTCGAGCAGTTTTTTGGTGTTATCCCAATCGCCCCGCTTCATGGCGGCGTCGATGCGCCAGTCCTGATAGCCATGGACGTTGGTGAAGATGCGGTCCTTGTCTTCCAGCGGGCCGACAAAGGGCGGCGGCGCGGCGGGCGTTTCGTCAGCCATTACCATTCCCCCCGATAATCATGATTCTCGGTGACCATCGCCTTCGTCGCCGTCGGCCCGCCCTCAGGGGCGCTGGTCTGGCGGTCGATCTGCGGACCGATCTTGGGCTGCTTGCCGGCTGCGAGATCGTCGAGGATCGCCGTCATGCTCGCGAAGGTCAGATCTTCGTAATTGTCGTCGTTGATCTGGACCATCGGCGCATTGGCGCAGGCGCCGAGGCACTCGACCTCGGTCAGCGTGAACAGGCCATCCGCGGTGGTCGTGCCCTTCTTGAGGCCGCGCTTGTAGCAGGCGTCCAGTACATCGTCGCTGCCGCGCAGCATGCACGGCGTCGTGCCGCAGACCTGCACATGGAACCGGCCGACCGGCGCCAGATTGTACATGGTGTAGAAGGTCGCGACCTCATAGGCGCGCATGAACGGCATATCGAGCTGGGCGGCGACATATTCGATCACCGGGATCGGCAGCCAGCCTTGCGTGTTCGTCTCCGCACCGACCTGCCGCTGGGCGAGATCGAGCAGCGGCATCACTGCCGACTGCTGGCGGCCATCCGGATAACGCGCGATGACCTTCTTGGCCTGCTCGGCATTTTCCGGCGTCCAAGCAAAGCCGCCCCAGCGGGCGCGGACTTCGGCTTCATCGGGGATCTGGGGTGCGTCAGCCATTCTCGCGGATCCGCTTGCTGTAGGCCGGCGCGCCGAAGGTCAGCCAGAAATAGACCGTGGCGCATGCCAGCCCGGCGACCACGCCATCGGGAACATCGGCCATGCGGTCCAGCACGATCAACACCATGCCGGCAAGGCTCAGCACCAGGATATGCAACCAGACGGGTGTTGCGTCGCCCCTCATCGAATGAACTCCACGCGCGACACCTTGTCGCCCTCGAATGAATAGACTGCGATCACGTCGAACGGTTCGACCAGCTCCGAGCCATCGCTGGCCGGGCCGCGCGTGACATGCTCGCGCATCAGCACATAATTGCCGATGGCCTGCGCCTCGACGATCTCCGCATGGTTCTGCGGCCATTTGGCGAAAGCGGCGGCGAGGCCCGAGCGGGTCCCTTCCTTGCCTTCGCGCACGACGGCGCCGCGATAATTGGCCTCGCAGGCTTCGTCCGTCATCAGCTCGACATAGGCGTCGGCATCCTGACGATTGTAGCGGGCGATCATCTCTCGCGTGATGGCGATGCGCTCGTCAGCGGACAGCATGGTTGCAAGGCTCACCGGTCGCACTCCCCGAACACGATGTCCATCGCGCCGAGCACGGCCGTGGTGTCGGCCAGCATGTGGCCCTTCATCAGGAAGTCCATCGCCTGCAGATGGCTGAACGCGGTCGGACGGATCTTGCAGCGATAGGGCTTGTTGGTCCCGTCGCTCACCAGATAGACGCCGAACTCACCCTTGGGGCTTTCGGTCGCCACATAGACTTCGCCCTCGGGCACGTGGAAGCCCTCGGTGTAGAGCTTGAAGTGGTGGATCAGTGCTTCCATCGACTGCTTCATCTCGCCGCGCTTGGGCGGCACGACCTTGCGATCGAGCGAAGCGACCGGGCCGTCCGGCATCTCGTTCAAGCACTGCTTCATGATCCGCGCCGACTGGCGGACCTCCTCCACGCGCACCATGAACCGGTCGTAGCAGTCGAAGTTGGTGCCGACGGGCACGTCGAACTCCATGCGATCATAGACATCGTAGGGCTGGGCCTTGCGGATATCCCACGGAATGCCCGAGCCGCGCAGCATCGGGCCGGAAAAGCCCCAGCGCAGCGCGTCTTCCTTGGAGCAGACCGCGATGTCGACATTGCGCTGCTTGAAGATGCGGTTGTCCGCCACCAGGCTGATCGCATCCTCGAAAAGACGCGGCAGGCGCGTATCGAGCCAGTCGCCAATATCGGCGAGCAGCTTGAGCGGCACGTCCTGATGGACGCCACCCGGACGGAAATAGGCCGAGTGCATGCGGGCGCCGGATGCGCGCTCGAAGAAGTTGAGGCAGTCCTCGCGGATCTCGAACATCCACAGATTCGGCGTCATCGCGCCGACGTCCATGACGTGAGAGCCAAGGTTCAACATGTGGTTGCTGATCCGCGTCAGCTCCGCAAAGAACACGCGCAGATATTGAGCGCGCAGCGGCACTTCGAGGTTCAGCAGCTTCTCGATGGCCAGCACATAGCTGTGCTCCATGCCGAGCGGCGAGCAATAGTCCAGCCGGTCGAAATAGGGCAGAGCCTGCAGATAGGTCTTATACTCGATCAGCTTCTCGGTGCCGCGGTGCAGCAGGCCGACATGCGGATCGCAGCGCTCCACGATCTCGCCCTCGAGCTCCATGACCAGACGCAGCACGCCGTGGGCAGCGGGGTGCTGCGGGCCGAAGTTGATCGTATAGTTCTGGATCGCGGTGTCGCCGAGCGCCGGATCGGCGTCGTCAACGAGATGCTCCAGCTTGTCGAGATATTCGGACATCAGGCGTCACCCTCGGGCGTCTTGGGCTTGCGCGTACGCTTCGGCTTGTTTTCCACCGGGGGCGTGTCTTCCACCGGCGCAGACGCAACCTCCGCCTTCTTGGCACGCGGTGCACGGGCCTGCTTGGTCGCGGCCTTGTCGGCCGGCGCGCCGGCACCGGTATCCGCAGGCTTGTCCGTCGTCTTGGTCGTCTTTGCGTCCGGGGAAGCGGATGCAGGCGGGGGCGGCGGAGGAGGTGGCGGCGGCGTGGGCGCACCCGGCGCCTCGCCCTTGGCCTTCTCGTCGCCCGGCAGCACATATTGCGCGCCTTCCCACGGGCTCATGAAGTCGAAGCTGCGGAAGTCCTGCGCGAGCTTCACCGGCTCATAGACCACCCGCTTCTGCTCTTCCGAATAGCGCAGCTCGACATAGCCGGTAAGCGGGAAGTCTTTGCGGAACGGATAGCCCTTGAAACCATAATCGGTGAGGATGCGGCGCAGGTCCGTGTTGCCCTCGAACAGCACGCCATACATGTCGAACACTTCGCGCTCGAGCCAGCCGGCAACCGGCCAAAGATGCGTGACGGTCGGCACCGCATGATCCTCATCGGTGCGCACCTTGACGCGCAGGCGATGGTTCTTGGTCACCGAAAGCAGGTGATAGCAGACCTCAAAGCGCTCGGCCCGCTCGGGATAGTCGACCCCGGCGATCTCCATGAGCTGCTGATAGTCGAAGCGATCGCGCAGAAGCTGCAACGCGTCGGCCAGCGCCTCGCGCTGCACGCCCACGCTCAGCTCGAAATGCGCATCCTTGATCGCCAGCACGGCATCGCCCAGCGCGGCGCGAATGGCATCGGCCAGACCCTCGATCGGCTCGACCCGCGGTGCGGAATGAACGGCTGTCACCATATCCGCCCCCTCAACGCTCTATCGTGCCGACCCGGCGGATTTTCCGCTGGAGCTGCATGATGCCATAAAGCAGTGCTTCGGCGGTCGGCGGGCAGCCGGGGACGTAGATGTCCACGGGCACGATCCGGTCGCAGCCGCGCACGACGCTGTAGCTGTAATGATAATAGCCACCGCCATTGGCGCACGAGCCCATCGAGATGACGTATTTCGGCTCGCTCATCTGGTCGTAGACCTTGCGCAGCGCCGGAGCCATCTTGTTGCACAGCGTGCCGGCAACGATCATCACGTCGCTCTGGCGCGGAGACGCGCGCGGGGCAGCGCCGAAGCGCTCCATGTCGTAGCGCGGCATGTTCACATGGATCATCTCGACCGCGCAGCAGGCGAGGCCGAAGGTCATCCACCAGAGCGAGCCGGTGCGCGCCCAGTTGAACAGGTCTTCCGTAGACGTGACAAGAAAGCCCTTGTCGCTCACCTCGGTGGAGAGCGCCTTGAAGAATTCGGGATCTGGCTGCGTGGCCGGCGGAACCCCGATCAGCGGAGCGCCCAGCGTGCCCGGCCGTTCAAGTTCTACTCCCAATCGAGTGCTCCCTTCTTCCAGGCATAGACGAGGCCGAGCACCAGCTCGAAAATGAAGATCATCATCGCGCCCCAGCCGGCCCAGCCGATTTCAGCCAGACTCACCGACCAGGGGAAGAGAAACGCCGCTTCCAGATCGAAGATGATGAACAGGATGGCGACGAGATAGAAGCGCACGTCGAACTGACTGCGCGGATCCTCGAATGCGGGAAAGCCGCACTCATATTCGCTCAGCTTTTCCGGGTCCGGCTTGTGCGATCCCGTCAGCCGGCCGACGGCCATGGGCAGGAACACGAACGCGCACGACAAGCCCAATGCGACAACCAGAAACAGCAGGATCGGCAGATATTGCGACAGATCGACCACTTGAATCCCCTAGGCTTAATAGCCTTTGATGGGGGCGCTTTAGGACTGCTGCACCTGCGAGGCAACCCTTGGACGGGCTGAGAATGATTCGCAACAAATCAGCCGAGCCTGAGCCCCTTCCACCGGGCCCCGGAGCGGACGGACGCCCAACCATTCGTCGCATTGGATCACGTCGAAGATTGCAAATGCCTCGCAACAACACTATCAACGAATCATGCTTGTCTGTATCTGTAATGCGATCACGGAACAGGAACTGCGCAGCGTTGCTCGCCAGGGTGTGACGTGTCCCGAAAGCGCCTACCGGGCGCTCGGCAAAACGCCGCAATGTCGCATCTGCCTCGATCATGCGGAAGATGTGATGGTGGAAGAGCAATCCTCCTGCCGGGCGCGCTGCAGCCGCAGCCTCAGTGCACCAAGCCAGACCGGCACCTGGGCAACGGCCTGACCCAATCAGCCAAGCCTCCATTTCCTGACTATCATTGGCATTAGCGAAGAAGTGCACCGCTATTAAGAACCTATCGCACCCATGGTTGCGAGACGTTCTCGCGTGAATTATTGACGCTTTGCTGCTAGTTCCGCTCCATCGACTGACGACATGGAGACAGAACATGAAGGGTGACGAAAAGGTCATCGAATTTCTCAATGGCGCGCTCAAGAACGAGCTGACCGCCATCAACCAATATTTCCTCCACTACCGTCTTCTCGATCACTGGGGCATCTCGAAACTCGCCAAGTTTGAGTATGAGGAATCGATCGACGAGATGAAGCACGCCGACAAGCTGGCTGAGCGCATCCTGTTTCTCGATGGCCTGCCCAACTTCCAGCTGCTCGGGCGCCTGCGCATCGGCAGCACGGTCGAGGAAGTGCTCAAGGCCGACCTCGATACCGAATTGGAGGCGATCCCGCTGCTGCGCGATGCCATCCAGCATTGTGAGAGCGTGCGCGACTATGTCAGCCGCGACCTGTTCCAGCACATCCTCGACAGCGAGGAAGACCATGTCGACAAGCTGGAGACGCAGTTCGAGATGATCGAGCGGATGGGCCTGGCCAATTATATCCAGCTCAACAGCGAGGCTGTTGAAGGCTGACGCGCCGTCCAGAAGCAAAAAGGGCGCCCCTGCTGGCCGAACGGCGAGTAGCGGGCGCCCTTTTTGTTGGCCGGTAAACGGCGGCAGCGATAGTCGCCGGCGCCGGACCGTTCCGCCTCACATATTGCGCAGCGCGCCTGCGAGCAGCTTGTGGAGCTTGCTGTGGAGCACGTCATTGGCGGCCAGCACCTGGCGACGCTCCACCGGCTCGGCGCCACCCCGGAAGTCGGTGACGAAACCACCGGCCTCGCGCACCAAAAGAATGCCGGCCTGCACGTCCCATGCCGAGAGGCCGCTCTCCCAGAAGCCATCATAGCGCCCGGAAGCCACCCAGGCGAGGTCGAGCGCAGCGGAGCCATAGCGGCGGATGCCCGCGACCGACGGCGCGATGGCACCGAAGATGCGGCTCCATTCAGTGAAATCGCCATGGCCGATGAACGGAATTCCGGTGGCGATCAAAGCCTCGGTCAGATCGCGGCGTGCCGAGACGCGCAGGCGCTGGTCATGCCGCCAGGCGCCACGGGACTTCTCGGCCCAATAGCTCTCGTCCGTGATCGGCTGGTAGATCATGCCGGTCGTCACCTCGCCCCAACCCTGCCCGGAGCGATGCGGCTCCTGCACGGCGATGGAAATGGCGAAATGGGGGATGCCATGCAGGAAGTTGGTGGTGCCATCGAGCGGATCGATCACCCAGCGCGGCTTCATGGGATCGCCGGCGATCTCGCCGCCTTCCTCCAGCAGGAAGCCCCAGTCCGGCCGCGCCTTGCTCAGCTCGGCGACCAGCGTGTCCTCCGCCTTCTTGTCGGCGACGGTCACGAAGTCGGCCGGCCCCTTGCGGCTGACCTGAAGATGCTGAACCTCGCCGAAGTCGCGCCGCAGTTGCGGAGCCACCTTGCGGGCCGCGCGCTCGATGACCGTCAACAGGCCGGAATGGGATACCATGTCAATCTGTCTCCTCCGGCGCGGAAGAGCGGCCGGTCAGGGAATGAAATCACTTCTTGGGCGGTGCGACCATCTCGGGCCGCAAACCGCAAACGGCCGCCATGGCGCTGAGCACCTGGGTCGGATTTTTGCGGTCCAGCTTCTTCTCGGTCATCAGCTTGTCGGTATTCTCGCTGATCTTGCTGAACGGATTCCCGTAGGCGCAGGTGAAGAGAATGCTTTTCACCGGCTGCGGAATCTTGTCGGACTGCAGACCGCTGACCATGATGCGGAAATTCTCCGCCGCGTGCTGAAGCTGCGCTTCGCTGGGCTGCCCCGCAGGCCTGGCCGGCTTGGCCTGCGCCAGCAGCGGCGCGGACCAGGCGAGGGAAAGGGCCAACACGGACCCGGCGACGAGGCGGAGGGGGCGCATCAGTCGGCCCGCTTCACATATTCGCGCTCATACACGTCGACGATGATCCGGGTGCCGGTGGTGATGTGCGGCGGCACCATCACGCGCACGCCATTGTCGAGAATCGCGGGCTTGTAGCTCGCCGATGCGGTCTGCCCCTTCACCACGGCGTCTGCCTCGACGACGGTCGCTTCGACCGTCTCGGGCAGCTGCACGCTGATCGGGCGCTCTTCATACATTTCGAGCATGACCATCATGCCGTCCTGCAGGAAGGCGGCGGCGTCGCCGACGAGATCGTTGGGCAGGTTAATCTGCTCATAGGTCTCCGTGTCCATGAAGACGAGCATGTCGCCCTCGGCATAGAGATATTGGAAATCCTTGGTGTCGAGGCGGATGCGCTCGACCGTCTCGGCAGAGCGGAAGCGCACATTGTTCTTGCGCCCGTCGATCAAGTTCTTCAGCTCCACCTGCATATAGGCGCCGCCCTTGCCGGGCTGAGTGTGCTGGATCTTCACGGCGCGCCACAGGCCGCCTTCATATTCGATATTGTTGCCGGGACGAATATCCACGCCGCTGATCTTCATGGGTCGCGCCTGTCTATTTCAAGGATGGAAAGAGCCGGTGCGCCCTCTAGCCGTGTTGACGGGCAACGGCAAGGGGCGCGGGCAATCCCGCCGCCCATGCGCTGGCGGTGGGCGACGAATTGATCTTGCGCAAGGCGCGCTATCGTTCCGTCCGGCACGATCGGATCATTGCAAGCCGGACAAGACCCAGGAGAGCAACATGACCCTTGATACCCGCGAAACGCTCGACGACCTGTTCCCGCATGACCATGAGGTGCTTCACGCTCTGAAGCTCCACAACGCGCATTTCCGCACCCTTGCCGAGCGCCACCACCTGCTCACGCGCCAGATCTACCGGATCGAAACCGATATCGAGCCGGCCTGCGACGAGCATCTGGAGGACCTCAAAAAAGAGAGGCTGGCGATCCTGGACGACATGTCGACCCTGATCGCCCAGCAGCGTAGCTGAGGTACGCCGCGCCTGGCCTTAAGGCTGGGCGGGCTCGGCCGCTGGCTTCGCGACGGGATCGCTCTTGCTGCCCTTCAGGCGCGGGAACAGCAGCCCGAAGAGATGATCGATCGCGAAGATGGTGATCAGCGCGGTCATGAACATGGTCAGCCCGGCGAAATCATGCAGGAAGCCCTGCGCCGCTGCCTCACCGCCATGATAGGTCAGCAGCACAAGCAGCACGATCCGCACGAAATTGGCGAACACGGCGACCGGCACGATCGCCACGATCATCAGCAGCGCGTAGCGCACATTGGCGTGGTGGCGCAGATAGACGTAGAATAGCGAGATGGCGGAGAGCGAGATGAGCGAGTTGAGGCCCGCGCAGGCCTCCGCGACAAGCAGCTGATACTGGCCGACCTGAATGGTAACGCCCGACGAAGCGACCGGATAACCGACCAGATACAGGAAGCCGACGGCGGATTCGGACAGCATGATCTTGAGCGGATTGGTGACCATGGCCACCAGCGTCTCAGGCGGCGGAAGCACGAACAGCAGGTAGATGAGCGGGAACCAGAGCCGCTTGAGCGCCTCCCAGCCGATGGCGCTGAACAGCGCCGCGACGACCAGGCCATACATGAGAAAGCCCTCTGTCTCGACGATGTTGCTGACACGCGAAACGAAGTAGAGCGGCAGGAGAATCGCAAAGGCAATGGCAATGGGAAGCCCCGGCGCCGGGCGCGCGACGGCCTCAGCATTCTGCCATTCCCGCCACAGCAGCCACAAGCCGGTCGCCAGGACGATGGGACCATGCGCGCCCTGCTCCGTCGACCAGCTTTCCCGCGCGACGAGCAACAGCGTCGGAACGAGCACCGCGAGGATACCCGCCCCCAGAACAGGGTTGGCCATCAACCAGTTCAGCAGCTCGAAACGGGTTTTCTTTTCGGTAATCACAGGTGCATTCGTCGCCATTGGAACTCTCAGCTCTTTGACCTGCGCCTAACCCGAACAAGGTTAAGAGCTGATGATGATACGGTCAGTCATCGGGATAATTTTGGTTTACGGTAATTTACCTTTACCGCGATCCCCACCCTCTCGCCAATAGGCAATGGCGCGCGCCTCGACGCTGACGCGCGGCGGTGCCTCGTCATCGCACAGCGGATCATCGAACGCGACATGCGGCACGCAGCGGGCGACGCCTGCGCGGCTATCATGCGTCTTGAAGATGATCGCCTCGTCCGTCGTCATATCCGGGAACCACAGCCAGCGATGTGCCGGGTCGTGCGCGACGACATAGCCCTCGAAGCTCCAGTCGCCCGAGGGACTGTCGAAAATCGCATCGGCCAGCAGCAGTTCTTCCCCCGTGACCGACCGCGCATCGCAGATCGCCAGCGGCACATCCTGCGGGGCGGGCGAGAGAACGCGCCAGACATTGTAATGCGCAGCCCGGACAATGCCCTCCCCGGCGGGCTGACGCTGCGCCGAAAAACCCCGCGCCGTCGCGTCGCTGACATCGACATGGGCAAAGCGCGCGGGATGGCTGTTATCGCTGCTGCCGGCCTTGCCGGAGCGTTCCGAAAAGCGCAGGATCGGCGGACCGGTGACGATCACCACATCCGCCCCCGTCTCGCGCAGCAGCAGCGCTTCGATCTCCTCGGCATAAGCCGGGAAATTGGCCTTGTCGGCAAAGTCGGTGACCGCCGTGGGCGCGTCAACCAGCGCCACGCCGGCCGTGTCGAGGCCGAGCACCTCATGCCGTCCGTCGCTGGCGGCCATGCCGTGCTCCTCGATCACCACCGTATCCCGGCTGTGATCGTTCGCATAATAACGCGGCCGTTCGTCGGTGCGCGCGACATAGTTGATCGTCACAGAGGGCCGATCAGCCCGAATTCTGGTCATCCACTCCTCCGTTCCGCCCGGGGTGTGCCTTTGTCAGGCCCGGATCAATGCTGCTTTCGTGCGATGAACTTTGCCGTCAGCGCGGCTCGAACGCAACGGATGTCCTGATGACATGGAATATTGGGGGCCGACGGTCCAAAGGGACGCGCGTCACTCGGCCTCGCGGAAGCGGATCAGCCCTTCCTGCGCCACGCTGGCCACCAGGCGACCGTCCCGCGCATAAAAATGCCCGCGCGCGAAGCCCCGGCCATGCCCCGCCCAGGGACTGTCCGTGACGTAAAGCAGCCAGTCGCCGCACTCTACATTGTCGTGGAACCAGACGCTGTGATCGATGCTGGCACTGGCCACCCCGGGGCTGCCGATGTGCAGGCCGTGCGGCCGGTAGGCCGTCGCAAGCAGCAGCATGTCGCTGATGAACCCCAGCATCGCCCGCTGCATGGGCTGCTCAAGGCCGAGCGGCCCCTCCCCTACGCGCATCCAGCACAGCTGCGGCGCGGCATCGTGCATCTTGATGATGCCCGACTGGATATCGCCCACCGGACGGAAGCGCACCGGGCTGTTACGCCCGGCAATCCAGCGCAGCACCGGACCGGCCGGGAGATCATGCTGCTCGATGAGATCGCCGAGATCCTTGAGATCATCGGGGTCCGGCACCGGCGGCATGTCGCTCTGGTGCGCCGGACCGCGCTCAGGCTTATGGAAGGACGCGATCATGTTGAAGATCGGCTTCTCCTGCTGCCAGGCCACGATCCGCCGGTTTGAGAAGGCGCGGCCATCCATGTCCGCGTCCACCTGATAGTCGATAGGATAGTCCTCACTGCCCGGGCGCATGAAATAGCAATGCAGCGAATGCACGGGCCGGTCCGCCACCACCGTCTTGGCCGCGGCCGCCAGCGCCTGGCCGACCACCTGCCCGCCATAGACGCGCCCTGCCCCGCCGGGCTTGCGATGGCCGAGGAAATGCCCGGGCTCTCCCGCCGGCTCGACATCGAGTAGGCGGATAAGCCCTGCGGTGAGCATGGACATGGGCGTGGCGTCGCTCGACATGAAGAGCATATCCCGTTCTGTTTCAATCGATTCACCGGCTGGAATGCCCGCGTTTCCCGCCTCAAGGCAAGCGCTGGACGGCGCCCCGCCCATGCCGTAGCGTCGTTTCATGACAGAACTCTTCGCCTTCAAGCTGTTGCGCCCCGAGGAATGGTCGGCATGGCGCGACTCAGGTGTTTTTACCGGCGCCCCAGTCGATCTGGCCGATGGCTACATTCACCTGTCCGCCCGCGAGCAGGTGCGGGAAACCGCAGCCAAATGGTTTGCCGATGTCGATCCGGCCATCCTCGTCATGGTCGATCTGCCGCCGCTGGGCGACACCGTGCGCTGGGAAGTCTCGCGCGGCGGCGCCCTGTTCCCGCACGTCTATGGCCCGATCCCGATGAGCGCGGTTGCCGGTCACAGCAAGCTGCGGCTAGGGGCGGACGGGAAACACGCATTCCCGGCAGGATTTGAAGAACCATGACCCATCAGGTGCACATCATCGGCGGCGGCCTTGCCGGCAGCGAGGCAGCCTGGCAGCTTGCCCAGGCCGGCGTGCGCGTGCGCCTCTCCGAGATGCGGGGCAGCGGCGAACAGACGCCCGCGCATGAGACCGATGCGCTGGCCGAGATGGTCTGCTCCAACAGCTTCCGTTCGGACGATGCCAACAGCAATGCCGTCGGCCTGCTCCATCAGGAAATGCGCGCGCTCGGCTCGCTCATCATGGCGCAGGCGGACAAGTGCAAGTTGCCAGCGGGCTCCGCGCTGGCGGTGGACCGAGACATTTTCGCGCAGGGCGTGACCGCTGCCATCGAAGCGCATCCGCTGATCGAGCTGGTACGCGAGCGGGTTGATGGCATTCCGGCCCATGGCCCGACGATCATCGCCACCGGCCCGCTCACCGCCGCGCCGCTGGCCCAGGCAATCGCGCGGACCACGGGCAAGGACCAGCTCGCCTTCTTCGATGCCATCGCGCCCATCGTCCATGGCGACAGCATCGACATGTCGATCGCGTGGAAAGCGAGCCGCTGGGACAAGGGCTCGCCCGACGGCGACGGCAAGGATTACATCAACTGCCCGATGGACAAGGATCAGTATGATGCCTTCGTCCAGGGTCTGCTCGATGGTCCCAAGACCGAGTTCAAGCAATGGGAGAAGGACACGCCTTACTTCGATGGCTGTATGCCCATCGAGGTGATGGCCGAGCGCGGGCGGGAGACGCTGCGCCACGGGCCGATGAAGCCGGTCGGCCTCGACAATCCCCGCACCGGCCGCTGGCCCTATGCCGTCGTGCAGCTGCGCCAGGACAATGCGCTAGGCACGCTGTGGAACATGGTCGGCTTCCAGACGAAACTCAAATATGAAGCACAAGTCGCTCTGTTCAGGACGATTCCCGCGCTTGAGAACGCGCAGTTTGCGCGGCTGGGCGGACTGCATCGCAACACCTTCATCAAGAGCCCGGAGCTGCTGGACGATCACCTGCGCCTGCGCGCCATGCCGCATGTGCGCTTCGCCGGGCAGATCACCGGTTGCGAAGGCTATGTGGAAAGCGCTGCCGTCGGCCTGCTCGCCGGTCTGTTCTGCGCGGCGGACTTGGGCGGACGTGACATGCCCCTCCCCCCGCCCCAGACAGCCCTCGGCGCGCTGCTCGGCCACATCACCGGCGGCGCCGACGCAGAGAGCTACCAGCCGATGAACGTCAACTTCGGCCTCTTCCCGCCCATCGAGGACGAGAGCGTGCGCAAGAAGCAGCGCAAACAGGCCTATACCGACCGGGCGCGAGAAGCGCTGGCGGGGTGGAAGGCGAGCGCGATCCCCGCTCTCGCAATCTCGGCCTGACGTCACGAAGCCGCATTTGACGGTTGCCCGTCGCACCACGATTACGTAGCTGGACCTTGGGGGCCAACGATGGCTCGTGGTTCGTGGGGGACATCATGGGGAGCACATCCGGCTCGGGGTTCCGCGCCGCAGCATATGCGATCGTCGCAGCAGCATTGTTACCGATCCTGTCACCGCAAATAGCGGCGGGGTCCACCGAAAATGCGCCTGCTGCCGCTCGTGCGCCACTACCAACCGAAGCATTCGCCGCCCTGCCGTTCGTGGAGAAGGCGACGCTCTCCCCCGATGGAACGCATATCGCCGGACTGTTCGCGGTGAACGGCGGCCAGATGATCACGATCCTGCCGGTCGCTGGCGATCGCGCCAACATGCTGCGCTTCGCTGTGCCGAATCTGACGGAAGTGGCGTGGATACGCTGGGTCGGCAACGACCACATCCTGGTCGGCGTTTACGCGCTCGCGCCGGTCGAAGGCAGTGATTGGTATGTCTCACGTCTGCTTTCCGTCAACCGGACAACAGGAAAGATCACCCATCTCATGTGGGATTCCGGCGGCCAGGATGCCGCCAGCGTCATCTGGGCTCCGACCGACGGCAGAACCGAGATCCTGGTTGCGGCCCAGGACAGCATCTACACCAATTATCCCGGCTTTTGGCCGTCCGTCTATCGGCTGAACGTGGCGAACGGCCGCAGGGTGGTCGTGGAAAAAGGCCGGACCAATGTGTTCGACTGGGGAGCGGATTCTCAGGGCCGCGTGCGTATGGCCATCAGTTATAATGATCTGACAGTCCATTCGCGCCTCCTCTATCGCGCGGAGAAGAACGACGTGCTTCGCACGATCGACACGGCCAATCTGGGCGCGGACGAAGACCTCACCGTGCCTTTCTATTTTGTGCCCGGCAGCGACAATGGCTATGTGCTGAAAGCCGGCGACGCCGGTCATCGCAGTGTCTTCGAGGTGGACCTGAGCACCGGCAAGACCCTGCGCACCATCTTCGACAGGGAAGCCGTGGACGACGTGATCCTCGCTCCAGACGATTCCAGCCTGCTCGGCGTGCGGACAACCAGCGACGACGCCCCCTTTCATTGGTTCGATCCCCAATTGAAAGCCTATCAGGAGAAGTTGCAGCAGGCCGCGCCGGGCACGGATGTCGAAATCCTCAGCATGAGCGCCGACCGCAAAAAGATGCTTGTGCGCTTCGGCACGCCCGACAATCCCGGGCTGCTATATTATTTCGACCCGGGCAACGGCAATCTGGCGAAGCTCGCAGAGATGAACAGCCGCATCGGGACCAAAAGGCTCGCGCGCTCCCGCTACGTCCAATACAATGCGCGCGACGGGCTGGAAATCGAAGGCGTGCTCACCATGCCGCGGGGAAAAGCGGGCACGAACCTGCCGTTCATCGTGATGCCCCACGGCGGCCCCTGGGCGCACGACACGCTGACCTATGACTATTGGGTCCAGTTTCTGGCCGAGCGGGGCTATGCCGTCCTGCAACCGAATTTTCGCGGATCGACCGGCTATGGCGATGCGTTTGAGAAAGCCGGCGAGGGCCAGATGGGCCTCGCGATGCAGGATGATGTGACCGACGGCGTGCTCTGGGCCGTCAAGGAGGGCCTTGCCGACCCCAAGCGTGTGTGCATCGTAGGCGCCTCTTATGGCGGCTATGCGGCCATGTGGGGCATCGCAAAAGATCCGGACTTTTATCGCTGCGCTATTTCCATAAACGGGGTCTCGAACGTCCGAAAGGAAGTCAACGACTTCGGCGGCAAGTTGCGCACCAGACTTTATCGGGGTCAGTGGCAGAGGATGTCTGCGGACTTCAGGGGCATCTCACCGGTTTACGCCGTCGATAAGATCAAAACGCCCTTGTTGCTGATCCACGGGAAGAAGGACGTGACGGTGGATCACGCCCAGTCAGCGCGGATGCATTCTGCCATGATCAGCGCGGGCAGACAGGTCGAATTCGTCTCCGTCCCGCTTGCAGACCACTATTTCACGCGCGAAGCGGATCGATTGACGCTCCTGCGCGCGATGGAGGATTTCCTCGCCAAGCATAATCCTGCGGACTGAGCCGCTACGAACGCTTATGAAGCGCCGATGACCTCCCGCCCGCGCTCGACAGGACCAGACACGACACGCTCCTCACAGAGCCTCGCACACCTGCGCGCAGAGAGTGAGGCGCATCGGCTGGATGCGGCGGTCGATGCGCTTATCGGGGAGTGGCAGGCCGTCATTCCGGCGCTGGATTCCGATGCGCGGGCGATTGCGGCGCGGGTCGCGCGGATCGATGATCGGTTGCGCGCGGAGACGGCCGCGGTGCTCAAGGCGTCGGGGCTATCCGATAATGAGTTTCGTCTGCTCGCGGGCCTGATGCGCATCGGCGCGCCCTATCGCGCGGCGCCGACCGACCTCGCCGGGCGCTATGTGCCGGTGACCTCGGGCGGGCTGACCGGGCTGGCGCGGCGGCTGGAGCAGCGCGGCCTGATCCGCCGCGTCTCGCATGCCAGCGACCAGCGCTCGCTGCTCGTCGAACTCACGCCCGACGGCATCGCGCTGGCCGGGCGGACCATGGCCGCCTTTACTGCGACGGAACAGCGCCTGATGGGCAGCCTTTCGCAGGCGGACCGGCAGCGTTGCAACGCGATCCTGCGCAAGCTGCTCCACTCGATCGAGGCCGCGCTGCCCTGAACGCGGGAGTGGTGGCGCCGGTCAGGCTTCAGCGAACTCGACCACCGGGATGGTATCGACAGCCACCGCGCCATCGCCTGCGTTCGCGAGGCGGACGTGGCGCACCCAGGCGGGATCTTCCTGCGGGAAATCGGTGCGCCCGTGGCCGCTGCGCGTCTCCTCGCGGGCGAGCTTGGCCGTCGCCACCAGTTCGGCGGTGAGCGCGAGATTGCGCAGTTCCTCGGCGGCGACCAGATCGGACTGATCGACATCGGTCGCAGCGATGCGCTGGATCTCCTGAAATTTGGCGATGGCATCGGTCAACTGGGTGCGGTTGGACACCACGCCGACCTGCGCCCACATGATCTCGCGCACCCTCTCGAACAGGGCGACAGGATCCTGCGCGCCCGTGCTGCGCGCCAGCCGCGCTGCCTCGGCCTCCACCGCAGCGGCATCGAGCGCGGGCAAGTCAGTCGTCTTCGCCCGCTGGGCCGCGCTCTGCCCGGCGATTCGGCCGAAGGTCTGCGTCTCCAGGAAGCCGCAGCCCTGCATCCGGTCGCCGCCATGAATGCCCCCGGACGCCTCGCCCGCTGCATAGAGGCCCGGCACCGCCGTCGCAGCGGTCACATCGATGCGCGCGCCGCCCATCAGGCGCTGGAACATGAGGGTGATCTCCACGATCTGCCCGCCCTCATAATTGCCGACCGGCGCGCGGGAGCGGGCGACCTGCCCGTCTTCGACATGCCAGACGACCGGCCCGCGCCCCTCAAAATTCTCGGTATAGACGGCGCGCGCCATCATGTAGCGCGGGGCGCATTCCATATTCTCGGGATCATATTTCTCCATGATCCGCTCGCCGAGCGCGTTCACATAGGCGGCGCCGTAGATCGGCCCGGCGGGCGGCGAATCGCGGAACTGGACGAACTCCATGTCGATCAGCGGCGCGCCGGCATGGAACGCCAAGCTGTAGGAGTCGCCCGTGGTGCGGCTGCCATGTTCGACCACTTCGTCGCAGAGCTTCGTGTAGAGCCGGTTCACCCCGCCCGAGGCAAGCACGACGGCCTTGGCGCGGATGATGAAATGCTCGCCATCCGGGCCGACCGCATATGCCCCCACGACAGCGCCATCGCTGAGCAGCAGGCGCGTGATCATGGTTCCTTCCTGCAGCGTCACGCCGGCATCGATCAGGCCGGTGCGCATGGGCGCGATGACATTGGCGTGCTTGCCCTTGCCCAGGCCCTGCGCCTGCAAGGTCCGGCGCACGGAATGGCCGGCGCGGCGGGAGATGAACCAGCTCCCATCGGCATTGCGGATGAAGGGCACGCCGCGCTTTTCCATATCCTCGGCCAGAAAGCGCCCATGCTCTGCGCATTGCGCCACCAGATCGCGGTCGCAAATGCCGCCGCTGGCCTTCGCCCAATCCTCGACGAACAGCGCGGAGCTATCCGCCTCATCCAGCAGCGGCACGCTGAAGCCGACCAGCGCGTGCGGGCTCGAGCCGCTATCGCCGACCGTGCCCTTGTCCACCAGCATCACGGCCACGCCCGCCGCCGCGGCCTCCAACGCCGCGCGCGTCGCCGCGGAGCCGCCGCCGATCACCAGAACATCCGTCACCATTTCGCGGGCCACTGCGCATCTCCTAAAACCATCATGGGGGCACCGAGCGCAGCAATGGCGCGCGCGGTGAGTTGCCCTGAGGGTATTTTCACCCCCGCCGCCTGTCAATATATCTTAGCACTAAGATAATTCTGGCCTATGACGAGCGGATGGAAAGCATGATAGAGACTGCCGGTCGTGACTGAAAAACAACCCCTCCCCGATGGCACCATCATCGTTGAACTGGCCCGCTCCGGCCTGGAACTCACAGTGGCGCCGGGCCAGTCGATCCTCGAGGCGGTGCGCGAGGCCGGTGTTCCGGCCAGCTCAAGCTGCGAGCAGGGCACCTGCGGCGCCTGCGCAACGGAAGTGCTCGCGGGGACGCCCGAGCATTTCGACGCGGTGCTGACACCGCAGGAGAAGCGCGAGGGCAAGATGATGATGATCTGCTGCTCCGGCGCGCTGACCGAGCGGCTGGTGCTGGACCTTTGATGAGTGACCAACCGGGCGACTTGCCGGATGACAGCGGATAACTCGTATGGTATACATAATCGTCTACCAATGATTCAGGAGAGGTTTGCTGCGTCCGCCTCCTGGTCCTGTTGCGGGAGCCCCGGTTGCCGCGATCAAAATATTGATGGAGTGGTGAGTGCTCTCGATCCTGAAAAACACCTGGTACGCCGCAGCCTATTCCCATGAACTCGGCGAAGGCACGCTGGCCCGCACGCTGATCGACCAGAAGGCCGTGCTGTTCCGCGACAGCCATGGCGAGGCGGCTATGATCCTCAATCGCTGTCCGCACCGCTTTGCGCCGCTCTCCGCCGGCCGGATCATCGATGACACGCTGGAATGCCCCTATCACGGCCTGCGCTTCAACCGGGATGGCGAATGCGTGCTCAATCCGCACAGCAAGACCAAGGCCGGCCTGCCCGCCGCAAACATTCGCGCCTGGCCGCTGCTGGAGCGCTACGGCATCATCTGGTTCTGGCCCGGCGACCCCGCAAAGGCTAACCCGGCGCTGCTGCCGGTCATCGATTTCCTCGAACAGCCCGATGACTATGCCGTGGTGCGCGGGCTGTTGCACGTGAAGGGTCATTATGAGCTGGTGGTCGATAACCTGCTGGACCTCAGTCACGCCGCCTTCATCCACCCGCAGTTCAGCGGGGGCAATTACACGCCAGAGCAATTGCTCGCCGCCACCACGCAGCGGCTGGAGCGCGGCGATCGCTGGATCACCAATCATCGCATCCGCAGCGGCCTTGGCCCCTCCTCGGCGCATGTCGGCCTGTTCGGCATGGACCCCAAGGTTGTAGTGGAGACCGACACCACCATGACCTGGCATCCACCGGCGATGCTGGATTTCAAGCTGGGCAGCTGGGAGGTCGGTCAGCCGCGCGAGAGCGGCGCGCATATTCCGCAGCTCCATATCATCACGCCGGAGACCGAGTTCACCTCCCATTATTTCTTCGTCAACGGCCGCAATCGGCGTCGCGATGAGCCGGAGGTCGACCAGGCCCTGCTCGATTTCTTCGACATGGCTTTCCGGCAGCAGGACGAGCCGATGATCGAAATGGTGCAGGAAAATATGGGTGCCGTCAGCGACATCAATGAGTTGAACCCGATCCTGCTTGCGACGGATACGGCGCCGGTTTCCGCGCGCCGCATGTTGGCCGATCTCATCGCCCGCGAACGCGCCGAGGAGGCCGCCGCCTCCCTGAATGCTCCGCGCGCACCCGCGGAGATGGCGCACTGAAGCTCTCGCGCGCCCACAGGTCAAATATTAGAAAGGCGCGCGACCACATGGCATTGACGACGCCAGATTAGTATACTATTTTTTATATTGTTTGCTGCCTAACCGAAGCTTCCCACAGAAGAAAGCGGGGTTGGACCAGCCGCTGCCTGTCCTGCGAGTCTCGCGACACACTGGATCGGGCGCCTGAGGGGAGACGGTCTTCAATGCGCATGCTGCTATCTGCAATCGCCCTGGCCCTGGCCGGCCTCACGCTGGGCATGCCGGCGCGCGCGGCAGAGCCGGAAAAGATCGTCGACTCAAGCTGGACCGATGTCGGCAAGACCGGTTACGCCACCAAGCGTCTCGTCCTCGCCTCCGCCTGCCCGGAAGCCTGCCCCTGGGGCGAACTGGGCGAATTCGTGCGCGATGCGATGGCGCCGGAAGGCTATGAGATCATCCTCTGCCGCAATTGCAACCGCACCGAAGGGCCGCGTCTGGTGGGCAAGGCCGCCCTGCCCCCGCCCCTGAAGGAAGGCGATGTACGCCACGGCACGACCCAGCGGATCAACGCCCCCATCGACTTCGGCATCACCGAGGCATCGATGATGACCTGGGCCTATCGTGGCCAATATATCTATGCCAAGGACGGTCCCTATCCCGCGCTGCGCCTCATCGCACGGATCGAGGACCCGACCTATCTGCTGGTCGCGGTCAAGCCGGAACTCGGGATCAAGAGCCTCGCTGAAATCCGCGCCCGCAAGCTGCCGGTGCGCATTCTCACCGATGGCCAGCCGAGCGAGGCGCCCGTGCTCGCTTATTACGGCCTCGATAAGGCCAGCGTGGAGAGCTGGGGTGGCTCGATCCAGAGCCCGCACGACGTGACCGCGGAAACCCCATTCGACGTCGTCATCTCCAGCCTCGCCAGCCCGGCGAACAACCCTGAGTCTTCGTTCTGGACGACGCTGACCGTCGCGCACAAACTCCACTTCCTCGATCTGCCGGACGATCTGCTCGACAAGATGGTCAAGGAGGCTGACATGGTCCGCACCACCGCCCGCTGGGGCGTGCTGCGCGGGGTGGATCGCGCGATCAAGACGGTCGGCCGGTCCGGCGAAGTCGTGTTCGGTCGCGCCGATATGCCGGATGACATTGCCTATGCCGCCGCGCGCGGCATCGACCGGGCACGCGGCGAGCTCAAATGGTTCGTGCGGCCCTATTCCATCGATCCACGCACGGTCGGCGACGGCAAGGGCGTTCCGCTGCATCCCGGCGCCGCGCGCTATTATCGGGAGATGGGCTACATCGACTGATCGGGCGGCTCGCAAGCCCCGGACATGACCCGCGTATGACACCACCAACGACCCAGGGCGAACGACCCCAAGGCGCTCGCCAGCAGAAAGAAGCACCATGCCCTCGTCACCCAAGCCGCTGACCACTGGCTTCATCGTTCCGGCCGCGCTGAGCGGCGCCATCGGCCTCTATCTGGCGTTCGGCAAGTTCGACACGTTCATGTTCTTCGGCTTCCCGATCCTTGCCGGTATCGTGGGCGCGCTGATCC
The DNA here is from genome assembly GCF_025961835.1 of Sphingobium sp. B2D3C. Taxonomy (NCBI): domain Bacteria; kingdom Pseudomonadati; phylum Pseudomonadota; class Alphaproteobacteria; order Sphingomonadales; family Sphingobiaceae; genus Sphingobium; species Sphingobium sp. B2D3C. The sequence continues at coordinate 780,004 of NZ_JAOQOK010000001.1, read as the reverse complement.
TGCGCCGGCTGGACCCGAAGCGTACGACGGCGGACCATGTGACCGATGCGATGCGCATCTATTTCGGCCTGCATCTCATCTGGTCCTCCTCGCGCTACTGGCTGACGGACATGCAGCCGGTCGTGCCCCACCCCATCGGCGGACCGTTCATCCAGTCGCTGCTCGATATGGGCCTCTTCCCGGGCATCAAGGCCATGGAGGGCCTCGTCGGCATCGTGCTGCTGACCAACCGGTTCGTGCCGCTGATGCTGGTGCTGCAGGTGCCGACCAGCTTTACGATCTTCTACCTCAACGCCATCGTCGTCGGCCTGCCGCGCCAGCTCATCACAGGACCGCTGGAGATCGGCGTGAACTGCGCCCTGCTGCTGGCCTATTTCCGCTATTACCAGCCGTTCCTCACCGCGCGCGCCTATGCCGCGCCGCCGCGTTTCATGGGCGAGAGCGCGCTCGACAGGCAGGAGCCGCCCCGCCCCCTTTGACACCATCCGCCGTGAGCGCGCGACACCAGAATCGCCCCCGGCCACAGACCAACGCCTGACACGGAGAGAGAGCAGCATGGCATCCTTCACCCCAGCAGCCGGCACGGCACTGCCAGCCGAGCCCAGCGGCGCGGCGTCAGCTGTGGTATCGCATGATCTGGGCACGGCCATCGACAATGCGGCCTGGAGCCCGTTCCAGAAGTTGCTGCTCGGCTGCTTCGCGCTGGTCTTCGCGGTCGACGGGCTGGCCAACCAGTCTCTCGGCATCGTGCTGCCGGCGCTGATTGCGGATTGGGGCATTCCCCGTGGGGCGTTCGCGCCGGTGACGGCTGCCAATCTGGCCGGCGTCGCATTGGGCTCGATCATCGGCGGGATCATGGGCGACCGGATCGGCCGCCGCTGGGCCTTGATCGTCGCCATCCTGCTGTTCGGCCTGATGACGGTGGCCGGTGGCTTCACGCATGACGCCACGCAATTGCTGCTCGTGCGCTTCCTCGATGGCCTCGGCATCGGCGCGGCGATCCCCAATGGCGCCGCACTTATTTCCGAATTTACGCCGGAAAAGCGCCGGGGCCGCGCCATTGCCATCGGCATGGTGTTCATTCCCATTGGCGGCATCATCGCCGGCGGGCTCGGCGCCTCGGTGCTGGAGATGTTCGGATGGCGAACCCTGTTCTTCGTCGCAGGCGCCCTGCCAATTCTGCTGGCCCTCGCCTTCATCGTCTTCCTGCCGGAATCGCCAAGCTTCCTGCTGCGCGCGGGCCGGCATGAAGATCTGGCACGACTGCTCAAGCGCTGCCGCATCTCGCATGACCCGGCCCATCGCTTCGATGCACCGCCGCCAGCCAGCACGGTCATCGCGCCGCTGCGCCTGCTGCTCTCGCCGGCGCTGCGCCACCAGACCCTGCTGCTCTGGGGCGGTTTTTTCACCTGTCTGATGGCCTCCTACACCATCTTCAGCTGGGTCCCGACGATGCTGAGCACATTAGGCTTCGATCTCACCATGACCAGCCTCGGCATCACCACCTTCCATATGGGCGGCGTGGTCGGCGCACTGTTCAGCGGCATTCTGCTCGATCGCACCGGATTCAGCCGCGCGCATATGGGTCTGGCGGGTGCCGCTGCTCTGCTCGCGGGCGTTCTCGCCGTGCTGCTCGGCAGTGATGTCGTCTCGGCGCTCATCATCCTGCCGGTGATGGTCGCGCTCGGCTTCTGCATGGCAGGGCTGCACAACACGCTCTACACGCTCGCCGCCACGGCCTACCCCACCGCAGCGCGGGCGACCGGCGTGGGCGTCGCCTCCGCCACCGGGCGACTGGGCGCAGTGCTCAGCTCGTTCACCGGCGTCATTTCGCTCGATCTGGGCGGCTCCTTTGCCTTCTTCGCCGTCGTCGCCGTGCTGCTCGCCCTGTGCGGTCTGGCCGGATTTGCCGCCCGCGCCCGCCCCTCGGCCAGTGCTGCCTGAATGGAGATTCCCATGAAGACGATCCCTCTCCTGCGCCGTAGCGGGCTTGCCGCACTCCTCCTCGCCGGAACTGCCGCCCCGCTGGCCGCCGACACCGGCGCCGCGCCGCAGGTGACCATCCGTCAGGGCGCGCTGAAAGGTGCCGAAGCGGACGGCGTGCGCAAGTTCCTCAACATCCCGTTCGGCGCATCGACCGCCGGCGAGCAACGCTGGAAAGCACCGGTCGCGGCCTCCGGTTGGAGCGGCCTGCGCGATGCAACGCAGTTCGGCCCGATCTGCCCGCAATGGCGCTCGCCGGTCGACCAACGGCCGATGAGCGAGGACTGCCTTTCGGTAAATGTCTGGACGCCAGCCGACCACCAAGGGCCGCTCCCGGTGATGGTGTGGATCTACGGCGGCGGCTTCCTGGGCGGCTCAAACCGCGAGCCGGCTTATGACGGCACGGCGCTCGCGAAAATGGGTGTGGTGCTGGTGACCCTTAATTACCGCGTCGGCCCGCTCGGCTTCATGGCACATCCGGGTCTTACCGCCGAAGCGCCTTACAAGGCATCGGGCAATTACGGCATTCTCGACCAGATCGAGGGGCTGAAATGGGTGCGCGACAATATCGCGGCCTTTGGCGGCGATCCGGGCAACGTCACCGTGTTCGGCGAATCCGCCGGCAGCACCGCGATCAGCATCCTGCAGGCTTCGCCCCTGGCCAAGAGATTGTTCCACCGCGCGATCGGCGAGAGCACGTCCCAGTTCGATCCCGATGGTGGCCTCGTCGGCCGCAAGGACATGCGCGAGGCGGAGGCTTATGGCGCGGACTTTGGCCGCAAGCTCGGCGGCGAAACAGTCGCGCAGCTCCGCGCGCTGCCGATGGACGCGTTCACCAAGGAACTGGCCTTCTTCTGGCCCACCGAGCGCGACGGCTATGTGCTGCCGGACATCGTCTACAACATCTTTGCTGCGGGCAAGCAGAACGACGTGCCCACACTGGTCGGCTCCAACTCCATGGAGGGATCGAACATCCGCAAGGATTGGGTGCAGCGGTCTGATGCTAACGGCGCGGCTTACGACCGGATTTACGGGGCATCCAAGGATCAACTGGGCCAATCTTCGACCGATGCCGTCCAATGGCAGATGCGCAGCTGGGCCAAGCTTCAAGCCAAGACCGGTAAGTCCGGTGCGTGGCTCTACTGGTTCGATCAGCCCTGGCCCGGCAAGCCGGAAATGGGTGCCTTCCATTCAGCGGAGATCGTCTATGTCTTCCGCAACCTGCAGGTCGAGGATCAGCCGTGGACGCCTGAGGATCACAAGCTCTCAGACCTTGTCTCGCATTATTGGGTGAACTTCGCGCGCACCGGCAATCCCAACGGCCCCGGCCTGCCGGAATGGCCGCGCTATGACGATGCCCAGCCCAAGCTGATGCGCCTCTCCCCGCAGCCGGCCGTCATCGGCACCCCGCGCGCAGAGGCGCAAGCCTTTCTCGACAGCTATTTCAATGCGCGACGCTAGCGATCCTACTTCGGGCGCCGGCGCCGGATCGCGTCAGAGGACCGCAAAGGATGTGGTTGTGATCGACTGCGGCTTGTTGAGCAGGATCGCGAAATCGATCAGGTCGTTCGCTTCGTCGCGGTAACTGAGCGTTCCGCTGCCGGTATCGTAAATGACGAACAGGTTGGGATCCGCAGACTGGGTCGAATAACCGAAGTGACCGCTCAGATCGCTGAGGTTGCTGAGCCGGTCAAAAATGCTCTTGTCGAGCGCGATGACGTCACCCGCGCTGACAGAAAAGTCGCTAATTCGGTCGACATTGCTCGGCCCCAGCGCGGTGTTGAAGACGAACTGATCGGCTGCGCCGCCCCCGGTCAGCAGGTTAGAGACATGGTTGCCGATGATCGTGTCGCGGCCTCCCCCGCCGATCGCGTTTTCGATCACGGCCCCCGCCGCGATTGTATATCCTCCGGATATGGCAAGATTCCGCGATACATAAAGTGTGGGGTCGACGCCGGCCGTGAGCGGATAGGCATTGAGGTTGATGACGCAGTTGAGCGAACTGCCCGCATTGCTGATCGTGTCCACGCCCCCCGCATCCCAGATGCATGCCCAGCCCGTACCCGACTTGCTGGCGGTGGGCAGCGTGTAGACGTCGTTACCGGTTCGGTATGAGAGATTGGCGCCATAGATCGCCTGTATCGCAGCAACATCGAAGACCATCGGCGTCTTCGACAAGCCCCATGCGTAACTGTTTGGCGGCGCCTTCACATCCCAGCCGAAATTGTAGGCCATGATAGTCCAGATGCCCTGATTCAGGTCCAGCGTCCCGAGCGCATAGGCATCATTGGCCGCTACGCCCGGAAATTGGGTCTGCGTGACGCCGTTGATGGTATCCGTGAAGGGGTGGCCTAGGCCAAGGGCATGGCCGAGCTCATGCACCAGCGTGTCGAACGCGAGGCCCCCTTCGCTCAGATTCTGCCAATAGGATATCTCATAGTTGAAGCGGCCGACCTGCGTGGCATTGTATCCGCCGAAGGGAATGGTGAAGTCGGCCAGAATTCCAGGCTCGGTCCAGGTCGAAGCGGGCGATTTTTCGAGAGCGATATTCGCGCCGCCCGCCGCTTCGCCATAGTCATCCGTCTCCTGAAAGTCCAAATTCGCGATATTCTCGTAGAGAGCCAATGCCGATCGCACGGCGCTCTTCTCACTTTCCGACCAGGCAGACGCGCCCGAGCCGGCGGAGAAAGAATAAGTGATGATGCCACCGGACCAGCCGGTCTCACCGATAATCAGGGCGTCGACATACTCACTGCCATAGCCGGAGGCCGCGACATCGTTGGTCGTGTAGGCTTGTGCATTGATCTGCAACGGAACGGTGGTGCTCGCAGAATTACCCGCGTCATCGCTGACGGTGGCCGTAAATGCCTCCGCCCCGATGCCGAATGACACGATGTCCGCGTGCGTGAGATTGACGGCCCATGCCCCGGCGGCATCCACCGTCACAACCCGCTGTTCAGAGGCCCCGAAGGTGATGGCGACCTTGCTGCCGGCTGTGCCTGTTCCGTGCAGACTGGTCGCGCCCTGCTGAAGGACAGAAGCGCCAGCCACCGGACTCGTCACGAGGTTGATGATCGCCCCCGTCGACGGGTTGATCGAACTCGCGATCGGATCGAGAAAGCCCGATATCACAGGCGCCACCGGCGGCGTGGAATCGATGGTCAGGACAGTCTCACTGTGCCCGGCTTCGGACAGGTTCCCTGCCGCATCGCGCTGCCGGACCTGAATCTGATCGGCCGCATAGGTTCCCGTAGCAAGGCTGAAGGTCTCCCCCTCGCCCTTGAGCCAGGTCTGTCCGCCGTCGATGCTGTATGTCCAGGATGCTCCCGCCTCCAGAAGCGTGACCAGAATATGGCCGTCATTGGTCAGGCCGTCGGTCTGGGATGTCCCGTTATCGTTGGCCAGCGATAGCCGGGGCGCCACGGGTGCGACCAGATCGACGAACACGCTCGGATCAAAGCCGGCGAGATCCGCTAGAGCGACGTTGGCATCCGCCTTCACCCCCTGGCCGGCCACCTGCGAGCGCACAGCCCCATCGGCGAACACCAACAGATCGTTGAGCGTGCCGCCGCTGGATGCCACGACGATCGTCTCGACGTGCCCGCTCACAGTGCGGGTGAGCGTCAGGCGCGCGCCGGTGAGGGTCTTGGTGTAGTCGGCCCATTGTCCCCGGAAGTAAACCACATCCACGCCGCCGCCGAGCGAGGCAGCGTCGATCGTGGTTCCCTCGGCGACGTACACCCTATCGACACCGGCACTGCCGAGGATCTGGAACGCGACGCCCGGCTTCGAAGCGGCGACCGTCTCGCCAGCAGGGTTGAAGCATCCGATCTTCACTATGGCGTCCAGAACGGCGCCGCGCGCGGCCGCGCCTTGAGGGGCCAGTGAGGTTTCGCCCGTCGGCACTGGAGCCGCCGTTCCGTCTGCAACATGCGTGTAAAGGGCGTTCACGCTCACGCTGCCATCTGAAAACACCAGCACATCGGGTGCGGTCGTCGCGTTGGCGCCTGCCACATGGACGGTCTCCACTTTACCGTCCACCGTGCGCGTCAGGATCAGCGTCGCGTTATTGCGACTCAGCGTGTAATCGGAGAGCTGACCTTCGACATAAATGCGGTCCGCTCCGCCTCCTGTATTCAAAACATAGCTCGCCCCGGGGCGGACAAAAACAGCATCGATCAATGAGGAGCCGAGAAACTGGATGTCCTGACCATCCAACGCCAATCCACCATATGTCACAATGAAATCGATAAACGCGAGGCCATCACCTCCGATCTTCATCATGATGTATTTAGAGGTCTTCATTGAATCCCAGGTTGGTTAAGATCGTTATATTTAATTAACAATCGTTAAATAAAATATTTAATTTACTTCGACTTTATCTCTCTCGGACGCACCGGATTCCGCAAAATTGTAGAGACAGTCATTTACATACATTGACTTTACATGTCAGGAAATAGACCATTATTTCCGTCGCACTTATAAATAAGCGCAATCCACCACCACGCTAAGGGTGAGTTGCGGCGCTTTCGGAAAGCGGCAGGAAGCTGATTAGCCGGGTGTCATCGTCAGATCGGCGAACCAAGCTGCCGCGATGGGCTCCAGCACCCGCGACCCAGCTTGTTCTACAGGTCGCGCTCCGCCAGCCAGCGGGCGATGAAATCGGCGATCAGATGATTGTTGGTCTCAGTCGGGAAGCCATGGGTGTTGCCCACGAAGCCATGCGCGTCGAGCGGGACGAGATCGACCGAGACGCCCGCCTTCTCCAGAAACTGCGCGGTGCAGTGGTCATAGCCGGCATGATAGGACGCCCCGCCGACCAGCACGATCACCGGCACCTGCGCCAGATTGACCAGCCGGGGCATTTTTCCCGCCACGGTCCAGCAGCCCACCTTGTGGCCATCCTCCGGCGGCAGTTGGGTGAGTGGCCCGAAGTCGCGCAGTTCCGTGACCGGCGGATCGAAGCGCAGACCGGCATAAGTGATGCCGAAGGGCCGCGCGACCGGATCGCCCGGCGCGCCCATGGGCGGGGCGTTGTAAAAAGGCGGGCCATTCGGTTCGGCGGCGACGATGGCTTTGACTAGGCCGGGCCGGGCATCGGCGATCTGCCAGCCTGTCGTCCCCGCCCGCGAATGGGTGACGAGAATGGCGGGGCCGATCCGGTCGAGCAGCGCGGCGCCCGCCTCCCGGTCCAGCCGGTCGACATAGAGGCTGACCGCCAGGGCATCGCCGGGCGCGCCGAAGGGCACCTCGATGGTCGATTGGCGCGCGCGACGCATGTAGGCGGTGGCCGGATCGTCAGGGGCGTTCGTGCCGGGCAGATGCGCTGGCTTGCTGGTCGGCGGAGGCGGTGCCGCCTGCCCCTCCCGCGCGGGAAGTCCGGCGGGAGGCATCAGCTTGCGCCCGTCGACCGCCTCATAATGCGGGGAGCGGCCGAGCGTCGGGCGATCCACCACATAGACGGCATAGCCCTTGCGCAGGAACAGCGTCGCCCAACCCTCGCGGCCATCCGGCGTACTCCAGAAGCTCGCCCCGCTGGAAGCGCCGCCATGAAAGAATATCAAGGGATAGGGATGCGTCTGCTGCGCCGGAATCTGATATTCGACATACATGGCGCCGGCGATCACCGGCCCGTCCGGCGTCTGTGCCTCATGCCCACCGACGAAGAAATTGCCCTGCCGCGCAATAACGAGCGGCTGCGTTGCAGCGGCGCTCTCCTGCCCGGACGCAGCAGAAAGCGGCAGGGTCGCCAGCAGACAGGCGAGCAGTGGCAGGCGGATGGACGTCATACCCGCTCAGCGCCGAAGATAGACAGTAAGGTAGGTGATGCCGATGGCCGCGGCTATGCCCATAAGCGCGGCGAGGCCGTGCCGCGCGGGCACCATGCGCAAGCCGTGTGCGGCGGTTGAACCGCCGGGCGGGCCTGCGCTCCACGCCAGCATCGGACGATAGCGATGGAGATAGCCGAATGACATGACCGCGTTCAGCCCGATAATGACCGCCGCCACACCCATGCCGAACGGACGGCCATGCGATGCCGTGACAAAGGCAATCATCAACGTAATCGGCCAGGCGGCGACAACTGCCAGCGCCGCGAACAGATCGAGCAGCAGGGCCAGGCCAATGGTGACTTCCAGCGCCTTGACCAGCGCCATCACCCCGGACTCTGCCAGCGCGGGCACGAGACCCGGCCCCGGCTGGATCGACCGGTCCAGATAGAATTCCAGCCAGTAGTTCAAACCGTGGAACAGGAACCAGCCGCCATAGAGAAACTGGCAGGCATAGACGACACTGCCGAAGGTCGTGCGCCCACCGGTGCGCGAAGCGACTGTGCTGGGTGCCATGGCGGATCGCCTCCCGTGCAACTGACGGACCGGACGAAGCCCTTGGGCTTCGTCCGGGCGCCCCCCTCAGCCGTTAGAACTTCTTCGAGAGCTGGAACGAGATGTACCGGCCCATCGAGCTGGAGTAGCTGGAGTCGAACCGGATCGGCGTGGCGCCGCCCGCATTCACCACCAGCGGCGGATCGGCATCGAACACGTTGAGGACGTTCAGCGATGCCGCCAGACCATTGGTGATCATCGATCCGGTTTCGCCGAAATTGTAGCGCAGGCTGAGGTCCACCGTCGTGATCGGATCGATGTTCTGATACTGATCGGGCACGGCTGCCGGCAGGAAGTCGCGCGTGATCGTGCGCGAATTCACATAGTTGAGGAACACGGTGCCGGAGAAGCCGCCGATGTCCACGCCCGCTTCCACCTTGCCGGTGAAGCGCGCCGGATAGCCAAAGTGGTTCACCTCATCCTTGAGCGCAACGCCGGGAACCGGCGAGGTCTTGTAGTGGAGGACATAGTTGGCCCGGGCGCCGAAGCGGAAATCGATGCCATTGCCATAGAGTGTATAGTCGAGCGAGACGTCGAAGCCGTCCGTCTCCACCACGCCGCTGTTATTGCGGCGCGCGTCGACAATGGCGATGACGGTCGTCGGATCGACCAGACCCAGCACCGGCAATTGCGGATCGGCTGTGATCTGGTTCCAGTAAGCGACATACTGGGCCAGCGTCTGGTTGGTCTTGTTCGGGAAGTAGACCGGGTTGAAGACGATGAAATCGTCATAGGCGCCCGAGTTCAGCACCGCGCCGATCGGCGCGTTGTAGGCGGCGGTATCCACCTTATCCTTGTAGACGATATTGTAGTAGGTCAGGCTGAAGTTGAAGCCCTTGGCCAGTTCTGGCGTCAGGTCCATGCCCAGCGACCAGGTGGTGGCTGTCTCCGGCTTCAGGTCCGGATTGCCGCCAATCGGATAGACATATTGGAACGAGCCCGCAGCGGGCGACAGACCCACGGCCGAGCCGCTGCCGGTGCGCGGCAGGAAGCCGGCGGTGGCATATTTGTTGACGTCGACCAGCGAGGGTGCGCGGAACGACGTGCCATAGCTGCCGCGGAACTGAATGCCCGACGCCGGGGCGTAGGTCACACCGAAGCGCGGATTGGTCGTCGAGCCGACGTCGCTATAGCGATCGTAGCGGACGGCGGCGTTGAACTCGAGCTTCTCCAGGCCCGGCCGGGCGTTGTCCGGACCGAACAGCGGCACATAGGCTTCTGCATAGACCGAACGCACGTCGCGCTCGTTAGAGGTCGGCACACCCGCGAAGGTATCGACATTCGCAGTGCGCGTGTTGGAGAGCTGGCCGTTGCCGAACAGATAGTCAAAGCGGATCTCACCACCGACCGACACGCGCACGTCACCGCCCGGCAGGCGGAAGAGCGAGCCGCCGATATTGGCCGAGCCGCCATAGCTGCGATTGAACACTTCAAGTTCCGTCTGCGCGCGGAAGAGCGCGAGAGTCGCCTCGGAATTACAATCGAACTGCTGCCCGTCGCAGAACGGGTTGAAGAACGGCACGCTCGCCGGCTTGGTGGTGCCGGCGACGGTAGCGCCGAGCGCCCGGTTAAGGCCGTTGGTATTGAGCTGGTTGGTCGCCAGGCTGTAGCCTTTGTTCTCGCTGTAATAAGCGGTGACGTTGGCGTTCCAGCTGTTGCTCAGCTTCATTTCCAGCCCGCCCGAAAGCGACCATATCTGCTCATAGCCTGTGATCGTTTGCGGCCCCAGGTCCTCAAGGAAGCTGTAGGGCACGCTCAGCGTCCCGTTGGCCGGGCAATTGAGCGTGGCACTATCGTCCACCTTGCCGGCCGCGCACGGGCTGAACGGGTTGGTGCTCGGCACCGAGAGCGTCGCTGTCGAGGCGATGCCGCGGTTGGTCAGTTCACGCCGCGAGAACAGGCCATCGGCCACGAACGTCACGTTATCATCGAAGTCCTGACGGAAGGTGCCCACCACCGTGTGGCGCTCCCCGGAGGGAATGGCATCGGCGCCGATCCAGGCGTTTTCGCGATTGGCGGCAGTGGTCAGGTCGCCCAGCGTCACGTCCGTGCCATTTTGCCCCGCGGGGATGCCGTAGATCGAGCCGGGCGCGAACTGCACGTTGCCCGGATTGGTGAGCACCGGGTTCGGCGCGCCGCCATAAGGCGAGAGGTCGCTGTTATACAGGTTCGGCCGGTCCGCAGCTTCCAGCGCGGTGCGGTTCTGATACTCGTAGGCGAGGAAGAAGCCGCCGTTGGACCAGCGCCGCCCGAAGGCGACCGAGCCGATATACTCCTCTACGGAGTCGGCAAAACCGGCGCGAGCCTGCACCTCGAACACATTGTCCGGCCGGCGCATGATGAAGTTGACGACACCGCCGACCGCATCCGACCCGTAAATGGCCGAACCGCCGTCCGCGACAACTTCGATGCGCTCCAGCGCGATGGCGGGGATGTTATCGGCGTCGAAGAGCTGGCCATTGGCGCCCTGCGGGGCGACACGGTGGCCGTTCACCAGGCTGAGCGTCGAGGCCGTGCCCAGACCGCGCAGGTTGATCGACTTGGCGGCGAAGGAGTTGAGCGAGGTGTTCTGGATGATCGATCCACCCTGCTGCTCGTTATTGCCGCCAAAGTTGACGATCTGGGGGAGCTTGCGGAGCGCGTCGTTGGTGGTGCTGACGCCGAGCTTCTCGATCTCCTCGCGACCGACGGGGATGACCGGCGAACCGACCGGCGCGACGCCCTTGATGCGCGTGCCGGTCACGATAATCGCGGCATCCGCGGCATCCGTAGAGCTGCCCTGCTGGGGCGATGCATCCTGCTGCGCCATGGCGGGCGCTGCGCCGAGCGCCGCCAACACCAGAACCGAAGCGGAGACCGCCAGTTTCAGACCCGTCCGTTCGCGGACAGAAAAATTCCGTGCCTTCATCTCATCTCCCTCCCCTTGCTCCCGATCATGGCCGGGATGCCTGAGCGACTGGCACCTCGCCAGACCGCCGAATTCATCGGTATATTAAATGTTATTTGATTTTGTATAACTATATTGGGCCTTGTCGTCAAGGCGATCCTCGCGTTCCCAAGGCGGCGCGGCGCGCGGCTTTACGCGCAGCATCGGGCGGTAATGCTGGAAATAGGCGAGCATCAGCAGCACGTTTACGCCCAGTTCGGTCGGCCCGGTGAGCAGGCCGCTGAGCCGCGCGGTGATGAAGGTGTTGAGATAGAACACCGTCATGCTCGTCGGCACTTCCAGCACGAGGGCCAGCGGAACGAAACGGTTGCTCAGCAGCATTACGCCGACAATGCCCTCCAACACCTTGACCGCCGGGAAAATGCCGGTCGCGAAGAGCGACGCAAGAAATGGCCCGGCAATCGGATGCATGGGCGCACCGGAGGGTTGCATGTCTGTGAACCAGAAGCGCAGGCACGACCAGAGCAGATGCCCGCCAAAGTAGATGCGCATCACGTCGGTCGCCTGGTCAATCGTCCGCCAGTCGGCATGGCGGCGCGTGTTCGCCCAGGCCACCGCAACACCGGCCACCATCGGCAGGCCGAAGAAGATGAAGGAATCAAAGCTCAGCAGATTGAACGAAAAGCCCGCGATGCAGATCAGTATCGCCGCGACGATCTTTGCCTGGTGCCCCATCGATGCATCCCCTCCAGCGCAGGATCAGGCAGGAGGCACTTCGTCCCCCTCACGCCTTGAGCGCTGATGGTCATGCTAGGGCCTTCCCCCGCATCGTGTCAACATTTTGAATTTAGTTTTGACTAACGATCTCATTTGTTGGGTGGCAGTTGGTCGTCCAGCAGCGGTGCCAGCGGAACCCGCGCATATATCACCTGCCCTGCCGCGCCCGCCGGCCAGCCTGTCCAGGCGGCGTGAAACGCGTCTCTCCCGGCGCCCAGATTGCTGATGAAGTCCCCGCCCGCCGAATAATCCTTTGCCAGCGCGTCCGGCACGCGCGAGGAGGCGGGCGAGACGCGCCGCACCGGCCCGAAGCGCTCACCATCGGTAGACGCCGCGATATAGAGGTCATAGCTGCCGTCGGCATGATAGCCCCGCCAGAGCAGCCCCAGCACGCCTCCGGGCGTATAGGCCAGCGCCGGCCGCGACGACCGCACCACACCTTCAGGCGCGGCCGGGCCATCCAATGTCTGCCAGTGGGCGCCGCCATCCCGCGTGATGCGCACCGCTGGCGTCCACGCCTTGTCGGACGCCAGCGCGAGCGCATATTGCCCAGCATGGGCCGGATGCGCGGCGATCGGCGGATAATGGACCAGCCGGTCGAAATACTCGACCTGTGTGACGAGGTGCCGCTGCACCGTCGCTCCGCCATCCGCGCTGGTGGCGAAGACCACGCACAAGCACTTGACGCCATCGACCGGCACGGCTTCCGCCAGATAGCTGTAGGCAAGCGTACCGTGGGCGACGACATAATGCCCGTCCCAGCGCTGCGGCCAGCCGGGCGCACCAAAGGCGCGGATCGGCCCCCAGCTTTTGCCGCGATCCTTCGAGACGGTGTAGAAGCGCTGCGAGCGCAGCGCCTCGCCCGGCGGGGCCGGATAGCCGCCGGAGAGGATGATTTCCCCGCTCACCGCGTCGATCACGCCGCGCCCCCCGTCCCATGGCACATGCGTCGCTTCGGCCGGGACCGTGGCATTGGCCTCGAACCGCGCCTCTTCCCCCGTCGCGATGCCGCTGGAGATCGGGGACCAATTATGGCCCCAGTCGGTCGAAAGGCGCATGACTACCCGCCCTGACGCATGCTCGCCCTCCGGCGCGTTCTGCGGCAGCACGCCCGCCAGCGTCGCGCCGATCAGCAGCTCGCCCTGCGGACCAATGTCCACATAAGGCGAGTTGCACACGGGCGTGTCGGCCATCGTCCAGACCAGCGGCTGGGTATCGAAGCTGCGCCCACCGTCCTTGGACAGCGAAAGGTGGCACTGCATGCCCCGCTCGCCGGCGGGTTCGCCAGGCCTTGTCATGGCCAGATCCCGCCATATGACCGCGACGCGCTGCGGGTCAGCGGGGTCGACCGCGATCTCCGGCACCGAGGCGGAAAAGGCCGCGCCGCCGGTGCTGAGTTGCTGGACCGTCGGCATCTCCGCCTCCGGTCGTGCCCCCGCAGGATGACAGCCCGCCACCAGTGCCACTGCTCCTAAGCCAGCAAGCGCCCGCACCCCGCCCTTACCCTGCGCCAGACCGACCATATCCACTCTCCCTCGACCAGCAAAAAGACCGATTTGGACGGCCCCTTTACAATCGATTGTATTCATGTGAGTCTAACAATTCCAGATGCCAATTTGCGATGCGGCACAAAAATCAGACTAAATGAGAGGTTTATATGGGAGAATCATTCGCCAAACGCCCGGCGTACAGCCTGTGGTCGCGACTAGTGGCGCTTACGGGCGCATCGGTGGTCGCGCTGGCCTTCCCCGCCGCCGCACCGGCCCAAACGGCTGACAAGGCGGACAGCAATCCAGTGAAGATCGATGCCGACGGCACAGTGCATGTGCCCGCGATGAGCGTACCGGTTTCCAGTTTCCTGACCGATGAAGCCAAGGCCTATCTGGCCGAGCATCTGCACGACATGCAGGACCGTGAATCGAAGACGCTGCCGGAAAATGGCGTCCCCTTCTTCATGAAGCCCTATATGGCCTCGGCCAAGGCGATGTTCCCGCTGGTCCGGCAGGAAACGACCATCGCAGGCGTGCCCGCCATCACCTACACGCCTACGCAAGGGGTCAAGCCGCAGAACCAGAAGCGCGTCTTGCTCAACCTGCATGGCGGCGGCTTCGGCGGCTGCTACCCCGGTTGCGCCGAGTTGGAATCGATGCCGATCGCGTCGCTCGGTGGCTATAAGGTCATCACGATCGATTATCGCCAGGCGCCGCAATATCGCTTCCCGGCTGCCAGCGAGGATGTCGCCAGCGTCTATCGCGAACTGCTCAAGAGCTACAAGCCGGCCGATATCGGCATCTATGGCTGCTCGGCGGGTGGCATGCTGGTCGGCATGGCGATGGCTTGGTTCGATAAGGAGAAACTCCCCATGCCCGGCGCCATCGGCATTTTCTGTGCCGGCATGACGCTGGAGAAAGGCCCCGGCTTCGGCGGTGATGCGCATTATACCACCGCCGCCATCGGGGAGGCGAACCCGCCGGCGGAACCGCCGCCGCCGCTCGGCAAGGGTCTGCCGCCGCTCCAATATCTTGAGAAGGTGGACATCAAGGACCCGCTGGCTGCGCCGGCCAACTCGCTCGAACTGCTGGCCAAGTTCCCGCCGACGCTGTTCATCACTGGCACGCGCGCCTTTGAGCTAAGCTCCGCAGTCTACTCACATGGCCAGATGGTGAAGGCCGGTGCCGATGCCGACCTGCATGTGTGGGACGGCCTGTTCCACGGCTTCTTCTACAATCCGGTCATCCCGGAATCGCAGGATGCCTACAAGGTCATCGTCAACTTCTTTGACAAGAAGCTCGGCAAGTAGCGGGTGGAATGCGGCGCAGCGGTCTCCCCTCTGCGCCGCATATCAGTAGGGGGCCGGCGGGGAGCCAGCCTCCATGCCGGCGCCCACCCAATCGAACCGGTCGTCATGATCCTTGGCGATGGGCACCGGCGCAAAGCTGCTGGCGGCGTTGATGTCCCCCCGGCCCGTATAGCGTGCCTGCACCGGGAACGGATAGGTCGGACGGCGGCGGATCGTGCCATCCGCCAGAATGGCAGCGCCTTCCACCGCACCGGGCGCCGCGCCCCGCTCTACCCAATTGACCATCGGCCCGAGCAGGTCGTGCTGATAGCCGATATAGCCGCCAGCGCAGTGATAGACTCCGGGAAACATGTAGACCCGCATGAACGGATCGGTCCCGGCAAAGCCGCCCATCGCGTTCCGGACGCGCTGATAGTAGTCCGGCAGCAGCCATGATCCCCCGGCATTGTCCGCCTCGCCCTGCCACATGATCAGCTTGCCACCGCGCGCCTTGAATGCGGCGAGATCGGGATTGCTGGCATTATAATAGCCGCCCTTGTCGATCAGGTCGGCCAGGGCCGCCGCATCGGGCTTCCATGTGCGCCAGTCGAAATCCTGATGGGTTTCGCCATTGTAGATCATGAACTTGATCTGGTTCGCCGCCAGTTGATAGCCATCGGCCACGAAGCTGCCCGACCCGGTCCACAGCAATTCGGAGCCGTAAGGCTCGCCGCCAAAGAACAAGGGCCGGCCCTGTGCATCCCTCGGCCCTTCGTAAAGCCGGTTCATCGTCTCGGCCTGTTGCGCCGTCACGCAATCGGTCCGCTGCCCCGGCTTGCAGACGAGGGTGCGCGGATCGAACCGGCAGCGACGGGGATTGTCGATCTGGCCATCCTTGAGGCCATCAAGGCCGTCGCATGCCGCCATCACTGCCCGATGAAGCAATTGGGTGGATTGCGGCGTCAGAATGGGCTGGCCATCCGCGCTCCTGGCCACCTGAGACTCATGAATGATGCGGACGACGCCCGGCGTGATCCACAAAGCGGGCGCGCCCGCGATGATGCCATCGAAATCATCAGGATAGCGCTGCGCTTCCATCATGGCTTCGCGCCCGCCATTGGAGCAGCCCATGAAGTAGGAGTAAGCCGGCTTGCGTCCATAGAAGCGGGCGATGATCTCCTTGGCGACACGCGCCGTCACATGCGCCGCCCGATAAGCGAAATCCGCCCGCAATTGCGGAGCATGAGCCGCCCACAACGTATCGCGCGCGTCCGGCCCGACATGGCCGCTATTATTGAAGCTCACGGCAAATGCGCCGCTGAAGGCCGTCTGATTATCGCAGGAGGGCGACACCGTCTGGTAGATCACGCCGCAGGCCCCGCCACAGCCACCCTGCAGGTAGCGACCGGTGTAGGTTTTTGTCGGCAGATGCAGCTCGAACTGAATCTGCGGTGCGATCATGCCCTTGATCCGGCAGAAGGCCACGCCATTGTCGCGCGTCTCCAGCGTTGCGCTGCTGATCCGCGCCGGCGCGCCCTCGATGGTCAGCAGATCCTCGGCGGGCAAGGCGTCGCAGGCCATGACCGGCATCACCACCGGCCGCTCGGGCAGCGGCGTGAAATGGACCGGCGGCATCGGGGATTTCGCGGGTTGGGACTGAAGCGAGGCGCTGCTGACACAAGCGAGCACCACACCCGCCGCGAGTCGTGCCAGCCCCTTGATCCAACCTGTCCGCATAAGCCCTTCCCTCTCCGATACTTCGCGTTCAGCGCGGTTTTATGGTCTGATCCGCTTCCCCGCTCTCGCCGTGATAATGCCGGTCGATGAGGTCGAGCAGTACCGGCTCGCGCTCGCCGATTGGCGCCGCGCCCTCCGCGCCGAAGCGCAGCGCGACATGGGCCGGCACGCCATGAGCCGGCCATTGCGGCAGACCGGCTCCATTGGGATTGCCGGTGCGCGCGAAGTTCAGCCAGTATCCGCTCAGCAGCCGATGGATCATCTGCTCCTCGGCATCGAGCGCCCGCCCGGCGGGCTGATAATTGCCGAAGATATAGGCCAGCTCCGCGCCATGATGGGCCGTGCGGGGGCGCCCGGCCGGCTGGGGCGGCGCATAATCGAAGACATAGCGATAGACAGGCGCCCGGCCGGTCTTGGTCTGCAGGCCAGACCACATCGCGGCAGTGAAATTCCCCCATTCGACATTGGTCAGACGCCAGCGGGCATCGGTGGGATCGGCCTCCCCATCGGCACCGATCGCGGTGGCGATGGCCGGTGCCAGCGGACCATATTCGGCCTGCAGGCCGGCATTCAACGCCTCCCGGCTGATCTCCGGCGGGCGCCCGAATTCCTGCGTGGTGCCACCAATAATCATCGGCACATCATTCTGCGCCCCGGCCAGATAAATCTCGCGCACGCTGCGGGGCAGCAGCCAGCCATCGACATTGGGCTCATATTTCTGGTCGTCGCGGATCAGCAGCTTGTCCGTGGGCAGCTTGCGCAAGGCGGCGAGGCTGGTCACGCTGCGTTCTGCCATGAACGCTTTGCCCAGGGCCTCGGCCTCCCGCAGCGGCAAGGCCGCGCGCACGCCGAAGGACGAGCCGGATTCGCCGATGGCCTTGGCGAACAGCCCCCTGGCGAGCGGCGAGGCGGTGAGGATGTTCACTGTTTCGGAGCCGGAAGACTGGCCGAACACCGTCACATTCTGCGGATCGCCCCCGAAGGCGGCGATATTCTCCTGCACCCAGCGCAGCGCGGCAACGGCATCGAGAACCCCGTAATTGCCCGAAGCGCCCTGCGGTGATTCCGCGCTCAGCTCCGGCGTGGCGAGGAAGCCGAGCGCGCCCACCCGGTAGCCGAAGCTCACCAGCACCACGCCCTGCTGCGCCAGCGCGCGCCCGTCGAAGATCGGTAGCGCAGTCGATCCACCGCGAAAGCCGCCGCCATAGATCCACACCATCACGGGGCGCTTGGCCTGCGCGCCCATCTGCGGCGTCCAGACATTGAGATAAAGGCAATCCTCGGACGTATCCTTGCGCGCCGGCAGCCCACCGGGGCAGGCTGGCGCAAAGGTCGTCGCCTGCCGGGGTCGGGTCCAGCCCGCCGGCGCTGCAGGCGGCCGCCAGCGCAGCTCGCCGGTCGGCGCGGCTGCATAGGGCACGCCCTTGAACACTAGCACGTCATCATCGCGCGTACCGACAACGGGACCATAGGTCGTCGCGGCGCGCGGTGCCTCTGCCGGGGCCCCCTGCGCCTGAGCTGAAGCGGGCGCTGCCACGAGCGTAGCTGCCATCGTCAGGGCTGCCAGCAAGCGGCCTCTCCCGGCGATCTTCCTCATGCAATCAACCATTGGCGCGGCCCCCGCTCGCGCAATCATGGGTGGCGAAGAAGTCGAGCGTCTGCGGCAGATAGCGCACCCAGGCATCGCCATGCGTGCCCTCGGGGATCAGTTCCATACGCGCGTCGATGCCGGCAGCTTTCAGGCGCTCCGTCAGCGTCTGCGTGTCGGATGCGTTCGCGCGATCATCCTTGCCCCCATGCACCAGCAGCACGCTGGAAATGGGCTTCAACTGCTCGACCGGATAATCCGGCCAGGGCGGCCCGCCGCTCGCCGAGATGGCGCACCAAAGCTGCGGATCGGTCTGCGCGAAATGCAGCACGCCGGTCATGCCCATGGAATTGCCCATCAGATACACGCGGCGCGGATCAATATTATAATCCGCCATGGTCTTGGCCAGCACGTTGCGCACATCCGCCTCAGCCAGCGCGGATTGCTGCTCTGGCGTCATCGTCGCTTTCTTCCCCATGTCGGGCAGCGCCGAGGGGAGCGGGAGATTGGCGCCATAATCGGCCATGCCATTATAGCCATTGGGCGAGACCACCACGAAGCCATGCTTTTCCGCCTCCCGCTGAAGCGCACCCCCGGCATCGTCAAAGGGGCCATCAGCCGTGCTGCCATAGCCATGCAGGATGAGCACCATCGGCCAGTGCCGGTCTGCGCGCCAGTTTGATGGCAGAAAGACCCGGTACGCGATCTCCTCACCCTTGGCCTGCGGCATGGCGTAAGTGAGCTTGAGGTCGCCCGTCTGTACCGGGCTCGCACTCGCCGCGGCCGAATTGTTCTGCGTGTCTGGCGCAGCCCCGTTGCACCCGGCCAGCAGCAGGCCCAGAGCCCCGAGCGCGAAAAGCGCCTTGCCCCCGGAAAACCGCGCAGCTAGCTTGGCGTCAGGCCTGTGAAATCGGGGCATCATCGCTCTCCTCAATCCTCATCTTGCAATCCATTGCGAATCATCTTTATTCATGATCGTATAACAAAGCGAGATCGGCACCAGCGTTCTTCTGGATAAATTGACCGACCGCTGACCGGACAGGAGACGCCCTATGCCCAATCGCTCGATTTCGCTCTGGGCCTTCACGGCGGCGCTGGCCGGCCTGCTGTTCGGTTTCGACACCGCAGTGATTTCAGGCGCGGAAATGGCCATTCAGCGCACATGGTCGATGGGCAGCGCGATGCACGGGCTCGCCATATCCTCTGCCTTGTGGGGGACGGTGGTCGGCGCCCTGTTCGGCGCGATCCCCAGCGATCGCTATGGCCGCAAACCGACACTGATCTGGATCGGCATCCTCTATCTGGTCTCCGCCATCGGATCGGCGCTGGCGTGGGACCCGTGGTCGTTCATGGCCTTCCGCATCATCGGCGGCCTCGCCATCGGCGCTTCCTCGATCGCCGCGCCCGCTTATATCTCGGAGATTGCCCCGCCGGCCTGGCGCGGCCGGCTCGGTATCCTGTTCCAGACCATGATCGTGCTGGGCATTCTCATCGCCTATGTCTCCAATGCCCTCATCAGCGGCATGGATGCGGCCGATTGGCGGATCATGCTCGCCATCCCGGCCATCCCCGCTGCGCTCTTCCTCCTCGCCACCGTCGTGCTGCCGGAGAGCCCGCGCTGGCTGCTGCTGCACAAGGGCAATGAAGCCGAGGCGCGGCGCGTGCTGACCATGGCCGGCGGCGATATCGAGGCGATCCGCGCCACAGCCGACCCCGCTGGCGAAAGCCGGATGACGCTGCGCCGCTTCTTCGACGGGCATCTGCGCCGCCCGATCATGCTCGCCTTCCTGGTCGCCTTCTTCAACCAGCTCTCCGGCATCAACGCGATCATCTATTATGCACCCCGCATCTTCGGCCTGACCGGCGCGGAGGCGAGCGCCACGCTATACGCCACGGTAGGCGTCGGCGTAGTAAATCTGGTCTTCACGCTCGTCGGCATGGCGTTGATCGACAGTGCCGGGCGCCGGAAGCTGATGCTGATCGGCTCGGTCGGCTACATCGTCTCGCTGGCCATGGTCGCTTATGGCTTTGCGAGCGCGCATTATACGCTGGTGCCGGTCTTCATCTTCCTGTTCATCGCCGCCCATGCCATCGGCCAGGGCGCGATCATCTGGGTCTACATCTCGGAAATCTTCCCGAACAATGCCCGCGCCACGGGTCAGGCGCTCGGCACCGGCACGCATTGGGTGCTCGCCGCCGCCCTCACCCTCATCATGCCCGCCGTGCTCGCCAGCGTCGCGCCGGTATGGATCTTCGGCTTCTTCGCCTTCATGATGGTGCTGCAGTTGCTCTTCACCCTGTTCATGATGGTCGAGACGCGCGGCCGCTCGCTGGAGGAGCTATCGGCGGATCTGGCGAGCGAGCCCGCCCGGCCCTGACCGCCGGGCTACTTCCCGATCAGGCCGACAAACAGGTAGAAATTATAGGCCTGCAGCGCGATGGCGAACCAGCCGAACGCATAGAAGGCGATCCGCAGCCAGCGCCGGCTCTTGGACCGGACCTCGCGGGGCGATGTGGTCTGCACGGTCATAGCCCGGCCTCCTTCGGTGTCGCTTTCCAGGCAAGCATGGGACGATAATAATCGAGGTAGCACCAGATCAGCCACAGATGGATCAGCAGCACGCACAGGCCGCCGATGATCATGTCGCCGATGGCGGCGAGCACCTGCGCATTGGTCACCGTGCCCTTTATCCAGCCCCAGATATCATCGAGGATCAGGGCATCGAGCATGAAGGTGCCGAAAATCACCGGGAAGGCGACCACCAGCATCAGCGGGACGCCCCGGTTGAAAACCAGCGACAGGCCCAGCAGGATTTCGACCACCTTGGCCATCTGGAACATCCAGCCGGTCCGGATCATCTCGGTGATGACCACATGTTTCATCGGTGCATCGAGCGGCATGTATATGCTCGGTAGCGGCATGAACCCAAAGAACCAGTTGAGACCGCTCAGCAGGCTGAAGATGCCGAGCAGCATCCGGGCAGAAACCACCATTGGCTTGAACATACTGTCTTCTCCCGCTCCGCGACCCCACCCGAATTGCGCCGATTCGAGTTGACAGCGCCCTTGTAACGCGCATGAATTGCTAGGCAATCATGTATTAGGATTTCTCATGACGCCGCAGACTCTGGGCCGGATGACGATCAGTCGTGTCATGGAAATGGAGTCGGCCATGCCGCTCGCGATGATCTTTCCGCAGGTGACGGCGGATGATCTCGCCGGCCTTGCCCAATGGTATCGCGATGACAGCCTGACCGGCGACCCGGCGACCTCCCTCGTCACGCTCAGCATGCACAGCTTCGTCGTCCAGCTCGATGGCCAGAACATCCTGATCGATAGCTGCAATGGCAATTGCAAGGCGCGTAGCGTGCCCGACATCCACATGCTCGACACGCCCTATCTCGAGAATCTGGCGAAGCTCGGCCTGCGCCCGCAGGATATTCACATGGTGCTCTGCACCCATCTCCACATGGATCATGTCGGCTGGAACACCCGGCTGGAGAATGGCCGCTGGGTGCCGACCTTCCCCAATGCGCGCTACATCTTCGGCAAGCGCGATTATGATCATTGGTCCACCCAGCAGGATATATCGCCGCATCGCGAAGCCTATGAGGATTCGGTCCTGCCGGTGGTGGAAGCCGGGCTGGCCGATATCGTCGATACCGACGATCCGCGCGCGGCGTTCAAGGAGATTGGCGATGGCGTGTGGCTGGAGCCCGCCTATGGCCACTCGCCGGGCAGTTGCCTTGTCCACGCGCAGGGCGGCGGCGCGGCGGCGACATTCTGGGGCGATGTGATCCACCACCCTGTCCAGCTCCTGCGGCCCGACCTGCCGCTGATGTTCGATGACGATGGCGATGCCGCCGCGCAGGTGCGCCAGTCGCTGCTCGCAGGGTTGGCGGATACCGATACATTATGCTGCCCCGCGCATTTCAGGGGCAACTCCGTCGGTCATGTTCGCAGTGATGGCGACGCCTATCGCTACGATTTCGTCGGCTGATCCGCCTGCCCCGCCTAGGCAGCCGGCGGTTTCATCGCGGCAATCCGGAACCGCCGGACCGAGACCAGGTCCAGCACGCCCGCCGCGACATAGGGATCAGCCTGCGCCGCCGCCTGCGCCGCGTCGAGATCGGCAGCCTCAATGATGACGACGCTGCCGATGGGGCGGTCATCCTCGTCCAGCAAGGGGCCGGTCAGCGGCATGGCTGGCCCGAACCCCTTGCGATAGGCGATATGCTCGGGCCGCTTGGCCTCGCGAAGCTTGGCAGCGCCAACCTCGCGATACTCGACCAGAAAATGCGCCATCAAGCTGCTGCGCCCACCGGCTGGAGATCATCGCCGAGCGGCTGGATATCCTGCCACTTCTGCGTCGGCTCGAAGTTGAACGTCTCGGCCGTGATCTGGCCCCAATCGAACTGCCCCTGATCAGCCTCGGGCATCTCGCCGGTCTCTGCCAGCCGCCGCGCCGCCTTCAGCATCATGCGCCGGAATGCCACGACAGCCATGTCCGAGCGCCCGAGATGCTCTTTCGAGCGGTCGGCGATCTTGCCCATCGTCTCACTGACCGCGTGATCCTGCAACGCCACGCCTATGATGCCGGACATGTTCTGGTTGCGCATCATCTCGCGATCCTGATTGTACCAGACCGACATGCCGTTGGTCTTGAAGAACTGTTCGTCATGCGGCGTGTTCGCCTCACCCATGCGGTGTTCGCGGTCGATGGTCTGGCCGGGATCGTAGAAGAACTGGATGTGCCAGGTCGTGTAGTCGTCACGCGGCACGAAGGCATTGACCAGCCGGCGATTGCGACGGAATTCCGGCGCCTTGGGGCCATCGGGCGGAATGAAGGTGTAGAAGGGCAGCGGCACCTGCGTCATGCGGCCCTGCTTCTGCTCGCCATCGTTGCGGACGGCGCAATAGCGCATGCCGTAGCGGGTATATTCGATCTCGAGCTTGGGCCGCAGATCCTTCTCGTGCGGCCATTTCGCCGGCTGATCCCAGGCGCTGTCGCGGTGCAGGATGCCCGCATGCGAGCTGTCGACCGCGCCTTCCAGCGCTTGCGCGTAGTTGCACTCATAGATGACCTTGAAGGCCTCGCAGCTGCCCGGCGGCATATCGAACCAGGGGAAGTGCGGGAAGACCGGCTCCTTCTCCTTCGGCCCCATATAGGTCCACACCATGCCGCCCGCGACGCGCGTGGGATAGGCCTTGACCCGCATTGCCTTGGCCAGCTTGGAATTTTCCGGCTCGGCCGGCGTATCGACGCACTGGCCGGTCACATCGAACTTCCAGCCATGGAACAGGCAGCGCAGGCCGCACTCACCGTTCACGCCCAGCGCCAGCGAGCTGCCGCGATGCGGGCAATGCTCATCCAGCAGGCCGATCCGCCCCTCGCTATCCATGAAGGCGACCAGCTCTTCGCCGAGCAGCTTGATGCGCACCGGCTTGCCGTCTGCCTGCAACTCCTGAGTCAGCAGGGCCGGCATCCAGAA
This sequence comes from Sphingobium sp. B2D3C, assembly GCF_025961835.1. NCBI lineage: Bacteria > Pseudomonadati > Pseudomonadota > Alphaproteobacteria > Sphingomonadales > Sphingobiaceae > Sphingobium > Sphingobium sp. B2D3C. Next base: position 756,378 of record NZ_JAOQOK010000001.1, on the reverse strand, counting down.
GCGGCGCATCAACTCGCCCATCGGCGTGCCGGGACCGATCCTGCAAAGCAGCTCGTTATCTTCGTGAGAGAGCATTTGACGCACCTGACATTGTTAGACAATAAGATATAAATATCGTGGCTCGCCCGAAAAGTCACTACCCAAAAGTTGCCGGCATGCGCGCCGGCCCGATAAGGCGGAGCAGCCGCCGCACTGAGCTGGAGATACTGCGTGGACCTGGACGATATTCTGCCGGTGGAGAACTTCTCGGACCTGACGATCCAGACGCTGGCCGACCGGCTACAGCGCAGCAGTGGCGCCGAACAATGCATCTACCGCGAGAGCGAGCTGGACGAACTCTGGCGGCTGATCGACATCGCCCTCAAGGCCGGCGGCGACACGCATTATGATTCCGAGCAGCTTCATCATCTGCGCGATCTGGTCCACCGCGCCCATGATCTGGTCGGCATGGAAGACCGCCCGCGCGAAGCCGCGGAAGTGTTGCGCGAGGCGTTGCTGCGGTAGAACGCCGCACCGCCAGGCCGGGAACGGCCAGCTGGCCTTGCGGGTTCTTTGGCCATGAACAGCGCTAAACTCATTCTGCTGATTCCCACCTTCTCGCTCGCTGCCTGCGGCGGTGCGCCGACGGGAGAAAATCAGACCATCGATCCGTCCAACGCGGCCAGTCCGGCAGCGATCAACGCGGAAGGTCCAACCGAGCCTCCGGCCGCCGACGAAGCAGGTGCGGCCAGCAACCGCGCCGCCGCGCCCGACTTCACCCCGCCGATGCTGACACCGGAAGCGGAACGCACCGTGAAAGGTGCGCGCAACGTGCTGATCTCCTTCGCGCGCGCGATCGAGCAGCGCGCGTTCGATCAGGCCTGGGCGTTGCTCGCGCCGGCAGACAAGGAAAAGTGGAGTAAGAGCGCGTTCGCGGCACTCTTTGCCGACCTCTCCAATATCATGGTCGCAATGCCGGACGGCACGATGGAGGGGGCGGCAGGCTCCAGCTACTACACGGCCCCCGTCACGATCACCGGCAAGGATCGCGATGGGCGACCAGTGCGCATGGAAGGCGAAGCCGTGCTGCGGCGGGTCAATGATGTGGATGGCGCGACGCCCGCGCAATTGCGCTGGCATTTCCAGAGCCTGACGCTCGACTGGACGCACTGAGGCTAGGCGGGCGGCGCCTGCCACCCTCGCCCGGGATTACTTCCAGTAAACGAACCCCATCGCATTGCCCGTCCCGGCCTCGCTGCGATAGCAGGGCACATAATCGAGCACATGGCCCTCCAGCCCAAGCTGCGCCATCGCGCCGGCCACCGGCACCCAGTTCTTCATCTCGGACGTGCCGTCACGGAACGTCTCTTCGCCCATGTTGAAGACCGGATCAAAATTCTTGCTTTCCAGTGCGTTGAGAAACGTCTTGTCCACCGTTTCGTCAATGACGAAATGGGTCAGCCCGCCACTGGCGATCAGCGCAACGCGCTTGTCGCTGTCCCAACCGCGGATCGCTTCCAGCAGGGACTGGCCGAACTTGTAGCAGCGCCGCACGCTCGGCTGGTTGGGTGGGAAGAAGGTGTTCACCGTCACCATCACGCTCGGGCAGGGCCGGTCGCGCATGATGCGGCGATAGACGAAGCCCCAGGCGTGGGGCGCCTCCGGTCGCGGCATGGCAGACATCGCCGCGACATCGAACTCGTCCGCCATTGCGTGCTCGATGATCTTGAGCGCCAGGTCCGGGCAGCCCGGATAATCCGCGCCGCCAGCGGGAATATAACCCTTGAGCGATGGCGCAATGCCCGGCGGCAGTTCGCTCAGCCGCTCCGGCGTGAACTCGTAATTGGTGATCGTGTCGCCATAATGCACCGCGAAGGCGGGGTTGAGCGTCTTGCGAAAGATCTCGTCCTGATCGTTGCCGACGATCACGGCCACGTCCACCCGCGCCTCCTCGAACAGGTCGGCCAGCGCCTCGATATTCTGCTGGCAGCGCGCCTGCCGCTCGTCCCACACGGATTTGACGGTCTGCTCGCCGAGCCGCTCCCCGGCCCGTGCTTCCACTAGCTCATCGAAGGTCCAGGTGCCGCCCTTCCACGCATGCTTGTTGGCCTTGTCGGCAGGAACGCGCAGGCCCCAGCTCTCGGTTTCGGTGACCAGCATCGGGCCATGGCTCGTGCCGATACCAAGAACGATCTCTGCCATGCTCTGCTCTCCTGCCGATGCTCTTTTGTGGTCGTTGCACGGACGGGCAACGTGGGGTGTTGATGTCCGCTTCATTATCGGATACCTGTTTGTATAACAATCCTGCATCGCGGGTCAATCGCGGGCAGAAGGGGCTGCGGCGCTCAATGAGCCGACGGAAGCCCCGAAGATGAACGCAATGGAGGAAGGATGACGAACATGGCGAGCCAGGCAAACGCGGACGTTGCGACGTTGGATATTGCGGGCCGTTACCCGGTCGTCGAATCCAGTGCGGATGCGATTGCGCGCATTCGGGCGCTGCTCCCGCAGATCGCGGCGGCGGATGCCGAGTCGGAGAGCGCTCGGCGCCTCTCCCCGCATGTGGTCGATGCCATTCGCCAGACGGGCCTGTTCGGCATCGTCATGCCGCGCAACCTTGGCGGATCGGAGCTGGGCTTTGCCGATCTCGTGCGCGTCACGGCGGAGATCGGCACTATGTCAGGCTCGGCGGCGTGGATTTTCGGCGTACTGGCCGGGCATAGCTGGCTCATCAACCTCTTCCCCGAGCAGGCGCAGCGCGAGGTGATGGACGATCCCACCACGCTTATCGGCACCGTCTTCCGCCTCGGTGGCGAGGTCGTGGAAGAAAATGGCGGCTACCGGCTGACCGGCGGCGCCGGGCGCTTTTGCTCCGGCATCGATTATGCAAGCTGGGTGATCATCGGCAATGCCGTGAAGAAGACCGATGGCCGCATGGAGCCGCGCTTCTTCGTGCTGCCCAAGTCCGAGATCGAAATCGTCGACGACTGGTTCACCATGGGCATGCGCGCGACCGGCAGCCGCTCGATCAAGATCGACAGCGCCTTCATCCCTGCCCATCGCAGTTGCAGCCTGGCCGACATGCTGGCCGGTTCCACCCCAGGTGCGCGGGTGCATGAGGGTGCGGTCTACCGCATGCCCTTCTCCAATATCGCGCCCTTCTCCATCGTCGGCGCGCCACTCGGCATGGCGCGGGGCATGGTGCAGCGCTTTGCTGCGGATATCGGCAAGCGTCTGGACGGCGCCGATCCGTTGGAAGTCGCCGAGCAATCCGCCACCTTCGCGCGTATCGCGGAGATTGGCGCCGAGGTCGACGCTGCCCTCGCGCTGATCTTGGAGGACGCCCGCATGGTCGATGAGGCCCGCGATCCCGCCGAGATCACACCGCTTCTGGGCGCGCAAATCTCGCGCAACTGGGCGTGGGGCGTGCAGCGCGCACGCCATGCCGCGAACCGGATCTTCGAGGCATCGGGCGGCAGCGCCATCTATGATGGCAGCGCCATGCAGCGCCTGTTCCGCGACATGAACTCCGGCGCGCAGCACTTCGCCTTCACCTGGGACCGGGCGATGACCGGCTATGGCCGCGCCGCCGCCGGACTCAAGGCCGGGGCTTTCGCCATTCCCAAGGGGAAGTGAGTCACGAGGGGCGGACGGAAGTCAGGGGAGGACGCGGCATGAGGGGCGTGATCGAAAAATACGGCGTGGTGTTCTGCCGCTATTATCTCGGCGGCTTCAACCTCGTTTCCGGCCTCAACTACTTCATCCTCTTCTGGCCCCAGCCCAAAATGGGCGCGGCGGCCGGCAATGAGTTCGTGCTCGCCGCCACCGATCTCAACCTGTTCACCTATGCCAAGATCATCGAGCTGACCGCCGGCGCCTGCCTGCTGCTCAATCGCTTCGTGCCGCTTGCGCTGACGCTTCTGATGCCGGTGACGCTGATGATCTTCCTCACCAATGTACCGTGGGTGCCCCTGCCCCACATCCAGCTCTCGGTGACGCGCAATCTGGTCATGCACCTCATTCTGCTCGCGGCTTATGCCAATTACTTCCTGCCGCTGCTCAAGGCGAAGACCGCGCCGCAGCCGATCTGGAAGCGGCCGTCCCGGCTGATGCGGGCACTTTAGGCAAGGATCGACAGGCCAATGGCGAACTTCAGCTTCAAACTCGACGGCCAGGTCGACATGATGAGTCTCAATCCGCTCGAAATGACGAATTTTGAGATGGTCGGCGCGCTCTTCGGCATTATGGGCATATTGATCACCCTGTTCCTCAGCCGAAAGGCCGCCGCACGGCAACGCCCCCATGAGTTCATTCCTCAAGAAACAGACGAAGACGCCATCGGCTAGCCGGCCACTGCGCGAGCGGACAGACCGGGCTTGAAGCGGTTTCTGTCCCTGAAGAGTCGCGGCGCGATCCTCATTGCGTCGACCGCCATGTTCATGGTCCAGCTCGATGCGTCCGTGCTGGCAGTCGCGATCCCGCAGATTTCCACCGACTTTGGCCTGCCCGCGATCGAGCTCAGCCTCGCCATCACCATCTACCTCACCATGCAGATCGCGCTGCTGCCGATCAGCGGATGGGCGGCCGAGCGCTTTGGCCCGAAGACCGTGTTCATGATCGCGACGGCGGGCTTTGCCTTCTTCTCGATCTGCTGTGCCGCCGCGCCCTCCTTCTGGCCGTTCATTGCTGCGCGCGCCCTGCAGGGCGCGACGGCCTCGCTGATGACCCCCGTGGCCCGGCTGCTGCTGTTACGGCAGACCAGCAAGGAGGAGCTGGTGGATGCCATGGCGATCGTGGCGATGCCCATGCTCATCGCGCCGACGCTTGGCCCATCGATTGGCGGGTTCATCGTGCAATATGCGCGCTGGGAGTTCATCTTCCTGCTGAACATCCCCGTCACCATTGCTCTTCTACTCGCGGCATGGCGCACCATCCCGCCCAGCGCGCCCGATGCCTCCAGACGATTGGACATGGTCGGCGCCGCACTGTTGGGCGGGTCGCTCGTCTGCCTGCTCACCGGGTTCGACCGGCTGGCCAGCGGCGTGGGTCGCCCATTGCCGTGGATATTGCTCGCGGTCGGCACGGTCCTGTGCCTCGCCGGGCTGAAGCATATTCGCACCCATCCGGACCCGGTGCTGAAGCTCGATGCCCTCAAGGACCCAAGCTTCCGCACGACGGTGATCGGCGCGGGCGCCATCGTCCGCATCCCGGCGCGCGCGATGCTCTTCGGCCTGCCGCTCATGTTCCAGATGGCCTATGGCTTCACGCCCATTCTGGCCGGCGTCATGCTCATGGCGCTCAATGGCGGCGACCTGCTGGCCAAGCTCTTCATTCGCCCCTTGTTCGACCGTTTCGGCTTCTCGGGACCGGTGATGCTTTCGAGCTTTGCAGGGCTGGCCGCGATCGCCGTGGTCGCCCTGGCCGATCAGGGGCCGTGGCTTGCTGCCCTGATCTTCGTGGCGCTGCTCGTCGCCGGACTGGCCCGCTCGGTGCTGTTCACCGGCATGACCTCGCTCACCTATGTCAGTCTGGACAAGGACACGATGACGCAGGGCAATGTGCTCGCCAGCATTTCCATGCAATTGTTTGCGGCGCTGGCGGTCTCGCTCACGGCGCTGCTGCTCGGGCTCCTGACGCAATTTGCCGGCCATGCCGAGCCGGGGCTGATGGAGTATCGGGGCGCCATGCTGGCCGTGGCGCTGATCGGGCTCGTCGCGACCCTGCTCATGCGCCGGCGCATCCCGCGCCATTTGAGCCAGCTCGCCGTGCGGGATGAGGACTAAGCCGACGGCTAGAATCGCCTAACATTTTACGCTAACGATATCGGCCAACCCGCGGCGATGACAGCTTGTGAGGATATGCCGTGCTCCTGATTGACGCCCATTGCCACGTCTCGCCCCTGTGGTTCGAGCCGCTCGAAACCCTGCTCTTCCAGATGGACCGCCACAATGTCGCGCAGGCGGTGCTGACGCAGATCCTGGGACAATTCGACAATCGCTATCAGCGCGATTGCGTTGCGCGCTATCCGGATCGCTTCGTCAGCGTCGGCGCCATCGATCCGGCTGCGCCTGACGCGGCGAACCAGCTCGGTGCGCTAGCTGATGACGGCATGGCTGGCCTGCGCTTACGCCCTGATGCCCGCAGCCCGGGTGACGACCCGCTCGCCATCTGGCGGACTTCTGAGCGGCACGGCCTTGTCATCAGTTGCGGCGGGCCGAGCACCCAGTTTGCATCCGCCGCGTTCGCCGATCTCGTCGGCAGCGTCCCGACCTTGCCCATCGTGCTGGAGCATCTGGCGGGATGGGTCAGACCCGACTGCGACCGTAAGCCCGAGACCTGGACGGCACTGCTCGCGCTCGCGCGCTTCCCCAATATCACGGTCAAGATCCCCGCGCTGGGGCAGTTGATTGCCCGACCCGTCGGTCAGCCTCTGCCTGCATCCGGGCCTGTGCTCGACCCGGCAGGCAGCGCACCGCTGATCGAGCTGCTCGATGCCTTCGGGCCAGACCGGCTGATGTGGGGCAGCGACTTCCCCGTCGTCTCCTCGCGCGAGGGCTATGCCAATGCGCTCGGCTGGACGCGCGATGTGTTCGAGCAGCACCGCCCCGCCAGCGTCGCGGCAATCTTCGGTGGCAATGCCGGCAGAATATTCTTCCAGCGCAAGGCTTGAAGACTGGAATAGATTGTTATACAAAACGATATATTCTATTGCTGGAGCACATCCCATGGCAGAGGCTGCCAAATCCACGATCATCTGCATTTCCGCGAACGGAAAGACGAGCTCCGCCAGTCAAAGCGCCGCAAACCGGATGCTGATCGCCACTGCGGACGGCGTGGTGGATTTTCGCCGAGACAATCTCAATGCGCCATGGACCCGGCAGCCCGATATGCTGCTCCCCGGCCATCATGTCAGCGCGCTCGTCTATGACGAGGTGACGGACATGCTGTTCGCCGGCCTGCATTATGAGGGCGGCCTGATGGTCAGTTCTGACCATGGCAAGAGCTGGGAAGCGCGCAACAACGGCCTGCAATCCGGCCATGTCTACAGCCTGCTCGTGCAGCACGACGGCGACCGGACGATCCTCAATGTCGGGACCGAACCCGTGATGTTCTACCGCAGCTTCGATCTGGGGCAGAGCTGGACCGCTTATCCCGGCTGCACGCAGGTCGAGGGCACCGAGCACTGGTTCTTCCCTCGCTCCCAGCCCCATGTGAAGCATATCGCAGCCCATCCGTCCGAGCCGGACACGATCTACATCTGCGTGGAGCAGGGCGACCTGCTGCGCACCGAAGATGGCGGGGAAAGCTGGACGTCGCTCAACTCCATGGAGCGCCCGGACGACAAGTTCCGCCGCGACCAGCACCGGGTGACTTTCTACCGCGACAACGCCGCCGAGATTTTCCTCACCACCGGCATCGGCCTGTATCATACGGCGGACCGTGGCGAGACCTGGGAGCGCCTCACCGACACCAGCCACCCCTGCGCCTATCCGGACCCGCTGTTCGTGCATCCGCGCAAGGAACTGATGTTCATGGTCGGCGCCGGCATGAACCCCAATCCCAATTGGGGCGCGGAAGGCACGGCCTATCCCAAGTTCATGATCAGCACGGACCATGGCAAGACCTGGCGGACCAGCATGATCGGCATGGCCGATCCGATCGCAGGCAATCTGGAAGTCGCGGCGATGCACGATTCTGCCGAGGGCGGCGTGGAGCTCTTCGCCGGCTCCGCCTGCGGGGAGCTGTACGCAAGCCGGGACGAGGCGCAGAGCTGGCAGCGCATTGCCGACGGGCTTCCGGCGATGTCCAAGGGGCCGCACTTCCGCCACTTCCTGCCGCCTGATGAACGCGCGGCTTATGAAGAAAAGCTGCGGGCGCTCAACGCGTTCGCCTGAGCAAGAACGGTCGATCGTCAGCGGGCGACAGACCCGCTGGCGGCTTTCAAGGGGGGAATGGTCTTGGACAGGCTTCAATCGTCGGCTTTGCGCATTGTCGAACGCGCTCGGATGCCGCGGCCTGATCAGGATGCGGCGGCGCGCGGCGCCGGTCCCTCGTCTCACTGACGGGTGCAATTTCGCTCATGATCGACTGCCACGCCCATCTTGTCTCCGATGACAAGACCACCTACCCGCCGGCACCGCCGGGCGGTCTGCTCCCGCCGATGGCGTTCGACAACCTCATGACGGCCGAGACGCTGCTGGAGGAGATGGACAAGGCCGGCGTCGAGCGGGCCGTGCTCGTGCAGCGTGGGTCCATCTACGGGTTCGACAGTCGCTATGTCTGCGACAGCGCCGCGCGCTATCCGCAACGCTTCGCCGCCGTCTGCTCCATTGATGCCACGCAGGCCGATTGTGGGGAGGCCGTGCGATATTGGGTCGGCGAGCATGGCGCCGTCGGCATTCGGCTGATGGAACTCATCAAGGGCTCGGACATCGCCTGGCTGGATTCCCCGGTGGCGCGCGACGCCTGGCAAGCCGCCGCCACGCTCGACGTGCCGGTCTGCGTCCATTTCTTCCCGTGGAATCGCGACATCGGGCTGGCGCATCTGGAGCGGATATTGCGCGAGGTGCCTGGCCTGACGGTCGTCATCGACCATCTCAGCTCCATTCAGAGCGATGCCGGCGGCCCGGACCATGGCATCGATGATCGGCTCCGGTCGATCGCGCAATTCGACAATGTCGTCGTCAAGTTCACGACCATTCCGCTGGGACGGCTGGACAAGGCGGAGATCGACCCCTGCCCCGTCATCGAGCGCGTATGCGATCTGTTCGGCGCGGAGCGGATGATCTGGGGATCGGACATCACCCAATCGCCCGGCAGCTATGATTATATGGCCGCACTTGGTCGCGCAGCGGTACGCAATCTCACAGCCGCGCAACAGGAGATGATCCTGGGCGGGACGGCGATGCGCGTTTACGGCAAGAGCTGGGGCCGGGCCTGAGCGCAACGGGCCTTCGCGACGAGAATTGGAGGGGAATGATGGAGTCCGTGTCTCGTGCTGCCGTGAAGATCGATATCGAGCGATCTGAAATCAGGGAATTTCCGTTCCCACCTCTCGGCGAGAATGATGGCCTGCTGAAAGTCGAGGCCTCGGGCGTCGGTGGCAGTGACCCCGAAATGTACCGGCGGGAGAACACGGCGCCGTGCATCATGGGGCATGAGAATGTCGGCACCGTCGCCCGCATCGGCGACGCTGCGGCGCAGCGCTGGGGCCTGCGCGCCGGCGACCGCATTGCCCTGCACGAATATCTCCCCTGCTGGCATTGCCACTGGTGTCGCCAGGGCGATTTCCGCCTGTGCATGGAGGCCGACTTCTTCAACGTGAAGGATCGGTTCAACACCCTGCGCTACGGCACCTGCAATGCGGACATTCCGCCGCATCTATGGGGTGGTTTCTCGGAATATATGTACCTCGCGCCCAATGCCGTCATCCACAAGATCCCGGCGGACATGGATGCCCGGCTGGCGACACTGGCAGTGCCGCTCGGCAATGGTGTGCAATGGGCGGTGCTGGATGGCGGTGCGGGACTGGGCAAGACCGTGCTGGTCTTCGGCCCCGGCCAGCAGGGCCTCAGTTGCGCACTGGCCGCCAAGCAGGCGGGCGCGCTCACCGTCATCATCGCCGGCATGACACGCGACCGGGCCCGGCTGGACCTTTCGCTCAGCCTCGGCGCCGACATCGCCGTGGACGTGCAGCAGGAGGATCTTGCCGCGGTGGTCATGCGGGCGACCGGCGGCATGGGCGTGGATGTGGTGGTCGATACCACCGGCGATCCCGATGGCAAGATCGCCGAGCAGGCTGTGGCGCTGTCGGCCAAGGGTGCCTGGCTCAGCCTCAATGGCCTTAGCGCTTCGGTGCCGCTGGGCGAGATCAAGAAGCGCTACCTCACCGTGCGCGCACCACGGGGCCACAGCTATCGCGCGGTGCAGATGGCGCTCGACATTCTCGCCAGCGGCAAGTGGCCGGCCGAAAAGCTGTGCAGCCACGATTTCCCGCTGGAGCAGGTGCATGAGGCGATCCTCGCCACCGCCGGGCGCGGGATCGAGGGCGCAATTCACGTCACCGTCTCCCCGCACAAGAGTTGATCGCAGCCCCCGCTGCCTCCCGCCCCTGCCTATTGCCTCGCTCGCCAAAATCCTCTTCCATGGCGCACTGCCACCAGCCGCAAGGAGCACATATTTGGCCACGCAGATCGACATGGGGGACTCCCTGCCCAATGTGGTGGCGGATGAACTGCGGGCGCTGATCGTGCGGGGCACGTTGCTGCCGGGCGAACATCTCGGGCAGACCCAGCTTGCCGACCGGTTCGGGCGCAGCAAGGTGCCCATTCGCGAGGCGCTCAAGCTGCTGGCGGCAGAAGGCTTCCTGCGCCACGACCACAACAGGGGCTATTTCGTGGCGCCGCTGGAGCTGGAGGAAGCCCGCCAGCTCTACAAGCTGCGCCGGTGGCTGGAGGCGGAACTGCTCGCCACGGCGGTCTGGCCGACGGACGCACAGATCGCCGAATTCCGCCGCCAGTTCGATGCGCTGGATGCCATGGATCAGGTGAGCGATTTCACCAATTGGGCGCTGGCGCTGGAAAATCTGCGCCTCGCCCTCTTCGCTTTATCGCCTGAGCGCATTCTGCTGCGCGAAGCGACCCGGCTCTGGCGGCTGACCGACCGCTATCGCTCGCTCATGCCGCGCACGATGGGCGAGAGCCCAGAGCGCAAGCTGATCGACGCCTTGGCCGCGCGGGACCGCGACGCGCTGCTCGCCGATTATATGCAGGCCCGCGCCAAGATCGAGGGTGCGCTGGAGCAGGTCTTCCAGCACGGCCGCTAGGGCCAATCGACACTCAGCCCTGCACGCGTGTCTGAAGGCTGTGATATTTGAACTGGGCGCGGGCCTCATCGAGGCGCATGCCGGTGCGGCAGGCGGCGCGGATGCTCTCCTCGGCGGCGTGGATCTCCTCGGCGGCGGCGAGGACGGCCTCCTCATGCGCTTGCGGGATGACGATCACGCCATCGGGATCGCCGCGCAGGATATCGCCGGGCGCGACGCGGGCGCCGCCGATGTTGACCGGGCAGTTGGTCACCTCGACCTGCACCCGATCCTTGCCGGTGCGCATCCAGTGACCCTTGCTGAACACCGGGTAGCCGAGCGCGCGGCAGAGCGAGACATCGCGGCTGATGCCATCGATGACGGTGCCGGCAAGACCACGGCGATGAGCGATCTCGGTGAGGATGTCGCCCCAGATGGTGGCATCCTCGCGGCCGCCATTGTCGATGACCACGACATGGCCGGGCGGGACGTCATCGATATAATCGCCGACCGTGCCAGGCGGCGTCGAGGCGGGGCCGCAGAGCATGGTGTAGGCGCGGCCGGCCATGCGGAAATCTGGGTCGCGGCCGGCGATCTTATAGCACTGACCGACGATGCCGAGCCGGTCGAGCGCGTCGCTCAAGGTGGCGGTGTCGAGCGCGGCGGCGCGGGTGACGTTGCTGTCGTCGGTCATTGTTGGTCGCCCTTGAGCATATATTCGTAGTTCGCGCCGAGCACAAAGCTGGCGCTCTCACCGGTGGCGAGGCGGCGGGTCATCTCGCCCTCGCGGCGGACGATATCCTCCGCGGCATCGAGCACGCGGGCGATGTCGGCTGGCGCGATGAACACCGCCGCGCTGGAATCGCAGATCACGTAGAAACCGGGCTCGACGGTGAAGTCGCCTACGGTGACGGGCACGTCGGTGGCATCCTCATAGACGCGGTTGCGCGCGGTGCGGGCGGTGTAGCCGCGGCAGAAGACCGGAAAGCCGATCTCGCGCGCCTCATCGACATCGCGGGCCAGCCCTTCGCAGATCACCCCGGCGACGCCCTTGTGCTGCGCCCCGCGCGACAGGATGCCACCCCAGCAGCCGGCATCAATGCCGGTGCGCTGCTCGACCACGATCACATCGTCCGGGCCGCTGGCATCGATGGCGGCGGCACCCAGATGCACCGGCGGGCGATCGGCAGGCGCGTTGCCGGCCTTGAGCTTCACGGTGTGGACGCGGCCGGCGATCCGCTTGCCCGGCGAGGCCGAGCGCAGGCCGGTCACGCAGCCGGCCAGGCCCAGCTTGTCCAGCGTGTCCGACACCGCGCAGGCATCCAGCTGGCGCAGCCGCGCGACATGGGGATCGCCCGCGCTCATGCTGGCGGCAGGTCCAGCTTGAAGAGGCGCGCGGCGTTGCCGAACATGATCTTGTCCTTCTCCGCCTGGCTCAACCAGTCGAAGCCGGTGATGAACGGGGCAATGTCGTCCAGCGTCTTGCCGGTCGCGGGGTCGACGGCAGAGCCGACGCCGGGGCATTCCGCGCCGAACAGGCAATTGTCGGCGCCGACGGTCTTGATCAGCAACCGGAGCGCTTCCTCGGAATAGAGCACGGTATCATAATAGATGTGCCGCATCTTATCGAGGAACTCCTCGCCCTTACGCAGGCCGGACGCCCGGAAGCGGCCGACATGATAGGGGATCGCGCCGCCGCCATGGCTGCAGACGATCTTGAGGCTGGGGAAGTCCTTGAACACATCGCTCTCGAGCAGGCCATAGACGGCCATCGTCTCTTCCAGCAGGAAGTTGAGCGTGTACGGCGCGCGGCGGCTGCGAGATCCGGCGGAGTGGATGTGCGCCGGCACGTCCAGCTCGCACAGCTTCTCGTACAGCGGATACCAATAGCGGTCGCCCATCGCCGGCGGCTCGGTGCCGCTGTTCTCATAGGGATCGGGGTTGAGCAGGCAGCCCTTGAAGCCCAGCGTTTTCACACAGCGCTCAAGCTCGGGCAGAACGTTCTCGATCGGCTCGCCGGCGACTTGCGGCAGACCGCAGATGGGCGCGAAGCGGTCCGGCAGAAGCTGGCACTGCCGCGCGATGATGTTGTTGGTGGCTTCGGTAAACCAGTGGACCAGAAAACCCGGCTTTTCCGAATGCATCATCTGGAACGGGCGGGGGCTGAGCAGCTGAAAATTGGTGCCGACCCGGTCGAGCATGTCGAGATGGCCGCAGGGCGCCATCTCCTTTTTATTGGTGTAGGCGAGAATTTCCTCATCCGTGAGGTCCGGGAACTTCTTGCCGTGCTCGCCGCGATGCGAGAGCAGCATCGACTTATAGATCCACAGTTCCGCTGGCGCACTCACATGGCCATGACAATCGACAATCATCGCAAAATCCCCACCCGCAGCTGGTTATCAGATCATAGGTATACATTTTTGTATACCTATCCTGAGTTTCCGGTCAAGCCGGTGGAGGGTGTTTGTCGGCCAAAAGCCTCGCGCGACCGGCCCGGGATTCCTAGCGCGTGAAAATGTCTACATTTTTGTGAGACACCACGCTAGGGATGCCCGGAACGACCATAATTTCAAGGCCGCTGGCTCTTCGGCCAACCAGGAATGCCCATGATGCAGGAAACAGTGAAATCCGAACGCGGAGTTCCCGCCAAGATCGCCAATGAGCTGCGTCTGCTCATCGCCCGTGGCACGTTGGCGCCCGGGATGCGGCTGGGGCAGACCGAACTGGCCGAGCAATTCAATGCCAGCCGCGTGCCCGTGCGCGAGGCGCTCAAGCTGCTGAGCTCGGAAGGCATCATCGAGCACGACCCCAACCGGGGCTTCTTCGTCACCCGGCTTTCCCGCGATGAGGCCGAGCAACTGTTCGCCCTGCGCCATCTGGTCGAGGACGAATTGCTCAAATCCGTCGACTGGCCGGACGCCGAAGAGCTTGCCGAGCTCGAACGCCGCGAACAGCGCCTCGAAGACCTGCTCGACGAAGGCGACCGCACGAGCTGGTGGAACGAGCATCGTGAATTCCACACGATGATCTTCAACCTCTCGCCCAAGAAGACCATCGTGCGCGAGGCTATCCGCCTATGGGCATTGACCGATCGTTACCGCGCCCTCCTGCCGCTACCGCGCCGGAACAGTGAGGAGCGCAAGGTGGTGGACAAGCGCGAGTTGCTGAACGCCATCCGTCAGCAGGACAGCAAGAAGCTGCTCGCCGCCCGCCGCACCCGCCGCGAATCCTTCGAGCGGATGCTGCTGGAAACGCTGGAAGCACGCGGCCTCTAAAGCCAACCACCTGCCACGCTCAGCTCTAGCGGGCGATCCTCACGCGTTGCGGGCGCAGCGAAACCCGATATGCGATGTGGAGGTATCCACCGTCTGCGGATAGCGCGCGGCGGGGCGATAGCGCTGGCAATAATTGGGCGCGCACAGATGCGATCCGCCCTTGAGCACGCGGCGGGGAAAGCCGCTATAGGGGTCACGGCTCGCATCCTCGCTGGCGCCCCGCGGATTATGCGGCGCGCAACAGGGCTTGGTCGGCGCGTCATGCCGATCGACATACCAGTCGCTCGTCCACTCCCACACATTGCCAATCATATCCCACAAGCCAAAACCATTTGCCGCATAGGCCCGCACCGGCGAGGTGCGCAGATAGCCGTCCGAGAGATCATTCTGGTGCGGGAAATCGCCCTGCCAGGTATTCGCCAGCATGGCCCCGCCGGGGTGCAGTTCATCGCCCCAGGCGAAGGCCTTGCGATCCAGCCCGCCCCGCGCGGCGAATTCCCATTCCGCTTCCGTCGGCAGCCGCTTGCCCGCCCAGGCCGCATAGGCCTCCGCATCGGCGCAAGCGATATGGACGACGGGATGATCCGCCAGCCCGTCGATGGAACTCTCCGGCCCCCAGGGGTGGCGCCAGTCGGTCCCGAAGGAGAATGTCCACCACCCCATTGGATCGTGCAGCGGCACGGGGGTCGGCGGCGGCGTGAACAGGGACGAGCCGGCCTTCAGCATCGCCGGATCGGCACCGGGATAGTCGGCAGCGTCGGGCACCGTTTCGGCCACCGACACATGGCCGGTCGCTTGCACGAACCGCGCGAACTGCGCATTGGTGACTGGCGTTTCATCGATCCAGAAAGCATCGACCGAGGCCGGATGCGCGGGGCCCTCATCGGAATAATGGTCGTCCGACCCCATCCAGAACTGCCCGCCCGCCACACGGATCATGCCGTCTTTAATCTCTGGCGCACTCATCATGCCACCCTGCGCCTGATCGGTCATCGCTTCTGCTTGCGTCCTTCCTGAGTCTCGATCCGCCGGTCCTCGAGACTGCGGCGGACGAGATAAGCATCAATGGCGTCGACCTGTGCCGGCGTCAGCTGGCCTGCGAAGCTGGGCATGCCCATCTCCGCCAGCGCGCCGCCCAGAACGACCTGCGAAAAACCCTTCGTGCCGAGCAATCCCGTCCGGCGCAAGTCCGGATAGGCGCCGGCGCTCACCGCCCCGCTGCCATGACAGCGCAGGCAGAAGCGGCCGAACAGTCCGTCGCCCTGCGCGATTTGGGCCGGCGTCCCCTTGTCCACCACATCGGGGAACGGCAGTGGCTCGGCCGGCGTGAATGCAGGCAGCTTCGCCGCCCCATCCAATTTGAACACCAGCAGCCGGTTGGGGCCGATGGTCTTGCCGGCCTTGAGCGCCATCACCCCGCCGGTGAGTGGCCAGCCGCCGCCCCAGCCGGCCATGACTGCGATATATTGCACCCCGTCCAGCCGATAGCTGATCGGCGGCGCGACGATGCCGGTCTGCGCATCGAACGACCAGAGCTGCTTGCCGCTCTCGTCATCATAGGCGACCAGCCGCCCCTGCGCATTGCCGCCGAAGACGAGGCCGCCCGCCGTCGCCAGCACGCCGCCATTGAAGGGCGCCGCTTCCTCGCTTGTCCAACGCGGTTTGCGGGCAATCGGGTCCCAGGCGATCAGCCGCGCCTTCATGCTGTCGTACAGCGCCTTGCGGTCCGCCGCGCTCATCGCGCCACCGCCGCTCATCGCGACGCCGGACGTATAGGCGCCGATCACCTGCGCTTCCTGCGGGTTGGGGCCGAAAGGCATGCCGACGTCCTGCGCCGGAATGTAGACCAGCCCCGTGCGGGGACTGAAGGCCATGGGCGGCCAATTATGCCCGCCGCCTGAGCTCGGGAACTGGAAATGCGGCTTGCCGGTGCGGTAATAGCGTGCTTCCGGCACGATGTCCGGACGGCCGGTCTTGGGATCGATGCTCTTCGCCCAATTCTGCGGCACATAAGCGGTGGCATTCAGGAACTCGCCGGTCGCGCGGTCAAGAATGTAGAAGAAGCCGTTTTTGGGCGCCTGCATCAGCACTTTGCGCGGCTTGCCATCGATCTCCATGTCCGCCAGCACGATATTCTGGGTCGCGGTATAATCCCAGGCATCGCCCGGAACCTGCTGGAAATGCCAGACATATTCGCCGGTCGAGGCCCGCAGCGCCACGATGGAGGACAAGAAGAGATTATCCCCCTTCCCGTCCGAGCGCATCTGATGATTCCATGGCGAGCCGTTACCGGTGCCGATGTAGATGAGGTCCAGCGCGGGATCATATTCGATCGCATCCCACACCGTGCCGCCACCGCCATAGCGCCACCACTGGCCTGCCCAGCTTCCCTGCGCCTTGGCCAGCACCGTGTCGGACGCGGCATTGTCCTTCGTGCCCGGCTTCCCGGGGACGGTGTAGAAGCGCCAGGCCAGCTTGCCGCTCGCGGCATCATAGGCACTGACATAGCCGCGCACGCCAAACTCGGCGCCGCCATTGCCGATAACGACATTGCCCTTGATGACGCGCGGCGCCCCGGTGATCGTGTAATTCACCGCAAAGGGGCCTGACTGGTCGATCGTCTGCGTTTCCCAGACCGGCTTGCCGCTTTTGGCATCCAAGGCAATCAAGCGCCCGTCGAGTGCACCGACATAAACCCGGCCCTGCGCCACCGCGACACCGCGCGAGACGGGCCCGCAGCATGAACGTGCGGACGCCGCCCGGACTTGTGGATCGTAGGTCCATAGGCCCTTGCCGGTGCGGGCATCGATGGCGGAGACGACATCATAGGCGCTGACCACATAAAGCACGCCATCGACCATGATCGGCGTGGCTTCCTGCCCGCGATCCGTCTCCAGATCGAAGGACCAGGCCAAGCCCAGCCGTGACACGGACTCGCGATCGATCTGGTCCAGATCGGCAAAGCGCTGCGCCGTCTCGGTGCGACCATGCAGCGGCCACTCGACATCGCCGCCGGTATGACCAACGTCTGCGGCATCACGGCAGGCTGAAGGGAGGAAAAGCAGCAGCGCGGCCAGCGCCATCATGCGCCTGAACATCAAACCCACGATTAAAATTCCCTCTCCCTCGGCCCACTGCCACCCGTCGCGCGCTATGCGGTCCGTTCCGCGTCCGCCAGCGCCCGGCCGAGCACCGGATGCGCGAAGTGCATCGCCAGTTCCTGCCGATAAGGCCATGTCTGCCGCTGGTTGTCGACCAGTTCATCCGGGCCGAGCGGGTCTTCCGGGAAGGTCTTGGTCAGCGGCTGGAGATGCGCGATGGTCTTGTACCAGCCGGCATCATAGTCCGCCTGCCATTGCACGACATAATCGAGCCGCTTGATCTTCCAGACGCCGTCCTCGCGCACATAATCATTCTCATACATGCCGGCTTCGTAGAACTGGTCGGGCAGGCCCTCCGGGCGATAGTCGCGGCTCTCATGATTGCCGCCGAGCAGCAGCGCGCGAAACCGGCCCTTGGCGGTGCGGCGATCCGGCGCGACGGTGATGATGTCCTGCATCTGGAAATGATCTAGCAAGAAGCCATAGACCGGGCCGGGGCGCCCTTGCGTGAAGAACTGGCGAAACCAGTCGCCATAGAGCCGCCGCGCACCCACCTTGCCGCGATAGATGCCGGAGAGAAAGATGATCTCGGCATCGTCGGAGAACAGCTCGGCCAGTTCGTCCGAACGGTTATAATCGGTATAATAGCCATAGGCATTATGGAGCCGGCGGATTGCATTGAGATCCTCCAGCATCCCGATCCGCTCGGTCAGAGCCTTCACATCGCTGCGCAGCGCTTCGATCTCGCTCATAATCCTGCTCCTGATTGCTCTTTTGCTCTGTGCGGGCGCCCTGATCATCGCTGGACGCCTCATTCGCCAAGGCATCGGTTGCTCCCGATTGCAAAGCAACGGCCCGGTCCGCTATCAGTTATAAGGGAGGGGCTATCGCTTATGGCATTCACGATCCGGCAATTGGAGATTTTCGTCGAAGCGGCGAAGGACGAGAATTTCCGTATCACGGCGGATCGGCTGGGGATCAGCCAGCCCTCGATTAGCAATCATATCAAGGCGCTGGAGCAGAAAGCCGGCGCTCGCCTGTTCGATCGTCAGCGCGGATCGACAGCGCGCCTCTCCGCTCTGGGCCGCGATTTGCTGGATCAGGCGCGGTTGCTGCTGCGTGAGGCGAACAAGGTTCAGTTGGGCGCCACGGCCGGCAATGCGCAGAGCTATGTGCTGCGGGTCGCTGCCGGCCCTTATCTTATCGATCAATGGATCAGGCCGTGCCTGCCGGATTATTATGCGCGCGGCCAGGTGCCGAATGTGGAGCTGATTCTCTCCGCGCCGGGCGAAGAAATGCTCTCCATGCTCCGCAGCGGCAAGGTGGACGTCGC
This sequence comes from Sphingobium sp. B2D3C, assembly GCF_025961835.1. NCBI lineage: Bacteria > Pseudomonadati > Pseudomonadota > Alphaproteobacteria > Sphingomonadales > Sphingobiaceae > Sphingobium > Sphingobium sp. B2D3C. Next base: position 737,886 of record NZ_JAOQOK010000001.1, on the reverse strand, counting down.
CTTCTTCACCGGGCGCCCGCCGGTCGCCCCGGATCTCACCATCGAGACGCTGCGGCGCGTGACCAGCAGTCTCTTCGGCACGTCCGCGCTGGTCGAGGCGGTGGGGAGCGATCCTGCCAAGATCAGCGCCGCCCCGATGATCATGATGCCGGACAACACACCGCATAATGACTGGCTGATCAACGCGCTGGCCGATGCGTGCATCTACCCTTCCAATGTCGTCGCGCGACCGCAGTTCACCGATGTCGCGATGGGGCTGGCGCTCAATGGCACGGGCCTTGCCATGCTGTTCGACGAAGAAGCCGCGCCTGCCACTGCGCGCGGACAACTCCATCGCATCCCGGTCGATTTCGAGCCGGGCTATCGTCTGATGCTCTCACGCAAGGGGTTCGACGATGCCCGCGGGCGCCTCGCCATCGATCATCTCCGCCGCACGCTGCAGGCCGGACGCGCCGCCAACTGAGGGTACCGGCCGACGCCTGCCCTCTTCACTCCGGCGCATCTCAGTGGCGCGGCACGGAACGCTCCGCGCTCTTGGTCATTGTGCTAGCGATCAAGGAGACCGCACATGATGAAAACTTTGCTCGCCGGCGCGGCGATTGGTTATTTCGGCAAGAAGCTCTACGATGAAGGCAAGCTCGATCCCTATATCGCGCGCGCCAAAAGCACCCTCGCCGAGCTTTCCCCTGAACAGGCGGACACACGCGCCCCGCGCGGCGTCGGTCAGGACGAACAGCCCAATATGGCATTCTGAACCGGGGTTGCAGCCGAGAGTCGGCCAGCACCCGTCCAGTTGAGAGGCACATAAAAAGGGGCGCGGTCATTCCGCGCCCCTTTCCGTTCTCTCTCGCAGCGTCTGAGATCAGAAGCTGTAGCTAAAGCCGATCTTGACGCCGTGGTCCTTCCACTGGTCGCCGATATTGCCCACGTAGGTGGCGCCGATGGAGCCGCCGGGCATGATGTTGGCCTGGACGCCGCCCTCAAGACGCAGGGTATCGCGCGTCGTGGGCAGGCCCGCGACCGTGAACGCTTCATCTGTGGACAGGATGTTGCGGCTGGTCGCATCGACATCGCCAAAGCTGCGCAGCCAGGCTGCCGAGACGCGCGGGCTGAGCACCGTGGTGGCGCTGACCGGCACTGCCCCGCCCAGACGCAGACCCAGAGTGGTGTAGGTCACATCGCGGGTGCTGTCGGTGACGCCCAGCGCGGTCAGGGCGCTGCCCGTCTCGGTGAAGGCATCGCTCTTGAGATGGACATGGGTCACGCCGGCAAAGGGCTCGGCGGTCACCGCGCCCAGCGGGAGAGCATAGCTCACCTCACCGAAGGCAGAGGCGCTCTTGGCATCATAGCTGCCCGCCAGCGCATCGTTGACGCCCAGGAACGCCACCTTGCGCGTCCCGTTCACGTCGAGCCAGCTATAGGAAGCGCCGATCCGGGCGCGCAGGGCGCCCCAGCCGCCGCCGGCATAGACCAGCGCGCTGTTGCCATTGACGGTCGCCTCGCTGCTGCGCCCGTCGACCCGCACCTTGTTCTGCTCATGCGCAAAGGCCACGCCCAGACGCCAGCCACCAAGGCCCGTATCGACACCGGTGATGAAGCCGAAGGTGCTCTGCGTCGCCTTGATCGCATTGCCATTGCTCTTGAGCGTGCTCCACGCACCGATGCCCTGGCCCCAGACCGCCGTGCTGCCATCGCGCAGCGTGCGGGCCGACGAGCCGGCGCCGGCCAGCGTGCGGCTGACGACATCGGCCTGCTCCATGCGGCCGATCACCATGTCGCCGAGACGGCGAGTGCCGTCCACCATCAGCGTGCCCGTGGTCGCCCACAGCTCGCCCGAGAGCGCATCGAACGCGCGGACGGCGCCGGCTTCCTCAAGCTGCCCGGCTACCGCGCGGGACAGGCTGGCATTGTCGTCACTCGCATCCAGCGCAAGCGCCACGGCCAATTGGTTGGGTGTCACCGCCACGCTCTCGAAGCTGCGATTGTTGCGCGTCAGCACCAGCCTGACATTATTGGCGTCATAGCTCAGCTCCGGCGTCAGGAACGGCAGATCGACATCGGTGGCCGCAAACTGCCCGGTCACCCCGCCCGCGGCCGTGATGATCGTGTACTCATTGCTGAAGCGATAATTGCCTGCAGCCGCCAGCACCGAAACCGTGCCACCCTGAATGGTCGCCGTACCGCCGACGATCAGCTTGTCGCTCTCGCCCTCGGCATTGACCTCCACCTCATAGGTCGAGCCTGCCTGGAACACGACATTGCCCGCTGCGGTGAGCGTGCCGATCGAGTTGCCCGGCAGCAGCGTGCCGCCATTGCCGACCACGATATTGTTCACCTGCCCGCGACCGCCCAGGGCCGCATCGCTGCCGACCGTGATCGTGCCGCCCATCGAGCCGTTCACCCGCGTCACGATGCCCTCAAGGTTGAGCGCACCGGTGAACGAGCCAAAGCTCTCCCCGGTCAGGTTGATGCTGACGGGCGCGCTGGACGGACCGTTCAGCGCAATCGTCCCGCTGCCGCTGAAGCTGCCGCCGAACAGCGTGTTGCTGCTCTGGTTGACGGTCAGCGTGCTCGTGCCCAGGCTCACCGTCCCGCCCGCGCCACTCAGGCCTGCAACGGTCTGGTCGGTGCCACTCAGGTCAAACTCGCCATCATCCACGACCAGATCGGTCGCGCTGTCGAGCTGCGCCAACAGCCGCACCCGGCCCGCCTGCACCACCGTCGACCCGGTATAGCCATAGTCGCCCGAGAGCAGCAGCGTGCCCTCACCCTGCTTGATCAGGCCACCATTGCCGGACAGCGCGCCGGTATAGTCATAGTCGCCAATCTGGTTGAAGATCAGCGTGCCATTGTTGGTGGCATCGGCCAGCAGATCGCCATTCTTCAAGCCATTGCCCACCTGCAGCGTACCTGCGGTGTCGATCAGCAAAGTGCCGCCCAGCTTGCCCGTCAGCAGCACCGTGCCGCCATCGATGGTCGCATCGCCCGCAAAACCGCTGCTGTCACCCGAGAAGGTGATCGTGCCCGTGCCCGTTTTCAGCACTGTGCCCGTGCCGCTCAGCCTGCCCTTGTAGCTGGTGGTCGCGGGGTTGGCGAACACCAGCTCGCCCTGTTCGGCGACATTGACATTGTTGCTGATCGTCCCAACAAACAGGGCCGTACCCTGCTGCACGTCAAGCTGGACGCCGCTCATCGAGCCGCCGAAGGTCACTCTATTATCGCCGGTCTTGATCACCGTGCCTTGGCCGGAAATCTGGCCGAGATAGCTCACATCGTCCGCACGATCGAACAGCAGCGTGCCGTAATTGGTGACATTGGCAGTGATCGAGCCGGTCGTGCCGCCGTTGCCGAGGTTGACCGTGGCGCCGTTGCTGATCCCCAGACCGCCTTCGAAATCGCTGGCGTTGGTCAGGGTGAGCGTGCCGGCAGACACGTTCAAACCGCCCGTTCCGGTGATCCGTCCGGAAAAGACCTGCGAGGCATTGGCCAGCATCAACCCCGCATCACCGACGATCACCGTTCCGCTGCCGCCAAGATCCTTGATCTGTGCGCTGGCTGCACTGGTCAGGTCGAAGGTACCATTGACCGTTACGGAACTCGATTGGTTCACCCGGCCCTGATTGGAGAGGGCCAGTGTGGCATCGGCATCAATCGTCGTGGCGCCCGTGAAGGTATTCATCCCGCTCAGGGTGATCACCCCGCCCGCCACGGTCAGATCGCCCGTGCCGGAAATGACCCGGTTGTGATGAAGCGCATCGGAACGATCGAACACCAGCAGACCGTTGTTCACAAGGTCGCCGTCGAAGGAGCCACTGGTGCCGCCATTGCCGATCTGCAGCGTGCCGTCCTGCCCTATGATCGTGCTTGCGGCACTCGTCGTGTTGGCCAGCACCAGCAGGCCGCTGTCCACATTTAACGAGCCAGAATAATTGCTGCTGTCACCAGACAGGATCGTCGTACCGGCAAGCACATCGACCACGCCGCTGCCCGACAGGCCTGCAGCCAGCACATAATCCGTGCCGGTGTGGTTCAGAACCAGCTTGCCCGCCCCGGCACCGAACTGAATGCCGTTGACGGCATCGATCACGCCGGCCGCCTGGGCCGCATTGCCTGCCGCCGCGCCAATGTTCAGCGTGCCCGTCGAACCGGCCTCATAAGCCAGCGTGATGCCGCGATTGCCGTCAGACTTGAGGGTCGCTCCATCGGAGACGGTGACGACGCCGCTGCTCCCGGCATATGTGCCCACCATGACGTAAGACGTGCCTCGCGCGAGCGTGCCTTCACCGCTGATGTTCAAAGTGCCCTGGCTGCCATCCACGAAGCCGACAATCAGCTTGTCACCGCCCAGCAGCGCCTCGTCCGTCACGGTGGCCGTGCCTGATCCATAGCTGCCGATGGTCATGTTCCGGTCGGTCGTTACGCTGGACCCGCTGCCTGAGACTGTCATCTGACCGTTGCCGTTGGCGCTTGCGCCAAGTCTCACATCCGCGTCACTGCCGGAGGCGGCAATCGTCGCGCCATCCGTCACGGTGAGAATGCCTTCGCCGCTGGTGCCGATCCCCAAGCCGCTTGCGCCGATGTCCCAGCGCGTTCCCGCGCCGCTGAGGGTGCCGGTGCCGAGCGATCCGGCATTTACGCCGAAACTCCCGCTGGTGGATTGCAGCGTCGCGCCGCCGGACAGGATGAGCGTGCCCTGGCCGCTCCCGCCGAACTGCAGGGACCCGCTCTGGAGATGGCTATTTTCGCCCGAAACGGTGATGGAGCCGACACTGCCCTCGACCGCACCGACGGACGTGGAGGTGTTGACCACGACGGTACCGCCATTCTCGATCGCCACGCTGCCGTCGCCATAATAGCCGACCGTCAGGAATTCGGTCGTGACCGTCGACCCCGTTCCCGTGACGAGCAGCGAACCGCTCTCATCTTCCATGCCCGGCATTGCCGAATTCGTGCTGTTGCTGACGATGATGTTGGGGGCGTTGAAGGTGCCGCCATTCACCACGGTCAGCGACGCCCCGTCGAGCCCGCCCAGGAAGACGATGTTCCCGCTCGTCGTACTGCCATCGATGACCGTCGCGCCGCCGGTGAGCATCATGTTGCCAGCAAAAGCGCTATTGTCGCCCGTGAGGGTCAACGCTCCGCTGCCGGTCTTGATCACAGAGCCCGAGCCTGAAATCGCACTGGAGAGCGTGTAATTCTCAGACTGGGCGAATTCGAGTTTCGTGGCACTGGTCGCAACGACGATACCACCGTTCAGCGTGGCGCCGCTGGCGAGTGTCAGCCTGTTGGTACCGCCCGTGAAATTCAGGGCCGCGGCCCGCTCGCCATTGCCACCAAGGCCGCCGGATACGGAACCGCCAGTCCCGATGGAAAGAGCAAGGTTCTCGCCTTGAATGCCTGCGCCGCCCGCACCGTTGGTGAACATCCCGGCCCCACCGGCGCCGCCTGTCACCGCTGTGTCGATCGTGAGGGTGGTGAGGCCGCTCATGTTCTCGATCAGGATGCCAAAGCCCCCGGCCCCGCCGAAGTTGCCGCCTTGGGCATCACCGCCCATGATGCTACCGCCGGAGATCGAAACAGTGCTGCTGCCGGTGCCGCCGGTGAGCACAAGGGCAGACCCGCCATTGCCGCCAAAGGACTGGCCTTCGCGGCTCCCGCCGCCCGCGCCGCCGGTCAGTATGCTGTCCGTAATGCTGATGGCCGTATTGCCGGCCGGCTGGTCGATGACCAGACCGCTGCCACCATTGCCGCCGACGCCAGCCCAGCCATAGGCGCCGCCCGCGCCGCCGGTGGCACTGACGGTGATTGCGTCGTAGGAGTCGTTAAGACCGGTGACGACCGCGCCGAAGCCGCCGCCGCCACCGCCGCCGCCATATCCGGCAATTCCAGCAAGGCCACCATTACCGCCATTGCCGCCGGTGAGCGTTCCCGATGTCGGCAAATCTGTGATGAGTCCGACAAAGCCATGCGCGCCGCCGCCACCGCCGCCGCCTGAACTGTTGGCCCCGCCATCGGAGCCATCCGATCCCGCCTCACCGGGCGCAGCCCCTCCCGTCCCGGCGAAGCCGGGGTTGGGACCAGCACCGGCACCGCCATTGCCCCCTGTGATGCCACTGCCGCCGCCAGCGCCGCCGGAGAGATAGCTGGGATCTGTGCCAACGCCATCCGTCCCGTCACCGCCCGTGAAGGTGGTGCTGGCGCTCCCGCCAACGCTCGTGAAGCTGTTATCGCCCCCCGCACCACCGGTGCCATCCGCGGCGTAGGCGGGCATAGCTCCCACCGCGGCAAGGAACGTCGCGGCCACCGAACAGCGCAAAACAGATTTGAAGGACATAAGACGAATGTCAGCAAGCGGCTGAGCTTCAACGCGGTCAAACTTGTTATAAAAACCCTGCATTCTCAATATCCTTACGGCCATTTATTGGCCTCTGTTCGTGTCGTTTGAGGGGGGCTGCCTCGGTCATCGCGAGACTGCTGTGTGGAATTCGGTCAAGAGAGGCGCAGCCGCAGCGGCGCCTCCCGGAGCATCCGTCTGAGATCAGAAGCTGTAGCTAAAGCCGATCTTGACGCCGTGGTCCTTCCACTGGTCGCCGATATTGCCCACGTAGGTGGCGCCGATGGAGCCGCCGGGCATGATGTTGGCCTGGACGCCGCCCTCAAGACGCAGGGTATCGCGCGTCGTGGGCAGGCCCGCGACCGTGAACGCTTCACCTGTGGACAGGATGTTGCGGCTGGTCGCATCGACATCGCCAAAGCTGCGCAGCCAGGCTGCCGAGACGCGCGGGCTGAGCACCGTGGTGGCGCTGACCGGCACTGCCCCGCCCAGACGCAGACCCAGAGTGGTGTAGGTCACATCGCGGGTGCTGTCGGTGACGCCCAGCGCGGTCAGGGCGCTGCCCGTCTCGGTGAAGGCATCGCTCTTGAGATGGACATGGGTCACGCCGGCAAAGGGCTCGGCGGTCACCGCGCCCAGCGGGAGAGCATAGCTCACCTCACCGAAGGCAGAGGCGCTCTTGGCATCATAGCTGCCCGCCAGCGCATCGTTGACGCCCAGGAACGCCACCTTGCGCGTCCCGTTCACGTCGAGCCAGCTATAGGAAGCGCCGATCCGGGCGCGCAGGGCGCCCCAGCCGCCGCCGGCATAGACCAGCGCGCTGTTGCCATTGACGGTCGCCTCGCTGCTGCGCCCGTCGACCCGCACCTTGTTCTGCTCATGCGCAAAGGCCACGCCCAGACGCCAGCCACCAAGGCCCGTATCGACACCGGTGATGAAGCCGAAGGTGCTCTGCGTCGCCTTGATCGCATTGCCATTGCTCTTGAGCGTGCTCCACGCACCGATGCCCTGGCCCCAGACCGCCGTGCTGCCATCGCGCAGCGTGCGGGCCGACGAGCCGGCGCCGGCCAGCGTGCGGCTGACGACATCGGCCTGCTCCATGCGGCCGATCACCATGTCGCCGAGACGGCGAGTGCCGTCCACCATCAGCGTGCCCGTGGTCGCCCACAGCTCGCCCGAGAGCGCATCGAACGCGCGGACGGCGCCGGCTTCCTCAAGCTGCCCGGCTACCGCGCGGGACAGGCTGGCATTGTCGTCACTCGCATCCAGCGCAAGCGCCACGGCCAATTGGTTGGGTGTCACCGCCACGCTCTCGAAGCTGCGATTGTTGCGCGTCAGCACCAGCCTGACATTATTGGCGTCATAGCTCAGCTCCGGCGTCAGGAACGGCAGATCGACATCGGTGGCCGCAAACTGCCCGGTCACCCCGCCCGCGGCCGTGATGATCGTGTACTCATTGCTGAAGCGATAATTGCCTGCAGCCGCCAGCACCGAAACCGTGCCACCCTGAATGGTCGCCGTACCGCCGACGATCAGCTTGTCGCTCTCGCCCTCGGCATTGACCTCCACCTCATAGGTCGAGCCTGCCTGGAACACGACATTGCCCGCTGCGGTGAGCGTGCCGATCGAGTTGCCCGGCAGCAGCGTGCCGCCATTGCCGACCACGATATTGTTCACCTGCCCGCGACCGCCCAGGGCCGCATCGCTGCCGACCGTGATCGTGCCGCCCATCGAGCCGTTCACCCGCGTCACGATGCCCTCAAGGTTGAGCGCACCGGTGAACGAGCCAAAGCTCTCCCCGGTCAGGTTGATGCTGACGGGCGCGCTGGACGGACCGTTCAGCGCAATCGTCCCGCTGCCGCTGAAGCTGCCGCCGAACAGCGTGTTGCTGCTCTGGTTGACGGTCAGCGTGCTCGTGCCCAGGCTCACCGTCCCGCCCGCGCCACTCAGGCCTGCAACGGTCTGGTCGGTGCCACTCAGGTCAAACTCGCCATCATCCACGACCAGATCGGTCGCGCTGTCGAGCTGCGCCAACAGCCGCACCCGGCCCGCCTGCACCACCGTCGACCCGGTATAGCCATAGTCGCCCGAGAGCAGCAGCGTGCCCTCACCCTGCTTGATCAGGCTGCCGTTGCCCGAAAGAGCGCCCGTGTAATCATAGTCTGCGACCTGATTGAAGATCAGCGTGCCGTCGTTGGTCGTGCTGGCGGTCAGCTCGCCATTGTGGATGCCATCGCCAACCTGCAGCGTGCCATTGGCGTTGACGGTCACGGCACCATTCAGCTTGCCCGTGAGCAGCAGCATCCCGGCATCAACCTTCGTCTGGCCTGCGAACGTGCTGCTATCGCCGGCCAGTACCAACCGGCCCGACCCGGCGTTCACGATCGTGCCGTGCCCAGTAATGCTGCCGCCATAACTGGAAACATTGCTGCGGTTGAACACCAGCGTGCCGTTGGTGTGGACGTCGCCAACCAGCGAGCCGGCCGTTCCGCCGTTACCGATCTGCAGCGTGCCGTCCGCCGCGATCGCAGTCGAGCTGGCATTCATCGCGTTGGCCAGCACCAGCTTGCCGCTGTTCACGTTCAATGAGCCCGCATAGCCGCTGCCTTCGCCGGTAAAAATCGTCGTGCCCGCAAGAACATCGACCACGCCATTACCCGACAGACTGGCGGCAAGTGCATAATCGGTCCCGCTGTGGTTCAGGACCAGCTTGCCAGCCCCGGCACCGAACTGAATGCCATTGACGGCATCGATCATACCGGCCGCCTGGGCCGCACTGCCTGCCGCCGCGCCGATGTTCAGCGTGCCGGTGGAGCCGGCGCGATTGCCGATCTTGATCACTTGGGCGCTGAGTTCTGCGCCATCGGCTAGCGTCAGGACACCGGCCCCCTCGGCACCGATATAGAGGCCTTCCTCCGTCCGGATCGCCGAAGATGCGCCGCTTACCGTTACGCTGCCGCTCGAGGCGACATCATTGCCGATGTAGACGCGCACCGCCTCCACCTTGCCGCCGTCCGAGACCTCCAGCGTGCCGCTGCCAAACAGGCCGACATTGATGTAACCCGCCCAGTTCGTCAGGCCATCATTATAGGCGCTCCAAGTCGAGCCAGCGCCGGTCACGATCATGCTCGCCTGCGATCCCGTGAGATTGCCGAGCGTGCCCTGCACCGCGCGCAATGTGCCGCCATTGGAGATCGAGATCGTCGACTGTGCGCCCGCCTCGTTGCCGGCAATGAACAGCCCGCTCATGTCCCAGACCGAGTTGGCACCGCTGATGTTCGCCGCGCCTGTAGAGCCGCTGACGGTGCCCACATAGCCATCCGTGCTGGTGACCCGACCGCCCTGCGCGATGTTGAGCGTTCCTTCGCCGACGTTGCCGACGTAGAGAATGCCGTCATTGGTCCACGTGCTGCCCGCGCCGCTCACGATGGCCGTGCCCTGACCGGTGGACTCCCAGCCAATGATCGCACCTTGCGAACTCGCCGAGGCGCCATTGCTGACCATGAGCGTGCCCTCGCCAGAGATGCCGATACCGATGCGACCGCTGCCGATCTCAAGCGTGGAGCCTGCTCCATCGACGCTGACGCTGCCGACAGCGGACTGAGCCCCACCGATTCGCAGGGATTCGCCGGTGACGCGGCCGCCCGCCTCTATGGTCAGCGTACCGCTGCTGCCCTCCTGGCTCGCCACATCGATCAGGGCGGCTACCGACAGCAGGGCGCCGTTGGAAACCGTGGCGGTGCCCGTGCCGCTGTAGCCGACCCGCATGTTGCCGGCGTAGCCGTTACGGGCGAGAACACTGTAGGTCGTGCCTTCGCCGGTCAGCGTCAGCGTTCCGCTCGAGCCGGTGTCGACGCCAAGCGCGCTGGTGTAGGACGTGACTTCTGCGCCGCCGGACACCGTCACATTGCCCTGGCCAACGGTGTCGTTGCCGGTGCCGCCGATGTACAGGCTGAGGCCGTTGCGCCACACCGTGTCGGCACCGTCGACGATCATCGTCGCCGTGCCGGACCCGTTTCCGCCGATATAGCTGCCGTCAGCCTCCAGCAAACCACCGTCGGTCACCGAGATGCTGCCCTCATCCGCACTGAACCAGCCATCGGCCGAAACCCAGTCGGCCGGCAGTTCGGAATGCAGCGTACCGACACGGAGCGCCGAACCCTGACCACTGATGCTGACCGAGCCGCCCGCGCCCATATAAATGCTGCCATTCACAGTTTCGACCGAGCCGCCATTTGTGATGGTCAGCGACCCGGAGGAATTGGGATTGCGGCTGATCTCGATGAGGCTTGAGTTGATCCAGCTCGCGCCGCCATCAACGGTAACGCTCCCCGCGGTGCCATTCATGCCAATGGCCGCAGAGACAGAGTTGAGCTGCCCCCCCGCCTTGATATTGAGCGAAGCCAGCTCCGCGCCGCCCACGGTCACCGTGCTGGCGCTGAAACCGCCCGTGAGGTCAAAGGCGCCGCCGGTGACATCCAGCGCACCGTTGAAGAGAGCGCCATTGCCGGTGAAAGCGAGCGCACCTTCGCCCGCCTTGACGAACCTGCCCTGGCCGACCAACGTGCCGGCGAAGACGGTGTCGCTGCTCTGGTCGAGCACGAGCACGCCGCCATCGGTGGAGACAAGGCCAGCTTCTCCGACAGTGAGCGAGCCCAGGGTCGCCTGATAGGTGGAGCCCCCCACGCCCAGCACGCCCCCTTCAACGACATAGGCCTGACCCACACCGAATGCGTCGCTGCTGGCAGCGTTCAGCGTCCCTTCGCGGACCGTCCAGCCGGTCGTCCCTGTCCCCGTGAGCGTCCAGGTGCCGGTCCCTACCTTCACGAACTCATCGAAATCATAATATTGCGTGCCGACCAATCCGGCGTCGAATGACGCATTGATGGCGCCGCCCAGCGCCAGGGTATTGGTGCCGCTCGCGATATCCGCATCCGCGACGAGGCCGATGATGTTGGAGCCGGCATGCAACTCCAGCGTCACGTCGCCGGCGCCCATCAGAATGGCGTGGCCGAAGGAAGGCGAGGCCTCGATGGTACCGGCGTTGATGATCGTGGTCGCCGCGCTGTTGGTGACGATACCGGTTTCACCCAGGATCGACCCGGAATTGGTGATCTGGACCATTCCGCTGAGCGTGTCTGCATCGACAGCTGCGATCTCGCTCAGCGATTGCAGCGTGCCGGTGTTGCTGATGACCACATCGCCAAGCGGCGTGCGCGCCTGAACTGCGCTTCTGGTTCTGCCGGTGACAATGCCGCTGTTGGTGATGGTGATTTTACCAGAGCCGGGCGCATCCTCATCGAAGCCGGCGACGGCAAGAATGCCGGTGGTGCCCTCCGCAATGCCTGCGTTGGTGATGGTGATATTGCCGATCTGCGAGGCGCCCTGAATCGCCGCGCCGTTGGCCGAGATAGCCTCACCCTGCTCCTGATTGTCGATCACCACTTCGCCGTTCGGCGTCCAGCCGACCAGCGCCTGATTGTTCACCGAAGAAACGTAGGCGTTGTTCGTGATTTTAGCCAAACCGTTGTAATTGACGACGCGGATACCCGCCGCCTGGGCCTCCACCTGGCCAGTGTTCATCACGGTCACTTCGACCGGCTCGGCATCGTTGAAACCGCCGTCGGCGTAAATTCCCCGTTGGGTGAAGTCTGCAGCCCCGTTGGTTTGCTGGACCGTGATGGCCCCGCTATTGGTGATGTTCACCGATCCTGCGTTGGTGGTGGCAGAGATGCCATTGGTTTCCACGCCTGAGACCGTCAGCGCGGCGCCATTCTCGATCGCGATGTCCCCCGCGATCTGGTTGCGAACCCAAATGCCACCGCTGCCACCCACGCTGTTGACTGTGACGTCCGGGCCCAAGGTGACCGAGATGTCGTTCCGACCCTGGATATTGGAACTGACGTTTACGCCGCCATTATCAGTGGTGCTGATCGTGGAATTGGTGATGAGCAGCGTCGACGTAATGTCGCCAGAGACTGTATTGTCCCACGTATAATAGCTGACGCCATCGCCCGTGATACTCCACTCGTCCTGTGCGCCGTTCACAGTGAGGCTGGTATCGCCTCCTTCAATACGAGCCTTAACCGACGAGGGTTCGCAGAAAAACAGGGTCACATCACCCTCAGCCTGGCAAATGCCAGGCTCGGCGTGGGCGGCCGATGCGCCTGCCAACATCCCCGCAATGCCGACGCTGCTGAACAGACCGGCCTTGAGAGCCTGCCGAACGGCGCCGCGCGTTTTGATTGCCTTGCCCTGCATTACGAAATCCCCTCGTGTGGGCCCACCGCCCAGATGATGTGAAGGGCAAACCGCCATGCAGGTGCGGTTCAACGGGATTTGAGACAGGATCGAAGCGCGACGACAGGGAGCGCAGCCTGAGGTTCAAACGAACCCCATGACCTTCTCACAGCAGGTTACACACGATATCCGAAAATGCTCTATTTCATCCCCCGGTAGCCCCGCTACCCCATTGGGGCCGGAGGCTTTGCGTCCCGCCGTTACCGACAGTTTGCCCTTGTCGAAGGCGACGAACACCCTTGGGAACGCCCGTGGGGCCGAGCCGTCATCTTCAGGAGGAATATTAACGTTAGCTGAGCGGCAGCGCAACAAAAAATCCTGGCCTTGTCAAGATGATGCGCATGCAGATCGGAGCCATGCAGCTGATTTGTCGTGTGAAAATCCGCGCCGCCGGTCTGGAGCGAGGCCATACCGGCCGTGTTAAGCCGATAACCATGGTTAACAGATGCGCAAGCAAGACATCGATTGCACTGCAATCCGCTCATCTAAAATATGGTTGGGGACCACCCGCCCGCGACGTGATCGTTACAGCCGTCGCTGGTCGGGCAACCACGCCGAAAGGCGCCGAACTGCCTCTCGCACTTCGGCTTCCGTGATCGCAAAGCTCAGCCGGATGAACCGATGGCCATTGACCGGATCATGGTCGACCCCCGGTCCCGTGGCGAGGCCTGTCTCAACGAGCAACTTCTTACAGAACGCCGGGCTATCATCCGTAAAGTCGCTGACATCCGCATAGATGTAGAAGGCACCATCCGGCGGCGCGATGCGTCGCAGACCGAGGGCTGGCAAGGCCTCCAGCAGAATGTCCCGGTTACGGGCGTAAGTGGCGCGATGCGCTTCCAGCTCTGGCGTGCAGTCCAGCGCCGCCAAGGCCGCATGCTGACTGACCGACGGCGCGGTCAGGAACAGGCTGCCCATATAGGCGCGTGCTCGCTCGACCATGGGGCGCGGCACATAAAGCCAGCCGAGCCGCCAGCCGGGCATGCAGTAATATTTGGAGAAGCTGCTGACGATCATCGCATCCGGTGCGAATTCTCCCATCGAGCGGCAAGGCGCGCCGTAGCTGAGGCCATGGTAGATTTCGTCCGAGATGATCGCGATACCGCGCTCCCTGCAGAGCCGCGCAATCGCCTCCAGTTCGGCAGGTGCGATGATCGTTCCGGTGGGGTTGGCCGGGCTGGCGACGATCACACCCTGCGGTGCCGGATCCAGCGCCGCGAGCGCGCGCGCCGTCAGTTGAAAGCGCGCCTGTTCGCCGCATTCGATCTCGATCGGCGTCATGGTGAGCGCGCGCACGGTGTTGCGATAGGCGACATAGCCCGGCCGCGCCATGGCGATCCGGTCGCCCGCCTTGAAACGGTTGCTCAACGCAAGGACCAATGCCGGCGAGGCGCCGCAGGTAAGCAGGAATTGATCAGGCTCGGCTGCCATGCCGTACCGCTCCCGATAAAGCTGGACGAGCCGCGCCTGCAGCGCAGGGCTCTCCCAATAGCCCATCGGATCGATGCCGAGCGCGTCGCGCGCAGCGTCCAGCGCGGCCTGCGGTGCCCCCGTCGAGGGCTGGCCAAACTCCATATGGAGAACCGAGCGCCCCTCCGCACCCAGGTGATAGGCCAACTTGCTCAATTCTATGGCCTGAAACGGCTCGACTTCCATCAGATCTTCCATCGCTCGGTACAGCGCCGATAGCGGGCGGGCGCGCAGATGCCAACGATGCAACCCCACCCCGGCCGTCGTTCATCCTCGCGGCGCATCTGCCGTGAAATCAAAAAATTGCGCCAGCGTCGTCGGGCGCTTCGAAGAATGCTTTCGGCAGAAAGAAAACGGCAGGTCGTATTTTCGGCCTGCGCGTGACGCGCATTTTCAGGCAGTCTGTCAAATGGCAGCTCGCAGAAACCTGCATCACGGAAGCAGGGCCTCCGACCCCCTTCAGCGGGACGGCTCCCCGAAACCAGAACTCCTTACAGCCTGAGCATAAGGTTTGATCGCCAGATACATGAGCGCCGCCCCGCCGGGGGCCATTACGGCGGCGAAGAACGCCATCGAGTAGCGCAGCATGCTCTCGTCCTTCAGCAGGAAATCGGTCACCAGCGCAATGAGCAGCGGCCCGAGGCCATTGCCGATGACACTGATGGTGAAGAGATACACAGCGCTGATCTGGGCGCGCATCTCGCTTGGCGTCACCATCTGGATCGCCGCATTCTGCGCAGGGGCGCTGGCGAGGCCGATGATCGACGAGATCATGCCGCAGAGGAAGGCGAGCCAGGGGCTGGGCATGAGCGAGGTGGCGATCGCGAAAGGAGCGGACAGGGCTTGCGAATAGAAGCAGACCCGCGCCATCGCATCGGGATTGCCGCGCTTGCCCATATATTCCGCAAACCAGGTGCCCAGCGTCAACGCAATCGGCGTGGAGATGAGGAGCGACAGCGCCAGCAGTGGCCCGATCTGCGCCGGTCCCCACCCATAGGTGCGCTCATAAAAGGCCGCGCGCCACGTCATGAGGCCCGTCGTCTCGATCGCGCCGATGCCGATGCTGAGGAACAGGGGCAGGAACAATATGCGGTTTGACAGGAGATACGCCCCGACCTCGCGCAGCGGTACGCTGCCCTTGCCGCGACGATTGCGGCGCACCGGCTCCCGCACGGTGAAGAGAAAGAGCAAGGCGGTTGCCAGCCCCGGCAGAGCGCAGACGAGGAAGACGAGTTGCCATTCCCGCATCTCGCCCAGAACCGGGATATGGACCGGCCCCATTCCGGCAAAGAACGCCACCAGCAGGCCACCGGCCAACAACGCCGTGGCCTGACCGGCGCTGATGCCGAGCTGATAGACCGCGAAGGCACGCGGCAGCTTCGACCGCGGCACCATGTCCGCGATCATCGACATGGACGAGGGGCCGGCGACGGACTCCGCGCCCCCGACGACGCCGCGTGCGAAAAACAGCCCGCCGAAGCTCCTGGCCATGCCACAGAGCGCAGTGGCCAGGCTCCACACCGTCAGGCCGGCCGTCAGGATCATCTTGCGGCTGCGCTGATCCGCGACGCGAGCCATCGGCAAGCCGACGACCATATAGGCCGACGAAAAGGCGAAGCCGATGATGAGGCTGATCTGGGTGTCGCTGAGCGCCAGGTCGCGCTTGATCGGCTGGACCAGCAGATTGATGATGTTCCGGTCGACATTGGAGAGCATGGTCACGAACGCGATCAGCCAGATCGTGTACCAGGCGCGGGCCGGCGACGGCCAATCGTCGCCGGCTCCAGACGCGCCGGCCATTGCCGGCTGCGTCTCACCCGTGGCTTGCGTGCCGACCGGCTCGCTCATCGCTTGAGACGCACCCCGACGCGGAACGCGCGCCCGACCTGATCGAATAGCACCTGATTGGTGATACCCACCGCGCTGGGCGCAATCGGCGGGTCCTTGTCGAACAGGTTTCGAATCGCGATGAAATATTCGAAATCGCTGCGGCCGGCCTTCACGTTCCAGCCCAGCGTGAGGTCCGCATAGAAGCGGGCGGCGACGCGATTGGTGCTGATGCTGTTCGCGAGGCCGACACTGTAGCCCGCATCCTCGGGGCCGACGAACTCGACGAGGAACTTGCCCTCGGGAATGTAGCGGCCATGCGCACTCACGCTGAAAGGCCCGGCCTTGAGGGTCGCCATGCCGTCCAGCACATAGTCCGGCACGCCGGGGGTGTTGCTGGCGCGGAAGCCGGTCTGGCCGGCGCGGTCGACCGAACCGGCGCTGTCGATGATCATGAGATCGAACGTCTTGGTCGCCAGCAGCCGCAGGTCGAGCGATGCGGCGGCCCCGATGCGGGTGCGATAGCTCGCCTCGATGTCCAGGCCCCGGGTCTTGAAGCCGTTCACATTCTGCAGACGGTCGTTGATCAGGGTGACTTCGCCTGCCCCGTTCCGCGTGATCAGCGGGCAGAACTCGGTTGCGTTGTTCACCAGACAGCGCGTCGCGATGGTCGATGAGCCGATCTGCGCGATCGCGTCGTTTACGCGGATATTGTAATAATCGACCGAGAGGTTGAAGCCGCGCAGAAACGACAGGTTGCTCAGCACCACCCCGGCCGTGAAGGTATCGGCCTTCTCCGGGCGCAGCGTGTTGTTGGAACCCGAGACGATTTCGATCAGGCCCTGCTTGCTCGTCACCGGATCGGTGAAGGACGAGAAGCTGCGCGTGACCGAGCCGAACAGCTCGTTCACATTAGGCGCCCGGATATCGCGAGAGAGCGTGCCACGCAGGCGCAGGAAATCGACCGGCTCATAGACGCCTCCGAGCTTCCAGGTAGTGACCGCGCCGCTCGTGCTGTAGTCGGTGCGGCGCGCCGCGCCGTTCAGCTCCAGGCTCTTGCCCAGCGCACTATCCTTGAGCAATGGCAGCACCGCCTCAACGAATGCTTCCTTGACCTCGACCTTGCCGTTGGAAGCAGCGAAGTTGGAGACGTAGAAGGCGCCGGTCGGCGAGAGCGGGTCCGTCGAGCCCTTCACCTCGTCGCGGCGATATTCCGCGCCGGCCGCGAGCGACAGCGGGCCGGCCCACAAGTCGACGAGATCGCCCTGCACGTCGAGCGCGGCAACCTGCTGCGTGATCTTCAGGTCGAGCATCGATGTGCCGGTGACATAGGCCAGCGCCTCCTGACTGAAGCGGCCCGCGCCGATCAGGTTGAGCGGCTGGCAGCCATTGGTCGGGTTGGTGAGCGTCGAGCGGCAGATTGGCGTGCCGCCGGGGCCGGAGGTAACATCGGCCGCCAGCAGCAGGCGCGAGCGGATGAGGTTGTTGGTCGCTTCCTGATGATAGGTGCTGCGGCCATATTGATAGTAGGCGTTCCACGTCCAGCTATCGGTGATGGCGCCGGAGAGGCCACCGATGATGCGGAAGGCAGTGCTCTTGGTCGCCCCGCGAGCATTGCCGAGGTCGAGCCCGGCGCGGCCCATGTTGAACTGGGTGATGCCGTTGGCATCCATGACGTCCGTGACCGACCGGGGGAGATATGGATTGTCGCGGCGGACCGGACCGATCAGCGAGCCTGTGCTGTCGCGCAACTGCGCGCTCACCGAGAAAGCGCGGACTTCGCCATAGGATGCTTCCAGCGTGGCCTTGAGCGCGTCGCTGAATTCATATTCGGCATGGCCATAGGTGCTGAAGCGCTCGACCGGCACCTTGAGAAGCAGGCCGGCGAGGAAGGCGTTCTGGCCCTTCCCACTGCCGCCCTGCTGAAACAGCGAACCCGCGAGCCTGCCGACCTCATAGGGCGCTGTCGTCCCATCCGGCAGGAACTGCAGGCCCTTGAGGGGGCCATTGCTGAGGATAAGGCCGCCCGGGGCTATGGTGGCGGTGTGGACGTTGTTGAGAATGCTCAGCGCCGGGGCGCCCGCACCGGCCGCGCCAGCCGGGCGGCCGACAAGCGTCCACTCCTGCGCGCACAGCGAGCGGGCCTGATAGCAGTCCGCCAGGCCATCATTGTCTTCATACTCCCCGCCGAACACGACGTGGCCCCGGCCACCGGCGAAGGATGTGCCGCCGGCCGCCGAGAGGAAGATCGTGCGGTCGTCGCCGCGCTGCGAGATGCCCGACTGGGCCTCGGCCCGAAGGCCATCGAGCTTGTTGTTGAGGATGAAGTTCACGACGCCCGCAACCGCGTCCGAACCATAGGCCGCCGATGCACCGCCGGTCACGACGTCAACGCGATCGATGAGGATGCCGGGGATATAATTGGTGTCGACCGTCCCGCGCGCTGTCGTCGGCACGAACCGACGGCCATTGACTAGCACCAGGGTGCGCTCGCTGCCAAGGCTGCGCAGTTCCAGCACGCGGGAGCCGACGGCATTGCCGGGCGTCGTCTGCGTCGCGGAAGGGCTGGAGGTGGCCCGAAAGCTGGGCAACTGGCTCAGCACGTCGCCAATATTCGTCGCGGCAGTTGTCTCCAGTCGGTCGCGACCGATCGCGGTGACGGGGGTCGGCGCGGTGAAGCCGCCGCGCGTGATGCGCGAGCCGGTCACGACGATCTCCTGCGAACCGGATGCGGCCTGATCCTCGGCCTGCGGTGCTGGACCGCCCTGATCCTGCGCGTGCGCGGCAGAGGCCACGCCGATCGCAGCCATCGCCAGAATGGCCGCAGAATTTCTCAAAACCCGAACTCGTTGACGAAGCGCCAGCATTGCAATCCTCTCCCCAGTCTCTGCCCATATCGTTCGCTCGACCGCGCCCATGTGGCATGGCGTAGAGCACGTATGGAGATGAATTTACCGCCCTAATGGTTAGGGCGACTAGTAATTCATATCCTATCTTTTAAAGTGAAGGCAATGGGTGTTGAAGCATCAAGACCAACAAGGCAGGAGGGCGATGATGGGAAGGTCGAAAGACGCAAAGGATTCGCCGAAAATCACGCCCTTTTCTGCAAGGGATGCGAAGGCGCGGTTCGTGCCAGGACCGCCGCCGGCCCGCGTTCAGGAACCCGGTTCGGATGCTGATTTGCGGGTCCAGATGTCGTGGTGGCTGGTCGGCACCGGCCGCGCGTGGCGCAATCTGCTGGATGAACATCTGCGCTTCGCGGGCCAGACACAGCCCCGCTGGCGGGTGCTCGCCTGGGCGCGACTGCAGCCGGGGATTACCCAGACCGAACTGGCGGAGCATATGTCCGTCACCAGCGCCACTTTGGTGGCCATCGTGGACGAGCTCGTCCGTCAGGGGCTGCTTGAGCGGCGCGAGAGCAGCACGGATCGCCGGGTCAAGAACCTGCACCTTACGCCAGCGGCGCATCCGATCATCGAGGCGATCTCGCAGGAGGTCAGCGACATAAGGGACGCACTGCTCAGCGACGTCTCCCGCTCTGAGCTTGAGACCTGTCTCTCCGTCCTCCAGCGGGTTAGCCAGGCGATCGAGAATTATGGGCGGGGCAAGGAATAGAGCTCACATCGCTCCGTCGAAGACGGACCCGGCATAGCGCCTCTGGCGAACGTCCCAACCTCTCCCCTGAACCGCAACCGCGATGCGATCAACCGCTGCCTGCTACCCATCCGCGAGGTGCGACACGACTTTGCCGTCCGATATCCATCTCGTGCGCCGATCCCCGCAGCGCCAGAACGAGATATGCACGGCTGGAAACCAGCGCAGCGAGCCCGATCAGAAATGATGTGTCTAAAGCAATTTAAGCGACACTTTTCTTGCCTTTGGCCCGGCGCATTGCGAACTTCATCCTCACGTGCCGCACGGTCGCGCATCTGCACACGCAACCGGACATCTTCTCTATCAATCGCTTCGTCTTCGATCTGCAATGGCGCTCTTCTTGCGATCGGACAATCGAGCGCGTCGAGACACCGAGCGATATTGTTCTGCAAGTGCTCCATCCGCCAAGCGACCTTTGCGGCGGTGTCGCTCTTGTCGCGGTTGCTGACAGCCTTCGTGACAAGCGTGTGTCCATGTCGCCTAGTGGCCTGGTTCCGACCGGTTGAGCCAATCAAGAATCTCGGCCCGATTTTCATCGAGGCGAGGCGGGACTTCGCCGACTTGAAGACCGGGTGTAAGGCGGAAGCCGGCACCGGGGTAGCGCACTGGTCCCGTAAGAGGTCCCTCGGGGATATCGAAGGATACAAGCGCATCCGGACGCGCCAGTTCGGCCGCTTCATCGACCCGGCGCACCATCCCGCAAGGGATGCCAGCTTCGCTCAATCCTGCTTCCCAGGCGGCCGCATCCCTTGTGGCGAACACCCTCTCCAGTTCCGCCTTCATGGCGTCGAAATTGGCCCGCCGTGCTTCTGGCGTGGCGAACAGCGGATCAGTCAGCCAGTCCTCTCGTCCGGTGAACCGGGCAAGCGCGGCAAACTGGTTGGGCTGCACGACGCCGAGCGAAATCTGCCGCCCGTCCCTGGCTGTGAACAACGAAGCGGTGGGCAGGCCGCTATAGCCGGTATTGCCCATGCGGGACATCGCTTGCCCGGTCAGCAGATAGGGCGTCACGGCCGACGTCATGAAGGCCAGGCTGGCATCGAACATCGACACATCGATATAACTGCCGCCGCCACCCTGCAGTCGCCGCACCAGTGCGGACAGGATGGCAAGTGCCGCGGTCTGGCCGGTCAGCGTATCGACAATGGGAAAGCCGACGCGCACCGGCGGGTCACCCTCTTCACCGCTCAGCATCATCATGCCGCTCGTCGCCTGCACGATATTGTCGATGGCCGGCCAGTCGCGCTGAGCACTGTCCTGCCCATAGCCGGACACCGAGCAAAAGATGATATCCGGCCGCAGTTCTCGCACCGCTTCGTAGCCGAGGCCAAGACGTGTGATAACGCCGGGCCGGAAGTTCTCGAGCATCACATCACACCGCGCCACGATCGCGTGGGCGATGTCGAGGTCGGCGGGATCCTTGAGATCCAGCATGATCGACTTCTTCCCTGCATTGGCCGCAATGAATGCAGGTGAGAGACCTTCAAAGCGCGGATCCGATCCGTAACTGCGGAAATTGTCCCCCTTGGGCGACTCGATCTTGATGACGTCGGCGCCCATCAGCCGCAACAGGTGCGACGCATAAGGCCCGGCCATCACATGGCTGAAATCGGCGATGCGGATGCCCGCAAGCGGTTGGGTCATGGTTTTTCCGGAAATTGTTTGCGAACGAGCGTCCATGCGGGGTCTTTGCAAAGGCCGCAGGACGCCCCCGTGAAGAGTTGACCCGCCTTCGGGTCACGCTTGAGTTGCCAGTCGAGCCACGCCACCGCGATCCGGCCATAGTCCCCGCCGTTCACCGCGCCGAACGTGCCTCCATGGCCCGTGTTCTTGTTGGCGTAGAAAACGGGCACATGAGCAATGCGGCCCACATCGTCATTCCCGTTGGGATAGGCGATGTCGGTCGGCCCGCCCAAGATGTATGCGACCGGTGTATGCAGCTTGCGCAGATCGTTCTTGGCGATCGAGACGCGGCTAAGGCCATTGCCCGGCCGGTTGTACACACCGCTGTTGAAGATGACGGCCGTGCGAATGCGCTGATCGGCAGCGGCGGCAAGCGCCTGCAGGCCACCGCAACTATGTCCCATCACCGCGATCTGCATGGTATCGATGTCGCGTCCGTAGGGGCTACCCTTCACCCAGTCGATTGCAGCGAGGAGCTGGTCCACTGAGGTTTCGTCCGCGGTTGCGGGTGGCGGCATGGGCGGCTCGGGTCCCCGCTGGTTTCCAGCAGCCGGTTCCGTCGAGGGCCTCTCCCCTTTCGGAGCCCCATTGGCGATGACGATGTAGCCATGGCTGGCGATCTCGCGCAGGAAGCCACTGGCCGACAGCCCGTCATTGCGGCAGCCACCATTACCCCACAGCACCAGCGGCAGGCGTCTTTGTGGCAGCTTCGCCGGGCGATAGATGGTGTAGCCGGGCGCGTCCGCTCGCCCTTCCGCAATCGCGGGCAGATCGCCTGTTCCGCCGGGCGCTCCGATGATGCCAGAAGGTATCTGGGCCGATGCGGACGGGGCCTGCAGGATGGCAGCCAAAGCACAGAGCAGCGGCGCGACGTGCTTCATTGATTTCCCCCACACTGGATTTTGTCGCGACCCTGCACGGAAGCGCGTGCGGTGCGGAACGCCCTGAGACCATCAATGCCGAAGCGGGACAGCTCGCGGGCATTGCCCTCCGAGTCGCGCAGATAGAGCGCATCAAACCGCGCCTGCTCCTGACGCGACACGCCATTGATCGTCACATGCTGGGCGCGCGCTTCTTCCAGTCCCTTTTCAAGCGCAGCATAGATCTCGCGCGCGAGCGCTGCTTCCCAGACCGCTTGCGACTCCTCGAGGATAGCCCGATCCTGCGCACTCAGCCGATTCCAGCGCTCCATCCCCATCGCCCGAGCAGGATAGGCGCCGCGTGGAATAGCGAGGTTGTTATAGTGGCGGGCGACCTCGGCGAAATGTAGCGACTTGAACGTGTCGCCAGGTGCGATGACGCCATCGATCACACCCTTCGCCATGGCCGAATAGACGTCAGCCATCGGCATGTTCACCGGATCGGCGCCGAGGGATTCGAGCACGCTCAGCAGCTCCGTCGGCGCGCGCAGACGCAGGCCGCGCAGATCGGCCAAGGAGTTCACCTGCCTGCTGGTGGTGACGACGCCGGCGAGCGATCCGCCCTGCACCGCCAGCACCTTGAGCCCTTCCAGCTCGTGGCCGATCTCGGGGTTCGCCGCCGCGATGCAACGATAGAGCGCAAGTTGGGATTCAATGCTGTCCGCACCGCTGTAGAAACCCGTCTGGATGCGGATGAGATGGGCGCCGCCGCGCGCGTAGATGGGCGTGATGAGCCCCACATCCGCGACACCGTGGCGCAGTTCCTCCATCGACATGTCGGACGAAAGCAGCGCCCCGGACCAGCTCGGCCGGATGCGGATGCGGCCGTGCGAGCGCTGCTCGACAAACGCCATCCACGCCTGATCCGCTTTGCTGAACGGATGATTGGGGCTGTAGGGCGTTGCATAAGTGAGTTCCGTTACGTCCTGCGGCACAGGCCGGGCGCAGGACGCCAGCAGCAGTAGTAGCGAAGGCAGGAACGCCCGCAGCCTCATGCAAGCCCCCGCTCGGCGAGGAAGCTGGCCACCCTCGCCACCATCCTGTCATGGTCCCAGTTCTTGGCATCCACCATGTCGGCATCAATGGTCAGCACCGGCACGCCTGCTGCCTCCAGCGACAGCGCGGTCAGCTTTGTGCCCGATTGCGAGAGGCGGTTGTCCGGCGGGAGCAACACAACGCAGGCGTCGATGCCGCAGCGCTCCGCCTCGCTGGTCATCCAGCCGTTCATCCAAGGCGGCAGGTGTAGCACTTCATTCATGGAGCAGATACGGCTGGCCAGCGCATCCATTGGCTCGCCCTGCAGTTCACGGATATATTGCGGCCCGGCGAACGGCATATACATCGACCAGACGAAGACTGCGCCGAGCCGTTCCTCCAGGGCCTGATAGAAGCCGGGGTCGTGCCACACACCCGCGCCGATCCACATGAGGCGGACCTTCTCGTTGCTGGCAGAGCCAGTACCATTTGCGATGCGCTCCATCACCTCGTCGCGGAAACGTTTGGCATGGGCGACCGCCCAATCCGATCCGCGATGCCATTGCGGGATCATCGTGTTGGGCATCTGCTCGGCGATCGACACGGGGCAAGGCCGCGCCCGGCCGATGGCCTGCGCCGCCTCCCAGATATAGCCCTCCTGCTCGTTGATCCGCTCCATCAGATAGTGGAGCTTCGCCTCGTCGAACTTTCGCCCGGTGCGGTTCTCCAGCAGGGCGATCAGATCACGCATCTCCGCGACCATCAGCGCGATACGATCGGCATCGTAGACCTGGCGCCAGTCGCCCCGGCTATGCTCGAACCAGCGCGGGTCCTTGTGCTCCCATGCCGGCGCCTCCATCGCAAAAAATTCGCTGCCTAGCGCCTGCGCCCATTGGCCGAAGACATGCTGAATGCAGTCGCAGGTCAGCCGCGCCACCAGCACAGTCGGCGTGGGCAGGCCTCCCCAGGGGGCGGTCTTAGGATCGTTCGCGAGCGTGCAGGCAAGGCCCAGCGAGCAATATTTGCAGCTATTCTCCGGATAGCCATGCCGGGCCATTACCTCAAAATACTGGTTCGAGAGCTGCTTTGCCGAAATATAGGCCGACCACCACTGGTTGGTGATGATCGGAATATCCATCACGTGGAAGATTTCGTGCGGCGTGTCGGCCTGCACGATGGCGAAAGGCTCGCCCTCATCCACGACCCGGCGCCGCAGATCCGCACCGAACTGCTTCTGATAGGCGCTGGCTGCTGCCGTGCAGGCCAGATCTTTGCGGCTGCGCTGCCCTGTTGCCCGCGTCGAGACATCCTGACTCATTCAAAAACTCCTGCAGCGTCGAGCTGTGCGATGCGGGCCTCCGAGAGGCCGCAGAGGTCGCGGGCGATGGTGTGAGCATGCTCGCCCATGCGCGGCGCGCGGAACGGCTCCAAGCGATCATGCGAAAATTTGATGGGGGTTGCGATGTGGCCGAACGGCCCAAGCAGCGGGTGGTCAAGCGTCACCAACGCGCCGCGCCCGGCAAGTTGCGGATCGTGATCGATCATGTCTTCACAATCCTGCACCACACCGCAGGCGATGCCGGCGGCCTGAAGCTCGGCCATAATGGCATGGTCAGCGCGTTGCGCGACCCACGCCGCGACGTCGCCGCCGGCAATGGCGTGGAGTCTGGCAAGCTCTGCTTCGTCCCTCAGGCTGATCGCCACCCATCGATCCTCGCCCTGCGCCTGGAAGACATCCTGAGAGAAGACAGCGGGGTCCGCATTGCCCGAGCGCTGCGGGCGCTCGCCGCGCCGCGCCGCCGCCAGATAGTCCCGCATCTGTTGCACGCAGATCTCGTACATGGAGGCATCGATATGACAACCAAGCCCGGTTTCGCGGCGATGCTGCAGCGCCGCCGCCACTGATCCTGCCATGACGAACGGCACGATGACGTCGCCATAGGGCACCGCGCCGGGGATGACGGGATCGCGGTCCGGATAGCCGGTGAGGAAGGTCCGTCCCGAGAGTGCGCCACCGGTCCCGTCGACACCCCATTCCTGCGCCAGCGGACCGGTCTGGCCGAACACGCTGCCCGACACCATGACGATGCCCGGGTTGCGCGCCGCCAGTGCATCATAATCGAGGCCAAGCTTCTTCATCGTGCCGGGGGAGAAATTCTCGACCACCACATCGGCCCAGTCGATCAGCGGATCGATGAGTTCACGCGCCTCCGGTTTCTTCATGTTCAGCGAGAGGCTGCGTTTGGAGCTGTTGAGATGCGCGAACCAGGGCTTGTCGTCCCAATTGCCTGGGCTGGACGCGGAAACCTGCACGTCGAGACGGGCAAGATCAGGCCGCGTGCGGCTCTCGATCTTCACGATCTCCGCGCCAAGATCACCGAGCGTCTTGGTCGTGATCGATCCGACCAGAGCCCAGGCGAAATCCAGCACCCGAACGCCCGCCAGCGGCCCCGGCCGCTCGCCGGTGTGGATGGCGGGCGCGGCAATGGCAGCGCCCTTGCGGATCGTCGCGAAGCGCTCCGGCAGGCCCGAAGGCGTATCGAAGAAGTGGCGCGCCGCCAGATGCGGATCGGCCAGCACATCGCCCGGCTCGTTCGCCACGCAGGCATTGATGCCGCGCCTCAGCCCTTCGGTCGCGATCTCATGCTTGGTGCGCGAGAGGAAGAAGGCGGCGATCGCTGCCTCCCACTGCGCCCGCGTGTCGGCCGGCAGCGTAGAGCGATTGTAGCTCAGCCAGTCGATGCCGTGCAGCGGATTGGGGACACCGACTTCGTCCATCCAGTCCGAGAGGGCCTGATTGGCGGGCGCGCCGAGCCGCCCGGTCATCAGCGAGTGGAAGCACCAGCCGTCCGCCAGCCGCCAGATGGCCCGCACCGTGGCTTTGCCATAAGCGAGCGCACCGCCCACACGCGTGAGCTTGCGCCGGTCGAACTGCCAGCACAGCACGCCGTTGAAATTGCGACTGAAGGCCACCTGCTGGATCGAGACATCGACATGTTGCCCCTTTCCGTGCGTGCCGCGCGAATAATGAGCGGCCATTGCCCCGGCCGCAGCCACCATATCCGCGTGGAAGGTGCAGGCATCCCCCGCTTCCTTCACCGGTGCCAGATCCGGCTCGCCGGTGACGCGGAGGGCACCTCCCATGGCAGACGCCACCAGCTCGCCGCCTTTCCATTGCGACCGTGGACCACCCGAGCCGAAGCTGGTGACTGACACGTGCACGGCAGTCTCCGGGATGGCAATGCCCCCCAACCCCTCCAGCCCGATATCGTCGATGACGAACGATGCGCCCTCCACCGGACCGCCCAGCTCCGCCCCAATCGAAGCCAGGAAGCGGGCCAGTGGCCGATCCGCCATGCCGCCCAGAATGGCGACGCGATGACCGGATAACGGCATCATGCAGAAAGCTCCTTCAGAAATTGCGTAATCTCGCCGGCCGCGCCGTCAGTTCCGCGCCAGCCGCGCCGCGTCATGATGAGGTGGGGAATGCCGGCCTGTGACAAGGCCTCACGCTGCGCGGGCAGATGCCAGATGCGCGCCTCATCCTCCTCCGCAAACCAGAGCACGACCGCCGAGGCGCCGAATGTCCGCGCCCTGTCGACCAGATCCGATGCGCGATCGAAAAAGGCGCGGCCGCTCTGCGAGCCGGCATGGAGCTGGCGCGCGATGGCGGTTATCGGATCGCCGCTCGCCTCCTCAACGGCCGCGCCCGGATCTTGCCAGGCATCCGCCAGCGTCGGTCCACATGCGGACCAGCGGGCCGCCTCGATGACGGCATGGAGACGGCGATCAGGCGGCGGCGTGCCAGCCACCAGGCAACAAGGCGCAGCCATGCCCGCCATCCCGCTGGCCGATGCACGACGCCGGTTCGTTTCGGCGATGCCACGCTCCAGTGCGGGGGCATCCAGCCCCAGCCGATCGGCAAGCTGGCGGACAGCGGCCACCATATGCGCCGCGCTGCTCGAGCGGGCGATCCGCGCGACGTCGAAGATCAGCGGCTCGGGGCCCTTGACCTCTCCCTGTCTGCGTAGCTCGCAGATATAGTAATAGAGCCGTTGCGCAGCGTCGTCCGCTCGGGAGAAGATGACGGCATCGAAACTGTCCAGGGCCCCATCCGCCCAGTCCTGCACGATAGATCGCGCCCAGAGCGGAAATTTGCTTTCCAGCCAGCGGTCGGCAGTGGGCATGGCGCGATCGACGTTCCAGGCCACCGGGCCGGAACAGGCGCCCGTCGCGGCGAGCAAGTCTTGCGGCAGATCGGGGCCGACATAAGCGATCATGGTCATTGTCCAAATACGGTGGGCAGCCACAGCACCATGGCCGGGAAGAGAATGATGAGCAGCAGGTGGATCAGATCGCTGGCAAGGAAGGGCATCACGCCCCGGAAGATGCGGCCGAGCGGCACATCCTTCGCCACGCCTTGAATCACGTAGAGGTTCATGCCGAGCGGTGGGTGGACGAAGCCGATCTCCATCGCGCGGGTGATGAAGATGCCGAACCAGATGGGCGACATGCCCACGCTCTCGACGATCGGGAGCAGGATCGGCGTGGTGAGCAGCATCAGCGCAAGGCCATCCAGCACCGATCCGAGCAGCAGCAGCAGGACGGCCACGACGAGGAGCGTGGGGATGGTGCCGAGGCCCATTTGCGTCACGCTGCTGCCTACCGCCTCGGTGAGACCGGTGACGCTGATGAAGACCGAGAAGGTGATCGCACCGATGATGACGAGGAAGATAAGCCCCGCCGTGCGCAACGTTTCCGAGAAGGCGCGGAACAGCACGTCACGGTTCAGGCGGCCACGCCAGGCCGTGATGACCAGCGCGCCAGCCGTGCCGATGGATGAGGCCTCCGAGGGACTGAACCAGCCCAGCACGATGCCGCCCAGCACCACGGCGACCAGCAGCAGCATGTCTGCGATCTTGAGCATCGCCCGTCCACGCTCGGGCCAGCTCGCGCGAGCGCTGGCTGGGGCGATCGAGGGCTTCCAGCGGCAAAGCAGCCAGATGACCAGGCAGTAAAAGAGCATCTGCGAGATGCCCGGGATCAGCGTCGCAGTGAACAGCTTGCCGATCGATTGCTCGGCGATGATGCCATAAACGATCAACGCACCGGACGGCGGCAGCATCTGGCCCAGCGTGCCGCCCGCCGCGACCGTGCCGGTCGCTAGGGCGTCGGAATAGCCGCGCTGGCGCATTTCCGGCAGGGCGACGAGGCCGATGGTCGCCGCCGTCGCCAGGCTCGATCCGTTGATCGATCCGAAGCCGGCGCACCCGCCCACCGACGCATAAGCGAGGCCGCCGCGCCGGTGACCGATCATCTTGGCCGCGGCATCGAACAGGTCGCCGCTGGCATTGGCGGAAAAGAAGAGATGCGCCATCAGCATGAAGAGCGGCAGCGTACCCAGCTCGTAGCGGGTCAGCGTCTCGACCACGACGACGCCCGCCTTGATGAGCGCCGCTTCCGGCCCCAGCACGATCATCAGGCCGCCCACGCCGACAAGGCCGAGCGACACGCCGATCGGCAAGCCGGCCATGAGAATGGTCAACAGGATCAGCAGGCCGATAAAGCCTGTCTCGGGTGTGGCGAGCATCATGAGCGGGGGCGCTCCGAGAGCTGGCGGACCAGCAGGACAATGACGACGACAAGCGAGGCATTGAGGAAGGCGCGCATCCAGCGCCATGGCACGCCGACCAGTTCGCTCACTTCCTGGCTATTCCAGAGATCGAACGCGAGCCAGCAGGAGCCGGCGAGCAACCCTGCATAGAAGACGATCGACAGCGCCGTGCAGGTGCGCTCGGCAATGTCGCGCCGAACGCCCGTCAGCCGATCGAGGATCAGATGCACGCGGGCATGGTTCCGGGCGATCGTCGCCGCCACGAGCGCCAGCGCTCCGGCGACCAGAACCGCGACCTGAACCAGCTCGATCGCGCCCTTGAGCGGCAGGCCTGTGTGCCGCCCGATCACGGCGAGCAGGTTCAACAGCGCGGCCGCGATCAGGGCGCCGCCCCCGATCCAGACCATGGCAACCCTGGCAGAATTCATGCGCCAACCTCTTCGACGCGACCGTCGGCCGCTATTGTGATGGCAGGCAGTCCCGCCTTTCGCGTGATACGCTCGATATAGGACCGGATGTCCGCCGCGCGGGCGGGCGAGGCGAGCACGGGCCGCCCCGGCGCCTCGACATCGACGGGGATGATGCCCACGTCCATCGCGCCGCCACCATGGAGACGGATGGTACCGAGAAAGGCGTTCACTGCTTCAGGATGAAAGGGCGCGAGCGTGTAGGCCGGGTCCGGCTCGAAACCGAAAAGCTTGCGCCGCCGATCCGCCCATTCCGCGCGTGCCGGATGATCCTGCGCCGGACTGAGCGCACTGGTGACGACGCAGCCATTGCCAAGTCCATGGAAGATCGGTTTCCCGCGATAAAATTCGATGCCGCGCACGATATGCGCATGGTGACCGATTACGACGTCCGCCCCCGCATCGATCGCAGCATGAGAAACCGCGCGTTCGTAAGGCGCGAGTTGCGCCGGTGTGTGAACGATACCCTTGTGGAGGGCCACGAGCACGATGTCCGCTTGCTGGCGCGCGGCCACGATATCCTCCCGCAAGGTCGCGACGGCCTCTGCGGTCAGCGTGGTGAGCGCAGCCGCCGGCGCAATCGGCGCGCCGTCTGCCGTATCGACCCGCAGAAAGGCGCAGCCGGCAGTATCCTTACCGGCCCAACTGTTTTCCGGGCCAACGCAATTATAGCTCAGCAGCGCGATCCGATGGCCACCGCGCGTCACGATCGCTGGCGCGCGAGCGGCTGCAAGCGTCAGCGCAGCGCCGGTGTGATGCACGCCGTGCGCATCGAGACCGGCCAGTGTGTCGGCAATGCCCTGCGGGCCGCAATCGGCGATGTGATTGCCGGCAAGACTGAGCATCCCGAACCCTGCCTGCGCGATGGCGGCAAGATTTTCGGGCGGCGCACCGGGCGCCGGCACATCTCCCTTCAGTTCGACGACACTCGCCGTGTGTGGCACTTCCAGATGCCCCACTGCGAGGTCGGCAGCGCGCAGGGCGGGGGCGATCCCAGCCAGCCAATAGGCGCCATCCGGCTCATCCAGAACCAGATCGCCTGCCAGCACAATCGAGATCGCCTCCTTCCCCACGCACTCCGCTCCCTTAGAAGGACTTGCGCACGCTGACGGCGAAGAGCCTCCCAATGGGATCGCTCGCCGTCGCGTCGTAGCCACCGCCGCCGTTGCCGTTGGGCGCCAGATTGACATAGGGGGGCGCAATATCGAAGACGTTGCGCACTTCCATCGCGAGCGTGAGCCCCTTCTCGAAGAAGCCGGTAGCCTGCGGATCCCCGATCCGCCACGTCAGCGTCAAATCGACAGGGGTGTAGCTCTTCACGGACTGCACCGGGTTGGAAAGGTTGTTGGTGTATCCACCAACATGCGTGGCCAGAACACGCGCGCTCAGCGGCCCGTGATCCCAGGTGATGCTGGCCCGCGCCTTGAACTTGAGCGGATTGAAGATGACGTTGCGCCGGTCGACCAGCGGCGCGGCGGGCGTCACGGCGATGTTATATTTGGTGAGGTAGGTACCCGACACGTTGAAGAGCAGATGGTCGTCCGCACCGATGTCGGCTTTCCAGGTTCCGCTAAAGTCGATCCCGCGCGTGATCGACACGCCCAGATTCTGGCTGCGTCCGTCCACGAACAGTGTCACATTGGCCGGATCGCCGCCGGGGAAGGAACCTCCGGCCAGCGCGACGCCCTGGCTCAGCAACTGCTGCACCCGCGCCGCCGCCGCCGATCCGCGCAGGATGATGCCCGTGCCGGCATACTGCGCCTCGTTACCCAGGATGGTGAGGTTGGAGAGGTTGGCCAGCACCTGATTCTCATATTTGACATCCCAATAGGTGACGCCGAAACTCAGATTGGATGTCGGCTCGAAGTCCAAGCCGACCGACCAGGTGGTCGCCGTCTCCGGCTTCAGGTCCAGATTGGGACCGGAAAGCGCATAGCCCTGCAGCGGCGCACCGCCCGCCGGGTTCTGGTAGCTCTGGCCGAATATGTTGTTCGAGTTGCCGTAAATCTCCGGGATAGTCGGCGCCCGGAACGACGTGCCGTAGCTGCCGCGCAGCTTGACGCCGCGCACCGGCTGCCAGTTCAAGCCGAACTTGGGGTTGGTGGTGCTGCCCACGTCACTATACTTGTCGTGGCGTACGGCGGCATTGAGTTCCAGCCGCTCGAAACCGGGAACCGCGTTGTTCGCCCCGAAGATCGGGATGTAGAGTTCGCCATAGAAGGAATCCACCTCGCGGCCGAAATGGCGGTAGGTGATCGGCGTCGTCGGCCCGCCGCGAGCGGAGCCGAGCGCGACGTTGAAATCCTGCCGCTCATAACCCGCCGCCAGCTTCACGTCGCCGCCGGGCAGCGCGAAGAGCGAGCCGTTGAGGCGACCTTCATAGGTCTTCAGGTGGCCATTGGTTGGAGCCAGGAAGATTTGGTCGGCAATCCCGGCCAGCACTGCGGCACTGGTGCGACCACGGCTGTATGGGTCAAACGCCGTCGCGGGGTTGCTACTGGCGAGCGCAGCGTTCAGCGCGGCGTTGTTGATGCCGTGATAAGAGCCTGAGAAATCATTGGTCTTGCCATAGCCGAACAGCACTTCGGCTTCCCAGTCATGGGGCAGCTTCGCACGGAGGCCGGGCGTGATTTGCCAGCTTTCCGCAGAACCGAACGAGTCATTGATCGGCACGCTGTTGCCGAAATTATAGTCGAGTGTGTAGCTGGTCCCGCTAAAGCCAGCCGGCCGCACGAAGAAGGCGTTCGTCTGCGGCACCGTCAGGCGCGCGTTGGAATAAGCGGAATTCCGGTAAAAATTACGCTTTGAATAGAAGCCGTCATAGAAGACGCTCAGCCAGTCGGTCAGGTCGAAGCGACCCGTGCTATTGAATGAGTCGTAGCGCTGCTTCGGAATGAGATCCTGATTGTCCAGCTCGTCGCACCTGTTGAGCGTGCCTGCCGCCAGCGATCCTGCCGTCGCTTGGGTCACGCCCCCCGCCGGGATGGCGTAGGTCGTACCGTTTGCATTGATGTTGCCCGGGGCGCACCGCACAATCCGGTAATCCCCGCCGCCGAAGCCAGTCTGGTTGCTGGTAAAGAAGCCGCGATCATCGCCACTCAGGTTCGAGCGCTCGACATGCTCGTAGGCGACCATGATCTGCCCACGCTCGAAGACCTTGCCGAGGGCGGCGCCCAGCGTCGTCTCATGGAAGTCGCCCCGCGACGATATTCCCGAGCGCGCGAACACCTCGCCGCCGTCTAGCGACCGACGGGGGATAAGATTCACCACGCCCGCGACCGCATCCGAACCGTAGATGGCGGATGCGCCGTCGGCGACCACCTCGACCCGCTCGACACCCAGCGACGGCAGGACCGACGGATCAATCGAACGGCTGTTGTTGGTCACGCGGTGCCCGTCGATCATCACCAGCGTCGCATAAGGCCCGATGCCGCGCAGGTTCACCGAGTTGCCATAGGTGATGTTGCCGCTTCCGCCCGACTGGCCACGCGAATTTTCCGAGACGCCGAGGTCGAAGACCTGCGGGATTTCCTTAATCATGCGATCGACGGTGACCGCGCTCGAAGCCTCCATCTCGGCCCGGCCAAGTGTTGTGACCGTCGACCCGACCGGCGCTTCCCCGCGCACGCGGCTGCCGGTGATGACGATGTCCGGCGCTGCCGCCTCTTCGTTCTGCGCCACCGCCATCGCGGGCAGAGCCAGTGCCATCAGGCTGCTGCCCAGCTTCAGTGCCGTTCCTAGAGTGATCCCGCCTTTATAATCCTTGCTCATCCCAACCTCCCTCGCCGCCCCTGCGGCTTTTATGTTTAATCGACGTCTCAGTTCGCGACCGGCAATTTGACCCAGGAGCCGCCCGCGCTGCCCCGCTCGACCGTGAAAACCGGGGCGGGAGTCTGTTGTATTTCCTTGAGATTGCGCTGGCGGGGGTCCGCACCGGCGATGGTGACGCGCAAACGCGCGCCAGCCGGCACGATCCGCGACACCGGCGTCAGATCAATCGCCAGATTGGCCTGCTGGCCGATCGGGAGAGGTGCTACATCCGCCTTGCGCCCTGAGTGCCAGGGCAGACCCATGACGTCATAGGGTGCCTTGCCATTCTTGCGATGCGCTAGTGCCAGCCGGCCGAAGGCCACGACCTCCGCCTGTCCGTCGGCCGCCACTTGATCCAGATAGACGAAAACATCGGCATCGGGCTTGTCCGCCGAGACGCGCAGGTTCACGACCGGATAGCCGATCAGCTTGAGCGGCTTGTCCAGCTGGGCGCTGGTATAGCTCAGCCCCTTGTCGTCCATGGGCTTGGCCCAGAAGGCAAAATAGTCTGCGCCCGGCAAGTCGTAGCGCACCGTGAACTTGTCCGCGCCCGCGCGATCCGGCTTTGCACCGAGCGTTCCGTCATTCACTGATCGCGCGGTGCCACTGCGACCGCCGTTCAGGAACCACTGCATTGGCGTGACCTTGGCACCCGGCAACGCGTCGGAGCGGGCATAGCCACCTTTCCCGTCCAGTCCCTCGACCCAATAAGTCGCACGCGGCTCCTTCTCGATGCCGTTGTCCGCGCCTTTGAGATAATGATCGAAATAGCGCACGACTTCGCCGGTGAAGTCGAATCCAGGCGGCGGCACGCAGTGGCTGCCAGGCCCCGCGAGAAACTTCGATCCCTTGAGGTTCGCCGCGCTTAAGATGGACTGGGCCGTTGGCTCGTCATGCCAGTTGCTCCAGAAATAAGTGGCGATGCCCGCCCGCTGGATCGCGTCGAGATAATTATAGACGCCCACTTCCTCCCAGAAGCGATTTCCAGTGAAGGCGGAAACGCTGTCGCGATAGGGCATTCCATACCAGAGGGCGGCCATCGGCGTGTTCTGGGCATGCTGGGCAACGGCTGATTTAAGCTGCTGCCCGTCCGCGTCGCCATCGACCGGGACGCTCGCGAGATCATCGCTCAACGGCTCGTCCGGCCGGGTGTTGAACTGTGCGGCGATACCCCCGCGCCGCACGAAAGCATATTTATCGAGGTCCGACGCGCCGATGAAAACCGCCTTGAGCGCCGGGGGCGCAGTGGTCGCGGTGTGAAATGTTGTGCCCCCCAGATAGGAGCATCCGATCATGCCGACTTTGCCGGTGGAAAAGGACTGACTTGCCAGCCACTCGACCAGATCATGGCCGTCTTTCGCCTCGGTGCGGTCCTGAAAACCCCGGCGCGCGCCAAAGGACGCGCCCTTGCCGCGAATATCGGCGACCGCGACCACGTAACCGGCCGAAATCAGCGAGCGCAGCGCCAGGCCGTCCTCCAGCGCGACTTCCCTGATCGCGCCGTCTTTATCCTTGAAACGAGCGCGATAGGGCGTGAACACGAAGATGACCGGAAGGCGCTTTTCTTCCACCTTGCCGTCACTGGCCGGTCGATAGATGTTGACGGCCAGCTTCGTGTCGTCCCGCACAGGCACGTAGAGCGAGGTACGCTGCACGTCTGCATAGTCTTTAGCCGGACCCGGCACGGCTGCCGTAACAGCAGCCAGCACGCCGATCCATCCAACCGCCCGCATCCCCGCTCTCCTATTGTTGACAATTTCATCAGCGATCAACCGGCCGGATGCAATCAAAAAACAAATGACAATATTGTTGACAATATTGTCGGGAGATTAGACGTTCCTCACATGAACGAGCAGTTTGACAAGCGGGCACCCTCGGCAGTCGAGGTCGCCGACTGGGTGCGTGACCGCATCCGCACAGGCCGTTTTGTGCCCGGCCAGCGGTTGGTCGAAGTGGACATCATCCGGCAAACCGGCGCTAGTCGGTCGAAGGTGCGCGAAGCGTTGCAGCGGCTGGAAGGCGAAGGCCTGGTGCTGATCGAGGAATTCCGCGGTGCATCCGTCCGAAGCACCAGCCTTGAGGAAGCTGCGCAAATTTATCGGGCGCGTCTTGCCTTAGAAGGTATCTGCGCCGCCGACTTCACACGAAACGCCTCGGAGGAACAGAAGCACCAGTTGTGCATCGTCCAGGAGCAACTCGACAAATGCGTGAACGATCGGGCGCCGGATAAGTTTGGGCGGCTGAATATCGAGTGGCATCGACTCATTGTGGAGGGCTCCGGCAACACGGTCATTGCCGAGTTGCTCAAACGCCTGAATGTTCCCATTCACCGAATGTTGTTCGAGAGTTTCTACGACGAGGAGCGCCTGCGTACCGCGAACGCGGACCACCAGAACATGCTGCGCCTCATTTTGGCCGGAGAGGCCGATGCGGCCGAAACGGCCATGCGCAGCCACATCGGTGACGGGTTCAAAACACTGTCAAAAATCGAGAGTGAATTTTATCGGTGAGGGTCGTGAGAGCGGTGCTCATCGATTGTCAAGAACGGTGGCCACTGAAAGAATCGGCTAACCCGCGATAAATCCGGGGCGCGAACCTCAGCGCTGTTCCACTCCGCCATCTTCGACCGCGCTTGAAGCGCTCGCCGCAGCGCGTGCATCGGCGAGCGCCTTCCTCGCCTTGCCAGCGAAGGAAGCCTTCGGGTCCAGCTTCAGGGATCGTTCCAGCAAGGCAATCGCTCGCGCATGATTGCCATCCCGACCTTGCTTCCCGTCCAACTCGGCCTTCCCAAGCATGAAGCAGCTTTCCGCCTCCCCAAGCCCGCACGCTTTGTCGAACATGTCGAGCGCGCCGCTCCGGTCTTTACGGACTCCCTGGCCCCGATGGATCATCATCGCGAGATTGCCGCAGGCGCTCGCGTCGTCAGCCTGACACGTATTCTCGAACAATGCTGCGGCTCGCGCGTAGTCACGCGGCACGCCGAGGCCGTCCCGGTAGAGGACGCCGAGATTATAGCATGATTTGTCATCACCCGCGTCGCAACCCTGCCCGAACAGGCGCGCGGCTTCTGCATGACTACGGCGCAGTCCCTTGCCCAGCGAATAGGCCGCGCCGAGGTTCATGCATCCGTCGGACGATCCCTTGTCGCAGGCTTCCCGGAAGAGAGCAGCGGCACGGACGTCGTCCTTCACAACGCCATCCCCGCGAATATAAGCGAGACCCAGGTTCGAGCATCCGGTGGCATCGCCGCTCCGGCAGGCATAGGCGTAATAAGCAGCGGCTCGGTCCATCGACAGGGCGACGCCCTGCCCCTGCCCATAAGCGAAGCCGGCCATGGTGCAGCTTGCCATGTCACCAAGATTGCACGCCTTGCCGGCAAAATAGGTCGCCCGCACCAGATCGCGTGCGACACCCCGGCCTTCACGGTAGCGCTCGCCCAGGTCGGCGCAACTGTCCGCATGCTCTTCGTCGCAGCGCGTGACAAGGTCCGGCACGGAGGTCGGCGCGTCCTCTTGTGACGGCTCCATTTGCGGTGGCGTTTGCGTTGCTGTCGCGGCTTCCTGCGCCTGCGCAGGAAGCACCACGAAGAAGATTGCCAGCGCGAGGACGACTATGGGCCGCAAGGCCGATGTCATCCCCCTTGTCCCTCGGCCGCGTCACGGACGAGCTGTGCGCGAAAGTGCAGCGATTGCGGCGTAGCCTCAAGCACGTCGATCATGAAGTCGCCAATATGAACTGTCTTTTGCGCTCGCGGAAAGCGCATGGGCTGGCCGGAACCGGCATGAGCGAGGTCATCGATGCTGTAGCCACGCTTCTCGAACACCAACTCGCCATTCTGCACGCCCAGATAGGCAATGTCGTAAATCTGCCCGACCACATCCGTGTCATAATCGCTGACGATGGGGATCTGCGCACCCTTGGCATAATCCCGTGGTGGAACGACGGCATGTCCCGCCAGCGCAATCTGCGGCGTGCCGAAGGTTTCAACGCCGGGCGCCTTCGAGCGAATGACCGGCACCTTGGGATCAAGGCGCATGCGTTCGTGGATTGCCTTTGGGCTTTCCGACGCCTGGGCATCGGCGATCAGGGCCTCGGCAAAAGCGACTTCGTCGATCTGCAGGGGGAAGCCGTCGCCCTGCGCATGATCCGCGGCGCAGACGAACTGCAATTGCGCATCGCCGATTGTTTCGGGCAGGACGGCTTCGGTCGGAAAGCTCACCGCGGTCTCGTCGAGCCGTTGATCCTCAGCGTCATAGCGCATCGCCATATCCCAGCTTTCGGTGCGCTTCTTGCAGTCGGTCACCATATAGGCGCGGATGAGGGCCGCTGGATCATTGGGATCGCGGATCACCTGGCTGGCCTGATACCGGACGATATCGCCCTCACGCTCGATGGAGCCCACATCAACGAACACAACCCGGTCTGCACCCTGTGCCACGAACCACCATTGCGAGGAGCGCGCCTGCGCCGCCATCGGCGCCAGCGCGAGCAGGCCGCATAGCAGCGTACCGATTTTGCCGTTCAACAGCTGTCCTTTCCTCATGGTCATTTGCCGGGCGATTCCGCCTCTGGCGCGCCTAGCGGCTCAATGGATTTCCCATCCCTGGTACAGGTGAACCGCGACGCACGCAGTGGCGGTCGCACGCTCACCGCATTTGCCCGCCAGATTTGCCCTTGCTCCGGGCTGGACGTCATCGCACTGCGGTCGATACGCATGCCCGCCTCCGGCGCCAGCTCTTCTTCGAAAAACCGAACGCACTTCTGAACGGCGCTATCCGTGATCCCGGCAATCGCGACCTCATCTTCGCCGATACCGGCGGGCAGCATGCCGGCGACAGGATCTGCCCTCACCACATCTTGCGGTGGGGCCGCGGCAGCAACGAGCATTGTTATCATGAGCATAGGATGAGACCTCTACAAGCGGAAACAGGCTCTTGTGGCCACCTATGCGCAGGATATGAAACTGTTTTTCCCAATCGATCGTCCAGCCGTGCGACGCTGCCGTTGGCACGACGGTCGACGGAAACACGCACACCCTACTTCGGCCGCCAGTAAGATGCCGTGGTTGCGTGGGCACGCATGAGCAGCAGCCACCCTGCGCAACTAGCGGATCGGCGTTAAGACCGGAGGTCCGGTGCATGGCCGATCTGTACTATCATTCTTGCTCAGATGCTGACCACCCGGCCACTGGCATGCCCTTTCGCCAAGATGCACTATTGAAGGTACCGATGACTAAATACGTATTTTATTTAGGAATAATCTGACAATTTTAATTGTCGCAAATTCAAAATCGGCGAATTTTAATCGCCATTTGAGAAACTATATGCGCCGCAAGGGGCCACACTCAGAGGTCGAACCTACTCCACCGTCACGCTTTTCGCCAAATTCCGGGGCTGGTCGACATCCGTGCCCTTGAGCACCGCGACGTGGTAGGCGAGCAGTTGCACGGGCACGGCATAGACCATCGGCGCGATGAGGGGGTGGACCTTGGGGAGCGCGAGTGTGGCAAGGCAGCCTTCACCGGCGGCGGCGATGCCCTTCTCGTCCGAGATCAGCACGACCTTGCCGCCGCGGGCCTGCACTTCCTGCATGTTGGAGACGGTCTTCTCGAACAGCGGGCCTGAGGGCGCGATGACGATGACCGGTACTGCCTCGTCGATCAGCGCGATGGGGCCGTGCTTCATTTCACCCGCCGCATAACCTTCGGCATGGATGTAGCTGATTTCCTTGAGCTTTAGTGCACCTTCGAGGGCCAGCGGATAATCGGTGCCGCGCCCCAGATAGAGCACGTCCCGCGCGGGTGCGATGTGCGGGGCAAGGGCCTGGATCGCCTCGTCCTGCATCAGCGCCTGATTGATCGCGGCGGGGGCCTCGGCGAGGTGGCCGACGATCCGCTGCTCTTCCGCGCGCGTCAGCCGCCCTTTCGCGCGGGCGAGATTGGCCGCGAGCGCCGCGAGCACGGCGAGCTGGCAGGTGAAGGCCTTGGTCGAGGCGACGCCGATCTCCGGCCCGGCATGGGTCGGCAGCAGCAAATCCGCCTCGCGCGCCATCGAGCTGGTCGGCACGTTGACGACGACGGCGATCTTCTGCCCTTCCGCCTTGGCATGGCGCAACGCCGCGAGCGTATCGGCCGTCTCGCCGGATTGGGAGATGAAGAGGGCAAGGCCGCCCGCCTCCATCACCGGCTCGCGATAGCGAAATTCCGAGGCGAAATCGAGATCGACTGGCACGCGCGCGAACTGCTCGAACCAGTATTTGGCGACCATGCCGGCATAGAAACTGGTGCCGCACGCGACAATCGTGACCCGGCCGATGGCAGACAGGTCGAAGTCCGGGATCGGCAGGGAGAGCGTGTCGTCGATCCGCCGGAGGTAGCTGCGCAGCGTCTGCGCCACCACCACGGGCTGCTCGTAAATCTCCTTGAGCATGAAGTGGCGATGATTGCCCTTGTCGATCATCGCACCGGACACGCCGGAGATGGTGACCGCGCGCTCGACGGGATTGTTGGCCCGATCGAACACCTGCGCGCCCTCGCGCGTCACCACCACCCAGTCGCCCTCGTCCAGATAGGCGATGCGCTGGGTGAGCGGGGCCAGCGCCAGCGCGTCCGATCCGAGATAGGTCTCGCCATCGCCATGGCCGACCACCAGCGGCGAGCCAAGGCGCGCGCCGATCAACAGATCGGGATGGCGACGGAATAGGATGGCGAGCGCAAAGGCGCCATGCAGGCGGGGCAGCACCTGCTTCACGGCGTCCTGTGGCGAAGCGCCCTGCTCGACCAGCTCGCTCACCAGATGCGCGACCACCTCGGTATCGGTCTCGCTGGCGAACACCCGCCCGCGCCCGATCAGCTCATCACGCAGCGCCTTGAAATTTTCGATGATGCCATTGTGGACCACCGCGACCTCGTCCGTCGCATGGGGGTGCGCGTTGCTCGTGGTCGGCGCGCCATGGGTGGCCCAGCGGGTATGGGCAATGCCGGTCGCGCCCGCCAGCGGCTCGGCGGCCAGCACACGGGCAAGATTGACGAGCTTGCCCTCGGCCCGCCGCCGCTCGATCCGGCCATCCACGATTGTAGCGACGCCGGCGGAATCATAGCCGCGATATTCGAGCCGCCGCAGCCCGTCGAGCAGGCGCTCCGCAACATCCTGCGTGCCGACGATGCCGATGATTCCGCACATGGGTGAGCCTTCCTTGAATTCAGATCGTGTAGGGGATGCGGATGCCCGGCATATTGGCCGGGAAATCCCTGCTGTTGCGCGTCACCAATATGCGCCCGCTCAACTGGGCCGAAGCGAGAATGATGGCATCGGGCAATTTAAGCGAACGGCGCTGCTGCCGAAGCGAAGCGGCCCGCCGCCCCACCTCCTCGCTTACTTCCGCGATCGCGAAAAGATCCAGAAAGCGCTCCGTCTCGGCATGGAGCCCGTCCGGGGCGCCGGCCATGATCTCGATCCAGCTGATCCGGCTGATCCAGGGCCGACGGGCGCGCTGCAGTTCCGCCCAGGCCTGCGGGCGTTCATGAAGCGCATCGATGAGAATATTGGTGTCGAAGTAGAACTCGCTCACGGCTGAGGTGCGCCCTCGGCGCTCTCCCAGTCCCGATCCCACTCGCCACGGGCGCGACGTTCATAGGCCAGCCCATCCACCGATGAGCCATGCTGTGCCCAGAGGCCGAAAAAACGCTCCACCCCCTGCATGGACTGGGCGGCACGATAGCTGCTGACGGCCTCGCGGAGGATCGCCGCACGAGATGTCCCCTGCTGGGCGGCCTGCTCCTCAAGCCACTTCACATCGTCGTCGGAAAGGTCAGCCAGGAAGCGCATGATATATTGATATCATATCGTGATATCATGTCAATGCGCGCCTCGGCCACGCAAGAAAAGAGGGCGAACCACATAGCTGGCCGCCCTCTTTCCTATCCCAACTGCCCAAATGCACCGGGCGGCGCATTTCCCACGGACAGGTTCGGCTCGCACCGATAAGGATCGATGATCAGCGCTGCACTCCCCACAACCGGGCAAAGCCGATTGTGTCCCACGAAGGATCGCTGCTCATCTGCTGGGCTCGACCCTCTCAAAAATGCTGCCAGGGCGATTGGACATTTTCGACAATCCCGCAGAAATTTTCCTCGGTTCGTCGATAAAATGCCACCGGATGGCAGGTGCCTCAGCTGTCTTTCTTGCGCGCCGCACTTTTCTTTTTGCGCATCGCGTCATGAAAGCGATCGGCCCAGCCCGGCTTCACAAACTGTTCCGCGCGGACCAAGCGTAGCTCTCCGTCCCCGACATCGCGCGAGACGGCGCTGCCTGCCGCGACGATCGCATCCCGGCCGATCCGCACCGGCGCGATCAGCGCGCTGTTGGAGCCGATAAACGCGCGGTCGCCGATCACTGTTTCGTGCTTGAAATAGCCGTCATAGTTGCAGGTGATCGTGCCGGCACCGATGTTCACCGCCTCGCCCACCTGCGCGTCGCCGACATAGGAGAGATGGTTTACCTTGCTCCCCGCGCCCAGCACGGCCTTCTTGATCTCGACGAAATTGCCGACCTTGGTCTTTTCGCCCAGCCGCGCGCCGGGCCGCAGCCGCGCAAACGGCCCAACCGAGGCCTCGCGGCCGACATGCGCGCCCTCCAAATGGCTGAAGGCATGGATCGTCGCGCCGTCCTCCACCACCACACCGGGGGCGAAGATCACATTCGGCTCGACGGTCACGTCGCGGCCAAGAACGGTGTCGTAGGCGAAAAACACCGTCTCCGGCGCGACCAGCGTCACACCGTCGCGCATCGCTTCCGCGCGCCGTGCCTGCTGCCAGCTCGCCTCGACCGCCGCCAGTTCGGCCCGGCTGTTCACGCCGGCGACCTCATCAGCGCTGGTTTCGATGACCGCGCTCGCCCGCCCGTCGACGGCGGCGAGCATCACGATATCCGGCAGATAATATTCGCCCGCTGCATTATCATTGCTGACCCGGTCGAGCAGCGCGAACAGATCCTCGGCGCGCACGGCCATCAGGCCGGAATTGCACAGATCCTCGGCGCGCTCCGCCTCGGTCGCGTCCTTATATTCGACCATCTTGCCAATGCGTCCATCGGCAGTGGCGATTATGCGGCCATAAGCGGCGGGGTCGCGCGGGCGGAAGCCGAGCACGACGCAGGCCGGCGCATCCTCCTCATGCAGGCGCGCAATCATCGCCCGCATGGTCTCGG
The DNA here is from genome assembly GCF_025961835.1 of Sphingobium sp. B2D3C. Taxonomy (NCBI): domain Bacteria; kingdom Pseudomonadati; phylum Pseudomonadota; class Alphaproteobacteria; order Sphingomonadales; family Sphingobiaceae; genus Sphingobium; species Sphingobium sp. B2D3C. Next base: position 695,626 of record NZ_JAOQOK010000001.1, on the reverse strand, counting down.
CGCGGACCAGGGGCACATCGCCATAGAGAATGAGCACATCGCCGACAAAGCCCTGCAGCGCCGCTGCGCTCTGCGCCACGGCATGACCCGTGCCGAGCTGTTCCGCCTGCACGGCGATGTCGATCCCGCGACCGGCCACGGCGGTCTCCACCTGCTCGCGCCCGGCGCCGACCACGACGATCTGCCGCGCCGGATCGAGCGCGCCGGCGCTTGCCAGCAGGTGGAGCAGCATCGGCCGGCCAGCGAGCGGATGCAGCACCTTGTGCCTGGCCGACTTCATGCGCGTCCCCTGGCCGGCAGCAAGAATGATAACGGCAAGCGGGCGGTTGATCGGATCGGGCACGGGCACTCTCTTGTTGGCGAGATCGAGGGGCGATCAGGACAGGGCAGGCAAGCCTTGCCATGTTTGACTTGATCGCGCCACTGCCCAGAAGGCATGGGGCGGCGATGACCAAATTTGCTTTCGACCTTGTCGGCTTCGATCTTGACGGCACGCTGCTGGATACCGGCGCGGACCTGACCGCCGCCGTCAATCACGCGCTCGCCACGCGCGGTTACGGCCCCTTTCCGGTCGAGACCATCCGCCCGTTCATCGGCAAGGGCGCGCGGCGCATGCTGGCGCGGGCACTGCAGGAATCGGGCGAGCAAGACGAGGCGATGGTCGATGCGCTGCTGCCGATCCTGCTGGACCATTATGCCGCCAACATCGCGGTACATACCCAGCCATATCCGGGCCTGATCGACGCGATGGATGCGCTTTCCGCGCGCGGCGTGCGACTGGCCGTCTGCACCAACAAGCGCGAGGCGCTGGCGCGCAGCCTGCTCGATCAGCTCGGCCTTACGCCCCGTCTCGCGGCTATCGTCGGCGGCGACACGCTCGGCCCCAACCGGATGAAGCCGCTGCCCGATCTGCTGCTCGACATGGTCGAGAAGGCGGGCGGCGGGCGCACCATCTTCCTGGGCGATACCGACAATGACACGCTGGCCGCCCGTGCTGCTGCCATCCCCTCGATTGCGGTCAGCTTCGGCTTCGTGCCCTGCACGGCGGAAGAGATCGGCGCGGATGCCGGTATCGACCATTATGACGAGCTGATACCGCTGCTGGAGCGCTGGACGGTCTAAGCCCCTCACTGCCCCAGCGCGCTGCCATCTTTGGAATCGCGCTGGCAATGCGAATCATCTACGGGGTGGCCATGGCCCGCGTCGACCGCTCGATCTGGATTTTGCTGCTGACGGGGGCGCTGGCGACCGTCATCGTCTACGCCCTGACCGGCAGCGCGGAAGCCACGTTGACCTCGGCGGTGGCCTGCCTGTTCGGCGTCGCGCTGCTCTTCGATGCGCTGGAGCGCCGCGCAACGCCGTCCCTGATCTCGGCACCTGCGCCTGACGCAAATGGCGCGAGCCTCAGCCAGATCGACACGCTGCTCCAGGCCCTGCCGCACCCGAGCCTGATCGTGGAGCGCGGACGGATCGAGCGCTGCAACGACGCCGCGCTGGCGCTGCTCGGCCGTCACATCATCGGGCAGGACGTGCGGCTGGCCCTGCGCCACCCGGCCGCGATCGATCTGCTCACCGGCCCCAATCAGGCGCAGGCTCCCGCCCGCGTGGACATCATTGGGCTGGGCGCCGCCGGCCAAAGCTGGGCGCTCGACATTCAGCCGATTGCCAATGGCCGCCTGCTCGCCTTGCTGTTCGACCAGAGCGACAAGCAGGCCGCCGAGCGGATGCGCGTGGATTTCGTCGCCAATGCCAGCCACGAGCTGCGCACGCCGCTGGCCGGCATCCTCGGCTTCATCGAAACCCTGCGCGACCCCGTCGCGGGCGCCGATGCGGCCACCCGCGAGCGCTTCCTCACCATCATGGATGGCGAGGCGCGGCGGATGCAGCGGCTGGTGGACGATCTCATGTCCCTCTCCCGCATCGAGGCGGACAAATATCGCTCGCCCGACCAGCCGGTGGCCTTCGCCCCGCTGGTGGAGGAAGTGGTGCAGGTCTTCCGCCAGGGGCAGAACAAGCGCGGGCAGGATATCGTGACGCAGGTCGATCCGGACTTGCCCCCGGTGCGCGGCGACCGTGCGCAGTTGAGCCAGCTGCTTCACAACCTCATCAGCAATGCGCTCAAATATGGCGCGGCCGGTACGGCGGTGACGGTTCGGGCCGAGCCGCATGAGCGCAACATGGTGCTCCTGGCGGTGAGCGATCAGGGCGAGGGCATTCCACCCGAACACCTCCCCCGCCTCACCGAGCGCTTCTACCGAATCGACTCAAGCCGCAGCCGCGCGATGGGCGGAACGGGCCTTGGCCTCGCCATCGTGAAGCACATCGTGCAGCGCCATGGCGGAATTCTTCAGTTCGACAGCAAGGTCGGGGTCGGCACCACCGTGCGGGTGGAACTGCCGGTCTTCCGCGCTCTTGCGGGCGAAGACGCCGCTGCCGGTACCGCCCGGGCCGCACCTGCCGGGGTGACCGAGTCACAAAAGTGAAACAGAAATGTCACAGAGGCGCGAGGAACCCGGTTCTAAGGCGACGCCGGGCAACACAAGCGCCTCCCGGAGACCAGTCCATGCGTCACGCATTTTTCGCCGCGTCCCTGCTCATGCTCGCGGCCTGCCAGAACCAGCCCGGTGGCGGCGCGCGCGATCAGATCCGCGCGGTCGGCTCGTCCACCGTCTATCCGTTCGCACAGGAAGCCGTGCGCCTCTTCCAGAATGACAATCCCGGCATGAAAGCGCCGATCATCGAATCCACCGGCACCGGTGCGGGCATCAGCCTGTTCTGCAAGGGCGTCGGCGCCCAGAACCCGGATATCGCCAACGCTTCCCGCCGCATGAAGAAATCCGAGTTCGAGGCGTGCCAGGCGAACGGCGTCAACGAGATCATCGAAATCCAGATCGGTCTGGATGGCCTGGCGCTGGCGGAGTCCGTGAAAGGTCCCAAGATCGCGCTGACCACCAAGCAGGTCTATGAAGCGCTGGCCGCCAATCCTTATGGCAAGGGCCCGAACAAGGCCAAGACCTGGCAGGATATCGACCCCTCGCTGCCTGCCATTGCCATCTCCGTCTTCGGCCCGCCCTCGACCTCCGGCACGCGCGATTCGCTGGCCGAGCTGATCCTGACCCCGGGCTGCGACACCGACCCGGCCATGAAGGAACTCAAGGGCAAGGATGAAGACAAGCACAAGCAGCTCTGCACGCAGATCCGCGAGGACGGCGCCTATGTCGATGCCGGCGAGAATGACAATCTGATCGTGCAGAAGCTCAATGCCAATCCCGATGCGGTCGGCATCTTCGGCTTCTCCTTCCTCGAGGCCAATCGCGACACGGTGCGCGACATCGCCATCAACGGTCAGGAAGCCACTTATGAAACCGTTGCCGGCGGCTCCTATCCCGGCGCCCGTCCGCTCTACATCTATGTGAAGAAGGCCCATCTCGCGGCCATTCCGGGCCTCAAGGCCTATATGGAAGCCTTTGCCAAGAACTGGGCACCCGATGGCGCGCTGGCCCGCCGTGGCATGGTCGCCGCGCCCGAGGATGTGCGCACGGCCAATGCCGAGCGCATCGCAAACCTCACCGTGCTGAACGGCGACGAACTGCACTGATCGGACAATCCAACCGGTGACGGCGCGCTGCCGCCACCGGTTCCTGCCAGGTTTAATGGCCAAAGGGGTATGAGCGAATGACCGGCGTAATGATCGTCCTGATCATAGGCGCGCTTGGGGTGATCGGCTGGATCATCGCCCGAGCACGCGCCACCCGGCTGCAGGCGGAAGTCGGTCGTCTCGCGACCAACAGCCGCCCCACCCAGCATGGCTGGTATGTCGCGCTATGGACCATGCTGCCGGCCTTCGCCTTCCTCGCGGTCTGGGCGAATGTGATGCCCGCGCTGATCGCGGACTCGGTGCTGGCTACGCCCGCAGCCCAGAGCCTGCCCACCGACGATTTCTCCCGCAACGCGATCCTCGCCGAAGCACAGTCCATTGCCACCGGGTCGCAGGCCGCCGCCTTCAATCCGCAAGCCACGGAGCTGGTCGAACCCTATCGCGTCGCGACGACGCGCTATTCGACCATGGGCGCGATCCTCGCCGCGATCCTGGCCTTCGCCTGCGGCGCCTATGCCCTCTCGCGCGTGCGCCCCGCCTTCACCGCCCGCCACCGCGTCGAGAAGGTGGTGATGTGGTCGCTGCTCGGCGCCTCGCTGATCGCCATCGTCACCACCGCCGGCATCGTCGCCTCGCTGGTGTTTGAATCGATGCGCTTCTTCTCGATGGTCAACCCATTCAACTTCCTGTTCGGCCTCAACTGGAGCCCGCAATCGGCCGCGATGGGCTATGGCAATGAGGACGCCTTTGGCGCAGTGCCGCTGTTCTGGGGCACGATATTCATTGGCGCCATCATCGCCATGATCGTCGCCATTCCGCTCGGGCTGATGAGCGCCATCTACCTCACCCAATATGCCCGCCCGACGACCCGCAAGTGGATGAAGCCCATTCTTGAGGTGCTCGCCGGCGTTCCGACGGTGGTCTATGGTTATTTCGCGGCGCTGACCGTCGCGCCGGCGCTGCGCAGCCTCGCGGTCTCGCTCGGCATTTCCAATGCATCCTCCGAGAGCGCGTTGGCCGCGGGCCTCGTGATGGGCATCATGATCATCCCCTTCGTCTCCTCCATGGCGGACGACAGCATCGCCGCCGTGCCGCAATCGATGCGCGACGGCAGCCTCGCCATGGGCGCGACGACCAGCGAGACGATCCGCAAGGTGCTGATCCCCGCCGCGCTACCCGGCGTCGTTGGCGGCGTGCTGCTCGCCGTGAGCCGCGCGATTGGCGAGACCATGATCGTGGTGATGGCGGCCGGCCTTGCCGCCAACCTCACCCTCAATCCTTTCTCCAGCGTGACGACCGTGACCACCCAGATGGTCCAGCTCCTGACCGGTGACCAGGAATTCGACAGTGCCAAGACGCTCGCCGCCTTCGCGCTCGGGCTGGTGCTTTTCGTGGTCACATTGCTGCTCAACATCGTCGCCCTGCGGGTCGTGAAGAAATATCGGGAGGCTTACGAATGAGCGGCGAGACTGTTCTCGACCGGGCTGCGGCCAGCGACCGCGCCGAACGGGTGCCGACCGACTGGCGCGGCGATGCGATGAAGCGCCGCATTGCGCGCCGTTACGCCGCCGAGCGCCGGTTCCGCCTGTGGGGCATGGCCGCCGTGCTGGTTTCGGCAGGCTTCCTTGCCTTCCTGCTCATCTCGATGATGGGCAATGGCCTGCGCGGCTTCACGCAGACGGAAGTCGCCGTGCCCATCGATTTCCCGCGCTCGCCCGCGCTGATCGATCCGGCGGTGCTTGCGACCAACCCCGAGCAGGCGCTGGCCAGTGCCAATCTGCCGGCGGTGCTGGAGCAGGCCACGAGGGAGGCGTTCGGCCTCCCCGAGACCCAGATCCTCTCGCCCAACGCCGTGCTCACCCTGCGCAAGGCGATCATCAGCGATCCAACCATTCTCCAGCGCAAGGCCACGGTGAACCTCCCCGCCTCGACCGGCCTGGACGTGGCGATGAAGAGCGACGGCACGCCCGCCGATGAGGCATTGGTCGCCAAGCTCGGCGATGCCGGCGCGCTCTCCACCGCCTTCAATATCGGCTTCCTCACCGGCAGCGATGGCACCGACCCGACGATGGTCGGCATCTGGGGCGCGCTCAAGGGCTCGCTGATCACGATGGTGATCACGCTCGCGCTGAGCTTCCCCATCGGTGTGTTCGCCGCACTCTATCTGGAGGAATATGCGCCGCGCAATCGCTGGACCGACCTCATCGAAGTGTCGATCAACAATCTGGCAGCGGTGCCCTCGATCATCTTCGGCCTGCTCGGCCTCGCTATCTTCCTCAACGTCATGCACCTGCCCCGCTCGGCGCCGCTGGTCGGTGGCATGACACTGGCACTGATGACCATGCCGGTCATCGTCATCGCCGGGCGCAATGCGATCAAGGCTGTGCCACCCTCCATCCGCGATGCGGCGCTCGGCATCGGCGCCTCGCCGGTGCAAGTGGTGTTCCACCATGTGCTGCCGCTGGCCCTGCCCGGCATTCTCACCGGCACCATCATCGGCATGGCCCGCGCGCTCGGCGAAACCGCGCCGCTGCTGATGATCGGCATGCGTGCCTTCGTCTCGCAGCCGCCGGGCGGCTTCACCGATCCCGCCACTGTGCTGCCGGTCCAGATCTTCCTGTGGTCGGATGAAGTGGGCCGGGGCTTCATTGAAAAGACCTCCGCCGCGATCATCGTGCTGCTGGCGTTCCTGCTCACGATGAACAGCATCGCGATCTTCCTGCGCAACAAATTCGAGAAGAAATGGTAATGGCCGATATTCAGACCAGCTCACCCAAGATGTCCGCTCGCGGCGTCAAGGTCTTCTATGGCGAGAAGCAGGCGATCGACAATGTCTCGATCGATGTGGACCTGGATCATGTGACTGCCTTCATCGGCCCCTCGGGCTGCGGCAAGTCCACCTTTCTGCGCACGCTCAACCGCATGAACGATACGGTGGCGAGCGCGCGGGTTGAAGGCGAGATCACGCTCGATGGCGAGGATATCTACGCCTCCGGCATGGACGTGGTGCAACTGCGCGCGCGGGTGGGCATGGTCTTCCAGAAGCCCAATCCCTTCCCCAAGTCGATTTATGAGAACATCGCCTATGGCCCGCGCATCCACGGCCTTGCCGCCAGCAAGAGCGACCTCGATCAGGTCGTGGAGAAGTCGCTGCGCCGTGCCGGCCTGTGGGAGGAAGTGAAGGACCGCCTCAATGAGAGCGGCACCGCCCTTTCCGGCGGCCAGCAGCAGCGCCTGTGCATTGCGCGCGCGATTGCTGTGGACCCGGAAGTGATCCTGATGGACGAGCCCTGCTCGGCGCTCGACCCGATCGCGACCGCCAAGATCGAGGAGCTGATCCTGGAGCTGCGCGGCAACTATGCCATCGTGATCGTGACCCACAATATGCAGCAGGCGGCGCGCGTCTCGCAGCGGACGGCCTTCTTCCACTTGGGCAAGCTTGTGGAACAGGGGCCGACGACCGAAATCTTCACCAACCCGCGAGAAGAGCGCACCAAGGATTACATCACCGGACGCTACGGCTGACATCGGCCGATTGGATGGACAGGAACGAGCTATGACGGAACACACGCTCAAGGCCTTCGACGACGACATCAACGCCCTGCGGGCGCTGATCGCGGAGATGGGCGGCCTCACCGAGGATGCCATCGACAATGCCATCAAGGCGCTGACGACGCGCGATGTGGCACTCGCCAAGAGCGTTGTCGCCGGCGATGCGCGGATCGACGAGCTGGACGCGCATATCGAGCGGCTGGTGGTGCAGACCATCGCCCTGCGCGCCCCGATGGCGGACGACCTGCGCGAGATCATCGCAGTGCTCAAGATCGCCGGCATCGTCGAGCGGATGGCCGATTATGCCAAGAACATCGCCAAGCGCGTGGAGACGGTGACGGCCTCCAGCCGCATGGAGCCGCTCTCGCTGCTCCCCTCCATGGCGCAGATCGCCCGCGAGATGGTCAAGTCCGCGCTCGACGCCTTTGCCGCGCGCGATGCGCAGCAGGCGCTGGCCGTGATCGAGCGGGACCGGGCGGTGGACGATTTCTACAACTCCATCTTCCGCACCATGGTGACGTTCATGATGGAGAACCAGAAGATGATCTCCGAGAGCGCGCATGTGCTCTTCATCGCCAAGAATCTCGAGCGCATCGGCGACCACGCCACCAACATCGCCGAGATGGTCCATTACGTCGCGACCGGCGCCAAGCCGCCGGAGCGGGAGAAGGGAACGTCAGTCGATCTGCTGGCGGAGGACTGAGTGGTGGTCCGCGCAAAGATGTTGCTCGTCGAGGACGATGCAGCGCTGGCGGAATTGCTCATCTGGCACTTCCAGCGAGAAGACTTCGACGTCACGCAGACGCCCGACGGCGAGGAAGCGCTTATTCTGGCGCAGGAGAGCACGCCGGATATCGTGCTGCTCGACTGGATGGTGGAGAATCTCTCCGGCATCGAGGTCTGCCGGCGACTGCGGCGGATGCCAGAGACGGCCAATGTGCCGATCATCATGCTCACCGCCCGCGGTGAAGAGGAAGATCGCGTGCGCGGCCTGGAAACGGGCGCTGACGATTATGTGACCAAGCCGTTCAGCCCCCGCGAGTTGATCGCCCGCGTGAATGCGGTGCTGCGCCGCGTCCGCCCTGCCCTCGCCGGCGAGGTTCTGACCTTTGCCGATCTGGAAATGGATACGGTGGCCCACAAGGTGCGGCGCGCGGGGCAACTCGTGGCCCTCGGCCCCACCGAATTCCGCCTGCTGCGCCATCTGCTCGAACATCCCGGCTGGGTGTTCTCCCGCGAGCGCCTGCTCGACAGCGTTTGGGGGCAGGACAGCGAGATCGAACTGCGCACGGTCGATGTGCATATTCGCCGGCTGCGCAAGGCGGTGAATGCCGGCGGCCTGCCGGACATCATCCGCACCGTCCGCTCGGCCGGCTACTCGCTGGATGCCGACGCCGCCTGACCGCGCGTCTTTAGAAACGCGCGGTCGCGCCGCTCCTCAGAATTCGTATTGCGCGCGCAGACCGAACACGTCGCTGCCATAATCGTCCCGCGTGCCGGCGACGACGGGCGTATCGCGCACCTCGACGCGCAGATAATTGGCCAAGAACTTCACCCGCTCGATCGGCACCCAGATGAGCGACACGCCATAGGTCTGCTCGCGGCCGCCATTGATCAGGCCATCGTCGAGATCCAGCCAGTCATAGCGCAGGTTGAGCTGCCAGGCGCCCGAGCCGCCCTTGTCCAGCCCGCGTGTGGGCTTGATCGAGCCGAATGCGCCATTGCGATAGCCCCGGCCGGAAGCCCCGGCGAGGATGTAGCCGACTTCCCCATAACCACCGAAGAAGGTCGGATCGGCAAGGCCGGGCCGCGCCACTTTCTGCCAGAAGCCTTCCGCTGCCACATGCCACCGTCCCCGCAAGGCCGCGAATTCCAGGCCATAGCCCGTCTCCGCGCTGGCGCTGAACAGGCCGGTGTCGACAAAGCGCACATCGGTCGTCCGCGCGCCGGGCCGGGCGCGATATTGGAGGACGTCGGTCAGATCGTTCAGCTCCCGGTGGTGCAGCGAGCCGCCGAGATGAAGCTGCGTGTCGCCAAGCTTGGGCATGAACACCAGCCGGCCATCCAGCGCATAGCTGTTGCTGGTGACGCCGGACGTGCCCAGCGCCGCGAGATCGTCCGCAAAGGCGCCGGCGGAGAGCAGCACGTCGCCGATGCGATAGGTAGCCGAAAGCCCCAGCCGCCGCTCCAGACCGAAGGCCTGCGTATAGGCCGCACGCTCGAGGAAGCTGGTTTCCAGATCGCTGGTCAGGTCTTCCAGCGTGGTGATGCGGTGATGCCCGACCGTCAGCGTAAGCGGCCCGCGCTCATAGGTCAGCCAGGCGTCGGTGAACTGCGCGCTGCCGGACGCGAAATCCAGCTCCAGCCGATAGCCAAAGCCGCCACCCAGCGTGCCGTCCGCACCCAGATAGGCGCGGCGCACGTCGGCCGACCAGCCCAAAGTGGGCGCATTGATGCCATCCGGGCGGGAAACGACGTTGGTATCGAGTTGCAGCCGACCGCGGGGCTTGAAAGAAAGCCCGCCCTCGCCGCTAAATTGGGGCGCACCACGCCAGTTGAGCTGCGCATCCGGCTTGGCGCGCGCTGCGGGCGCGGGAGTGGCAGTCTGGGCAGAGGCGACCGCCGCCTCGGGGGTCGCGGACGGCGTGGAGGACGCGCCCTGTGTGCCCTCGACCTTGTCGAGGCGGGCCTCCATGCTCTCAAGCTGCGCTCTTAGCCGCGTAATTTCTGCCCGCAGCGCGGCGACGTCATCCGGGGCGGAGGCTTGCGAGGACGCCTGGGCCAGCACGGGCGCGGGTATCGTCAGCGCGCTCGCAGCGAGAAGCGCCGCCATCAGGGGAAATCGCAAGGTCCATGCTCCGTTCAAATGTCGGACGCCGGTATGACAGTTTGATGACAGTTTTGCGACAGTCGGGTGAGAGACCTGGCGGCGACGCGCCTGCCCCTAATCCTCGATCAGCTTCATCAGCCGGCGTTCGACAGGCGCCAGAATTCCGGCCAGTTCCTGCCCCCGGCGCAGGATCACGCCATTCTCGCCGATCAGCGCCCACATGCCCTGACGGTTGCGCAGAGACGGGCGCTTCTCGATGCGCACCTCCGGGCGTTCCGCCGTGCGGCGGAAGGCGGAAAAGATCGCGACGTCCCGATTGAGATCAATGGCGTAATCGCGCCACTGCCCGGCCGCGACCATGCGTCCGTACAGATCCATGATGCGCGAGAGTTCCAGTCGGTCGAAACTCGTCTGCGTGGGCGGGCTATTGGCCGGTGTGGGCCGGGGAGGAAATGGTGTGACGTTGCTCATCAAGCCGAGGTGCGGGACTGGCCGTCAGCGCCGTCCGCGCGCCGGGCTTCCTGCTCGGCGACCAGATCCGCCAACCGCTTGCGCAACACTTCGACTTCGCATTGGAGAATTTCCAGCTTCTGTGTCGCCGGATCGTAGGTCTCGCTGCAGGGCGTACCATAAGGCGTGAACGGCTTTTGATATTCCTTGGCATCGACCAGCGTCGCGCGGGCTGGAATGCCGATCATCACCGCACCGGCCGGCACGTCCTTCGTTACCACGGCATTGGCACCCACCCGCGCGCGCTCACCCACGGTGATCGGGCCGAGCACCTGCGAGCCCGATCCGATGATCGCGCCGTCGCAGATCGTCGGGTGGCGCTTGCCGGCGATTCCATTCGCCGGATCGGTGCCGCCCAGCGTCACGCACTGGTAGATGGTCACATTATCGCCAATCAGCGCTGTCTCGCCGATGACCGTGAAGCCGTGATCGATAAAGAAATTCTTTCCGATCGTCGCACCCGGGTGAATGTCGATGGCGGTCAGGAAGCGTGAAAAATGATTGACCAGACGCGCAAGGAAGAAGAGCCGCCAGCGAAACAACTGATGCGCGACCCGATGCAGGCCGAGCGCCCAGACTCCTGGATAAATAAGGATTTCCAGCCGCGAACGCGGCGCGGGATCGCGCTCTTTCACGGAATCGAGGTAGGACAAAAGCCCCATGGCAAAGCGTCCCTTGCTGGCCGACAAGAGCAGCTATCTAGTCGCGATGCGTTGAAATTTCTAGAGCGTTGCCAGGATTAGGCCCAAGGACAATTTCCTTGCCAAGCCTCAAACGGCGGGCCTATTGTCCAGTGAGTTAATTGAGAAAGGCTTGCCCTTGCCCGACGCCTGGATGGATTTTGCGCTGATGCTGTTGCCCTTCGTGGCCGTCGGCTTCGGTGCGCAGATAATCGATGGCGCGCTCGGCATGGCCTATGGCGTCATTTCCAGCAGCCTCCTGCTCGCGCTCGGTGTTCCGCCCAAGGCAGCCTCCGCCAGCGTTCATGCCGCGGAGACCTGCACCACCGCCGTCTCCGCGATCAGCCATGTGCTGCATGGCAATGTCGACTGGAAGCTGTTTTGGAAATTGGTGGTTCCCGGGATGATCGGCGGCGTTGCGGGCGCCTATTTCCTCTCGAATATCGACGGCGAACTGATCCGGCCCTATATCCTCTCCTACCTTGCCTTTATTGGCCTCTGGCTGCTTTGGCGCGGCCTGCGCCATACCGAGGCGCATGTGCGCGACCCCCGGTTCGTGTCGCCGCTCGGCCTCCTCGGTGGCTTCCTCGATGCATCCGGCGGCGGCGGATGGGGGCCCGTCGTGACCTCGAACTTGCTGATCCAGGGCACCAGCCCGCGTCACACGATCGGCACGGTCAACACGGTCGAGTTTTTCCTCACGCTGTCGATCAGCATCACCTTCCTCGTCCATCTCGGCTGGGAGACGTTCACCACCGCCACGACCGGGCTGTTGATCGGCGGCGTGCTGGCCGCGCCGCTCGGCGCCTGGATCGCCAAGCATGTTCCGGCCCGGCCTTTGCTCATCATGGTCGGTTGCGTGCTGACCTTGACCACCGGCTACGGCATCCTGCGCTCGCTTGAACTGATCGGCTAGATCGATTAAATTACCCCTTTCCAGCGGAAAGGGCGATCAATGTCGATCTACATGCCGACCCTCAAGCAGCTCCAATATCTGGTTGCGCTGAAGGAACATGGCCATTTCGGGCGTGCGGCGGATGCGTGCTTCGTCACCCAATCGACGCTCTCGGCCGGCATCCGCGAGCTGGAATCGCTGATCGGCGTCACTTTGGTCGAGCGGACCCGCCGTATCGTGCGCTTCACGGCGCTGGGCGACCGCATCGTCACCAAAGCCCACCGGGTGTTGCGCGAGGCCGAAGAACTGGCCGCTATCGCGCAGGCCTCCGGCACGCCACTGGTCGGCGAATTGCGGATGAGCGTCATCCCCACCATCGCGCCGTTTCTTCTCCCCCGCCTACTACCCAAACTGCGCGAGGAGCGCCCGGCGCTGCAGCTTTATCTGCGCGAGGAAACCAGCCACGCGGCGCTCGACTCGCTGCGCCACGGCCATGCCGATTGCGTGCTGCTCGCCCTGCCCTTCCCCTGCGGCGATGCGGAAATCGAGGTGCTGTTCGATGATGCGCTGTTCGTGGCCTTTCCCAAGGACGATCCGCGCGATCCGCCGGCCCTGATCACGCCCGAGATGATCGACGGCAACCGCCTGCTGCTGCTGGAGGATGGCCACTGCCTGAAGGAACATGCGCTGGCCGCCTGTAACCGCGCGGAATTGCGTACCGAGGCGACCATCACCGGCACGTCGCTGCATACGCTGGTGCAGATGGTCGATAATGGTCTGGGTCTGACCTTGCTGCCGGACATGGCAATAAGGGGCGGCATTCTTGCCAACACCAAGATCACCGCGCGGCCGATCCAGTCGCCGAGCGCCCATCGCGAGATCGCCTTGGTCTGGCGGCGCAACTCGCCGCGAGAAGCGGACTTCCGATTGATGGCGGACATTTTGCGCAACGCCGCGACCAGCCAGCAGGAGACAGCCGAGGCTGCCTGAGCGCGGCGGCCGTCAGATCGGGTCCAGCCGCCCCTGCCGCCAGATTGCGGCGCGCGCGTCGTCGGCGCCTTTCGCTTCGACCCAGCCGGCCGAGCCGTCGTGCCGGATCTCCTGCTTCCAGAAGGGCGCTGAGACTTTCAGCCAGTCGATGAGAAACGCACAGGATTCGAGCGCGGCGACGCGGTGGGCCGAGGCGGTGCCGACGAAGACGATCCGCGCGCAGACCGGCAGTTCACCGAACCGGTGGATGACCGTCACGCCGAGCAACGGCCAGCGGGCGCAGGCTTCTTCGACCACCGCAGCGATCTGCGCCTGTGTCATCGCGGGATAATGCTCCAGCCGGAGCGCGCGCAGCCCGCCATCATCGCGCACCAGCCCCGTAAAGCTCGCGATCCCGCCCCCATCCAGCCCTTCCAGCCGGGCCAGCTCGCGGCCCGGATCGAAATCCTCCGCCGTGACGCGCAGCGAGATCGAGGGCGTGGCGTCAGCCACCGGTCACGGGCGGAAAGATCGCCAGCTCGCGCGCCTGGCCGATGGCAGTGTCCAAGGGCACGAACTTCTGGTCCAGCGCCGCGCGCAGACGCCCCCGGTCGGCAAAGGCCGCCGCATGACCGGCGCTGCCGGCCGACAGGGCATCGAGAAGCTGCGCAACGGTCGCCTCCGGCGAGGGCACGGGCTGCTGCTCTTCGTCCAGACCGATCCGCTCGCGCACCCAGGCGAAATAGAGAATCGTGATGTCGGCCATGATCAGACCGTCATGTGCTTGAGGCCGGCGCGCAGATAATCCCAGCCGGTAAGCAGGGTGAGCAGAGCGGCCGCCCACAAGGTGACGAGGCCGGCAAGCTGGATGAACGCGATATGCGGCAATCCGCCCGCCAGAATGAGCGCACCCAGCGAGACAAGCTGAAATGCCGTCTTCCACTTGGCGAGGCGCGACACCGGCACGGAAATCCGCAGGCCCGCGAGAAACTCCCGCAGGCCGGAGACCGCAATCTCCCGCAGCAGAATCACCAGCGCCGCGATGATATGGACGCCGTTGATGTTCTGGTTGGCACACAGGATAAGAATCACCGCGCCGATCATGATCTTGTCCGCGATCGGATCGAGAAACACGCCCAGCTTCGAGACCGTGCCCTGCGCGCGGGCGAGATAGCCATCGAAATAATCGGTGATGCCCATCAGGCAGTAGAGCCCGAAAGCCGCGAGATAGCCGAGGCGCCAGGCGTGCACAGACTCGGCCGGCCACAAAAGGGCGACAAGCAGGGGCACCGCGAGAATCCGCGAGAGGGTGAGAATGTTTGGCAAGAACTTCACGACAATGCGGGTGCCACAGCCGTCCAGCGCAGACAAGGGGCTGCACGACTCGGCATCCAATGTCTTTTCACCTGCCCATTTCGCCGCTAGAAGCCCGGCGACGGCGCGAGTCCGGCCGGATCACAAGAGTTCACGCACTTATGCAGGCATCCCTGCGGCTGCTCGGCCACCGGAAGTTTCTGCCCCTGTTCGTCACTCAGTTCCTCGGGGCCTTCAACGATAATCTCTTCAAGACTGCGATGATCCTGTTCGCGACCTATGGCGTGTTTCAGGACCCGCAGCAGGAATCGGCGTTCAACGCGGTCGCGACCGGGCTGTTCGTGCTGCCCTTCTTCCTACTCTCGGCGCTCTCCGGCCAGCTTGCGGACAATATCGACAAGTCCAGGATCATCCGCACGGTCAAGCTCGCGGAAATCCTCATCATGACGGTTGGCGCGGCCGGTCTGCTGGTCAGCGCGCGGCACCCGATGACAGGCGTTGGCCTCATGCTGACCGCACTGCTGGCGATGGGCGTTCACTCGACCTTTTTCGGGCCGATCAAATATGCGATTCTCCCTCAGCATCTGGAGCAGGATCAGGTGCTCGGCGGGACGGGGCTCGTCGAAGCCGGCACCTATATCGCCATTCTGACCGGGACGATCGTCGCGGGCTGGATCAGCCCGACCGCTGCGGCGTGCGGCGTCCTCATCATCGCGATGATCGGCTATCTATCCGGTCGCATGGTGCCGCCCGCCCCGCGCGTCGGCCCGCCCATCGACATGGATTACAATATCTTCCGGGCCTCCTGGCGCCTGATCTCGGCGACCATGCACATTCGCCGCCTGTTCCTGGCGATCATGTCGATCAGTTTCTTCTGGATGATCGCCACGGTGCTGGTCATCATCTTCCCGCCGCTGGTGAAGAACGAGTTCACCGCGACCAAGGAAGTGGCAAGCATGTTCCTCGCGATCTTCTCGATCGGCGTGGCGGTGGGATCGGTGGCGGTCAACCGCCTGCTCGGTGGCGTCGTCTCCGCCCGTTACTCGCCCATCTCGGTGCTGATGATGGCCGGCTTCATCTGGTTCTTTTCCTACGCATCCGGCGACTGGGTGCGCGCGCCTGCCGATACGCTCTATACGGTCCGCGATTTTCTCGCCGCGCCACATAGCTGGCGCATCGTGATCGCACTGTTCGGCATCGCGACATTCGGCGGCATGTTCGTTGTGCCGCTCTACGCCTTCCTCACCACCACGGTGAGCAAGGACCAGACCGCGCGGACAGTCGCCGCCAACAATGTCGTCAACTCAGGCGCGATGGTCTTCGGTGCGCTCGTCATCATGGCCGCGACCAGCGCGGGCCTGAGCAACCGGGAAGCACTGCTTATTATGTGCGGCATGTGCGGCATCTGCGCCCTGCTGGCGCTGAAGCTTCACCGGGCGTGTGAAGCGGACCTGGCAGCCGCGCGGGAAGCCGGCAGCCGCTAAGTCCTCACACGATGAACGTGTAGGCGACCGTAAAGAACGCCGCGAAGCTCAGCACAAACAACTTCCAGTCCTTGTCTTCGTCCGGCGCGGGGCGGGCTTGCGACGTCGCGTCCGGCGCAGGCCGGAACACATGGCGGGGAAGCGACTGGCGAAACGGATGTCTCGCCTCTTCGTGAGTCAGAACGGGGGCGCGTCTCATAGTTAAGAACTGTTAACCATTCTGACCCGACAGGGAAGCCCGGAAGATGGTTAACGCGCCATGCGGCACCCGCAAGTACAGTTTTGCGGTGAAATTTTACCGACTTCACCTCCAACCGTCTCAAAAACGGACCCAGTTCCAAGATGATAAACTTTTCGTCAATTATATTTGGCCAACGTCCGGACACGAACCCTCGAACCCTCTCGCGCTCATTAATCCGGAGTTTCGCCCCGTCATGGTCAAGCAGAGCAAGTGGGCTATGCCCCTCCTCATCACTCTTCTGACCACCGCCTGCGGAGGCGGTGGAGCGGGCGGCGTCAATTCCACGCCGACCCCGACACCGACGCCGACTCCCACAGCTACCCCGACACCGACGCCGGCCCCGACGCCTACCCCTACGCCGACCCCCACACCTACGCCGACCCCCACCCCGACTCCGGCGCCCGCCCCCAGCCCGAACCCGATTGCCGGGCCGAATACGAGCCTGATGGGGCCGCTGCAGAGCCAGACGTTCACCAGCAATGGCGGCAATCTCTCCGGGCGCTTTTATGCCGATGAGCGGCCGGTCGAGAATGGCCAGTCAGCCCGGGGCACGCTCTCGATCTCCTATAACGCCGCCACGCAGAGCTATTCCATCGCCACGGCCAACCGCAGCGCCACCTTCGCCCCAGCCGATCTGGTCGCATCCGGATCGCCGGCCTTCATCAGCTTCCAGAAGCTCGGCACGACCAGCGAGGCGCTGACGCTGACACGGCCCGGCACATCGGGAGAACTCACCTATCGTTATGTCGGCGGCGGCGCATGGGAGCGCGCCACCGTGTCCGGCAACACGCTCGACTTCACCTATGATCCGTTCACTTATGGCATCCAGACGCCTGCCGGCCAGCTCCAGCCATCCGGCACCGGGCGTTATGCCGTGAGCCTCGTCGGTGCGCGGGCGATCGATTCTCCCTTTGCGGTCGCGGGGAGCGGCGCCCTACAGATCGACTTCCAGAGCGGCGCCCTGACCAGCAGCGGCGTGCTGACCACGATTGACGTGGACACCGGCCTCATCAAGGGTATCGGCGCCTATTTCGGTGAGGCAGCGCTGACCAGCGGTACCACCGCCTTTTCCGGCAACTTCTTCATGGATGATGGCAAGCGCTTCAACGGCGGTTGGGACGGCCGCTTCTACGGCCCCAATGGCGAGGAAGTTGGCGCGACCTGGTATCTCTACAGCGCCGATGGCGAGGTGACCGCCGGCTATATGCTGGGCCGGCAGGACAGCACGGTGGCCGGGCTGAACATGTCGCTCACCGCCCTGCAGTTCGATGACAGCTTCGAGCACCGGTTCAGCCAGCTCAGC
Organism: Sphingobium sp. B2D3C; assembly: GCF_025961835.1. Taxonomy (NCBI): domain Bacteria; kingdom Pseudomonadati; phylum Pseudomonadota; class Alphaproteobacteria; order Sphingomonadales; family Sphingobiaceae; genus Sphingobium; species Sphingobium sp. B2D3C. The sequence continues at coordinate 678,250 of NZ_JAOQOK010000001.1, read as the reverse complement.
CTGACCGATACGGGCAGCGGAAACAGCGCAAACAATGCAGCACTGCTGCGCTCCAACGGGCTGTTCACCTACAACGCCGCGCAAGGCAGCTACCGCTATCAGGATAGCGACCGGGGCATCGACACGACATTCGGTTCCGCCAGCCTGGACTCGGCTGCCTCCTCGAATGCTCTTGCAGTCTACAGGATCACCGGGGGCGACGGCTTGTCCTATACGCTCTCGCTCAACAAGGCCGGCGCAGGCAACACCGCCATTGCGCTCAGCTATGCGAGCTTCGGCCGGTGGGAGCGCGCGCAAGCACCGGGCAGCGACAGGTTCGACCGCTGGTTCGCCTGGGGCATCCGCACCAACGGCTTCCAGATCCCGACCGGCTCGGGCAGCTTCACGGGCATCATTCGCGGCACGGCGGCGCAGTTCGGCGGCGGCGCGACCTATGCGCTGAGCGGAACGAGCAACTTCGCCGTCAATTTCGGTGCGGGCACATTTACCGGCTCGCTCAACCCGATCGGCAAGAGCAATTTCGACGGCAGCACCCGCAATTTTGGCACGTTCACCTTCGACCGCGGGGTCATGGACATCGACGCCGGACTGGCGGCGGACGTCGTGAACGGCAGCAATGCCTATCTCGGCTTTTTCGAGGGCGCCCTTTACGGCCCAACCGCGACGGAAATCGGCGGCACCTTCGGGTTCCAGACGGCGCCGGGCGACACCAGCAGCACTTACTATCTGAGTGGCGCGACAGTCGGCAAACGCACCAATTGATTTGTCCATAGCGCACCGGCAAGGGCCTGCCATGACATTGCGACGACTGAGTTGGCTGGGGCTGATCCCAGGTCTGTGCCTGCATGCTCCCCTGGGGGCGCAAGCCCAAGCGCCGACGGGCGGCACCCCGACCGTCTCCGAAGACGCCCGGTCCATCTCCGGCCTCAATGCCGCGCAGCTGTTCGACCTCGCCGATCAGGCGCGCGTCGCAGGGCGGCTGGAGGATGCCGAGACGATCTACCGTGCGCTTGCCCGCGATCCCGAGCTCAAGGTCCGCTCCGAAGCGCGCTTTCGCCTGGGCATGATGCTCGATGAGCAGGGCCGGCAGACCGATGCCGCCCTCGCCTTCCGCGCCATATTGGACGAGGAGCCGGGCGCCACCCGCGTGCGTCTGGAACTTGCTCGCGTGCTGGCGGCGATGGGCGATGAAGGCCGCGCACGCCAGCAATTGCGGCAGGCGCAGGCCAATGGCTTGCCGCCGGACGTTCAGCAGGTGGTGGATCGGTTCGCCGCCGCATTGCGCTCCAACCGGCGCTTCGGCGGCAATTTCGAGCTGGCCATGGCGCCCGACAGCAACATCAACCGCGCCACCGATGCCAAGGAGCTGGATACGGTCATCGCCCCGCTCACGCTGGATGAGGATGCGCGGGAGCAATCCGGCATTGGCCTGCGCCTCTCAGGGCAGGTCTATGCCCGTGTCGGGCTGGGCCAGGGACTGACGCTGGTACCGCGTCTCTCGGCTGACGGCACCTTCTATCGCGCCAGCCGGTTCAACGACCTCTCCGGCAGCGCCCTGCTGGGGCTGGAGTGGCAGCGGGGGCGCAGCCGCCTCATGCCTTCTGCCGGCGTCACTTGGCGCACTTATGGTGGCAAGGCTTATGCCCGCACGGAGACGGCCGATCTGCGGTGGACGCAGCGGATCGGGCGGCGCGCGCAAAGCGATGTCGGCTTTTCCTACGGCCAGTCGCATTACAACCGCAACGCCCTGCAGGATGGCGCGCTCTACAATCTGAGCGCCGGCATCGAGCGCGCGCTGTCTGCCCGCAGCGGCGTCGGCATTCAGCTGAGCGGCACGCGACAGACCGCGCGCGACCCCGGCTATGCAACTGCTTCGGGCGGCCTCACCTTGCTCGGCTGGCGGGACATGGGCCGCACGACGCTATTCGCCAACGCCACCGTGCGGCGGCTCGAAGCCGATGCCCGGCTGGCGCTGTTCCCGGAGCGCCGCAAGGAATGGTTTTTGCGCGGATCGGTCGGCGCGACCTTCCGCCAGATCGAGGTGGCCGGATTCTCGCCGGTCGTGCGGCTGGCTTATGAGCGCAATATCTCGACGGTCGGCATCTACGATTACCGGCGCACAACCGTGGATCTGGGCATCACCCGCGCCTTCTGACCCTGCCCCCTGCGGTGGGGCGTGACGGCGCGCGGGAAAGGGTGTAACGGCTCGCCCATGCCTCGTTTGCTCGCCTCGATCCATGATGTGACGCCGCATTTTGAAAGCGAAGTCGATGCGCTGTTCGACCGTCTGAGCGGCCTGCTCGGTGGTCCGCGCCTCGCCATGCTGGTGGTGCCCGATTTCGAAGACAAGGCGCCACTCGCCGGCAATGCCGCCTTTGCCGGCAAACTGCGTCGCTGGGCCGATGCCGGGGTGGAAATGTTCCTGCACGGCTGGTGTCACCGCGACGATGCCCGCGAAAAGGGCTTCATGCAGAAGCACATGACGGCCGGCGCCGGTGAGTTCGCGCAGCTCTCGCGGGAGGAAGCGCGTCGCCGGCTGGAGCGTGGTCGCCCGATCGTGGAGGACGCCATCGGCCGGCCCGTCACCGGGTTCATCGCCCCGGCCTGGCTCTACTCGCGGGACAGCCTGCAGGCGCTCGCCGATTGCGGCTTCCCGCTCGCCGAGGATCATCTCAAGGTCTGGCAGCCGGAAACGGGCCGAGTTGTGGCCAAGGGGCCGGTCATCACCTGGGCCAGCCGCACGAAGGGACGGATCGCCAGTTCGCTGATGGTCGCCGCCGCCGCCCGCGCCGCGCCCTGGGCACTGCCCAATGCTCGCATCGCGGTGCATCCGCCGGACACGACCGTACCCGCTTTGCTCGACAGCATCGACGCGACGTACAGCAAGTTCATGCGCACCCACACGCCCGCGCGCTATGCGGATCTTGCCGCCTGATGGCTGACGAGGGGCCGTTGTTCGTCCTGAGCGTGCTCCACAGCCTCGAACCGGGCGGGGTCGAGCGCGATCTGCTGCGCTTTACCAAGGCCTGGCGAGAGGCTGGGCTCGATGCCCGCATCGCGCTTGGCCGGTGGGAAGGCCGGCTGCAGGAAGAGGCGCCGGACGTCCCCTATATCATCCCGCCTCCGGGCCGGCTCGCGCGGATCGAGACCGAGAGCCTGTGGATGATGCTCAAGCTGCCGGGCATCGTGAGGCGGTTAAAGCCAGATGTGCTGTTCTTCCCCAGCAACGGGCTGATGGCGGTGGCTGCGGTCACCCGGCTTGTCCTCGGCAAGAGCTGCCCGCCCATTGTGCTGCGCCCGAGCAACAGCCTCGACGAGCGCCACAGCAGCCCGCTGCGGCGGCGGCTGAGCCGGTTCATCATGCACGGCCACAGCCATATCTATGCGGCTGTTGTAGCGATGGCGCCGCCGGTCCGCGACGAAATCGAAACCGAAATGGGCGTCCCACCCGAGCGGATCGCCATCATTCACAATGCCTCGATGACGGCGGCGGTGGCGCAGCGTCTGGCCAGTCTGCGCGACAGCACGCCGCGCAATAACCCGGGCCGGCATTTCCTGGGCGTGGGGCGGCTGTTTCCGCAAAAGAACTTCGAGCTGCTGCTGGATGCGTTCGCGCGGATCGCGCAGCCGGACGACCGGCTGACGATCGTGGGCGAAGGCCCGCTCCGCGCCGCGCTGGAAGCCAAGGCGCAAGCGCTCGGCGTCGCCACGCAGCTTAGCCTTCCCGGCCATCACAACCCTGTCGACCCCTGGTTTGCGCAAGCCGATGCCTTCATCCTGTCTTCGGACTTCGAAGGCGTGCCCGCAGTGGTCGCGGAAGCGCTGGCCGCCGCGATCCCCATCGTCGCGACGGATTGCACCATCGCCATGCCGATGATGATGGAGGATGTGGGCACGCTGGTTCCGATCAAGGATGTCTCGGCTCTCGCCGCCGCCATGGACCGCGTGTGCGACCAGAAGCCGCAGATATCCGCCATGCGCGCGCGTGCATCGCTGTTCACGATGGAGGCGACGCTAGAGAAGTGGATCGCCCTCTTCCGCCGTGTTGTGGGGAAATAGACTTTGACCCCGGCCAGATTGTTGCTATCCGCAGCGCGGACGCGATCGGGCCTTATCAAGTAAGCAAACACACATGCAGACACCAGCCCCTGCTCCGTCGAGCGACGATCCTTCCAAAGACCCGATCCCGCTTCCTGTCCGCCAGACCTCGTGGTGGGTGTGGATCACCCCGGCGCTGTCCATTGCCATTCTTGCGGTTGTCATCTGGCAGTTTCGGTCGTTCCGCCTTGACGATCTGTTGCAGACCATCCCGGCCAATCCGTTGTTCTGGGTCGCCTTTTTCGGCTATTATTTCACTGGTCTTGCCTTTGATTTCATCATCTTCCGCTGGCTCTGGCATATTCCGGGCGAAGGCCTCATCGCCCTGGCGCGCAAGAACGTCACCAACGAGCTGATCGTCGATTATCTCGGCGAGGCCTATTTCTACAGTTGGGCACGCAAGAAGATCAAAATGGAGGGTTCGCCCTTCGGCGCCGTCAAGGACGTCGCGATCCTCTCCGCCGTGGTGTCCAACATCTTCACGCTCGCGATGATGGCCTTGGTCTATCCTTATGCGAAGAGCCTGAACCTCGGCATTACCAGTTCCGCCCTAGCCGCATCGGTCGGCGTCATCATGGTCGTCTCCCTGTTGGTCTTCGTGTTCAGCAAGCGCATCTTCAGCCTCACGCGCACGCAGCTCTGGGCCATTTCCGGCCTGCATTTCGCGCGGTTGCTGGTCGGCAACGTCCTGCTCGCGGTGGTGTGGAGCCTCGCCCTGCCCGACGTGGCGCTGGGCTGGTGGCTGGTGCTGGCCACGGTGCGAATGCTGCTCTCGCGCCTGCCGCTGATCAGCAACAAGGATATTATCTTCGCGGCGGTCGCCGTGTTCGCGGTGGGTCAGGACAGCGAAATCCACATTCTCATCGCGCTCATCACCACCCTTATCCTTCTGACCCATCTCGTCATCGGTGCGGTGCTGGCCATCGGTGATCTCGCCACGATCAGGGTTGGCAGAAAAGAAAAGCGGGCCTGATGGCAGGATCGCGCGACAAGGTGGACGCCATGTGCGCCCGCGCCGGGTGACATCCATGCGCATTGTGGATGTCGCCGCCTTCTACACGCCCTATGGCGGCGGCGTAAAAACCTACATCGATCGCAAGCTTCTCGCCGGACCTGCGGCGGGGCATGAAGTGGTGGTGATCGCCCCAGGGCCGGGTTTCCGCGTTGAGGATCATGGCCCCAATGCCCGGATCATCTACCTGGAAAACCCTCAATTTCCGCTGGACCGGCGTTACCATTATTTCCGCGACGTCGACACGTTGCACGATACGTTAAGCCAACTCGAGCCCGACGTCGTCGAATGCTCCTCGCCCTGGCGCAGCGCCCGCTTTGTTGGCGAGTGGCCAGGCAAAGCACCGCGGGCGCTGGTGATGCATGCCGATCCCATGTCGGCTTATGCCTATCGCTGGTTCGATCCTTTCCTACCCCGTCCGGCCATTGACCGCGCTTTCGGCATGTTCTGGCGCCACCTCAAGCGGATGGACCAGCTGTTCGACGGCTCGATCACGACTGGCGAAGACCAGACCAATCGCCTGCTGGCGGGTGGGATGAAACGGGTCGTGACCAATCCCATGGGCGTCCAGCCCGGCATTTTCTCTCCGGACTTTCGTGATGAAGAGCTGCGCGCTCGCCTCCTTGCGCGGTGCGACCTGCCGCCCGAAGCAACGCTGCTGCTGGGGGCTGGGCGGCACGGCCCGGAGAAGCGCTGGCCTATGGTGATCCAGGCCGTGACCATGGCGGGGAACAAGGCGCCGGTCGGCCTCGTGATTGCCGGCGATGGGCGCGATCGCGCGCGTGTGGCCCGCGCCGCCGCGCAAATCCCGCACGTCCATCTGCTCTCACCGATCTCGGACAGGCAGGCAGTCGCGCGTCTCTTCGCCAGCTGCGATGCCCTGATCCATGGCTGCGAGGCAGAGGTGTTCTGTACCGTCGGCGGTGAGGCGCGCGCGGCCGGCCTGCCCCTCATCATGCCGGATCGTGGCGGTGCGGCGGATCACGCCCGCTTGTGCGAAGGGTGGCTGTACAAGTCAGCCGATCCAACAGCCGCGGCCAAGGCGATCCTGGACTTCATTGCCACGCCCAAGGAAGAGGTGCGCGCCAAAGCCCTCCATTATGCGCGACATGTGCGCACCATCGACGAGCATTTCGCCGATCTATTCGCTTATTATCAGCAACTCGTCGACAATCCCGTCGTGCGACGGACGGGCACACTGGCAGCCTGAATCGCGAGGGCGGCTAGGCCAGCCCTCCCCTTTCCGCTACTTCTTCAGCGGGCCAAAGCAGACCAGACTGCGACGATATTGCATGGTGACGTTGATCGTGGTCGGGCCATTGCCGACGGTCGCCCGCGCATCGCGGCCCTTGGGCTGGCCCCAGCACAGCTTGGGATCACCCGGAAAAGCGACGCCATCCACCGACAGGCCGAGCTTTCGGTTGGAATCGCGGTCATGCAGCAGGCTCAGCGTGTAGGTGCCTGCGCTGGGTGCCCGGATGCAGAGCACGACCGGGCCGCTGGCCGGCACCTTCATCTCGGCGCGACGGAAGGGCTTGCCCGCCATGAGCAGGACATTATCGTCGGCGAGGAAATCCTCGTCACTATTGGGATAAAGCTCAACGCGAACGAGACCCTGACGGTCCTTCAACCCGTTGATGTTGATCATATAGGCCGGGCCGCTTTCATTCGCGCGGCAGCGCCCTTCGGCCATCCCCAGCGTGGGGCTGGACGGGATATATTGCGGCGATCCTGCGGCCGCCGCCGCGGCAAGCAACACACTCAGTGTCATCAGCACTCATTCTCCTGCACCGGGCAGACCCCGCACCGCATGGCACGCGATCCGCACTGGCTCAAACTACCAAAGGCCCGGCTCAAAGCCGGTACCGACAAGGGCGCAGAGGCCCGTTGCGACAAGCTGAAAGCCTATCTGCATGACATCATCCGGCTCGGCAATGCCTGACTGGCACGGACAGTTACAGCGTCAGCGCGTCCGTGAACCGTTACAATGCCGCGCCGACCTGAAAGATCCATGGCATGACGCGCCTGAACACAGGATGGATCGGCCCTTGTTCGCCCCTTGGGGAGCGGCTACCGGATGCTGCGCTTAATCGTCAGATATGCGACCAGGTGACTCTCGCGATGACGCAGTTCGCGCTCATAGGGCATCAGCGAGCGCCGATCCGGATCGTAGAAGTCGCGCACGCGCCGCTTGCCGCTATCCAGCAGGTTTTCGCTGCCGAGGGTCACCGTCCAGCGAGGATTCGGGCGATATTCGACAAAGGCGGCGACGTTCGGCGCGATCCCCCGGTTGAAGTCCACCTCGTCGATCCGATAGCTGTCCGACCCGCTATTGCCGGTCATGCTCGTGCCCCAGGCGAAACTGCCCAGATCCTGCCGGAAGCGCGCCTCGTAGTAGAAGGGCGCATAGCCGGAAAAGGGGCGATAGCGCAGCGTGTACGGATCCCGCACGGAGGTATCGATGTAGGAGCCATAAAGGGTGAGCCGCCCGCCTTTGACGCCCAGCCGGGAGAGCGGCAGATCGATATTGGCCGCCGCGCTGAACTGGGTGCCGTCGCCCAGATTGCCCGGTGCATCAAAGCCCTCCGGCGTCGGCACGCGGTCCTGAACCTTCGCGATGAAATCATAGCCCAGATCGAGTGTGATGCGCCCGTCTCCGGGCAAAGCGCGATCGACGCTCAGCTTGAACTCCCAGGCCCGCTGCGGGAGGAGATCGGGATTGCCACTGTTCACCCGGTCCGCCGATAGCTCCGCGGCGCTGACGAAATCCTCGAAATCGAGCTGGGCTACCGTCCGTTCCGCGCTGATCTGGCTGTGCCAGGCGCCGTGGCGCCAGTCCAGCGCGACCTTGGGCTTGACGAAGTCGAGGGTCCGACGGGCACTGACATCGCCCCTTACGCTGAGGCGCGAGCGTTCATAGGCAAGGCCCAAATCGATCCGCAGTCGGGATGACAGTGGCCGGCCCGCATTGGCGAAGGCCTCGCCGCGATCTTCCGTCACCACGGCATGGCTGACGGGCAGATCATAAACCGTGACCGCCCCATCGGGATCGACGGAAAACAGATCCACTTGCCCATCCAGCCGGGTGCGGACGCCCTCCGCGCCTGTCTCGACGGTCCAGCCCGAGAATGCCGTGCCATTCCAGCTCAGGCGCGCCAGCGTCTCGTCCCGCCAGTCATGCTGGTTCTGAAAGAGGCCGCCCAGATCGTCTCCTGCCAGACTGGCCTCGGTCGCTTGATCGCGCAGGCTGCGATATCGCCGGGAGGCCAGACCGAGCAGCTTGATGCCGCCCGAACCGAGCGGGCGCGTGATATCCCCGCTGACTTCCATGGTGCGGGTAAACCAACGCTGCACAAGGGCGTCGTTGCGCTCGGATCCATTAGCGGATTGTACAAAGCTGCTTTGCGTCAGGTCATCATAATTGAGGTTGAGACTGGCGCTAAGATTGACCGTGCGATGCTCCCCCTCGTTCAACGTCCACCGCACGGAGCCGGAGGGCTGGGGATTGCGGAAGCGGCTGAACTTCTCGCGATACTCCTGCTCGGCCCCGCCGGGCAGCGCGACCAGCTGGTCGAACCCCTCCTCCGATGTCCCAGCATTTTTAACGGCGAGTGCGACGTTGAAAGTCGAAGCGCCCCGATTCCACAGCGCGGAGATGCTGCCTTCCGGAAGGATCGCGCCGCGATATTCCCGGCGCAAGGTCGTCTCGACAGTCGCCGCAAGCCCGCCCTCCTGCGACAGCACAACATTGGCGACCAGCGCGCGGCCGGCATAGTCCGTCCCGAACCGATCGCCCGAGGCAAGTTCGATGCGGACGACGCGGGCAGCGGGAATGCGCGAGAGCAGCGTGCCGAGCGTCTCGCTCTTGGCATTGGGCCGTCGGCCATTGATCACGACATTGCCTGCCGCCTGCCGAAAACCGCGAATCTCGGCATCGCCCTCGTCCAGCGTGAAGCCGGGCACCAGGGAGATCATCTCCAGCGCATTGCTGGGTGCGGAGGGGCTAAAAAAAGCGGCCTCGTAAACGGAGCCGCGCGATTGGTCTGCAGGCTGCCCCTGTGCCGGCGCTGGCAAGGCTGCACCGGCCAGACACGCATATCCAAAGATCAGCCACTTGCGGCGTGACAAACCAGATCCCCCAAGGCGATACCCACACCGGCTCTCGGGAAGCCGACCGGCCTGCTCGCTCCCACAGGCCAAGTCCCTCATTATGGTTAACAATTCCTCATGTCATGGCCCGAAGATGCATCTTGCCAAGAAAGCATGAAGGATGTGGCAATCAGATCATAGCATGCTAAGCAATTTGCGGGTTAAGTGGCAAGGCCCAGTTCTTTATCGGTCGCGGGGCGGCCCCATTTGTCTCGGGGAGGCATGGGGCGGTTGCGCCAGTCGAAATCCGGGGAGAAGCTAGAAATGGCGCGCCCTTCGGGTATGCGACCGTTGCCGCCGCCCTGGCTATAATCATAATAGAGCTTGATCAGCTCTTCATGGCTGCGGTGCTGGGCGGCCGGATGCGCGACGCAGGCCGCGCGCCAGCGCAACACCCGGTCGAACTGGGCGGGCACCTCATAATCTTCGTAATATTCGAGGAACCACAGCCGTTTGAACATCGGCGTGAAGGCGACCTCCGCCCAGCCGAAGCGATCCTCGAACAGAAAGTCGACGCCCGTGGCGTAGCGGCGCAGGAACGCATCCACCTTGCCAAACTCCGCGTCCACAGCCGCGCGCATTTCCTCGCGCTTGTCCGCATCGCGGTTGAGGATCATCCGGTAACCCGCGCCCGAGAATGGACCGGACAGCTCCGCCAGCATCCCCTCGACCGCGTGGCAGAACGGGTCGGGATGCGCGACGGCAGGCTGCGGGTATCGCTGCTCAAGATAGCGCAGGATGACCATGCTCTCCTTGAGGCTCTCGCCATTTTCCACATCGAGCAGCGGCAGCGCCGTGGTGCCGCCGCTCTTGGCCAGCAGCCAGTCCGGGCGCGGCTTGGAGATGTCGATCTCGACATCCTTCAGCGCCACGCCCTTGAGCGCCATCATGATCTCGATGCGCTCCGAGAAGGGGCAACCGGGAATGTGGTAGATGGTGAGATCCTGCGTCATTGCCCGGTCCGCCTTCTTATCCTTGATGTATGACCGCCGCCCGGTTCAGGCGGCGGGCTGCGGCTTGGCCTTGAGCAGATCCTCGCTCTTGGCCTTCTCGAACATCGCCTTGATCGCTGGACGCTCGTTGATGCGCGCCAGCCAGGCGCACAGGCCGGGCGTCTTCTGCTCGTTCACATAGTCGCCGAAGAAACCGCCGGGGCGCTGCAGGCCATTGGCAATGGCGAAGTTGCAGATGTCTGCAAGGCTGAAGCCGCTGTCGACCAGATAGTCCTGTTTGGAGAGCGTCTCCTCCAGCCGCTGGACCGATACGCCGACCTTGCGGAATTCCTCGTCCAGCATCTCCTGAGGGAAACCGTTGCGGGCGCGGCGCCACTTCACCTGCTGCTCGGGGATCGTCACTTTGTTGGTGACATGATCCTCGAACTCCTCGTCGGTCATCTTCTGCGCGATCGCCTTGATGCCGAATGCCCAGCCGATGGTGGAGACGCACCAGCAGAAATACTCGTCCACCCATTTGGTCCACACGCGCATTTCCGCGCGCTTGAACGGATCAGCGGGGCGCAGCGATGTGCCGGCATCCGGAAACACGTCTTCGAGATATTCGCAGATCACGGTGGATTCGGTGACGACCTGGCCATCATGCCAGAGCGCCGGCACCTGGCCGCGCGGATTGATCTTCTTGAACCAGTCCGAATGCTGCTCGAACTTGGCCGGGTCAACGAACACCGGCTCGAATTCGAGGCCCTTCTCATAGAGCGTTGCGAGCGGCTTGAGCGAATTGGCGCCGGGACCAAAGCTGTACAATTTGAGGGTCATGTCTCTCTCCGATAGTTCTTAGCGCGACCATGGCTCCGCATGGCGCCCGAGCGCAATTCGATCGCGCAATGCGATATTATTCGCCCTTCTTGCCGTCAGCGAAGACGCGGGTGCGGTCGCGGCCCCAATTGATCAGCGCCTCGGTGCGCAGACGCGCGCCCTCGGGGTCGCTCTCGATCGGCGCGACGGACTCGATGATCGCCTGGAAATGCTTCTCCAGCCCCTCGCGCACTTCCGGATAGGGAATGATGTAGAGCGCGTTTTCCTGAATGCCCTTCATGATCGCCTCGCCCAGCTTCTCGGGATCAAGCCCGTGCTGGTGGATCGAGTGCAGGGAGGCGATGGAATCGTCATTCTCGACATAGCCGCTCGACCCGAACTTCTCAGGACGCAGGCGGCTCGCCTCGGCAATGTTGGAGCGGATGTTGGCCGGCGTGCAGACAGAGACACCGATGTCATACTGCGCCAGACCCTGCCGGTAGCCTTCCATCAGGTTGATGCTGGCCGCCTTCGCCGCCGAATAGGGACCGGCCAGCGCGCTGCCCATGAACCCGCCGAGCGAGGACACCGTCACGATATGCCCCGGCACACCCGCCGCGATCATGCGCGGGACGAAAGTGACCATGCCATTGATGACACCGCCCAGGTTGACGCCTACAATCCAGTCAAAGTCATCATAGGTCGTCTTCTCGATCGGCCCGAAGCTGTTGACGCCAGCGGTGTTGGACAGGATCGTCGGCGCGCGACCGAAAACGGATTCGACCTCGTCCGCGGCCTTCGCGTAGGCGTCACGGTCCATGATATCGAGCTTGATGCCGTGGGCGCGGATGCCCTCGGCCCGCAGCTTCTCAAGGGCGGCGTCGATGGCTTCGGCGCGCACATCCGCAATGACAATCTCAGCGCCCGCCCGTCCGAACACGGTTGCCTGGCCGAAGCCGGCACCCGAGGCACCACCGGTGATGAAAGCCAGTTGGCCCTTTAAATCCTTCATGCAATCCACTCCTCGCTCCGGTCATCCGACGGGAGACTGACCTGTTATGCCCATCAGGGTGTTCCGTGCTGCTGCGCCAGGCCGCTGGCCCTTCGCTTTGCGCGGAATGATTCCCCATTCCCCGCCCGGTTTTCACTCAATGCCGGACAATGTCAACAATGAGTCGGCGTTGCGCGCGGTCGACGAGGAGCGGGAAGCGGCGACCGTTCGGCAAGTCCGCTTCATAACGGACGAAGCCGGTCTCGGCCGATTCCCAGTCGGAAACGCTCATATCCGCCCCGTCCGCTCGGAACCAGCGGCCGGGCTCAGGAAAAGTCGCGAACGCATCGAGATCCACCGCACGCGCAGCGGAGAGCGCGCAGACAAAGGCCTCGAGTGCGGTATCGCGATCATGCCAAGCGATCCAGGAGAGCGGATTATCCTGCGCATAAGCATTGTTGTTGCCCTGCTGGGTGCGGCCAAATTCATCGCCGGCCGTCAGCATGATCGTGCCGGACGAGGCAAAGAGCGTCGCAAGCAAGGCCCGCAGATCATCCCCGCGCGCCGCGATCACGGCGGGATCGTCACTCGGCCCCTCGACACCGTGGTTCCAGCTGAAATTCTCGCCATGCCCATCGCGATTATGCTCACCATTGGCGAGATTGTGGCGATGGACATACGCCACGGTATCGGCGAGCGTGAAGCCGTCATGAGACGCCAGAAAATTGACGCTCCGGCTCGGCTTGCCAAAGATGTCCGATGATCCGGCGAGACGCGTGACGAAGGCGCCGATCCCGCCATCGCCACGCCAGAAGCGGCGCACATCGTCGCGATACCGGTCGTTCCACTCCAGCCAGTTCTCAGGAAAGCGGCCGAGCTGATAGCCGTCCGCGCCGATATCCCATGGCTCTGCGATCAGAACCCGATCCGCCAGCCAAGGGTCGCGCGCGATCTCATCGAAGATTGGCGCCTGCGGGTCGAAGGCCGGGCCGCGCGCCAGCACCGGCGCGAGATCGAAGCGGAAGCCATCCACGCCCGCCTCGCGCACGAAGCGCCGCAACGTCTCCAGCGTGAGCGCCCGCACGGCAGGCTGAGTAAAGTCAAGCGTGTTGCCGGTGCCGGCGACGTTGACGAGGTTGCCATCGGCCTCCAGCGCATAATAGCTCCGCTCGCCCAAGCCGCGCATCGACAGGGTCGGCCCGATCCGGTCGCTCTCACCGGTGTGGTTGAACACAAGGTCGAGAATGACGCCGATGCCGGCCTGGTGCAGGCACGCCACCGTTTCGCGCAATTCCGCCATCCCACCGGGACAAAGCCGGGGATCGAGGGCCATGGGCGCGATCGGGTTGTAGCCCCAGGCATTGGCCAAGCCACGCGCGACCAGATGCCGCTCATCGATCCAGGCGACGATCGGCATCAGTTCGATCGCGCCGACATGCAGCTTCTGGAGATGCGCGATGACCGCCGGGTGTGCAAGCGCCGCCACCGTGCCACGCAGCGCGGGCGGCACGTCCGGGTGCAGCATGGTGAAACCGCGCACATTCAACTCGTAGATCAGGGCGCCCTGGCGAAAGTGCGGCGGCGCTGGCGGGAGATCGGCCAGCGGCGCGGTGACGACGCTGCGCGGCACCAGCGGCGCCGTCTCTACGCCGCGCTCGACGAGCTGGGGATCGTAAACAAAAGGCCGATCGATCGCGCTCGCCCAGGGATCGACCAGCAGCTTGGCAGGGTCGAAGCACAGCCCCTGCTCCGGCGCCCATGGGCCGTCGGCGCGAAAGCCATAAAGCTGGCCGGCCGCGACCCCGGCAATCTGCGCCTGCCAGACATCGGCTTGTTGGGCCATGGCATGGCAATGCTCGTGCCCATCCTCGTCGAACAGGCACAGGGTGACGGTAGTGGCGTCGGGCGCCCAGACGGAGAATGTCACGCCCTCGCGGGTGAGGTGAACGCCGTACATTCAGGCCCTGAACGCCTGCGAGGCAAAGGCGCACCGCCTCATGTCACGACATCCGGGGCAGTGCGGCCCGTGTGGCGCGCGATACCAGCAATCGCCTCTGCCGCTGCGATCAGCCCCGCCAGCATCGCAGGCGTCTCTTCATCCAGCGCGCCGCCAACCGGCTCGTAACGCTCCAGATAGACCCGCAGCGTCGCGCCTTCCGTGCCTGTGCCGGAGAGACGGAACACCACACGAGAACCGCCCTCGAACAGCACGCGCAGGCCCTGATTGGCACTGACCGAGCCATCGACCGGATCGGCGTAGGAGAAGCTGTCCGCCGCAGCGACGGTGAGCGCGCCGAAGCGCGCACCGGGCAGCGCGGGGAGCGCCGCCGTCAGCGCTTCGATGAGCGCATTGGCCTTCTCCGTCTCGATGCCTTCATAATCGTGCCGCGCATAATAATTGCGGCCAAAGCGCGCCCAGTGATCGCGGGCCAGGGCATCGACGCTGATCTTCCGCTCGGCGAGGATGTTGAGCCAGAGCAGCACGGCCCACACCCCGTCCTTCTCGCGGACATGATCGCTGCCCGTGCCGGCGCTTTCCTCGCCGCAGATGGTCGCCATGCCGGCATCCAGCAGATTGCCGAAGAATTTCCAGCCGGTTGGCGTCTCGAAGCTCGGGATGCCGAGCGCTTCCGCCACGCGGTCCGCTGCCGCGCTGGTTGGCATGGAGCGGGCAATGCCCTCGAGGCCGCCGCGATAGCCCTTGGCGAGATGTGCGTTGGCCGCCAGCATCGCCAGCGAATCCGACGGCGTGACGAAGCGCCCCTTGCCGATGATCAGGTTGCGGTCGCCATCGCCATCCGACGCGGCGCCGAAATCGGGGGCGTCCCCGCTCATCATCAGATCGTACAGCACCTTGGCGTGGACGAGATTGGGGTCCGGGTGATGATGGCCAAAGTCCTCCAGCGGTGTGCCATTGCGGACGGTGCCGGGCGCAAAGCCCAGGCGTCGCTCGAAAATCTCGGTCGCATATGGGCCGGTGACCGCGCTCATCGCATCGAAGGCGAGCGTAAAGCCGCCGACGGCAATGTTGCGGATGGCGGCAAAGTCGAACAGCTCCTCCATCAGATCGGCATAATCGGCCACAGGATCGACCACCTCGACCGCCATGCCGCCAACCGGGACGATGCCCAGCGCATCGAGATCGATGTCGCCTGCTTCCACCATCTGCCACTGGCTAATGGTCTGCGTGCGCGCGTAGATCGCCTCGGTCACTTTCTCTGGCGCCGGCCCGCCATTGGAGACGTTATACTTGATCCCGAAATCTTCGTCCGGCCCGCCAGGATTGTGGCTGGCGGAGAGGATTAGCCCGCCCAGCGCGCCATATTTGCGGATCAGGTGGCTGGCGGCGGGCGTCGAGAGGATGCCGCCCTGCCCCACCATCACCTTCGCAAAGCCATTGGCGGCGGCCATGCGGATCGTCTGCTGGATGACCGTGCGGTTATGATAGCGACCGTCGCCGCCAATCACGAGCAGGGCGCCATCCTTGCCATCAATCGCATCGAAGACCGACTGGACGAAATTCTCGGCATAATTGGCCTGCTGGAACACCCGCACCTTCTTGCGCAGGCCGGATGTGCCGGGCTTCTGGCCTTCGAACGGCGTAGTGGGAACGCGCGTGATCGTCATCTCTGCTCCTTGAGTTGCCGGTAGAGCGCAGCATAGGCAGCGCCGCTCCGTCCCCAGCTATTGTCCGTTTTCATCCCCGCCTGCTGGATCTGCTGCCAGCGCGAGCGCGCCCCATAAAGGCGGATCGTGCGGCTGATCGCCGCTGCAAGGCCCTGATAATCGACCGGCGAGAACAGCACGCCGGTGGCTGCCCCCGCGTTCATCGCGGCCTCATTGGCGTCGATCACCGTATCGCCCAGCCCGCCGGTGCGCGCGACGACCGGCACGCAGCCATAAGCCAGACCGTAAAGCTGCGTGAGACCGCAGGGCTCGAACCGGGAGGGAATGAGAATGGCATCGCCCCCGCCCTGCATCAGATGAGCGAGCGGCTCGTCATAGCCGATGCGAATGCCAACGCGACCGGGATGGCGGCCGGCGGCGGCATGAAGTCCGGCCTCGATCGCCGCATCACCGCTGCCGAGCACCGCGAGCCTGCCCCCCAGGCCGACGAGGTGATCGATCACCTCCAGCAGCACGTCCATGCCCTTCTGCCAGGTGAGCCGTGTGATGACGACGAACAGCGGCCCATCACCGCTCTCCAGCCCGAAGGCGGCCTCGATCGCCCGCTTGTTGGCCACGCGACCGGAGAGGTCGTCCGCCGTGAATGGCGCGGCCAGCGCTGCATCCTTGGCCGGATTCCACTCGGCAGCATCGATACCGTTGACGATGCCATGCATGCGGTCCTGCCGGCCGACGACCAGCCCCTCCAACCCCATGCCGAATTCCGGCCGGCGGATTTCCTCGGCATAGCCGGGACTCACGGTGGTGATCGCATCCGCGAGGACCAGCCCCGCCTTCAGCATCCCCACGCCTCCATGATATTCCACGCCCTCGATCGACCATGCGACCGGCGGCAGGTCCAGCCGGGCAAAGAAAGCCGCGTCGAACCAGCCCTGGAATGCCATGTTGTGGATGGTCATCACGCTGGCGGGCCTTGTCGTCTGATCCCCGGAATAGACCAGATAGGCCGGCGCCAGCCCGGCCTGCCAATCATGCGCGTGGAGCACATCGAACGGCTTGAGCCCCGCGCGCCCGGCGGCGAGATCGGCTGCCGCCTTAGCGAAGGCGGCGAAACGCAGGCCATTGTCCAGCCAGTCCCGCCCCATGGCATCGGCATAAGGTCCGCCATCGCGCTCGAAAAAGCCTGGTGCATCCAGGACCAGCAGCGGGCGCCCCTCATGCTTGGCAGCGAGAATGCGCGCCGGCGTGCCGAGCAGCGAGTCATAGCGGAAGACGGTGCGCTTGCGCGGCAGGGCCTTCAAGACGGAGGGGTAGCCCGGCAGAAAGCGCGTCATCGCCACGCCATGCCGCGCCACCGCCGCCGGCAAGGCCCCGGCCACATCGGCAAGGCCGCCGGTCTTGATGAGAGGCCAGCATTCGGACGCGGCGGAGAGGACGGAAAGCTCTGTCATGTTCGTAACAACCCGATGGACGGCGACGTGCCTTAAGGCAAAGGATGAAAAATCCGGTTCGACACGCGCAAGTGCTGCGCGCGGCCCTAGACGCTAGTCCAGCCGGTCGATCATCGCCTTGGTGATCAGACAGATGCCGCTTTCCGTGCGGCGAAACCGCTGCCCGTCCAGGCCCGGATCTTCGCCGACGACCAGACCTTCCGGAATGCGGACGCCGCTATCGATGATGCACCGCTTGAGCCGCGCACCGCGACCGATGTTGCAATAAGGCAGGATCACCGCCTCCTTCACGCTGGCGAAGCTGCCCATCTTCACCCCGGTGAACAGCAGGCTGCGATGCGCCTCGGCGCCCGAGACGATGCAATCCTGCGAGATGAGCGAACTAACCGCCATGCCCCGGCGGCCTTCCTCATCATGCACGAACTTGGCGGGCGCAGCGATGATCTGGTCGGTCCAGATCGGCCAGTCCCGATCGTACATGTTGAGCTTGGGGACCACGTCGGTCAGGTCGATATTGGCTTCCCAATACGCATCGAGCGTGCCGACATCGCGCCAATATTCTTCGATTTGCTCGGCGGCGCGTATCGCGCTCGATGAAAACAGATGAGCGACAGCTTTGCCGTGCTTGACGATATAGGGGATGATGTCCCCGCCGAAATCGCGCTTGCTTTCCGGATCATCGGCATCCCGCCGCAGCTGCTCGAAGAGAAATTCGGTCGTGAAGACATAGATGCCCATCGAGGCGAGCGCGACATCGGGCTTGCCGGGCATGGCTGGCGGGTCGGCGGGCTTCTCGAGGAAGCTGGTGATCTGGCCCTTATCATCGACATGCATGACGCCAAAGGCCGTCGCCTGCATGCGCGGGACTTCCAGGCAGCCCACGGTCACATCGGCATTTTCCTGCACATGCTGCTGGAGCATGAGCTCATAATCCATCTTGTAGATGTGATCGCCCGCCAGGATGACGATATATTTTGGCGCGTGGCTGGCGATGATGTCGATGTTCTGGAACACCGCGTCCGCTGTACCCTCATACCAGTGAAACTCGTCGATGCGCTGCGAGGCGGGCAGAATGTCGAAGCTCTCGTTGCGCTCGGGGCGCAGGAAGTTCCAGGCGCGCTGCATGTGGCGGATGAGCGAGTGGGCCTTGTACTGCGTCGCCACGCCGATGCGCCGGATGCCGCTGTTGATCGCATTGGAGAGCGCAAAATCGATGATGCGGGACATGCCGCCGAAATACACCGCAGGCTTCGCGCGATTGTCGGTCAGTTCCATCAGGCGGCTGCCGCGCCCGCCGGCCAAGACATAAGCCATCGCGTCGCGTGCCAGAGGTTGTTTGCGGCCTTCTCTTTGTGTCACCTGTTCCCACTCCTTCCTCTGGCGCGCCATTATGACGGCGGACGCCTCAATCCTCTCCGTGCAGCATGATTGTGGCGAGCGGCGGCAAGGTCATCCTCGCCACGCCTTTCTCGGCCTTCACCGCACCCAAATTCCCGACACCGCTGCCCCCATAGATCGCGGCATCGGTGTTCATCACCTCCTGCCAGATGCCATCATGCGGCAGCGGCACGCGATAATCATAATGCACCACCGGCGTCATGTTCGCGATCACCGCGACAGGCGCCGCGCCGGGTGCCTTGCGGACCCAGGCGAACACCGAATTCTCGCGATCGTCCACGATCAGCCATTCAAAGCCCTCGCCTTCGCAATCGCGCTGATACAGGGCGGCAAGAGACCGGTACAAACCATTGAGATCACGAATGAGCGTCCGGATGCCGGAATGGGCAGGCGCGTCCAGTAGCTCCCAGTCGAGCGCGCGCGCTTCGCTCCACTCCCGGCGCTGCGCGAACTCCTGCCCCATGAACAGCAGCTTCTTGCCGGGGTAGCCCCACATGAAGGCATAATAAGCGCGCAGATTGGCGAATTTCTGCCAATCATCGCCGGCCATCTTGTTGAGCAGCGAGCCCTTGCCGTGGACCACCTCGTCATGGCTGAGCGGCAGCACGAAATTCTCGGTATAGGCGTAGGTCAGCCCGAAGGTGATCTCTTCGTGATGGTACCGCCGGTGGATCGGATCACGCGCCATGTAACTGAGCGTATCGTTCATGAAGCCCATGTTCCACTTGAACCCGAAACCCAGCCCATTGTCATGCACGGGATGCGTGACGCCCGGCCATGTGGTGGATTCCTCGGCAATCGTCATGATGCCGGGATGGGCGCCGTAGATCGCCTTGTTCATGGTCTGGAGGAAGGCTGCGGCCTCCCAGTTCTCGCGCCCGCCCTCCGCGTTGGGCACCCATGCGCCCGGCTCGCGGCTATAGTCGCGGTGGAGCATCGAGGCGACGGCGTCGACTCTTAATCCGTCGACATGATAGCGCTCGGCCCAGAACAGCGCATTGTTGACGAGGAAGCTCGCCACCTCGCGCCGGCCGAAATTGTAGATCGCGGTGTTCCAGTCCGGATGGAAGCCCTGGCGCGGGTCTTCATGCTCATAAAGTGCCGTGCCATCGAAGCGGGCCAGCCCGTGCGCATCGGTCGGGAAATGCGCGGGCACCCAGTCGAGCAGCACGCCAAGGCCGGCGCGGTGGGCGCCATCGACAAAGCGGGCAAAGCCGGCCGGATCACCAAAGCGGGCCGACGGCGCATAAAGACCGGTGGTCTGATAGCCCCAACTCGGGTCATAGGGATGCTCGGAGACCGGCAGGAATTCGATATGCGTGAAGCCCATGTCCGCGACATAAGGGATCAGTTCCTCGGCCATCCGGTCCCATGACAGGAACCAGCCCTGCTCATCCCGCCGCCAAGAGCCGGGGTGAACCTCGTAAATGCTCAACGGTACGCGGCGTGGATCGACCGAGGCCCAATGCGCGCGGTGGGCGGCATCGCCCCAGTCCGGCTTGGCTGGAGAGAAGGTCATCGACGCGGTTTTCGGCCGAAGCTCGGACGCGAAGGCAAACGGATCGGCCTTGAGCGGCTGGACCGTACCGTCCGGCCCGACGATCAAATATTTATACGCCTCCCACGCCCCGAGGCCCGGCATGAAGATTTCCCACACGCCATTGTCGCTGCGCCGGCGCATCACATGGCGTTGGCCGTTCCAATCATTGAAGTCGCCGACCAGAGCCACGCGCTGTGCATTGGGCGCCCAGACGGCAAAGTGGACGCCGCTAGCCCCTTCATGTTCAATGAGATGCGCGCCGAGCTTGTCGAACAATCGGAAGTGCGTGCCTTCCCCGATCAGCAGATCATCGAGCGGCCCCAGGACCGGCCCGAAGCTGTACGGGTCCGTGATTGTCCACTCGGCCCCCTGCCCCTTCGCACGATAGCGCAAGGGCTGACGCGGTCCCGACACTGCGCCTTCGAACAGACCGCGCGCATCGACGCGCTCCAGCGTGCCCAGCCGCGCTCCGGCCAGGTCATGCACCTCCACCTGCTCAGCCCCCGGCACCACAGCGCGCACGAATATGCCGGTCGGCCCTTCGTGCGGCCCGAGCAGCGAAAAGGGGTCGGCATGGGTGCCAGCCAGCAAGGCTTCAAGGGCCGCTTTGGGCGGCTTCACATAACTCCCCAGATGTCTTTGGCATATTCCGCGATGGTGCGGTCTGAGGAGAACCATCCAACGTTCGCAATGTTCCGCAGCGCTGCACTTTGCCAACCGGCCGGGTTCGACCAGCGGGCATCGACAGCGCGCTGGGCCTGGCTGTAGCTCTCGAAATCGGCGGCGACCATGAACCAGTCATGGTCATACAGCCCACCGATCAGTTCGACATAGCGATTGGGGTCGTCCGGCGAGAAGACGCCCGAGGCAATCGCTGAAACCGCCTGCTGCAACTCGCGCGACTCCTCGATGATCTGGCGCGGATTATACCCATTGGCCCGCTGGTGCGCGACTTCATCCGCCGTCAGACCGAAAATGACGATATTGTCATCGCCGACCCGATCCTTGATCTCGATATTGGCGCCATCGAGCGTGCCGATGGTCAGCGCGCCGTTGAGCGCGAACTTCATGTTGCCGGTGCCGGATGCCTCCATGCCGGCGGTGGAAATCTGCTCGGAGAGGTCGGCGGCGGGGATGATCTTCTCAGCCAGGCTGACATTATAGTTTGGCACGAAGACGACCTTGAGCAATCCGCCCACCGAGGGATCGCTGTTGATCCGCCGGGCGATGTCATTGGACAGTTTGATGATGAGCTTGGCATTATGGTAGCTCGGCGCTGCCTTGCCGCCGAAAATCTTGACGCGCGGCACCCAGTCGATCTCCGGATGGCTGCGGATCTGGTCGTAGAGCGCCACCGTCTCAATGAGATTGAGGAGCTGGCGCTTATATTCGTGGATGCGCTTGATCTGCACGTCGAACAGCGCGGAGGGATCGAGGCGGATGCCCATATGCTCGCGCAGATGCTGCGTCAGCGCCTCCTTGTTGGCGCGCTTGATGGCGCCCAGCCGCTCGCCAAGCGCCGCATCATCAGCGAACCGGTTCAGCTCGTGGAGCTTCTCGGCATCGTCCATGAACCCGTCGCCGATCGTCTCGCGAATGAGCGCAGTGAGGCCGGGATTGCACTCCAGCAGCCAGCGCCGCGGGGTCACGCCATTGGTCTTGTTATTGATCCGGTCCGGGTAGAGCCGGTGCAGATCGGCGAAGACGGTCTGCTTCATCAGCTCGGTATGCAGTGCCGCGACGCCATTGACGCTGTGCGCGCCAGCAAAGGCGAGATTGGCCATACGCACGCGGCGTTCGCCATTTTCGTCGATCACGGAAATGGCGGAGATGGCTGCATTATCGAGCTGCTTGCTGGCCCGCGCCTCACGCAGCACCAGCGCGTTGATGGCGTAGACGATCTGCATATGCCGGGGCAGCATCCGCTCGAACAGCGGCAGCGGCCAGCTCTCCAGCGCCTCGGGCAGCAGAGTGTGGTTAGTATAGCCAAAGGTGGCGCGCGTGATGGTCCACGCCTCAGCCAGTTCCAGCCCGTGATCGTCCATCAACAGGCGCATCAGTTCCGCGACGGACACCGCCGGATGCGTATCGTTGAGCTGAATGGCGACCTTGTCCGGCAGCGTACGGATGTCGCCATGATATTGTATGTGCCGCCGCACGATGTCCTGAATGGAGGCGGACGAGAAGAAATACTCCTGGCGCAGCCGCAGTTCCTGCCCGGCCTGCGTCGAATCCGCCGGATAGAGCACGCGCACCAGACTTTCGGCGCGCACCTGCTCGGCGAGCGCCCCGGCATGATCGCCGGCATTGAAGGCATCGAGCCGCAGCGGATCGACCGGGAAGGCATTCCACAGCCGCAGCGTGTTGACGCGACGTCCGCGCCAGCCGACCACGGGTGTGTCGACCGCCATGGCGATGACCTTCTCGGCCGGATGCCATTCGACGCGACCGTCGACATCACCGACGACCTCGCCGCCGAAGCCGACGCGATAGGCGCTCTCCCGCCGCTCGAACTCCCATGGATTACCGTGCGCCAGCCAGTTTTCGGGCAGTTCGACCTGCCAGCCATCATCGATGCGCTGGCGGAACATGCCGTTCACATAGCGGATGCCATAGCCATAAGCGGGGATGTCGAGCGTCGCGAGGCTCTCCATGAAGCAGGCCGCCAGACGTCCGAGGCCGCCATTGCCCAGCGCAGCATCCGGTTCGATCTCCACGATCTCGTCCAGGTCCACGCCATGTTCGGCCAGCGCAGCACGCACCTCCCCGACCACGCCGAGATTGCTCAGCGCGTCGCGCAGCAGTCGCCCGATCAAGAACTCGAGGCTGAGATAATAGACTCTCTTCGCACCTGCAGCATGAGCCGCCTTGGACGATTCCATCCACCGCTCGATGATCTCGTCGCGCAGGGTATAGATCGTCGCGGCGAGCCAGTCGTGCGGCAGTGCAGCTTGACTATCCTTGCCAATCCGGTGGACCAGCGCGTCAACAATCCGCATCTGAAGCGCCTTGTCCGACCTGCTGTCTCTACTCGCCATTAGCCCTGCCCCTTTTCGATTCATGCCGCGTCGCGGAATCACCCATCGATAACACAGACGCACGCATGCGCCAGCCTTGCTTTCAATGCTTTTCCTCGAACCCCCGGGTCAGTGCAGAGCCCAAATTTCGATTGAATCTTAGTAGTTGCCGTCTGCATTTATTTGAATAGCATTCATTTGAAGCTGACCTTTCGAGTCGGCGACGCAGACGGGGAGGATATGGCTGCGCGGCACAGGTCCGCGCAGGCAGATGGCGTTCGCTCATTCGATGTTCCTGCGCACGATGACGCGTATCCACGCCGCTCACTCTTCCTCGAGAGACGACCACGCTGCGCGAATGGCTCGCGCGACGCAGGGGAGGAAGACTGATGAACCCACGAACTGACAGATGGACGGCGCGTGCCCTGGTGAGTTGTACGGCGCTCGCCTTTGCCTTCGACGCGCCAAGCCCGGCAAAGGCCCAGTCCACCGAGGCGGACGCGCAGGAGACGCAGGCGATCGTCATCACCGGATCGCGGATCGTGCGCCGCGATTATACCTCAGCGACGCCGCTGACCACCGTGACAAGCGACACGTTGCAGTCTTCCTCGGATCTCAGCATCGATCAGGGCCTGAAGGAAATGCCGCAGTTCACCGGCGGCGTCGGCGCGACCGGTCGCGGCGGCGCCGGCCTGACCGGCCTGGCCGGATCTGACGTGCAGGCCACACCGACCAACAGCCCCGGTATCGCGACGCTCGACCTGCGCGGCATCGGCGCCAATCGAACGCTGGTCCTCCTGGATGGACGGCGCACTCAGCCGGCCAATGCGACACTGGTGGTCGATATCAACACCATTCCCAAAGCAGCGCTCGACAGCGTGGAGGTCATCACCGGCGGCGCGGGCGCAACCTATGGCGCGGATGCCGTTGCCGGCGTCGTCAATTTCAAGCTCAAGCGCGACTATTCCGGCGTCACGATCGATACCAGCATGGGAATCAGCGAACGTGGCGATGGCCGGCAGTTCGAGATATCCGCGCTTGTTGGTGGCAACTTCGCCGATGGACGCGGCAACGCCATGCTGGGCGTGACCTATCAGGACCGCGACATCATCTATCAGGCGGATCGCCCCTTCTATCAGGCTGGTTATACCGATCCCGCCAGCAGCGGCGGAGCGGTCTTCTTCGGCAGCAGCTTCGGCGTTACGCCGCGCACCAATACGACCGGCGTGCCGGGCGTGGTGGCCGGCTTCGACTTCGGTGCACCAGCCGGCAACCCGTCCCAGGCGGCCGTCAATCAGGTGTTTGCGCGCTACGGCTTCGCGCCGGGGGAAGTCGCGATTGCCGGGCCGGGGCTGTCGACCAGCTTCTTCTTCAATAAGGCGGCAAATCCGCTCGATGCCACGATTTTCTCGGGCGTCGTCGGCCGCGTGACAGGTGCGCCCGCACCCAATTACAACGGCACCGACCCCAATGTGAAAATTCTGGAGAACGGCAATGCCTCCTTCGTCAGCAAGGAAGGCTATCTCCAGTTGCCGCTGCGGCGAATCTCCTTCTTTGGCAGCGCGCATTACGACATCACGGATGGCATTACGGCCTATGTTCAGGCCAAGTTCGACCAGAACAACGTCCAGACCCAGTCCACCTATGCGACGGCGTTCAGTCAACTGAATGCCGGTATCACGTTCGACGCCGCGACATGTGGCGCGGCGGTGGGCCACCCCGTTCCGCAGGACCTCTGCGACATCCTGCGCAGCCGCGCTCGCCCGAATGCGCCATGGTCGCTCAATCAATCGATGACGTTCATGGGCCCCTCGCGCACCGAAACGAACACCTATAATTATGAGGTGATCGGCGGCTTCCGCGGCAATGTGGGCATTGGTGACTGGACGTTCGACGTCTTCGGCGGTCACGGCAGGAGTTCGCAAGTTACGCGCTATGAGAACTTCATCGATCTGGACGCTTATCAAACCTTGATCGGCCTTCCGAACTACGGCGCCGGAACAACCTTCCTGCACCCCAGTCTCGGCATGTCCGCAAGCTGCACGAGCGGTCTCAACCCGTTCACCACCGCCCCGGTCTCGCAGGACTGCCAAGATCTGATCCAAGCAAACATCAAGGCTGAGACGGTCGTTGGGCAGACCCAGGCGGAAGTGAATTTCCAGGGTGGACTGTTCGACCTGCCAGCCGGTGAAGTGCGCTTTGCGGCCGGCGCCTCCTATCGCGAAAACAACTTCTTCTATGAGCCCAGCGGTCCGCTCAACGCGCAGACGATCAACAGCGGCGTCATCAGCCTGCCCGGCGTCTCGCGAACGGAAGGCAAGATCTTCGTCAAGGATTTCTACGGCGAGGTCCTCATTCCGCTTCTGTCCGATCTGCCCTTCGTTCAGGCACTGAACCTCAATGCGGGCTATCGTCACTCGAGCTACAACACGGCAGGCTCGGTCGGCACATGGAAAGTCATTGGCGACTGGGACGTGAATGACTGGCTGAAGTTCCGCGGCGGTTATCAGGTGGCCAATCGCGCACCGAACATCGCGGAAATCTTCCAGCCGGGCATCTACACCGTGGTCAACTGGCCCGGTGGCGATCCGTGCGCGACCCACGCCAACAATTCCGCCTATCCCGGCTATGGCAATCGCGCCGACAATCCGGATCGCGCGCAGGTTCTGGCACTCTGCTCCGCGATCTCAGGCGGCTTTCCGATCGGTCCGGATTTCGTGGGCAATCAGCCGCAGCTGTTCCCGCTCGGGCGAGATGTCACATTGGGCAACCCAAATCTCAAGTCCGAGGAAGCCCGCACCTTCACGGCCGGCATGGTCATCCGCTCGCCATGGCGGGATTCCCCATGGCTCAGTCGCCTGACCCTCTCGGTCGACTATTATAATATCAAGATCGCAGGCGCCGTCTCGACCCTGTCGACCGATTATGTCTACCGCCAGTGCTTCAACTTCGATGGGACGAGCAATCCCACTTACGATCCCGGCAACGAGTTCTGCACCCGGATCATCCGTGAGCCGCAAAGTGGCTTCTGGTCGGCGACACGCGCCTTCTTCGAAAATCTGGGTAAAATCCACACCGCAGGCATCGACGCCAATCTCAACTGGACCGTCCCGGCGCCCGGGCTGTTCGGGGATGAGGGATCGTTCACCACCAATATCGCGTTCAACTATCTCGACAAGTTCGACGTCCAGAGCTTGCCGGGCGGGCCGACGGCCGACTATCGCGATACCATCGGCAGCAACCAGTATAGTGCGCAGTTCAAATGGAAGCTGTCGACCAACGTCGCCTATAATTTCGGCCCGGGTGCGATCAGCCTGACATGGCGTCATCTGCCCAAGGTTCGCTACTTCACCTACGCGACCAGCACGACCGCGACCGAACTCCCAATCCCCGCCTATGACATCTTCGATCTCTCGGGGCGGATCGCAGCGACATCCACTGTGGAGTTACGCTTCGGCGTGGACAATCTGTTCGACAAGCAGCCCCCGCGCCTCGGCGTGCGGGCGGGCACGCTCGCGCAGGGAGGCTCTTCACAATCCGGTGTCACGGACCCGAGTACCTACGATGTGCTTGGCCGGCGCTTCTTCCTCGGCGCGCGGTTGCGCTTTTGACAAGGGCGTGGCGGGCGCATTGGGCGTCCGCCACCTGCGCCGCCCCTGAACGGTTGCAGACAAGACAGGTCGCGGGCGGTTGCACATTGCTCACGCGCAAACTAATTTTGCCGATCGCAGCGGTTTTTGCGATCTTTTGGGCGATCGCGCCCTGCTGACAAGGTAACGAAGGAACAGCATCGCATGAAAAGCGCTCCCAAGACGGCAGGCAGCGAAGCTGAAATCTTCGGCAAGGTCCTGCCACCGAAATCCGGCTATCCCTCCCCGGACATGGCGCTGACCATCACCATCGTGATGCTGGCCCGCCGCTGGCGCGCGCTGGTCGATGAGAAGCTGCGGGATATCGGCCAAAGCGCATCGCGCATGGAGGCGATGTCCTCCATCGCCTATGCACCGCCCGGCACGACCCAGATCCAGATCGCCAAGCGCGTCGGGATCGAAGGCCCCACGCTGACCCGCACGCTGGACCTGCTGGAAGCCGAAGGGCTTGTGGAACGCCTGCCCGACCCCAGCGACCGGCGCAACAAGCTGATGCGCCTGACGGCCGAGGGCTATCAGACGCTGGCCCATATGCTCGAAATAGCCGCCAGCCTGCGCGCGCATTTGCTTGAGGACGTCTCCGAGGACAAGGTGCGGGAAGGCTATGACTTCTTCTCGATGCTGCTCCAACGCATCGAATCCGGGCTCGATCTGCCCGCCGACCAGATCGGCAAGCTGCCGGGATTCGCAAATGACGGACTGCCACCCGCCACCCGCTGACGATTTATGGGCTCGGATGGTCCGCGCCGGATAAGCGGGCCAACGGACAATGCAATCGACCGATTGCGCTGATTCAGGCTTCCGTCCCGGGGACGCGGTTTCAACTGATCATCATGGGAGATGGTGGAAGGGGCTGGATTCGAACCAGCGTACGCTCACGCGGGCAGATTTACAGTCTGCTGCCTTTAACCACTCGGCCACCCTTCCAGAGGCGCCTGACCCGGACGGCGGGGCCGTCAAACGGATTGGAGGCGGCTCAATGGCGAATGGGGCCTTGCCTGTCAATGCCATGGTGTGGAAAAGCGCACGCATGAAACGGGGACACAGAACAGGAAAGCCGAAAGGCGGGTATCCGAGGCTCTATGGGCGCCACGCCATCACGGCCGCGCTCGCCAATCCGGAGCGGGTGATTCGCAAAATCTGGGGCACGCGCGAGGCATTGGCCGCGCTCGATCTGCCGCCGGTGGTGCCGATCGTCTATTCGGACGTGGCGGATCTGGGCCGCATGGTGCCGGGCGACGCGCCGCATCAAGGCCTTGTGGCCGAGGTGGAAGCGCTGGAGGACATCTGGCTCGGCGATCTGCTGGAACAGGGCGTGCCGGATGAACAGGCACGCCGACCGATCCTGGTGCTCGATCAGGTGACCGATCCGCACAATGTCGGCGCAATCCTGCGCTCGGCCGCCGCCTTCAATGCGCTCGGCATTGTGACGCAGGACCGCCATGCACCGCCCGAATCGGGTGTGATCGCGCGCGCGGCAGCCGGCGCGCTGGAAATTGTGCCCTGGGTGCGGGTGGTGAACCTCGCCCGCGCGCTCGATGAAATCGCCGAGGCCGGCTATTGGCGCATCGCGCTCGATGGCGACGCACGCGATACGATCGCCGGTGCGCTGGACAATACCACTCGCGTCGCGCTCGTGCTGGGTGCGGAGGGTGAAGGCCTGCGCCTGAACAGCGTCAATCATTGCGACATGGTCGCTCGCCTGCCGATCAGCCCGCGCATGGAGAGCCTCAACGTTTCCAACGCCGCGGCAATCGCGCTATACGCCTGCATGACGCGCTAGGCGCAAGCCTGGCGCCGCGCCTCGCGGGGGATGAGCGATTGACGAACCGGGCGATGATGACGCGCTGGCTGCTGGTGCTGGTCGCCCCCCTGCTGCTTTCGAGCTGCCTGCTCGTGCCGACGCGATTCGCGGCGACGCTCGATATCAGGGCCGACCGCAACTTCACCTTCGCTTATGTGGGTGAGGTGCAGCTTCTCAAGAGCAGCCCGTCCGACATGACCGACGGACTGCTGGATGAAGACAGCGCAGCGGAGGACGACGCCACGGACGATGCGCAGATGTTCAAGATCGCCAGCCAGCCGCAAAGCAAGAGCGGCACTGCGGACGACGCCGATGCCGACGATGAGGCGCAGCTCCGGCGTCTCGCCGAGGCGCTGAGCAAGGAATATGGCTACCGCTCCGTGCGCTACATCGGCGACCGCAAGCTCGCCATCGATTACCGGATCAGCGGCCGGCTCGACCATGGCTTCGTTTTCCCGTTCAACCCGGACGGCGAAGTCGTCCTTCCCTTCATCGCCATCGAACTGCGCGGCAAGGATCGCGTGCGCGTGAAGGCTCCCGGCTTTGCCAATGATAGCGATGCCGCCGCCCTGCCGATGGGCACGGCGAGCGGTCGTGAGAGCCCTGGCGGGCTGCTGGACGGCACGTTCACGCTGATCACATCGGCAGAGATCGTGAGCCAGAATCAGGAAGAAGGCGCCGAAACCATGACGGATGGACAAAGACGGATCGTCTGGAAGGTCACCCCAGCCACCAGGGATGCACCGATGGCCGTGCTGCGCGTGGCGCCGCTGCCATGAGGGGACGCGCAGGCCTTGGGCTGCTGATCGCTAGCGCCGCTCTAAGCGGTAGCGCAGGCCGCGCGGCGGAAAGCGAATCGCTTGGCATCTGGACCAATCCGCAACGCAGCGTGCAGGTGCGCGCACATCGCTGTGGCACGGCGATGTGCGGGACGGTGATTCAAGCCAGCGAAAAAGCCCGCGCAGACGCGCGCAAGGGCGGGATGGACAATCT
The DNA here is from genome assembly GCF_025961835.1 of Sphingobium sp. B2D3C. Lineage (NCBI taxonomy): Bacteria > Pseudomonadati > Pseudomonadota > Alphaproteobacteria > Sphingomonadales > Sphingobiaceae > Sphingobium > Sphingobium sp. B2D3C. Next base: position 648,769 of record NZ_JAOQOK010000001.1, on the reverse strand, counting down.
GATCGGCGCGCGCCTGTTCAGCGGCTTCGTGCCCGAGAAGGAGAATGTCTGGCGGGGCAAGGTGTTCGTACCGGATATCGGCAAGACCTTTTCCGGCACCATCACCTTGGTCAACGAGCGGACGCTGAGCGCGCAAGGCTGCCTGATCGGCCGCATCGGCTGCCGATCACAGGTCTGGACCCGAGTGGACAACTAGACCCGGCGGGCGCCCGCTGGCGCGCACCGGGCCAAAGCGCTCAGTCTTCCGGCGCGATCGTGACGACCATGCCCTCAAGCTCCGGGCTGACCGGGATCTGGCAGGAGAGACGGCTGGAGGCATTGCGATGCTCGGAGCTATCGAGCAGATCGTCCTCGTCGCCTTTGAGCGGCGGGAGCTTGTCCGCATAAGCCTCGTCAACATAGACATGGCAGGTTGCGCAGGAACAGCAGCCGCCACAGATGGCCAGCAGTTCGTCGATTCCGTTGTCGCGGATCACTTCCATGACCGTGTGGCCATTCTGGGCCTCGATCTCGTGGCGCGCGCCGTCCCGTGTCACAACCGTCAATTGCGGCATTTTTATCTCCAAACCATGGTTTGGCTCGCTATGAGGGGCTGCTGGACAGAAATCAACCCGGCGACGCGCGCCGCTCTTTATCCTGGGACGAACCATGCTCGATGATGCCGCATTGCGGACTTCGCTGGATGCGCTGGCGGCAGATCAGCCAGCGATCGCTGCGTTGATCGAGCGGCTCGGTTACCCCCCATCCCGCCAGCGCGAGCCGGGTTACGAAACGCTGCTGCGCACCATCGTCGGCCAGCAGGTGAGCGTCGCCGCGGCAGCCTCCGTATGGAGCAAGCTGGAAGCGGCGCTTGGTGCCGGCTGCGCGCCCGATGCCCTGCTGGCGCAGGATTTCGAGACGCTCCGCGCCTGCGGCCTCTCCCGCCAGAAACAGGGCTATGCCCGCAGCCTCGCGGAAATGGTGGTGAGCGGCGGGCTGGACCTGCACGCCCTGCCGCAGGATGATGAGGAGGCCATCGCCGCGCTCGTGCGGATCAAGGGCATCGGCCGCTGGTCTGCGGAAATCTATCTGCTGTTCGCGGAAGGCCGCAGGGACATCTGGCCGGCGGGCGATCTCGCCGTGCAGATCGCGGTGGGGCAGATCATGGGCCTCGATGCGCGCCCAGCCGAACGCGAAACCCGCGCGCTGGCCGAAGCCTGGCGCCCGCACCGCAGCGCCATGGCGCTGATGGCCTGGCACCATTATAACACCCCGGTCTTCTGATGCGCCGCGCCCCCCGCCCCCTTCCCGTCAGAGCAGCGCGTCGATCGCCTTGGCGAGGGCAATATCGCGCGCGCTCAGGCCCCCGGCATCATGGGTGGTCAGGCGAATATCCACGCGATTGTAGACGTTCGACCATTCCGGGTGATGATCGGCGCGTTCGGCCAGCAGGGCGACCTTGCTCATGAAACCGAAAGCGGCGACGAAATCATCGAACCGCAGGCTGCGCGAAATGCCGCTGGCATCATCCGACAGGCGCCAGGCCGGAACGGTGCTGAGCGCTTGCGCACGCTCCTCGTCGGAGAGACGGGCGATCCTTGGCATGGCGGTCTCCTTTTCGCGCGCCCCCTTCTCGGCCACGCGCGCATGGACCGTCAAGCCATGAGCGGCGCGGCGCTCCGGCTGGAGGATGTCGCCTGCCTGCGCGGGGGACGGCTGCTGTTCGCCGGCGTCAATCTCAGCCTGACGGCGGGCGGCAGCGCCCAGATCGCCGGCCCGAACGGCATCGGCAAATCGAGCCTGCTACGCATCATTGCCGGGCTGCTGCGGCCCTTTGCGGGCACCGTGACCTGCGAAGGCGCGGTGGCGCTGACCGACGAGCTCGATGCGCTGGACCGGGACCGCACGGTGCACGATGCCCTCGCCTTCTGGGCCAAAGTGGATGAGGCGCCGTCCGCGCGCATCGACGCCGCGCTCGATGACCTGGCCATTGCACATCTGCGCGATATTCCGGTGCGGATGCTCTCCACCGGCCAGCGCAAGCGCGCCGCGCTGGCTCGCACGCTGATTACCGCGGCGCCGATCTGGCTGCTGGATGAGCCCGCCAATGGCCTCGACGTCGCCTCGGCCGCGCAGCTTGGCCAGCTGGTGGATCGGCACCGTGCGCAGGGCGGCATTGTGCTCGCGGCCTCGCATATGCCCCTCGCCTGGACGCAGGATGCGGTGATCAACCTTCATGCGCCGGCCCCGGATGCGGGCGAGGAGCGCGACGCATGATCGGCCCGATCATCCTGCGCGACCTTGGCCGGGCGTGGCGGAGCGGTGGCATCTGGCTGCCGCTGGCCTTTCTGCTGCTGATTGCGGCGCTGTTTCCTTTCGCGGTCGGCCCCAATGCCACGCTGCTCAGCCAGACCGGCGGAGGACTGCTGTGGGTCGCCGCGCTGCTGGCCAGCCTGCTGCCGATCGACCGGCTGATCGAGCCGGACCGCGACAGCGGCGTGATCGACCAGCTCGTGCTGCGCGGCGTGGGGGAAGGCACGATCCTGTTTGCCAAGGGTGTCGCGCATTGGCTGAGCTTCGGCCCGCCGCTTCTGATCGCGGCGCTGCCGGCCGGGGCCCTGCTCAAGCTGGAGCCGGAGATGCTGCGGCTGGTGATGGTCGGTCTGGCGCTCGGCACGCCCGGCCTTGCCGCGCTGGCTCTGCTGGTGGCGGCACTCACCGCGGGCCTGCGGGGCAGCGGCGCGCTCACCGGCCTGCTGGTGCTGCCGCTGGCGGTGCCGATCCTGATCTTCGGGGCCGGCGCCCTGCAATTTGGCGGAGACAGCGCGCTCAAGCTGGTGGCGGCCTGCTCGCTGTTACTGTGTGTGGTGGCGCCGGTGGCCGGCGGCGCGGCGCTAAGGGCGGGACGGGATTAGGTAGGGCGGGATTGAGGGGCGTCGCATACCAGGCCTTCCCTCTTCCCCGTTCGTGTCGAGCGAAGTCGAGACACCAAGCTCAGCGCTAGACGTGTCTCGACTTCGCTCGACACGAACGGAAAGGTAGGCGGGTATACATGTAGTATACGTAGGCGCTTGCGGTGCGCTCACGCGGCGGACGCCCTCCCCCCGAAAGCCCCTCAGTCCCGCGTCCAGCGCGCCCAGATCGCCGTTGGAAGCAACAACCCCCGCGCCTCCTCCCGCACAGCCAGTTCGCCGCATTCGATCCGCCCTGGCAGATCGCCCAGATGCGCGCGGAGCAGTTCGCCGATCGCCAGGGCGGACATGCGCACTGCATAGACCGTGAGGAACAGGAAGCGGCTCTCGCCATCCAGCAAGCGGCGGCACCCGGCGATCAGGCCGGGCAGGTCTTCCTCGAGGCGCCAGATTTCGCCATCCGGTCCCCGGCCATATTTGGGCGGATCGAGCAGGATGCCATGATAGCGCCGCTCGCGCCGCACCTCGCGTGCCACGAATTTGGCGGCATCGTCGATGATCCAGCGGACGGGATTGCTCTCCATGCCGGAGAGTGCCGCATTGGCGCGTGCCTGCGCGACCGATTTTTTCGAGGCATCGACATGCACGCACTGCGCCCCGGTCGCGGAGAGGGCCAGCGTGCCCACGCCTGTGTAACCGAACAGATTGAGGAAATGGGGCGCTTCAACGCCGTGCAGTCGCTCGCGCGCCCATTGCCAGACCGGCGCCATGTCCGGGAAGAAGCCGAGATGGCGGAAGGGCGTGCAGTTCGCCTGAAAGCGCGCCTCCTCCCAGCGCAGCGGCCAGCCATCGCGCGGCACGGGTTTATCAAAATGCCAGCGCCCGCCGCCATCCTCGTCCGATGCCGGAATGAAGCTGCCATGCGCATCCCAGTCGGCCTGCGCCGGCTGCCACATCGCCTGCGGCTCCGGGCGGATGAAGCGATAGGGGCCGTAGCGCTCCAGCTTGCGGCCGGCGCCGCTATCGATGAGACCATAATCGCCCCAGGGCTCGCCGACCATTGTGGCGAGTGGGAGGGTGGGTGGCGGGGTTATAGACATCTAGCCCCTCCCCTTCAGAGGAGGGGTTTGGGGGTGGAGGCGATGCAGAGCATCGCTCGCGCAGCGATCTGGAGCCAGCGTAGCCGGCACCACCCCAACCCCTCCTCTGAAGAGGAGGGGCTTCAGAAAGGACGCTCTACCCACGGCGCGGCGTGGCGCGTTCCGCGATATATTCGGTCACCGCCTCGAACGTGCCGGGCAGCGTCACGTAGCGCTCCTCGCGCCCGAACAGATCGCCCACCCGTGAGGGGAGCGAGGGACGCACGCCAGTAGCACGCTCCACGGCATCGCGGAACTTGGCGGGATGCGCCGTGGCCAGCGTCACCACCGGCACGGTCGGATCGAGTGGCACGGCATGGGCCGCCGCGAGGCCGACCGCGCTGTGCGGATCGATGACCTGAGAGGCCGCATCATAAGCCCAGCGCATAGCCCGCGACATGTCGTCGCCATCGACGCGCGCGGACGAGAAGAGCTGGGACGCCCCATCGCGCTGCGCGTTCGTCAGGCGCATGGCCTTGGTCGCCTCGAAGCCCTTCATCTGCTCCGCCAGCGCCAGACCGTCGCGCCCGCCGAGATCGAACAGCAGCCGCTCGAAATTGGAGGAGACCTGAATGTCCATGCTGGGCGTGGCCGTCGGCACGACGCCTTCCTGGCTATAGTCGCCCTGCGAGAGCGCCCGGTGCAGAATGTCGTTCACATTGGTGGCGACGATCAGCCGCTCGATGGGCAGTCCCATGCGCGCTGCGACATAGCCGGCAAACACGTCCCCGAAATTGCCGGTCGGCACCGAGAAGGCGACCTGCCGATGCGGCGCGCCGAGGCGCACGCCGACATAGATATAATAGACCACCTGCGCCACGAGTCGCGCCCAGTTGATGCTGTTCACCGCCGACAGATCGAAGCGGCCGGCGAACTTGGCATCGTTGAACATGCGCTTCACCAGTGCCTGAGCATCGTCGAAACTGCCCTCGATAGCGATGTTGTGGACGTTCGGCGCCAGCACCGTCGTCATCTGCCGGCGCTGCACATCCGACACGCGATCGGCCGGATGGAGCATGAAGATGTCGATCTTCGCGCGGCCCGCAACAGCATCGATCGCCGCCGAACCTGTGTCTCCCGATGTGGCGCCGACGATGGTCAGATGCGTGTCGCGCCGACTGAGGAACTTCTCGAACAGCAGGCCCAGCATCTGCAGCGCGACGTCCTTGAACGCCAGCGTCGGCCCGTGGAACAGCTCAAGCAGCCAGTGCTGATGATCGAGCTGCACCAGCGGTGTCACCGCGGCGTGAGAGAAGCGGCCATAAGCCTGCGTGCACAGTTCGCGAAGTTCGTCTTCGCTCAGACAATCGCCCACGAAGGGGCGAATGACGCGAACGGCGGTCTCGACATAAGAGAGGCCGCGCATGGCGTCCAGCTCGTCGGCGGAAAAGGTCGGCCAATGCTCAGGCAGATACAGTCCGCCATCGCTCGCCAGCCCTGCCAGCGTTGCGCCTTCGAAATCCAGCGCAGCCGCGCGTCCCCTGGTGCTCACATATTGCATGACCGGCCCTTAGCCTTGTGGCTGCCGTAGCGCAACGGAGTGGATCAACCCTCGCGCGCTTCGCCCCGCCAGCGCTTGCGCAGGGCGAGCGCATAGATCACCAGCGCGATGGTGGCGAACAGGAACCACTGCACCGCGTAGGAGCGGTGATTATTGGGCACCGAAGAGGGATCGGGCGGCGCGGAGGCGAGCAGGCCGGGCGCCGGCTCCTCCGCGACGATCATCAGCCGCAAGGGCGATGCCTTGCCCTGCACACGGGCCAGCAGTGAGGAATTGTCCGGCTCATGGGTGGCTGTGCCAGTCACCGGGCCGCCCTGCCAGTCAGTCTTGCCATCCGGTCGCACGCTCACGCCCATGTCCACCACAAGTCCCGGCCCTTCGGCACCGGTCGCGCAATATGCGATGTGCCGCCATCCGGTCTCGCCGCTGCGCGCCCGACCACCGATCACCTGCCAGTCGACCACGCGCAGGCACTGGGCCGCGAGACGGCGGAACATGTAGCTTTGATCGGTTGGGTTCTGCCGGGGATAGGCCGTGAGCGGCAGATGCAGATTCGCGCGCCAGGCATCCAGCGCGGCTTCCTTCTGATGCGCCCGGCCGATCTGCCAGATGCCCAGCGCGATCATCACGGCGACGGCGAGGCCGACCAGCACGGTTGGCACCAGCGGCACGCGGCGGCTCATGGCGCGCCCTCGCCCGGCTGACGCGGATCGGCAATGCGTCCCTCGCGCGCCTTGTTGCGATATTCGATGATCAGCAGCGCTGCCTTGGACAGGCGCAGACAGCCGATGACCAGCGCGGTGGTGAGCGGCACCCAGAGCAGGATATGCACCCAGAATGGCGGATCGGCGGCCAGCTGGACCATCAACGCCAACGCCGTGACCAGCCCGCCGACAATCAGGATGAGGAAGGCCGCCGGGCCATCGCCAACATTGAACGCGGCCAGATCCAGCCCGCAGGCGCGGCAGCGGGGCGCGAATCGCACCCAGCCATCGAACAGCGGCCCGACGCCGCAGCGCGGGCAGCGGGCCTTGACGCTCGCCTGGACCAGATAAGCCGGTGTGACAGCGGCAACCTTTGGCGCCACTGCGGGCTTAGTCTCGCTCATCCATCCTGTCCTTCGCAAATGCCGCGTGCCGGAAACCAAGCGACGCGCGGAAGGGCTTTCCGCGCGTCGCCTTTGCTATCGATAGATGAGGAGCAAACATGGGCCTTGGCGCCGCACATGCCGTGCTCCCCGGCCGATCAGCCCGCGTGCATCGGAGCTCCCCAGCCGCCCCACACATAGATGGAGACGAACAGGAACAGCCACACCACGTCGACGAAATGCCAGTACCAGGCCGCCGCCTCGAAGCCGAAGTGCTGGCGCGGCGTGAAGTGACCCTTATAGGCCCGCACCTGGCAGACGATCAGGAAGATCGTGCCGACCAGAACGTGGAACCCGTGGAAGCCGGTCGCCATGTAGAATGCCGAGCCATAAGGCGTCGTGCCGAAGGCAAACGGCGCGTGGGCATATTCATAGGCCTGCACGCAGGTGAAGACGATGCCGAGGATGATCGTGAGCCACAGGCCCTTCTTCAGGCCGTCCCGGTCGCCATGGATGATCGCATGGTGCGCCCAGGTAATGGTGGTGCCGGAGCAGAGCAGGATCAGCGTGTTGAGCAGCGGCAGTTCGAAGGGATTGAGAACCTCGATGCCCTCGGACGGGAACAGGCCGTCAATCGGCGGCAGGGCCGTCGGGAAGAGGCTGAAATCGAAGAACGCCCAGAACCAGCCCACGAAGAACATGACTTCCGAGGCGATGAACAGGATCATGCCGTAGCGCAGGTGAAGCTGCACGACAGGGGTGTGATCGCCGGCATGCGCCTCGCGAATAACGTCCGCCCACCAGAAGAACATGGTGGCGAGCACGCCGGCCAGACCCAGGAAGAAGCCCGCGCCGCCCCAGCTGCCCATTTCAGAGGGGTGCATCCAGGCAACGGCGCCCAGCGCCATCACCAGGGCCGACATCGAGCCCATCAACGGCCAGAAACTGGCGGGGAGAATGTGATAATCGTGATTCTTGGCGCCGGCCATATCGTATTCCCTGTATCTAAGCGCTTTATCCGAGCGCTCGTTTGCGCGCTTCTTTAGCTCTGGTCGTCCGGCTTCTCAACCGGATAGAATGTGTAACTCAGCGTGATTTCCTGGACGTCCTTGCCGTCAGAATCATCAAGGAACGCCTTGTCGACATAGAACAGCACGGGCATCCGCACCTGCTGCCCCGGCTGCAAGGTCTGCTCCGTAAAGCAGAAGCACTGCACCTTGCTGAAATATTTGCCGACATATTCGGGCGTGACGTTGAACACGGCGCGCCCGGTCACCGGCTTATTCGAGGTGTTCTTCGCGATGAAGATCGCCATCGACTTGCCGCCGACGCCCACGGTCAGGCGGCGCTTCTCGGGATAGAATTCCCACGGGATGCCGCCGCCGATATTCGAGTCGAACCGAATCGACAGTTGCCGGCCCTGCGTCTGCAGCGAGACCGCCTTGGCGGCCTCTGCGGCGTCGACGCGCTGGGTGGTGCCGCCGAAGCCGGTAACCTGACAGAATAGGCGGTAGAGCGGGACCGCCGCGAAGCCGAGGCCGAGCATCGCCACCGCCACCAGCGCAGCCAGCAGGGCTGTCTTGCGGTTACTCACGCGCTTTCCAGCAATCGTCGTCATCGCACCGCTCCTCAGGCCATTTTCGCGATGGTGATCGCAAAGAAAAGCACGACCAGCGCGGCGAGAATCCACGCCATGATCCGCGCCCGCGCCCGCTGGCGCTCCTGAATGAGTTTCTGGTCTTCAGGGGTCATGCGGCAAACACCCAATGGTCGACGACAACCGCGCCGAAGAGCAGGAAAAGATAGAGAACCGAATATTTGAACAGCCGCCGCTCCGGCTTCATTTGCGCAGGATCGCTCTCCCGGCGCAGCGAGACCTGCAGGGCCATGGCCGCGAAAACCGCTGTCGCCAGCAACGCAGTCACGCCATAGATCGGGCCGGTCAGCCGCAGGACCACCGGCGCCAGCGCAGCAACGCCCATGATGCTGGTATAGCCCAGGATCTGGCGGCGGGTGGTCACCTCACCGGCCACCACCGGCAGCATCGGGATGCCGGCATTGGCGTAATCCATCCGCACGAACAGCGCGAGCGACCAGAAGTGCGGCGGGGTCCAGAAGAAGATCAGCATGAACAAAGCGATGGGCAGCAGCGCCACATCGCCCGTCACCGCCGCCCAGCCGATCAATGGCGGAAAGGCGCCGGCCGCACCACCGATCACGATATTCTGCGCCGTGCGTGGCTTGAGCCAGATAGTGTAGATGAACACATAGAAGAGGATCGACGTCGCCAGAATGCCGGCGGCGAGCCAGTTGGTCGCAAAGCCCATCAGCAGCACAGAAAAGGCAGCGAGGCCGACGCCGAAATGCAGCGCCGTTTCCCGGCTCATCCGGCCGGCCGGCAGCGGACGACCCGCGGTACGCTTCATCCTCGCGTCGCGGTCGACTTCATACCATTGGTTGAGCGCGCCCGCCGCACCAGCGCCGAGCGCGATGCAGAGAATGGCGGTAAAGGCGAGCACCGGAGACAGGCTGCCGGGTGCGACCAGCAATCCGCACAGGCCGGTGAATACGACGAGCGTCAGCACGCGCGGCTTGGTCAGCGCGAGCAGATCGCGCCAGTCCGCCGGGAGCGGAACCGTCGACCCGCCAAGCGGAGACTGTTGTGGCGCGGTGCCCATGATCGATGCCTTGCTCGCCAAAACCTCTGACCTTGCGTTCAGTTCAACTCGTCAGTTCATATCGCAAGCGGGAGCGCTTGCGCGCCCCCGATCACTATCTTGTCTGTTCAAGCCGCCACCCTGAGGACGGCGGCTCGCGGGTGAAACCCGTTGCCGATCAATCGATGACCGGCAAGGTCTCGAACTGGTGGTACGGCGGCGGGCTGGACAGCGTCCATTCCAGCGTCGTGGCACCCTCACCCCACGGATTGGCAGCGGCCTTCTTGCCGGCCAGCAGGGAGATGAAGACGTTTACGAAGAAGATCAGAACGCCCACGCCCATGATCGCATAACCAAACGAGGCGATGCCGTTCCAGTAGGCCAGCGCATCGGTGTAATCCGGCACGCGGCGCTGCATACCGCTCATACCCAGGAAGTGCATCGGGAAGAACATGATGTTCACGCCGATGAAAAACACCCAGAAGTGGAGCTGACCCAGGAACTCGTTGTACATCTTCCCGAACATCTTCGGGAACCAGTAGTAGAAGCCTGCGAACAGCGAGAACACGGCACCGAGCGAGAGCACATAGTGGAAGTGCGCGACCACATAATAGGTGTCGTGCAGGTTATCGTCGATGCCGCCATTGGCGAGCACCACGCCGGTCACGCCACCCACGGTGAACATGAAGATGAAGCCGAGCGACCAGACCATGGGGGTCTTGAAGCTCATCGAGCCGCCCCACATCGTGGCGATCCACGAAAAGATCTTCACGCCGGTCGGCACCGCGATGACCATGGTGGCGGCCGTGAAGTACATCTTCATGTTCACGGTCATGCCGGTGGTGAACATGTGGTGCGCCCACACGATGAAGCCAACGACGCCGATGGCGACCATGGCATAGGCCATGCCGAGATAACCGAAGACGGGCTTGCGGCTGAAGGTGGAGACGATCTGGCTGACGATGCCGAAGCCCGGCAGAATCATGATGTACACTTCGGGGTGGCCGAAGAACCAGAACAGGTGCTGATAGAGAACCGGGTCGCCACCGCCGGCGGCGTCATAGAAGACGGTGCCGAAGTTACGATCGGTCAGCAGCATGGTGATGGCCGCGGCCAGCACGGGCAGTGCGAGCAGCAGCAGGAAGGCGGTGACCAGCACCGACCACACGAACAGCGGCATCTTGTGGATGGTCATCCCCGGTGCGCGCATGTTGAAGATGGTGGTGATGAAGTTGATCGCGCCCAGGATCGAGCTGGCGCCTGCGATGTGCAGCGAGAGAATCGCCATGTCGACCGCCGGACCAGGGCTGCCGCTGGTGGACAGCGGTGCATAGACGGTCCAGCCGGTGCCCGCGCCATTGCCCGTGCCGCCGGGCACGAAGGCCGAGCCAAGCAGGAGCAGGAAGGCCGGGATGAGCAGCCAGAAGCTGATATTGTTCATCCGCGGGAAGGCCATGTCCGGCGCGCCGATCATGATCGGGACGAACCAGTTGCCGAAGCCGCCGATGATCGCCGGCATCACCATGAAGAACACCATGATGAGGCCGTGGGCCGTGATCAGCACGTTCCAGAGGTGATAGGCCTGATCGATCGTCGCATCGGGACCGTCCGCGAAGGTGGCCCAGTGCTGAAGATACTGAATACCCGGCTCAGCCAGCTCGAGACGCATGAGGCCCGAGATGGCGCCGCCAATGACGCCGGCCATGATCGCGAAGATCAGGTAAAGCGTGCCGATGTCCTTGTGGTTCGTCGACATGAACCAGCGGACGAAGAAGCCCGGCTTGTGATCGGCATCATGATCGCCATGGGCGTGCGCCCCGTGGAAATCGTCTGCGGTTGTGGTGCTCATCTTGGAAGTCCTCAGGATGCAGTCGCGGGCGCCGCAGCGGGCGTCTCGGCGTTGGCGGGAGCAGGAGCGGCGGCGGGTGCTTCGGCGGCAGCGGCAGGCGCGGCTGCGTCACCCGGCATCTGGCCACCCTGTGAGCGGACCCACTGTGCGAACCGCTCGGGGCTCACCGCTTCGATCGAGATCGGCATGAAGCCATGGCGTGCACCGCACAGCTCCGAGCAGACGCCGTAGTAGACGCCTTCCTTCTCGATGGTGAAGGTCTTCTCGTTGAGACGACCCGGCACAGCATCTTCCTTCACCCAGAAGGCGGGAATCGAGAAGGAGTGGATCACGTCAGCCGCGGTGATGATCGCCTTGATGGGCACGCCGACCGGCAGCACGACGCGATTGTCGACGCCGAGCAGGCGGGGCTCGCCACGCTTGAGCGCTTCTTCAGGCGGCAGCATGTTGGAGACGTATTCGCCGATGCCGAGATCGGGATACTCATAGCCCCAGTACCACTGATAGCCGGTCACCTTGAGGGTGATGGCATTGGCGGGGGCCGGCTTGAACTGCTTGGCCAGCAGGTCGATCGACGGAATGGCGATACCGATGAGGATCAGCACCGGCGCCAGCGTCCAGACGATCTCGATCGCCGTGTTGTGCGAGGTACGCGAGGGCACCGGGTTGGCGGCGCGACGATAGCGCACCACGACCCAGAGCAGCAGCCCGAGCACGAACAGCGAGATAACCGTGATGACCGGCAGCAGAATCACATTGTGCATCCACAGTGCATAATTGCCGGTGGAGGTCACCTGCTTCTGGAAGGTCGTCTCGCCCACGGCGGGCTGGCCGATGCCTTCAACCGGCGCGGCATGATCGAACGCCGGCGCGGCGGGAGCTGCGGGCGCAGCGGCGGCGGCCGGTGCGGCTTCCGCAGTCGACGCCGCGGGCGCAGCAGCCTGTTCTGCCTGCCCGAAAGCGGAAGATGGCGCGAGCGTGCTCAGTCCGAGCGCGATCGCCACCATGAAGCCATTGATTCTTCTAGTCATGCGGTCGACCTGCCTTCAATTTCAGGCCGCTAGCGAAAGACATCGACTGCGGCCCCCCTCATTGATCTTGCGGCCCCTATACGCAGCCAGCCTCCCAGCCTCAAGCGCAGAAATTGCCCGAATGCCAGCCGTTGATTGTCAGCCCGTCCGCCGCTATCTGCGCCGCTCTATATAAGAGGTCGGGGAAACATGACAGAATCGGAAGTGCTCGCTGAATTTCGCGCCTGTGACGCGCTGCTCCAGGGGCATTTCCTGCTGTCCTCGGGCAAGCACAGCGCCAACTATCTGCAGTGCGCGCGCGTGCTGATGAATCCCGAGCGCGCCGGCCGCATCGCCGTTGCGATCGCCCAGTCTATCCCGCGCGATATTCGCGCTGCCATTGACGTCGTTGTCTCGCCGGCGATGGGCGGCATCATCATCGGCCACGAAATGGGCCGGGCGCTGGGCTGCGATGCACTGTTTCTCGAGCGGCCGCAGGGCACCTTCTTGTTCCGTCGCGGTTTCTCGCTAACACCCGGCCAGAAGGTGCTGATGGTCGAGGACGTCGTGACGACCGGCCTCTCCTCCCGCCAGGCGATGGAAGCGGTGCGCGCGGAAGGCGGCGAGGTCATCGCCGAAGCCGCCGTGGTCGATCGTTCGGCCGGCGAGGCCAATCTCGGCGTGCCCTTCTTCCCGCTCGTGAGCCTCAACTTCCCTGTGTACGACGCTGACGATCTGCCGCCCGAGCTGGCCGCGATCCCGGCCACCAAACCGGGCAGCCGGGCATGACAGCAATGGCGGACCAGAGCGGCCGCCACCTGCGCCTGGGCGTCAACATCGATCATGTGGCGACCATCCGCAACGCGCGGGGCGCCTCCTACCCCGATCCGGTCCGCGCCGCCCTGCTCGCGCAGGAAGCCGGCGCTGACGGCATCACCGCACATTTGCGTGAAGATCGCCGGCACATCACGGATAAGGACATTGCGCGCCTGTCCGCCGAGCTGGAGATCCCGTTCAATTTCGAGATGGCGGCGACACAGGAAATGCTGGAGATCGCGCTGCGCCACAAGCCGCACGCCGTCTGCCTCGTGCCGGAGCGCCGCGAGGAGCGCACCACCGAGGGCGGGCTGGACGCGGCCGGGTTGCACAATCACCTCGCGCCCATGGTCGATCGGCTCGGCGAAGCGGGCTGCCGCGTCTCGCTGTTCATCGAGGCCGATCCGCGCCAGATCGATGCGGCGCTGCGCCTCAAGGTGCCGGTGGTGGAATTGCACACGGGCAAATATTGCGAGGTCGAAGGCCCCGAACAAGCTGCGGAGCTCCGCCGCATCACCGACATGGCAGCACTGGCCGCCAAGAACGGCATCGAGCCCCATGCCGGCCATGGCCTGACTTACGAGAATGTCGCGCCGATCGCAGCGATTCCGCAGGTCGCTGAACTCAATATCGGCCACTTCCTTATCGGCGAGGCGATCTTCTTGGGCCTGCGCGACAGCGTGGCGCAGATGCGCAAGCTGATGGACGAGGCGCGCGGCCAGGCATGATCGTCGGCCTGGGCTCTGATCTTTGCAATATCGAGCGAATCCAGGCCTCTCTGGACCGGTTCGGAGCGCGATTCGAGCAGCGGGTGTTCACCGATCATGAGATCGCCCGAGCCAATCGACGCCCGTTTACGAAGGCCGGCACATTGGCCAAGCGCTTCGCGGCCAAGGAGGCCTTCAGCAAGGCAGTCGGCACCGGATTCAAGGCCGGCGTCTTCATGAAGGACATTGGCGTCATCAATCTGCCATCCGGCGCACCGACGCTTGCCCTCACGGGCGGCGCCAAAGCGCGACTGGATGCCTTGACCCCGCCCGGCGCCAGCCTATTTGTTCACCTGACATTGACCGACGATCATCCCTGGGCGCAGGCGTTCGTCATTCTGGAGGCGCGCTTTCCGTGACGGATGAGGCATCGATCAAGGCGCAGGAAACGCGCCGGAAACGCGCTGACAAGAAGACCGATTGGGTCGGCGAGATCAAGAGCATCGTGCTGCTGCTCGCGGCGGTGCTGGCGTTCCACAGCTTCGTGGCCAAGCCTTTCTACATCCCGTCCGAATCGATGATGCCGACCATGTTGGTGGGCGACCGGCTCATTGTTTCCAAATATGCCTATGGCTGGTCCTACGTCTCCCCGACGATTCCCAATCCGGCCGCGATCCTGCGCACCACATTGCTGGGCGGACCGCCCGAGCCCTGGGGTGTCACGCTGCCGTTCATGAACGGGCGCGTTTGGGGCAAAATGCCCGAGCGCGGCGACATCGCGATCGTGACGCCGCAGAACAGCAACGAGGATTATATCAAGCGCGTCATCGGCTTGCCCGGCGATCTGCTGGAAGTGCGGGACGGCGTGGTGATCCTCAACGGCAAGCCGGTGAAGCAGGAGGCCCTGCCCGCCATGCGGATGCCGGTGGACGCCAACAGCCGCTGCGATCCACGCCAATTCCCCGGCGCGCTCGAAACCCAGCCCGATGGCACACAGGTGTGCGTGCTCCCGGTGCTGCGTGAGACGCTGCCCAATGGACGCAGCTACACGATCATCGACATGGGCGCACGCGAGACCGACTGGTACGGCCCGGTGCGCATCCCCGCCGGCCATGTGTTCCTGATGGGCGATAATCGCGACAATAGCGCGGACAGCCGCGTCTCCGCCGCGATGCAGGGCCTTGGTGGCCCCGTGCCTTGGGAATCGCTGGGCGGCCGCGCCGAATTCATCACCTTCTCGCTCGACGGTTCGACGCGGCTCAATCCTGCGACGTGGATCAGCAGCTTCCGCAGCGGCCGCGCGGGGATGTCGTTGCATCCTGAAGAGACAGCAGGTTCCGCGCAGCGCTAAGCGCTTTTGCGGTAAGAGCGGCTCTTCACCGACAGCCGAGATAGCCGCGCACGGCACGGCCGACGCGTTCTTCCAGACCGGGCCGGTCCTGCTCTCCATGCGCACCAGCCGCGTCGACCATGCCCTTGATGATCGCGAGCATGTCCTGCGCGGCAAGCGCTGTATCGGCTTGGGGCGGAAGATCCGGGCGCTGTAACACGCTGGTGACGATCTCGCGGAGCCGCACGCTCACCGCGTGAATCGCCGGATCGAGCGGTAGCCGCGCCTCCTCGATATCAAGAAGGCGCGCCAAAACCGGGCGCCGGAGTTGATGCGCGACCGCTGCCGCGATGAGCAGGGCCAGCGCCGCCTCCCCCGTCTCGGCCGTTGTCGCCGTCTCCCAATCGGTGATCAGCAGCGCGGTTTCCCGCAAAATCAGCGCGCCAATCAGCGCATCCTTGCCCGGGAAATATTGATACAGCGACCCGATGCTGACGCCGGCACGTTCGGCAACGGCATTCGTGGTTAGTCCGCCGAGTCCCTTTTCCTCCAGAATGCGAGCCGTCGCTTCGACGATGGCCTTTACCGTCTCCAAAGAGCGGCTCTGCCGCGGCGATTTTCTGGGGATGGAGCGCTGCTGGGAAGGGATGTTGGTCATGACGTCAATGCGAGTAGCCAATCTTGAGCATTTGCTCGCATTTAGTCCGCGCAGACACAGACTGACAAGGACCTATCATGACCAATGCAAGCCTTTCGTTCGAACCCGCCCTCACCGTCTTCATGCTGGTCAAGACGTCGCCAGAGTGGCTCGGCTTTCCCGTCGATCAGCGTTTCGCGCTGCTGAACGAGCAATTCGCGCCCATTCTGCGCAAGCACGCCGGCAAGGTTGCGCTGCGCTTCTTCGACGTGGAGTTCTACGCGACGCGCGTAACCGACATCTGGATGTGGGATGCGATCGACCACCACGCCTATCAGTTGCTGGTCGAGGACCTGCGGGAAACAGCCTTCTGGGACCGTTATTTCGATATCGTCGAAATTCTGACCGGTGTCGAAAATGCCTATGCCAAGAATTATGGCCGGCCGGTCATTAGCGGATGAGGCGTCTAACAGGATGACGGCCCAGATGCCGGGCCGGGAATGAGATGTGTGAAGCGGGCGCCGGATCGGCGCCCCTTCCCCATCAGGGCTGCGGCATCTCCGGCGCGCCCGGCGGCATCGCGCCCGGGCCACCCGGACCTCCGCCCTGCTGCTGCATCATCTGCTGCATCTGCATCATCTGCTGGGCCTGCATGACCTCGGCACGGGATTTGAACTCAAGCAGCTTGATCTCGAACTGCAAGGGCGTGTTCGGCGGGATGACGCCGCCCGGAGGGGGGCTGTCGCCATAAGCCAGCTCGGCGGGGATCCATGCGCGAATGCTGCCGCCGCGCTTGAGCAGGGTCACGGCTTCCGCAAAGCCGGGGACCAGCGACTGCAGGTCCATGGGCGCGCTCTCATTCTCGTCGAACACCGTGCCGTCGGGCAGCGTGCCCTTATAGGCCACGAGCGCAAAATCATCGCGGGTGGGGCTTTCACCCGACCCTTGCGTGATCATCTGGTAGCGCAGGCCGCTGGCGGTATGGCCGAACTGGCGGCTGCCAGCCCAGGCCAGCACCGCCGCAACGGCCAGCACCAGCACGACCGCAAGCCAGAAACGACGAACCGAACCGCGCCGGATGGGCTGCAAGGGAACCGCCGTGACGGACATAGGCCGTGCCTCTTCTTATTGAAACCGGGAGAATCAACAGGGCCGCAAGCGCGGCCCTGAAATTAACTTAACGGGCGCCGTCGCGCTCGGCGCGCTTGCGCTCCAGCTTGCGGGCACGACGGATGGCCGCAGCCTTCTCGCGCGCACGCTTCTCGGAGGGCTTCTCATAGTGACGACGGAGCTTCATCTCGCGATAAACGCCCTCACGCTGCAGCTTCTTCTTGAGCGCCCGCAGCGCCTGGTCGACGTTGTTGTCGCGCACGATGATTTGCATAAGCTCGTCAGTCTCCAGTTCTATCGCTTGTCCGCAGGGACCGGAGCACACTCCGGACGCGGTATCAATCTGCCTAAAATAACATACGCCGCGACAATCTGCCACGGCGGAACGGGCTGCCCTTATCAGGGTGACCTTACCGGATCAAGACCGGAAAGGCTTGGAAAAGGCCACAATCATTGCGGTGTGACATTGCGGATGCGGTCCAGGGCAGGTGGGCCGCGATGCGAGTCGCTGGCGATATACACCTCCAGCGCGTCCACATCCACCGGCCCTTCCGCCAGCACCGGCGCCGGCGCGAACAGGCGCAGGCCATCACCGCCCTGCGCGATGAAATTGTTCATGGCGACCCGGTAAGTGCCCTCGTCGCGCAATGCCGCGCCATTCAGGCGGATGTTGAAGACGCGTGCGCCGGCGGGACGGCTGGCATCGAACTCATAGCTGAATCCCCTGGAAACGCTGAGGATCGACGGGCGATCACCACGGGTGAACTGCTGCTCCAGCGCGGCACGGATGTCTGCCCCCGAGAGCTGCTTGACGAGCACCACATTGCCGAAGGGCTGCGCGGAGTAGAGATCGCCAAAGCGCACGCTGCCATCGGCCAAGGGCGCGACGGGCGCGCGCAATCCGCCGGGATTCATGAGGGCCAGCTGCGCCCCGCCCCGCTCCGGCGCTTGCACGGAGGCCAACTGCGCATCGGCGATGAAGTTGCCGAGCGTGCTCTGGCCGCTCACATCGGCGATCTGGGTCAGGCTGCCGGCCAGCTTGCCGACGACTCGGTCGCTCACGCTGGAGGCCGCCGTGCGATAGCGCGCCACGAGATCGGTCAATTCGGGCTGGGCGACAGGCGCATCCTCGCGCTGCTCCACGAGAAGGTTCTCGGCCCGCTTGTCGACCAGCCGATGTGCGGCGACATCATAATCGAGCGTGATGCGGGTGAGCAGCGTGCCATATTGACCCGCGCTGGTGGCGAGCAAGGGCCGGCTGGGATCAACCGTGCCATAGCGGCAGACATAGGCCTGATGGGTATGCCCGGAAATCACGAGATCGAAAGCAGGATCGAGCCGCGCCATGATCTGCGGCAGCGGTCCGGAGAGCGAGCCGCAATCGCCGGGATCGCCCTCCCCACCCGGATAGCCGCCTTCGTGGATCAGCAGCACCAATATCTCTGCCCCGGCCTGCTTGAGCGCGGCGACATAGCTGTTCGCCGCCTCCGCCTCATCAAGAAAGCGCAGATTGGCAACACCGCTCGGCGCCACGATCTCCGGCGTGCCCTTGAGCGTGACGCCGACAAAGCCGACGGTCACCGTCTTGCCGCCCGCGAGGGCAAAGCGCTTGAGGCCATAAGCCGGGAACAAGGTCTGCCCATCGGCCTGCTGCACGTTCGCCGCAAGAAAGCCAAAGCGCGCGCCGGGGAAATCGCTCATCACCTGGCAGGGCTGCAATCGTGTAAACTGCGTGCAGCCGCCGGTCTGCATCCGGCGCAGCTCGTCCGGCCCGCGATCGAACTCATGATTGCCCACCGAGTTGAAATCAACGCCGACCGTGTTCATCACGCGGATCGTCGGCTCATCGAGGAAATGGCCGGAGATGAGTGGCGAGGCGCTGATCATGTCGCCGGCGGAGACCACGGCGCTGTTGGGATTCTCGGCCCGCAGGCGGGAGACGGCCTGCGCAAAGTGGATCGCGCCGCCCGCTGCCGTGCGCGGCGCATCGGCAGCGGCGCCCGGTGGGAGCACGGTCTGTCCGACCGTATCGATATGGCCGTGAAAATCATTGAAGGCGATGATCTGCAGCCGCGCAATACTGTCGCCCGCCGGGGATGCGGGCCGCTGCGCCGTCTGTGCGCAGGCGCCGAGCAGAAGAAGGCCAAGCGGCAGGCTGGCGCGGATCATCGAGGAAAATTGCATCGTCACTCGTCCATAGCTGGCGAAAAGCGGGTCTCTGTTAGCAGATGCTCCGGGTCATCGCAGTGACAGCGGCACAGGCCGCCGCCTTTCACTCGACAACCCGCCCTCTCCCGCGCATCATCCAAGCCATCGCCCCACGAGACCCAGGAGGGTCCGGCGCAAGGAGAGAGGATCATGGCCACCGCCGCCCAAACACACCCGATGAGCGATGCCGAATGGCAGGCCCGCCAGCAACTGGCCGCCTGCTACCGCATCTTTGCGCATATGGGCTGGGACGAACTGATCTATAATCACATCTCGCTGCGCGTGCCGGGCGAAGAGCAGGCGTTTCTCATCAACCCTTTCGGCCTCCATTATTCGGAGGTCAAGGCATCCAATCTCGTCAAGATCGACATTGACGGCAACACGCTGGATGGCAGCCCGCACCCGGTCAACCGCGCGGGCTTCGTGCAGCACAGCGTCTTCCACCGCCATGTGCCGGACGCGCATTGTATCATCCACACCCACACCACGGCGGGCATGGCCGTCTCGTCTACCCAGGAAGGGCTGCTGGCGACGAACTTCTATGCCGGCTTCCTGGTCGGCAACATCGCCTATCATGATTTCGAGGGCGTAACCGTGCGCACGGAGGAAGGCGCGCGCCTCGTCGCCAATCTGGGCGACAAGCGCTTCATGATCCTGCGCAACCATGGCTTGCTGGTGATGGGCCAGACGTTGCCGGAGGCATTCCTACGCTATTTCGTATTTGAGCGGGCCTGCGAAATCCAGCTGGCGACCCGGCAGGCGGGCACGCCGCTGATCATCCCAGACGAGGTGCTGGCCGTGCATAAGCGCGACATGTTTTCGGCCATTCCGGCCGAGCGGTTCGGGATGCTCGACTTTGCCGCGATGGTGCGCGTGATCGACCGGATCGACCCAAGCTGGCGCGACTGAGCATTGCTCCGGCACGCCGCTGGTGGCAATCAGGGGCGTGTTTCCGGGAAGATTCTCCATGAAGGTATTGGCAATGGCGGCTGCGATCACCCTCGCAAGCGGAACGAGGGCGGCTACGGCAGACACTGTGGCGCAGGACGACCCCTTCCTCTGGCTCGAGGACTGGCATGGCGAGAAGTCCATGGCCTGGGTGGAAGCGGAGAATGCGCGCACCGTGAACGTGCTTCAGAACGACCCCAATTACCCCGGCATGGTGAAGGACGCGATCGCCATCGCCACCGCGACCGACCGCATTCCGATGCCGAGCCTGATCGGCGGGCGCATCTATAATTTCTGGCGCGATGCCGCGCATCCGCAGGGCATCTGGCGGCACACCAGCGCCAGCGAGTATGCGCAGGCCAGCCCGCGCTGGACGACCGCGCTCGATCTCGACGCGCTGAGCAAGGCCGAGGCGAAGAAATGGGTGTGGAAAGGCGCCACCTGCCTAGAGCCGGATGAGCGGCGCTGCCTGATTTCGCTGTCTGACGGTGGCGAGGATGCCACCGACATTCGCGAGTTCGATCTCACCACCGGCGCCTTCGTCAAGGGCGGCTTTGTGCTCTCCACCTCTAAGCAGGGTGTGGACTGGGTCGATGCCGACACGCTCATCGCCTCGCGCGACTGGGGCGAAGGCACGCTGACGGCATCGGGCTATCCGTTCGTCGTCAAGACGCTCAAGCGCGGCGCGCCGCTGAGCGATGCCACAGAGGTGTTTCGCGGCGCGAAGGAGGATGTCGGCGTTTGGCCGGCGGTGCTCAACGATGGCGCGGGCAATCGAGCAGTGATTCTGGTGCGCTCGCGGACCTTCTTCGAGAATGATTACATCCTCGTCACGCCGCAGGGCGTGCGCAAGCTGCCGCTGCCGGCAAAGTCCACACTCTCGGGCATGATCGCCGGCCGGGTGATCCTCAAGACCAGCGAGCCATGGCGCAGCGGCGGCGTGGACGTGCCGACCGGCAGCGCGGTGGCGATCTCGCTCGATGATCTGCGCGCCGAGCCGACGCTGGTGCCCCAAATATTGTTCGCACCGGGCGCCCGGCAATCGGTCGAGCAGGTCGCCACGACCCGCGACCATGTCATCCTCGCCACCACCGACAATGTGCGTGGCAGCGCCGCCGTATTGACGCCGACCGCGACGGGCTGGACATCGACTGCGCTGACGCTGCCCGACAATGCCTCCATCGGCATCGCGGCGGCCAGCGACCGGGACAATGCGGCCTATCTGTCTGTCACCGGTTTTCTTCAGCCGACAACGCTCTGGCAGATCGATGCCGCCAAGCCGGCGCCGGTGCAGGTGAAGGCCCTGCCCGCGCGCTTCGATGCCAGCGGGCTGGTGGTCGAGCAGTTCGAGGCCAGTTCTACCGACGGAACGAAAATTCCCTATTTCATCGTCCACCGTGAAGGGATGGCTCGCGATGGCAGCACGCCGACGATCATGACGGCTTATGGCGGTTTCGAGGTTTCCTATACGCCGTCCTACTCCGCGCTGATCGGCAAGCTCTGGCTGGAGCGCGGCGGCAGCTTCGTCGTCGCCAACATCCGTGGCGGCGGGGAATTCGGGCCGGCCTGGCATCAGGCCGGGCTCAAGACCAAGCGCCAGATCATCTATGATGACTTTGCTGCCGTGGGCCGGGATATCTTCGCGCGCAAGCTCTCCAGCCCCAAGAAGTTCGGCATCTTCGGCGGCTCCAATGGCGGGCTGCTGATGGGCGTGGAGTTCAACCAGCATCCAGAACTGTGGAACGCGGTGGTCATTCAGGTGCCGCTGCTGGACATGCTGCGCTTCGAGCAGATCGCCGCCGGGCCGAGCTGGGTCGATGAGTATGGCAGCGTCTCGGTGCCGGAGGAAAAGGCGTTCCTCGAGACGATCTCGCCTTACCATAATGTGGTGAAGGGGAAGGCCTATCCCGAGCCCTATATCTGGACGACGACCAAGGATGACCGCGTCGGCCCCCAGCACGCCCGCAAGTTCGCGGCGCGGCTCAAGGATTATGGCATCCCCTATCTCTTCTACGAGGATACAGCAGGCGGCCATTCGGGCGATGCGGACATCGAGCAGAGCGCCCGGCTGAAGGCGATGGAAATGGTCTACTTCACCCGCAAGCTCGTCGACGGCAAGTGACGCAGGGCCAATGACCAAGTTCACCGTCAACGACCGCCCGGTCGAGTACAAGATGGACCCGCAGACGCCCTTGCTGTGGGCTTTGCGGGATGCTTCCAACCTCACCGGCACCAAATATGGCTGTGGCACGGGCGACTGTGGCGCCTGCACAGTCGACATTGACGGTCTCGCGATCCGCTCCTGCCAGGTCACGATCGCCGCGATGGAAGGCCGGTTCGTCACGACCATCGAGGCGCTTTCGCCGGACCGGAGCCATCCTGTGCAGCAGGCCTGGGCAGCGCAGATGGTGCCACAATGCGGCTACTGCCAATCCGGCATGATCATGGCGGCCTCCGTGCTGCTGCGCCGGAACAGCAACCCGACCGACGCGCAGATCGACGCGGCGATGACCAATATCTGCCGGTGCGGCACCTATCCGCGCATTCGCGAGGCGATCAAGCAGGCGGGGCGCATCATGCGCGGCGAGGAGCGGGTCGCGGCCGCGCCGGCGCCGGGCATTGCGCCGGCAGATGCCGCGCGCCATGTGCCCGCCATGACGCCGCCCAACGACGGGCGCTCCACCGCCGATTGAGCGTCCCGCTGCGAGACAAGCTTTCGCATCGCTGTCAGCAATGTTCAGCATGACGACAGCGGCCTTGTCGTAAACACATCCTTAATGGCGAAGAACCGCCTGCTTTGAGGATGTAACCACGATGAGCCGTCTTTTGACCTTCGGCCTGCTGGCTTCCACCATGCTGGCCACAGCGCCGGTTGCTGCGCAGGAGCGCAGCGCCAACCGGGGCGACTGGATCCGCAACCAGAACCAGCAGCAGCAATCCGCGCCCCGGCAGGACGGTGGCGATCGCCGGCGTGACTGGTCGGGACAGCGCGGTGGACCTTCGCGTGGGGAAGGCATGCGTCCGCAGCCGGCTCCGCAGCAGCGCGCGCCCGCTACGGTGACCACGACCCGCGTCGCGCCGTCCGATGCGCCCCGCCCCAATTGGCAGGACCGTCGCGCACCCGATCAGGCCGGCCGGCCCGACAGGCCCGAGCAGCGCGAGCGTCCCCGCGATCAGCCGCGCAGCTGGAATGACACCAGCCGGAACAATGCCAACTGGCGTGACGATAGCCGCCAGCAAGCCGAGAACCGCGCCGAATGGGAGCGTCGCCGCGAGCAGGCCAATCGGGATGGCAACCGCACCGACTGGCGGGACCGCGACGACGCGCGCCGCTGGGATGGTCGCCGCGACAATGACTGGCGACGCAATGACAGCGCAGGCCGGGACCGCGCCGATTGGGAGCGGCAGCGCCTGAACGAGCGCCAACGCTGGGCCGACCAGCGCCGCTGGGACAATCGCTGGCGCAACGACCGGCGCTATGACTGGCAACGCTACCGTACGCAGTATCGCTCGGTCTACCGCATGCCGACCTATTACGCGCCCTATGGTTGGAACTACGGCTATCGCCGCTTTTCGATCGGCATCTACCTGAACGACATGCTGTTCGGGCGGAATTACTGGATCAGCGATCCCTATGAGTACCGCCTGCCGCCCGTATACGGCTCGCTGCGTTGGGTGCGCTATTATGACGATGCGCTGCTGGTCGACACCCGCGACGGCTATGTCGTCGATGTGATCCACGACTTCTTCTGGTGAGCGGGTCGGCGCCCGCATCAAGCCCTTCCTGAGCGGCCTTCAGGAAACACTGGGCCGGTTCCCGCTTCGGCAGGGGCCGGTCCTTTTTTGGGTGCTGGCGCACCGCCTCCCCTTGCTAAGCCCGGGATCGGGATGGCAGGAGGCAAGCATGAAGCAAGATTGGCCAGATGACGCGGAACTTCCCTCGCAAGCCCGCGCGGAGATCGGGGTCCGCGTGCGCCAGCGCCTCTCCCGCAATCCGATGATCAGCCGGGTGCAGACAGAGCGGGCCGAGATGTTCCTGCGCCACGGACTGGTGACGCCTAAGGAATGCAGCGAGCTGATCGGCAAGATCGATGCCGGGTGCAAACCCTCCAAGCTGTTTTCCGGCACCGAGTCGGGGTACCGCACCAGCAGCAGCTGCAATCTCGATATCTACGATCCGCTCGTGGTCGCAGTAACGAAGCGCATCGACGCGCTGATGGGCATCGAAGGCGAATATGGCGAGCTGCTGCAGGGCCAGCGTTATTACGAGTCCCAGCAATATCAGCTCCATTGCGATTATTTTCCCGCGAAGGTGCACTATTGGCCGGCGATGCGGGCGACTGGCGGACAGCGCTGCTGGACGGCGATGGCCTATCTGTGCGATGTCGAAGCGGGCGGCGAGACGCAGTTTCCCCGCTTGGGCGTAACGATCCCACCCCGCACCGGCACGCTGCTGATCTGGAACAATATGATCGCGGATGGCAGCCCCAATTACGATACGCTGCATGCGGCCCTGCCCGTTGCCAAAGGCGCCAAATATGTGGTGACCCGCTGGTATCGCGAGCGCCCGTGGGAACCGCGTAACAAGCCCTGACTCCGCGCTCCGCCACGCGTGGGAACCTCAGACAAATTGCGACACTTATGAGCGAAAGCTGACACAGGCGTTCGCGCGCCATTCAGCCCGTCGAGCCGATAAGGATCAGGCGACCAAGGCCGCAGAACGAGGCGCCTGGCCGGCACTGAAAGGAGTGTCACATGATGAAAAAGTTTCTGCTCGGCGGGCTTGCAGCCCTCACCCTCATCCCCACCACCGCGATGGCCCAGCCCTATCACGCCCAGGACCGGCAGGATGTCCGGGAAGCTCGTCGCGACGTGAACGACGCCCGCCGCGATGTTCGCGATGCCAAGCGTGACCTGCGCGACGCTCGCTGGGACTATCAGCGCGAGGTGCGCGACTATAATCGCGAGCGCCCGTGGCGCGCGGCCCCGTTCAAATATCAGAACTTCAAGGCAGGCGTCACCATTCGGCCCGTCTATTACGGCCGCAGCTATGTCGTGAATGACTGGCGCCGCTTCCACTGGGATGCCCCCCGTGCGAACCAGGTCTGGGTGCGCCATTATGACGACGCGCTGCTCGTGAATACGCGCACCGGCAGGGTCGTGAAGGTGATCCACAACGCCTTCCGTTACCGCTGACCACGCGTCCCTTTTCGGGATGGGAATGAAGAGGGCCGCGCCGACATTCGGCGCGGCCCTTTTTATGCGCCTGAGCATGCTTCCGCACGACGAAACGAGCCGGTCGAGCGTTGTGATGAACAGCGCGCGGCGCTACGCATCCAAGCATGCGATCCCCCGATCGACCTTCCCGGAAAGGATTTCCCATGTTCCGCGCCCAGCGCCTTACCCGCAGCCTCTCGTTGCTACTTGCCGCCGCCGCTTCCGCCACGCCCCTGCTGGCCCAGACGCCTGCGGCGCAACCCGCCGGCCAGACTGCCTCCAGCGAGGATCAACGCCTGACCGCGCTCTTCGCTCGCGCCAATGAGGCCACGCTCGCCAACAACCCGCTCGATGCGCTGTTTCGGGGTGATATGCGCCATGCCGACCGCATGGGCGATTATATCAGCGATGCCTATTTCGCGACCGAGCGCAAAATCGCGCAGGACAATCTCGCCGCTCTCCACGCCATCAACCGCGACCGGCTGAACGCCCAGAACAAGATCGCCTATGACGTGTTCGAGTGGGAAGTGCAGGACAAGCTGACGAAACTCAGCCCGCCGCTGGTCAACATCAGCGCGGTCATCCCGATCAATCATTTCACGGGGCTGCACACCTTCTACCCGACCCTGTCATCCGGCAAGGGCGCGGCGCCGTTCAAGACGCTCGCCGACTATGAGAACAACCTCAAGCGTCACAAGGACTATGTGCGCTATCTCGACCGCGCGATCGGCCGCTTCCGCGAGGGCATGGCGAGCGGCGTTGTCGAGACCAAGCTGACCATCGGCAATACGATCTCGCAGCTCGACGCCCTGCTGGCCCAGCCGGTGGACGAATCGCCTTTCTACCAGCCGGTGAAGGATTTTCCCGAGGACATCGCATCGGCTGACCGGCAGCGGTTGACCAAGGCTTATCGGGATGCGCTGATCAACGAGATCAACCCCGCCCAGAAGCGGCTGCGCGACTTCCTGAAAGCGGACTATCTGCCGGTCGCGCGCGAGGGCGTTGGCCTCAGCGCCATGAAGGGTGGCGCGGAGCTTTATGCCGCGCTGGTCAAGAGCATGACAACGCTGCCGCTCACGCCGGATTATATCCATAATCTCGGCCTCTCGGAGGTGGCGCGCATCCGCGGCGAAATGGAGCAGGTGCGGGACGAAGTGGGATTCAAGGGCACGCTCGGCGCCTTCTTCACCCATTTGCGCGAGGCCCCGGAATTTCACCCCAAGTCCCGCGAGTGGATGACGGAGGAATTCTACCGCATCGGCAAGATCGTCGATGAGAAGGTGCCGAGCCAGTTCTCAACTCTGCCCAAGGCCAAGCTGGAAATCCGGCCCTATCCCGAATTCCGCGAGAAGTTCGAGGCTGGCGGTTCCTACGAGAATGGCACGCCCGATGGCACGCGCCCCGGCGTGTTCTACTTCAACGCCTATGACCTGCCCTCCCGCAGCATTCCCGGCATGACGACGCTCTATCTGCACGAAGGCGCGCCGGGTCATCACTTCCAGATCAGCCTCGCGCAGGAAAATGCCAGCCTGCCCGACTTCATTCGCTTCGGCGGCAACACCGCCTATGTCGAAGGCTGGGCGCTGTATGCCGAGACGCTGGGCTACGATTTCGGGCTGTTCAAAGACCCCTATCAGCGCATGGGCCATCTTGACGACGAGATGCTTCGCGCGATGCGGCTGGTGGTGGATACCGGCATCCATTCCAAAGGCTGGACCCGCGATCAGGCCATTGCATACATGCTGGATAACAGCTCAATGGGGAAGACGGACGCCACCGCCGAGGTCGAGCGGTACATCGCCATGCCGGCGCAGGCCCTCTCCTACAAGATCGGCGCGCTGACCATCCAGCGGCTGAAGAAGAAGGCGCAGGCGGCGCTTGGCGACCGGTTCGACGTCAAGGCCTTCCACGATCAGGTGCTGATGACCGGCGCGCTGCCGATGAGCGTGCTGGAGCGCAAGATCGACGATTGGATTGCCCACGCCAAGGCTCGGTAATCGGCTGCGCCCTGTGTGCACCCGGTGGCGCCGCCCAAGCGAGAGCCACCGGGATTGACGGCGATGTCGGCCCCAATCACTATTGCAATTCGTTCGCAATATCATATCCTGCCAGCCTTCATTCTGCTGGAAGGGGTCGCTATGACCAGGGATTTATCCGCTCTTTTCGCCTTTCGGGACCTGCGGTCCTTTCCGTTGACGGCCATGCACCTCATCATGGCCGCGCGGCTGTGCATTATCTACGGCCAGTCAGGTCGTGATCCTGTGCCGGACCTCGCCGTCCGCTTGCGGTCCATGGATGCCGCCCGGCGCGTCATTCTGCTCCTGCGGGGATTGCAGGAGGGCTGGCCCGAGCATTTCCTTGTGCATCGCCCCTGCGCGATGTCGCTCAGCCCTGACGAGGCGCTGCTTGGCGATCTGGCGGTGACGGCGATCCAAGGCGACGAGGCGGAGGCCACGCGCCTGCTGCGCGAGACGCTGCCCTGCGATGTCACGCATTTCCTCTTTCACCAGACCGTCGCAGCCGTGGCGGCGATCCGGTCCGCACAGTTGCAGCCGCATCGTCCCGCGAATTGATGCGGCTGCTGAACGCGGGGAACGTTGGAGGGTAGCTCACCCCCGTTCTACTGATTATGCGGCTGCCAAATCCAGCGCCTGGGCAATCAGCTTGCGGCTGTTTGCAATGCCATAAAGTGCGATGAAGCTGCCCATGCGCGGCCCCTGCTGGGCGCCGAGCAAGGTCTCATAAAGCGCCTTGAACCAGTCGCGCAGCTGCTCGAAGCCGTAATGCGGGTCCTTGCCGATTTCGTAGACGATATTCTGGATGTCTTCGGCCGAGGCGTCGTCCGGCAAAGCGGCTAGCTGGGCATCCAGTTCGCGCAGGGCCAGCGCTTCGTTGGGCTCCGGCGCGCGGCGCTTGAGCGTGGGCGCGACGAAATCGCGATTATAGGCCAGCGCATTGCGCACGAGGCCGGCGACGCGCGGATAGCGCTCCACCGAGGCATCGGGCGCGTAGTTGCGCAGATAGGCCCACACCTGATGCTCGGTCGCATCGGCGCCCATGACGCCGACCAGATTGAGCAGCAGGCCATAGGTGACCGGCAGCGGATCGTCCGCCACCTGCCCGCCATGGACATGGTGAACGGGATTGCCGAGGCGCTTGTCCACGGCCTGCGTCGCATAGGCGGAGCGGAACTGCTCATAATCATCGACCGCGCGCGGAATGACACCGATGTGCAGCGACTTGGCCGCCTTGGGCTCGCGATAGATATAGAAGGCCAGACTCTCTTCCGAGCCATAGGTCAGCCACTGCTCGATGCTGAGGCCATTGCCCTTGGACTTGGAGATCTTCTCCCCCTTCTCGTCCAGGAACATCTCGTAATTGAAGCCCTCGGGCGGGCGTCCGCCGAGCGCCCGGGCGATCTTTGAGCTTTGCGTGACGCTGTCGATCAGATCCTTGCCGGCCATCTCATAATCGACGCCGAGCGCGACCCAGCGCATCGCCCAGTCGACCTTCCACTGCAGCTTGGCGCCGCCGG
Source organism: Sphingobium sp. B2D3C (assembly GCF_025961835.1). NCBI lineage: Bacteria > Pseudomonadati > Pseudomonadota > Alphaproteobacteria > Sphingomonadales > Sphingobiaceae > Sphingobium > Sphingobium sp. B2D3C. The sequence continues at coordinate 620,127 of NZ_JAOQOK010000001.1, read as the reverse complement.
AGAGGATGCTCTGTTCGATCGTCTCGCCATCATCCTCGAAGCGGACGATCCCGGCATCGGCGTCGACGACCTCGACGGGGACCTGCAGCACGATGCCGCTTTTGGCGCTGATCGGCAGCACCGGCGAATAGGTTGCCTGCCGCTCCTTGCGCAGCGTGGGCAGCATGATGTCCATGATCGCCTGATAGTTGCGCAGCACATTGCGCAGAGCGTCATCGAACTGGCCCCCGCGATACATGTCCGTCGAGGAGACGAACTCGTAATCGAAGCCGTAGCGATCGAGGAATGCGCGCAGCATCGCATTATTGTGGTGTGCGAAGCTCTCGAACTCCTCGAACGGATCGGGCACTTGCGTCAGCGGGCGGCCGAGATGTTCGGTCAGCATGGCCTGATTGGGGACGTTGTCCGGCACCTTGCGTAGCCCGTCCATGTCATCGCTGAAGGCAATGAGGCGCGTGGGCGCGCCGGTCATTTCCTCATAGGCGTGGCGGACCATGGTGGTGCGCTGCACCTCGTTGAACGTGCCGATATGCGGCAGGCCCGAGGGGCCATAGCCGGTCTCGAACAGCATCGGCGCACCGCCCGCTTTGCCCTGCGGATAGCGCTTGAGCAGCTTGCGCGCTTCTTCATAGGGCCAGGCCTTGGAGACCTTCGCGGCCTCCCGCAGTTGAGCGGCATAATCAGCATCAGTCATGCGGCGAGCCTCTAGCGCCAAGAGCGCGCACGCAACAACCAAAAAGGCCGGAGAGCAAAAAACAGAAATGCGACGAAACGAAAATTTTACCAATTGGTGTAAGACATCGTGAACGTCCGCCGGAGACGCAAAACCCCTGGGGAGGGGAGAATCGGGTGGGCTTGTGTGGGAGTCTCACCGTGGACCATAAGATCGACCGGCCGCAGCGCGTCTGCGTCCAAGTTCCTGTTATCATAACAACCGTGCTCGATGTGCAGGAGGGCACTTTGGTGGACCTGACCGAGGACGGCGGCCTGATTTCAGGATGCAGCCTGAGCGAAGGCACACGCTTCCAGATCGATTATATGAGCGAGACGATCTATGCCCAGTCGATCTGGCATGAGGTTGACCGCACCGGCTGCCGATTCATTTTCCCGCTAAGGGATGGCGCGCTCTATCAGCATCTCGAACTGGCCCGATCAGCCCTTTTCGCGGAAAGTGCGGCCTTCGCGGATGCGAGCGCTGGCCCAATTCGCGGTTTTGGGCGCCGCCTCGCCTGAATTCCGCCCACCTCAACATTCCTCGCCGACCAGCCGCCGGCCGTTGCGCCGGACCGGGGGGCCGGATTCTGGCCGGAGAATCTTGAGTAGGGCAAGCGCGAGCCGGACTTCCACGAAATCATCACCCTCGCCCGTTGCTACGCGCTGAGCCTCTTCGGCGAAGCCGCTCTCGCGCAGATGCTGTGCTGCGGCCTTGCGGGCCAGATCGATGGGCGCAGCAGTCACGGCCGGTCGCCCGAAGGCGCGACCAGCGGGCCATCCGCGCCATAAGGGCGCCAGGGTTGCGACACCCGCCCTTCCCGCGCCTTGAAGAAATATTGGCTGCAGATCAGCCAGCCCTTGAGCGGCCGCAATGGCAGGATGCAGGTGGCCAGCACCAGCGGCAGGGTCGTGACCAGATGCAGCCACAGCGGCGGATCGGCCTTTACCTGCAGCACGAGCGCGAAAACGACCGCCGGCACGCAGGCGAAGCAGATCACGAAGAAAGCGGGGCCATCGGCCGGCTCGGCATAATCATATGAGAGACCGCAGACCTCACAGGAGTCGCGGATGGTCAGGAATCCCTTAAATAGCCGGCCCTGCGCGCAGCGTGGGCAGCGGCCGCGCAATCCGGTGCGCACGGGGTCATGCCGAGGGCCGTTTTCATGCTCATGCGTGGTCAGGTTCGACATGGCGATTGCTCCATTTCCTTCGGCAATCAGATAGGCAATATGTAGGCATCATCCCACCATACATAAAACGGGCGCTTGCCATGCAGAACTGGGTTACCCTGATCCGCGCCGAGAAATTCCGCCCCGCCCATGGGCCAAAATATGCCGCCATTGCCGATGCCCTGCGCGGCGCGATCCACTCCGGCGAGTTGCGACCCGGAGAACGCCTCCCCGCGCAGCGCGATCTGGCCGCGCAGCTCGGCGTGGACCTGACGACGGTGACGCGCGCCTACACGCTGGTGCGCGAGGCCGGGCTGATCGAAGGCGCCGGGAAGCTCGGCAGCTTCGTGCGCAACGACATCGCCCTGCCCCGCTTTGGCGAAACCGCGAGCGACCGAGGCATGAATGTACCTCCGCAGCCGGGCTTCAACCTGCTTCCGCAGGCGATCCACAATGGCATGGCCAGCCTGCTGCGCGCCGGCCGCCATTCCCCGATCCTCCAATATCAGCCAAGCCTCGGCAACATCGCGGACCGCGCGCAAGGGGCCGAGCGGCTGGCGGCGCTCGGCTTGCCGACCGAGGCGGACCAGATCGCTATCACGGCGGGCGCCCAACATGCCCTGCACGGGCTGGTCCATAGCATTTTGGAGCCGGGCGACCGCCTGTGCTGCGCGCCGTTCATCTATCCCGGCATGATCGCGCTGGCGCGGCGACGGGGTCTGGTGCTGACGCCCGTCAATGTCGATGATGAGGGATTGACACCGGATGCGCTGGACGCAGCCCTGCGCGGGGGCGCGCGCGCCGTCTATCTCACGCCGACCAATGACAATCCCACCTGCATCACCATGGGATTGCGGCGCCGGGAGGACATTGCCGCCGTCATTGCCGCGCATGGCGCAACGCTGATCGAGGACGATGCCTATGGGCAGCTCTGCCGCGCCGCCCATCCGCCCTGCGCAGCGCTGATCCCCGCGCAAAGCTGGTATATTGCCGGCACGTCCAAGCTCATCTCGCCGGTCTTGCGCGTCGCGCATGTTCGCGCGCCCTCCGCAGAGCAGAATCTGCAATTTGGCGCGGCGCTGGGCGACAGTGCCGTGATGGCGCCGCCGCTGAACGTCGCTCTGGTCAGCCACTGGCTGCGCGAGGGGCTGTTCGGTGCGCTGATCGATGGCGTGCGGGCCGAAGCGATAGTGCGGCACCGGCTCGTGACGCGCCATCTGGCCGGCCTGCCCTACCGGATGCAGCCCGAGGGCTACCATCTCTGGCTGGACCTGCGCGATACCAGCGGACGGGCGCCGGATATCGACGCGCTGATCGATGTGCTGGGTGGCATGGGCCTTTCTGCCGTGGCCGGCAGTGCGTTCGCCACTGAAGATGGCACGTCCACGCATATCCGCCTGTCCGTCGGCGGCGCGCTCGACCATGGGGCGATCGAACGTGCGCTGCGACACCTGCGGGATCGACTGGGGCGCTGAGTTCGGCCCCCGGCCGCCGGATATGCGGTAAAATAACCGAACGGCGCGTTCCCCTTATGGACTGAGCACGCTATGGCTGCTGGGTGTCCCCATCCGATCCGATCCTGCCGGGCCTGCCACCGGCGCTCCATGCCAGCCATGCAGGCATCTGGCTAACCGATGGCAGCGGCGAACAGACCATCGGGCTTGGTCGCGGACAAGCCCTCGCGCGCGCCGCGGATACGCCGCTCCTGCTGGTCAATGCACCGTTGCTGGGATCGCGATTGGGCTATGCGGATCTCTCTGGCCTCGACCTGCTGGAGCTATTTGCCTTCCTCTTCCCCGCCCAATTCGTGATTCCCACCGTCGCAGGACTGGCCCGGGCCATGGGTCTGGCGCCGCCGGCCAGCGATGCCGAGGCGGCCCGGCTCATCCCGCAGATTGCCAGCTCCATGCTCGGCTGGACCGAGCGGGCCGACTGGTCGGAACGTGAAGGCGCCTGGACCAGCCTCAATCAGCTCGAGCGGCTGCGGTGGAGCTGGGCGCCGCTGCTGCGCCCGCGCATTCGTCAACCGGCTGAGGCCGAGCGATGGTTGTTCACGCGCCTGCCGCAATGGGAGGAGCAGGCGCCCCGCCCTGCCCCGCGCCCGGTGACCCTCGGCGAGGCGGATGTGTTGGCGCGCCTGCGCAGCCTCACCGGCAGCGGCGCCGAAACGCGGCAGGGCCAGCGCGATTTCGCCGCCGCCGCCTCTGGCAGCTTCGCGCCCCGGCCGCGTGAGGACACGCCCAATGTCGTGCTGGCCCAGGCCGGCACCGGCATTGGCAAGACACTCGGCTATCTCGCCCCCGCAACGCTCTGGGCAGAGCAATCCGGCGGCACGGTGTGGATCGCGACCTACACCAAGGCCCTGCAACGCCAGCTCGACCGCGAGACCCGGCGCCATTATCCCGACGATGCCGCCTTCCGCCGCCATGTCGTCATTCGCAAGGGCCGGGAGAATTATCTCTGCCTGCTTAACCTGGAAGATGCCCTGCAGGGCGGCTTCGCCGGGCGCGCGGCGGTGCTGGCGCAGTTCGTGGCGCGCTGGGCGGGCTATACGCGCGACGGGGATATGGTCGGGGGCGATCTGCCGGGCTGGCTGATGGCCCTGTTTCGCCGTGCGGGCGCGACCGCGCTCACTGACCGGCGCGGCGAGTGCATCTATGCAGGCTGCCCGCATTTCCGCACCTGCTTCATCGAGCGGGCGACCCGCGCCAGCCAGAATGCGGACATTGTGATCGCCAATCACGCGCTGGTGATGATCAACGCTGCGCGCGGGCGGGAAGCCCAAGGCACGCCAACCCGGATCGTTTTCGACGAGGGGCACCATCTGTTCGATGCGGCGGACTCGACCTTCGGCGCGGCACTCACCGGGCGCGAGGCGATCGAACTGCGGCGCTGGATCATGGGGCCGGAAAGCGAGCGCAAGGGGCGCCGGCGCGGCCTCGCCGCCCGTCTCTCCGATGTCGCGAGCTATGACGAGGAAGGCGCCGAGGCCATCGACGCCGCACGCGAAGCCGCTCGCGCCCTGCCGGGCGAGGACTGGCTGCGCCGCGTCGTCGAGCATGGCGCCGAGGGCGCGATCGAGGCGGTGCTCGCCGCCGTGCGCGACACCGTCTACGCCCGCGCCGAACGGGACGGACGCGACACCGACCCGGGTTATGGGCTGGAAGTGGACCTAAGCGAAGCGGACGGCGCACTGATCGATGCTGCGACCGATGCCGCGCGCGCGCTGGAGGCACTGCTGGGCCCGCTCCAGCGGCTGGGCAAGCGCCTCGTCGCCGTCATTGAGCTGGCGCCGGACTGGCTGGATGGCCCGGCGCGCGCGCGTATCGATGGCGCGATCTCCGCCCTTGGCTGGCGGTGCGATCTGCTGCGCGCCTGGATTGCGCTCCTGCTGCGCGTCGGTGGGCCGCCCGAGCCCGCCTTTGTCGACTGGCTGGCAGTGGATCGCGTCGAGGGCAAGGAATATGACATCGGCCTGCACCGCCACTGGCTGGACCCGACCAAGCCCCTGGCCGAGACGGTGATGCGGCCGGCCCATGGCGTGCTCGTCACGTCGGCGACGCTACGGGCCGGCGGGGATACCCAGACGGCCGTCGAGCGATCTGGCGCGGTGCATCTGGGCCGCGCACCGCAATGGTTCGAGGCGGCCAGCCCCTTCGACTATGCGCGGCAGAGCGAAGTGCTGATCGTCACCGACATCAAACGCGGCGATCTGCCCGCGCTGGCCGGTGCTTATGCCCGGCTGATCGAGGCGGCCGGCGGGGGGACGCTGGGGCTGTTCACCGCCATTCGCCGGCTGCGCTCCGTGCAGAAGCGCATTGCCGATCGGCTCGCCCGTGCCGGCCTGCCGCTCTATGCGCAGCATGTCGACCCGTTCGACCCCGCAACCCTGATCGACATGTTCCGGGACGATCCGCGCGCTTCCCTGCTCGGCACGGACGCGCTGCGTGACGGCATCGACGTGCCGGGCGATTCGCTGCGGTTGGTGGTGATGGAAGGCGTGCCCTGGGCCAAACCCTCGGTCCTCCACGCAACGCGGCGGCAGGCCAGTGGTGAGCCGACCGCCTATGATGATCGGCTGGTCCGCGCCCGCCTCGCCCAGGCCTTCGGGCGACTGATCCGCCGGGGTGACGACAGCGGCCAGTTCGTGATGCTCTCCTCGGCCATGCCCAGCCGATTGTTGAGTGCTTTCCCAGCCGATGTCCCCATCCTGCGCATTCCGCTCGATGAAGCCATCGCGCGCGTGCGCTCACGCCTTGGTTCCTCGGCCGATATCGGGCAGAGACCGCTGGACGGATCTTATAAGACTAGGGTGTCCACCAAGGAATGAAGACGGTTATCGTTCTGCGCCATGCCAAGTCTGACTGGAGCGATGCCGCGCTGCGCGACTTCGACCGCGGGCTGAACGGCCGCGGCGACCGCGCGGCGGCCGTCATGGGCCAATGGGCCGCCGGTCACGGCGTGACCTTCGAGACGATCATCGCATCGCCCGCCGTCCGCGTGACGCAGACATTGGCGCGTTTTCGCGACGCTTATGGCCCCTGCCCCGAACCCATGCGGGACATGCGGCTCTATCTGGCTTCTGCCGGAACCATAGCAGAGGTGCTGAGCGAAATCGCGCCGGACCGGGCCTCGGTTCTGTTGGCCGCCCACAGTCCCGGCCTTGAGGATTTCATCCTGATGGCCAGCGGCCAAGAGCGGCTGGCCGGACTGCGCGCATCCGTCGAAACGAAATTCCCGACCGCCGCCATGGCCGTGCTGACCTTCGATGTGGCGGGCTGGGCGGACCTCGCCAGCGGATTCGCTGATGCGGCGACGCTTGAAGCCTTTGTACGGCCACGCGATCTGGATCCGAGTCTGGGGCCGGATCAGCGCTGAGTCGGAAGCGCAGACAGGCCGCTCAACCGGGGTTGAGCGCCTCTTCGAGATTGTTGCGGATCACCCTCAGCCTTGCAATCACCGTGGAGATGTCCGGCGAGGCCGGCGCGCGCGGGCGGACCGGCTGATCGACGGCCGTCCCTGAAAACAGGTCGTCCATTGCCGTCCGTGCCGGACTGGAACGCCCGTCGCTCGCTGCGGGCGCAGGCCCTTGCACGAGCCGCTCAGCGGGTTGCGCTGCGTCTGCCTCAGGGGAGGAAGGCGCCGACGCCGCCTTGCGCGCGCCGGCCAAGGCCCGCTGCGCACCCGGCACAGTAAAGCCTTCCTCATTCAACAGTCGATGAATCCGACGCGCAAGTTCCACGTCAGCCGGCCGATAATAGCGGCGATTACCAGAACGCTGGAGCGGACGAAGCTGCGGGAACCGGGTCTCCCAGTAGCGCAAGATATGCTGCGCCACGCCCAGTTCACGAGCAAGCTCTCCAATCGTCAGAAACGCGCCGTCATCTTTGGCCATGCCTTATTCTGCAACGAGATACGCGCGCGGGTCAATCCGCGACCGACCGCACGAGCCCATCACGCGACAGTCAGCCGTGAGATATTCAGGCGCCGGCGACGCGTTCGCGCAGCGTCTGGCTCGGCCGGAAGGTGAGAACCCGCCGCGGCGTGATCGGCACCTCGACGCCGGTTTTCGGATTGCGCCCGACGCGCTCGTTCTTGTCGCGCAGCACGAACGTCCCAAAACCGGAAATTTTGACATTCTCGCCTTGCTCAAGTGCCTCACTCACAAGGTCGAGCACCTGCTCGACAATCTGCGCGGATTCAGACCGCGAGAGGCCGATCTGGCGGTTGAGCCGATCAGCGATCTCAGCGCGGGTCAACGTGTCTTCTGAACTCATTTCGCCCCCAAATAACGAAACCAAGCGCGCCCTGTCCCCCAACAGGCCACATCGCCGTCTCTGCGGCAGAAACTCTTACAATGCAATCGGCAAGAATCGAAACAAGCCACAGTTATTTCGCGATATTATTGAAAAATAAGATTATCAGAACACGGGCTAAAACCGAAGAGCGCTGGCACCCCAGGTAAAGCCGCCGCCCATTGCTTCAAGCACGAGGAGATCGCCCCGCTTGATGCGCCCGTCCCGCACGGCGGCATCGAGGGCCAACGGGACCGAAGCGGCCGAGGTGTTGGCATGCTGATCGACGGTGACGATCACCCGCTCCGCTTCTAGCCCCAGCTTGCGCGCCGTGGCATCGAGAATGCGGGCATTGGCCTGATGCGGGACCACCCAGTCGATATCCTCGACTGCGATATCGGCCGCCTCGAGCACTTCGCGGAGCACCTGCGCAAGGTTGACGACCGCGTGGCGGAAGACGTCCTGCCCCTTCATCCGCAGCTTGCCGACCGTTCCGGTGGTCGAAACGCCGCCGTCGGTATGGAGCAGGCAGTTATGCCGGCCATCGGCGTGGAGGCGACTGGCGAGAATGCCCCGCCCGGTCTCCTCATCGGTATCCTGCCCGCGCAGCAGCACCGCGCCTGCACCATCGCCGAACAGCACGCAGGTGCCGCGATCTTCCCAGTCGAGCAGCCGGCTCATTGTCTCCGAACCGATCACCAGCGCGGTCTTTGCCGCGCCGCCACGGATCATGTTGTCCGCGACAGTCAGCGCGTACAGAAAGCCCGAGCATACCGCTGCCACATCGAACGCGACGCAATCATTGATGCCCAAACCGGTCTGAACGCGCGTGGCAGTCGCCGGAAACGTCTGGTCGGGCGTCGTCGTCGCCAGAATGATGAGATCGACTTCGGTGGCCGGGACATTTGCCGCCTGCAAAGCCTTGCGCGCCGCCTCGACCGCGAGCGTGGAGGTCGTTTCGCCCTCCCCGGCCAGATGGCGAGCATGAATGCCGGTCCGCTCGACGATCCACTCGTCGCTCGTGTCCACTGTCTGCGCCAACTCATGATTGTCGACACGGCGCCGGGGCAGGGCGGACCCGGTCCCTTCGATCACGGACCGCAAGGTCATTTGGCGACCAGTTCCTCTTTTCCAATAGGCCCAACGCGGGCGATGTCCTGCGCGATGCGGGCACTCAAATCTTCCTCCACCAGCCGCGCGGCGACGTGGACGGCGTTGGCGATGCCCTTTTCGTCGGCACCGCCGTGGCTCTTCACCACCATGCCGTTGAGGCCGAGGAAGACGGCGCCATTATGATTGTTGGGATCAAGATGCACCTTGAGCAGGTGCAGCGCTGGCTTCGAGAGCAGGAAACCGGCCTTGGAGCGCAACGAGCTCGTAAAAGCCCGGCGCAGCACGTCGGTTACGAACCGTGCGGTGCCTTCGGCCGTCTTGAGCGCGATATTGCCGGCAAAGCCCTCGGCGACGATCACATCCGCATCGCCCGAGCCGATCTTATCTCCCTCGATGAAGCCATCGAAGCGGAGCGGCAGGCCGATGCCCTTGCGAAGGACCGCAGCGGCATCGCGAATTTCGTCAGTGCCCTTCAAATCCTCGGTGCCGATGTTGAGCAGGCGCACGCGCGGCATCTCGAGATCGAGCACGACACGGGCATAAGCGGCGCCCATGATCGCGAATTCAACGAGATTGCGCGCGTCGCACTCGGTGTTCGCACCGAGATCGAGCATGACGACATCATTGTCGCCCAACGTGGGCAGGAATGCAGCCAAGGCGGGCCGGTCGATCCCCGGCAGCGTGCGCAGGGCAAGCTTGGCAATCGCCATCAGCGCGCCGGTATTGCCGGCGGAGACGGCAGCCTGCGCCTCGCCGTTCTTCACAGCCTGAATCGCCAAGCCCATTGAGCTCTGGCGGGACTGGCGGATCGCCTGACTGGGCTTGTCGCCCGCGTTCACCACCTTGTCGGTGTGAACGATTTCAGCGGCTTGCGAGAGATTGGGGTGGTTGGCGAGCGCGGCACGAATCCGCGTCTCATCACCAAAGAGCAGGAATTGCAGCCCTTCATGCCGACGACGCGCCAAGGCAACACCCGCGATCATCACGCGGACGCCCTCGTCACCGCCCATCGCATCAATCGCGATCCGCGGCGTCTTCACAGCATGATTCCCCGGTCGGGCCTCAGGCGCCGATCGCGATGATTTCGCGGCCGTTATAGTGCCCGCAAGCGGTGCACAGATTGTGGGGGCGCTTCAGCTCACCACAATTGGGGCATTCCTGATAGGATTCCACGCGCAGCGAGTCATGGCTGCGACGCATGCCGCGCTTGGACGGCGAAGTTTTTCTCTTTGGGACAGCCATGAGGGCACCTGTCTAAAAAACGCAAAACATCAATAACGGGTTCGCTTGCCTGGCCGCCTGCAAAGGCGTCTTGGCGGCCACAGAGGACCGCGGCCAACCGAGAGCCGGGCGTTCGCGAGAGTGAGCGCCTATAGCGCTTTTTCCTGATGGTGCAACCGATTCATTGGACAAACTGGGCGCTTGCGGGACCAGACCGGACATTGGGTGATAGGAAGGCCGCATCGCGCCATCAGTCGCGCACGCCCGTGACGCTGTCGCCCACAAAGGGGTTACTGGCCCGCTCATGCGCAAAGCTGCTGGGCTGGCCATGGCCCGGCACGAAGATCGTCTCACCACCCAGCGGCCAGAGCTTGCGCGTGATCGACGCGATCAGATCCTCATGATTGCCGAGCGGAAAATCAGTACGGCCGATAGAGCCTTGAAACAGGACATCGCCGACAATAGCGAGCTTGGACGGGCCGTGATGAAAGACGACGTGACCCGGCGTGTGGCCGGGGCAATGGATGACATCCAACACCAGCTCGCCGACGGTGACCGTATCCCCATCGACCAGCCAGCGTGTCGGCTCGAACGGCTCGCCGGGTACGCCCCAGCGCTTGCCATCATCATCCAGTCGCGCGATCCAGAAGCGATCATCCTCATGGGGCCCTTCGATAGGCAGGCCCAATTCCTTGGCGAGCACGCCGGCCTGCCCGCAATGATCGATATGACCGTGCGTCACGAGCAGCTTCTCCAGCGTCACGCCGGCATCCGCCACCGCCTTTTTGAGCCGCGCCAGATCCCCGCCGGGATCGACCAGCGCGCCACGCATGGTTTTGGTGCACCAGATGAGCGAGCAATTCTGCTGGAGCGGCGTCACCGGGATCATCGCGGCGCGCATCGGGGGATTTTTTGGATCGGCAGTCATGCGGTCTGATCTGGCAGTCGAATCCGCCCGGCGCAAGGGTAGCGCGGGGCAGCGGCGTTCAGGACGCCAGCATCTCCTCGACCCATGCCGGCACGAGCTGGCTCGCCGGGCCGAGGCGGGATTCATCGAACCAGGCGCTGCCTTCTGAAGGTTCGAGATTCAGCTCCAGCGTCCGCGCGCCATAGGCCTGCGCCATGCGGACGAACCCGGCGGCCGGATAGACAGCGCCCGACGTGCCGATCGACACGAACAGATCGGCACGGGCCAGCGCCGCTTCGATCCGCGCCATCTGATAAGGCATCTCTCCGAAAAACACGATGTCGGGCCGCAGGTCGCGCGCGCCGCAGATAGGGCACGCCGCTGCAGGCGGGAGAAGACCGGTCCACGGCAGACGATGATCGCAGGCGGCACACAGCGCGCTGTTCAACGCGCCATGCATATGGAGGAGGTTGCGCGAGCCGCCCCTCTCGTGGAGATCATCGACATTTTGCGTGACCAGCAGGAGCTCGCCGGGCCAATGCGCTTCCAGCCGGGCGAGCGCCTCATGCGCGGGATTGGGCTCAACGCGGTCCAACGCGGCGCGACGCATATCATAGAAGCGATGGACCAGCGCAGGATCGCGCGCCAGCGCTTCGGGCGTGCAGACATCCTCGATCCGATGCTGCGCCCAAAGGCCATCCTCCGAGCGGAAGGTCTCCAAGCCGCTTTCTGCCGAAATCCCGGCGCCGGTGAGGATGACAAGTGCGTTCGAGTCTGGCATCGCCGCGATGAGACAGATTTGGGGCGAAGGACGCAAGCATCATGACGGCGATCGGCATCTTTGGCGCGCGGGGGCGCATGGGTCAGGCGATCGCGGGGGTTGCAGCGGATGCCGGGATTGCGGTGGCCGGCGGAACGGACAGCCAGCCGGGCGGGACCATCGGCGCAGAGGACGCGGCGATCACAAGCGACGCGATGGATCTTGCAGACAGCGCGGACGTACTGATCGACTTCTCGGTGCCCGGCGCGTTGCAGGCGCATCTTGATGCCTGCGTCGCGGCGGGCAAGCCGCTGCTGATCGGCACGACCGGCCTCGAAGCAGCGCATCACGCCGCCATCGACCGCGCGTCGGCGCAGATCGCGGTGCTGCAGACGGGCAATACCTCGCTCGGGGTCAATCTGCTGGCCGCGCTCGTTCGGGAAGCGGCCGCGCGACTGGGCGACGATTGGGACATCGAAATTCTGGAGATGCATCACCGCCACAAGGTGGACGCCCCTTCCGGCACGGCGCTGCTGCTCGGCGAAGCGGCGGCGGCCGGGCGCGGGATCAGCCTTGCCGACCATAGGGCGCGCGGGCGCGACGGGATCACCGGCGCCCGCAACGCCGGCGACATCGGTTTTGCGGCGCTGCGCGGTGGATCGGTCGCAGGCGATCATCTTGTGGTGCTGGCAGCCGATCAGGAGCGGATCGAGCTTGGTCACCGGGCCGAAAGTCGCATCATCTTCGCCCGTGGCGCGGTGAAGGCCGCGCAATGGCTGATCGGCAAGGCGCCGGGACGCTATGCCATGGCGGATATGCTGGGGCTGTAGGTCTTGAGCCGGCAGCGCATTCTCAACCGCGACCAGATTTTTACGCTGTTCTCGCGGCTGGCGGAGCATAATCCCGAGCCTCGCACCGAGCTGGAATATGGCAATGATTTCCAATTGCTGGTGGCCGTGGTCCTCTCCGCGCAGGCGACCGATGCGGGCGTCAACAAGGCGACGCGGCGGCTGTTCGAAACGGTTAAGACGCCGGCGGACATGGTGGCGCTCGGCGAGGAGGCGCTCAAGGAACACATCAAGACCATCGGCCTGTTCAACACCAAGGCCAAGAACGTCATCGCGCTCTCGCAGGCGTTGGTGGAGGCCTATGGTGGCCAAGTGCCGCGCGACCGGGACGTGCTGACCACGCTGCCGGGCGTGGGTCGCAAGACCGCCAATGTGGTGATGAACACGGCGTTCGGTGAGGAGACCTTTGCGGTCGACACGCACATCTTCCGGGTCGGCAACCGGACGGGGCTGGCCCCTGGCAAGACGGTTCTTACCGTCGAGAACGGCTTGGAAAAGCGCGTCCCTCAGCCCTTCCGACGTGATGCCCACCATTGGCTGATCCTGCACGGCCGCTATGTCTGCAAAGCCCGTAAGCCCGAATGCTGGCGCTGCATCATCAGCGATGTATGCCTATTCAAAGAAAAGACGCCCGCACCCTGATTTCACCATATAGGTAAATTTTCCCTGTCCTACAGCACCGATTCGGTGGCTTATGGGCGCTGCGGCGATTCGGCCGCGGCACCTGCCACAGGAAAGACACGGACATGGCCGACCGCTTCGAAACCCAGACCGACACCCTCACCCAGCCGGCGCGCGAGGCCTTTGCCATTACGCCCCACGCCACCAACGAAATCGACCCGCTGCCCAAGGCCATTTATGTTGGAACAGGCGGCGCCATCACCCTGCGCGCGGCGGGATCCAGCACGGACGTGGTGCTCAAGAATGTCGCGTCAGGGCAGATCCTCGACATCCGCGCTCGCTACATCCGCGCCAGCGGCACGACCGCCGCCGACATTGTGGGCCTTGCCTGATGGTCGGTCCCGGATTTGGTTTCGGCGCTGCAGGGTCTGCGCGCCGCCATCGGCCCCTTGGCGTCTCCCCGACGCCGACACCAACCCCGACTCCCGCCCCCAGTTGGACGAGCAGACCCGCCATGACCGGCGCCGCCAGCCCTCCGCGCGTCGGCGATATGCTCACCGCTCTGGGCGGCATCATCGTGAACGGCGCGGCGACGGGCTGGCAATGGCTGCGCGATGGCGTACCGATCGCAGGCGCCACCGCCAACAGCTATGTGCTGTCCGCAGCCGATACGGGATCGATGATCGGCCCGCGCGAGCTGGCGAGCGGGGCCGGCGGCAGTGGGTCGGCCGATGCGGACCCCGTCGGGCCGGTCGCTGCGGCGCTCGTTGCCGCGAGTTACAGCGCTGGCTTCACGTTGGCGCAGTTTCCGAGCTACGAAGAGAAGCGGATTTACCAGCGCACGACCAACAGCGGTGGTGGCCAAGGCAAGGGCACCGGCACGATCCGCGTACCGCTGTCTGGCGTCGTCACCGCCGGCACGGTCGGGGTGCGTATCCGCTCGGCCGATGATGGCACGACGATCCTGCAGGGGCCGTGGACCGCCGGTACGATCGCAAACGGCGCCACCTATGTCGACGTTACCGGCGTGGACGCCCGGCTTGGCTGGTTCTTCATCGATCTGAAGGGCGCGGATGGCGCCTGGCAGCTCGGCACCGTCAAGGTCGGCATGGGCATGCTGACCGGCTTTGCGGGTCAGTCGCTCACCGTGCGGATGCTGGGGCGCCAGGCCACCGATTCGACGGCGACCTTCGCTTCGCTCGGGATCGCGCCGGATGCCAACAGCGCGGTGCTGGCGCGATATGTGGACGGAAACACCTACAATCCCGCCGCCGCCACCATGCCTTGGCAGACGCCGGCTGATATGAGCAATAGCACCGGTCCCAACTCAGCTGGCGTCGGTGAATATCTCAACCGCATGATTGCGCTGACGGGCGTCAACTGCGGCGTTATCGGCCATGCAGTCGGCGGTACCACCATCGCCAGCTTCTATAGCGGGCAGAGCAACTGGGCGGCGCTCACCGAGGTGATGAACCGGGCCGGCAATGGCTTCGAGGCCTTTGTCTGGGGCCAGGGCCATACCGAGGCCCTCTATGGTATCCCGCCCAAGGCTTATGGTCAGGCCCTGAGCACCGTCTTCAGCCAGCTGACCGCGCTGAACAGCCTGCCGTCCTTCGCCCGCCTCGTCTGGACCATCCCCTCCATGGGGCTGGTGCGCAGCTGGGGCACGCCGTGGCAAGTGAGCCGCATCCGCAAGGGCGCACAGGACTGGTGCGCGGCCAATGGCGGCACCTATGTCCACATGGACGATGCGCTGATGAGCAGCGACGGCATCCACCAGACGCAGGCCGGGTCGCTGACCATGGCCCGGCATCTCTATCGCGCCCTGCGCAGTTCTTATGGCGCCGGTGCCGGCCTCGGCCCCGCGCCCCTCTCCGCCACCCGCTCCGGCACCACGATCACGCTTACGCTGAGCAATGTCGGCCAGGGCGCGCTGGTGCTGAGCGGCACCCCGGGCAACCGCTTGTGGGTCTTCCCGCGCGGCCGGGTAAACCCGATGGCCAACAACGCGACCGACAACCGCTTCCCGGTCGCCTCGGTCACCGCGGTGAACGCCACGACGCTCGCGATCACGCTCGCCAACGATCCCGGCCCGGGACATGAGCTCGATCTCTGGGTCTACTTCCCGAGCGGCCCGGCCAATGCGGCGGCAGACACGATCCGCGATGACCGGACCGATGGAGACGGCATCACCACCGGACGCATCGTGCAGGGCAGCACCCTCCCCATCGTCATCGCGGCGCAGACGCCGGGCGGCGCGATCGATGCCCCGCCGAGCGGCTTCATCGCGCCGATCAGCCCGCTCAGCATGGCCGAGACGAGCACGACCTACGCCGCCAGCACCGGTGGCGCCGCGTTCGGCCAGCAGATGACCGGCGGCACCGCGCGAGGCAGTTACAGCCCGGTCTTCGCGCCGATTACCGTGGAGGGCTTCTTCACCTGCCCGGACCCGCTCCCGGGCGCGATCCAGGTCCTGTTCGGCGGGTTCGGAAGCAACGGCTCCCGCTTCGTCGCCATCGATAGCGCCGGCAAGCTGCGGGTCTGGAGCGGTCTCACCGGCACCACCGTGCTGGCGCCGGGCAAGCGCTACCATGTCGCCTGCCAGGCCGGGCCGGGGGGGCTGGCGCTCTATGTGACCAACGTCACCGATGGCCTTCCCGGCACCCGCGAGAATTATGCCGCGTTCGGCGAGACGATCGTGCCGGCCACCTCGGGCTATTCGCTCCGCAACCACAACGGCGAATACGGGCTCACCGGCGGGGCGCTGGATGAATGGGCGGTGTTCAACAGCGAGCGCTACAGCGGCACGACCTACACCTGCCCGACCGCGCCGCTCACCGGCGATGAAGCGGATATCGTCGCGCTCTATCGCTGCGATGGCGACGCAAAGGATGCGGTGACACGATGACCAGCCCACAACTCGCGCGGAAGCTGGATCAACTGATCGGCAAGGTGGAGAGCCTTGCCGAAACGGTCGACCGGCAGGCGCAGGAAATCGGCCGCGCATCCGAGCGGCTTGCGCTGGTCGAACAGGACACCAAGCGGACCATGGAAGTGATCGAAGCCTGGCGCGCGGCGAAGCTTTGGCTGCGCTGGAGCCGATGGGTGGCGGGTTTCATCGCCTCGATGATCGCCGCGTTCGCGGCCTTCAAGGGCTTGAGCAAATGAACGCGCGGGATACGCTGCTGGGCGGCGCGGTCGGCAGCGCTTTCATCGGCCTCGCCATCATGATCGCGGCGCCGTTCATCGCGCGATGGGAAGGGACACGGACCGACCCTTATCGCGACATCGCGGGCATTTGGACGGTCTGCACCGGCGAGACCCGCGTGCCGATGCGGCGTTACACGCCCGCCGAATGCGCAGCGATGCTGGATCGAACGCTGGCCGCCGACTGGGCGCCCGCGGTGCTGCGCGCCGTGCCAGCGCTCAAGGATCGTCCCTATCAGTTCGCGGCTGCCATCTCGCTCACCTACAATATTGGCGAGGCGGCCTTTGCGCGCTCGACGGTCGCGCGGCGGTTCAATGCGGGCGATTGGCCGGGCGGCTGCGACGCGTTCCGGCTCTGGGTGATGGTCGATGGGCGGCGCGTGCAGGGGCTGGTCAACCGGCGGGAGGCAGAGCGCCGGCTCTGCCTGACCAACCTGTGACGCTGCAAGGATGGCCCACCGCCGCCGGCGCGCTCGCTCTAACTCTTATTCTCGCGCTGGCATGGGGGATGCGGGTTGACCATCTGCGCGCACGCCATGCCGCCGCACTCGCACAGGCTCGTCAGGATTATCGCGCCGCCCAGGCCAAGGCGCAGGCGGATTTCGACGCGCAGGTCGCCGCGCTGCGCGTCCACAACAGGAGGCTCAACGATGCTGCCGATCAAAAGAGCGAGGCTCTCACCCTTGTCTATCGCGATCGCGTTGTGCGCCTGCCAGCCGCGCCCGCTACCTGTGCTGCCACTATCCCCGGCCTGCCCGCGCCCGGCGATGCCCAGCCTGTTGACCGATCCGGTCGCGATCCCATCCTTCTTGACCGCGCCGACGCCCTGATCTGCGCGACGAATACTGCCCGGCTGGAGGCGGCGCGCGCCTGGGCGCTGGAGATGCAGACCGGGCCATGACCTTGCTACCGAGCCGCATTGCGGATTGACCCCCGCGCGGTGAAATCATAGGGAGTTGCGACCTTGCCGGATTAGCACAGTGGTAGTGCAGCGGTTTTGTAAACCGAAGGTCGCGGGTTCAAATCCTGCATCCGGCACCATTTCCTCACGGATGTGAGGGTGGTTGTGACCTCGCCCTATTTCGCCTCAAAGCGCGCCGATGGATGTCCGGCGATCGTCGAGAGAATTCAGGTCGGCGCTCAGGTGCATTGCATCCGAGCGCTCGTCGGGATGAAAACTGCGCGACAGTCCGGCAAAAACGCGCCGCTGCTGCACTTGATTGAGATGCGCGTCAGCAGCGGTGTTGGAGACCTCGGGCGTGGTCTCGCCGGCCCACTTGTAGCCGGCAATTCCGTCCATCAATCGAACGACGGAATCCCTCAGCGAACCGGACGCCTGGAGCGCATCGCCCACAGGGTTGGCATAGGAGACGGGGCTCATGGAACGGCGACGCCAACCAACAATCACATCTTTGATCACGTAGAGTCCCCCGTCGACGCCCCGAAGCATTTACAGGCCGGTGCAACCTTCTGCTGCCTTGAGCGTTTACACCCTTTTTTGGGCGGAGCAATTGCCATCCGCGTGGGAAAAATCGCGCGCCGAGCGGCGCTGCGGGCACTCGATTTGAGGCAAAAAATGGATCGTTTGGCGCCGCGATGGAGAGTTCCCTGCGCCAACGGCGTTGAGCGCGGAAGTCCAAACCCCGCCGGAATGGCAGAAATTCTGGGATATGGCACGCTCCGACCGCGCTAGCGTTAGCGCGTCATGCCCAATTGATGACCGCAGAAGCACTGCCACCGGCATGCCTCTGCTCGACCGAAAACCGTATTAAAACGGAACGATGCATTTGACAGCGGGCTCAACTATTTTGCACTTTATTTGTCGGAGTAAAACGCGTGATGATGCGCTGAGGCGCCGCAGACAGGCGAAGAGTGAAGGGAGCGGATCATGCGCGAGCACGCGGCCAGCGGAGTCACGCGACGACGACTGATGGGGGGCGCGGCTGCGGGAACGCTCGCGTTGCTCGGTTCACCGCTCGCCGCGCGCGCCGGGACGCTGGGATTGGGAGCGCAAGCCCCCTTCCCGCTGATCCGCAGCGGCGTGCCGGCCGCGGTGATAATCGATAGCGAGGCCGACAGTGCGGTGGGGCATGTCGCCACGCGATTCGCGGAAGATCTTGGGCGGGTGTGCGGCACGGCTGCGCGCATATCGAAGGGCCATGGGAGCACGCCTTCCCCCGTGGCTGTCATCATCGGCGTGCTGGGCCAAAGCCGGCTGATCGACGGTCTAATCGCTTCAGGAAAGATCGACGTGGGAGATCTCGCGGGGGCCTGGGAAGCCTTTCGACGGATCGTCGTGGATCATCCGGCCGAGGGGATCGAGCGCGCGCTGGTGATCGTGGGGTCGGATCGGCGCGGCGCCGTGTTCGGCACCTATGATGTCTCCGAACAGATCGGCGTCTCGCCATGGCACTGGCTTGCCGATGTGCCGGTCACGCGGCGGCGAGATGTGTCGATCTCCGCCACGCCGGTGCGGGATCAGCCCAAGGTGCGCTACCGTGGGTTCTTCATCAACGACGAAGCACCCTGTCTGAGCAGTTGGGCGGAGAAGACGTTCGGCGGCTTCAATGCAGCGATGTATGCCCATGTCTTCGAGCTGCTGCTGCGCCTGAAGGGCAATTATCTCTGGCCGGCGATGTGGGCGCCGCGCGCTTTCGCCGCCGACGACCCGCAGAACATGATCCTTGCCGATGAAATGGGCGTGGTGATGGGCAATTCCCACCACGAGCCGATGCTCCGGGCGCAGGACGAGTGGCACCGCAATCATCAGGGCGGCGTGACCGGCGGACGCTGGGATTACACGACCAACGCCGACAATCTGCGCGAATTCTGGCGCGGCGGGATCGCCCGCATGATGTCGAAAGGGAAAGGCGGGCGGTATGAGTCCGTCGTCACGATCGGGATGCGCGGCGATGGCGATGAGGCGATGGCGGAAGGCACCGCGATCCCGCTGCTCGAACAGATCGTGACGGACCAGCGCGCCATCATTGCGCAGGCCACCGGGCAGAGCGCGGACAAGACCCCGCAAGTCTGGGCGCTCTACAAGGAAGTGCAGGATTATTACGACCACGGCATGCACGTGCCCGACGATGTCATCCTGCTGTTCGCCGACGACAATTGGGGCCAGATCCGCCGCCTGCCCGATCCGGCCGCGAAACCCCGCAGCGGCGGCTATGGGGTCTATTATCACTTCGATTATGTGGGCGTGCCGCGCAACTATAAGTGGCTGAACACCAACCAGATCGAGAAGGTCTGGCAACAGATGGACCTCGCCTATCAGCGCGATGCCCGGGCGATGTGGATCGTCAATGTCGGTGACATCAAGCCCATGGAATATCCGCTGAGCTTCTTCCTGGCGATGGCCTGGAACCCTGAGACGATGACGCCGCAGGCGCTTGCGGCTTATCCGGCGCGTTGGGCGGCGGCGACGTTCGGCCCCGAACAGGCCGAGGCGATCGGTGCGATGATGACGGCCTACAGCCAATATGCCGCGCGGCGAAAACCCGAACTGATCGATCAGGACAGCTTCCCGCTGGGCGACGTCACCCCGCAGGCGCTGGACGGAGGCGTGTTCGGGGCTCTGGTCGGTGAGTGGGATGCGCTCGAACGCCGGATGCTCGCCACGCGGGCGCGGCTGCGCCCCGAGCAGCACGATGCTTATGATCAGCTCCTCGCCTATCCGATCAGCGCGATGGCCAATCTGTACCGGCTCTATTATGGCGCGGCGTGGAACAAGCGGCTGGCGCAGGACAATGACCCGCGCGCCAACTATTTCGCGGACATGGTGGAAACGAGCTACCAGCGCGATGCCGATCTGACCGCACACTATCATAGGCTCAATGGCGGCAAGTGGGATGGCATGATGGCGCAGGTGCACATCGGCTATGTCATCTGGCAGCAGCCGACCCAGCAGAGCATGCCCAGCATCTCACGGGTCGGCGATGGCACAACGAAGGGCACGCCCGTCTTCGTCACGCCCCGCCCTGCAGACCCCCGCGTCATCACGATCGCCGCGAGCGACTTCGCCCGCGCGCGCCATGCCAAGGGCCTGCGCTGGACGCCCATCGCCCATCTCGGCCAGGGCGGCAGTGCGATGGTGGCCCTTCCGCAAGGTCGTCCCGCGACCACGCCGGCCGACGGGGTCGCGCTCGATTATGAGGTGGACGTCCCCCAGGCCGGGACCGGCCAGATCACGGCCTATCTCGTCCCCACGCTGGACACGATGGGACAGGCCGGAGTCGCGCTCGGCGTGTCTCTGGACGATGGCCCGGTCACGGTCTTGCGGGCCGTGCCGGAGCCGACGGGCGGCGCACAGGACACGCCCGCCAAGCAGCGCTGGGCCGAGGCGGTCATCGACAACAGCGTACGCCTAACCGCCGATCTCGGCCCGGTTGAGGCCGGGCGGCACCGGATTAGCATCTGGCGGATGGACGACAATGTCGTGCTGGAAAAGCTGGTGCTGACCATCGCTGGCGGAGAGGGCCGCGCGCCTGCTCCGGCATGACCCATGAAAAAGGGCCGGAAGTCCGGCCCTCTAGTCACCTCGCCGCGGACAAAACCGGTCAGCCGAAGCTGACCGACACCTTGCGGCGGCGCATCATAAGACCCACCAGTGCCAGGCCGCCGAGCATCAGCGCCCAGGTCGCAGGCTCAGGAATGGGATTGGAGGCCGGCGGCGTCACAGGCGGATTATAGGCCGCCTCGCTCACCTGCACATAGCCGCCGAACCAGTCGCCCCAGCAATCGGGGCAGGTGTAGTTCGCCTTGAACTGCAGGGTTACCGACCCGGCATCGGCAAAGCCGGAGCCGATCAGCGCGTTGCTCCAGCCCGGCGTCAGGTTGTTGGCGATGCTCGTGCCGTTGAGCAAAATGTCCGTGAACTGGAATTTCGGCGAACCGCTCAGAAACAGATCCACCTTGCTATAGGTCGGCAGATTGAACGTGAATGTCTGGTCCACCGTCGAGAATTGGGAGACCTGGACGCCCCAATAATCGATGCCGGCCCACTGGCCTGCTGGGTTGTTGATCCCGTCGGTAATGGTCGAGGTCGCCAAAGCGGGGACCGATACCAAAGACAATGCGAGCGCCGCAGCGCCAAGCCTCACGTTCATCATGCTGTTCTCTCGAAGAAGATCGGGCTCCGTCCTGGTGCGTCGCTATCGACGATCCGGCCCTGTTGCAGCCATGATAATCGACGCGCATTCACCGAACAACTTCCTTAACCATCAATATCTTAAGGAATGGATAAGGCCTCTCCGCACAGCGTTCCGTAGCGGCAATCCACCCGTTCGGTATAATTTGTGACAATTTGCGGCTGGACGAAAATTGCGCGCTCACCCATTCATCGGGCATGAACCGCGCATTCCTGCTGCTATCGGGCATCGTCCTGTTGCCATCCTGCACCATGGCTCCCGCTTATGAGCCGAAAAGCGCCTCGGCTCTGGGGGTGCCCGATCAATGGTCCGTGCCGGCAACGCCGGACCGGGCGGACCTGACTCGCTGGTGGCAGAGCTTCGATGATCCGGTGCTGGGCCAGTTGGTGGAGCAGGCCGCGCAATCCAACCTCGACCTCGCCCAAGCGACGGCGCGGCTGCGGCAGGCGCGCGAGGCGCTGGTGGTCAGCCGCTCGAGCCTTCTCCCCTCGGCCAGTGGCTCGGCCGGTTACCGCCGGACCGAGCCGCTGCGGGGCGGCGACAGGACGACGACGCTGCCGGATGGCTCGGTCGTAACCGTTGGCGACGGCGGCACCGACAGCTTCTCGCTGGGGCTGGACGCCAGCTACCAGCTCGATCTCTTCGGCGGCGTGCGCAACTCCGTGGCCGCCAGCCGGGCGCAATATGAAGGCGCGGGCTTCGATTATGCGACCGTGCTGCTCTCGGTGCAGAGCGAGGTCGCGCGCAATTATGTGCTGGCGCGGGCCTATCAGGCGCAGATCGAGAATGCGCGGTCGAGCCTGGCGATTCAGGACGATAATCTGGAGATCGCCGGCTTCCGCGTGCAGGCCGGGCTGGTCTCATCGTTGGATGCCGAGCAGGCGCGGGCAAGCCGGGCACAGACTGCCGCCAGCGTGCCACAGATTGAGCAGCAGTATAATGCCGCTGTCTCCCGCATCGGCGTGTTGACCGGGCAGGCACCCGGCGCGCTCAAGGAGATGCTGGCAGCGCCCAAGCCCATCCCCCACGGACCGGAGGAGATCGCTGCCGGTATCCCTGCCGACGTGCTGCGCCAGCGCCCCGACGTGCGCGCCGCCGAGCGAAACCTCGCAGCCACCACCGCACAGATCGGCGTCTCGCGCGCGCAGCTTTTCCCGGCGCTCAGCATCGGCGGTAGCCTCAGCGCGGGCGCCACCAGCATCGGCAGCGTGCTCGATACAATCACCGGCAGCCTGTTCGCGAGCCTCAGCCAGCTCATTTTCGATGGCGGCCGCACCAGCGCCCAGATCCGCTCCGCCCAGGCTGGCGCGGAAGGCGCCTTTGCCAGCTATCGGTCGACCGTGCTGACCGCGCTGGAAGATGTCGAGAACGCGCTCGTGGCGCTGCGCACCGCCGGTGAGCGGGAACGACAGTTCGCCATCGCCTTCGATGCGGCCAACACCTCCGCTTTGCTCGCGCGGGACCAGTATCGCACCGGCCTCACTGACTTCACCACGCTCAACACGCAGGAAGCATCGCTCATCTCGGCCCGCAACGGCCTGGTGCAGGCCCGCGCCGACAAGGCAACCGCCCTGATCGCTCTTTACACCGCACTGGGTGGCGGGTGGGATTCCACCGTCACGCCGACCGCGCCTCAATGACCGGAAGCACCAGCATGGCAGATCAGCAACTCGATGATTTTCTCGGCGTGAAGCCGCAGCCGGCCTGGCGTCGCCATTTCAAATGGGTCGCCATCGTCGCCGGCGCGCTGCTGCTCATCCTGCTCGCCTGGCGCTTCTTCGGCAGCGCGGAGGCGCCCGGCTATGTGACCGCGCCGGTGCAGCGCAGCCACCTCGTCACCACTGTCTCGGCGACCGGCAAGCTGGCGCCGACCAATCAGGTGACGGTCGGCTCGCAGCTCTCCGGACTGGTGGTGCGCGTGCTGGTGGACGTGAACGACCGCGTGACGCAGGGCCAGCCGCTGGCCGAGATCGACCCCGAGCAGATCGAAGACCAGATTCGCCAGGGCCGCGCCCAGCTTGCCGCCAATCAGGCGCAGGTGGCGCAGGCCAAGGCAACCCTCTCCGAATCGCAGGCGCAGCTTGCCCGGCTGGAAGAGGTCGCCCGGCTTTCCGGCGGACGTGTCCCCTCCAAGACCGAGTTGCAGACCGGACGCGCCAATGTGCAGCGCGCGCAGGCTGCGCTGCGGGTGGCCGAGGCCAATGTCGTCGCCAGCCAGGCCGCGCTTTCCCAGAACCAGACGCAGCGCGCCCGCGCGATCATCCGCTCGCCCGTGGCGGGCGTCGTGCTCGCTCGTCAGGTCGACCCCGGCCAGACGGTCGCGGCCTCGTTCAACACGCCGACCCTGTTCGTGATCGCCGAGGATCTCTCCAAGATGAAGCTGGAGGTGGCCATTGACGAAGCCGATGTCGGCACGGTCAAGGAAGGCCAGAAGGCGACGTTCATCGTGGATGCCTTCCCTGAGCGGACCTTCCCGGCCGTCATCACCCGCGTCGACATCGGCTCCAATCTCTCGGCCAGCGCGGCCAGCGCATCCTCGACGTCGAGCACGTCCGCGAGCGGCACCACGGGTCAGGTTGTTTCATATGCCGCCGACCTCAGCGTCGATAACGAAAAGCTTGACCTGCGCCCCGGCATGACCGCGACGGCGGATATCGTCACGTCCGACAAGAAGGATGTGCTGCTGGTGCCCAACGCGGCGCTGCGCTTCTCCCCGCAGGCGCAGGGCGGCAGCCAGGCTGGCGGCGGCCAATCCGGCATCACCGGCGCGCTCTCGATGGGGCCGCGCCGCAGAGGCGGCGGCAATGACCGCAGCGTCACCGTGGGCCGCGGCGCGCAGCAGCAGGTCTATGTGGTGGGCGACGACGGCAAGCCGAAAGCGGTGCAGATCACTACCGGCGACACCGACGGCTTCCATACCGAAGTGCTCTCCGGCGACCTCAAGCCCGGCATGAACGTCATCACCAGCCAGCTCAGCGGGGCCGCCAGCAGTGGCCGATAACGCCTTCATTTCCCTGCGCGGCATCACCAAGGTCTATGGCGAGGGCGCGACGGCGTTCCAGGCGCTCAAGGGGGTCGACCTCGACGTGGCGCAGGGCGATTTCGTGGCGGTCATGGGCCCGTCCGGCTCCGGCAAGTCGACGGCGATGAACATCCTCGGCTGCCTCGATGTGCCGACCTCCGGCGCCTTCATGTTCAAGGGCGTGCATGTCGAGACGCTGGACCGGGATCAGCGGGCACTGCTGCGCCGCAAATATCTCGGCTTCGTCTTTCAGGGCTTCAACCTGCTTGCCCGCACGACAGCGCTCGAAAATGTCGAGCTCCCCCTGCTCTACCGCGGCGATGCCAAGGATGCGCGGCGAGAGGCGGCAATGAGCGCGCTCGAGAAGGTCGGGCTGGATAAATGGTGGGACCATACGCCCGCTGAACTCTCCGGCGGCCAGCAACAGCGCGTCGCCATCGCGCGCGCGATCGTCACCAATCCCGATGTACTGCTGGCCGACGAGCCCACCGGAAATCTCGATAGCGAGCGCTCGGTGGAGATCATGGAACTGCTGAGCGGCCTCAATCGCGATGCGGGCATCACCGTGCTCATGGTGACGCACGAGCCAGACATGGCCGAGTTCGCCCGCACCATCGTGCATTTCAAGGACGGGCTGGTCGATCGCATCGAACAGGGCGCCGGCAAAAGGGCGATGCACTGATGCTGGGCACCACCTTCCTCCTCGCGCTGCGCTCGATCCTGCGACACAAGCTGCGCTCATTCCTCACGACGCTGGGCATCATCATCGGCGTGGCGGCGGTCGTGACCATGGTGACGCTGGGCAAGGCAACGACAGCCGCCGTGCAGCAGCAGATCGCGGCGCTTGGCACCAACATCCTGCAGGTGCGCCCCGGCCAAGGCTTCGGCCGGGGGGGCGGCGGGCCGCGTCCGCCCGAGTTCGAACCCTCGGACGTGACGGCCATCCAGCAGCAGGTCGCCGGGGTCACGGCCGTCGCCCCGCAGGCGCAGGCCAGCGCGACGGCGATCTATGAGGGCGCCAATTGGTCGACGACGATCAACGGCACGACGATGGATTATTTCAAGGTGCAGCCCTGGCCACTAAGTGCCGGGCGCATGTTCACCCCTGCGGAGGAAACCGCCGGTAAGGCCGTGTGCATCATCGGCTCGACCGTGCAACGCAACCTCTTCCGGGGCGACGATGCCATCGGCAAGCGCTTCCGCATTGGCGATGTCAGCTGCGACATCGTCGGCACGCTGAGCACGCGCGGACAGGCCGGCTTCGGCGGCGATCAGGACGATGTCGTCATCATGCCGATCAAGGCCGTGCAGCGGCGCTTTACCGGGACGACGGATATCCGCCTGCTGATGGTGGGCGTCGATCAAGCCTATTCGACCCAGCAGGTGCAGGCCTCCCTCACCGACCTGCTGCGGGACCGGCGGAAGATCACCGGCGGCAAGGAAGATGACTTCAACATTTTCGACACCCGCCAGATTTCCGACACGCTGACCGGCACAACCACGCTGCTGACGCGAATCGTCGCAGCAGTGGCGGGCATCAGCCTTGTAGTCGGCGGCATCGGCATCATGAACATCATGCTCGTCTCCGTGACGGAACGGACCCGCGAAATCGGCATCCGCCTCGCCATCGGCGCGGTGCAGCGCGAGGTGCTGCTGCAGTTTCTTGTGGAGGCGGTGGTGCTCTCCTGCCTCGGCGGCGCGATCGGCCTGCTATTGGCGCAGATCGCCATCGCCGTGGCGACGCCCTTGATGCAGGTGCCGTGGACGTTCGACGCGCAGATCAACGTCTTTGCCTTCTGCATTTCAGCGCTGATCGGGGTGGTGTTCGGCTTCTTCCCCGCCCGGCGGGCGGCGGCCCTGAACCCCATCGACGCGCTCCGGCACGAATAGGGGGTCTAATTCTCCCCCCGTTCGTGTCGAGCGTAGTCGAGACACGCCAGCGCTGTCCTAACGTGTCTCGACTTCGCTCGACACGAGCGGGCAGGCAAAGGCTCACAATTCCGGCAAGCCCTGCGCCATCAATCCCCAGCCCCGCAGCGCCTTGTCCCGTGACCGTTCGATCAAGGCCTCCGCATCCGCGATGCTGAACGGATGCGCGTCCTTCGCATCCTCCAGCTCCTCCCAGCTGATCGGCACCGCAACCGGCGCGCCAGCGCGGGCGCGGGCCGAATAGGGCACCACCGCCGTGCCGCCCCGCTGGTTGCGCAGATAATCGATGAAGATGCGCCCCTTGCGCTTGGCCTTGCTCATCGTGGCGACGAAGCGCTCCGGCTCGGCCATGCTCATCGCCTCTGCGAAGCGATGCGAGAAATCCTTGTGCGTATCCCAATCATGCCCCGGCGTGAGCGGAACGACCACATGCACGCCCTTGCCGCCGGACAGCATGGCAAAGCTGACCAGCCCGATATCCTCCAACCGCCGGCGGATATCCCGGGCCGCGCGGATGATCTCGGAGAAATCCAGCGCCTCATCGGGATCGAGATCGAAGATCATCTTGTCGGGATGCTCGACATCGCTGGCCCGCGCGGCCCAGCCGTGGAATTCGATGGTCCCCATCTGCACGCAGGCGAGCAGGCCCTCAGCGTCCTGCACGTAGAGATAATCCTCCGTGCCGCCATCCTTCTCGCGGATGGGCACATGATGCACATGGGCACCGAACGAGCCGCTATCATGCTTCTGGAAAAAACATTGTTTGGCCCGGCCCTGCGGGCAGCGCACGAGGCTGATCGGCCGATCCGACACGAAAGGCAGCATGATCGGCGCCATCGCCGCATAATAATCGGCCAGATCGCCCTTGGTCTGCCCGCTCTCGGGGAAGATCACACGCTCCCGGTTGGAGATCGGCACTTCGCTCTTCGCCTTGGGTGCGGGGGCTTTCTTTTCGGGCGTCACTGCGGTCGCGTCCTTGTCGCTGCGCAGCCCCAGGAAGCTGCCATGCCGAACTCGGCCGTCGCCGGTGAATTCCGCAAAGGCCACCTCGGCAACCAGATCCGGCTTGATCCACTGCGCGCCGCGTGCCTCGGCCCGAGGCACCTCGGCCGCCGGGGTCTTGCGCGCGCGGGTGGCGAAGCGGGCCGCGAGATCGTCCATCGTCGCCGCATCGAAGCCGGTGCCGACCTTGCCTTTGTAGACCAGCTCCTCCCCCTCTCGCTGGCCTAGCAGAAGTGAGGCAAACGGACGCCCCTTGGCGCTGCTGCGGGTCCAGCCGATCAGCACGAACTCCTGCCGCAGCGTACATTTGACCTTGAGCCAGTTGCGGGTCCGCGCGCCGCGATAGGGCGCGTCGATGCGCTTGGAGATAATCCCCTCGCCACCCGCCTTGCACATGGCGGAAAATAGCTTTTCGCCCGCGCCAATGACATGATCGGCAACGTGCAGCGGGGGCTGTGCCGCGTGGAGCAGCGATTCCAGCCGCTCCTTGCGCTCGATGTTCGAGCTGGCGCGCAGGTCCGTGCCATCGAGGCTCAGCAGATCGAAGGCGAAGAAGCTCAGCGCAGCCTTGCCCTCACCCTTCAACGCGGCCTGCAACGTCGAGAAATCGGGATTGCCGCCCTTACCCAGCGCCACGGTCTCGCCGTCAATCAGCGCGGGCGGCAGGTCCAGCGCGGCAAGGGCATCGGCAATGGGCTGAAACTTATCCGTCCAGTCGAGGCCGCTGCGCGTGAAGAGCCGAACATCCGTCCCGTTCACGGCCGCGAGCGCACGATAGCCGTCGAACTTGACCTCGTGCATCCACTCATTGCCCGTTGGCACCGCGTCGACCAGGGTCGCCAGCTGCACGGACTGGAAATCCGGCCGCTTGGCTTTCGACTGAGCTTTCGACGCCCGGCGCTCAGGCGCCGCCGCCTTCTTGGCAGCCTTGTCATTATGCGCAGCGGCGGCCTCCATCGCCTGGGTAAAGGCCTTGCCCTTCTTGCCGGCCAGCGACTGCGCGCCCGCCGTATCCGCCGCGATCTCCGCCATGGTGCGGTCGGTGAGCACGGACGTCAGCGATTGCTCCACCAGAACGTCGCCGGTGCTGGCGAAGGCGTCGTCGATCTTGCGCAGCAGCCAGTTCTCGCGCTTTTCGCCGGGGCGCGGCTTCATGCGCACCAGCAGCCATTCGCCCTTCATCCGCTCGCCTTCCAGCCGGAAATGGAGATGGCCCTTTTCGATGTCCTTGGCGCTCTTGCCTTCCACCGGCGCCCAGCTTCCCTTGTCCCACAGCATCACCGTGCCGCCGCCATATTCGCCCTTGGGGATGATCCCCTCGAACGTCGCGTAGGAGAGCGGATGATCCTCCGTGCGCACGGCGAGGCGCTTGTCGTCCGGGTCCACGCTCGGCCCCTTGGTCACCGCCCAGCTCTTGAGCACGCCGTCCACCTCCAGCCGGAAGTCCCAGTGCAGCCGCGTCGCATCATGCTTTTGCACGATGAACAAATTGCCATCGGGGCTGCGCTCCTGCTTGCCAGCCGGCTCGGGCGTCCGCGTGAAATCGCGCTTGGCGTCATAATCGGCAAGGGGGCTCTTGCGGGGCATCAGCTCTTCTCCTTTTCCTTGTCGGACGCCCTTTCTGCGAGGCGAGGCTCGATCCAGCGCCGCTCCACCAGCCGCAGAAAGGTCAGCATCACCACCGACACGATGCTCGCCACCAAAACCAGCGGCCACTGCGCTGCGCCGCACGCGATGCCCACCACGGTCGCCAGCCAGATGTGGGCGGCGGTGGTAAGATTATGGACCTCACCCTTGCTGAAGACGATGAGGCCTGCCGCAATGATGCCGACGAACGTCCCCGTCGCCTCAAAGATACGCAGCGGGTCCATGCCCGACTGGCCGGTCGCAAGCTGGCGATAGAGCGAGATCGAGCTCACCGTCATCACCGCCGCGCTGAAGCAGATGAGCCCATGAGTGCGGAGCCCGGCAGCGTGTCCGCGCAATTCCCGGTCCAGCCCCAACGCCAATCCCAGCAGGGCCGCGATACCCAGCCGCAGCATCACCTCCCCATCGACCCAATGCAGCGGCGTTCCGGGGTTGAGATCCATGTCAGGCGCTCTTGCGGCTGCTCGACCGTGATGCGGTTGCCCGGCTTCCCGCCGCCTTCGAGGCCGGAGCCTTGGCGCTCTTGCTGGTGGTTGCCCGGCTCTTGGCGGGCGCGCTCTTGGTTGTGCCGCCCTTCTTGGCAGCCCCGCCATCGCCAACCGACTTCTTGAGCGCAGCCATCAGATCGATAACATTGCTGCCGCCGGGCCGGCTCGCCTCCTCGGCATCCTCGAGGATGCGCTTGCCGCCCTTCGCCTTGCGCTTTTTCTCGATCAACCCCTCGAGCGCCTCGATGTAGCGATCCTGAAATTCGGCCGGGTGGAACGGCGCGCTTTTCTTGTCGATCAGCGCGGTGGCGAGGTCGAGCAGATCGGCCTCCGGCTTGGTGTCGCCGATATCGCGGAAAAAGCCCTGTGCCTTCACCACCTCGTCGGCGTAGCGCAACACTTCCATCACCAGCCCGCGCCCGCACGGCTTGATGGAAACCAGCTGCTCGCGGCCGCGCACGGAGAGCTGGCCAAGGCCGACCTTCTTCGCCTGCCGCAGGGCATCGCGCAGCACCACATAGGCTTCCTCGGCCAGATCGTCAGCCGGCACGACATAATAAGGCTTGTCGTAATAGAGCACGTCGATCTCGCTGGCGTCCACGAACTGGACGAGGTCCAGCGTCTTGCGACTCTCGATCTTCACGGCCTCGATTTCCTCATCATCGAGCAGCACATACTGCCCCTTGGAAACCTCGAAGCCCTTCATGATCTCGTCGCGATCCACCGGCCCGACGCCGGGCGCGACCTTCTCATAGCGGATGCGCTTGCCGCTCGGTTCATGGACCTGATGAAAGGCGATCTTGGCGCCCGAGCGCGTGGCGGAAAAGACCTCCACGGGGATCGAAACGAGCGCCAGCTTGATCTGCCCACGCCAATATGCACGCGCTGCCATGAGATACCTCCGGGAATGAACCCCGCGGCGCGGTGGTTGGTTCCCTGCGGGATCTCAAGAGGCTTGGACAAATTCCGGGATTCGGCGGAAGGCGGATGGTGCGCTCTATTTTTCAAAAAGCTGCCTTTCCGGACACGACGCCATTGCGGACCTCCCCTCCGTTCGTCCTGAGTAGCTGCTGAGCCTGTCGAAGCGGCGTATCGAAGGACAAGCCCGTGCGCTGCGATGCTTCGATACGGCTCTTCGATACGCGCCTGCGGCGTACCTCAGACCCTACTCAGCATGAACGGTGAAGTTTGACCCTAACGCATCACCGTCATGGGGCGATGGTCCACGCAAGTCGAGCCGCTAGCGGTGCGGCGAGGCAGAGGAAAGTGCCAAACGGCAAGCGCATGTTCCCGGAGAGCGCGTGCCCCTTCAGACGCAGGATGACAGCCCAGATCAGCCCTCCCACGCTGGCCAGCAGCAGCACGACCGGCAGCAGCTGCCAGCCGAGCCACGCCCCGATGGCGCCAAGCAGTTTGGCATCGCCAAGGCCAAGGCCCTCGCGTCCGCGCAGGCGCCGGTAGCTCATGGCCAGCAGGAACAGGCCGATATAGCCGATGGCCGCGCCGATCATGCGATCCGCAAAAGGCGCGGGCACCAGCCAGTCGCCCAGCGTGAGGCCCAGCACGGCGAGCGGCAACGTCAAGGCATCGGGCAACCAGAAATGGCGTGCATCCAGCACCGCCAGCGCCAGCAAGATCCACAACGCCACCGCGACCAGCGCGGCAGCGGGCAGCGGTAGCAGCCAGGCGCAGACCCCGCCGATCATGGCTGCGCCCAGTTCCATGATAACATGCGCCGGATCGATCCGGGCCCCGCAGGTCCGGCATCGCCCGCGCGTCCGCAAGGCGCTGAGCAGTGGAATGAGGTCGATCGCGCCCAATGTCCGCCCGCATGCATCACAGGCCGAGCGACCGCGCATCACCGATTCGCCCCGCGGCCAGCGGGTGACGATGGCACCGAGAAAACTGCCGGCGATCAGGCCAAGGCCGCAGCCCAGCGCCATGCGCAACAGATCGGCCCCCAGCATCGCGCGATCAGAACCGGCCGACGGTCCGCAGCACCTGCTCGCCATTCACCGCCTGAAAGCCGTTGGCGCCCAGCGCCGCACCGATCAGCGGATCGGTTGTGCGCATGCGCATCGTTGCCTCATAGCTGCCGTCCTGCTTGATCCGCACGAACAGTTGCTCCTGACCGGACTGGCTGACCAGCGGCAGTTCCACCGCATCGCCTGCGCAGCGCACCGCGCCGGCAAGGCCATTGGCGAGGCCAAGCCCGCTCATGATCGCCGGCACGCGCGCGCGCACGCGCCCTTCCGCCTTGGTGCACATGCCGCCGGAGAAGTGGACGGTCATATCCTCGAACTCGACCCGGCTCACCGGCAGCGGTGCCAGCGGTGCGCCGAGCGCGACCGATCCGGTCACATCGTCGACACCGCGCCGGTTGAGCCCCAGCGTGAATGCCCCGCTGATATCATCGCGGTCGCCCAGCCGCCGCACGATGTCGATGCGCACGCGGCCCACGAACAACTGGATGGGACTGAGGAACACATCCACCGTGCCCAGCTGAACCCCACGGATTTGCAGCTCCTCGGCGCCACCCCACCAGATGGGCCCGCGCAGGGATCGGGCGGCGACGCCCATGTCCTTGAGGCCGAACAGCGCGAAGGCGGCATAAAGCGGCCATGTTACCAGCAGCGCGATCAGGAAGATCACGCCAAGCATGATGCGCGCCCGCGTCGTCTGGACCATCGCCATCATGGCCGCGTCTCCTGGAACACGGCCTGTACGGAGACGGTGCCTTCTGCCGCGCCGGGGACGATGCTGATCGTCTGGACCGCGACCCCGTCCGCCTCCAGACGCGCGATCCATTGCAGCAATGGCCCGACGCGCGCCGAGGCGATGTTCACCGACATGCGGCCTTGCCCCTGCTGGTCGGCGCGATCGAGCGTGAAGCCCGCTTCCGCTGCTGTCTGGCCGATGCGTTGATCGACCGCGAGGCGCTCGCCCTGCGCGCGCTTTTGCGGCTTCTGGCGCAATTCCGCGACCATAGCCCGCACCGACGCATAGCGATCCAGCGCGGCGCCTTGTCGCTCCCAGCCGGCTGCCAGGCCATCATTGACCGGACGCCAGACGCCCAGCCACAGAAAGATCAGCAATGCCACGATGCCCAGCCCCGCCATGAAGCGACGCTCGGCCAGGCTGTGATTGGCCCACCAGGTCCGCAGCCCCTGCATCAGCGCACCACCGTGATGTCGGCGACGATCCGCGCGCCGCGCTGCTGCACGGCATTGGCGCTGATCCGCCAGCCGGCCTCCTGAATGGCGATCAGCACCTCATTGATCTCCTCGGCCTGATTGGCGGACAGTTGCACCCGCAACGCACCATCGCTGCCCTGATTGATGCTGGTGAGCGTGACACTGGCATTGACCTGCATGGCGCTCATCAGCCCGGCGACCGTGCCGGTGAACCCGCCGCGCCCGCCCCGCGCGCCGAGCAAGGCGGTCACGCGCGCCTCTGCACCGGCGGCATCGGCCACCGCAGGATCGACGCTTTGCGCAATCGCCACGGTCTGCGCGTCCAGCCGGGAGGCCTCCGCATTCAGCCGGACGATGGTGATGAGCGAGACGATGAGGCTGGCCAGCAGGATGAAGCCGAGCATGATGGCCATGCGCCGCCAGCGATCCTTGCCGAACACCGCCGGTGCGCGGCGGGCGAACGCGCCTTGACGCAGATCGAGCGGCGGCGTGGCGAGTGCCAGCAGCAGCGCCTCATCGACATTATCCGGCGGCAGGCGGGTCAGTGAAGCCTCGCCGATGATGAGCGGCGCATGCGGCTCGCTGCCATCGAACGCGCTGTCGCGCCCGCGCACCACGTCCGCGCCGCCGATGGGCGCATGGACAAAGCCATCCTCGGGCGCCGGCAGCAGCAAAGCGGAAGGGACGAGACTTGCTTGCGCGATGCCATGCTCTGCCGCCCAGTCCACCCAATGCGCCATGGCGCTGCGGCTGGTGACGGCCACCACATGCGCCGCATCGGGATCGTCATTGGCGGCGACGGCGGCGTGAAGCTGGTCACTATCGCCAATGCTCGCCTCCAGCGCCATAAGCCGCGCGGCGGCAGCCCCCTGCCGAGGCGTCATGCCGGGGCAGGCAATGAAGTGAAGCGTCGTCACTTGCGGCGGCAGCACCAGCATAGCGTGGCCGACGGCGGGCTCGGTCTCGTTCGCCTGCTCGGGCGGGAACCATTCGGTGCCGCGCCCGCGCCGCACGATCTGCTCGTCCGCCACCCGATACCAGACCGGGGGCGTGTCGCTTTCGCGCGGGAGGACAATGACATAATCGTGCTTCAACTCTCGTCACCCCATTGGCGGCGCATCAGCCGGGCCGGCTGCGTCTCCGCATCGATCAGCACAATCTCACTCACCTGGTCTCCCCCGAGATCCGCCCGCAACGTCGCCTCGAACCAGCGCGTCTTGGCCACAGTCTGGTTCTTCACATCCTCGGGCAACGCAAGCCTGACAAGCTGCGGGAGAGACCAGAAGGCGTTCACACTGCCATACCCATCCGCAGGGCGCTGCGCCAGCACCTGCCGCGCCTGTTCGAGCCCAAGGCCGTCCGGCGCGAGCATCGCCAGCAGCACCGCCTGCCCCGGCAGCAGCGTATTGATATTGATCGGCGAGAGCCGCGTCGTCGGCAAGGCGCAAACCCAGGGGCGGATGCGCTGATAGACCTGCGGCGTCATGGCATTGACCATCAGCAGCTCGCTCGGATCGGCCATCAATGTGTTGGCCGCGCGATAGGGCGGATCGAACCCCGCATAATAATTGTCCTCCGCGCCGCCATTGCCCGGCTCTGAATCGCTGTCGATCCAGTCGGCGGCGGAAATCGCGATTTGCGTGGCCGCATTCTGATCGACGCCGAGCAAGCGCATCAGCGCCGCGAACTGGGCGATGCCGACCGGCCGGGCAGCGAGTTGCATGGTGGAGGCATCCCCCTCTACCCCGCCCGCCGGCTCCGGCCCCACGACCAGACTGTTGAGATTGAAGCAATTGCCGCGATCCACCAGCTGCACGGTCACCGCGCCGCCGGGCACGGAGATGGTCTGGTCGCGGCCCAGCCAGCCGCCCTGCAAGGTGGTACGATCCGCGTTCACCGCCACGAGGTCGCTCACCAGATTGGCCACCATCTGCTCGCCGGTCAGCAGATAGGCGCGGCCCTGATCGGCCGAGACGATGTTGCGGGTCATCCGGCTCGCCAATGTGAGCCGATCCAGCGCGACCGCCGTCACGACCGAAAGAATGGCCACGAGCAGCAGCACCGTGAGCAGCGCAGCGCCCCGCTCACGGGTCGGCGTTGCCGCGCTGGCATGAAGGGGGTCAGGGCGCACTGGCAGCCTCCGCCCCTTCAGCCGGCGGCTGATACATGGCCGTGCCGACCGGAAAGC
Source organism: Sphingobium sp. B2D3C (assembly GCF_025961835.1). Lineage (NCBI taxonomy): Bacteria > Pseudomonadati > Pseudomonadota > Alphaproteobacteria > Sphingomonadales > Sphingobiaceae > Sphingobium > Sphingobium sp. B2D3C. Next base: position 585,149 of record NZ_JAOQOK010000001.1, on the reverse strand, counting down.
GCAGCGTCACTGGCGCGGCGCTCCGGCGCTCCACGGTGATTTCGACGACGGTCGGCAGTTCGGTCGGCCGGGCGGGCGCCCAGCGGTCCTGCCAGGCGCCATTGCGCGCCCGGTAGCGCAGGCTGAGCGCGGTCACATGCTCGAACAGCACGGATGGGGCCGGCGGCTGCGCGCCATCGAGCACCGGGTAGCCGATGCGTTCCAGCCGCCCGTCCCGCCACCAATATTCGATCTTCTGCAAGGTCGGTCGGCGCAATGTGGCAGGATTGCTCCAACCTCCGCGCACGAACTGGATCAGCGGCTCCTCGCTCTGCGCGGCGCGGCCGAAAAAAGCCGGCGCGAACGTTCCGGCCTCCGTCCGGCTGATGCGCGTCACAGCCTGCGAGAGATCGGCATCGAGCAGGGACACACCACGCTGCACATCGGCCAGCGCATCGAGATTGCGGCCGATCGCGGCCTGCCCGTCCACGCTGGTGCGCAGCAGCACGACACCGGCCGTCGCGAGCATGGCGAAGATCATCACCGCCACCAGCAGCTCGATGAGGGTAAAACCCTCCTCGCCCGCATGGGCACGGCCCAGAGCGTACACGTCAGTCACCGCTGGTCACCTTGCCATCCAGCGTCATGCGCACCGGCAGCTTCTGCCCGTCACGCTCCAGCGCAAAATCGAGCCGCTGATCGGCCTGCCCCACGCTGTCGAACATCACCCGCAGGCGCGTCTGCTGGCCGAGCGCGGCGCGGGTCTCGCCGGACCAGTCATGCGCCGCGAGCGGCCCTTCCGTGATCGGCTCCCACTGCCCCTGCGCTCGCCGCTCGAAGCCATAAGCGGTGGTGGAGACCCACAAGGCAACCGGCCGGCCTGCGACGATGGCGCTGTCCCGCGCGGCACGCACGCGCCCGGCAAAACGGTCCACATCGCCCGAAACCCGCCCGCGCGGATCGGCCATGGTGACGACAACCGCGCCCGAGATCAGCCCGATGATCGCGATGACGACCATCAGCTCGACCAGCGTAAAACCGGCAGAACCGCGGGGTGCGGACAGGACGGGCAAGCGCGCTCTCATTGCGCCGGCCGCCCGAAGGTGAGGACGGCAGGCGACTGGCCCGGCCCGGCATCCACACGCACCGTCACGATGAGCAGGCGCCCGTCTTCCCCCTTGTCGACCCGCTGAATCCACGGCCATTTGCGGCCGCCATTCTCGGCCACGCCGTTGCTCGCGCCCAGCGCCGGGGGCTGCGGATCGGTCATGCGCTCGATCATGAGGTTGCGCGCGACGATCTGCGCCATGGTGCGGCTGTTGAGATCGACCGAGGTCCGAGCCGAGACGCCTTGCAGGCGCACCAGCGCCAGCGCGGCGAGGCTGAAGATGGCAAGGGCGACCAGCATTTCCAGCAAGGTGAAACCGGCGGATGCGCACGCGCGGCGCGGCACGGGCAAGCCCTGCCGATGACCGGGCGTGCCCCGCCTCATGCCTCAATATCCCTGACGGACCGGCGCCGGTGCGCTGCCCTTAAAGATCGCTCGAATAGATGTCGGCATTCTCGCCCTCGCCTCCTGTCTGGCCGTCGGCGCCCAGCGAATAGACGTCGAAGGCGCCGCGACGGCCGGGAGCGGCATATTGATAGGGCTTGCCCCAGGGATCGTTCGGCAGCTTCTTGACGTACCCGCCGACGCGATAGCGCTCCGGCTGCGCCAGTCCCGGCGGGGGCGCGGTGAGCGCGTTCAGGCCATCGCTGGTGCTGGGATAGGTCAGGTTATCCAGCCGATACTGCTCCAGCGCCGATTCGATGACGGAGATATCGGCCTTCGCCTTGGCGACATTGCTGGTGCCGAGAGCGCCGAACACGTTGATCGCCACGATGGTGCCGAGCAGGCCGATGATGACGATCACCACCAGCAGTTCGATCAGCGTGAAGCCCTGCTCGCTCGGCCGCTGCGACCCCCGCAGGGCAGGCCCGAAGGATCGCGACCGCCGTGCCTTGCGGCGGAGGGAGGAAGCGAGAAAACGCGCGAACTTCATGAGTCAGACTCCGGCACCGGTGAGATTCTGCAACTGCATGATCGGCAGCAGAATCGAGAGGATGATGATCGCCACGATACCACCCATGATGATGATGATCAGCGGCTCCAGCATGGAGAGCGCCGCAGCGGTAAAGCTGTCGAACTCGCGCTCCAGATATTCGGCGGCACGCTCCAGCATCAGGTCGAGCTGGCCGGCGCTTTCGCCGCTGGCCGCGAGATAGACGAGCAGCGGCGGGAATACATCGGCACGGCGCATCGCGGCGGACAGGCTGCCGCCGCCGCGCACCGACTCCACGATCTCGCTCGTCGCGGCCCGCAGCACGCGGTTGTGAATGGTCGGCACGGTGAGCGAGAGGCCTTCCATCACCGGCAGGCGGCTCTGCACCATCGTCGCCAGCGTGCGGGCCATGCGCGCGGCGTGGAGATCGCGCAGCAGCCGGCCGACGAACGGCACGCCAAGCAGCATCGCATCGGCACGCAGGCGCACATCCTCATTCTTGAGCGCCCGCCAGCCGATCAGGCCGAGCGCGACCAACAGGATGAGGATCGCCCACCACCAGCTTGCCAGCATGTTCGAGATGCCCATCACGACGCGGGTGAGCAGTGGCAATTGCTGGCCCAGCGTATCGAACTGTTCCACCACCAGCGGCACCACGAAGATCATCAGCGAGATGATGACGATGACCGCAAAGGCCGCGAGAACGGTCGGATAAGCCAGCGCCGTCAGCAGCTTGGAGCGCATCACGGCCTGCCGCTCCAGCAAGACCGCCAGCCGCTCGGTGAGCATCGGAAGACTGCCGGAGCGCTCCCCCGCTGCGATCATCGCGCGATAGAGGCCGGGGAAGCTGCGCGGGTCCATGCCCATCGCCTCTCCCAGCGTGCGTCCCTCGACCACGCCCTGATGGACTCGCGAGACGATCTCCCGGACATGCGGCTTCTCGCTCTGCCGGGTGATCGTACGCAGCGCTTCTTCCAGCGGCGAGACCTGCGCCAGCGTGGAGAGCTGGCGCGTGAACAAGGTGAGATCCTTGTTTGAGAGCCGATTGCGCTCGAAGCTCAGCAGGCTGCGCGTCGGCCGGGTCTTGCCTTCGGCCTTGGTGCCTGAGGAGCCCCGCCCCTCGCCGATGCGCACCACGAACAGCTTCTTCGCCGCCAGCGCGCTGCGTGCATCGGTGGCGGTTTCCGCGCGGATCAGCCCACGCTTCTCGCGCCCGGCGCCGTCGATGACGACATAGTCGAACTCAGGCATGGCCGCTCTCGGGCATCACGACTTCAGGCATCGACCGCTTCGTGCCGCGAGATGCGGATCGCTTCTTCCGCGCTCGTCTCGCCGCTCAGCACCAGCGCCCGCGCGGCGGAAATCAGATTGGGGGCATTGAGATAGGCGTGGCGGGCAATGCGCGATTCATCGCCGCCCTCGTTGATCATCCGGCGGATCGTCTCATCCACGCGAATGGCCTCGAACACGCCGATCCGGCCCTTGTAGCCGCTATTGCCGCACTGGTCGCAGCCGCGCGGACGATAGATCAGCGTGCCCTCGTCAATGCCGAGCAGCGCGCTGACTGACTTGTCCGCCGGCACCTGCTCGCGGCAGCGCGGGCACAGCCGCCGCACGAGCCGCTGGGCGATGACCGCGCGCAGCGTGGAGGCGAGCAAGAATGGCTCCACCTTCATGTCGCGCATCCGGGTGATGGCGCCCACGGCATCATTGGTGTGGACGGTCGAGAGCACGAGGTGGCCGGTGAGCGAGGCTTGCACGGCGATTTCCGCCGTCTCCCGGTCGCGAATTTCGCCGACCATCACCACATCGGGGTCCTGGCGCAAAATGGCGCGCAGACCGGCGGCAAAGGTGAGGCCGACCTTGGCATTGACCTGCGTCTGGCCGACACCCTCTATGGCATATTCCACCGGGTCTTCGACCGTGAGGATGTTGCGGCTGCCGTCATTCAGCTGGCGCAGGCCGGCATAGAGCGTGGTCGTCTTGCCGCTGCCGGTCGGGCCGGTGACGAGAATGATGCCGTTCGGCTCCTCCAGCGCGCGACGGAAGACGCCATCGGCGGTGCCGGTCAGCCCGAGCACATCGAGCGAAATGCCGGCATTCTCCTTGTCGAGAATACGCATGACGACCCGCTCGCCCGCCCGGCTGGGCAAGGTCGAGACGCGCACGTCCAGCAGCTTGCCGCCCAGCGTGAGGCCGATGCGGCCATCTTGCGGCACTCGGCGCTCGGCAATGTCCAGCCGCGCCATCACCTTGATGCGGCTGACGACGACCGGCGCGACATGCGGCGGCATCCGCAGGGTCTCGGTCAGCACCCCATCCATGCGCATCCGCACGACGAGGCCTGTCTCATAAGGCTCGATATGGATATCGCTGACGCCCTGCCGGGCCGCTTCGGCGAGAATGCCGTTGATCAGGCGGATCGCCGGGGCGTCGTCGCCGCTGTCGAGCAGATCCTCGGCGGTCGGCAGGTCGCCGGCGATGAAATCGAGATCGTCGCCGCCCATGGCGAGAGAGCCAGCCATCGCCGCTGCCGAGCCTTCCATGGCGTAATGGTTGGAGAGATGCTTGTCGAAATCCTGCTGGCTGACGATCGAAACATCGAAGCTGCGGGCAAGATGCCGGCGCACCTCCACCAGCACGCGCGGATCGGCGCCCTCCCGCATCGCGACGGCAAGGCGGGGCTGCGCGGCGTCCGCCTCGGCCTTGTCCGCCACCAGCACCACGCCATGCTTGCGGGCGAAGGCATAGGGAATATCGACCGGCAAGGTCTCGTGAACCAGCGGTGCGGGTTCGTCCGGCGCGGGCACCAGCGGCGCAGGTTCATCCAGTGCCGGCACCGGCAGGGGCGCGCCTTCGGCCTGAGCGGGGCGCTCGGGCTCGCTCATGGCACGTCCGTCGTCTTGACTGCGCCGGGCCGCACGACCTGCTGGGAGCGCACCTCCTGCCCGGTTGTGATCCGCCCGTCGACCACCTGATCGCCGGGCTTGGGCTCGGCGACCGGCGGCGTCGTGCCCAGATATTCGCGCACGAGCTGATCGATGGACGGCTCGACATCCGGGTTGGCGAGCATCTGCTGGCCGCGAATATAGCCATAGCGCTGGGCGGTCATCTTGCGCGCATCGGCGCGACTGCCGAGGATCGTCGGGCGGATGAAGACCATGAGGTTGGTCTTAGCCTTCGCCCGGCTGCGCGACTTGAACAGCTCACCGATCAGGGGAATGTCCCCCAGCAGCGGGATCTTCTCGATCGTCCGGCGCTCATTCTCGTCGAGCAGGCCGCCAATGGCGAGGATATCGCCATTATCGACCAGAACCGTCGTCTCGAACTCGCGCTTGTTGATGATGAGATCGCTGCTGTTGTTGGAGACCGGTCCGGCGACGCTGCTGACCTCCTGCTTGATGAACAGCTTGATCGTCCCTTCCGAGCTGATCTGCGGCGTCACGTCGAGCATGATGCCGACATTCTGCCGCTGCACGGTGCGGAACTTGTTATCGAAATTGGGGCTGAGCGCCTCGCCCGTCGCAACCGGCACTTCCTGCCCGACGAGCATCTTGGCCTGCTGGTTATCGAGCGTGGTGATGTGCGGCGTCGAGAGGATGTTGCTCTCGGTATCCGACTGGACGGCGTTGATGATCGCGCCGAACACGCCGTTGCTGCCCAGTTCCGTCGCGATGCCGCCAAAGCCGCCGCGCGCCGCTGCCAGCGAATCGACGGCCGCGCTCTGGAGCTGATTGGCAAGGCCGCTATTCTCGGTCGTCGTGGTCGTGGTGCGCGTGCCGTCGGGCGCTACGACCACCGTTTCCGTCTGGCTCAGATTTCGGGCGGCAAGCGCGCCGGCCAGCGTCAGGATGTTCGGGCTGGCATTGGAATAGTTCGTCGCGGCAAAGCCGGTCGACGTGCTGCCCACGAGGAACTGCACGCCGAGCTGCCGCGCGGCATTGTCGCCGATTTCGACGATGATCGCTTCGACCAGAACCTGATCGCGGCGGGTATCGAGCTGGCGGATCACTTCTCCGAGCATCCGCTGCGTGTCGCCATTGGCCGCGACGATCACCGCATTGGCGCCCTCATAGCGGGTCACGACCGCGGGGCCGCGCCCGATGCCGCCCCCGCTCGAACTGCTCGCCGGTGTGGCGGCGGGGGCTGCGGGTGCGCTGCCTGCCCCGGCGGGCGCGCTGGGCGCATTCGAAGCGGCCGGCGTCTCCGACACCACCCCGGCCTGACCCAGCAACTGCTGCAGCACCGGCAACATCTTGTCGGCATCGGCATGTTGCAGCCAGTAGACGCGAATTTCCGTGCCGGAAGCCGCACGCGCGTCGATATCCCGCACCATCGCGGCGAGGCGCTGCACGGTCGTCGCGTCGCCGCGCAAGCCGATGCTGTTGGAACTGTCGATCGCGACGATGCTGGCGCGGGAGGGCGCGCCCTCCTCTCCGGCAAGCAGACCTTGCAGCGAGGTGGCGATCTCTCGTGCGCCGGCATTTTTCAGCGTGATGAGCTGCGTGGTCGATCCATCCGTATCCACCTGCGCGAGCACCTGGCGGATGCGCCGGATATTGTCGGCATAATCCGCGACAACGATAGAGCGGCCGGAGCGGTTGGCGGTGATCGATCCATCGCGGCTCACCAGCGGGCGGAGCGTTTCCAACGCCGATTGCGCGTCGATGGAGCGCAGGCGGATGACTTCCGTCACGAACTGGTTGCTGTTGGCCGCCCGGCCCACCTGCCCCGGCTGGCCCGCCGCGCCCTCGACCGGCTGGATGCGGAAGGCGCCGCCCGCCGCTGGCACCGCGACAAGCCCGTTGGCGCGCAGCGTCGAAAGGAAAATCTCGAAATATTCCGAGCGCGACAGCGGCCGGTCCGTCACGACCGAAACCTTGCCCTGCACCCGATTGTCGATGATGAAGGTGCGCCCGGTCACCCGCGCCGCATCCTGAATGAAGGCGCGCACATCGGCATCCCGCACATTCAGCGTCAACTGGCCGACCGCCGGCACGGCGAGCAGCAGCGCGATCATGGCGCTGCCGGCGAAACGGCGGAATTTGGGAAGCAGGGTCATTGGCGTTCCGGGAGATTGAGTGAGATGGGCACGGTGGAGGCACCGCGCTCGACCATGAGGGACAGGCGCGCGCCGGGCCGGAGCGCCGCCTGCAACTGGGCGATGTCGCCCATGGACGTCACGGGCCGCCCGTTGATCTGCACGATTATGTCGCCGGGCCGGAAGCCGACCTGTGACAGGGCGCCGCTATCGCTGCCGGCGTTGAGGACGATGCCGGTGACTTTCCCGTCCTGATTGCGCGGCGCCATGTTGACCGCCTTCATCACCGAGTCGGGCGTCAACGCCGCGGCAGGCGCCTGCGGGCCGGCGCCGGTCGTCATCTCCGGCGGCATGGCAGGGCCGCCCTCGGCCGGCGGCGCGGGCACCACGGGCGCGTCGCCACCGGACTGATCGATGTAGAGCGTCTCCCCTACACCGCCGCGCTCGATGACGACATGATCGAACTGCACGGCCTTGAGGATGATGCCCGGGGCGATCTGATCGCCCACGGCATAGCTGGCCTGCTCGCCGGCCTCATTGGCGATGATCGCCGAGCCCTGGCCCGACGCCTCGTTGAGACGGATGCCAAACAGGCGGAACGGCAGGGACGTGACTTGCTGCACGCCACCCCCCGCGCTCGCGCCGTTGCGGAAGAACGGATCGAAGCCGGCGAACAGGGCGCTCCGCGCATCGGCGGAGACGAGCACGGGCTCGCGCGCGCGCCAGTCGCCGAACAGGCCAACCGGCGTGCCGAGCGCCCAGAGCAGCCGGGCGATCTGAATGATGAGGACGACGAGCAGCACCGCCTCGATCCATTGACCGAGGCTGGAAGAACCGGCGGGCCGGCCCTGTCGCGCGCGCCGAATGAGATCGGTCCACCGCATCCTAGATTTGATGCCTCCAGCAAAGCAAGCGCTGCCTATGCGCGGTGTATGACTGATCCGTTTCACCATGGTTACCAAAAAATGACAACCGGCGCTGAGATGCGCCGAATGGCCGGTCGAACGCCGTCTACCCCGCAAAAATAATCGCCGTGGAGCGGTTGATCCGGCTCCGCTCCCGTTGCTAGACGCACCGTTCAGCCATGTCGATGCTCGACGCACCTCTTCTTGCCGGTCAGCCGGGCATTCAGCGCCTCCCCCGGCGCGACCTCACGCTGTTCGTGAAGAAGGGTTTTCTCGATTCGGACGAATGCGCCGGGCTGATCGATCGCATAGAAGCCAACCGCCGGCCCTCCACCATCGCCGATGATCTCGGCTATGAAGCCTTCCGCACCAGCGAGACCTGCGATCTGGAGGATAGCGACCCCTTCGTCGCCGCGATCAACGCCAAGCTCGCGGCCTATAGCGGCATCGATCCCGCGCAGGGCGAACAGTTGCAGGGGCAGCGCTACGCCGTGGGTCAGGAATTCAAGGCGCATACCGATTATTTCGAGCCGGGCGGCATGGATTTTGAGCGCTATTGCGGTCGCTCGGGCAACCGCACCTGGACGTTGATGGTCTATCTCAACCAGCCCGCCGCCGGCGGCGCCACGCGCTTCACCCAGGTCGACAAGATGATCCAGCCGGAAACCGGCAAGCTGGTCGCCTGGAACAATCGCCTGCCGGACGGGACAATGAACCCGGCCACCATCCATCACGGCATGAAGGTGCGCTCGGGCGTGAAGTACATCATCACGAAATGGTATCGCGAGCGCATCTGGGCGGGGTAAGCCCGGCGCGGTCCCCATCCCGATCAAGCCCGCGCGCGAAAAAGGGCGACCATGGGGCCGCCCTCCTTCGTTCACGCTATGGGTGCGTCAATCGGATCAGAAATTGACGCTGAACGATGCCTCGACGCTCGTGCCGGGCTTGTAGAGATTGTAGTAGACCCGGTTCACGCCGTTATCCTGAAATTCCTTGTACTTGGTGCCTGTGATGTTGCGCACCTCCAGCTTCAGCTCGCTTTCAACCCGGCCGAGCTGGATGCCCTGCCGCGCCACGAAATCGACCGTGAAGCCCGGCTGCTCGACAATGTCCGGCTGGCCGGAGAAGCCGCGCCGCGTCACGCGCTGGCTGGCATAGTTGATGAGGAAGGTCTGCTGCGAAAGGCGCGACGTGTCCTCGAGCCCGATCTGCATGTTGAGCAGGTGATCGGACTGGCCGGTCAGCGACGCGCCATCGCGGAACACGTTGGTCGCGACCTGCGGTGGCACGCCGTAGATCAACACCTGATCGTCCGCCTTCACCTTCAGCTTTGAGCGCGAATAGGTGTAGTTGAGGATCGTCACCACGCGCCGGTCCGGCGCCATGTCCCCCAGCGACCAGTATTTCTGCGTCTCGAACTCGACGCCGTAGAGATTGGCCTTGGGCGCGTTGGCAAAGCTGGTGGTGAAGCTGTTGTCGCCGACGGGCGAGATATAGGTCTCGATCGGGCGGTCGATCTTCTTGTAGAAGCCCGCCAGCGAGATGCGCTGATCCCGCGCGAAATACCATTCGTAGCGCAACTCGGCGTTGAACAATTCGCTATCGACCAGCAGCGGATTGCCCTGGAAGGACGTGTTGGTCTCCGGATCGTAATAGGATTGGAAGATCAACTCGCGGAACTGCGGGCGGGCGATGGTCTTGGAGGCATTGGCGCGGACTTGCATGTCGCCGAACGCGTAAGTGAGCGTGGCGGTCGGGAGCCAATAATCCTTCTTGAGACCCGTCGACGCGTTGGAACTGCTCGGAACGCTGAACACCTGGATCGGCCGTACCGCCTCAAAACCACGCTCGTAGCGAACGCCGGCGTTAAGATCGAGGCCGTCCATGAGCGTCGCCTGGATCTGGCCATAGGCGCCATGCACCTTCATGCGGGCGCGGAAGGCCGGATCGGTCTCGGTCGTCTCGAAGAGCTGGTAGCCGAAATATTTTGCTAGGTCGCCGTCCAGCAGCAGATCGGGGCGGAGCGCACCCACGCCAGCCGGGAAGCTGCCCGGCGCTTGGATGCGGAAGTCGCGCCGCTCGGAGGTGCGGATCGTCTTCATATAGGCATAGCCCACAGTCGCCCGCACAGTCGGCAGCAGCGGGTAGGACAGGTCGATCCCGCCCGAGAGCAGGTTCTCGTTCAGGTCCGAGAAGGAGAAGTTGGCCGTACCCACCTGCCCGCTCAGGCGGTTGATGTACTGATCGCCGAACGGATCGATGCTGGTCGGCGCGTTGGTGCGGACATAGGTAAAGCCGAGCTCATAGGGCGCCTCGCGCTGCGAATTGGCGTAGCTGCCGCGCAGATCGACCTTCAGCTCGCCAAAGCGCAGCTCGCCAACCAACTGGGTGTTGATGAGCTGCCGCTCATACCAGGCGGTATCCTGATTGAGGAAATCGAACCCGGCGGACGCCGCGATCTGGCCGTTGGAGAGCCGCGCCTGCTTGATTGTGTCGCGAATGTAGAGATTGGTCCAGCGCAGCTTCTGCTCGCCAAATTCCAGACCGAAGCCGAGCAGGCCGTTGACGACCACGCGATTGTCGGTCGCAACCGTGTGGAAATCGCTTCCGAGCTGCGACAGGTCCAGGCTGGCGGCTGACTGCTGGAGAATGTCGCGCGTGCGCCACTTGCTGCTCCAGCCGGCGCTGGCAATGACACCGAGCGTCGACCCGCCAAGATCCAAGCTGGTACCGGCGCTCAATGCCACGCTGCCGCTCGGCGGCATGTTGAAGTTGCGCTGGACGATGGCGTTCCGACCATTTGCGATTTGGCCGATAATGGCCGCCTGATCGACGCCCACGTCGCTGATCTTCGCGCCGCTGGCGAAGAACTGGGCCAGCGCCGGCGGCGTATCGCGCGCGCCATTGTCAAAGCCCGACCAGTCGGTGCGCGAGCCATAATAGGTATAGCCCAGGCGACCCGTGGTCTCGCTGTTGAAGCTGAGCCCGCCCGAGATGCTGAGGAAGGAGTCATCCGGGATCGCGCGGGTCGTGAGGTTGATCACGCCGCCACCGAACTCGCCGGGGAAATTGGCCGAATAGCTCTTCTGCACCAGCGACGAGGCGACGAGGCTGGTCGGGAAGAGATCGAGCGGGACGACACGCTTGAGCGGCTCGGGGCTCGGCAGTGGCGAGCCGTTGAGCAGCGCCAGCGAATAGCGATCGCCCAGACCGCGCACATAGACATAGCCGTTGCCGACCACGCTGAGGCCGGTCACGCGCCCAAGAGCGCCAGCAATGTCGCCCTCGCCGGTGCGGGCAATCGCTTCGGCCGAGAGCAGGGAGACGACGGCAGGCGCCGCACGCTCGATGTTCGCGCCACGACGTCCGGTGACGATGATGTCGCCGCCGCCGGGAATGGAAACCTCGGCAGCATCGGCGGGTCCAGCCGCCGCTTCGCTCGCGCCGTCGGCGGTCTGCGCGGCATCCATGTCCTGAGCCCAGGCGGCGGATGCGGTCAATGCGGTTGTCACGAGCAGCAGACCCGCGAAACGGAGCGGCGTCACCATCGATAGTCCCCTTAAATCACTGTGGAGAGAGGCGGGCGGGTGCGCTGCGCATCCACCCGCCTCCATTGTCATCTATTGTGTCAGGCGGTCGGCAGCGACGTGCAGGCGCGGGTGGTGTCCGAGCCATTGTCGAAGGTCGCCGTGCCGGAATTGCAGGTCCACCCCTGGTACCAGCTGTCATTGGCGTCCTTCACTGCGCCGATGTAGTTCACCGCCGTGAAGAAGGAGCCGAGGGTCGTCACGTCGAAGGCGCTGACGCCATTCTCGGTGGTGCCGTTGACGAACACGCTCACCAGCGACGGGGTATAGGCCGCGCTATTGTTCGTGCCGGCCTGGAAGATGGCCTGCACGTCAGCCGCCGTCACGCTGTTCTTCCCGAAGAAGGCACCGCTGGACGGGCACTGCATCTGCACCGAGCGGAAGACGGGCGCGCCGGCTTCGTCGGTTGCGGCATCGACCGTGGCAGAGGCCGTCGCGGCCTGGCTGATGCCGAGGCAGGGGAAGTTCGGGCTGATGACGATGCTGTTGACCAGCGTGTAGTCGGCCGCACCACGGATGTAGACCAGCGCACCGTTGCTGTTGGCCGTCGAACGACCGATGAACGTGGCGTTGGACACCTTGGTGTTCTGGCGCGGCGTGTTGGTGGTGAAGGCATTGTCACTGTCCGCCTCGACGAACGAGTCGCCGGCGCCACCGCCCGCGCGGTGGATGCCGAGGACGAACTGGATGTTCGCCTTCACGCCCGTGTCAGTGTCGAGGATGTCGTCCTCAGCGCCCGTCGACACGAAGTGCTTCATATTCACCACGCCACCGAAAGCTTCGACCGCATCGTCCGAGCTGTTGTGGCTCTGGATGTGATCGAGGGTCGTGGCCGAGCCGACACCGCCCAGCGTGAGCGACTGGAGCTCCGAGTTCGCGCCCAGCACATAACCAGAGTAGCGGATCTGGACGTAACGCATCGTACCGCTGTTATCCGCCACGATCTGACCGCCGAAATAGGCCGGGTCGGCCGCGCCCTCGGTCTGACGATAGCAATCATTGGAGCCCGGGGTCGCGCCGCCGATGGCGCAATCGGTGGTCGGCGCACGACCGAGCAGCACAACGCCGCCCCACTGACCCGACTTGGAGTCGTCATTCAGACCAAGCACATTGTCGCGGCTGGTGAAAATGATCGGCTTGGCGACGGTGCCGACAGCGTTGATCTTGTTGCCGCGATTGACCGCCAGCCAGGACACGCCGGTGCCGCCATAGACGATCACGCCGGGCTCGATCGTCAGCGTAACAGCGGGGATGGTGCAGCCGGAGGGAACCAGCGCATCCGAAGGACCGCGATCGCAACCCACATCGACTCGACCGGGGAGTTGATACAGCAGGCCGGCGACCTTGGGCAAAGTCACGTTCGCACGAATTTGTGCCGGAAGGCTGCAGACGCGCCAGGTGCCCGTGGAGCCCGTGATCGTGCCTGCGTCGGTCAGTCCCTGCGGGTCCGCAATCGTGGGGCATCCGGCAGCCGGCGTTACGCTCGTGGTCGGCGTGGGTGTGGGCGTCGGCGACGGCGTGGGTGTCGGGTTGACGATGACATTGCCGCCCGTGCCCGGCGACGCGATATCCTGCGCACCGCAACCGGCGAGCAGCGGCAGGGCCACGCCTGCCAGCATGAAGTTGATAGTCCGATTGATCAGTTTCATCGTCGTCTCCGCTGCCGGATGTTCCGGATTTCGATTGCAGGACGGCCAACGGGAGTAGCGACTCTGTGAAGTCCCCCTTGCGCCCTCGGCGCGGCAGCTAGGCGATGAGTGTGACAGCGGGATGCAATCCCCGCGTCATCCGCGTGACGAATTCATGTCAGTTTTGTTGCAGGGCTTGGAGATCGGCGGACCGCAAGGGTTTTGGACGCGAACATCCGCCCAGCTTTCGGAAGCGGGAGGATGTATGGCATTGCAACTGCCGCTGGCTGGCTCGCCGCTCCCCTCTATAGAAAAAGGTGCGCAAGACCTGCGTCCGCGCACCTTCTCGTGATGATGTCCGGCCAGGAGCCGGATCGGCCTCAGTGCTGATCGAGGCGCGCCAGCAGGGTGCGGGCGACGGCGTGGCTCGAATAGCTGGCGCCATCGGCCAGATCGAGCTGCTCGGCGGGCAGCGACTGAACGCGCATCAGCGCCTCGCGCGCCTCGGCCTTGCGCTGCGTACGCGCATAGACCGTCGCGATATTGATGAGCCGCGCGGGATCGGCAGCATCGGTCATGCTGGCCGGTTGCAACAGACGCTCGGCTTCATCGAGATTTCCGGCAGAAATGGCGGTGGCGGCGTAGCTGCCCGTGGCGCCGCCGGTCTGGGCGATCGCGCATGTGCAGCCCAGTGCCGCGAGCGCGGCGCCTCCTGCAACCAAAATCTTGAAATTCATGACAATTCCTCTCGTATCTTTGAAATCTGACCGAGAGTATTTCAGTTTTATGACTCGCTATCAATATTCGAACAAAAATTTTTAAGCGCGTAATATCAGACTGATGAGAGCGATTTTTCGCGCGTACGTACATTACGCACATCTTGTCATAATTCTGTAATATTAATGATTCTGTGCTTCGCAGCATCGCTCGGGGGCCACAATCTCCAGAGCCGCGCGAAGCAGCGCCCCACAGAAGTCGGGTCTTCAAAAGCTATGCGAGAAGGGCTGAGGTGGGGAGCTTCTGTTGCCCGGCGCTCCCCGTGCCGCTGGAATCCGATTCTGTTGCCCGGTTCGGTCCAACCGCGTTCTGTTAGGGTAATGTCAGGCCGTGAGGCCCTCAATTACGCTGCAAGAGCAAGTGCTTCGTTATCGTTGGCACTTATGGGTTTTGAGCCTTGAACGGGTTACTCAGCCCGGGCAAAAACAGCGTTTTTCAACACACGTCGATCCTAGTTCGGCCCCGTCAGGAACAGTTCTTCCTGAAAGGAAGAGCCACTTCTGGTGGAGCCGCCGGGTACCGCCCCCGGGTCCGCTGCGCCTATTACACGCCGCAGTTTATCGCCATAGCCGGACAAGCCGGCAGATCCTCATATAGGGATCAATTCGCGGTTGAGAAGCCCGCAGACGCAAACAGCCCGGCATAATCCCTGGGGACTATGCCGGGCCGGTCGAACCAAACGCTCAGCGAGCGTTTAGATCAATTGGTAATTCACTTGGCCGCGTCGATCGCGTCAGCCTTCTCGTCGCCCATGTTTCGCACGGCATCCGCACGATTTTCAAGACGATCCACGGCGTTTTCCGCGCGGTCTTCAGCAGCGCCGTTCATGTGGTCGCTCGCCTGCTCAAGCTGGTCAGCCTGGTTGTCAATCGCGTCCGCCCGGTTGTCATAGGCATCTTCGACGTTCTGCGCTTCCTTGGAATCGCATGCGGCCAGCGTCAGGGCTACGCCTGCAGCGGCAAGGATCATCATGGGTTTCACGCGTCTGTCTCCTGTTAGGTCCCGCCATCTGTCACGAGACTGCAAACAAAACCCCCGCAGCGACAAAGGTTCCCGGCTCGGCAACCTTTCGTTCACCCCGATGCGACGGACCAATCAGGGCTTCGCCTTCAGAACGTCGCGGATTTCCTTGAGAAGATCGACCTCGGAGGGGCCAGCGGGCGCTGCGACTTCCTCTGCTTTTTTCTTAACGAAGAAGCGGTTGGCCTGCCGCACGATCAGGAAAATGACGAACGCCAGAATGAAGAATTTGATCACCGCCGTGATGAACGAACCATAAGCGAACACCGGCACCGCCGCAGCCTTCATGGCCTCCAGCGTCGGTTCGGTCCCGGCAGGGACGGCGGCCAGCGGAACGAAGTAGTTGGAGAAATCCAGGCCGCCGAGCAACGCGCCGATGATCGGCATGATGAGATCGTCCGTCACCGAACTGACGATGGCGCCGAAGGCCGCGCCGATGATGACGCCCACGGCGAGATCGAGGACATTGCCCCGTGCGATGAAGGCTTTGAATTCGGTCAGCATCGTGTTTCTCCCCTGCCGTCTGCGGGCTGCTGATGATGGATTTGGATGATGCGGGGCAGCTAAGCCCGTTGCGGGCGGGCAATCAACACCCTATTTAGCGTATCACTCAAGCGATACACCGCCTTATGAGGGGACAGACCGCCATGGCCACGCTTTCATCGCCATTCAAAGCACTGCGCATGTTTCTGCTGCTTGCCTTGCCGCTGGCGCTGGCGGCCTGCGGCATCAATTCGGTGCCCACCGCCGAGGAAAATGCCAAGGCCAAATGGGCTGACGTGCAGGCGGCTTATCAGCGCCGGGCCGATCTTATTCCCAATCTCGTCGCCGTCGCGCGCAATTCCGCGCAGATCGAGCGAGAGACGCTGGAAGGCGTGATCAGTGCCCGCGCGTCCGCGACGCAGGTGCAGGTCACTGCAGATCAACTGAGCGACCCGGCCAAGGTCCAGGCGTTTCAGGCCGCGCAGAACAATGTGAGCGGCGCCCTCTCCCGCCTGCTTGTCACCGTCGAGCGCTATCCCGACCTCAAGAGTCAGGAGCGCTTCGCGGACCTGATGACCCAGCTTGAGGGCACGGAAAACCGCATCAACATCTCGATCCGCGACTATAATCTCGCGGTGCAGGATTATAACACGCGCATCCGCACCTTCCCGGAGATGATCGGCGCCAAGCTGATCCATGGCGCCAAGCCGCTGACGCCCTTCGAGGCCAAGGCCGGCGCTGACACCACGCCGGATGTCGGCGCGATGTTCAACGGCAATTGACCCGTTCCCACCGCCCTGTCGCGCCGGCCATCGTGCCGGCGCTGATGCGCTTTATGCTGGTGCTGGTCGCGCTGCTCATGCTGCGGCCGGATGCGGCGCTTGCCCAGAGCTTTCCCGCGCTGACGGGGCGGGTGGTGGACGGCGCCGACATTCTCGACCCCGCCACAGAGGCAGCCCTTACCCAGCAATCCGAAACGTTGGAAAAAACCACCGGGCGCCAGCTGGTCGTGGCGACCGTGCCGGACCTCAATGGCTATGAGATCAGCGATTATGGCTATCGGCTTGGTCGCGCCTGGGGCATCGGCGAGAAGGACACCAACAGCGGCGTGTTGTTGCTGGTCGCGCCGAACGAGCGCCGGCTGACCATTCAGGTCGGCTATGGTCTGGAGCCGATCCTGACCGATGCGCTATCCGGCCGCATCATCCGCGATGTCATCACGCCGCGCTTCCGCGATGGGGATTTTCCGGGTGGCATCAGCGCGGGCGTCGCCGAGATCGTGCGCATTCTCGAACTGCCGCCCGAAGAACAGCGCAAGCTCGCCTCGGCCGCGGCCGAGCAGGACAAGCGCCAGGCGGGCAAGGGCTTCGGGCCGGCGATCTTCCTCGCAATCTTCATATTGTTCTTCGTCGTGCTGCCCATTTTCGGGCGGTTGCGCGGCGGCCGGCGCTATCGCGGCGGCATCCACCCCATCATCATCTGGGGGGCGGAAGCGGCCATTCGCAGCGCGCTCAACAGTCGCGACAATGATGGCGGCGGCTGGGGTGGCGGCGGTGGCTGGGGCGGCGGTGGCGGATTTTCCGGCGGTGGTGGCAGCTTCGGCGGCGGCGGCGCGAGCGGAGGCTGGTGATGGGCAGGCGGATTTCCATGAGCGAGGCCGATCATCGCATCGTCACCGATGCTGTGGCGAAGGCTGAACTGAAGACAGACGCGGAGATCGTGACCATCGTCGCGCGCCGCTCGGATGCCTATCATGATGTCGGGCTGCACTGGTCCTTGCTGTTCGTGCTGCTGGTGCCGCTGATTGCTGCCGCCTTCCCCGCAGCCTATGAGCGTGCCTTGATCGGCCTGACCGGCGGCTGGCATCATGAGTTGCCGCGACACCTGCTCTACCTGCTGATGTTCGGGCAGATGTGCCTGCACTTCCTCGTGATGCGCTATCTGCTGGCGATACCGGCGCTGCGGATGCTGGTGACGCCTGGCGCGACCAAATCGCGCCGCGTGCGGCGGCGCGCTCTGCTGCTGTTCCGCACCTCGGCCGAGGCGCGGACCCGCCGCCTTACGGGCATGTTGCTCTACCTCTCGCTCGATGAGCATCGCGCGGAAATCGTCGCCGACGAAGCCATCGCCTCGCGCGTGTCGCCGGAAGTCTGGGGCGAAGCAATGGCCACGATGATCGACGAAGTGCGCGCCGGGCGCATCGCGCAAGGCATGGCGCTCGCCATCGAGAAAGCCGGCCTCATCCTTGCCGAGCACTGCCCCAAGAGCGCCGACAATCCCAATGAGTTGCCGGATCGGCTGATCGAGCTGTGAGCGACACCACCCCTGAAGAGGAGTTCCGCTTCCCCGAGGAAACCATGTGGGAGGGCCGGTTCATCACCGCCAAGCGACGTGGTCGCTGGGAATATGTCTCGCGCGCCCGCGGCATCCGGGCCGCCGTCATCATCGCCATCGATGAAGGCGCGGACGGGCGCCATATTCTGCTGGTCGACCAGTTTCGCGTCCCCCTCGGGCGGCGCTGCATCGAACTGCCCGCCGGGCTGGTGGGCGACGAGTCGGCTGGCGAAGAGCCCGGCCTCGCGGCCGCGCGCGAGCTGGAGGAAGAAACCGGCTATCGCGCAGGCCGCATGGAGGATCTGGGCGAATATTGGAGCTCGCCGGGCATGGTCTCGGAAAGCTTCACGCTCTTCCGCGCCTTCGACCTTGAGAAAGTGGGCGATGGCGGCGGCGTTCCCGGCGAGGACATCCGCGTCCACCGCGTCCCGCTCGCCGGCTTCGCCGACTGGATCACAGCTCGCCGCGAGGAAGGCTATGCAGTGGACGTAAAGCTGCTCACGCTGCTCGGCGGGGCGATGATCCGCTGAGGCCGTTCCGCCTCGTTGCGCTGACAGCAATCCTCCCCTACCTAGCGCGCGGACCGGCTGCGAACGCCGGCGACACCCAATCGGATGCCATTGTTCATGCCCAAGGTCGCCATCAAGATTTGCGGGGTGAAGACCGCCGAGGCTATCGATGCGGCCGTGCGTGGCGGCGCGAGCCATGTCGGCCTCAATTATTTCCCGCCCAGCCCGCGTTATCTCGCGCCCGATCGGGTGAGCCTCATCGCCGCGCGGGTGCCGGCCCATGTGAAGCGGGTGGGCGTTCTCGTCGATCCGAGCGATGATCTGATCGATACGCTCGTCGCTGCCGGCGGCATGGAGATTGCCCAGCTGCATGGCCGCGAGACCCCTGAGCGGGCTGCGGCCATCCGCCAGCGCACCGGGCTGGAGGTCTGGAAAGTCATCTCCGTAAAGACCGCCGCCGATCTCGCCACTGGTGTGGCTTATGCGGGCGCGGCAGACTTCCTGCTCTACGATGCCAAGACACCGGATGGCGCGGCTCTGCCCGGCGGCATGGGCCTGCGCTTTGACTGGCGGCTGCTCGCCGGCCATCGCCCGCCGCTGCCCTGGGGCCTCTCTGGCGGGCTGGATGCGGAGAATGTCGCCGATGCCATTCGCCTGACTGGTGCGCCGCTGGTGGATGTCTCTTCCGGCATCGAGAGCGCGCCGGGCGTCAAGGATGTGGCCAAGATCGCTGACTTTTGCCGTGCGGCGCAGGCTGGCTGATTGGGGCGCCTGGCGGTTCGCGGACGCTGTCCGGGATCGAATGCACGTGATTGCGGTTGAACTTTCATGCCGATGACGACCAACCCCGAATGGCTTCACCTTGCGCTCTACGCGGGCGGTGCGGCGCTGATCCTCATTCTGATCTTCAAAATCCCCTATGTGGGACGGGCTCTGCGCGCCCTGTTTTCGTTCGCCTTGCTGGCATTTGCCCTGTTCGTCCTGTTTCAGCAGGCACCATTCGACCCGTCCCTGTCCCGCTTCAGCAGCCGCCTCGGGATCGACTCTCAGCAGGTCGTTGGCGACGAGGTGCGCATCCGGATGTCGCCCGATGGCCATTTCTGGGCGACGGCGCAAATCAACGGCATCGACCGGCGGATGCTCATCGATAGCGGCGCCACCGTCACAGCGCTGTCCACGGGGACGGCAGACCTGGCAGGCGTGCCCCGCGGGGCCAGCCTGCTGCCGGTCGTGCTCCAGACAGCGAACGGAACAGTGCAGGCGGAAACGGGCACCGTCGAGCGCCTCGGGATCGGCCCGCTAACCGCCCAAAATCTCAAGGTCGTGATATCCCCCGCGCTGGGTGACATGGACGTGCTCGGCATGAACTTTCTCTCACAACTGGCCTCCTGGCGCGTGGAGGAGCGAACCCTGATCCTCGTGCCCGCCCCGCCGGCCTGATGGATCAGGACCGAGGGCAAAGCGGGCGCCGCTCGCCGGACTGCCCCAAAGGCCAGCCGCCGAATGCGTCAATGCGGTGGACAAGGCCGCGACCTTCTGCAAAGCGGTTGGGAATGATGACACTGCCTGCCATAGCCAGATGCATCGGGACACGATGGCGCTGATCGCTCGACCCTTTCGACGCGACCCGACCCCAGTGACCAAGAGAGACGCACAGTGACTGCTGCAACCACCCTCCCCAATTCCCGCCCCAATTCCTTGCGCGCCCTGCCCGACGAGCGCGGCCATTTCGGCCAGTTCGGCGGCCGTTATGTGGCCGAGACGCTGATGCCGCTCATCCTCGACCTGGAGCGCGAGTATCGCGCCGCCAAGGAAGACCCGGCTTTCGAAGCCGAGTTCAATGGCCTGATGACGCATTATGTCGGCCGCCCCTCACCGCTCTACTTCGCGGAACGGCTGACCGCTTATTATCGCGAGCGCGCCAAGCCCGGTTTCGGCGCCAAGATCTATTTCAAGCGCGAGGAGCTTAATCACACCGGCGCGCACAAGATCAACAATTGCATCGGCCAGATTCTGCTCGCGATCCGGATGGGCAAGACGCGGATCATCGCCGAGACCGGCGCCGGCCAGCATGGCGTGGCGACGGCCACCGTCTGCGCCCGCTTCGGCCTGCCCTGTACCATCTTCATGGGCGCCAAGGACATCGAGCGGCAGCAGCCCAACGTCTTCCGCATGAAGCTGCTCGGCGCGGAAGTGCGCCCGGTCACCAGCGGCTCGCAAAGCCTCAAGGATGCGATGAACGAGGCCCTGCGCGATTGGGTGGCGACGGTAGAGAACACCTTCTACATCATCGGCACCGCCGCTGGGCCGCACCCCTATCCGGAGCTGGTGCGCGACTTCCAGAGCGTGATCGGCAAGGAAACGCGCGAGCAGATGCTCGCCGCCGAAGGGCGCCTGCCCGATCTGCTGATCGCGGCCGTCGGCGGTGGCTCCAATGCCATCGGGATGTTCCACCCGTTCCTGGACGATCCCGATGTGGCGATGGTCGGCACCGAGGCAGCGGGCCACGGCATCGATACGGACAAGCACGCCGCCAGCCTCACCGGCGGCAAGCCCGGCATCCTCCATGGCAACAAGACCTATTTGCTGCAGGACGAGAACGGCCAGATCACCGAAGCCCATTCGATCTCGGCGGGCCTCGATTATCCCGGCATCGGCCCCGAGCATAGCTGGTTGCACGAGAGCGGCCGCGTACGCTACGTGCCGGTGACCGATGTGCAGGCTCTGGACGCGTTCCAGCTCTGCTCGCAGCAGGAAGGCATCATCCCCGCCCTCGAAAGCGCCCACGCTCTCGCGGCGCTGGAGGCGGAGGCTACGGCGATGCCGCAGGACAAGCTGATCGTCGTCAACGTCTCCGGCCGCGGCGACAAGGACATCTTCACCGTCGCCCAGGCACTGGGAGCGAAGATATGAACCGCCTCACCTCCACCTTCGCCCGCACCCGCTCAGAAGGGCGCGCCGCACTCGTCACCTTCGTCACCGGCGGCGATCCGACGCCTGCTGACACGGCCTCTGTGCTCGATGCGCTGGTCGCGGGCGGCGCGGATGTGATCGAGCTGGGGATGCCGTTCACTGATCCCATGGCGGACGGGCAGGCCATTCAGTCCGCCAATCTGCGCGCGCTGGCGGCGGGGATCAGCACGGCGAAGATATTCGAGATCGCCGCCGCCTTCCGCGCCCGCCATCCGGAGACGCCTCTGGTGTTGATGGGCTATGCCAACCCGATGACCGTGCGCGGCGCCGACTGGTTCGCCGCCGAATGCGCCAAGGCGGCCGTCGATGGCGTGATTTGCGTCGACATTCCGCCCGAGGAAGATGCCGAGCTTGGCCCGGCGCTGCGCGGCGCTGGCGTCTCGCTGATCCGCCTTGCGACGCCGACCACGGACGCCGCGCGTCTGCCGGCTGTGCTGGAGGGGGCCTCGGGCTTCCTCTATTATGTGTCCGTCGCCGGGATCACGGGTCTTCAACAGGCCGCGCAGACCAGCATCGAGTCCGCTGTCGCCAAACTCAAGGCCGCAACCGATCTGCCCGTCGCCGTCGGCTTCGGCGTACGCACGCCCGAGCAGGCCGCCGCCATCGGCGCGGTGGCTGAAGGGGTCGTCGTCGGCTCGGCCATCGTCGAGCTGGTCGGCAAGCACGGCGCCCAGGCTGCTGGCCCGGTTCGAGACTTCGTGGCGACCCTGCGCGCCGCGCTCAATCAGAAGGAGAAAGCCGCATGAGCTGGCTGAACCGCGTTCGCAATGCCCTGCCCTTCATCGCCAAGAAGGCCGAGACACCGGACAATCTCTGGCACAAATGCACGAGCTGCGGCCAGATGATCTTCCAGAAGGAATGGGACGAGAATCTCTCGGTGTGCCCGCGCTGCGACCATCATGGCCGGATCGGCCCGCACACCCGCTTCGCGCACATCTTCGACGACGGCACGATGCACATCC
This sequence comes from Sphingobium sp. B2D3C, assembly GCF_025961835.1. Classification (NCBI taxonomy): domain Bacteria; kingdom Pseudomonadati; phylum Pseudomonadota; class Alphaproteobacteria; order Sphingomonadales; family Sphingobiaceae; genus Sphingobium; species Sphingobium sp. B2D3C. Next base: position 562,909 of record NZ_JAOQOK010000001.1, on the reverse strand, counting down.
TGCCCGCACCGGTGGTCAAGGAAGACCCGCTCAAGTTCCGCGATTCCAAGCGTTACACCGATCGCTTGAAGGCCGCTCGCGCGCAGACCGGCGACCAGGATGCGCTGATCAATGCCTCCGGCCGGATCGATGGCCAGCCTGTCGTTGTCGGCGTGCAAAACTTTGCCTTCATGGGCGGCTCGATGGGCACGGCGGTTGGCGCGGCCTTCGTCGCGGGCGTGCAGGAAGCCGTGCGCCAGTCCTGCCCTTATGTGATCTTTACCGCCGCTGGTGGCGCGCGGATGCAGGAGGGCATCCTTTCGCTGATGCAGATGCCCCGCGCCACCGTCGCCGTGCAGCAACTGCGCGCGGCGGGCCTGCCCTACATCGTGGTGCTGACCGATCCGACCACCGGGGGCGTGACCGCCAGCTATGCAATGCTGGGTGACGTGCAGATTGCCGAGCCCAATGCGCTGATCGCCTTCGCAGGTGCCCGCGTGATCGAGAACACCATCCGCGAGAAGCTGCCCGAGGGCTTCCAGCGGGCCGAATATCTGCTCGCGCACGGCATGATTGACATGGTGACGCATCGCAAGGAAATGAAGGCGACGCTGGCCAAGACGATCGGCTATCTGACGACGAAGCAAGCGGCATAAAACCACCGATTACCGTCCCGTCCGCGCCTGCTTGAGGACTCGCCGACCTGCGCAGCAGGCCGAGTCTCCCGGCAAGCAGGCCGGGCGGCACCTGACCCAGAGGCCTTGCGATGGCTGACCACGCCGTTTCCGATCACCCTGCCGTGCAGGCGCAACTCGATCGCCTGATGGCGCTTTCTCCCGGCCGCGACGTGCTGGGGCTGGAACGCATCAGCGAACTCGTCCGCCGGCTGGGCAACCCGCATCTGGAGATGCCGCCGGTCTTCCATGTCGCCGGCACCAACGGCAAGGGATCGACCTGCGCCTATCTGCGCGCAGCGCTGGAAGCCGACGGCAAGAGCGTCCATGTCTTCACTTCTCCCCATCTCGTGCGGTTCAACGAGCGCATCCGCCTTGCCGGCACGTTGATCGACGATGACACGCTGGCCCGCGCGCTGGAGCAGGTTCTCGATATTGGTGGCGATCTGAACGCCAGCTTCTTCGAGATCACCACCGCCGCAGCTTTCATGCTGTTCGCGACGGTGCCGGCGGATGCCTGCGTAATCGAGGTGGGTCTGGGCGGACGGCTGGACGCAACGAACGTCATCCAGTCCCCGGTCGCCTGCGGCATCGCCTCGCTGGCGATCGACCATGAGAGCTTCCTCCTCGCGCCGGACCATGACGTGCCGGAAGACCCGCTGAGCCGCATCGCCTTTGAGAAGGCCGGCATCGCCAAGGCCGGGGCGCCATTGGTCACCCAGCATTATCGCCCAGCGATGAACGCCACGATCGCGCGCGTGGCTGACAAGGCCGGTGCCGCGCATCTGCCGCGCGGGCGGAGCTGGGACATCGCCGAATATCAGGGCCAGTTGCATTATCGCGACGAAGCCGGGCGGATCGAATTGCCGATGCCCCGCCTCCACGGCGCTCATCAGATATCCAACATGGGCCTCGCCATTGCGATGCTCCGCCACCAGCAGGCGGTGCCGCTGCCCGAGGCTGCGCTGCGCGCCGCGCCGCTCTGGGCGCACTGGCCCGCGCGCATGCAGCGTCTGGAAGGCGGTCCGCTCAACGCGATGCTGCCCGGGCGGATGCTGATGCTCGATGGCGGGCATAATCCCGATGCCGGCAAGGCGCTGGCCGACGCGCTGACGGAAAGCCATCTGGCCGATGAGGGCATCGACCTGATCATCGGCATGCTCTCGAACAAGGACGTCGCCGGCTTCCTCAAGCCGCTCCGCCCCTTGATCCGCTCGATCCGCTCGCTGCCGGTGCCCGGCCATGAGCATCACGGGCCGGAGGTCTTCGCGCAGGTTGCCCGCGCGTGGGAGGTGCCGCACCGCAGCTTCAGCACGATCCAGGAGGCGCTGACGGATGTCGCCGCCGGACCGCGACGCACGGTCATGATGGCGGGCACGCTCTATCTGGCCGGGCAGGTGCTGGTCGCCAACAACCAGCCGCCGGTCTGAGGCGCGTCGCTAATCGTCCTGCGTGCTGGGCTGTCGCACGGACTCCACCACGAAGCCTTTCGTCCACATGATCCAGAGCAGGATCATGCCCGGAATGGCGGCCACGACGGTGAATGCCCAGAAACCGACCCAGCCCAGCCCCTCGGCGAGATAGCCCGAGGGCGTCGAGAGCCATGTCCGGCCGACTGCGGCGAAGGATGAGAGCAAGGCAAACTGCGTCGCGGTATAGGCGAGGCTCGACAGGCCGGACAGGTAGGTGACGAACACCGTCAGGCCGATGCCGCTGGTGAAATTCTCCGTCCCCACCGCCAGCGCGAGCATCGGCGTCGAATGTCCGGCCACGGCGAGCGCGCAGAACAGCAGGTTGGAGAGCATCATCATCGCACCGGAGACGAACAAAGCACGCCCCATGCCCAGCCGGGCGATGAACGGCGCGCCCAGCGCCGACCCGGCAATCAGCGCGGCAAAGCCGACGAACTTGTTGACGGTGACATATTCGGTATCGGTAAAGCCCAGCTCGACGATCATCGGCGCCAGCATCACCTGCCCCATGGCATCGCCGATCTTGTAGATCAGCACGAAGCCCAGGACGAGGAAGGCGCCGTGGCGGGAGAGGAACTCACGAAACGGATTGACGATGGTCTCCTTGAGCCAGTCGCCCATCGCCAGCCCTTCGCGCACCGCGCGGTGCTCCACATAGCGCCCCGGCCCCGCTAGCAGCGCGCCAATGGCAGCCGGGAGCACGCAGAAGGCAGTGATGCCATAGGCGACGGCCCAACCCAGCCCGGCGCCTTCCGTGGAAGCGAGGAAGATCGTCCCGGCGCCGGCCAGCAGGTTACCGGTGCGATAGCCGAACTGGTTCATCGCCGTACCGTGCGGCAATTCCTGCTCGCTCAGGATTTCGATGCGATAGGCATCGATCACGATATCCTGCGTGGCGGAGAGGAAGGCGACGGCAATGGCCCAGAGGGCAAAGCGCGCGAGATCGGTCGCCGGATCGCTGGCGCCCAGTTGCCAGATCGCGCCAAACAGCAGCGCCTGAATGAAGAACAGCCACGCGCGCCGCTGCCCGAACAGGCGGGTGAGCACAGGCAGTGGGACCTTGTCGACAAGAGGCGCCCACAGGAATTTGAGCGTGTAGGGGGTCGTCAGGCCGATAGCGAAGCCGATCGTGGACTTGTCGATGCCGACCTTGGAGAGCCAGAAGGTCATTGTAGCCAGCAGCAGCGTCAGCGGAAAACCGCTCGATATGCCGAGCAGAAACGCAACGAACGGCATGGGCCGCAAATAGGGGCGGAAGCTCGGAACGAAGAAGCCGCTCGCCACGACTGCACCGACAATCACGGCGAATATGAGGGTCTGCGACATGCACACTCCGACTGCTTGGGCCTGAACCCGCAGTCTTAGAGCGCTACGCCGGAATTCAAAGCATCGTTTTTGCCGGCGCGCCAGCGCAGCCCTCAGTTGCGCTTGAAGAGCTTCAGCCCCGCCGGCAGCCGGCCGGGCGAGCGCCCACCGATCACCCGCTCGCACACGCCAATGGCACGGATAAGATCGCGCGGCAGAAACGGCTTGGAGAGGCACCCGAGCGCAATGTCCTGATCGCGCGCTTCCTCCGGGCAGGTGGCCGTCGCGAACAGCACGGCGATGCCGAGTTCGCGGGCATGGCGGGCCAACTCGACGCCCGAGCGGACACCGGCAAGCCGAACATCGGTCACCACCAGATCGACCGCGCCCTGTTCGAGGATGATCGCCGTCGCTTCCCGGAAGCGATCGACCGTCGCGACCACCTCATAGCCGGCCGTCTGGAGGGTATGTTCTTCATCGAACGCGAGCAGCGGCTCATCCTCGACAATCAGGATGCGGCGTATTCGCTGCGTCTCCTTCGAGAAAAACATTGCCGCCTCATTCCCGTTGCGCCAAACCGCAGACCGAAAACGGATCGATCCCGGCGCACAAAAACGCTAGGTCGCGCGGCTGCGATTCGCCAGTGCAGCGATGACACAGCCGCCCCAAAAACGGACACAGATTTTGTCGAACACTCGTGGACCTTCCGGACCTCGCCGTCCCCAGCGCCCTGCAGCCGGCGCAACCGATCGTCGAGCCCAGCCGCCCAGAGCGCGCCGGGGCGCAGGCCGCGTCACGCCGCAAGTGCGCCAGGCCGCCGATGATGGCACGGCGCGCGAGGGCGAGCGCATCGCCAAGCTGATGGCCCGCGCGGGCGTCGCCTCCCGCCGGGATGTCGAGCGGATGATCGCAGAAGGGCGCGTGGCGCTGAACGGCACGCTGGTGGAAACGCCCGCAACCTTGCTCAAGTCGCTGCGCGGCGTGACGGTGGATGGTGTGGCGGTGAAGGAACCCGCACCGGCCCGCATGTTCCTTTTCCACAAGCCGGCCGGCCTGCTCACCACCGCCAAGGACCCGGCCGGGCGACCGACCATTTATGATCGCCTGCCCGCCGACCTACCGCGCGTGATGCCCGTGGGCCGGCTCGATCTGAACACTGAAGGCCTGCTGCTGCTCACCACCGATGGCGAGCTGAAGCGGCAGCTGGAATTGCCCTCCACCGGTGTCGAGCGCACCTATCGCGCGCGCGCGTTCGGGGAGATCAGCCAGGCCCAGCTTGAAGAACTGATCGAGGGCGTCGAGATTGAGGGGATGCGCTATGGTCGCATCGACGCCAATCTGGAGCGACGGACCGGGCGCAATCAGTGGATCGAAATGACCCTGACCGAAGGCAAGAACCGCGAAGTGCGGCGCGTGCTCGAACATCTCGGCCTCAAGGTCAGCCGGCTGATCCGGACCCGCTACGGTCCCTTCGTGCTGGGCGATTCCGCGCCTGCTGAAGTGGCCGAGGTGCGCCAGGTCGATCTCATCAAGTTCCGCAAGACGCTCAAATGAGGATCATCTCAGGACAATGGCGGGGCCGCCCGCTGGTGGCGCCAATCGGCGAGGAAACGCGCCCGACGGCAGACCGCACGCGCGAGACGCTGTTTTCGATGCTCACCAGCCGGCTGGGCTCATTCGAAGGGCTTGCGGTGGGCGATTTCTTTGCCGGCTCCGGCGCACTGGGCCTTGAGGCGCTGTCGCGCGGGGCGGCGACATGCCTGTTTGTCGAGCGCGATCGGGCTGCGATCACAGCCTTGCGCAAAAATGCCGAAAAGCTCGGACTTGCGCGCCCCGACATCCGCCAGAACGATGTTCTCGCGCTTGGCGCCACGTCGGCGCCGCTGGATGTGATTTTCATGGACCCGCCTTATGGTACCGGCGCGGGTGCCGTCGCTCTGGACAAGCTCGCCCGGCTCGGCTGGGTCGGCCCCAGCACCTGGGTGAGCATCGAGACCGAAAAGCGGGAAGAGATCGCGGTCAAAGGCTTCGATTGCGATGCCGAGCGCGTGGTCGGCAAGGCCAAATTGGTCCTGCTGAGGCCGGCGACCTAGACGGAGGCCGACCTCAGCAGAAGCTCAGTTAGTTATTGCCCGCCAGGGTTCTTGCACCCGTCCTTCACGGTGCGCGAGCAGACCGGATATTCTGCCGGGGGCTGCGGAGCGGTCTGCTCCACGGGCCGCTGCGGCATCATCTCAACCTGACCACCACCGGGGGGCGGAGGCGGCGGCGGCGTCGTGCCGCCGGGTGCAGGGGGCGGCGGGGGAGCAGGCGGCGGCGGCGGCGGGTTCATGCCATCGCCGGGCATGGGGTTACCAGTCGGCGGGGGCATGGTGTCCGTCCCGCCCGGCATCGGCCCGGGTGTGTCGCCCGGCATCGGCGCGGTCGCGGACGGCGGGCCGGCTGGCGCTCCACCCGGAGGCGGCATGTCTTGTGCGTGGGCAGCGAAGGCCAGTGCCGAAGCGGCACCGCAGGCGAGAATGGTTGAGAAGCGCATGATCGCATCCTCCTATGAGTGATCGTTCTTGTGGGATGGAAATCCCGCAGCGGGACAGCCGTTCCGGTCGAACCATCCGCCGCAGACCGCCGGGGGCGTAATCGGGATGAAGCGGTCGGAACGCACGCCAAGGCCCTTGCCCCAGCCCCACCCGTTCCCTAGTTGTTCGCCTGTGACCGATCCTTTGCCAGCCCCCTCTCCTGCCGACCCGCCTTATATCCAGGGCCTCAATGCGCCGCAGCGCGAGGCTGTGCTGACCACGGAAGGGCCGGTTCTGGTTCTGGCCGGCGCCGGCACGGGCAAGACGGCAGCGCTGACCGCGCGCCTCGCCCATCTGGTAGCGACCCGCCGCGCCTGGCCCTCCGAGATCCTGTGCGTCACCTTCACCAACAAGGCCGCCCGCGAGATGCGCGAGCGCGTCGGGCGAATGATCGGCGAAGCGGTCGAGGGCATGCCTTGGCTCGGCACCTTCCACTCGGTCTGTGCCAAGATGCTGCGCCGCCATGCCGAACTGGTCGGGCTGCAGAGCAATTTCACCATTCTCGATACAGACGACCAGTTGCGCCTGATGAAGCAGATCATCATCGCTGAGGGGATCGACGAGAAGCGCTTCACCGCCCGCGCGCTGGCCGGGCTGATCGACAAGTGGAAGAACAAGGGCCTCACTCCCGGCGAAATCGACGCGGGCGAGAGCGAGGCCTTCGCCAATGGCAAGGGCGCGGCGATCTATGCGCTGTATCAGGCCCGCCTGCGCGCACTCAACGCCTGCGATTTCGGCGATCTGCTGCTGCACATGCTGACGATCTTCAAGACCGATCGCGAGGTGCTGGAGCAATATCAGCAGCGCTTCCGCTACATCATGGTGGACGAGTATCAGGACACCAACACCAGCCAGTATCTCTGGCTGCGGCTGCTCGCCCAGCAGCGCAAGAACATATGCTGCGTGGGCGACGACGACCAGAGCATCTATAGCTGGCGCGGCGCGGAAGTGGCCAACATCCTGCGCTTCGAGCGCGACTTCCCCGGCGCTGCGATCATCCGGTTGGAGCAGAATTATCGCTCGACGCCGCATATCCTCGCGGCAGCCTCCGGCGTCATCGCGCAGAATGGCGGACGGCTCGGCAAGACCTTGTGGACGCAGGAGGCCGATGGCGAGAAGTTGCGTGTCATCGGCGTGTGGGACGGGCCGGAAGAGGCCCGCCGCGTTGGCGAGGAGATCGAGTCGCTGGGGCGGCAGGGCGTCGGCGCCGAGAAGATCGCCATCCTCGTGCGCGCTTCCTTCCAGACGCGCGAGTTCGAGGACCGCTTCATCCAGATCGGCCTGCCCTACCGCATCGTCGGCGGCTTCCGCTTCTACGAGCGTGCCGAAATCCGCGATGCGCTGGCTTATCTGCGCCTCGTCAACCAGCCGGCGGACGATCTCGCGTTCGAGCGGATCGTCAACGTGCCCAAGCGGGGCCTTGGCGACAAGGCGGTCGAGAAGGTCCACCGCCTCGCGCGCGCCATGGGTGAGCCACTCACCAGCGCGGCCGCGCGCATCCTCGATACGGACGAGCTGACGCCGCAGGCGCGGCGCTCGCTGGGGCGGTTCATCGGCGATCTCGCCCGCTGGCGCGACCTCGCCAATGCGATGAACCACGCCGATCTCGCGCGGCAGATTCTGGACGAGAGCGGCTATACCGCTGCCCTCCAGGCCGAGCGCACCACCGAGGCAAGCGGACGGCTGGAGAACCTGCAAGAGCTGACGCGCGCCATGGAGGAATATGAGACGCTCGGGGCCTTCCTCGAGCATGTCAGCCTCGTCATGGACAATGAGGCGCAGGCCGATGAAGCCAAGGTGACGCTGATGACCATCCACGCCGCCAAGGGGCTGGAGTTCGACACCGTATTCCTCGCGGGCTGGGAAGATGGCCTGTTCCCCTCGCAACGCGCGCTCGATGAAGGCGGCCTTGCCAGCCTGGAGGAAGAGCGCCGGCTGGCTTATGTGGCGATCACCCGCGCGCGCCAGCGCTGCCTGATCCTGCACGCCGCCAACCGGCGGGTCTATGGCCAGTGGACCAGTTCCATCCCCTCCCGCTTCATTGGCGAATTGCCCAAGGAGACGGTGGACGAGGAAAACACCATGACCGGCGGCGCAAGCCTGTGGCGCGCCAACTGGTCGGAGCGGGACGATCCGTTCGCCAATGTCGCGCGCAGCTCAGGCCGCGGACCGGGCTGGCAAAGGGCGCAAAGCCAGTTCTCGCGCGAGCCGACGCGTCTCGTCGAGGCGCGGCAGAGCGCGGTGAGCCTTGGCAACAAGGGCCGCAGCGACGTCAGCCTCGGCACCCGCGTCTTCCACCAGAAGTTCGGCTATGGGACAGTGACCGGCATCGAAGGCAACAAGCTGGAGATCGATTTCGAGCAGGCCGGCGCCAAAAGGGTCTTGGACAGCTTCATCAGCCTCGCCTGAGATGCGGCACCTCAGGCGGCGCAATTGTGTTCATGACGCCGCAGGTGCGCCAGGAAAAATGACAAGCCGCTTTATTTCCTGATGACTCATTAACCCTGTTTTCTTAGGGCGGAGCTGCGACCCGAAGGGCGCTGGCAGCCCCAGTGCTCAAACTCGGCCCGGCGGAGCGTGGGTTCCTGCCGGGCCTTTTTCGTTCAGCCCCAGCGAAGGCGCGCGGCAATCGAAAATCTTTGCCCTGCGCGCGTTTTGGTCCGTTGCGCCGTCGCCAGCCTTGCGCCAAGGAACATGCATGGTCAGCCCATCTTCTCGCGAGCCTGACGGCACCGCCGGGCGCAAGCCACCGACCCATCCCTTTCAGATCGGCGCCTTCCGCGCCTATCTGATGGTCCGCCTGTCGACGATCCTCGCATCGAACGGCATGGCGCTGATCATCGCATGGGAAGCCTACAACATCGCGCGCCAGACCATGTCTCCCGGGCAGTCGGCGGCGCAATTGGGGCTGATCGGCCTCATCCAGTTCGTCATGGTCTTTGTGCTGACGCCGTTTGCGGGGCTTGTCGCGGACAATTATTCGCGCACCCGCATCGCCATGGGCACGCTCTCGCTGCTGCTCTTCTCGGCAGGGATTTTGGCACTTTCCAGCTACGAAGGATGGATCAGCCTGCCGCTGATCTTCGCACTCGCCGCGCTGATCGGCTTTGCCCGCGCCTTCCAGGGGCCAGCGCTCGGCTCCCTGGGCCCGAACATCGTCCCCAAGGACCTGCTGCCCCGCGCCATCGCATTCAGCAGCATGTTCTGGCAGGCCGGCAGCATCGTCGGGCCGGCCGTCGCCGGCTATGCCTACGCGTTCAAGCCCTATTTTGCCTACATGTTCAGCAGCGCCCTGTTTGGCGTGGCGGTCATTGGCATGATCTTCGTCGGCAAGGTGCCGCAAGCGGCCCGCCAGCGCGACCGTCATCCGATCGGCCAGATCATCGATGGCCTCACCTATGTGCGGACCAACCGGCTGGTCTTCGGTGCCATCACGCTCGATCTCTTTGCCGTGCTTCTCGCCGGCACCACGGCGTTGCTGCCGGTCTATGCGCGCGATGTGCTCCATATCGGCTCGCAGGGCCTGGGACATCTTGCCGCAGCGCCCGGCATCGGCGCGGGTCTGACGGCGCTGTTCTTCTCGTTCCGGCCGCTGCGCCACAATGTCGGGCTGAAAATGATGCTGTCCGTCGGCATCTTCGGGTTGGCGACCATCGTCTTCGGCCTCACCGCCTTCATGCCGCAGCAGACCGCGATCATCGTCGCCCTGTTCGCCATGGCGACGTGGGGCAGTGCGGACATGTTCTCTGTGTTCGTCCGCCAATCACTCATCCAGCTTCACACCCCCGACGACATGCGCGGCCGGGTGACCAGCGTATCGATGATGACAATTTCCGCCTCGAATGAGCTGGGCGATGCCGAGTCGGGCTTTCTCGCCGCGCTCATCGGGCCGATCGCTGCTGTGATTGCCGGCGGCGTGGGTGCGATTGCCATCACCTTGTGGTGGTCGCGCCTTTTCCCTGAATTGCGGAATGCCCGGACGTTCGATCCGCCCGAGGTTCATTTCCGACCTTCCCACGCGGGCGCTGCTCCCGCAAAAGAAGGATAGAGTCCGCCCCTTGCAAATCTCTATCGATTAAGTTTTAATTGATCGATCGCCTTATGGAGGATTGCCCATGAAAGTCTCGTCCATTCTCGAAACGATCGGCGGCACGCCGCACATCCGCTTCAACCGCCTGTTTGGCGACGCGAATGTCTGGATCAAGTCCGAGCGCTCTAACCCCGGCGGATCGATCAAGGACCGCATCGCGCTGGCCATGATCGAAGCTGCGGAAAAGGACGGCAGCTTGAAGCCCGGCGGCGTCATCGTGGAGCCGACCTCCGGCAACACCGGCATTGGCCTTGCCATGGTCGCCGCCGTGAAGGGCTATAAGCTCGTCCTCGTCATGCCCGAGAGCATGAGCCTGGAGCGCCGCCGCCTGATGCTGGCCTACGGTGCCAGCTTCGACCTGACCCCGCGTGAAAAGGGCATGAAGGGCGCCATCGAGCGCGCGCTGGAGATCGTGGCCGCCACACCCGGTGCGTGGATGCCGCAGCAATTCGAGAATCCGGCCAATATCGATGTCCATGTCCGCACGACGGCGCAGGAAATCTTCAACGACTTCGCCGATGAGCCGCTGGATGCACTGATCACCGGCGTCGGCACGGGCGGGCACATCACCGGCTGCGCGCAGGTGCTCAAGGCAATGTGGCCGGGCCTCCAGGTCTTTGCCGTGGAGCCGACGCTCTCCCCGGTCATCAGCGGCGGCGCGCCCGGCCCGCACCCCATCCAGGGCATCGGCGCCGGTTTCATCCCGGCCAATCTGCATACCGATCTGCTGGACGGCGTGATCCAGGTCGATCCCGCCGATGCCAAGGGCTATGCCCGCCGCGCTGCCAGCGAGGAAGGCGTGCTGGTCGGCATCTCCTCCGGTGCCACGCTGGCCGCCATTGCCCAGAAGCTGCCGGAACTGCCCGCCGGCGCCAAGGTTTTGGGTTTCAATTACGACACTGGCGAGCGCTATCTCTCGGTGCCGGACTTCCTGCCCGAAGCCGGCTGATCCGGGTCGACCATCCCGTGCCGGCGAGCCGTTAAGACTTGCCGGCCGGAATTTCCCGTTATGGCACGGCCGTCCCTGTGGCCGGGCGGCTGGCCGTGCCGCTCTTGCCTAACGCGGCCTAAAGGCACACATACCGCCCTCTCCGGCCGCGCATGGCGGCTTTGGCGGAAGGACGTATGGCAACCAACGGTCTGATTGCGCGAAAATCGGCATTCCCGGCGCTCTCTTCGCGCCAAGGCCGACTCGTGCTGGCTGGCCTGCTGGGGCTGATCCTGACCGGCGCTCTGGCGCTGCTCGCCATCGGCAATCGCTCCAGCGTTACCGCCCTGTCCGGCAGCGAGGCCGTGAGCACAGCCCTGCCCAAGGCACCGGATAACAGCCCCGTGCCCGTCGTCGAGCCGCTGGTGCTCGACGCCTCCCATCCCGATCAGGCGCGGCAGCTGAACGCGCAGATCCCATTCTCGACCGCACCCAATCCTGCCGCCCGCCCCTTCACGTTCAAGGGCGATGCGGTGGCACTGGGCCGCGCAACCGACTGCCTTGCCGCCGCAATGATCTATGAGGCCGGCGACGACGCCAAGGGCCAGCGCGCCGTGGGACAGGTCGTGCTCAACCGCCTGCGCCACCCCGCCTTCCCCAAGACGGTGTGCGGCGTGGTGTTTCAGGGGCAGGAGCGGGCGACCGGCTGCCAGTTCACCTTTACCTGCGATGGCGCCATGGCGCGCCGCCCGTCCACGGCAGCCTGGGATCGCGCCCGGGGCAATGCCGCGCGGATGCTCGCAGGCGATGTCTATGCGCCCGTGGGCTACAGCACCCATTATCACACCGACTGGGTGATGCCCTATTGGAGCAAGTCGCTCGACAAGGTCGCGGCGGTCGATACGCACCTGTTCTTCCGCTGGGAGGGCTGGTGGGGCACGCCGCCGGCCTTTGCGCGGAGCCTGAGCATCGCTGCCGAGCCTGCCATCGCCAAGCTCGCCGCCTTGTCGCCCGTTCACGCCGATGATGGCGCGCTGGCCGGCACTCTGCCCGGCTCGCTGATCGACGACGCCACCGCCCCCACTGTGCTTGGCGCTGCGGATATCGGCAAGCGCATCGGTCCCGGTCGGCTGGCTGCCATCGAGCCCGGCGGCACCGGCTTTGTGATGACGCTCGATCCGGGCGGCGATCCGGCCCGTTATGCCGACGCCGCCGCGCGCCTGTGCGCCGGTCGCGCCCAATGTCGCCTGCTGGCCTGGACGAGCGACAAGGCGACGCCACGCAGCTTCCCGGTCGCGGAAACCAGCCTCGCCTCCATGTCCTTCTCCTATATCCGCATGAAGGACAGCGGTATCGAGCGCACGCTCTACAATTGCGACGAGTTCCGCGACGTGCCGCGCGTCAACTGCATGGTCCGCCGCACGCCGAGCGCACCGGCGCCCAAGCTGCTGGCCGACGAACGCGGGGAAGCCTCGCAGATCAAGCTGCCTGCCGGCGCGCGTCCGGTCGCCGACATGCAGCGTGGCGAGCTGGTGCCGCTCAAGCCCGGCGATGCCGCGCTGTTCAAGGCGCCGCTGCGGGCTGATGCGCCGGCCTCTGCAAAGCCTTGAACCTCAGCCATCGACGTGAAAACGGCTCCCTCTCCGGAGAGAGGAAGCCGCTTCTTGGTCCCGCAGGATAAGCCCGATCAGGCTGCCGTCAGGAACGCCTCAGGCGGCAGCTCCATCAGCACCTCAGCGCCGCCCTCGATCTTGCGACGCAGTGCGCCGGCTTCCGGCATGATGCGCTCGGCGAAGTAGCGGGCCGTCACCAGCTTGGCCTTCATGTAATCGGGGTTGCCCGTACCCGCATTGAGCTGCGCCTGCGCGGCCATCGCCATGCGCAGCCACATCATGCCCGTCGCGACGATGCCCGTGATGTGCATATAGGCGTAAGCCGCCGCGCCGGCATTGTTCGGGTTCTGCATGGCATTCTGCATCAGCCACATCGTCGCGGCCTGCAGTTGCTGATTGGCCTTCTCCAGCGCCTCGGCAATAGCAGCCGTCTCCGGCACGGCCTTGCCGGCGGCGACATCCTCGGCGACCATCTTGAACAGCGCCTGCACCGCGCGACCGCCATTGGCGGGCAGCTTGCGGCCGACCAGATCCATGGCCTGAACGCCATTGGTGCCTTCGTAGATCATGGTGATGCGCGCATCCCGCACCGCCTGCTCCACGCCCCATTCGCGGATGTAGCCATGGCCGCCGAACACCTGTTGCGCGAGCACGGCGACATCGAAGCCCTTGTCCGTGCCATAGCCCTTGATGACCGGGGTGAGCAGCGAGATGATGTCATCCGCCGCCTGACGCTCTTCCTCGGTCGGCGCATATTTGATGAGATCGACCTGCAGCGCGCCCCATAGAACCAGCGCGCGCAGGCCTTCGGTGAGCGCCTTGCACTCCATCAGCATCCTGCGGACATCGGGGTGCACGAACAGCGTATCGGCAGGCTTGTCCGGCTCGGCAGCGCCGGTCAGCGCGCGGCCCTGCCGCCGGTCCATCGCGTAATGGACCGCCTGCTGATAAGCCAGCTCACCTTGCGCGAGGCCCTGAAGGCCCACGCCGAGCCGCGCCTGGTTCATCATGATGAACATCGCAGCGAGGCCCTTATTCTCCTCGCCGATCATCCAGCCCGTCGCATCGTCATAGTTCATGACGCAAGTGGCGTTGCCGTGAATGCCCATCTTGTGCTCGATGGAGCCGCAGGTGACGGCATTGTGCGCCCCCAGCGAGCCATCGTCATTGACCATCATCTTGGGCACGAGGAACAGCGAGATGCCCTTGCTGCCTGCGGGCGCGCCCGGCGTCTTGGCCAGCACGAGGTGGATGATGTTCTCGGCCATGCTGTGCTCACCGGCCGAGATGAAGATCTTGGTGCCGGTGATCTTGTAGCTGCCATCATCCTGCGGCAACGCGCGCGTCTTGATGAGGCCGAGGTCGGTGCCGCAGTGCGGCTCGGTCAGGTTCATGGTGCCGCACCACTGGCCGGAGACCATGTTGGGCACATATTTCTGCTTGAGCGTATCGTCGCCCTTGGCGAGGATCGCGCTGACCGCGGCGCCGGTCAGGCCGTGATACATGTTGAAGCCGTGGTTCGACGCCGTGAAATATTCCTCGGCGGCGATCGCCAGCACGATAGGCAGACCCTGCCCGCCATATTCCTCCGGCGCATGCAGCGTGGTCCAGCCACCCGCGACGAACTGGTCGAAGGCCTCCTGAAAGCCCGGCGGCGTCGTCACCGTGCCATCGTCATTGCGCTTGCAGCCAATCTGGTCGCCTACGGCATTGAGCGGGCTAAGCACCTCGCTGGCAAACTTGCCGCCCTCTTCGAGAATGGCCTGAACGATATCGCTGGTCGCCGAAGCAAAGCCGGGATTGTTCGTCAGACGCTCCAGCCCGACGATCTCGTTGAGGATGAACATGGTGTCGGCGACGGGCGCCTTGTAGCTGGGCATGGGCCTCTCCGTGGTAGAAAGTCTTAGTTGAGTTCGCCTGACAGGCGCTGATTTTCCTCGACGAGCGCGACGAAATTCTTCAGCTCTTCAATCGCTTCGTCGATATCCTGCCGCTGCCGCTGGAGCAATCCGATCCGCTCCTCGCATTTGGCGACGGTAAATTCGCGCTGGGTGCGCCGACCGTCGCCGGCATCGTACAGGTCGATCATGTCGCGGATTTCGGCCAGGCTGAATCCCACCCGCTTGCCGCGCAAGATCCAGGCGAGCCGCGCGCGATCGCGATGGCTGTAGACCCGCGTCAGGCCCTGCCGGCGCGGCGAGATGAGTTCCTCATCCTCGTAGAAGCGCAGAGCGCGCGGCGTCACTTCGAATTCATCGCACAGGTCGGAGATCGAAAACTCTTCCCGCCCGTCCCGTTCCGGCTGGGGAATGCCGGCAATCATCTGGAGCTTCGTCATTGCATTCATCCCTCCGTGAAGGTCAGACGCGCAGTTTACGTTTACGTCAACGGAAAATCAACCCCTGCACGCGGGCGTCCCGGCGAGACTGAGCGACATATCCGTCACCGATCAATGGGCGTGCGGCTCGCGGTCGATCCATTCAAGACCGTCATCCGTCACGCGGCGATAGAAGCAACTGACGCGGCCCGTGTGGCAGGCCGGCCCTACGGGCTTGACCAGCAGCCAGATCGCGTCCTGATCGCAATCCATCCGCATGTCGACGATGTGGAGTTCGTTGCCGGACTCCTCGCCCTTGCGCCAGAGCTTGCCCCGGCTGCGGGACCAGAAATGGGCAACGCGCGTTTCGATCGTCGCGGCCAGGGCCTGCGCGTTCATGTGCGCCAGCATCAGCAGTTCGCCGGTATCGACATTGCTCGCCACGGCTGTGATCAGCCCATCGCGGTCATAGCGAGGATTGAGCCGCAGCCCTTCCTCCCGATCATCGTCTGCTTTTGCCATGCCGTGCCTATAGGCGGCGCGCGACGGGCTGTCAGCCCCGCGCACGCAGCGCGGCGGCCAGTCATCCAAATCTCGGAGAAGAAAATGGGGCGATCGACGGGATCCGAACCCGCGACCTCTGGTACCACAAACCAGCGCTCTAACCAACTGAGCTACGATCGCCACAGCGTCCATCGACGCTATCGAGAGGCGGCCCATAATGCCCCGGGAGGACCGCCGTCAAGCACAGAGCGCGCCCCTTTCGGGATTAGCACGCTTTTCCCGGCAGACCGGGTATCCTCAGCCTTCCCCCGGCTGAAAATCAAAAAGGCCAGGCAGAGCCCGGCCTTTGCCGACATGGGACGTCGCGTTCCCTGTCGGCGATCCAATCAAGCGGTGCCCCGGCCGGAAAGCGCGGGGCAACGATCGATCGAGTTGATTAGTTGACGGCGTCCTTGAGACCCTTGCCGGCCTTGAACTTCGGCTGGCTGGAAGCCTTGATCGCCATGGTTTCGCCGGTGCGCGGGTTGCGACCGGTCGAGGCCTTGCGCTGCGAAACGGAGAACGTGCCGAAGCCAACGAGGCGAACTTCATCGCCCTTCTTGAGAGCGGCGGTGATCGCGTCGAACACTGCCTCAACAGCCTTGTTCGCATCGGCCTTGGTGAGGCCGCTCTGATCCGCGACCGAACTGATGAGATCCTGCTTGTTCATGCCTTGGGAACCCCCTTCTTGAGAAAACTTGTGGTGGGAATCATGCGACGAAGGCGCGCATAAAGGCTTGCTTCGTCGCAAGTGTCAAAGAGATTTGCGCCTCAAACCCGTTAAAAACCCTGATTTACGCTGTTTTTCACGATGATCGGTCCGGTCCGGGCGACGGACAGGGCCATTTACGACGATCCTTAACCGCCCTTAACTTCAAATCGGGCTGTTTTGGGCATCGGTGTCATGACGATCATCGCGAGACTCAGTGCCGCATCCGCTGCTCATGCTCGGCTGCCGAGCCGATCGGAGGCTGGGCGGCGAGATCATCTTCCTCGGACCAGTCGATCGGTGTCAGCGCCCCGGTGAGCGCCCGGGCAAGCACCTCGTCCACATGGCTCACCGGCACGATTTCAAGGCCTTCCTTGATGTTCGCCGGAATCTCCACCAGGTCCTTCTCATTCTCCTGCGGAATGAGCACGGTCTTGATTCCCCCGCGCAGCGCAGCGAGCAGCTTTTCTTTCAGCCCGCCAATGGGCAGCACCCGGCCGCGCAGCGTCACTTCGCCGGTCATCGCGACATCCTTGTGGACGGGGATGCCGGTCAACGTGGAGACGATAGACGTCACCATGCCGATGCCAGCGCTCGGCCCATCCTTGGGTACCGCGCCTTCGGGAAGGTGGATGTGAATATCCTTGCGGTTGAAGATGCTCGGCTTGATCCCATAAGCTGGGGCGCGCGCCTTCACATAGGAGAAGGCCGCCTGCACCGACTCGGTCATCACGTCGCCGAGCTTGCCGGTCGTCTTGATCTGACCCTTGCCGGGCACCGTCACCGATTCGATGGTGAGCAGCTCGCCGCCAACTTCCGTCCAGGCAAGGCCGGTGACGGCACCGATCTGGTGCTCTTCCTCGGAAATGCCATGACGGAATTTCCGCACGCCCGCATAATCGCCGAGATTCTCCGGCGTGATGGTCACGCTGGTTTCCTTGCCCTCAAGGATACGGCGGAGCGCCTTGCGCGCCAGCCGCGCGATCTCGCGCTCCAGCGTCCGCACGCCCGCTTCCCGTGTATAATAGCGGATAAGGTCGCGCAGCGCGGCTTCTTCGATAGCGAACTCGCCTTCCTTCAGCCCATGGGCCTCGATCTGCTTCTCGATCAAATGCCGCTGCGCGATCTCCAGCTTTTCGTCCTCGGTGTAGCCCTCCAGCCGGATGATCTCCATGCGGTCGAGCAGCGCCTGCGGAAGATTGAGGCTGTTGGCGGTCGTGACGAACATCACGTCCGACAGATCGAGGTCGATCTCCAGATAATGGTCCTGGAACTTGCTGTTCTGCTCCGGGTCCAGCACCTCGAGCAGCGCCGATGCCGGATCGCCCCGGAAATCCTGGCCGAGCTTGTCGATCTCGTCGAGCAGCACCAGCGGGTTCATCGCGCCGGCCTTTTTGAGGTTGGACGCGATCTTGCCCGGCATGGAGCCGATATAGGTGCGGCGATGGCCCCGAATCTCGGCCTCGTCCCGCACGCCGCCGAGCGACTGGCGCACGAACTCGCGGCCCGTCGCCTTGGCGATGCTGCGGCCCAGCGAGGTCTTGCCGACACCCGGCGGGCCAACAAGGCAAAGGATCGGGCCTTTCAGCTTGTCGGAGCGCGCCTGCACTGCGAGATATTCGATGATCCGGTCCTTGACCTTGTCGAGCGCGAAGTGATCGGCATCCAGCACGTCCTGCGCCTTCACCAGATCCTTTTTGAGCTTGCTCTTCTTGCCCCACGGCACGCCGAGCAGCGCATCGAGATAATTGCGGACCACCGTCGCTTCGGCCGACATGGGCTGCATGGAGCGCAGCTTCTTCAGCTCGGCTTCCGCCTTGCTGCGCGCTTCCTTGCTCAGGCGCGTCTTCTTGATCTTCTCGGTCAGCTCGGAAAGCTCATCGCCCTCCTCGCCTTCGCCGCCGCCCAGCTCGCGCTGGATCGCCTTGAGCTGCTCGTTGAGATAATATTCGCGCTGGGTCTTCTCCATCTGGCGCTTCACGCGGCCACGGATTTTCTTCTCGACCTGCAGCACGCCGAGTTCGCCTTCCATGAAGGCAAAGACCATTTCCAGGCGCTTGAGCGGATCACCCTCGACCAGCAGCGACTGCTTGTCGGCGACCTTCACGGCCAGGTTGGCCGCAATGAAATCGGACAGGCGACCAGCCTCGGTGATCTCGCGCAGTTGCGCGGCAGCTTCCGCCGGCAGCTTCTTGTTGAGCTTGGCGTAATTCTCGAACTGGTCGGTGACCGAGCGCATCATCGCCTCGACCTCAGCACCGCCCACGACGATGTCGTCCAGCGGTGCAACGGCGGCGACGATATGATCCTCGGCATCCGTCAACGCGGTCAGGGAGGCGCGCTGCTTGCCTTCCACCAGCACGCGGACATTGCCATCGGGCAGCTTGAGCATCTGCACGATGCTGGCAATGACGCCCATGTCGTAAAGCGCTTCCCGATCCGGATCGTCCTCGCTCGGGTCGAGCTGCGCGACGAGGAAGATGTCCTTGTCGCCCGCCATCGCCTTTTCAAGCGCCGTCACGCTCTTGTCGCGTCCCACGAACAGGGGCACGATCATCTGCGGGAAAACGACGATATCCCGCAGCGGCAAGAGAGGCAGATCAAGATCCATTGTCACTCCAATCCAGCCAGGGGGCCTTACCCCTGAGCCTGCGAACCGCCTTCGTGCAGAAGGGGCCGCTTCACAACCCGGTCGCTTTTCCCGCGCATCGCGAAAAACGATCAATGCATCATATCGTTCAGCCGCGCGCGCATTTCAACGGCGCGAAAAGCTACTGACGGCTGAACTGGTTAAGCGCGGGTAAAAACTATCGCCTTTTTACGCCGATCAGAACGGCATCTTGAAGCCCGGCGGCAGCGGCAGACCAGCCGTCATCTTGCTCATCTGCTCGTTGGCGGCTTCATCCGCCTTGGCGCGCGCATCGTTGAAGGCAGCGACAATCAGGTCTTCCAGCATCGTCTTGTCGGCTGGCACGATCAGGCTCTCATCGACCGAAAGGCCAAGGATGCGGCCCTTGGCGCTCGCTCGCACCTTGACCAGTCCGCCGCCGGACGCACCCTCGACCTCGATGTTATCGAGTTCAGCCTGCGCCTTCTGCATTTCCTCCTGCACCCGGCTGGCCATGCCGAGAATGTCGTTGAGGTCCTTCATCAGCCTTCACTCCTATATTGCTCATCATCCGGGTCCACGAGCCGTGCTCCGGGGAATGCTTCCAGCGCGGCAGCCACGATGGGCGCAGCGCTGATCTGGGCAAGCCGCGCTTCCTTGGCGGCCTGCTCCTGCTCGCGCAGGCTTGGCTGGCCGTGGGCATCCGTCGAGCGGACATCCCAGACCTCGCCCGTCACCTCACGCAACGCCGCCGCTACTTGCCGGGGGAAATCGGCATCGAGCGGCTGGAGGATGCGGAAGGCCAGTTCCGGCGGAGCATAATGCACAAGGCTCACATAATCATGCAGCTCCGCGCTGAGCCGGGCATGGCGCGCCTTGAGCGCCTCGACCATCGCGGCAAAATCCGTCGGCAGCGCTGGCGTTGCCGCTTCCGACTCCGGCTCAGGCGCGGCTGGCGGCGCGGGCGGCGGAGCGCTCGGGGCCGCCTGGGCCGCTTCGCTCAACGTCCCACTGGGCGCAGGGGCCGGCATCGTCGGGCTCACCTGCCCGCCACCGGCACCGTCGCGGATGAGCCGCGCCAGTTCGGCCGGGTCCGGCATGGCTGAGGCGTGGATCAGCCGCAGCAGCGCCATTTCGCAGGCCGCGTGGGGCCGCGCTGCAGCGGCAACCTCGGCATGGCCCTTGAGCAGCAATTGCCACAGCCGATGCAGCACCGGGAAAGACAATTGCTCTGCCCAGCCGGCAATCGCGCCGCGCTCGGCCTCCGGCATGCGGTCGAGGCCAGCGCCACGCCCGGCCTTGGCAGTCGTCGCCGCATGGATGAGATCGAGTAAGGCATTCACCGTGGCGAGCGGCTCGACGCCGAGCGCTTCCTGCTCGCCCAATGTCGCCAGCACCGCCGGCGCATCGCCATCGAGAATCTGGTCGAACAGCCGCCGCGTCGCGCCGCGATCAGACAGGCCGAGCATTTCGCGAACCTGATCGGCCTGCACGAAGGGCCGGCCATCCTCGCCGACCCCGGCATGCGCAATCGCCTGATCTAGGATCGACTGACCATCGCGCGCCGAGCCTTCCGCCGCGGTGGCGATGAGGCGCAGGGCATCGTCCTCGGCGACGACGCCTTCCTTGCCGCAAATCATGCGGAAATTATCGACCAGCAACTCCACCGGGATGCGCCTCAGGTCGAAGCGCTGGCAGCGGGAGAGCACCGTGATCGGCACCTTGTTCACCTCGGTGGTGGCGAACAGGAACTTCACATGCTCCGGCGGCTCCTCAAGAGTCTTGAGCAAGGCATTGAAGGCATTGCGCGAGAGCATGTGCACTTCGTCGATGATGTAGATCTTGAACCGCGCGGAGACGGCTGCGTAACGCACCGCCTCGATGATCTCGCGCACATCATCGACGCCGGTGTGGCTGGCCGCGTCCATCTCGATCACGTCGATATGGCGCCCCTCGGCAATCGCCTTGCACGGTTCGCAGACGCCGCAGGGATCGATCGTTGGCCCGCCCTGCCCGTCCGGACCGACGCAATTGAGTGCCTTGGCGATCAGCCGCGCGGTAGAGGTTTTCCCTACCCCGCGCACGCCGGTCATCAGGAAGGCGTGGGGCAAACGCTCGCGCTTGATCGCATTGGCGAGCGTGCGCACCATCGCTTCCTGGCCGATCAGCTCGGCAAAGGTCTGCGGGCGATAGGCGCGGGCGAGCACGCGATAGGCGGGCGCGTCAGGCGCCACAGCCGCTTGCGGCCGGGGCGGTTCGCCAAGGTCGAAGCCCGGATCGTCTGAGGAATCGGTCATTGCGTTCGTTCTAGCCGCACTCGCGCCGGAAGTTAATGCGCGATCGGGGCGCGGACGGATCGCCGCAGGAAGGGCAGCGCGATGCCAATGAAGATCAGGCCCATACCGGCAAGATGATAGCCATGCAGCGGCTCGTCCAGCAGCAGCGCGGCGAGCAGCGCGCCGAACACCGGCTGCAGGTTGATCACCTGCCCCGCATCGCCCGCGCCGATTTGCTCCACCGCCAGGTTGAACAGGAAGTAGGCGACCAGCGAGGGCAGCAGGATGACATAGGCGACGCCCGCCGCGACGCCGGGCGTCATGATCACCCGCGCATGTGCCAGTTCATAAGCGGACAGCGGCGCCATGCACAGCACGCCGATGAACGCGGTGATCGCCAGAAAGCTCAGCCCGTGGATCTTGGGCCGCAGGCGAAGAAACACCGTGTAGAGCGACCAGAGGCTGACCGCGCACAGCACCAGCAGATCGCCCCGGTTGAACACCATCGAGAACAGGGCCGACGGATTGCCCTGCAGGATGATCGTAAGCACCCCGGCGGCTGCCATGATCACGCCGACCACCTGCATGGCGCGCGGGCGATTGCGGAAGAACAGGAAGTCGAACAGCAGTACCAACGCAGGAATGGCTGCCTGGATGAGCAGGCTGTTCGCCGCCGTCGTATATTGCAGGCCGGAATACATGAAGGCGTTGAAGCAGCCGACGCCGATCACGCCGAGGAACAGAATGATCTTCCAATTGGCTTTCGCGACGGGCCAGTCCTGCCGCAAATAGCGCCAGGCCACCGGCAATGCGATCAGCGTCGCGCCGCTCCAGCGCCAGAAGGCTAGCGTGAAAGGCGGCATTTCCGTGTGGATCGCCCGCGCCACCACGGAGTTGCCGGACCAAAGCAGCATCACCAGCACCAGCATGAGATAGACGATGGTTCGGGATCTGCCGGCCATGAACTCAGTCCTTTCGCGCGCGCCGCTCAGCCACGAAAGCGCGGCCTGCCTATGACGCCATGCCCATGACGCCCTATCCTGCCCCCGGCAAGTCCGCGCGCAGGCCCGCAAGCAGAAGAGCGCTGCAGAACAAGGCGATGACAATGAAGAGGAGGTGGAAGCCGGAACGACCCGCAGCGAATTCGTTGTGGCTGCTTCCGTCAGGACCTGACCAGGTTGGCGAAGACTACGTCCGCCCGACTTCCGCGGCGCATATGGCGGTATGAGGCGGGAAATGCAAGCGGCGCGAGGCCAGCCGTGAGGTCACTTTCCCGTCAATCCCGCCAACGCGGGAATCCAGGAGCGGAAGAGCGGTTCAGCTGGTTCTGGATTCCTTGTTCACGAAGATGACGGAGAACGACGGGAGTGGCCAGCCTGCCCTGCCTCACGCCCCCTGCATGTTCCGACTCTCGGCGGGAATGTGCACGGTCAGCGTCTCCAGCGCGTCACTCAGCACGATTTGGCAGGAGAGCCGGCTTGTCCGAGTGGTGGAGGCGGCCAGATCGAGCATGTCCTCCTCATCCTCGCTGGCGCGGGGGAGCTTGCTGAAGTGCTCCGCGTCCACGATCACATGGCAGGTGGAGCAGGCCATCTGCCCCTCGCAGGTGCCTTCCAGCGGCTGGCCGGCGGCCTGTGCCACATCGAGCAGAATGTCGCCCGCGCTGGCCTCCACTTCCTGCACATGTTCGCCATTGGCGCTGATGAAGCGGACTAAGGTCATGCGGGCACTCCCTGTGCGTCAGCGGCCTGATTGAGCAGGCTCGCGGCTTCTTCCAGATCGGCCATGCTGGTGTAGCGTCCCATGCCGATCCGCACCGAACTGCGCGCCTCTGCATCGCTCAGACCCATGGCCTTGAGCACATGGCTCGGCCGGCCGGACCCGCTCGCGCAAGCAGACCCGAGCGAGACGGCGACAGTCCGTACGTCCGAGATCAGCCGCGCCGCGTCCAGCCCCGCCCGGCGGAGATTGAGATTGCCATGATAGCGCGCCTCCCCGGTGCCATTGAGGTGCCAATCCGCAAACAGCTCCAGCGCGCGCGTCCAGAGCGCTTCGACATGGGCGAGGTCGGCATAGCGGCGCTGCGCCGCCAGTTGCGCGGCCACACCGAAGCCCGTGCACAGCATGGGCGAGAGCGTCCCCGGCCTTACCCCCTGCTCCTGCCCGCCACCATGCATGAGCGGCGGCAGGTCGAGGCCTTCGCGCAGCCACAGCGCGCCCACGCCCTTCGGGCCGTGGATCTTGTGAGCGCTGATCGCGATCAGGTCCGCCTGAGGGGTCGCAAGTCGGCCAAAACCCTGCACGGCGTCGCACAATGTCGGCACGCCAGCCGCGCGCGCGATCACGAACAGCCGGTCGAGTGGCTGCACCACGCCGATCTCGTTGTTCACCTGCATTACCGCAAGCAAGGCGGCTCGCTCATCGATCGCCGCCTCGGCAATCTCCAGATCGACAAGCCCGTCGGCATTCACCGGCACGATCACCGGCTCGAAACCCTCGCGGCGCAAGGCCATCACCGTATCGAGCACGGCGGCATGTTCGGTCGCCACCGTCACCACCCGTCGCCGGCTCTGCGGAGCAGCCCGCGCGGCGCCGATAATGGCCGTGTTCAGCGCCTCGGTCGCACCGCTGGTGAAGATCAGGCGGCCATCCGCGCGGCCCAGCGCATCGAGGATGCGACCCCGCGCCAGTTCGACATCCGCCGCCGCGATGCGACCGATGCGATGCGCGCTGTTCGGATTGCCATAATGATCCATCGCGGCCACCATGGCATCCGCAACCTCCGGCGCCAGCGGCGTGGTGGCCTGGTAATCGAGGTAGATCATCGTCTTGCGTTCCCGTGCGCGATGGCCTGCCACTCAGTGAGAAAATCGTCAATGTCGGCCGCGCACGTGTCATGCCCCATAGTGACACGGATCACCTCGGCGGCCTCAGCCTGCGGCCAACCCATGGCCGCCAACACATGGCTGGTGCGCAAGCTGCCCGACGAGCAGGCACTGCCCGCCGACACCGCAATCCCGGCCATGTCGAAGCGGATGAGCTGCGCTTGCGCGGACACGCCGGGCATTCGGTAGCTGGCGATAGTCGGCAAGCGCGGGGAGGCGTCCGCCACGATCTCACCGCCGGCTGCGAGAATAGCCGCGTTCATCCGCTCGCGCCAACCGGCGACGTCAGCCAACCAGTCGCGCGGAGCTTCCAGCGCCGCCGCAAAGCCTAGCGCCAGCGGCATGGCCTCGGTGCCGGCGCGGTAGCCCTGCTCCTGTCCGCCGCTCGGCGCCAGCAGCGTGAGATCTCGGACCAGAAGCGCACCAATGCCGATCGGCCCGCCCAGCTTGTGCGCGCTCAGGACGATCAGGTCCGCGCCTTGCGGCAGCGCCATCTTCCCGGCCGATTGGCTGCAATCGGCCAGCAGCAGGCCGTTTTGCGCGTGGATGCGCTCGGCGAACGCCTCCAGCGGCTGGATCACGCCGGTCTCGCTATTGACCTGCTGGATCGCGATCAGCGTGCCCTGCGCCATGGCATCGGGCAGGCACACGATCCCGTCATGATCGACCGGCAGCCGGCGATCCTCCGGGATGTGGCGCAGCACAGCATCATGTTCGCTCGCCCCTGCCAGCAAGGGAGACGCCCTTGCGCGCGTCAACGCGATGCCCAGCGCCTCGCTCGCGCCAGCGGTGAACAGCACATGCCCATCCCAATCCAGCGCCTGCGCCACGCGGCGGCGAGCATCCTCCAGCATGGCGCGCGCCTGACGACCGGTGGCATGCGGTGATGAGGGATTGGCCCAAGCATCGAACCCGGCCAGCATCGCCGCGCGAGCCTGCGGCAGCAGCGGTGTGGTCGCGGCATGATCGAGATAGATGCGTCGGCTCATCGCCCCTTCCCTACAGGCCCGTCGCGCCGCGGCAAATGGATTTGCCCTCTGGTGCAATCAGCCATGTTGCGGCGCAGCACAGACCTGATATGCGAAGACATGGATCCCGCTTTCGACATCATCCTGATCCTCATGGGCGTGGCGTTTCTCGCCGCGAGCATCGACGCCATGGCGGGCGGCGGCGGCCTCGTCACCATTCCCGCGCTGCTGGCGGCGGGCATCCCGCCCGTAGCCGCGCTGGCGACCAACAAGCTCCAGAGCAGCTTTGGCACCTGCGGCGCCGTCATCGCCTTCGCCCGGCGCGGACATATCGATTTCCGCCGGTTCGCCTTGCCGGCGCTGGCGTCATTTATCGGCTCTGCGGGCGGCGCGTTTCTGGTGACGCGGATTGTTTCCGGCTTCCTCTCCGCGCTGCTGCCGATGCTGCTGATCGCGATGGTGCTCTATTTCCTGCTCTCGCCCCGGATGAGCGATGAGGACAGGCACAGCCGCTTCGGCCCGCTCGCGCTTATCGTCACAGCGGCGATCATCGGCGGCTATGACGGCTTTTTCGGGCCCGGCACCGGCTCCTTCTTCACCACCGCGCTGGTCGGCCTGTTCGGCTTGGGCCTCATCCGCGCCGTGGCCCATACCAAACTGCTCAATTTCGCCAGCAATTTCTCCAGCGTGATCGTCTTCATCATCGGCGGGCATGTCCTCTGGATCACCGGCCTTGCCATGGCCGTCGGCAGCATCGCAGGCGGGCAATTCGGCGCCTATCTCGCGATCCGCTTCGGCGCCGGAATCGCGCGGCCTCTGCTGATCGTCATGTCCCTCGCGCTCACCACCAAGCTGCTGCTGGACCCAGCGAACCCCCTCACCGCCGCTGCTCTGGGCTGGTTCGGGGGCTGAAGCGGGCGCCCTCCACCAGAAACATTGCGAAAATCGCGCTTCCGCCTATATAAGCGCCCGTCCCGCGTCGTCGGCCAGTCTCGGTCGCCCGCTCCCATTTCAAGTCTCAGGTGCCATGCCCGACGTCATTTTTCCCGGTCCCGAAGGCCGTCTCGAAGGCCGTTTCAGCCCTCCGCCCCGCCCGCGTGCGCCTGTTGCGCTGATCCTGCACCCGCACCCGCAGGGCGGCGGCACGATGAACGATCGCATCACGCAGGCGCTCTACAAGACCTTCGTGAAGCGCGGTTTTGCGACGCTGCGGTTCAATTTCCGGGGTGTCGGTCGCTCGCAGGGCGTGTTCGACAATGGCATCGGCGAGCTCTCCGATGCCGCCGCCGCGCTCGACTGGATCCAGAGCTTCCACCAGGAAGCGCAGACGACGTGGATCGCCGGTTTCTCGTTTGGTGCATGGATCTCCATGCAGTTGCTGATGCGCCGCCCGGAAGTGCGCGGATTCATCTCGGTGGCGCCGCCGGCCAACATGTACGACTTCTCGTTTCTCGCGCCCTGCCCCGCGTCCGGCATCATCGTGCAGGGTGTTAACGATGAGGTCGTCTCGGCCGCCTCCGTGCAGAAGCTGGTCGACAAGCTGCGCACGCAGAAGGGCATCACCATCCATCATGACGAGATCCGCAACGCCAATCACTTCTTCGAGCATGAGCTCGACCAGCTGATGATGAGCGTCGACAATTATCTCGACATGCGGCTGGCCCCGGATTCGCCGATCCGCTGATGCTGATCCTCGCCGGGACCGTTCGCTTGCCGCCGGAGAACCTGCCGGCGGCGCGTCCGGTTATTGCGCGGATGGTCGCAGCCAGCCGCGCGGAGCCGGGTTGCATCGCCTACAGCTTCGCCGAGGATCTCGCGGAACCCGGTCTTCTGCGCATCTTCGAGGTGTTTCGCGACCGCGAGGCCCAGCAGGCCCATGCCGCGAGCCAGCACATGAAGGACTGGCGCGCCACATGGGATAACCTCGGCATCGGCGACAAGCAGATCACCCATTATGAGGTTTCGGCCACCGCGGAGGGCTGACCCCTCCGGTGCGCTCACACTGTTGCGGGCGGAGTCCGGCGGCGGCGCTTCAGCACGATCAACATGCCGGCGCTCCCGATCGTCAGCATCCCGACAATCGCCACCGGATCGGGCACATGCCGGAACACGATCCAGCCCAGCACTGTCGCCCACAGCACCTGCAGATACGTGATCGGCGCCAGCGTCGAAGCCGGGGCATGGCGAAAGGCCGCCGTGAACAGATAATGCCCCACCCCGCCCCACAGGCCCAGCGACGCCAGTAGCGCGCCTTCCAGCAGCGTCGGCATCCGCCCCGCCCAGTAGAAGGGCGCCACCGCGCCGAAGACGAGGCTGCCCACGGCAGCACTGTAGAAGAGCAAAGCGAAGGTCTTCTCGGTCGCCGCCAGCGTGCGGGACATGAGCTGATAGGTGCCATTGAGAATGGCGGCGCCCAGAGCGAGCATGACGCCCACCACATCCAGCCCGCCACCCGGCCGCGCGATCAGCACGACGCCGGTGAGCCCGAGCAGCACGGCGCCCCAGCCCCGCAGCCCGACCTCCTCGCCGAGCAGCAGCCCTCCACCCAGCGCGACCAGCGTCGGCGCGAGGAACATGATCGCCGTCGCTTCGCCGACCGGCATGCGGGTGAGCGCCAGCGCCATCAGCACGGAGGCGCAGGCGAGGCAGCAGCCACGCAACCAGACGAGCGCGGTGCGCGTCGTGCGCACCATCTCCCGCCCGCCGCGCGGCGCCATGACGACGAGCATCAACAAGAGGTTGCCGATGAAACGCGCCGCCACGATCACCGGCGCCTCGAAATGCGCGGTGAGCACTTTCGTGGTCGTATCCAGCGCCGCGAACAGCAGCAGAGCGGCGGCGCAGAGCAGAATTCCACGAATCGGTTGAGTGCTGGTCATCTGAATGCTCGTCGGCGACAACGTCCCCGCCGACCATGGCTGGGCACGTCGAAAATCTTGATCGGGGCGATCTGGTCAAAGACAGCCGAACGCCACGCAACCCTTGCCGGGCTCAACCCTGCAGGGCCTCGACCTGCTCGGCCAACTCCAGCCAGCGCTCCTCGGCCGCATCCTTTTGCGCGCGCGCCTTTTCGATCGTCGCGCTCAACTCGGCGAAGCGCTTGGGATTCTTGGCATAGAGATCGGGGTCGGCGAGCGCGGCTTCATCGCGGGCAATCGCCGCGTCGAGCGCCTCGATCTGACCCGGCAACAGATCATAATCCCGCTGGTCCTTGTAGCTGAGCTTCGCCGCCTTGGGGGGCGGAGGCGCAGCCGGCGTATCCGCCTTCGCAACTGATCGCTTGCCGGCCGCATTGGGCTTTTGGCGCTTGGCTTCCCAGTCCGCATAGCCGCCGGCGATCACATCGATCCGGCCTGAACCATCCAGTCCCAGCGTCACCGTCACCGTGCGGTCGAGGAAGTCGCGATCATGACTGACGATCAGCACCGTGCCGTCATAATCGGCGATCACTTCCTGCAGCAGGTCGAGCGTTTCCAGGTCGAGGTCGTTGGTCGGCTCGTCCAGCACCAGCAGGTTGGATTCGCGCGCGAACTCCCGTGCCAGCAGCAGGCGCGAGCGCTCGCCGCCCGAAAGCGTGCCGATCTTCGCCTCGGCCAGCGAGGGATCGAACAGAAAATCCTTGAGATAGCCGTGGACATGCTTGCGCACGCCGCGCACGTCGATCCAGTCGCCGCCCTCGGCCAGCACATCGCGCACCCTTTTGTCCGGCTGCATCAGCGAGCGTTGCTGGTCGATGACGATGCCGTCCAGCGTCTTGGCCAGCGTGATCGTGCCGCTGTCCGGTTGCAGATCGCCGGTCAGCAGGCGCAGCAAGGTGGTCTTGCCCGCGCCATTACCGCCGACAATGCCAATGCGGTCGCCGCGCTGGATGCGGATCGAGAAATCCTTGATGACCGCGCGGTCGCCAAACTGCTTGGTGACGTGCTCGGCGGTGATCACGCTCTTGGTTTTGGTGTCATTGGCGGTAACCTCCAGCTTGGCGCCGCCCTGCGGGCCGATCATCGCCGCGCGCTGGGCACGCATCTCCCAGAGCTTAGCCAGCCGCCCCTGATTGCGCTTGCGCCGCGCCGTGACGCCGCGCTCAAGCCAGTGCGCCTCAATCTTCAGCTTGGCGTCGAGCTTCTCGGCCGCCCGCGCCTCGTCGGCATAGGCCTTTTCCATCCAGGCCTCGAACCCGCCGAAGCCGATCTCCTGCCGCCGCAGACTGCCCCGGTCGAGCCAGAGCGTCGACCGGGTGAGGCGCGTGAGGAATGTCCGGTCATGGCTGATGACGATGAATGCGCCATTGAAGCGCGACAGCCAATCCTCCAGCCAAGTGATCGCGGCGATATCGAGATGGTTGGTAGGCTCGTCCAGCAACAGGATATCGGGCTCGCTCGCCAGTGCCCGGCAAATCGCTGCCCGCCGCCGCTCGCCGCCCGATGCGGTCGATGCCGCGCGGGAGAGGTCGATGCCGAGTTGGTCGGCAATCGCTTCCACCTCATGCGCCGCCGGCGCCTTGGCGCCAGACGTGGCGAAATCATGCAGCGTTGCGAAGGCGGAGACATCCGGATCTTGCTCCAGCATCACCACATGGCGCCCGGGCACGACCGAGCGCTTGCCTTCGTCCGGCTCCACCGTGCCGGCGATCAGCTTGAGCAGCGTGGTCTTCCCGGCCCCGTTGCGACCGATCAGCGCAAGGCGATCACGCTCGCCGACATGAATGTCCAGACCACGGAACAGCCAGCCGGCGCCCTGGATGAGACCGAGATTCTCGAAGGAAAGAAGTGGCGGGGCCATGGCAAGGCGCTAAAACAGATGCAAGCGGCGGGAGCAAGGGCTGAGGCGCCAGATGAACGGGAAGAAACTCGATGGGTCAGGATGCGTTCAGAAGCTTCAGCCCATTTCTATGGCCATCACACAAAAGGGAAAATGTTCCATGCGTCGTTTGCCAATTCTGCTCGCTGCAACTGCCGCTCTCATGACGCCGGCGATCGTCTCGGCCCAGCCGCAACCGCCGGCACCCCAGGCTGCCAAGGGCCCGCTACTGAGCCTCAGCGTCAGTGAATCGGTGAACAGCGCGCCGGATATGGCGACCATCAACACCGGCGTGCAGACCCGCGCGATGTCAGCGAAGGATGCGATGGCGCAGAATGCCACCCAGATGGACAAGCTGATCGCTGCGCTTGTGAAGGCTGGCATCGCCCGCAAGGACATCCAGACCAGCGGCATCAACCTCAACCCGCAATATGATTATAGCGACCGCACAGATGGCAAAGGTCCGCGCTTCATCGGCTATGAAGCCAGCAACCAGCTCACTGTCGCGGTCCGCAAGCTGGATAGCGCAGGCGATCTGATCGACTCGCTGGTCGCCGCCGGGGCGACCAACATCAACGGCCCGAGCTTTGGCATTGCCGAGCCGGACAAGCTGCTCGATCAGGCCCGCACCAAGGCGCTGAAAACCGCGCACGCTCGCGCAAACCTGTATGCGCAGGCGACCGGCTTCCGCACCGCGCGCCTGGTGAGCATCTCCGAAGGTGGCGGTTTCGCGCCGCCGCCGATGCCGATGATGGCTATGCGCGACTCTGCTGCAGCGGCACCGCAGACCAAGATCGAGCCCGGTGAGATCGCCACCTCGATTTCCCTCAACGTCCAGTATATGCTGGAACCCTGAACGGGGGACAGATGGGACATTCAGCGCTTGTTCAATGCTTGATGGCTAACACGGCATCATGAAACATCTTTCATCCTCTCTTCTGCTCGGCGGGCTGATGGCACTGGCGGCCACCAGCCTCCCGGTTTCGGCGCAGAGCTTTGCGCGGGGCGATGACCAGCGGGCGGCGCGGCGCGCCATGCTCGATGGTGAGGTGATGCCGTTTTCGATCATCAAGCGTCGTGTCGAGCGCGAGATCAGCGACGCCCAATATGTCGGCGTCGCTCCATCCGTTCGCGAAGGCGTGTACCGGATGCAGTTCCTCCAGCAGGATGGCAAGGTCATCTGGGTTGATGTGGACGGCAAGACCGGCAATATCATCGGACGGACGCGCTGATCCGGCCGGATCGCCTGCGCACGCTCCCTCAATCGGAAAGGAAAAGCCATGCGTCTGCTGATCGTCGAAGATGAGCCGACCTTGGGCAAACAGCTCAAGTCCACGCTCGAAGGCGTCGGCTATGCCGTCGACCTGGCGACCGATGGCGAGGACGGTCATTTCCTGGGGTCGACGGAGAGCTACGACGCGATCATCCTCGACCTGGGCCTGCCGGAAATCGACGGCCTGACTGTGCTCGACCGCTGGCGCAAGGAAGGCTCGGCGGTGCCGGTGCTCGTGCTGACAGCGCGGGACAGCTGGTCCGACAAGGTTGCGGGGCTCGATGCCGGTGCGGACGACTATCTCGCCAAGCCGTTCCAGAGCGAGGAACTGATCGCCCGCCTGCGCGCGCTCATTCGCCGCTCGTCCGGCAATGCCTCGTCCGAGCTCATCGCCGGCAGCGTGCGGCTGGATACCCGCTCGGGCAAGGTCACGCTGAACGGCGAGCCGGTGAAGCTGACCGCGCAGGAATATAAGCTGCTCTCCTATCTGATGCACCACAAGGGCAAGGTGGTGAGCCGCACCGAACTGATCGAGCATATCTACGATCAGGATTTCGACCGGGATTCCAACACCATCGAAGTGTTCGTCACGCGCATCCGCAAGAAGCTGGGTGCCGATGTGATCTCCACCATTCGCGGCCTGGGCTACAGCCTGGAGGACCCCGCTGGCTGAACCGCTGCCGCACGGAGCGGAGACGGCGCCCCCGCCAGCCTCCAGCCGCAGCACCGGATCGCTCAGCCGCCGCATTCTCGGCATCTCGGCCATCTGGATCGGCCTGCTGTTGCTCGGCGGCGCGCTGGCGCTCGACCGGGTGCTGGTAAGCACCGTCACGCGCACCTTTGATGACGGGCTATCCTATGTGCTGACCGCCATGATCTCCTCGGCGGAGATCGGCCCGGAAGGCGAAGTGCTGTTTAACCGCCCGCTTGCCGACCAGCGGTTTCTGGAGCCGGCGAGCGGGCTCTATTACCAGATCAGCGGTCAGGGCCATGAAGACTGGCGCTCGCGTTCGCTGTGGGATCGCGCGATCCGCGTCACGCCGGGCATGACCACCAATCCCGGCGAGGGGATGGACAGCAACCAGTTCCCCGACGAGCCACTGCGCCTGATGGCTCGCACCGTAATCCTGCCGGGCAGCAATACGCGGTGGATTTTCATCGTCGCGCAGGCCCGCGAGGGCCTGGACGCGCAGATCCACGCGCTGCGGGCTACGCTGTTCAACAGCTTCGTCATTCTGGGCGTCGGGCTGATCGTATTGGCCGGCTTGCAGGTGTTCTTCGGCCTGCGTCCGCTGCGCCATATCCGCCGCGAAATCGCGCGCATGCGGGATGGCGAGAAAAGCCGCGTAACCGTGCCCCTGCCCCGGGAGGTCCAGCCGCTGGTCGAGGAATTGAACGCGCTGCTCGCCCATAACGAGCAGCAGGCGGAGGAAGCCCGCCGCCACGCCGGCAATCTCGCCCACGCGCTCAAGACGCCGCTGACGGTCGTGATGAACGCCGCGACGGCCCAGTCGCCCGACCTCGCCACCACGGTGGTGCGGGAAACCGGGACGATGCGCCGCCAGATCGACCACCACCTTGCCCGCGCCCGTGCCCTCGGCCGGCGCGGCGCGGCGCAGAGCCGCACATTGGTGTGGCCGAGCCTCGAAGCGGTGGAGCGCGCGGTGGAGCGCCTCTACCCGGACGTCCGCATTGACCGCGACGGCGCGCAAACGGCCGTCGTCCGCGTCGAGCGGCAGGATTTGGACGAGCTGCTTGGCAATCTGGTCGAGAATGCCGCCAAATATGGCGGTGGCAGCGTGTTCGTCACCGTGGTGCACAGTACGCCCTGGGTCGACATTCTCGTGGAGGACGACGGCATGGGCATTCCCGAGGCCGCGCGCGAACGCATCTTCGATCGCGGCGTGCGGCTGGATAGCGGCAAGCCCGGCACCGGCCTTGGCCTCGCCATCGTGCGCGATGTCGCGGAAATCTACGGTGGCTCGGTCACGCTGGACGAGAGCGAGGATCTGGGCGGCCTGATGGTGCGCCTGCGCCTGCCGGCCGGATAAGGCCTCACACGCCGAAGGATTGCAAGATCGGGCACGGCCCTTCTTCGGAACGGGCACAGGTCCGCGCCAACTGGCGCAGCGAGGCGCGGGCCGCTTCGAGTTGCGCGATCTTCTCATCGAGCTGGACCAGCCGCTCTTCCGCCAAGGCGCGCGCGCGGGCACGATCCTGCCCCGCATCGAGCGACAAAAGCGTGCGGATTTCTTCCAGCGTAAAGCCTGCCTGCTGCGCCGCCCGAATGAAGCGCAGCCGCCGGACATCCTCCTCTCCATAGCGCCTTATGCCCCCGGACAGGTCGTTGCTGGCCTGCTTCTCGGGCGTGGGGAGCAAGTCCTTGCGCTGATAGAAGCGGATCGTCTCGACCCCCACACCGCCGGCTTTCGCCAGACCCGAAATGCTCATCGCCGCCATGCTTGACTCCGTACCATGGTACAGACCCTATATGGGGTGCATGGACTTCTCAGCAAGGATGAGCGTCAATGCCTGAACCCCGTGCCACGAGCAGCCGTAAGGCCGTTCTCTATCGGATGGTCATGCCGAGCCACATCTGCCCTTATGGCCTCAAGGCGCTCCATTTGCTGCGCAGCAAAGGTTTCGACGTCGACGACCGCTGGATCGAAACGCGCGAACAGCAGGAGGCCTTCAAGGCCGAGCATTATGTGACCACCACGCCGCAGGTGTTCATCGACGCTCAGCGGATCGGTGGCCATGATGACTTGCGCCGCTTCCTGGGCCTGAGCGTCAAAGATCCGAACGCGACGAGCTATACCCCTGTTCTGGTCGTCTTCGCTGTAGCGGCGCTGATCGCGCTGACGATCGATCTGTTGACGGCCGCGCCGCTGCTCAGCCTGCTCACCCTCGAGCGCTTCATCTCTGTGACGATGATCCTGCTGGCGATGCTCAAGCTGCAGGATGTGGATCGGTTCGCGACCATGTTCCTGGGCTATGATCTGCTGGCCCGCAAATGGGTGCCCTATGCCTCAATCTATCCGTTCGCCCAATTGGGCGCCGGCGTGCTGATGCTCGCGGGGGCCCTGCCCTGGCTCTCGGTACCAGTCGCCGCGTTCATCGGCGGCATCGGCGCGGTGTCTATCTACAAGGCCGTCTATGTGGAGAAACGCAGCCTCAAATGTGCCTGCGTCGGCGGCGGGACCAATGTGCCGCTCGGCTTCGTGTCGTTGACCGAAGACCTGTTCATGGTCGCCATGGCCCTGTGGATGGGCCTCAATGCCTGGGTGCTACCCGGCGCGCCGATGTAAAGGCGCGGTTGCCGGGCGCCGCTGTTCAGCGCCCGGCCCGAACCGTCTCTTACTTGCCGCGCTTCTTGCGGTGGCTCTCCAGATCGAGAACGTCGTTCTCAAGGCCCTCGGGCAGCAGGCCAAGGCGGCGCGCGACTTCCTGATAGGCCTCGACCTCACCGCCCAGATCGCGGCGGAAGCGGTCCTTGTCCAGCTTCTCGTTAGTGGCCATATCCCACAACCGGCAGCCATCGGGGCTGATCTCGTCGGCCAGAATGATGCGCGAGAAATCGCCATCCCAGATGCGGCCGAACTCCAGCTTGAAGTCGACCAGACGGATGCCGATGCCGGCGAACAAGCCGCTCATGAAGTCGTTTACGCGGATCGCCATGTCGGCGATGTCGTGCATCTCTTCCTGGCTCGCCCAGCCGAAGCAGGCGATATGCTCTTCGGTGATCAGCGGATCGCCGAGCGCATCATCCTTGTAATAATATTCGATGAGCGTGCGGGGGAGCTGCGTGCCCTCCTCAATGCCCAGCCGGGTGGAGAGCGAGCCAGCGGCGACATTGCGCACCACGACCTCGATCGGCACGATCTCCACCTGACGAATGAGCTGCTCGCGCATGTTCAGCCGCTTGATGAAGTGGGTGGGCACGCCGATGTTCGCGAGCAGCGTGAAGACATGCTCGGAAATCCGGTTGTTCAGCACGCCCTTGCCGGAGATCGTCCCCTTCTTCTGCGCATTGAAGGCAGTCGCGTCATCCTTGAAATACTGGATCAGCGTGCCGGGCTCGGGACCTTCATAAAGGATCTTCGCCTTGCCCTCATAAATCTGGCGACGACGGGACATGTGCGGGTGCCTACTCATCAGTTGTAAAAATCAAGGCCCCGGCGGCGCGAATCAGCGAGGATCAGCGGACACCGGGGCTCTTCCCAGCGCATAGCGCAAGGCACATGGCAGTGCAATTTTCAGACGAACCGAGCCACGTTGGCCTGCTCGGTACTTGCCGCCCCAGCCGCAAGAACATATAAAGAACAAATGAAACAGGAGACGATCACGGACCGCTTGGCGATCCTTGCGGACGCCGCGAAATATGATGCCTCCTGCGCATCGTCCGGCACGGCCAAGCGTACCAGTCGCGATGGCAAGGGGATCGGCTCAACTGAAGGCATGGGCATCTGCCATGCCTATGCGCCGGATGGGCGCTGCATCTCGCTGCTCAAGATCCTGCTCACCAATCATTGCATTTTCGACTGCCATTATTGCGTCAACCGCAAGAGCTCGAATGTACGCCGGGCGCGCTTCACGGCTCAGGAAGTCGTCGAGCTGACGCTCAACTTCTACCGGCGCAATTATATTGAGGGCCTGTTCCTCTCCTCCGGCATCATCAAGTCCGCCGACCATACGATGGAGCAACTGATCGAGGTCGCCCGTGCCTTGCGGGAGGATCATGGCTTCAAGGGCTATATCCACCTCAAGACCATTCCCGAGGCCGATCGCGCGCTGGTCGAGCAAGCGGGCCTGTGGGCGGACCGCGTCTCGATCAATGTCGAACTGCCGACCGATCGCGGCCTGACCGATCTGGCGCCGGACAAGAATGGCGGGCAGATCGAAGGGGCCATGGCGCGGCTAGGTTCGGCGATGATCGAAGCGAAGGATGCGCGCAAACGCTTCAAGCATGCGCCGATGTTCGCGCCCGCAGGACAATCCACCCAGATGATCGTCGGCGCGGATGGCGCCAGCGACACGCAGATCATCGGCCGGGCCAGCGAATTGTACGACCGCCATCGCCTGCGCCGCGTCTATTATTCCGCCTTCAGCCCGATCCCCGATGCCAGCGCGGTCCTGCCGCTCAAGCGACCGCCGCTGATGCGCGAGCATCGGCTCTATCAGTCCGACTGGCTGATCCGCTTCTACGGATTTTCGACCAGCGAGGTGCAGACCGCGACCGACGATGACGGGATGCTGGCGCTCGACATTGACCCCAAGCTGGCCTGGGCCTTGCGGCACCGGCAGGATTTTCCGGTCGACATCAATCTGGCCTCGCGCGAGAAGCTGTTGCGCGTGCCAGGACTGGGCACGCGGGCGGTGGCTGCCATCCTGCAAGCCCGCCGCCATCATCGTCTCCGGCTGGATGATCTCGCCCGGCTGACCCGCACGGTCACCAAATTGCGGCCATTCATCGTCACGGCCGATTGGCGCCCGACAGGCTTGATCGACACGGCAAACCTGCGCGCCCGGCTCGCGCCGCCGCCACGACAGATGGAATTGTTCGGATGAGGTCGGCCCCGCTCTCGGACCAGCCGGCGCTGGTCAACGCCGAACTGGAAGATGCCCATGATTTCGACACATGGCGCGATCTGGCCCGCGCCTGGGTCTCGCAGGGCGTCACTCCGGAGCATATTCGCTGGGCAGCGGCATCGGACAGCGCGCCGGATTTGTTCGCGTCCAAAGACACGCCTCAACCGGCTGCATCACTCCGCCCGGTCACGGCCAACAAGCGCTTCATCGAGCTGGCCCGCAAGGTGATCCTGCACAGCTCGGATACACGTTTGGCGCTGCTGTATCGCCTGCTGTGGCGCCTGCAATGCGATCCGCACCTGCTTGAAAAGACGAGCGATGCCGATGTCCATGCCCTGACGCAACTGGAGCGGCAGGTGCGCCGCGACATCCACAAGATGCGCGCGTTCGTGCGGTTCCGGCTGGCCCACGATCCCGATGGAACGGACCGCTACGTGGCCTGGTTCGAGCCGGATCATGCCATCGTGCGCGCCAATGCCCCGTTTTTCCTCAATCGGTTCGCGAGCCAGCGCTGGTCCATCCTGACACCCGATCTCAGCCTGCACTGGGATGGCGCTCAGCTTGCGGAGGGGCCGGGCGCCGACCCTCGCGATGCACCGGGCGAAGACGAGATTGAAGGGCTTTGGCAGCGTTATTATGCCTCCATCTTCAACCCCGCGCGGCTCAAGGTGGCGATGATGGTGAAGGAAATGCCTCGACGCTACTGGAAGAACCTGCCAGAGGCCGCATTGATCCCGTCTCTGATCGCCGGCGCGCAGGCCCGCGAGACTCAGATGGTCGATCAGGGCGCCGATCCCTTCCAGCGCCCGCCCCCGACGTCCCTCAACGAGATTGCCGAGGGCATCTCGACCTGTACCGCCTGCCCGATCGGCTGCAACGGCACACGCGCTGTCGCCGGCGAAGGGCCGGGCCGCGCGCGGCTGATGATCGTGGGCGAGCAGCCCGGCGATTTTGAAGAGCAGCAGGGCCGGCCTTTTGTCGGGCCGGCAGGGCAGTTGCTCGACGGGCATCTGGAGACGGCGGGGTTCGATCGTGCCGAAATCCGGCTGACCAACGCCGTCAAGCATTTCAAATTCGAGCAACGCGGCAAGCGCCGCCTCCACCAGAACCCGACTGCCGGGGAAATCGACCATTGCCGCTGGTGGCTCGATGCCGAAAGACGGATCGTTCAGCCAACGATCGTGCTAGCCTTAGGCGCGAGCGCAGGACGCGCCCTGCTGGGCCGAACACCCAGCATCGCCAAGGAGCGCGGCCAACCCTATCAGCTCGCGGACGGCAGCCAGCTCTGGCTGAGCGCCCATCCCAGCTATCTGCTGCGCCTGAGCGGCGAGGCGCAAGCGCGGGAACAGAATTTGTTCGCCCGCGATCTGGCGGCGGTCCGCGTGGCGCTGCAAGGTTGATGAGTGCAAGAGACGCGGTGCGACGGCCGCTGATGTTGCGCACAGGCCTGCGGAGATCACTTGGAATAAAAGGGGAGCAGAGAGCCATCGAACTGACCATCTCCCGATCGCAGCGAACGCAAGTACAGGCCGAAATCGGGAACGACGGAGCCGAGACGCGCGACATCGGTACTGCGCTCATTTTTAAAGGCGGAGGGTGTACGCCGAAATTTTTGTGTCCATAAGGCTTTGACCAAGGACAAGATCCTTCACGGCCGCCACGCGCGACGCCTCTTTAAGACGCCGATTAAAGGATGCGACCAACCGCGATCATGCGCTTCGTGTCGCCGAGCAAGGGAAGCACGCGCGAGCATTGCTTCCCGCCCCCATAAAGGCCGCCCCGCAACAATTTCGCGGCGAGGACAACGAAGCCTTGCCCGACGAGATTGTCCGCTGGAGGGACCCTGAAAGTCCTCCAACCCGATCCCGTCGTGCGCCAGCAAACCGGCTGGCCGGGAATCGAACCTGGCAGCGAGCGATGGGAAAGTGTTCGCGCAACTGCCGCCTTCAGAGATGACATTACAAGCTGCGAGATTGACCTGACGGCGCCAACGAATAGCGAGCTGTCCGTTTTTTCACTAGCTGGTCCGCCTAAGCGTCGCCTTCCGCAGGCAGCAGCACGACCAGCCGGAAGTCGGGATGCCCCATTGGCGCCAACGGCATCTGCTTAGCCTGCACTGCGCCCCGCACCGGATTACCCTGTCCGCTCCTGAGCAACTTACGCCATTCAGAGTTGGATGCCCGTATGGCCGCTTAGGTCTGAATCGATGACAGCTTTCAGCAACCGCCTATCGACCTTTGAACAACGCTATCACGACCAATGCCCCCTGCCCCACCGTCAGCTAAGGCCGTGGACATAGCCAAGAGAGCGCTCGGTAGGCGGGCTCCCGTGCGATGGAATCATGGAACGGCCATCTTAATAGGCGCATGGCTCGTAACACCGCATATGCTGAAAGGTACGCCAGTCTGCCCGATTGAATGGACTGCCAGCCCGGGCAACCGCTCTGTCCGCCAGGGGTTATCCCGGCATGGCTCGCTCGAAATCAACCCATACCACTGGCGACAGCAAGGCTCCGCTTGCGCCCATGGAAGCGGTTTTGGTCGAGGAACTGCCCGCCCCACCCGGCTGGCAGTATGAACCCAAATGGGATGGCTTTCGCGCGATCGCTGCGCGCGATGGTGACGATATCGAGATATGGTCCAAATCGGGCAAGCCGCTCGGCCGCTACTTTCCGGAAATGATTGCCCATATTCGCAACCTTCCTGAGAAGCACCTGCTCCTTGACGGTGAACTGGTGATCCCGATCGGCGATCATCTCTCCTTCAATGTGCTTCAGGCTCGCCTCCATCCCGCTGCCTCGCGCATCGCCAAGCTCTCGAGGGAGACACCCGCGCAGCTTATCCTGTTCGACGCGCTGGCAATCGGCAGCAGCAACCTTCGCGATAAGCCGCTGGCGGAACGACGAGGCGCGCTTGAGGCGCTACACAGCTCGATAGCCAATTCATCCCTGATCCTGTCGCCGGCCTCAACATCGCTGGAGCAAGCCAAAACCTGGCTAGCCGAAACGGGCGGCGCCCTTGATGGCGTGATCGCCAAGGCGCTCGACGAGCCCTATCGACCAGGGGAACGCGCGATGCGGAAGGTGAAGCAATTGCGCACGGCCGATTGCGTGGTTGGCGGATATCGCAAGACTGCCAAGGGCGATGTCGCCTCACTGCTCCTTGGGCTCTATACTCAGACTGGTCATCTCGATCTTGTCGGATTCAGCTCGGGTTTCCCCGCCACCGAGCGCAAGGCCCTGATCAAAACACTCAAGCCACATGAAGGCGGGCCGGGGTTTACCGGAAAGGCGCCCGGCGGACCCAGCCGCTGGAATCCCGACAAGAGCGGTGATTATATTGCGCTCGATCATGGGCTGATCGCCGAGGTCATCTATGACCAGATCACCGCAGGCCGGTTCCGCCACGGTACCCGCTTTCACCGCTGGCGCCCTGACAAAGCGCCCGCGCAATGCACGTTCGATCAGTTGGTGCGAGAGTTGAAGCCTGCCGAACTCATTCAACTCGTCGAAAAGAGCGAGGAAATCGGGAAGAAACTTCCGCCCGAAGACCTGACCTAAGCGAAGGGGACGACGCGGATCGACGCACTGAAAGCAGAGCTGTCTCGCGACTGATCCTTCTTATGCTCCGGTCTGCGCGCCCGTTTCGCCAGTCACGGGATCGCGACGGGGATCAGGCACAGCGGCCATTCGCGCCTCGGCGGCCTCGTCGGGCCCTTCCCGGCAGATGTCCCAGCTCAGCCCTTTCGGGTACGCGCCAACAACCTGAAAATCTTCGCTGGACGCGACGCAGCGGTGGCCGGTGCCGACGGGCAACATCACCGCATCGCCCACCACGACTTCGACCTGCCGGCCATCAGGTCCACCGAGTTCGAGCATCGCCCTTCCGGCAAACACGCCGAGCGCTTCATGCGCGGTCGAATGATAATGATGATAGTCGAACACACCGTTACGCCAGTCGGGCGGCCAGCCATTCTCCGCGAACAGCGCTTCGAACCGTTCGGCCAAATCCGAGTTACCGCCCTGCAATACGCCGCGATAGACGATTACGGGCAACCGATCGTTGTTCGGCACCCAGCCGTTTTTGCCCAGGAGGAAGCTTTCAGTCTCCATCATGACATAGCTTTCGGGGTTCTTTTGCGTTTGGGCTTATCGGCAAGCTCGATCCAAACTGGCGCATGGTCGCTCGTTTTTTCCCAGCTACGCACATGCGCGTCAACCTGAGCATCGACCAGTCGGCTGGCGAGGGCCGGACTGAGCAGCAGATGGTCTATTCTAAGGCCTGCATTTCGGCCGTAGGCGTTCCGGAAATAATCCCAGAAGGTGTAGATGACTTCGCCGGGATGAAGCGTGCGAAGCGCATCTGTCCAACCTTGGTCCAGCAACCGGAAATAGGCCGCCTTCACCTCAGGCGCGAACAGGGCGTCGTCGAGCCAGCGCTCGGGCTTATAGACGTCCAGATCGGTGGGCATGACATTGAAGTCACCAGCAAGCATTACTGGCAGCCCGGTTTCGAGCAACCCGGCAGCGTGATCGATCAGCCGCTCGAACCAGCGCAGCTTATAGTCGAATTTGGGGCCAGGTCGGGGATTGCCATTCGGGAGATAAAGCCCGCCAATCAGGATACCGTTGACCGCCGCCTCGAGGTACCGGCTTTGGCTCGGGTCCGGGTCGTCGGGAAGCCCTCGCCGGGTCTCGTGAATTTCTCCGACGCGGCTCAGCATCGCGACGCCGTTCCAGGATTTCTGGCCGTGCCAGATGACATTATAACCAAGATCGCGGATGGCGCCTTCGGGAAAGCGCTCCTGCGGTGCTTTCAACTCCTGGAGCACGACGACATCGGGTTCAGCTTCTTCCAACCAACGGAGGAGGACAGGCAGCCGGCCGTTGACGCCGTTCACATTGTAGGTCGCGATCTTCACCGCCGAGCACCCGCATGTCCGGCAGCATCCCGTCGGCGCCCGCCCAAGCCCATGAAGAACCTTGGAGCGACGCGCTTCATTTGCGCCACATCATGAAGCCCGCCAATGGCATATCCACGAAATCCTTCGGCATGAGAGTCGTTCCAGCTTGGTCTAAGGAAGGTTCCAGCGGCCCAACGCACGTCGCTCACCCGCGGAAATGCTCGTTGAGCCGAGTGCAACCGCCGCTAAGGACGCGTTTACTTGCGGGGACACAAATCTGCCGGTCGATGGATCAGGGGGCAGTCTCAACATTGATAGCTAGGGACCGATGCAGCGAAGGCGACGCATCGTTGACCAACGTCGGAAATTCCGACCAGGATAACCAACATAAATCAGACTAAAATTGCTCGCGACCCTGCGACCAGGGGCGAACGTGCGCGTTTCAGGCTTCCTATCGTCCAGTGCAGGAGCAGACCCTGGAAGACTTTGCAGGCCGGATTGCGGCCGCGGCCACTATGATCGCCGCTATGATGACCGCTGCCAATATCGGGTCGCGAACTGCGGTCGATCTTGCCGCAGAGAACGCGAGATGAGCGTCGGGCATGGAGTGGGTGTACGGGCCCTGACACTATGGAAAGCGCTGCAAGCCGAGGACGTTCTCTATCTCGCCGATGATGAACAGGAAGCGGAGGCGCTGGCCGCCGCCCTCGGCAAGCTAGCGCCCGAAAACGTTGTCATCTTCTTACCATCAAGTGACACACTGCCCGGCGACAGTGCTCCTGCTTCACCTGCGAACATTGGGCAGCGTGTTGCCGCGTTGCGCACGCTCAGGCGCTACATGCAGGCGGGCGGCGTCAAGCCCTTCGCTGTGATAATGAGCGGCGAAGCGGCGGCAAGGCCTTATCCGGATCCATCCGCCTTTGACGCTGC
Source organism: Sphingobium sp. B2D3C (assembly GCF_025961835.1). Lineage (NCBI taxonomy): Bacteria > Pseudomonadati > Pseudomonadota > Alphaproteobacteria > Sphingomonadales > Sphingobiaceae > Sphingobium > Sphingobium sp. B2D3C. The sequence continues at coordinate 520,475 of NZ_JAOQOK010000001.1, read as the reverse complement.
GCCGCCTACGCTGAGGGAGGGCGACAAGATCGATCCTGCGGCGTTTGCGCAGGACATGAACGCGATTGGCTATGTCAGTGACGACCGCGTAGACGAACCGGGCGAGATCGCGCTGCGGGGTGAAGTCATTGATATCTACCCGGCGGATGCCGGTGCGCCCGCTCGCATCGAGATTTCTGATGGGCAGATCGCCAGCATCCGGCATTACGACCCGGCGACCCAGCTTAGCACTGGAGATTGCGAAGCGCTGGAGATCGGCCGCGCGCTGGAGCCAACGGATGGTCGGCGTTGCAGCATTCTCGCTCATCTTCGGCCGGGGCGCCTGTTTCAAAGTGGAAAAGCCGACCAGCGCCGTCGTCGATTTGCTCGACTGGCAGCTGAGACAGGGGGCGAACAGCCGGCCGACGCCGTGGCGGAAGGTGAGTGGAGGGCGGGCGAAAAAGGTTGGAAGACAAGTGAGATTACCGATGCTCAAATCGAAGCACTCCCCCGTTTCGCTGAGCAACGCGCACCACTCAACGCGATGGTCCGGTTTGTGAAGCCGCGGCTTGATTCCGGCGACCGATTACTGCTCGTTGGAAGCGAGCGGGATGTCCGATTCCTGCGGTCTCGCATCGCGCGCAAATTGGGTCTCGAATTACATGAAGTGGCCGATCTCGGTTCCGTTCTCGCGTCTCCGAAGTCGAGTGGTGGCTCTCTAATTGCGCCGATCGACGCGGGCGCGGTCGGAGACGGATTGATCATGCTGGCGGCCGCCGATCTCTTGGGCAGCCGGGCGTTGCTGAACGAGGCCCCGGAGACGGCATCGTCAGAAATTGCGCGCGCAGGCGGCGATATTCGCGTGGGCGATGTGGTCGTCCATGAAGACCATGGCGTCGCGCGAGTGCTCGGGCTCAATGCCGCGCCAGCCGAAGGCGGATCGGAAGCGATCATTTTGGAATATGCCGGCGGTACCCGCCGACTGGTGCCTGCCGGAGAGGCGGGGCGTATCTGGCGCTATGGCGCCGATGCGGACGCAGTAAAGCTCGACAAGCTTGACGGCACGAGCTGGACGAAGCGGCGTAGCGAGATAGACGAGGCGACGGCGGCCAACGCAAAGGCACTTTTGAAGCTGGCGCAACAGCGCATGAATACAAAAGCCCCTTTACTGGAGCCGGAGGCGGCCGCCTATGAGCGCTTCGTTGCGACCTTCGCGTTCAATGAGACGGCTGATCAGGCACGGGCCATCGCAGCCGTGCGCGATGATCTTGCCAGCGGTCGTCCAATGGACCGACTGATCATTGGCGATGTAGGCTATGGAAAGACCGAAGTTGCCCTCCGGGCTGCGGCATTGGCTGCCCTTGCCGGGCATCAAGTCGTGGTCGCAGCGCCGACTACCGTGCTTGTGCGCCAGCACCTCGAAACGTTCGAACGCCGCTTCGCAGGGCTGGGAGTCAAAGTCGCTAGCCTATCCCGCCTTTCGAGTGCGGCAGAGAAAAAGGTCGTCAAGGCGGGCTTGGCGGACGGATCGATCGACATCGTCATCGGAACCAGCGCGGTAATGGCGAAGGACGTGCGCTATGCGAATCTGGGTCTCGTTGTCATAGATGAGGAGCAGCGTTTTGGTGCAGCTGACAAGGCGAAGCTGCGCGGCCGGGCCGACATTCATTTGCTCGCGATGAGCGCAACCCCGATCCCGCGAACACTCCACCGGGCGATGATCGGACTTCAGCAGATTTCCGTCATCGCAACGCCGCCAGCGCGCCGCCAGCCGATCCGTACCAGCCTTGCCGAGCCGAACGACGCGCAGATCAGAACGGCCTTGCTACGCGAGCGCTCGCGGGGCGGGCAAAGCTTCGTCGTCGTGCCACGGATCGAGGATCTCGCGCCCCTCTCGGAGCGATTGCGGCGCATCACGCCCGATCTTGTGCTGATCGAGGCGCATGGCAAGCTACCGGCGGCGGAGATTGACGCGGCTATGGTCCGTTTCGCCATTGGCGAGGGCGATGTGCTCCTCGCAACGAATATTATCGAGGCGGGTCTGGACGTGCCGCGCGCCAATACCATGCTCGTTTGGCACGCCGACCGTTTCGGCCTCGCCCAGCTTCATCAACTGCGCGGACGGGTCGGCCGGGGCAATAGGCGAGGACAGGTCATGCTGTTCACCGAGGGTGGGACGATTGCCGAGCATACGATGAAGCGCCTGCGAACGCTTACGACTTACGACCGACTTGGCGCGGGATTCGAGATAAGTGCAGCAGACCTTGATCAGCGCGGCGCCGGCGATCTGTTAAGCGATGCTCAGGCGGGGCATATGAAGCTCATGGGCGTCGACCTTTACCAGCATTTATTCGAGGCGGCGTTGAGGGCCGCGCGCGGCGAGGATGACGGGCTTTGGCTCGCGGAGGTGAATGTTGGAACGGCCGGCGCGTTGCCCGAGGACTGGATTCCCGACGTCGACATTCGTCTGGGTCTCTATGTGCGGATCGCCAGGGCGAGCGACGAAGGAGAACTCGAAGCCTTAGAAGAAGAGCTGATCGATCGGTTCGGCTCGCTCCCGGATGCTGCTGAGCGACTTCTTGCGGTCGCGCGGATCAAGCTGCTCGCTCGATTGGCCCAGATAGAGAGGGTCGACGCAGGACCTGCAGCAATCGCGCTGACTCCGCGCGGACGGCGCAGGAAGGTCCCGACCGGGCTGGTCCATAAAGACGGGCGCTGGCTGCTCAAGGAGCGGATCGCTGAGGAAGAGCAACTGGAACGGCTGGAAGGCGTGCTGCACGCCATCGCGCCATAATCGCATTGGTCTATCGCTGTGTTTCTTACACCCTCTGCGACGCGCTTTATAAAACCAGAGGGACGCTTGCCAACTTTTCATCCTTTGGGCGCCCTTGACTAATCGGGCCCGACGAGTGCGCTCCCCCCGGGGCCACTACCGCCCCGCCAACTGAGCCAGCCAGACCGGCCCGGAACTGATGCCAATCGACCTGAGCGAATGGCGGCTTTCGGAACGCGGGCAACGCAGACCGCACGACCGCAACCAAGGCGAAGCCACATGCTGCTTTCTAACGACAGGCTTGCTGGTAACGAGTAGTGAACGGTCACCTACGTCCTACAGTGTGGAAACAACCTGCTGGACGTCGCTGCCATAGCCGTGCTGATGACGGGCCTGTGATTATATGTGAGGCGGAACGGCGCCAGCGAACTGAGGGATGCACGACATGATCATGAGCCGACTGATTTCGACGTCCTGCCTCACCTTCATCTGCGCAAGCAGCGCGGCGCTGGTGCATGCGCAACCTGCAGGGGCTGGACAAGCAGAGGTGCGATCCGCACCGGCCCAGACGGCAGGCGCGATCCTGCCAACGCCGGAACAGCGCTTTGAAGGCAAAATCGGCCGCACGCTGGCGCATTCCGATCCGCCGAAATATGCGCCGCTGCCCAAGCCGCCTGCCGGCGCGCCGAACGTTCTGGTCATCATCACCGACGATGTCGGCTTCGGCGCCACCACCCCGTTCGGCGGCCCGGTGCCGACACCGACCTTCGAGGCACTCGCTCGAGATGGACTGCGCTACAACCGCTTCCATACGACGGCACTCTGCGCACCGACCCGGGCATCGCTGCTGACCGGCCGCAATCCGCATCGCGTCGGCTTTGGCGCCATTACCGAAATGGGTACGGGCTATCCCGGTTACACGACGATCCTGCCCAAGAGCGCAGCGACGGTCGGCGAGGTGCTGCGCCAGCATGGCTATGGCACGGCGTGGTTCGGCAAGAACCACAACACGCCGGAATGGGAACAGAGCGCCGCCGGTCCGTTCGACCGCTGGCCCAACGGGCTGGGCTTCGACTATTTCTATGGCTTCATGGGCGGCGCGACCAGCCTGTGGAACCCCTCCCTGTTCGAGAACCAGCTTCCGCTCGCCCGCGGAAATTTTCCGCCGGGCTATCATCTTGAGCGCGACATGGCCGATCACGCGATCGAATGGATCCGCATGCAGGGGATTTCGGCACCGGGTCGGCCCTTCTTCATGCTCTATGCACCGGGCACCTCGCACAGCCCCCATCATGCCCCGGCCGACTGGATCGCGCGGTTCAAGGGCCAGTTCGATCAGGGCTGGGACAAGATGCGCGAGCAGATTCTGGCGCGGCAGATCGCGGCCGGCGTCGTCCCGGCCGGCACCAAGCTGACGCCGCGCCCCGCCTCCATTCCCGCCTGGGACACGCTCGGCCCGGACGAGCGGCGGCTCTACGCCCGGATGATGGAGACCTACGCGGGCGCCCTCTCCTATGCGGATCACCAGATCGGCCGGGTCATCGAGACGCTGCGGTCTTCCGGCCAGCTTGAGAACACGCTCGTCATCTACATCCAGGGTGACAATGGCGGGAGCGGCGAAGGCGGCCTGAACGGATCAACAAACGACATCGCGGCGATCAACGGGATGCGCCCCGATCTCCCGACAATGCTCGGCCAGATCGACAAGCTGGGCGGCCCGGAACTCTATAATAATTACCCCGTCGGCTGGGCCTGGGCGATGAACGCGCCGTTCCAGTGGACCAAGCAGGTTGCCTCCCATCTCGGTGGCACGCGCAATGGTCTGGTGGTCTCCTGGCCTGCGCGGATCAAGGCGCATGGCGAAGTGCGCACGCAGTTCCACCATGTCGCGGACATCGTCCCGACCATCTATGAGGCGGTGGGCATCACGCCGCCCGAGCAGGTGGACGGGGTGACGCAGATGCCGCTCGATGGCATCAGCATGGCCTATAGTTTCGGGCAGGCCGATGCGCCAGACCGCCGCCACGAGCAGATTTTCGAACTGCAGGGCAATGCCGGCCTGTACCGCGACGGCTGGTTCCTCAGCAGTACCCCGACCCGCGCACCGTGGGATTTCGCCGGGCCCGGCGGCCTGCCCACCGACAATGGCTGGGAGCTCTATAATCTCTCCGAGGACTTCTCCCAGTCGCGCAATCTGGCGGCGGAGGAGCCGGAGCGGCTGAAATCGATGATCGACCAGTTCTGGGCGGACGCCAAGAGCGGGGACATTCTGCCGCTCGACAACCGCTCCTTCGCGCGCTGGTCGAGCCGCAATCGCCCCACGCTGCTGGCCGGGGAGACACGCTTCACCTACCAGCCCACGTCACGGCCGATCACCGGCCCCGGCTTCCCTGATCTGGCCGGCCGCTCGTGGCGGGCAGAGGCGGATATCGCCCTTGCGAAAGGCATACGCGACGAGGGCACGCTGGTCATGAACGGCAGCCGTTATGGCGGCTGGAGCCTCTACATGACAGGCGGGCGACCGACCTTCCTCTACAAGGCCTCGGATTCACCCGGCGACATTCTGCGCCTGCAGGGCCCTGCCCTGCCCGCCGGCAAGCACCGCATCTCGGTTGCGGTGACCGACAATGGGCAGGGCAAGCCCGGCGATGCCGTGTTACACGTGGATGGCGTCACTGTAGGCCAGGGTCCGATCAAGCGGACCATTCCCGCCATCGTTCGCGGCGGCGGCGCCATCGGGCGCAGCTTCGACACGCTGGACGGCAGCTTCACGGCCCCCTTCGCCTTTAACGGGCAATTGGACAACGTGACAATCGAGGTAGCGCCGGAATAGTTCGGATATTTGCAGAACGCTTCGGGTGTCGCGCGTCGCTCGTAGGACAAGGGCCAACAGCGCATGCAACACGTCAGCCGATACGTTCCATTAAAATGGTGTCGCAACATCGGTCCCGAGTTTTAGCAAACGTCTAATGAACAAAGGGCAGGTTTCAGCGACCATTCGAGCAGTGAATGTCGGCTATGCCGGCGCTTCCACGCGCCTGTTTCAAGCACGTGCCAATGACAGGCTTAGGGGAGAACTGACATTCACGGAAGGTCTGCTTGAAGGGCGACCAAGTCCCGGAGTTACGGACTCGCAAATAGAGGCCGCCGTCGGAATAGATGCTTGACGTTGAGTTTGTGCCGCGTGCGCATAAGCCATGGCGGCATGCCGGGTATTACAATGGATTAAGCCGTAAAATCGGTCAAAAAACCGGCCGAGTTTGCACGCGATCTACCGCGGACGGAGACGGATGGCCCCTCTCCCGAAACCTTAGGATTTTCGAGAAAATTTGCGTACGCGCTGGATCGGGAGCGATCACTGAGGTGCGGGAACTGGCGGAGAGGGTGGGATTCGAACCCACGGTACGGTTGCCCGTACACCGCATTTCGAGTGCGGCGCATTCGACCACTCTGCCACCTCTCCGCAGAGGTTTTCGCGTCGCAGTGCCCTGAATGAGAGCGCCGCTGCGGTAGTCGAGCGCGCGCTGTTAGCGGATGATCGGGGCTTTGCCAAGCAGTCGGTGCGGGAAAACTTGCACTCGGTGCCGGCGACACTAAATCTGTCTCATGAATCAAGCCCAAGCCCGCAAGTCATTCTCTTCCGTGACGCACATTCCGACGATCAGTGCCGCCCATCGCGTGTCGCACGCGCATTTCGGCATTGGGGAGAAGGTCCGGCACCGCCTGCTGGGGTTTCGCGGGGTTGTGTTCGATATCGATCCGGTCTTTTCCAACAGCGAGGAATGGTATGAGGCCATTCCCGAGGCGATGCGGCCGGAGCGGGACCAGCCTTTCTACCATCTGTTCGCGGACAATGGCGAAGCGACCTATGTTGCTTATGTGAGCCAGCAGAATCTGGTGGCCGACGGAACCGACGAGCCGATCGATCATCCGGCTGTCACCGCCTTGTTCGGCGAGCATCGCGGCGGGCATTATGCGCTCGACCCGAGCTACTGGCACTGAACTGACGGGCGGCGCCTCGCCTGTTGCAGTCGGGGCTATGCCTGTCTTCAGGATTTGATCCGCCACCCCTGCCGCAGCCCGATATAGCAGACGGCGGCCAGCACGAGGTTGAGCGCGAGCAGGAGCGCCGCGCCCACCGCGATGGGCGAATCGGCCGCGGCGAGGAAGCCATAACGGAAGCCCGAAATCGCGTAGAAGAACGGATTGACGTGGCTGATCGCCCGCATGATCGGCGAAACGTGGTCCATCGAGTAAAAGGTGCCGGAGAGCAGCGAGAGCGGCGCGACGAGGAAGTTAGTAACGGCCGCGGCATGATCGAACTTCTCCGCCCAGATGCCGGTGAGAATGCCGAGGAAGCCCAGCATCGCCGAGCCAGCAATGCCGAAATAGACGACGGCCCAGAGATGATGCGGGGCCACATGGACGCCCGGCCAGGCCAGCATCGCCAGCCAGATCGCGCCACCGACAAAGGCCGCACGGGTCACCGAGGCCGCGACGAGGGCGAACAGCAGTTCCCCGGCGGAGAAAGGCGGCATGAGATAATCGACGATGGTCCCCTGCAGCTTGCCGGCGAGCACCACGGTGGCGGTATTCTGGAAGCTGTTCTGCACCATCGCCATGATGATGAGGCCGGGCGCCACGAAATCAGCGAAGGGCACGCCCATCACCATCAGGCCGCCACGCCCCAGCGCGACGGTGAAGATGATCAGGAACAACAGGCTGGTAAGCGCCGGCCCCCAGATCGTCTGCAGATGCACCTTGAGGAAGCGGCGGACTTCCTTGAGGTAGAGCGCCTTCATCCCGGACCAGTTGACGCCGTGGATGACGGGAACGCCCGGTTCATGACGAATGAGCGGTTGGGTGTGCGAGGAAGCAGGTTCGGCCATGAAACTGCCCTATCGCGTCCCACCCGCAGCAGCAATGGCACAGCGATACTGTGCCGCCCGGCTTTGTCGATGACAGGTCGTTTGACCTTTGGGCCATGGATGCCCATATGACCCGATCATTTGAAGGAATAGGCATGTCCTGGACAGACGAACGCATCGATCAGCTCCGGCAGATGTGGGAGCGCGGCATGACTGCGAGCCAGATCGCTGAAGAGCTGGGCGGCGTGAGCCGCAACGCCGTGATCGGCAAGGCGCACCGCCTTGGCCTGCAGTCGCGCCCCTCCCCCGTGAAGGCGGCGGACTCCAGCCGCGCTGCTGCGCCGCAAAGCCGCAAGGCCGCGCCTCCGCCGGCACCCGCCGCACCCAAGGCGGAAGCCGCGCCGGCGCCCGAGCCGCGCATCGCAAAGCCGCAGCCCAAGGCGCCGCCGGTGGTGGAAGCACGGCCGCAGCCGCCCGTCGCGGCCCAGCCTGCAACCGACGCCCCGCCGCCGCCGCCCCAGCCCCGGATCGTCTCGGTTGGCCCCGGCGGCTTCCTGCGGCAGGGCCCGGGCGAGATGCAGCAGCCGATTCCGCCGGCACCGCCGCGCCGGCTGGTTCCGGCCAAGCCCAGCCCGGAAATCGCGGACAAGACGAGCCTGCTCGATCTCAACGAGAAGATCTGCAAATGGCCGATGGGCCATCCGGGCGAGCCGGACTTCCACTTCTGCGGTGAAAAGGTGAACCCTGGCTTCCCTTATTGCGTGGAACATTGCGGGCGGGCCTATCAGGCGCAGCTGCCGCGTGGCACGCGCCGTCCCCCGCCGCCCATGCCTTATGGCGGCCCACGGGTGCGCTGAGGCATCAAGCGATGACATAAAAAAGGGGCCGGTTTCGGCCCCTTTTCTGTATCTGGCATTCAAGTGCGATGTACGCCCTCCCGCCTTGTGAAGCGGGAGGGCGCAATCGATCTTAGAAGCGGAAGCTTGCCGTCGCGCGAACGGTGTGATGATCGAACACATCGTTGGTGCGCTGAATGTCGGTGAAGCCAGCCGGCGTGATCACGAACGGGTTCGTCAGCGAGGGCGGCGTGCCCTGGCCGGCGCGAACCGTGTAGCCATCCGTGTTGAAGCGGGTGTAGCGATACTGCACGCCGATCGAGAAGTTCTGGCTCACGCGCTGCTCGATGCCGCCGCCAGCAGTCCAGCCCCACTCGTCCGCGCTTTCGTTGGACTCGGTGAAGGTGTTGAAGGTGTTGCTGGTGGCGAAGTTGTTCTTGATCTTGGCGTAAGCCACACCGCCGGTGCCGTAGATCAGCGTACCGGTGCCGAGTGCCAGACCGGCGCGCAGACGGGCGTTGGCATCCCAGTCGATCCGACGCGACAGGACATAGCTGGCCGGAGTGGTGCTGAAGCCGCTGACCGAGTTACCGATCATCGTGCGACCGCCTTCGATGACAGCGCCGACGACGAAGTTGCCCATCTGCATGTCATAACCGGCATGGACACCCCAGGCGACGCGACGATCCTTGTCACCGGCACAGGAGCCGGGCGTGGCACCAAGCGCGCGGCCGCGGCAGAAGCCGGGCGCGAAGGCATTGCCGGGGACAGCCGTGGAAACGGTATCGCCATAATTGCCGTCATTGTTGGTGTCGAAGGTCAGCGTCTCGAGCGTGTCGCGGTCATAATTGGGCTGCCAGGCCATGCCGAGCGAGCCACCGACATACGGACCGGTCCAATCACCCGCGCCATCCTGCGCCAGAGCCGGAGCGGCCAGCAGGCCTGCCATGGCGGTGGTGAGCGAAATGAGAGCGATCTTTTTCATACAATAAATCTCCTGCCTCTGAACTGGCTGGCCGCAATACGTTCACCCCCTCGAATTGGTTTCGCGAACTCGCTCACAAAATTCTGTTAACCACGACACCTGTCTCTTTTTTGTAACGCTTTGCCCGCGAATATTGCTGCCAGATGAACAAAACGGTCGCGATTATTGATTTTGCGTACTTCGTTGCTCGCTGAGCTGTCTGCATCTGCAAGCTATTCTATTGCATTTGGCCGCGGTGCGGCGCTGCGATGATCGATCCGCTAGAGCGCTCGGGCGCCGACATGGTTCCACCACCCGCCGGATAAGATCACGCCGCTTGCGCCCGTGACTCCGCTGGCCCTATAGTTCCCGCATGTCCGACAACCTGTTCGACCAGAACATCGCCCGCACAACCGAAAGCTACGACGCCTCCGCGATCGAGGTGCTGGAGGGGCTGGAGCCGGTGCGTCGCCGCCCCGGCATGTATATCGGCGGCACGGATGAGCGCGCCCTGCACCATCTCGCCTCCGAAGTGCTCGACAACGCGATGGACGAAGCGGTCGCCGGCCACGCCACCCGCATCGAGGCGACGCTGGAGGCGGGCAATCGGCTGACGATCACCGACAATGGCCGCGGCATCCCAGTGGACCCGCACCCCAAATTCCCCGGCAAGTCGGCGCTGGAGGTCATCCTCACCACGCTGCACTCGGGCGGCAAATTCTCGGACAAGGCCTATGCGACGTCGGGCGGCCTGCATGGCGTCGGCATCAGCGTGGTCAACGCGCTGTCCGTCGACACCGAGATCGAGGTGGCGCGTAATCGCGAACTGTTCCGCCAGCGCTTCTCCAAGGGGCACCCTGTGGGTCCGCTGGAGAAGGTGGGTGCGGCGCCCAACCGGCGGGGCACCAGCGTCAGCTTCACCCCGGATGGCGATATTTTCGGCGAGCTGAAATTCAAGCCCTCCCGGCTGCACCGCCTCGCCCGCTCCAAGGCCTATCTCTTTGCCGGTGTGGAAATCCGCTGGAAATGCGATCCGGCTATCATCACGGATGACACCCCCGCCGAGGCGGTGTTCCAGTTCCCCGGCGGCCTTTCCGACCATCTGCGCGAGCAGCTGGGCAATCGCGAATGCGCGACAGCGGAGTTCTTCCGCGGCACGCAGGATTTCCCGGACGGTGTCGGGCGCGTGGAATGGGCCATCGCCTGGCCGCTCTGGTCTGACGGTTCCACCAGCTGGTACTGCAACACCATCCCCACCCCGGACGGCGGCACGCACGAGACCGGGCTGCGCGGCGCGGTCACCAAGGGCATCCGCGCCTTTGGCGAGCTGGTCGGGCAGAAGAAAGCCAAGGACATCCAGACGGACGACATCATGTCCGGCTGCGAGCTGATGCTGAGCGTGTTCATCCGCGATCCGCAATTCCAGAGCCAGACCAAGGACCGGCTGACCAGTCCCGAAGCCGCGCGGCTGGTGGAAGCGGCCATGCGCGACCATTTCGACCATTTCCTCACCGACAATATGGACCGGGGCAAGGCGCTGCTCGGCCATGTGCTGGAGCGGATGGACGAGCGCCTGCGCCGCAAGCAGGAAAAGGAAATCAAGCGCAAGACGGCGACCTCCGGCCGCAAGGTCCGTCTGCCGGGCAAGCTGACCGATTGCTCGTCCGATGACCCCGAGGGCACCGAACTGTTCATCGTGGAAGGCGACAGCGCCGGCGGCAGCGCCAAGCAGGCGCGTGATCGCAAGACGCAGGCGATCCTGCCGATCCGCGGCAAAATCCTGAACGTCGCTTCGGCCACCTCTGCCAAGATCCTCGCCAATCAGGAAATCGCGGACCTGATCCTCGCCATCGGCTGCGGTACGCGGAAGGACTGTAACCCGGACAATCTGCGCTATGAGCGCATCGTCATCATGACCGATGCCGATGTCGATGGCGCGCATATCGCCACCTTGCTGATGACCTTCTTCTTCCAGGAGATGCCCGAGCTTGTGCGCCGCGGCCATCTCTACCTCGCCCAGCCGCCGCTCTATCGCCTCGTGGCGGGCGGCAAGAGCTGGTATGCGGCGGACGATGCCGCGCTCGCCAAATTGCGCAGTGGCGAACTCAAGGGCAAGAAGCTGGAGGTCAGCCGCTTCAAGGGCCTGGGCGAGATGAATCCCATGCAGCTGCGCGAGACCACCATGGACCCCAAGAAGCGCAAGATGATCCGCATCACGCTGCCGCAGGAATATGAGGAGCGCGCGGGCGTGAAGGATCTGGTGGACCGGCTGATGGGCACCAATCCCGCGCATCGCTTCGCGTTCATTCAGGAGAATGCCGCGCAGGTCGATGAGGATGTCATCGACGCCTGAGCCGGGCGAGCCCACCGAATTCGCGCCTGAAACCGCCCGTAACGGGAGCGTTATCCCGCGCCTCGCGTTTCCCACCCAAGCAGTCGGGAGACATATGTGCGCACTGGAATTTTTGGATCATCGTTGCTGGCGGTCGCGCTGCTTCTTTCAGGTTGCGATAAAACGAAGGACAATCAGGATCAGGCCGGCGTCGCGCTGGAAGACATGCAGTGGAGCGACGAAGCAACCGATCAACTGAATGAAGCGCTGGCCCAGCGCGCCGCCCATGGGCTGGACCAGAAGGATTTCGGCCTCGCCGGCTCGGGTGAAAAGGCCGGCAATGCGGAGCTAACCAAGGCCGCGCTCGCTTATGCGCAGGCGCTGGCGCGGGGCGCGACCGACCCGACCAAGCTGTATGAAATCTACACCGTCCCCCGCCCCTCGCCCGATCTTCGCGCGGGGCTTGCGCAGGCCTTGCGGGAAGGCAAGGTCGGCGCTTGGCTGGCCAGCCTCGCGCCGCAGGATGCAAGCTATCGCAAGCTGTCCGAAACCTATCTGGCGCTGCGCAAACAAGGCAATGGCGCCAGCAACGAAATTCCGGCAACCAGCGTGCCGCTGAAACCCGGTGAGAGCGATCCCCGCATCCCGGCCATATCCCGGCAACTGGTCGCCACGGGTTATCTCGACAAGGCGAATGCCAGCACGGACACGCGCTACACCCCGGCAATCGCGGCCGCCGTGCGGGCCATGCAGGCGGACTATGGCATTGCGACCGACGGGGTGATCGGCGACGATGCGCTGAAGATCATCAACCTGTCAGACGCTGACCGCGCCCGCGCCATCGCGGTGACCATGGAGCGGATGCGCTGGCTGGAACGGACGCCGCCGGCAACCCGCATCGATGTGAACATTGCGGCGGCCCGGCAGAGCTACTGGCGCGACGGCAAGCTGGCCGATGTGCGCCGCGTGATCGTGGGCGAACCGGACAGGGAAACGCCCATGCTCGGATCGCCCATTTATCGCCTCGTGGCAAACCCGACCTGGACCGTGCCCCGCTCGATCGAGGAGAAGGAACTGGCCGGCAAGGGCGCGGACTATCTGCGGCGCAATAACATGGAGCGGAAGGACGGCTGGATTGTCCAGCAGCCCGGGCCGAAGAATTCGCTCGGACTGGTCAAGTTCGACATGAAGAATGATCACGCCATCTATCTGCACGACACGCCGGCCAAGCAGCTGTTCGATGACGTCCAGCGCCAGCGCAGCCATGGGTGCGTGCGCGTGCAGGATGCGCTAGGCTTTGCCGATATGATCGCGCGGGACGAAGGCGTGACAGCCGAATGGCAAAAGGCACGCGAAACCGGCAAGGAGAGCTTTGTCCCCCTGCCCCGCGAAATCCCGGTGCGGCTGCTCTACCAGACCGTGATCTTCGACGATGCCGGCGAGCCGGTGGTCCGCGACGATCCTTATGGGTGGAACAACCCCGTCGCCGCCGCACTTGGCTTCGGCTCGGGGTCGGAACGGCGGGTGCGGGGCGATCGCGGCGATATTGGGCCGTGATCCACTTGGTGCCGGGCGGTTTAGGCTAATCCTCCACCCGGCGCCGGCCGGGCCGCAGCAGATAGCGCCACACCCCGACAAGGTTGATGACGAGCAGCACGATGTTCTGCACGCCGATGCCTTCGCTCTCCGGCTGGAGGAAACCCCAGCCGATAAGCGCCATGGAGCTGGTGACGAAAATCACCATCGCCCAGCCCGTCCATAGCCTGCCGAGATTGAGCGACACGATGAGCGCGGCCAGCGTCGCCGCGGCCGCGCCATAATATTGTAAGGCTGTCAGCAAGCCGTCAGACATGCAGGTCAGGCCGCATCGACATGACGACCTTCAGCAAATTCCTCGATGATCTTGGCGCAGAAGGCGTCCAGATCATCCGGCGTGCGGCTGGTGACGAGGCCGTTGTCGACGACCACTTCCTCATCCACCCAATCACCACCGGCATTTTCGATATCGGTCCTGACGGTGGGGTAAGAGGTGAGCGTGCGCCCCTCGACCACATCGGCCTCGACGAGCAGCCACGGACCATGGCAGATCACGCCGATGGGTTTGCCAGCCTCGGCGAAGGCGCGAACCAGATCGACGACATCGTCATCGCCGCGCAGCTTGTCCGCGCCGACGCTGCCGCCGGGGATGATCAGGCCGTCGAAGTCATCGACGGACACATCGGCAACCGCGCGATCCACGGTGTAGGTGCCGCCGGGGTCGAGATCATTATTGTTGGTCTTGGCTTCACCCGTCTCGATGCCGATCACGGTGACGGTGGCGCCCGCCTTGGTCACGGCATCGCGGGGTTGGACGAACTCGGGCTCTTCCGTGCCGCGCGGCGCGATGAGGATCGCGATGGATTTTCCTTCCAGACTCATGGGGTCTCTGCCTTTCCTTGCGTTTGGGGATATTCCGGACAACGCACCGGCAGGCGTTCCGAGCCCGAAGGACATGCAAGACAGGCTGAACCGAACCAATCATGCGCCGGCGGCGGAGCAGTTCCTCCGCCGCCGGCGCCCTCATTGAGGGTTAGAAGCGGGCGCGAACGCCGCCGTAAACCGCGCGGCGCTCGACCGGGTAATAGATCGCGGAAGTTCCCGTGGCAGCGATCACTGCGGAAATGTCGCCAATCGCCTTCTTGTCGGTAATGTTCCGCACGTCGAGGAACAGGTCGACCCCGCTCGTCAGCGTCGCGCCTGCCGTCAGGCCAAGCAGCGCGTAGCCGGGCGTGCGCGTGCTGTTGGCGTAATCGGCAAACGCCCCCTGCGGCACCCACTCGAGATTGGGCGCGACATTGAGCGCCGGCGTCCCGATCCGTACTTCGCTGCGCAGCACATTCAGCGGCACGACCGGCAGGCGGTTGTTCCGGAAAACCGCGTCGTTGACGAAGTGGAAGTCCGAATATTGCCAGATCTGGCGCAGGCGCAGCCAGGGGGTCGGCGTGAGGCTGACGGCGGCCTCAATGCCACTGTGCCGCGTGCGATCCGCATTGAAGGTGGCGGCCGGAACGGTGGTGCCATTGGGGAAATATTGCAGCAGCTCATCGCGCAGGGTGGCACGGTAGGCCGTGATATCCCAGCTCACCATGCCCGCCTGCCCGCGGGTGCCGATTTCCGCCGTCCAGGCCGTCTGTGGAGCGATGGCCGCAATGAGCGTGTTGACCGGCGGCGTGCCGACGCTCTGGAAGACCTCGCCAAAGCCCGGGAATTCCGCCGAACGGCTGTAGTTGGCGAAGAGCTGGATGTCCGGCGTCGGCTCGATGAGCACGCCGAACTTGGGCGAGAACTCATTGAACGCCAACCGCCCGCTCTGCCCCGTGGAGAGCAGCACCGTGCGCTTGCGGAAGCCATCGGCATAAATTCCGCCGGCAATCAGCGTGACGCCCGGCACCGGCTGCAGGCGCGCCTCGCCATAGACATTGGCGGTGCGCGCGGTCTGATCGGCATCGAAGGTCAGCGCCCCGCGTTGGCCATTCACATTCCGATACTGACGCGCCCGCGTTTCGCCATGGCGGAACTCGCCGCCCAGCGTGAAGGACAGAATGCCGGCATCATGGTCCAGCCGGGCAAAGACGCCCCGGTCGGTCGATTTCTGATCGATCACCTCGAAAATCGGGTGGAACAGATCCTTCATGTTGAGAAAGGCCCCCACATCGAGCCGGGTCTGGCCCCAATCGAAGCGGGTGCGGTTCTGCAGGCGGATCGAGTCGATATCCCGCCCCTGATCGCCGCTGAAATTGCCTTTTTCCGGATTATTCAGAACATCCGTAGCGGTAAGCGCGCCGGGCAGGTCCTGCCGAATGCGGTTGAGGCTCGCATAGAAGCGCGTGGTCACAACATCGGACAGGGCAAGGCCGACATTGCCATGGACGCGCATGCTCTCGCGATGGGCGTGCTGGCGGTCGCCATCCGAGGTATCGGCGCTGACGCCGACCCAATAATCTGCCGGGCCGCTGGTGCCGCCATAAGCCACCAGTCCCCGGACTGTCTCGAAGCTGCCGGCATCGGCGCGCAGATACAGGCCGGGCGCATCCTTGCCGGTGGGCGTCACGCCATTGATCGCGCCGCCCAGCGTGCCCGAGCCGAAGCGCAGGGCGTTGGCGCCGCGATAGACCTCCAGCCGCTCAAAGAAGATCGGGTCCAGTTCCTGAAAATCGCCATTGTCATCGGCGAGATTGATCGGCGCGCCATCCTGAAGCAGCGTGATGCCCCGCATGTGGAAACCGCGCGAGAGGCCCGACCCACGAATGGAGAGGCGGACCTCCTGCCCGTAGCGAGGCTGGGTGTAGACGCCCGGCGAAAAGGCGAGCGTATCGCGCAGTGAGACGATGGTCTTGTCGGCATAATCCTCGTGCCGGACGACATCGGTGCCGCCCGGCGTGGCGCGGGCGAGCCGCTCGGCTTCCTGCGTCTGGGACTGGCCCACGACGATGATGGTGCGCTCGCCATCGGCGGCGGCATCTGCAGCCTCCTCGGCAAAAGCGGGCGTGGCCATGGCGAGCATGGTTGCGAGAGCGATAAAGGACGTTTTCATGATGATGTCTCCCCCCGTTCGGGGTCTGAAATATTGTGGGTCAGGCGATCAGGCGGCGAAGTTCGGCAAGGGCCGCATCTTCACTGTCCTGATCGCTCAGCAGGGATTGCAGGCGCCCGTCGCGATCCATGAGGATGACGAAGGCGCTGTGATCGATGGTGTAATCGCCGCCCTCGAGCGGGATCTTCTGGTAAAAGACCCGGAATGACTTCGCGGCGTCGGCAATCTGCGTTGGCGAACCGGTGAGGCCGAGAATGGGCGTGCCGAACAGATCGACATAAGCGCCCACATCGGCCGGCTTGTCATGGCCGCTATCCACCGAGACGAAGACGATACGGAACTTGTCCCCATCGGCACCCATCGCCTTGCGCAGATGCGCCATGCGGCTGAGCGTCGTCGGGCAGATATCCGGGCAGCGGGTGAAGCCAAAGAAGATCGCATAGGGCGTGCCCTTGAGCGTCTGCGCGGTGACCGGCTTTCCATCCCTGTCGACCAGCGAGAAATGCTGGCCGACATCGGCCGGCGCCCCCGCAATCACTTGCGGCGGACCTTGGGTAACGAACCGCAGGGCCAGCAGAATACCAAGGCCAAGGGCAGCGAGCGCCACCAACAACCAGAGCCACAGACGAATCCGGGCCAGCCGGCGCGGATCAGTGTCCGCCATGGTTGCCTCCATAAGTGACGGCCTCGACGGCGAACGAGACCTGCACCTTCCCGGCGCGGGCGAAGTCGAGCGTGACGGGAATGGTCTCGCCCCGGACCAGCGGGCGCTTGAGGCCCATGAACATGATATGGAAGCCGCCCGGCTTGAGCGCGACAGAGCCGCCCGCCGCGACCGGCAGGCCATTCTTGAGCGGCCGCATCCGCATGACACCGCCCTCCATGCTCATGCTGTGGATTTCGACGCGGGTGGCGACCGGCGTGCTGCCGCCAGTGAGGCGCTCATCCGTACGAGCGCTGTTGGTGATAGCGAGGAAACCGCCGCCGGCGGACTGGCCCCGTGCGGTTTCCCGCGCCCAGGGTCGGTCGATGGTGAGGCCGTCTTTCTTGACGCCCTGCGCGGTGGCAGGTGCCACCAAAGCTGCGGCGAAACCCGCCGCGATCAGGATAGGAATTTGCATTGTGAAACACTCCGACATGCCCACGCGTGACGACGCGCCGGCAGGACCGACAAATCAGCTGAGATTGTCAGGCGTTGGCCGGAGGGCCGCGTAATGGGGGACGGAGATAGGTCTCGTGCCGGGGCAGCCGCAGATCGGTCTGCAGCAGGGCCGTCGTAAAGATGAACGCCAGCGCGGCTTCGAGCACGACCGGATCGGTTGCGGCAAGCGCCTGAGCCGTCAGTCCACCGAAAGCGCAGGTCTGATCCGATTGGGTCTGCGGCGTCTTGTCCTTGCCCTCGACGGGAATGTGCAGCGTGATCGGCCCCGCCCCGCCGGACGAGCATAGCTCGACGGTGAGCGTCTTACCGCTGACGACCGGCATGAAGCCCGCCGGCATCAGCGCCTTGAACAGCAACGCGAGGCCGAGCAGCGTGGCAGCCCAGCAGCGGTGCGAATGAACAAGGCGGCGCATATGCAACACGGCCGCGCTCCTAATCCCCTCCGCCGCATTTGTCACTCGCGAACGGATAAAACCTCACGGCGCGCGGGCAGGAGCGGATTTTCTAGAACAGATAGCTCAGGCTGTGCAGCGTGAGACCGACCAACCCGCCGACAAGGGTGCCGTTGATACGGATATATTGCAGATCGCGCCCGACCGCATTTTCCAGCCGCCCGGTGATCGTTCGCGCGTCCCAACTGCGCACGGTTTCGGAGACCAGCAGGACGATGCTGTCGCCGTAGCGCGCCGCCGTGCCGACCGCGACGCGCCGGGCGAAACGATTGACCACATGCTTGAGCGCGGGATCGTCGCGGAGCGTTTCGCCAAGCTGGCGCACCACCTCGCCCATCCGCCCGGCGAGCGCTGCCTGCGGATCACGTGCGGCGCGCAGCATGGCCTCGCGCGCGGCTTGCCAGATGCCATCCAGCCAGCGCTGCATGGCCGGGTTAGCGATCATCTCGTCGCGGATGCGGTCGACACGCGCCTGCATCTTGGGATCGGTCTGGAGATCGTCCGCAAGGGTCGCCAGCCCCTCCTCCACCTTGGAGCGCAGACGGTGCTCGGGATCGTCAGCAGCTTCCTGCAGCAGCCTGTCCAGCCCGTCGATGATCTTGTTAGCCAGCGTCTCGTCGAGCCCGGTGAAGCGCATGATCTTGCCCGAGCGCTCATGCACGATCTGGCGGATGAGTTCGCGATTGGCTTCCAGCGTCCGCGCCCCCCAGCGGATCAGGGCGTCGAGCACCGGCTGGTGACGCCCGTCCTTCATGGCGGCGGCGAGCAACTGGCCCAGCAGCGGCGCGGCATTGAGCTGCCCGATGCGCTGGACCAGCACGCCCTTGAGCATCCCGCCCAGCCTCTCATCATCCAGCGCTTCCAGAGAATCCGCCAGCAAGCGCGAGGCACCGCGCCGCAAGCGTCCATCGCCTGCAGCCGGCGCCGCCAGCACGCGCCCGGCCGCGCCGGCGACATCCAGCCGGCCCATGCGGCGAGCGACGACGGCGGGGGTAAGGAAATTATCGCGCAGGAAGACGGCCAGCGTATCGCCGATGCGATCCTTGTTGCGGGGGATGATCGCGGTGTGCGGGATCGGCAGGCCCAGAGGATGACGGAACAGCGCGGTGACCGCGAACCAGTCGGCCAATCCGCCGACCATGGCCGCCTCGGCGAACGCCCGGACGAAGCCCAAAGCCGGATGCAGGTCCTCGAACCGACGCGCCGACACATAGGTAATCGCCATCACGACCAGCAACCCGGTTGCAATGATGCGCATCTGCCGCACGCCGCTATGGACGGGAACCTTGATCATGCGACGTCTCTAGCCGAGTGCTGCCCCTGGGTCATCCGGCAAGGCATCGCGCAACAGGTCCATCCCCGCACGCGAACCAAGCCGCTGCCGGAAGAAGTCCCGCCAGCGACAAGAGTTCCTGAAAGCCCTGCTTATTCGGCTGGCTGAGCAGCCTCGCCCTTGCCATCATAGGTCAGCACCCGGCGGCGCAGCCACGGGCCGATCCGCTTTTCCACGCCATCGGCAAGGCTGAACGCAGCCGGTACGATCGCGAGGGTGAGCAGCGTCGAGAGGATCAGGCCGCCAATCACGGTGATGCCCATAGGCGAGCGCCAGGCGCCATCACCGGTGAGCGAGAGCGCGGTCGGCACCATGCCGGCGGTCATGGCGACCGTCGTCATCACGATCGGCTGGGCGCGCTTGTGGCCGGCTTCCATGATCGCCTCGAACTTGGGCACGCCCTTGTCCATCTCCTCCAGCGCGAAGTCGATCAGCAGGATCGAGTTCTTGCCGACGATGCCCAGCAGCATCAGCAGGCCGATATAGACCGGCAGCGAAAGCGGCTCGTTCATCACCAGCATCAGCAGCAGGCCACCCAGGGGCGCCAGCGCCAGCGAGCACATGTTCACCAATGGAGAAATGAACCGCTTGTAGAGCAGCACCAGCACCGCGAAGACCAGCAGCACGCCAGAGGTCACGGCAATGACGAAGTTCTGGATCAACTCCTCCTGCCAGCGATCGCTGCCGACAGCCTGATTGCTCACGCCCTGCGGCAGGTTGCGCATGGTCGGCAGCTTGTTGATCGCCTCCATGACCGGGCCCTTGACTGCGCCCTGCGCCAGATCCGCACCGACGAAGATGCGGCGCTGCTGGGCATAACGCTGGATAGAGGTCGGCCCGGAGCCGAAGCTGATCTCGGCGACGCGGCTGAGCGGCACGGTGCCGCCGCCCGCCGTGGGGACAGGCAGGTTCTCGATGTTCGAGAGATCGCGCCGCGCCGATTCCGGCAGCATGACCCGGATGGGCACCTGGCGATCGGACAGCGAGAATTTTGCGCTGTTCTGGTCGATATCGCCCAGTGTTGCGATGCGGATCGTCTGGCTGAGCGCGGACGTCGTGACGCCAAGCTGGGCGGCCAGATCGAGCCGCGGACGGATGATGAGCTCCGGCCGCTGCATGTCGGCATTGACGCGCGGCGCCACCACACCGGGCAGGCTCTTCATCTCTTCGGCAACCTTCGTCGCCGTCTCTTCCAGAAGCGCCGGGTCAGAGCCGGAGAGCATCACAGAAATGTCGCGTCCCGTGCCGAACCCGCCCTGCTGGGACGCGAACGAGACGCGCGCGTCCGCTATTTCCGCGAGGCGAGGCGCCAGTTCGCGCTCGAACTCGATGCTGGTCCGCTTGCGGTCCTTCTTGAGCGTGATGAAGATGCGGGCATTGCCTTCGCCGACGTTCGCCATGGCGGTATCGACTTCCGGCTGCTTGTTCAGCAGCTCGGTCACCTGATCGGCAATGGCCTCGCTCTGCCGGAGCGTGGTGCCCGGCACTGCCTCGATGTTGATCCGGCTGAAATCCTGATCGGCATTGGGCTCGAACTGCTTGGGCATCGAGATGAGCAGGATGACGGTCAAGGCGAAGGCTGCCAGACCAAAGCCCATCATCCAGACGCGATGATCGAGGAAGCGCGCGCGAATCCGCCGCCCCAGCCCGCCGCCCCGGGCATAAGCCTTGGCCTTGCGATCATCGAGCGCCCAGCCAAGCAGGCTCATATAGCGATCCATGAGCCAGCCCTCGCCATGCTTCTCCTCGCCATGATGTTCGAGGAAGTAAGCGGCGACCAGCGGCGTGATCATGCGCGCGACGGCAAGGCTGATCAGCACGGCGATGACGACCGTGAAGCCGAAATTCTTGAAGAACTGACCGGTGATGCCGGGCATCAAGGCGACCGGGAAGAACACCGCGACGATGGACATCGTCGTTGCAACCACCGCGAGGCCGATCTCGTCCGCCGCGTCGATGGAGGCCTGATAAGCCGTCTTGCCCATGCGCATGTGCCGCACGATGTTCTCGATCTCCACGATCGCATCGTCGACCAGCACGCCGGCCACCAGACCGAGCGCGAGCAGGGACAGGGAGTTCAGGTTGAACCCCATCAAATCCATGAAATAGAAGGTCGGAATTGCCGAGAGCGGAATGGCGATGGCGCTGATCACCGTCGCACGCCAGTCGCGCAGGAAGATGAACACAACGATGACGGCGAGCACCGCACCCTCGATGAGAGCGTGCATCGAGCTGCTATACTGGCTCTTGGTATAGTTCACGCTGTTGAAGCGCTGGTAGAAGCGAATGCCGGGATTTTCCGTCTCAAGCTGCTTCAACACCTTGAGCGTTTCATCGAAGACGCTGACGTCCGATGCGCCCTTGGCGCGCTCGATGGAGAAGTTGACGACCTGCTTGCCGCCGACCTTGGCCAAGCGCTTCTGCTCGCCATATCCATCGGTCACGCTGGCGATGTCCGCCAGCAGGATCGTGCGGCCGTTGCCCAGCGATATCTGGGTCTGGCCGAGGCTGTAGGCATCCTGCGCATTGCCCAGCACGCGCACCGACTGGCGCGAGCCGGCGATCTCCGCCTGGCCGCCCGCCGCGTTGACGTTCACCTGACGCAGCGCCTGATTGACTTGGGACGCCGTGACACCGAGCGACTGCATCTTGGCCGGATCCAGCGTCACGCGGATCTCGCGATCGACGCCGCCGCCGCGCCCGACGCGCGCCATGCCTTCGATGCCGAGCAGGCGCTTGGCCACCGTATCGTCGACGAACCAGCTCAGCTGCTCGATCGTCATGTCCGAAGCCTGGACCGAGAAAAACGCGATCTCGGCGCCGCCGACTTCGACCTTCTGGACGAACGGTTCGAGAATGCCATCGGGCAGATCGCTGCGGATCTGGTCGACCGCGTTCTTCACTTCCTGGGTCGCGACGTTGGAATCGACGCCGATCTGGAACTGGACGAAGGTCTGGCTCGATCCTTCGCTGGCCGTCGACTGGATTTCATCGACGCCATTGATCGACCGCACCGCCGCCTCGACGCGCTGGGTGATCTGGGTCTCGATTTCCGTCGGCGCGGCGCCCGGCTGGCTGATCGTGACGTTGACGGCGGGAAAATCGATGTCCGGATTATCCACGACGGCCATGCGGCTGAACGCAATGATGCCCGCCAGCAGCAGGCCGATGAAGAGCACGATCGGCGGCACCGGATTGCGGATGCTCCAGGCCGATATGTTGCGAAGACTCATCTCGTCTGTCCTGCCAATCTAGCGTATGACGGCCGCCACAAGCAGCGGCGCCCTGTTAGACGTCGCCCATTAGACGTCGCCCTGTCAGGCGTCGCCGGTCAGCCGCCAGCCCTTCCGTCCGTTGCACTCTTCGCGAGCCGGGGCTTGACCGTCTCGCCCGGGCTGAGGAAGCCGCCGGCATAGAGCACGACGCGCTCCGAACCATTGAGCCCCTGCACCACGGCAATGCCCCGCGTCGTCACCGCACCTGTCTTCACCGACCGGCGCTCGACCTTGTTATCCTTGCCGACGACGTAGACATAGCTGCCCTTCGGGTCGCTCTGAATCGCGGACTCCGGCAGGACTGCTGCCGACACGCGCTCCATGGCAATTTCCGCATTGGCGAAACCACCCGGACGCAGCGCGGCATTATAAGGCACGGCGATGCGGACGATGCCCTGGCGCGACGTCTGGTCGATCACCGGCGCGATCTGCCACACACGGCCCTCGAAGCTCTGCGTCATGCCGACAGGCGTCACGCGTGCCAGGGCGCCTTCGGACAGCAAGGCCAGCTCGTCTTCGGAGAGCAGCGCCTTCATTTCCATTTCGCCCGCGCGCGCGATGCGGAACAGCACGCCACTGCCGCCGGAGACGACTTGGCCCGGCTCGACCGAGCGCGTGAGCACCAGCCCTGCGGCCGGCGCGCGAATATCCAGCCGCCCGACCTGCGCGCGCATCTGGTTGAGCTGCGCCACGGCCACATTGACCCGGGCCACGGCAGCATCGCGCGTCGCGGTCTTCTGGTCGATGTCGGCGCGGGACACGAACCCGTCGCTCACCAGCGCCTTGGCGCGATCAAGATTGTTCTGGGCCAGCTTGGCGTCGGCCCGAGCGACCTGCACGGACGCTTCGAGCTGGGAAATCTGCTGGGCCTGCACCGACCGCTCGATGGTCGCGAGAATCTGATTCGCGCCGACCCAGTCGCCCGGCTGAACATGAACGGCGACCACGCGGCCACCCTCGCCAACCACGCCGACGGGCATATCCACCCGCGCTGCCAGCGAGCCGGTGGCATTGGCGGTGCGCGTCACGGCTTCCTGCGCGGGCACGGCGACGGTGACGATTGCCACCTGGCTGACCTGCTCGCCCTGATCGCCCGAACCGCCGAAGAATCGATAGGCCAGCATGGCGATGACCGCCAACGCGACCAGCGCGCCAACGACCAGCAGCAGGCGCCGCCGCTTCTGCCGACTCTCGGCCTCTTCCGGGTCCACACTGGACACGCCGTATTTCATGTTCGCTTCATAGTTCATGAGTTTCGCCGCCTAGGCGCCCCTTAGCTCGAACTGTATTACATGAATAAGTCACTATCGACAAGCGGGATTATACCCACCTTCTCGCAGCCGCAACACCCTGGGTTCACTTCGCTTTCTAAGCTGAAGACCTTACAGGACAGCAGCATGAATGAACGCTGAGCAAAAGCGATGCTCGGCGGATGCGCCTGCATGAAATCCGAGTGTCGCGGCGGTGCCGGCTTGTAGACTTCGTCTACTTGCTGTCAAACGAAATTGACCCGCGAAAAGTCTCCACCGTTTGTGAGGCTAGCGCCCCATTTTTCGCTGCGTCTTGCCGTAGCGCATCTTGCGCGTGCCGGGCTTGCCCTCGGTGGCACGGCCGAGATAGCGGCCCGCATTGGCGGTCACCTGCTGATCGACAGGGAGCCCCAGCTCTTCGGCTTCCAGCTTGCGGATCTGGTCGCGCAGGCGGCCGGCTTCCTCGAACTCGAGATCGGCGGCAGCGGTGCGCATCTTCTTTTCGAGATCCTCGATATAGGCGCGCAGATTATGGCCCACCATGTGCGGCGCATCGTCGAGGCCGGTGTCGACGGTCACCTGATCCTTGCTGGCGACATGGGCGATGATGTCGCCGATCTGCTTCTTCACGCTTTCCGGCGTGATGCCATGTTCCAGATTATAGGCGACCTGCTTTTCGCGGCGACGATTGGTTTCGTTGAGCGCGCGCTCCATCGAGCCTGTCATGCGGTCGGCATAGAGGATCACGCGGCCATCGATGTTGCGCGCGGCGCGGCCGATCGTCTGGATGAGGCTGGTTTCCGACCGCAGAAAGCCTTCCTTGTCGGCATCGAGAATGGCGACGAGGCCGCATTCGGGAATATCCAGGCCCTCGCGCAGCAGGTTGATGCCCACGAGCACGTCATAGACGCCCAGGCGCAAGTCGCGGATCAGCTCGATGCGCTCCAGCGTCTCGACATCGCTGTGCATGTAGCGGACCTTGAGGCCTGCCTCATGCATGAACTCGGTCAAATCCTCGGCCATGCGCTTGGTGAGCGTGGTCACGAGGGTGCGGTAGCCCTTTTGCGCGGTCAGCTTGGCTTCATGGATGAGGTCGTCGACCTGATCCTCGACCGGCTTGATCTCCACCGGCGGATCGATGAGGCCGGTGGGGCGGATGACCTGCTCGGAGAAGGTGCCGCCGGTCTGCTCCATCTCCCAGTTGCCGGGCGTGGCCGAGACGCTGACCGTCTGCGGGCGCATCGCGTCCCATTCGTTGAAGCGCAACGGGCGGTTGTCGATGCAGCTTGGCAGGCGGAAGCCATATTCGGCGAGCGTCACCTTGCGGCGATGATCGCCCCGCGCCATCGCGCCGATCTGCGGCACGGTCTGGTGGCTCTCATCCACGAAGAGGATCGCGTTTTCCGGCAGATACTCAAACAGAGTCGGCGGCGGCTCACCCGGCAGGCGGCCGGTGAGGAAGCGGGAGTAATTCTCGATGCCCGCGCAGGAGCCCGTGGCCGCGATCATCTCCAGATCGAAATTGGTGCGCTGCTCCAGCCGCTGCGCCTCCAGCAACTTACCCTCCTCGACCAGCTCCTTCAGCCGCTCGGTCAGCTCATGGCGGATCGCCTCCATCGCCTGTTTGAGCGTTGGGCCGGGGGTGACGTGGTGCGAATTGGGGAAGACCTTGACGTAATCGAGGCTCGCCGCCTTCTTGCCGGTCAGTGGATCGAACTCGACAATCTCCTCGATCTCGTCGCCGAAGAAGCTGATCCGCCAGGCATTATCCTCATAGTGGCTCGGGAAAATCTCCAGATTGTCGCCCCGAACGCGGAAGTTGCCGCGCGCGAAGGCGGCATCGTTGCGCTTATATTGCAGCGCCACGAGCTTGCGGATGATCTCGCGCTGATCGGCGCTCTCGCCCTTTTTGAGGCTGAAGGTCATCGCCGAATAGGTTTCGACCGAACCGATACCGTAAATGCACGAGACGGACGCGACGATGATCACGTCATCGCGCTCCAGCAGCGACCGGGTCGCCGAGTGGCGCATCCGGTCGATCCCCTCGTTCACGCTCGACTCTTTCTCGATGTACGTATCCGAGCGGGGCACATAGGCCTCGGGCTGGTAATAATCATAATAGCTGACGAAATATTCGACCGCATTGTCAGGGAAGAAGCTCTTGAACTCCCCATAGAGCTGCGCGGCGAGAATCTTGTTGGGCGCCAGCACCAGCGCGGGGCGCTGTACCGCTTCGATCACCTTCGCCATGGTGAAGGTCTTGCCCGAGCCGGTGACGCCGAGCAGCACCTGATCCTTCTCACCCGCTTCGGCCGCCTCGACCAGCTCGGCAATGGCGGTCGGCTGGTCGCCGGCCGGCTGATAATCGCTCACCAGCTTGAAACGCCTGCCGCCCTCCGCCTTTTCCGGGCGTGCCGGACGATGGGGAACGAAGGACTGGTCGGTTTGGGGCTCGGCTAGAGTCGTGCGGATCTGGATCGCCATAGGGGGAATATGGCGATTGTGGCCGCCGGCGGCAATGGGGCGGAAGAACAAAGCGGGATCGACGATGACTGGGCCCGCCATCATGATATGGGGTGAGCGTCAATCAGGCTTTTGCCGCCGATCCGTCCGTCGTGCCGTTCTCGAGCTTGCCCTGCGGAGGCTAAAGCGCCATCACCGGCCGGACGAGCTTGGACACACAGGTGCCGGGCCTTGCGACGAGGATATGCCCATGCGCGCCGTTTTTCTGATCACCCCTACCCTTCTTGTCCTCTCCGGCTGCGATAGCGGCCCGGATGTTTCGGCGACCAACGCGACGCCCGAGGAAGTGCAGCAGCAAGTGGCGGCTGCCGGCGGCGATGGCGTCATGGTCAGCCCCGGCCGGTGGGAAGGCCAGATGACGGTGCAGGAGATCGAGATGCCCGGTCTGCCGGCCGAAGCGCGTGATCACATGAAGGCGCAGATGGGCGCCGGGCGAAGCTTCACCAGTTGCGTGACCGAAGAGGATGTGAAGGAGCAGAAGGCCTTTTTCACTGGCGAGCACGACAAGAGCTGCAAATATGATCACTTCACGATGAAAAATGGTAAGATTTCCGCGCTACTCAAATGCGATGGCGGCGCGCAGGGCCGCATGGAAATGAAGATGGACGGCGAATATGCCCCCGACCGCTACCGGATGGAAATGGCCTCAAAGGCCCAAGGCGGGGACGCCGCAGGCGAGATGACGATGAAGATGACAGTAGATGCCAAGCGGGTCGGCGCCTGCAAGGGAGACGAGCAGGGCTGACAGCCTCGGTCGCCCTGCGGTGCGAGAGGGACCCGCCCATGCGAAGCGTTTCAATTCGGGGCGGCAGAACTAGCGTGGAGCGGGACCGGTTAGCACCAGCCGAATTCTACTGTATGGAGCCGCTGGTTCGCGCGGCGTTGAGTCGGGCAAGCGGTCCATCCCGGCAGAGAGGCACCCATGATCGGCTACACGACGGTGGGCACCAATGACCTGCAGCGCGCCATGGCCTTCTATGATGCGCTGTTCGGCAGTGTCGGCATCCGGCGGTTGCTGGAGCTGCCGCATATCGCGGCCTGGGGCGCCAGCTGGAGCAAACCGATGTTCGGCGTCGCCAAGCCCTTCAATGGCGGGCCGGCGACTCCCGGAAACGGGGCGATGGTCGCCATGGGCCAGCGCACGCGGGAGAAGGTGCGGCGATTGCATGGCAAGGCCATCGAGATGGGCGGGGGGGACGAAGGCCCGCCGGGTCTGCGCAGTGCCGATGGGAGTCAGGCCTTCTACGCCGCCTATGTGCGGGATCTCGATGGCAACAAGCTCTGTTTCTACTGCGTTGGCCCCGGCGAGGGGGATACGGAGACGGCCGCGCGGACCGGCTAGATCGGCAAACACGGCCGGCGGTCAGAATTTTCCGGGCGACCTGCGCTGCGCTTGTGCTAACGGCGCGCCATGCTGACCATCAATGATATCACCGTGCGGCTGGGCGGCCGTGTCATTCTCGATGCCGCGAGCGCCGCCCTGCCGCCGCGGTCGCGGGTCGGCCTGATCGGCCGCAATGGCGCCGGCAAGTCCACCCTGATGAAAACGATCATCGGCGAACTCGACCCAGATGGTGGATCGGTCGACATGCCCCGTGACACGCGGCTGGGCTATATCGCGCAGGAAGCCCCGAGCGGCAGCGCCACGCCGTTCGAGACCGTGCTCGCTGCCGATACCGAGCGCGCGGCGCTGCTGGTGGAGAGCGAGACATGCGAAGACCCGGACCGGCTGGGCGACCTGCACGATCGCCTGATCGCCATCGATGCCTACACCGCGCCCGCGCGCGCGGGTCGCATCCTCACGGGCCTCGGCTTCGATGAAGAGATGCAGAACCGGCCGCTCGACAGCTTCTCGGGCGGGTGGAAGATGCGCGTCGCGCTGGGCGCGCTGCTCTTCTCCGAGCCGGACCTGCTCCTGCTCGACGAGCCATCCAACCACCTCGACCTCGAAGCGACCTTGTGGCTGGAGAGCTTCCTCAAGGAATATCGCGGCACGGTGCTCGTCATCAGCCACGAGCGCGACCTGCTCAACAATGTGGTGGACCACATCCTGCATCTGGAGGGCGGCAAGATCACCCTTTATCCGGGTGGCTATGACGCGTTCGAACGGCAGCGCGCCGAGCGGCTCGCCCAGCTCGAATCGGCCCGCGAGAAGCAGGCGGCGGAGCGTGCCAAGCTGCAGGATTATGTCGCGCGCAACAGCGCCCGGGCCAGCACGGCCAAGCAGGCGCAATCACGGGCCAAGGCCCTGGCCAAGATGCAGCCAATCGCCGCTGCGCTGGAAGACCCCAGCCTCTCCTTCGACTTTCCCGATCCCGAAGCGCTACGCCCGCCGCTCATCACGCTCGACATGGCGTCGGTCGGATACAATGAGACCCCGATCCTCCAGCGCCTCAATCTGCGCATCGACCCCGATGACCGCATCGCGCTGCTCGGCAAGAACGGCAACGGCAAGACGACGCTGGCCCGGCTACTGGCCGCGCAGTTGCCGGCCATGGAAGGCGCGATGAACGCCTCGGGCAAGATGAACGTCGGCTATTTCACCCAATATCAGGTGGAAGAGCTGGATACGGAAGACACACCGCTCGAGCACATGACCCGGCAGATGAAGGGGGCCACCCCCGGCGCGGTGCGCGCGCAACTCGGCCGGTTCGGCTTTTCGGGCATAAGAGCGACCCAGAAGGTCGGGTCGCTCTCCGGCGGCGAACGCGCGCGGCTGGCGTTGGCGCTGATCACCCGCCACGCGCCGCACCTGCTGATCCTCGACGAGCCGACCAACCACCTCGACGTCGATAGCCGCGAGGCTCTGGTGCAGGCGCTCAACAGCTATTCCGGCGCGGTGGTGATCGTCAGCCACGACCGGCACATGATCGAGCTGGTCGCCGACCGGCTGGTGCTGGTCGATAGCGGACTGGCCCAGCCTTTTGACGGCAGCCTTGAGGATTATACCGACTTCGTTCTCGGGCGCGGTGCCAGTGCCCCGGCGAAGGAGAGCGGGTCCAAGAACGACCGCAAGGCCGATCGCCGCGCGAATGCCCAGGCACGGGAGCGCTACAAGGCGCTGCAGGCGGCCGTGAAGAAGACAGAGAAAGCGCTGGCCGATCTCACCGCCGAGCGCTCGCGGATCGATCTCGCCCTGTTCGATCCGGCAAAGGCTGGGCCGCAGGAAAAGGACCGGACGATGAGCGAACTGATGCAGCGGCGCGCCAAGCTCGACGGCGCCATTGAACAGGCCGAACAGAGCTGGATGGAAGCCAGCGAGGCGCTCGATAGCCTCGACGCGGCCTGACCGGGGCGAGCCTGCCATGACCGCCGCCGCCCGCCTCGACGCCTATCTGGCCCGCCTCGGCCTTGAGTCCGCGCCGACACCCGATGC
Source organism: Sphingobium sp. B2D3C (assembly GCF_025961835.1). NCBI lineage: Bacteria > Pseudomonadati > Pseudomonadota > Alphaproteobacteria > Sphingomonadales > Sphingobiaceae > Sphingobium > Sphingobium sp. B2D3C. Next base: position 490,779 of record NZ_JAOQOK010000001.1, on the reverse strand, counting down.
GGAGGGCCTCGCCATTCTTCAGGCGGCGCAGCGCCGGCGCATCGCGTTCGAGAATCTGGATGTCCGCCTGGGCCGCCCGATCCTGATCGACGGGGACAGCGTGTTCGACAAGCTCGTCACCCGGCGACGCGGCGGCTATTGCTTCGAGCACAACCGGCTGTTTGCCGACATGCTGGGCACGCTTGGCCTGCCGGCCAGGCCGCTGCTCGCGCGGGTGTTGCTCGGCGCAGCGCCCGGCGACATCCCGCCGCGCACGCATATTCTGTTGCTGCTTGAGATCGAAGGCCAGCCTTGGGTGGCCGATGCCGGATTTGGCGGCAGTTTCGTGCCGCCCCTGCCCTTGCAGGACGGCGCCGAGGCCACGACGCCCGACGGAGCCAGCCATCGCTTGCGCCGGATCGGCCAGCCCGGCGACGTCCTCGGCGAATGGCTGCTGGAGCGTGCCGGCCCGACGGCCTCCACCGACGGGCGTAGCGTGGAGACCGACGACTGGCAACCGCAATATGCGTTTCACCTCGATCCGGTGGCACCCATCGATCTGGAGCAGTGCAACCACTGGACCTCCACGCGTGCGGCCTCGCGCTTTACGACCCTGCACATTGTCAGCATCGTCCTGCCCGACGGCTTTGCCGCGCTGACCGAGCGTGATCTGTCCATCGCGCGTGGGCCTATTCGCGAGGTGCGCGAAATGACCACGCCGGAAGAGTATCGCGTGGCCCTGGCGGATGTCTTCGGGCTCACCCTTGCGCCGGATGACGTGGCCGCGCTGCCCCTGTTTGCGCCACTTAACAGTTCGAGCGCGGCCGAATAATCGGCGTTACCCCCTTACCGATGACGCGGTGCTCCTGCGGAAGCAGGAGCCCAGGGCGGCGGGGGACAACGGTTGTGCCCTGGGTTCCTGTTTTCACAGGAATACAAGGCGGTTCCTAGGCTTGACCGCGCCTAGCTCAATGATCGCACGATGAAGATCAGCAGCATCCCACCGAGCACGGAGCCGATGAAGCCGACCGGGCGGAAGTTGCCGCTTTTGCCATCCATCAGCCCCGCGACGAAGCCGCCGATGATGCCACCGCCAATGCCGAGCAGGATCGTGGCGATCCAGCCGAGGTTCACGGCGCCGGGATAGAAGAAGCGCGCGAAGACGCCAACGATGAGGCCGACGACGATATAGCCGATGATCCGGAACATAGATGCATCCTTCCTGCCCGCGGCGTCATGAGCGCGCCGCTGAGCGGTTATTGCGCGGATCGGCCCGCACCGCAACGGCGTCGAGCGCTTGCCTGCGCAGGGCAAAGGCGTATAGCGCGCGGCATCCAAACCGCCTGTCCTTGCCATTTGCCGGGAGTCTCACGCGCGCCATGACCGTGACCATCAAGACCGCCGACCTGATCGAAAGCGTCGCCGATGCGCTTCAGTTCATCAGCTACTATCACCCGATGGATTATATCCGCGCGCTGGGCACCGCCTATGAAGCCGAGCAAGGCCCGGCCGCCAAGGACGCCATTGCGCAGATCCTCACCAACAGCCGCATGTGCGCCGAGGGCCATCGCCCGATCTGCCAGGATACCGGCATCGTCAACGTGTTCGTGAAATGGGGCATGGATTGCCGCCTCGACGACACCAGCAAGTCGCTGCAGGAGGTCGTCGACGAGGGGGTGCGCCGCGCTTATCTCAACCCCGAGAACAAGCTGCGCGCATCCGTGCTGGCCGACCCCGCCTTCACGCGGCGGAACACCAAGGACAACACGCCCTGCGTGCTACATGTCGAAATGGTGCCGGGCCATCATGTCCATGTCGATGTCGCGGCCAAGGGCGGCGGCAGCGAGAACAAGTCCAAGTTCAAGATGATGAACCCGGCTGACAATATCGTCGACTGGGTGCTTGAAATGCTGCCGCAAATGGGCGCCGGCTGGTGCCCGCCCGGGATGCTCGGCATCGGCATCGGCGGCACGGCCGAGCATTGCGTCCACCTCGCCAAGAAGGCGCTGATGGAGCAGATCGACATGGCGAGCCTCAAGGCGCGCGGGCCGCAGACGGATATCGAGGCGCTGCGCATCGAGATTTTCGACAAGGTGAATGCGCTCGGCATCGGCGCCCAGGGTCTGGGCGGGCTTGCCACGATCCTTGACGTCAAGATCCTCGACGCGCCCTGCCATGCGGCGGGCAAGCCGGTGGCGATGATCCCCAATTGCGCCGCGACCCGCCACGCGCATTTCTCGCTGGATGGCTCCGGCCCCGCCTATCTGGAAGCGCCCAAGCTCGATGAGTGGCCCAAGGTGGACTGGAAGCCGAGCGCGGAAGCCAAGCGCATCGACCTGAACACGCTCACGCCCGAGGTGGTGCAGAGCTGGAAGCAGGGCGACCGCCTGCTGCTCAACGGCAAGATGCTCACCGGCCGCGACGCCGCCCACAAGCGCATTCAGGACATGCTGGCGCGCGGCGAGCAACTTCCGGTCGAGTTCAAGGGTCGCGTCATCTATTATGTCGGCCCTGTCGATCCGGTCGGCGAGGAAGTGGTCGGCCCGGCTGGCCCGACGACCGCGACCCGCATGGACAAGTTCATGCGGATGATGCTCGATCAGGGCCTGCTCGCCTGCGTCGGCAAGGCCGAGCGCGGCCCTGCGGCGACCGAGGCGATCAAGGACGCCAAGAGCGCTTATCTGATGGCGGTCGGCGGCGCGGCCTATCTCGTCGCGCGGGCGATCAAGGGTAGCAAGGTGGTCGGCTTCGAGGATCTGGGCATGGAAGCGATCTACGAGTTCGAGGTGCAGGACTTCCCGGTCACCGTCGCGGTGGATAGCGAAGGCAACAACGTCCACCAGCTCGCGCCGCTCGTCTGGCAGGAGAAGATCGCCCGGGAAGGCCTGCTGGAGAAGGCATGAACCTGACCCGGCATAGAGCGCAGCGTTGATTTCTTCGCCGATCTGGCTGCCGGCGACGCTGCTGGCCGGCCTGCTGCAGGCGTGGCGGACGGCCGTGCAGCGGCGCGTCGGGCAGATGATGTCCGTCAATGCCGCCGGGCTGGTGCGCTATCTCTACGGCCTGCCCTTCGCAGCAGCGCTGATGCTGGGATATCACGCCCTGCTGAGGGACGGGCTGTTCCCAGCCTTCTCCAGCGCCACCGTCATCTACAGCGCATTGGGTGGACTGGCGCAGATACTGGCGACGAATCTGCTGCTGATGGCCTTCCATCATCGCAATTTCGTCGTCGGCACGGCCTACTCCAAGACGGAAGCTGCACAGGGCGCGCTGCTCTCCATTCTGCTGCTGGGCGAGACACTGAGCCTGCTGGCCTGGATCGGCATCGCCATTGGCGTGGTGGGCGTCATGCTGCTCTCTACCGGGGGCAAGCGAATGAGCGCGGGCGATTTTCTGCGGGCGCTCGGCCAGCCCGCCGCGCGCTACGGCATCGCGTCCGGCTTCTTCTTCGCGCTCACGGCGATTGCCATTCGGCGCGCGACGATGGACGTAACCACGCCCGACCCCATTTCGGCCGCACTGACGGTGCTGGTCATCACCGTTGCGCTGCAGACGGTGATGCAGGGCGGCTACCTGCTGTGGCGAGAACCAGAACAGGTGCGGAGGGTGTTCGAGACATGGCGCGTCTCGGGGCAGGTCGGCTTTCTGTCCGCGCTTGGCTCGGCCTGCTGGTTCACCGGCTTTGCGACCGCGCCGGTGGCGCTGGTGCGGATCGTCGGCCAGAGCGAGGTCGTCTTCACGCTCAGCTTTGCGCATTTCTATCTGCGCGAGCGCCTGCGCCGGAGCGAAGTGATCGGCCTGCTGCTGGTGGTGAGCGCGGTGGTGCTGGCGCTGCTCGGCGCCCGAGGTTAAGGCGGCGCGCCACTAATACCGCACTGCACAACGTCATTTTAACCGCTTGTTCCTAAACCGCCCGTCGAGCGGGAGACAAAAGCGCGTGAACATGACGAACCGGCTGGAAACGACGATCTTGCATGTCGCCGAGCATACCGGCGCGCTCGGCTTGCGCACGCTCGACCTGCAGGTGGACATTGCCGAGCTGGCCGACCGCGTGACCGATCAGGCGTCCATGCTCGAAACGCTCGAAGATGCCGCGATCGCGCTCGGCCAGATGGGCGATGACGTAGGCGCCAATGCCGATCAGGCCCGCGCGCAGGCCAGCACCGCGCGCAAGGTGGTCGATGATTCGAGCACGCAGCTTGCCTCAGCCTCGCAGAATGTGCTGGATCTGATCGATCAGGTCTCCCGCATTCACGAGCGGCTGGATGGGTTCAATCTCGCCCTTGCCAGCGTGAGCGACACCAGCAAGGTGATCAGCGGCATTGCCGGCCAGACTAATTTGCTGGCGCTCAACGCCGCAATCGAGGCCGCCCGCGCCGGCGACGCCGGACGGGGTTTCGCGGTGGTGGCGGCGGAAGTGAAGAAGCTGGCGCAGGAGACGGCCCTCGCCACGCAGCAGATCGAAGGATCGATCCGCGAATTGCGCAGCGAAGCGCAGACCATGCTCGATCGAATCGCTCAAGGCGCGGAAAAGGCCAATGGCGCCCACGCCGCCTCGGGCGAGATCGCCGCGCTGGTCGCGCGGTTGCGGGATCTCATCCTCGGCCTCTCCGGCAATAGCGAGGCGGTGTCGGCCAACATCCACGCTATCCTCGGCTCGGTCGGCGAAATCCGCACCGGCCTCTCCGACCTTGCCGATGCCTCCATCGACAATGCCATCGGCCTCCAGCGGCTATCTACGCGCGTCATCGACGTGAGCGAGGACACCAACCAGCTGCTCCAGTATCTGGCCGAAAGCGGCGTCGACATCCCGGATTCGCCTTATATCCGCTTTGCGTCCGAAGCGGCGGCGGCCATGGCCTCTGCCGTCGAGGAGGCCATCGCAGCCGGCGAGATCACGGCCGATCAGATCTTCACGGAGGATTATGAGCCACTGGCGGGCAGCAATCCGACGCTGTTCAGCCATCCTGCCCAGCCCCTGATCGAGCGGATCGCGGTAGGCTGGCGGGAGGGTGCGCGGCAGTTGCCGGGTCTGGTTGGGTTCAACTGCCTCGATCGCAACGCCTTTTGCACGCTCGCTCTCCCCGTGCAGGGGGCGGAGCAACTCTCCGCAGCCTTGGAGCCAGCGAGCGATCAGGGCCAGCAGGGGCAGATGCTCAATGCGCCCCACATGCGCGCACTGGCACGGACGACCCGGCCGTTCACCGTGCGGACCAGTCGCCGCCCGCTGGCGCAGGGCAGAAGCGGGCTGTTCAAACAGGTGGTGGCGCCGCTCTCCATTACGGGCCAGCATTGGGGCGTCATCGAACTGATCTACCAGCCGCCGCTGGCTGCGCCGCTCACCATCGCAGCCTGACGGCTCAGGCGCGTTGGCGCGGCACCAGATGCCAGGCGCAGGCCGTCGCCATGCCGCCGCAAACCATCAGGGCCAGAGCGAGCGAAGCCGGCTCTCCCGCCGTCACGCGCGAGAAAATCGCCACGATCAGGCCGGCCAGCGCCAGTTGGACGAAGCCCAGCAAGGCCGAGGCCTGACCGATGCTGTGCGGATGGGTGGACAAGGCGCCCGCCTGCGTCTGCGGCTGCACGATGCCCCAACCCATGGTGTAGAGCATCTGCGGGATCACCAGCGCGACCCATATGTGCGGCCAGGCAGAGACGGCGAGCAGCATGAGCAGCGGCCCGGCCGCCTGAAACAGCACGCCGACCCGCAAGGTGCCATCCACGCCCAGGCGACGGACGAGACGATAGGATAGGAAATTGCCGGCGATGAACCCGGCCGTCGCCAGCGAGAGCATTGCCGCATAGCCGGCGGCCGAGACGCCGAGATAGTCGATGATGACTTGCGGCGCGGCGGAAGAAAACAGCAGGATGCCGCTGTAAGCAAAGGCGTTCGCGATGATGTAGGCCATCAACGCGCGCGACCGGGCAAGGCCTGAGAGGGTGCGGAACAAGGCGCGCAGATCAAAGGGGAGCCGCTCTTCGCGCGCCAGCGTTTCCGGCAAGCGCAGGGTCGTCACGATGACTAGCACGCCGCCCATCACGGCCAGTGCCACCAGGGGCGCACGCCAGCCGCCTGTCGCCACCAGAACGCCGCTGATGAGTGGCGCCAGCGCCGGGGTGAACCCCATGATGATGCCGATCAGCGCCAGAGCGCGTGCGGCCTCCTCCCGGCCAAGCTGATCGCGGACCATCGTGCGGGCCAGCAGCACCGCTGCGGCTGCGCCGACGCCCTGCAGCGCACGAGCCGCGAGCAGCATCGGGAAGCTCTCCGCAAATGCACCCAACAGGCCCGCCAGCGTAAATAGCAGCAACCCGCCGATAACAACCGGCCGGCGGCCCAGCGCATCCGCGCACATGCCGCCCAGCAGCTGCGCGATAGCGAAGCTGATCACGAACGCGCTCATCGCCGTCGGCATATGAGTGGGGTCTGCCCCAAGGCCGCTCGCAATGGCCGGCAAGGCGGGCGACACGCCTTCGATGGCGGCCGGCAAGGTCGCCGTCAGCGCGGCCAGCAGCAGGACATGGCCGAGCCGAAGATGCGACGGTGCAGACGCGCCGGGCGCCGCGACGCCGGGCGCCGCCTTGGAAGGATGATCGGTCAGAATGGGGGTCCGTTCAACTGTTGCCGGGGCCGTCCAGCTTGCCGAACCGCGCCTCGAAGCCGGCAGTGTCGCCGCGCGCCAGGAAGCCGGCCTGCTCCACCCAATTGTCGCGCACGATGCGGCCCTTGAAGGTGCCCAGATTGGCATCGACCGTTGCAATGTCCGCCGCGTTCCAGGCGGCGATCTGGTCGAAGCGGGTAATCCCGAGCTCCGTCAGCAGCGTAGCCAGCTTTGGGCCGACGCCCTTGAGCAGGCGCAGATTGTCCGGTGCGCCCACGGCGGCAGGAATGCCGATGGCGTTGGGCGTTGTCGCCGCCGGGGCCGGGGCTGCGAGGGAGTCATCCGGGATCGGTGTCGTCGCGGCTGCGGCCGTCTGCGGCTCCGACTTGCCCTCGAACTTATGCGCGACCTCTTCGGCGATGTTGCGTGCCGCTTCCGTCACCGCGCCCACGGCGGTGGCCGAGGTGTCGATATGGTCCGCCGCTCCGAATCGTGACCGGAAAACCCACACCAGCAGAATGATGAGCGCGACTGCGCCGATGATCATGATGATGCCTTGGGACATGCCGACAATCCTCTATGCCTGACTCTTCGACCGATCCATAAGGCGGCCTCGGTGGATTTGCCAGCATCACGACGGCACGCGTTTCGGTGCGCATCGCCAGGCGCGTCGCGGTGGCCGGCCTTTTCCACATCTTTATTTTTCCGGCCCGCTTTCTGCGCTTGCTTTCCGGCGAGCCCGCGCAGGACCGCGCGTCGCTGCACTGCAACATAAGCCGACGTCGCCCAACCGAGTCATTTCATCGATGAAATGCGCCGCCGCGATCACCATTATACCTTGCATCCGCAATCATCTGTGGCACTATCAATAGTGTTAGGGGTCCGGGGGCTACGCTATAGATTGTGCTTCGTGATGTTCTGGATAGCGCGCCAAGGCGTGTAATCCGGCGGAAGGTCCCGCCGACATCCGAATTTGAGGTCTCTCCGGCCAAGGCTTGACGAAACCGAACGAAGCAAGAACATTGGGGGTTGAATCATGGAGTTTCGGGATTTGCAGGCGGAAGGTTTGGCAGAAGCAACGCTGGCCAGCGAGGGCATCATGGAGACTGTGCGGACAGGCGATGCGCCTGAAAAGGCGCCCAAGAAGGCGGCAGCATCGAACACCATCGACGCCCGCCGCTTCGATGTGGTGACCGATTCCACGCGCGATGCCCTGCTGACGGAGTTCGGCAAGGAGACGCTCAAGGATCGCTATCTGCTGCCCGGCGAATCCTATCAGGATCTGTTCGCGCGCGTCGCGGCGGCTTATGCCGACGATGAGGCGCACGCCCAGCGCATCTACGATTATATCTCCAAGCTGTGGTTCATGCCCGCGACGCCCGTGCTCTCCAATGGCGGCACCGGGCGCGGCCTGCCCATCTCCTGCTATCTCAACAGCGTGGATGACAGCCTGGAAGGCATCGTCAACACCTGGAACGAGAATGTCTGGCTCGCCTCGCGCGGTGGCGGCATCGGCACCTATTGGGGCAGCGTGCGCGGCATCGGCGAGCCGGTCGGCCTGAACGGCAAGACCAGCGGCATCATTCCCTTCGTCCGCGTGATGGATTCGCTCACCCTCGCGATCAGCCAGGGCTCGCTGCGGCGCGGCTCGGCGGCCTGCTATCTGGACGTCTCGCACCCGGAGATCGAGGAGTTCCTCGAAATTCGCAAGCCATCGGGCGACTTCAACCGCAAGGCGCTCAACCTGCATCATGGCGTGCTTATCACCGATGAGTTCATGGAAGCGGTGCGCGAGGGCGCCGAGTTCCAGCTACGGAGCCCCAAGGACGGCAGCGTGCGCGCCACCGTCGACGCCCGCTCGCTCTTCCAGAAGCTGGTCGAGACGCGGCTGGCGACCGGCGAGCCCTATATCGTCTTCTCGGACACGGTGAACCGGATGATGCCCAAGCATCATCGCGACGTGGGCCTGAAGGTCTCCACCTCCAACCTCTGCTCGGAAATCACCCTGCCGACCGGCAAGGACCAGTTCGGCGAGGATCGCACCGCCGTGTGCTGCCTTTCGTCGCTCAACCTGGAAACCTGGGATGAGTGGAACGGCGACAAGATGTTCATCGAGGACGTCATGCGCTTCCTCGACAATGTGCTGCAGGATTATATCGACCGCGCACCGGACGAGATGGCCCGCGCCAAATATTCCGCCGGCCGCGAGCGGTCCGTTGGCCTCGGCGTCATGGGCTTCCACAGCTTCCTGCAGGCGCGCGGCATCTCGTTCGAAGGCGCCATGGCCAAGAGCTGGAACCTGCGCATCTTCAAGCATATCAACGCCAAGGCAAACGAGGCCTCGATGGTGCTGGCGCAAGAGCGCGGCCCCTGCCCCGACGCGGCCGATCAGGGCGTGATGGAGCGCTTCTCCTGCAAGATGGCGATCGCCCCCACCGCGTCGATCAGCATCATCTGCGGCGGCACCTCGGCGTGCATCGAGCCGATCCCGGCGAATATCTACACGCACAAGACGCTCTCGGGCAGCTTCATCGTCAAGAACCCCTATCTCGAGAAGATCCTCGCGGCGAAGTCCAAGGATTCGACCAATGTGTGGAACTCGATCCTCGAGAAGGGCGGCAGCGTGCAGCATCTCGACTTCCTGACCCAGGAAGAGAAGGACACGTTCAAGACCAGCTTCGAGATCGACCAGCGCTGGCTGCTCGAGCTGGCCGCCGACCGCGCGCCGTTCATCGATCAGGCGCAGTCCTTGAACCTGTTCATCCCGGCCGACGTGGAGAAGTGGGATCTGCTGATGCTCCACTTCCGCGCCTGGGAGCTGGGCGTGAAGTCGCTCTATTATCTGCGCTCCAAGTCCATCCAGCGCGCCGGCTTCGCAGGCGGCGTCGAGGCGGACAACACAGCCGAGCTCAAGAAGATCGAGCTGGGCGAGTCCACCGATTATGACGAGTGCCTCGCCTGCCAATGATCCCCCGGATCATCGGCACGTTCCGGCTCGGCACTCTCGCCTGCCAGTAAGGAGCGGGCATCGTCCACTCAATCGATCCCATATGGGCCGGAGCGCATGGCGTCTCCGGCCCATATCTTTGGCGGGCGACGCCCCGCCTCCATGCATTGTCGCCAAATCCTCCAGCAAAGATGGTACGATCTGGCACGCCGCCCTTTAGGCAACCGAGCGCGGGGGGCGTTCGTTCAACGATATTGCGCAACGCGTTCAAGGAGACAGCATATGACCACCCGGACAGCATCGGCTCAATATGAAGGCATGGGCAAGGCCGGCAAAGGCCGCCTCACCACCCAATCCGGCGTACTCAAGGAACAGCCCTATGGCTTTGGCACGCGGTTCGGCGATGAGCCAGGCACCAATCCCGAGGAGCTGATCGCGGCGGCCCATGCCGGTTGCTTCACCATGGCGCTCTCCTTCGCGCTGGAGCGCGCCGGCTATGCGGACGGGTCGCTCGACACCAAGGCTTCGGTCAAGCTCGAACAGGGCGACGGCGGCTTTACGATCACCCGCTCGGACCTGGTGCTGGAAGCCACCGTCCCCGGCATCGACCCGGATGAGTTTGCGCGGATCGCGGAAGAGGCGAAGAAGACCTGCCCGGTCTCGAAGCTGCTCAATGCCGAGGTGACGCTGGAACATCGCCTGAGCTGATCCGGCCCGCGAGCGCACGGCAGGACAGGTTCTGCGAGCCCTCGGAACGACCTCGCCTTCCAGCCGTTATCTCTGCCAACAAGGGCAGGACGATCAGAAAGGCAAGGACATGACTTTCGCAGGATTTCGCACACCGGCCATCGCGCTCGCAGCCGCGACCATGACCCTCGCAGGGTGCAGCGATATGGGACTTGGCGGCGGCCCCGGCTACGCCTCGAACAATGATGGCTATGTGCTGGGCGCCAATGACCCGATCTACCGGGACGACCGAGGCGGCTACTATTGCCGCAAGCCGGACGGTACGCGGGGCGCAATCATCGGCGGCCTTGCCGGTGGCGTTCTCGGCAACATCATTGCGCCCGGCGGCAGCAAGACAATCGGCACGATCATCGGCGCTGCCGGTGGCGCCGTGGCCGGTCGGGCGATCGAACGTGGCGAGGTGCGCTGCCGTTAAGGCCTCACCGGCCAACGCAAACGTGCTTCGCAACATTTTGCAAATCAGGAGAGCATCATGCTGAAAACATTTTTCTATGGAGCGGTCGCCGCCTTCATCGGCTCGAAGCTCAAGAAGATGAACGATGAGGGACGCCTCGAGCCGTACAAGGATCGCGCGCGCAAGCGCGCTCAGGAGCTCAAGGACAAGCTGGCGGAACATCGCCAGACGTCCGAGACGGATACGGCCCGGCAGGGGATCGGCAAATCGCTGTCGTCCGACGAGGCACAAGCCAGTGCTTCGGCGTCGCCGGACGTTTCGAAGCCCGCAAAGGCCCATCCCTGGCCGGTCGATCCACAGGCCATGCCGAGCTAAGCGCTCAGTCCTCCACATAAAACGGGCGCCCGAATGGCGCCCGTTTTGCTTTGTCAGCGCCGCTCGATCAGCCTGTTGAGCTCCACCTGACGCTGGGCGATCAATTCCGGCACCGCGTCGATTTCCTTCTCCAAGGCATCGCGCAGGCTACAAATCTGCGCATCGGTGAGATGCTCGATACCGATATAGCCATTCTGCGCGGATTCAATGGCGCGTATAAGCTCGTCCAGCTTGACCTGCATAGCGCTCGCATCGCGGTTCTGGGCATTCTGGATCAGGAACACCATGAGGAAGGTCACGATCGTCGTGCCGGTGTTGATGACCAGCTGCCAGGTATCGGACCACTGAAAAATCGGCCCGCTGATCCCCCATATGACGATGATGCTCAAGGCGAGAACGAAGGTGAATGGCTGGCCCGTCCAGCTCGCCATGCGGCTGGCGAAACGGGTGAAAAACATCTCGATCATATTGCGCATTCCAGCAGGGAGGATGCGGGGGATGTGTAACCGGTCGGGGCCGGGCTGACCAGCACGCAGGCACGCACACCAAGGTTGCTGCGCCCGCCTGTGCGCCAAGACAGAGCAGCCGAAACGCAGGCTCTAGGCATGAGCCTTCTGGCCGGCTACTCTCCCGCGCATGAAGCTCACCTCCGCCCGCGCGCTTGCCGCCCTCGCCCTGCCCGCAGCCATTTTGTTGAGCAGCTGCGCAACGCCGGAAAGTCGCATTCGCGCAGGGCTCGTGCGCGCTGGCCTCAGCGAGCCGATGGCCGGCTGCATGGCGCGCACCCTCACGGATCGCCTGAGCAATGCGCAGCTTCGCCGGATCGCGACGCTGACCGATGGACGCGGCATCGACCCCAACCGGACGACGGTGAGCGAAATGGTCCGCCACCTGAGTACGCTGGGCGACCCCGAAATCCTGCGGGCGGCAACAGCCTCGGCTATTAGCTGCGCGATCTAACGCACAGACCTGACGTCTTCCAGCCAATCCGACTTGCTACGCCCTGCTTCGAGGGCGCGCTGGTCCACGCGCAATTAGCATATCCGAACCGTCGATTTTGCAACTTTGCAAGTTACGCCGGCGTCGGCTTGGGCTATGGCGCGGCCAACCTCTTCTCAGGCTCAGGATACTGCACCCATGAACATTCATGAATATCAGGCCAAGGAACTGCTCGCGAAATTTGGCGCCCCCGTCCCCGCCGGCCATGCAGCGCTGACCGTGGCGGAAGCCGTCGAGGCCGCCAAGTCGCTCCCCGGCCCGCTCTATGTGGTGAAGGCGCAGATCCATGCCGGCGGGCGCGGCAAGGGCAAGTTCAAGGAGCTCGGTCCGGATGCCAAGGGCGGCGTGCGGCTGGCCAAGACGATCGAGGAAGTCGAGGCGCACGCCAAGGACATGCTCGGCAACACGCTGGTGACGATCCAGACCGGCGAGGCCGGCAAGCAGGTCAACCGCCTCTACATCACCGATGGCGTCGACATCGAAAAGGAATTCTACCTCGCCCTCCTCGTGGACCGCGCCAGCGGCCGCATCGCCATGGTCGCTTCGACCGAGGGCGGCATGGACATCGAGGAAGTGGCGCACTCCACGCCCGAGAAGATCCACACCATCACCATCGACCCGGCGACCGGCTTCATGCCGCATCATGGCCGCCGCGTGGCTGCCGCGCTGGAGCTTTCCGGTGATCTCGCCAAGCAGGCCAGCAAGGTCGCCGGCGCGCTCTACAAGGCGTTCCTCGGCACCGATGCCAGCCAGATCGAGATCAACCCGCTCGCCATCGCCGGCGGCAAGATCCAGGTGCTCGACGCCAAGGTCGGCTTCGACGGCAATGCCCTGTTCCGCCACCCGGACCTGATGGAATTGCGCGACGAGACCGAGGAAGACCCCGCCGAACTGGAAGCGAGCAAGTACGACCTCGCCTACATCAAGCTGGATGGCGACATCGGCTGCATGGTCAACGGCGCGGGCCTTGCCATGGCGACGATGGACATCATCAAATTGAACGGCATGTTCCCGGCCAACTTCCTCGATGTGGGCGGCGGCGCCTCCAAGGAGAAGGTGACGGCGGCGTTCAAGATCATCCTCTCCGACCCGGCAGTGAAGGGCATTCTGGTCAACATCTTCGGCGGAATCATGCGCTGCGATATCATCGCAGAAGGCATCGTCGCGGCAGCCAAGGAAGTGAATCTCTCGGTGCCGCTGGTCGTGCGGCTCGAGGGCACCAATGTGGCGCAGGGCAAGGAAATCCTCGCCAATTCCGGCCTCGCCATCGTGCCGGCCGACGATCTGGGCGATGCCGCCAAGAAGATCGTGGCCGAGGTGAAGGCGCTGGCCTGATGCAAGGCGCGGCAGAAGGCGGTTGCCGCTGTGGCGAGTTGCGCTTCCGGGTGACCGGGGCGCCGCTGTTCACGGCGGCCTGCCACTGCCGCGGCTGCCAGCTTATGACGGCGAGCGCCTTCTCGCTCAGCAGCTGCTATCTCTCGACCAGTTTCGAAGTGATCGCCGGCGAGCCGGTGATCGGTGGATTGCACGGGGCAACCCGGCATTTCTTCTGCGATCATTGCCTGAGCTGGGTGTTCACGCGGCCGGACGGCATGGACGAGATCGTCAACGTGCGCACGACCTTGCTGGACGCGCCGCCGACGGACCCACCCTTCCTCGAAACCTATACCTCGGAAGCGCTACCCTGGGCGGTCACGAAAGCCAGACACAGCTTCGAGACCTTCCCGCCCATGGAGCAATTCCAACCCCTCATGGCGGAATTCGCCAGTCTCGCGCACGGTTGACGTTAACGTGAACGTCAACTAACATTTGAATGTCTTAAGGAGAGCGCAGATGAAAATCCTCGTCCCCGTAAAGCGGGTGCTCGATTACAATCTCAAGCCGCGCGTGAAGGCGGACGGGTCCGGTGTGGACCTTGCCAACGTCAAGCTGAGCATGAACCCCTTTGACGAGATTGCCGTCGAGGAAGCCATTCGCCTGAAGGAAAAAGGCGTGGCGACCGAGATCGTCGCGGTGTCCATCGGCGAGGCGAAGTCGCAGGAAACACTGCGCACGGCGCTGGCCATGGGCGCGGACCGCGCGATCCTGATCACGCATGAGGGCGTGGCCGAGCCGCTGGCGGTGGCCAAGCTCCTGAAGGCGATTGTCGATGAGGAGCAGCCGGGCCTGGTGATCCTCGGCAAGCAGGCGATCGACGATGACAGCAACCAGACGGGCCAGATGCTCGCCGCGCTGCTCGGCTGGGCACAGGGCACCTTCGCCAGCAAGGTAGAGGTTTCGGGCGAGACGGCGAATGTGACGCGCGAAGTGGACGGCGGCCTCGAAACGGTGGCGCTCAAGCTGCCGGCTATCGTGACCACCGACCTGCGCTTGAACGAGCCGCGCTATGCCTCGCTGCCCAACATCATGAAGGCCAAGTCCAAGCCGCTCGCGCAGAAAACGCCGGCCGACTACGGCGTGGACATGACGCCGAGGCTGACGACGCTGACGGTGACCGAGCCGGCCAAGCGGCAGGCGGGCGTGAAGGTGAACAGCGTGGATGAGCTGATCGAGAAGCTGAAGGTGCTTGGGGTCGCCTGAGCAACCGATCACTTTTCCGTTCGTGTCGAGCGAAGTCGAGACACGCCGCGCACAACGCTTCTCGACTTCGCTCGAAGCGAGCGGGATGCGGATGAAGGGACAGGATAATGAAGACACTGGTTCTGGTCGAGCATGACAATGCCACCCTCAAGGATGCGACCCTGCCGGTCGTGACCGCCGCCGCCAAGCTGGGCGAGGTGCATCTGCTGGTCGCGGGCAAGGGCTGCGCTGCGGTGGCGGAGCAGGCGGCGAAGATCGCAGGCGTGGGCAAGGTCCATCTCGCCGATGACGCCGCGTTGGAGCATCAGCTGCCGGAAAATATCGCGCCGCTGATCGTCGATCTCATGGGGCATCATGACGCCTTCCTCGCGCCTGCCACCACCACCGGCAAGAATATCGCGCCGCGCGTCGCCGCGCTGCTCGACGTGATGCAGATTTCGGACATCATTGGGGTCGACGGGCCGGACACGTTCACGCGCCCCATCTATGCCGGCAATGCCATCGCGCAGGTGAAGACGAGCGACGCCAAGCTGGTGATCACCGTGCGCGGCACCGCCTTCGACAAGGCGGCGCCCGAGGGCGGATCAGCCCCGATGGAGGCCGTGTCCGGCACCGGCGATGCTGGCACCGCGCGCTTCGTGTCCGCAGAGGTTGCAGCCTCGGAGCGGCCCGAGCTGACCAGCGCCAAGGTGATCGTTTCGGGCGGTCGTGGCGTAGGCAGCGGCGAGAATTACAAGGCGCTCATCGAGCCGCTGGCCGACAAGCTCGGCGCCGCCGTCGGCGCCTCGCGGGCGGCGGTGGACGCGGGCTTCGTGCCCAATGACTATCAGGTTGGCCAGACCGGCAAGATCGTGGCGCCGGACGTCTACATTGCCGTCGGCATTTCCGGCGCCATCCAGCACCTCGCCGGCATGAAGGACTCCAAGACCATCATCGCCATTAACAAGGACGAGGATGCGCCGATTTTCCACGTGGCTGACGTCGGACTGGTGGGCGACCTGTTCCAGATCGTGCCGGAGCTGACGAGCAAGCTCTGAGGCGCGGGTTGCACTCGGCAGAATGCGGGCGCGTCGCTATTGGACGCGTCCGGGTTCTGCGGGGCCAAGCCGGACTCTGCTAAAGTTCCTAACTTTGGTGCACAGAAGGGCCTGGACGTGACTTGCGTTGTAGAACGGGAAAGTCACGGATTGGTGAGCCCCGACCGGCGATGCGCGCCGGCGCTTACCGATGAAGAAACAAGGTTCGGCAGGCAATTTCGTCCGCTATAGTCGCACCGATGGCTCTTGACCTTGGACGGCGCCTTGCGCCCATACGCTTCCTCGCTTTTGCGGCGATCCTGCTTGTCAGCCTGCCGCTGCTGCATCCGGTTCTGGGCTGGCGTCATGCCATGATGGCGGGATTCGATGTGGCGGCCGGTATCTTTCTGCTGTCCGTCTGGCCTTTGCTGGCCCGCGCCGGGCCGGATCAGATGCGCCAGTCGGCTGCGCGGAACGATGCCAATCGCACCTTGCTGCTGGGGATAACCGGCGCGGTCTCGCTGGTGGTGCTCGTCGCAATCTTCTCCGAACTTGAGAACAGGCACGATCCCGGCGTCGAGGCCATGGCTCTGGTCATCGGGACCCTGGCACTGGCGTGGATCTTCTCCAACATGGTCTACGCCCTCCATTATGCCCATATGTTCTATGTGCGGAGCGAGGGCGACGCGAAGGACGAGGGCGGCGCGGATGCGCGCGGCTTCGACTTTCCCGGCACCAAGGAGCCGACCTATTGGGATTTCGTCTATTTCAGCTTCACGCTGGGCATGACGTTCCAGACCTCGGACGTGGCGGTCACCTCCACCTCGGTCCGGCGCGTGGCGACGATCCACTGCCTCGCCGCCTTTGTCTTCAATCTGGGCGTACTGGCCTTCACGATCAACGTGCTGGGCGGCAGCGGCAACTGAGCCCGTCGCGCCGGCTGCGACACATTGATACAAACTCCGCCGATTGCGACAAAGTCTCGTGACAAGTGGGGGCTATACAGTCTTCATCAGCGTTACTCTCCCACGGCGCTGATACTCTCCCACAGTCCCCGACGGCCCCTCCCTCCCCCAGGGAGGGGCCAAGGACGTTGGGGCTAAGTGCCCCCATCCCAGCTAGATTTGCGAATAGTGCTCCTGCGCGCTTCTATCTAGCTGTCGTAATTCTAGCCCTCAGGCAGCGGTCCAGCCGCCATCCACGCTGATGTTCGCGCCGGTAATGTTGCTCGCGGGATCCGAGCAGAGGAACATCGCGATCGCGGCCACCTGCTCCACCGTCACGAACTCCTTGGTCGGCTGGCCGGCGAGCAGCACATCGTTGATGACCTGCTCGCGCGTCATGTTGCGGGCTTTCATCGTGTCCGGAATCTGGCCCTCGACCAGCGGCGTCCAGACATAGCCGGGCGAGATGCAATTGGCAGTGATGCCAAAGGTCGCCAGTTCCAGCGCGATCGTTTTGGTGAAGCCGGCAAGGCCGTGCTTGGCGGTCACATAAGCCGACTTGAACGGCGAGGCGACGAGGCTGTGCGCGGAGGCGGTCTGGATGATCCGGCCCCATTTGCGCTGCTTCATATAGGGCACGGCAAGCCGGGTGGTGTGAAAGGCGGATTCCAGATTGAGCTTGATGATGAGGCTCCACTTGTCGAGCGGGAATTCCTCCACCGGCGCGACATGCTGGGTGCCGGCATTGTTGATGAGGATATCGACACAGCCAAAGGCCTCCGCCGCCTGCGCCATCATCGCCTCGATCTCCTCCGGCTTGGTGAGATCATGGCCGGAATAGATCGCCTTCGCGCCGCTCGCCTGTTCCAGGGCCAGCCGCTCCTTCTCGATGGCGTCGGCATCGCCAAAGCCGTTGATGACGAGGTTGACGCCCTCGGCCGCCAGCGACTTGGCATAAGCAAGGCCGATGCCTGATGTGGAGCCGGTGATCAGCGCTGTCTTGCCCTTCAAACTCATGCCTGCTTCTCCTTGATCTGACCGGTCAGCGCGAGGTCGAAGGTTGCGCTGCGGCCACTGACGATATTTTCCGCGATAAGCTGGGTCCCGTGCGAGAGCACGGCGGCGACGGCAGCATCGCCCTGCGCCCAATGATCCAGCATCGTGCGGCGCGAAAACTCGAAATCGCGCGCGCCGCTGTGCCAGGCGCGCAGGCGGTGGATGAGATGGATGATGTTGACCGATCCCTCTTCGATCATCCCCGCCAGCCGCCGCGCCTCGGGCGTTTGGGCGACGTCCTGCGGCAAGCGATCCAGCAGCGCGCGGATCGCCTCATGTTCGCGCCGGGCGCGCAGGAAGCGGTCCGTGACCTGCCGGGTGCGGCTGGAATATTGAATGTCCTTCTGTCGCGACCACACATCGCTCATTTCCCGCGGCAGCGGCCCTTCCGCCGGGAAGAGATCGACCTGGAAGATCAGCAGATCACCGGACTGATGCTCGAGCACGTGGCTGAGCGGGGTATTGGAGACCAGGCCGCCATCCCAATAATGGCGTCCATCGATCTCCACCTGCGGCAGGCCCGGCGGCAGGGCACCGGAGGCCATGACATGGCGGGCATCGATCCGGCCCCGCCATTGCGGATCCTGATTGTCGAAATAGACGAAATTGCCGTTCTCGATATCCACTGCGCCTATGGAAAACCGCATGGGACCGTGATTGACCCGGTCCCAATCGACCAGCCGGTCCAGTGTCTCGCGCAAGGGCGCCGTGTCGTAATAGCTGATCGCTTCCGTCGTTCCGGGCGGTGCCCATAGGGGCTGCAAGAAATGCGGGCGGAAGAAACCTGGTACGCCCCCGAGCAGCACGGCGCCGGCGGCGGCGAGATGTGCGCCCTCGCGCAGATGATCGTCCTCGGGCAGGCAGATGTTCGGCAGGCCGCTGCTGACGAGAGTCCAGAACTCGGTCAGACGCGCCACCCATTGATCGGCCGTGTTGCCGGCGATGATGGCGGCATTGACGGCGCCGATGGAGATGCCCGCGACCCAGTCGATCCCGATGCCAAGCGCCGCCAGCCGCTCGATCACGCCGGCCTGATAAGACCCCAGCGCACCTCCGCCCTGGAGGACCAGCGCGACCTGATCGGGCAAAGGGAGCGGCGCATGGCCGCCGCGGCGACGCGGAGTCGGCATATCCATGGTGCGATGCAATATCCCATTCCCCGGCCGTCCACCAGCGCCGAGCGGGGACCGGATGTCGCGATCCCCACAGAATTGCCGGGGCGTTGGGATAGTTCCTAGCCTTGTTGCATTTCACCGTCGCAGCGGGGAGAATTTCCCGACACATCGATCATGGCGTGATCATGCAAGCACGCGCTGGGGAAGGGACGAGAATGCGGCTCGACGACGAACGGGAAAGCAGCAACTACGAGATCCAGCGTGGCGGCGGGGGCGGTTTCGGCGGCGGGGGCGGCAATCTGCTCGGCATGTTGCTGCCGATGATCGGCAGCCGCTTCGGCTGCGGCGGGGTGGTAATCGCGCTCGCCGTGTTCGCCTTCATCAGCTTTAGCGGTGGCGGGCTGCTGACCGGCGGAGATACCTCGCAGCCGGCGACCGAACAGGGCGCTCCTGCGGGTCAGGAGGGAGAGCTGACACAGATGCAGAGCTTCTCGCTCAAGGTGCTCAACACCACCGAACGGGTTTGGGGCGATCTCTTCCGGCAGAGTGGCCAGACCTACAAGCCCACCATCCTCTCCTTCTACGCGCAAAGCGGGCGCTCGGGCTGCGGGGCGGCGCAATCGGCCATGGGACCATTCTACTGCCCGCTCGACGAGAAGATTTATCTCGACACGGATTTCTTCCGGGAACTGCAGCAGCGCTTCGGCGCGCCGGGCGACTTCGCCCAGGCCTATGTGATCGCCCATGAAGTCGCGCATCATGTCCAGCATCTGGAGGGCCGGCTGGATGATGTGAACAAAAGGCAGCAGCAGGTGGGTGAAGCACAAGCCAATGCGCTGCAGGTCCGCATCGAGCTGCAAGCCGATTGCTACGCAGGGGTGTGGGGACGCCGTACCGGTCTGATGGAAACTGGCGATCTTGAGGAAGGCCTGCGCGCTGCCGCCGCGATCGGCGATGACACGCTGCAGAAGGACGCCGGGCGCCGGCCGGTGCCGGACAGCTTCACCCACGGCACCAGCGCCCAGCGCGTGGCTTGGCTGCGTCGGGGCTACGACTCCGGCGACCCTGCCCAGTGCGACACCTTCAGCGGCGACATCTGATCGTCGAAGCGGGCAGGTGATTCGCGAACAAGGGCGACATTGCATTCGATTGCAATGTTCAGCTAGGAGCAAGGCGCCCTCATCCATGATCAGAAAATGGCGGGTTTCTTTGAATTTTTTTCGCTTCTTTGAGGCGATCCCCGGTTGATTCCGTGACCTCTCGCGGGCGCGAGATAAAACCCAGCGGTGAGAGAGATGAAGAAAGTTTCCCCTCCAGCGAAAATTTTTTCTCTTTTAGATCAAAGGCTTATATCTAAATTACATTTTTGCATCAGCGAGTTTCGTTTTTCGCACTTGCAGCAAAAAACGGATGTGCTATTTAGAAACTGCCTTTCAGGCATCCTCTCCTAAGACTCAAGGGGCCGATCTCTCACGAGGTCGGCCCTTTTTTTTTGTATAAAACTGCATTAGGCAGGCCCGTCTCCATCGCTCTTACAAGATTACTTCGGAGAGGGAGCCGCCGGGAAGACCGGCACGGGCGACGGGACAAAGCGGAGGATCGAGCGCTTAGAAGCAGCTCTCCTCCGCTTTTTCGTTTCTGGACATTGGCGCGATTATAGATGCAGCAGAATCCTGCTGTCATTGCGGGCTGACTGCCGTAGGCGGGTGTGAGCGCGCGGGTTAGGGCACAAGGATGCTCCCCGAGCGAAGGCGGCAGCCCGGCACCGTTGACAGCCTCGCGAGAGAATAGAAAGCCCGCGAGCACTGAACCGCGCACGCGCAATCAACGCTAGTTGATCAGTCAGGAAGGCAAGCGGCCGAACGCCGCTCGTCGCCAGCGCACCCTGCTAAGATGCGCGAGCTATCAGGACGAGGGCAGCCAACCGACGGCCGCTATGATCAATCGTCGCGGGAGACTTTTTCCTGCCGTTCGTGGCGCTCCTGCGCCTCGACGGTCATTGTCGCGATGGGGCGGGCTTCGAGGCGACCGAGCGAGATGGGCTCACCGGTCACTTCGCAATAGCCATACTCGCCATCGTCGATGCGGCGCAACGCGGCGTCGATCTTCGAGATGAGCTTGCGCTGGCGATCGCGGGTGCGCAGCTCGATGGACCAGTCCGTTTCGCTGGAGGCGCGATCGTTGAGATCGGGCTCGCGCAGCGGTTCGCTCTGCAGCGTGGCGAGCGTGCCCTCTGCCTCGGCGAGAATTTGCTTTTTCCAATCGAGCAACCTGCGGCGGAAATATTCCAGCTGCAGCGGCCCCATAAACTCTTCGTCTGCGGAAGGCCGATAGCCCTCGGGAAGATCGATCCCCGAGCCTTTCGAGCCGTTTTTATCCGACGAATCTGCAAGCGAGGCCATTCACTTCTCCGCGTCGATCAAGTCGCCGATTTCCGGCGCTCTCGCGGCGCCTATAGAGCGCAGCCGAGAGTGAAACAAGCACTGTTTCCTGCGCATTGAACGATGACTGAACAACGGCCGAATCCGCCGTGAATCGGCGGCCGAACGAGACGAATACCGCTGCCCTCGCCAGGCTTGGGCGGCGGTGCCGGTCGCGTCCCCACCACTGGGAGATCGCTGGCCGCTTGATCGGCCATGGCGCGCGGGGCATAGGCGGTGCGCCATGCATGATATCAAAGCCATTCGGGACAATCCCGCCGCCTTCGACGCCGCCCTCGCCCGCCGTGGCATGGAGCCGGTCGCCGCCTCCATCGGCGAGGAGGACACGCGCTGGCGCGCCGTCGCCACGCAGGTGCAGGAAGGCCTCGCGCGACGGAACGAGGCCAGCAAGGCCATCGGCCAGGCGATGGCGAAGGGCGACAAGGAGACAGCCGAGGCGCTGAAGGCGGAGGTCGCGACACTCAAGACCAGCCTGCCCGAGCTGGAGGCGCAGGAGAAGACGCTGGCGGAGGCCGTGCAGAGCCGTCTTGCCGCCATTCCCAATCTGCCCGCCGCAGACGTGCCCGATGGCGTCGATGAGGCCGGCAATGTGGAAGTGCATCGCTGGGGTACGCCGCGCAGCTTCGACTTCACGCCGCAGGACCATGCCGATTTCGGTCCCGCGCTGGGTCTCGATTTCGAGGGCGCCGCTGCCATGTCCGGCGCGCGCTTTGCGGCGCTGCGGGGGCAGATGGCGCGGCTGCACCGGGCGCTGGCGCAGTTCATGCTCGACCGGCAGACGGAGGCCAATGGCTATACCGAGGTCAATCCGCCGCTGCTGGTGCGCGATGAGGCGGTGTTCGGCACCGGGCAGTTGCCCAAGTTCGCCGAAGACCTCTTCCGCACCACCACCGGCCACTGGCTCATCCCCACGGCGGAAGTCAGCCTCACCAATCTCGTGCGCGAGCAGATTTTGACCGAGGCTGCGCTGCCGATGCGGTTCACGGCGCTCACGCCCTGCTTCCGCTCGGAGGCGGGATCGGCGGGGCGCGATACGCGCGGGTTCATTCGCCAGCACCAGTTCGAGAAGGTCGAGCTGGTGGCGATCTGTACGCCCGATCAGGCGGCGACCGAGCATGAGCATATGCTCAAATCCGCCGAGGGCATTCTTGAGGCGCTGGGCCTGCCCTATCGCCGGATGCTGCTGTGCGCGGGAGACATGGGCTTTTCCGCAACCAAGACCTTCGATCTGGAAGTCTGGCTGCCGAGCCAGCAAACCTATCGCGAGATCAGCTCCGTCTCGACCTGTGGTGACTTTCAGGCGCGGCGCATGAATGCGCGCTACCGGCCCGAGGGCGAGAAGGGCACGCGCTTCCTCCACACGCTTAACGGATCGGGTCTCGCCGTGGGGCGGACGCTGGTGGCGGTGTTGGAGAATTACCAGAATGCCGATGGCAGCGTGACGGTGCCTGAGGCGCTGCTACCCTATACCGGCGGCCTCAAAGTGCTGACGCCGGCCTGATGCGCATCCTGCTCACCAATGATGACGGCGTGAACGCGCCCGGCCTCAAGGTGCTGGAAAAGATTGCCCGCTGCTTTTCCGACGACATCTGGATCGTCGCACCGATGGAGGAGCAATCGGGCGCCGGGCATAGCCTGACACTCTCCCGCCCGCTGCGCCTGCGCGAGCATGGCGAAAAGCATTATAGCGTCTCCGGCACGCCCACCGATGCGGTGATGATGGCGGTGGGGCATCTGATGAAGGACCAGAAGCCCGACCTGCTGCTCTCCGGCGTCAATCGCGGCGCCAATCTGGGCGAGGACGTGACCTATTCCGGCACCGTCTCGGCGGCGATGGAAGGCGCGATCTCCGGCGTGCGCTCGATTGCGCTGAGCCAGGTCTATGCGCGCGAGGGGCTGGGCGACAGCATCCCGTTCGAGGCGGCCGAGGCCTGGGGCGAGCGGGTGGTGCGCGCGCTGCTCAAACAGGATGCGCTGGAACGCACGCTCATCAACGTGAACTTCCCCGCCCTACCCGCCAGCGCGATCAAGGGCATCAAGGTCGCGCGGCAGGGCTTCTACGACATCGACCGCACCCGCATCGTGCCAGGCACCGATCCGCGCGGTTATGATTATTTCTGGTTCGGCCTGCATCACAGCGACTCAGCTCCGGAAGCGAGCGACCTCGCGGCGGTGGCGGAGGGTTATGTGTCCGTGACGCCGCTGCATTACGACCTGACGCATTACGATCTGTTGACGGCGCTGGAAGAGGGGCTGGCGGGGGCCGTGGAATAACGGCAGTGGTCTAAAGCCGCTCCTCTGCAGAGGAGGGGAGAAGGTTCGATCCCATGCCTGCCGCGCCCACCTCGCCTTGCACCCTGCCCTCCCCGCTGGCACAAGACCGGTGATGTTCCAGCGCGACGATCCCCGCGTGCCGCCGCGCGCCTTTTTGCGACGGCGCTCGTCCCTGCCGGTCTGGGCCGACCTCGCCTGGCGGGTGGGCGCGATTCTGATCCTCGCGACGTTCGTTCTGATGGTTCACTGGTTCGAGCGGGATGGGCTGCGCGACAATCTCGACGGGGAGGTCAGCTTTGGCGATGTCGTCTACTTCACCGCCGTGACGGTCACCACCGTGGGCTATGGCGACATCGTGCCGGTCACGGACCGGACGCGATTGTTTGAAAGCATTTTCGTCACCCCGGCGCGCATCTTCGTCTGGCTGATCTTTCTTGGCACGGCCTATCAGTTCGTTTTCCGCAATGTTTGGCACAGGTGGCGCATGTCGCAGATCCAGAAGTCCCTCACCAACCACATCATCGTCGCCGGCTTCGGCACGAGCGGTTCCGAGGCGGTGCGGGAGCTGGTGGCGCGCGGCACAGACCCACGCTGCATCGTCGTCATTGAGCGCAGCGACGAATCACTGGCGCTTGCGGAGGCGGCTGGTTGTAACATCCTGAAAGGGGATGCGACGCGCGACCAGACGCTGATGGACGTGCGCGTTCAGGAAGCGCAGGCCATGATCGTTTCGGCTGGCCGGGACGACACCTCGATCCTTGTGACGCTGACGGCCCGCCACCTCGCGCCTGACATCCCGCTGAGTGTCGTCGTGCGGGCGCCGGACAATGAGTCGCTCGCCCGCCAGGCCGGTGCGACGACGGTCATCAATCCGGTCAGTTTCGCCGGATTGCTGCTCGCCGGTTCGTGCCAAGGCGCTCATATCGCCGATTATATGGCCGATCTTGCCGCATCGGGCGGGCGCGTGCAGCTGCGCGAGCGCCGCGTCACGCAGGCCGAGGTGGGCGAACCGCTGAGCGCGATCCAGACCGGCTTGGGCGTGCGGCTCTACCGGGCCGGGCGCGCCTATGGCTTTTGGGAGCCAGAGGCTGCGATGCTCTACGCGGGCGACATGATCATCGAGATCATTCCCAACGACGGCAAAACACCGCCCAGCCCCAGCCCGGCGTAACGGCGCAGATGGACCGCGCGGGACGACTCGCCTTTTGCTTGCCGGCGCCCTATATGCGCGCGCAATCATGGCATTGAAAATTCCCGACGCGCCCAAGGTGGGCATGGTCTCGCTCGGCTGTCCCAAGGCGCTGGTCGATTCAGAACGTATCCTCACCAAGCTGAGGAGCGATGGTTACGCCTTGTCCCCGGACTATGATGGCGCGGACGTGGTGCTGGTGAACACCTGCGGTTTTCTCGACAGCGCCAAGGAAGAAAGCCTCGAGGCGATCGGCGAAGCCATCGCCGAGAACGGCCGCGTGATCGTCACCGGCTGCATGGGCAATGAAGCGGAACTGATCCGCGCCCGCTTCCCGGAGGTGCTGGCGATCACCGGCGCACATCAATATGAGGACGTGGTCAATGCGGTGCACGATGCCGCGCCGCCCGTCCCCAATGCCTTTGTCGATCTGGTGCCCGAAGGCGGCCTCAAGCTCACCCCGCGCCATTATGGCTATGTGAAGATCAGCGAGGGCTGCAACCACAGCTGCGCCTTCTGCATCATCCCCGACCTGCGCGGAAAGCTCGCCAGCCGGCGGATCGACGCGGTGCTACGCGAGGCGGAGAAGCTGGTCGCGGCGGGCACCAAGGAACTGCTGATCATCAGCCAGGACACTTCTGCTTATGGGGTGGACGTGCGCCATGAGGAGCGGTTGTGGAAGGGCGAGCCCGTCCGCACCCATATGACCGACCTTGCCCGCGCACTCGGCGGCCTGCGCACGCCACAGGGCGAGCAGCCCTGGGTGCGGCTGCATTATGTCTACCCCTATCCGCATGTCGACGCGGTGATCCCGCTGATGGCGGAAGGGTTGCTGACGCCCTATCTCGACATCCCCTTCCAGCACGCCGCGCCCAATGTGCTGCGCGCCATGAAGCGCCCCGCCAACGAGGCCAAGGTGCTGGAGCGCCTGCGCGGCTGGCGGGAAATCTGCCCGGATATCGCGATCCGCTCCAGCTTCGTCGTCGGCTTCCCCGGCGAGACGGAAGCGGACTTCCAGTATCTGCTCGACTGGCTGGAGGAAGCGCAGCTCGACCGCGTCGGCGCCTTCCGCTTCGAGCCGGTGGAGGGGGCCCAGGCCAATGCCCTGCCCGACCATGTGCCGGACGAGATTAAGGAAGAGCGCTTCCAGCGGATCATGGACGCCTGCGCGCGGATTTCAGCAGCGAAGCTCGCCGCCAAGATCGGCCGCACGTTGCCTGTTATTATTGACGAGGTTGGCGAACCGGATGAGGACGGCAGTGTCGGGGCGACCGGCCGCAGCCAGGCTGACGCGCCGGAGATCGACGGGCATGTCTATCTGCGCGATGTCGATCCGGGGCTCGCGGCGGGTGATTTCGTCTCGGTCGAGATCGAGGATGCGGACGAGCACGACCTGTTTGGCGTGCCGATTTCGGTCTGACTAAGCTTTCCAGCCTCCCGTTTGTGTCGAGCGAAGTCGAGACACGCCGGCGCTGGTTTATCGTGTCTCGACTTCGCTCGACACGAACGGAAGGTGGTTCTGAAGGTTACTGCGCCGCCGCGAAGGCTCCCTTCCACGCCGGCTTCACCGCGCCCAGCACTGCCGCATCCACCGGCACTTCGATCTCGTAAATCCCTTCCGCATAGGGCCCGGCTTCATAAGGCATGATCACGAAGTGAAGGCGGTTGAGCGCGCCGCCACCTGAGGTCGCGGCAATGATCGTCTGCTTGGTTGGATCGACACATTGGTCGAATTCGGGGATCGGGCTGCCCTCCCCGCTGCCAACGGGCTCTCCGCGCCGCTTGGTGCGCTCGGCGTTCAAAGCCGCGCAGAAGCGGTCTTTAACGGCGCGGCCTAGCGCAGCAATGTCGAACAGGTCGCCGGCCTCCAGCGCCTTGTTCCCGGCCTTGTCCCAGTAGAGAACCTTGACCAGTGGCATGCCGTGCGCGCCGCCCGTATAGCTATAGCCTTCGCTGCGCAGAACGAGCAGCGTCGGCACGTCGGCTGCCACGGACCAGTCCTCGGTGTAGCTATAGCCACGGAAGGGATAGCCGGCTTCCTTTGCGGAGGCTTCTTCTGCCCGGATGCCGTCCTCCGTTTCCTTGCGCTGCTTCTCCGCGCTCTCCTGCAGCATGGCATCGAGCGGGGCGATGGCAGCGGCCGCGGCAGGCCAGCTGACGCGAAATTCGGATTCGCCCTTGGTGAACGCCACCGACTTGCCCGCCACCGCGTTGGCCTGCATCGCATTGGCGGGCTCTGCGACGTTCACCGCATTCTCGACCGGCACCTGCATATTGTTGGCGACGGTCTCATTGCCGCAGGCGGCCAGCGCGATGCACAGGCTGAGCAGAGCGGTGGACTTGATGGGGGCCATGGGGCAATCCTTTCACGAATGGGGCGAGCCTAACGGATCAGCCGGCGCTTGCCGAGGCCCCTCGCGCACTCTAACCCTGCATTATGACGGACCCAGCCGATCTCGTGCGCCCCGACACGGGCCAGACCGCCCATCTCATCCATCTCATCGATGCCGCCAGCCATGAGCAATGGCTCGCCGGACGGACCGAGCGGGAACGCGCCGCGCTCGTGGCGCAGAATTACCAGCCAAAGGCCTATGCCCACGCCATCCTGCCCGGGGAAAAACCCGATGCATGGAGCGTGGTGACATATGTCGCCAATGTCGACTCGCTCTCCAGCTGGTGCCTTGCCAAATTACCGGGCGTGCTGCCCGCCGGAACCTATCGCCTGGCCGAGCGGGAGCCGGGCCCGGCCATCTTCGGCTGGATGACGGCGCAATATCGCTTCGAGCGCTACAAGGCGAAGCCGGCGGCCAAGGGACCATGCGTTCTGCTCACCGGCCAGCCCGGCGCCATTGACGGTGCCGCCGCGCAAGCCCGCGCGACGGCGCTTGTGCGGGATATGGTCAATACGCCGACGGCCGAAATGGGACCGGACGAGATCGAGGCGCAGACGCGCGCGGTCGCCGAACGCCACGGCGCGACCATGTCGGTGACGCGCGGCGATGCGCTCGAATCGGGCTATCCGATGATCCACGCCGTCGGCCGCGCGGCGGACCGGGCCAATGCGCCCCGGCTGATCGAGCTGGTCTGGGGCCGCGAGGAGCATCCCCGCGTCGCGCTGGTCGGCAAGGGCATCACCTTCGATACCGGTGGCCTCGATATCAAGCCGGCTTCCGGGATGCGCCTGATGAAGAAGGACATGGGCGGCGCGGCCCATGCGCTGGCGCTGGCGGATCTGGTGATGGGCGCAGGTCTGCCGGTGCGGCTGCACCTGCTGCTGCCGGTCGCCGAGAACGCCATCGCCGGCAATGCCTTCCGCCCCGGGGACGTGCTGCGCAGCCGCAAGGGCCTGACCGTGGAGATCGGCAATACCGATGCGGAGGGAAGGCTGGTGCTGGGCGATGCGCTGGCGCGCGCGGGTGAAGACAAGCCCGAACTCATCATCGACTTCGCCACGCTGACCGGTGCGGCCCGGGTCGCGCTCGGCCCGGACCTGCCTGCGCTCTTCACCAATGATGATGCGCTGGCGGCCACGCTGGCCAGCTGTGGCAGCGACGTGGACGATCCCCTCTGGCGCCTGCCCCTATGGGCGCCCTACAACGACCTGTTCAAGAGCGACATCGCGGACCTCTCCAACAGCGGCGAAACGCCTTTTGCCGGCGCCTCTACGGCAGCGCTGTTCCTCCAGCGCTTCGTGCCGGACAAGACCCTGTGGGTGCATTTCGACACCTTTGCATGGCGGCCGACCGCCAAACCGGGCCGACCCAAGGGCGGCGAGGCGTTGGGCCTGCGCGCGACCTTTGCCATGCTGCAAAAGCGCTACGGACAGTCGGGGGATTGAGCGATCCGGGCGTCGGCGCCGGGGCCCGGGATGCACCGTGGCGGTCGGGTATCCCTTGACCTTTCGGCCTGTTTTGCCGCAGGGGGCGCCGATGAAACAGACCATCGCCGGGACTAGCGTGGCGTCGTCGCCCGAACGCAAGAGCGTGAAGCTGGATGGGACATCCCGCAGCTACGATCCACGCGTGCGCGCGATCCGGCCCGATCTGGCCGATGTGGCCCTCGCCGATCTGTATTTCGCGCCGCATTATGCCGCGCCGGTGCCGCGCAGCTGCGTTGTAGCCGCCACGATGCTGCGCGCCGCACCGGACGTCGCCGCAAGCGCCGTGAGCGAGCTGCTCTATGGCGAGAGCTTTCACATGCTCGATGCCCGCGCCGGCTGGGCCTGGGGCTATTGCGGCCATGATCATTATGTCGGCTATGTGCCGCTGGATGCGCTGGGCGAACCTGTCGACTCCAGCCATGTCGCACACGGCATCACGCCGGTGTTCGCGGCGGCCGATATCAAATCCTCGGTGCAGATGCTGCTGCCCGCCGGTGCCAAACTGGCGGGTACGGTGCAGGGCGATTTTCTCGCCATCGCCGAAGGATTTGTCCATCAGCGGCACGTCCGCACTCTCGCGGATGTCGAGAGCGACTGGGTTGCCGTCGCGGAGCGCCACTTGGGCGTGCCCTATATATGGGGTGGCCGGGGTTTCGGGCTCGATTGCTCGGGGCTGGTGCAGATCGCTCTGGCTGCCTGTGGTATCAACGCACCGCGCGATACCGACCAGCAGGCCGAGGCCGTCGGCGAGGCGCTGGGCGACAATGCGGCGCTCCGACGAGGCGACATCATCTTCTTCCCCGGTCATGTGGGGCTGATGGTGGATGGCGAGCGCCTGATCCATGCCAATGCCCACGCAATGGCCGTGACCATAGAGCCGCTGGACGATGTCGTCGCGCGGCTCCGCGACACGCATGAGCAGCCGGTGACAGGCCGGCGCAGGATTACGACATGACAAAGATTTTCATTGACGGCGCCGCCGGGACCACCGGCATCCAGATCCGGGACCGGCTGGAGGGGCGCAGCGAATTCGATCTCATCACGCTGGGCGATGCCGCCCGCAAGGACGATGGCGCGCGCGCCGAAGCGATCAACGCCGCCGATATCGTCATCCTCTGCCTGCCGGATGATGCTGCGCGCCAGTCCGTGCAGATGATCGCCAATGATCGCACGCGGGTGATCGACGCCTCGACGGCGCATCGCGTGGCCGACGGCTGGGTGTATGGCATGCCGGAGGTCTCCGGCCATGATGCGGTCGCGAAAGCCCGCTTCGTGAGCAATCCCGGCTGCTATTCGACCGGCTTCATCGCGCTCGTGGCGCCGCTTGTGCAGGCCGGGATCATCCCCGCCGAGACGCAGCTCACATGCAACGCGGCCTCCGGCTATTCCGGCGGCGGCAAGGCTATGATCGCCGAATATGAGGGCAGTGATGGGGCGCCGAGCGCCTTCCGCACCTATGCGCTCGGCCTTGGCCACAAGCATGTGCCCGAAATGCAGGCCCGCTGCGGCCTGACGCATCGCCCGCTGTTCGCGCCGGCTGTCGTGCCGGTCTATTCCGGCATGATCGTGGACGTCCCGCTGCATCGCGATCTGTTGGCCAATGGCGCGGATGCCGGCACCATGCGCGCAGCACTGGCCGAGCATTATGCCGGCTCGCCGATCATCAGCGTGGCGGATGGCTATGAGGCGGCGACGCTCCCCATCGAGTTGCTGCGGGACAAGGACATCATGCGCCTGTTCGTCTTCGCGGATGAAAGCAGCGCGCAGATCCGGCTGGTCGCGGCGCTCGACAATCTCGGCAAGGGGGCATCCGGCGCTGCCGTGCAGAACCTCAACCTGATGGCGGGCCTGCCGGAGACGACGGGGCTGCGCCTTTAGGCAACGGCCAGCGGATTCCCGTTCCCGTTCGTGTCGAGCGAAGTCGAGACACTTTGCCACTGTGCTTGACGTGTCTCGACTTCAGCTTGCAGCTGAAGTTTATCCTGAGCGCCCGCCTGCGGGCAGTCGAAGGGCTCGACACGAACGGCAGGTGGACTGGGCGCGCCCCTTTGCACCCCGCCACCGACTTCCTATCTTTGAGGCAACACACCCCTCCTCGAAAGGACGCCCCCTCATGAGCGCGACTGCAACGCTGGCCGGCGGCTGCTTCTGGTGCACAGAAGCGGTCTATCAAAATCTCGCAGGCGTCGAGTCCGTCGAGAGCGGCTATATCGGTGGCAGCAAACCCAACCCCACTTATGAGGAGGTCTGCTCGGGCAGCACGGGCCATGCCGAAGCAATCCGCATCACTTATGATCCGACCGTGATCGGCTATGGCGATCTGCTCGATATCTTCTTCGCCACGCATGACCCGACGACGCTGAACCGGCAGGGAAATGACATCGGCACCCAATATCGCTCGGCGATCTTCCCGCACGATGCCGAGCAGGAGGCCGAGGCACGCGCTACCATGGGACGGGCACAGGCGGACTGGCCGAACCCTATCGTCACGACGATCGAGCCGCTGGCCACCTGGTATCCGGCCGAGGATTATCACCAGCAATATTGGGATCGGGTCGGCGACCGGAACCCTTATTGCATGGCGGTGATCCCACCCAAGCTGCAGAAGCTGCGCAAGGGCTTTGCCGACCGCCTGCGAAACTGAGGGGAAACGGCGGCCATTCCGGCGCAGCAGGCTTGCGCGACGGCGGGAAGCCGCTCAGACAGTGCTCCTGTCCCTGATGGACATTGGAGAGGCTGCCATGGTTCGACCTGCCCTGCTGATCGCCGCGAGCGTGCTTGGACCGCTCACCCTGCAGGGCTGCGTCGCCCGCACGGCCTATAAGGTGGCCAAGGCGCCGGTCGATGCCGGTGCGAAGATGGCTGACTGGGCAACGGTCAGCGGCGATGAAGCGGATCGGGAACGGGGTCGCGAACTCCGGCGCAAGTGCAAGGCGCGCTACGACCCTTATTATTGCGAATGAGGCAGGAGGGCAGGAGGGCAGGATTAGCCGCCCTCCCCCGCGATTTCCAAAAACTCAGCTTTCCCAGACGCGGCTGACGGCCACGCGCGCATCCCGCGGAATGTAGCGCGGGCGAGACGGCCGGGGCGCCGGGCGGGAGGCACGAATGGCCGTCGCCGCCATCAATGGCGCACAGAAGAAGCGCAGGGCCAGCGACACGAAGCCGATGAAGCTGAGGAGCGCGACGCCCGTGCCAAGCAGCCCGATGGCAAACAGGCACAGCACTGCCACGGCGAGTGACGCGCACCCTGCGATCGTCTCTGGCCGGGTCGCCGCGAAAGGCGATTCGTCGGCCAGTCCGGCGAACTTGGGCGTGCGCCGCCAGGCGAGCGGGCGATTGGAGAGGCCGGCAATGCCTGCGACCAGCACGACATAGCTGAGCGAGGCGCGGGCGATCTCGCCCCACACCATGGCGCCAGTGTCATAGCAGCCGGACAGGCGATAGCGATGCACGAGCCGCACCCACCATGTCGCCGCACCGATGAGCATCAGCAGACCGGCGATGGACGGCACCTTGACCGGCTCCATAGCGCCGATGGCCAGCCCGACGACCATGGCAATCATGCCCCCCACGCTGACGACGAGCGCGGCCAGCGTCTGCAACGGCGCGAGGCAGCGCACGACTTCCAGCAATTTGGTCCAACCCGGCAGTGGCGCGGCAAAGGGCGCCGGCAGGAACAGGCGCCAGTGACGACGCAGCTGCTGCACCGGACCCGCCGTCCACCGGAAGCGCTGCTTCTTGTAATCGTCGAAGGTCTCGGGGATCAGGCCGCGCCCAAAGGTCTCGCCGAAATACAGGCCCTCATAGCCGACCTTGCGCAAACGGACGGAGACTTCCGAATCCTCGGTCAGGCACCACTCGGCCCAGCCGCCGGCTTTCACCAGCGCATCCTTGCGCATCAGGCACATCGTCCCGATGGTGAAGGCGCCGCCATATTCACTCACGCCGGGGTAATCGACCTTGTTGACGGGCATATATTCCCAATAGCAGGCACTCAGATAGTCATTGCCCTCATAGTCGCGATAGTCGTGGGGCGTCTGAATATAGCCGAGCTTCGGATCGGCGAAGAACGGTAGCAAGCGCGAGAGGAAGTCGTTGCGGGAATAATAATCGGCGTCGATCACGCCGATGATCTGCGCATCGGAGGCGGTCTGCTCGAGCAGGAAATTGAGCGCGCCAGCCTTGGCGCCGGGCAGCGGATCGACATGGAAAAAGCGGAAGCACTCCTTGCCGAGCTTAGCGTTGAGGCGCACGCAATGGGCTTCCAACGGCCTCCAAAGAGCTTCGTCCTTCGTATTATTATCGCAGACCAGAACTTCGAAATTATCATAATCCTGGGCGGCGAGGCGGTTCATCGTCTCGATCACGATCTCGGGCGGCTCGGCATAGCAGGCGAGGTGCAGCGAGACCTTGAGATGCGCGGCTGCGGGATCGGATGAGGGGATCGCCACAGGCAGGCGCCAGCGCTCATGCGTCAGCACTGCTTCGCGCGCCACGCTGGCGATGAGATTGGCGAGGAAGGCGAACAGCGTCAGCCCGAGCGCGGCGAAGGCCAGCACCATCAGCAATGGCGGCAGGCCGGCTTCGAGAATGAACAGCGTGCCCCACAGGCTCGTCATCACGCTGCCAAGCCCGGCGCCAGTCAGCCAGAGGATGCCCGGCATGCTGAAGCGCACGAGATAATAGCGCGCGATTGCGACCAGCGTGATCGCGGCGAGGAAGATGGGGATGACCGAGCCGATCTGCCAGGTCACCAGCGCCGTGGCGAAAAGCGCGCCGAACGAGGCGCCCAAAAACTCGTGCACTTCCTCGGAAACCGGCCGAGAAATACGATGCGGCGCAGAAACGGCACGAAGTGTCAAAAGTGCAGCCGCAAGTGTAAAAAATGCAACGAAGATCAACGAAGAATCGAGATCAACTCTGGATAAGGCGACCAATTATTCAGTCCTCCGTTTACTGCCGACACGCCAACTGGATTTGCCGCGTCCGTGCATAACGCATGGATTTGACAATCGAGCCTTCACGAACTCTTCAAAAACCGCAAACCAGCCAGCGGCAAACCGTGCATGAGCCGCCGCTGCCTGCCACATGTGCGAGATTCGCGAGGATGGCCAGCGGTCGATCGCCCCCGCCCGTCCCGCATATTTTCGACCGACTCACTGCTCAGGCCGACCTCACGCAGCCGCGCGCCGCAGACGATCGTTGATGGCAAGGCCGAGCCCTTCAGACGGGATCGGCGCCACCGAAATGCGCGCCGCCGCGCTCTCATCCGCCTCGTGCAGAGCGGCGAACAGATTGGCGGCGGCTTCGACCACATCACCGCTCGGGCTGAGGTTGCGCTGGGATGGTCCCGGACCGAAACCGATGTGGAAGCTGCCCGGCGCAGGGTCCGTGCAGTTGAGCATCAAGGGTTTGGATGGCGCATAATGGCTTTCGAGTTGGCCGGGCGCGGTAATCCCTGCACTGGCTGCCGGTGCGCGCACCGGTCGTCCGGTGATCGCTTCGAGGCGCTCCGGGGTGACCGGACCTGGTCGCAGCAGGATGATCGCATCGTCGAGCGGCTCGACGATGGTCGATTCCACGCCATCGCTGGCTGGGCCGGCATCGAGGATGAACGGGATACGCCCGCCGAGGCTAGCCAGCACATGGCTGGCGCGGGTCGGGCTGATCGCGCCGGAGCGATTGGCCGAGGGGGCGGCCAACGGCACGGCCGCCGCGCCGATGAGCGCGCGCATTGCCGGATGCGATGGCAGCCGCACCGCCAGCGTGGGAAGACCGGCGCTGGCAAGCCCGGCGACGGGACTATCGGGCAGGCGCGGCAGGACCATGGTCAGCGCGCCTGGCCAGAATGCCTCGGCCAGCGCCTGTGCCGTGGCGTTGAACGACACCAGCTGGTGCGCCATCGCGACATCGCTGACATGGACGATCAGGGGATTGAAGGACGGGCGGCCCTTGGCCTCATAGATGCGCGCCACGGCGAGATCGTTGGTCGCATCGGCGGCGAGACCGTAAACCGTCTCGGTGGGCACGGCGACCGGTTCGCCGGCCATGATCAGCGCGGCGGCTTCCGCCAGCCCGGCGCTGTCATAGGCGCGAATACGCGTTTCGAGGGACCGGGTGGCGCGGGACATGTGCGGCCTATAGCCGCGCCGCGTGACACATTGAAGCGGCATGATAGCGTGGCGGCGACGGGGCGGAGACCGGTGCCGCCTGCCTTCGCGTCTTGACCTCGCGGGAACGGCCCGCCACGGCTCAATCCATGATGACCGAGGGAAATGCCATGTCCACACCGTCCATGGACGATGCGCTCGCGCGGATCGCCGCCGCGCTCGAACGGCTTGCGCCGAATGCCGCCGCCACCCCGGACCTGGAGGCCCATCCGGCCTATCGTTGGGATGGGAAGATACTGGTGCCCATCGAGGGCTTCGAGCCGATCGACTACGCCCTGCTGACCGGCATCGACGCGCAGAAAGAGGCTTGCCTTGAGAATACCCGTCGCCTCGCGCGGGGCCATGCGGCGCACGACATTCTGCTGTGGGGTGCGCGGGGCACGGGCAAGTCGGCCACGGTCGCCGCCTGCGTCGGCCAGGTGCAGAAGGAAGGGCTGCCGCTCGCTATGGTCGAGATCGCCACGGACGATCTGCGAAGTCTCGCAACGCTGTTCTCGCTGCTGCGCGCCGCGCGCCGTCCGATCGTCCTCTATATCGACGACCTTGGTTTCGACGGTGACTTCGGCGCCGATGCACGAGCGCTGCGCTCGCTGCTGCAGGGTGGCGCCAGTGCGCGCGGGAGCCATGTGCGGCTCTATGCGACATCCAACCGGCGCCACATCGTGCCGCGCTCCATGGGCGAGCAGGACGACCCGATCAATCCGCGCGACGTCGTGGACGACCGGATGGCCCTATCCGACCGGTTCGGTCTGTCGCTCGGCTTCCATGCGCTCGATCAGGATGCCTATGTCGCCATCGTGCGCCGCTATGCCGCCCGTTATGAACTGGACGTCGATCCACTGGCCGCGATCCAGTGGGCAACCCAGCGCGGCAGCCGCTCAGGCCGGGTCGCCTGGCAATATGTCGTGGAACTGGCCGGGCGGGCGGGCATTACGCTCGACCGCTAAGCGATGGTGCCGAGACCACGATGAAAACTGTGCTCCTGCGAAAGCAGGAGTCTAGGGCGGGTCTTCTCTTCGGCTGCTCCCTGGGCTCCTGCTTTCGCAGGAGCACGGGGCTTAATCAGTTCTGTAAAAGGCTCAGGAGGCGGGCCCGCGCTCCGGCGTCGGCGCGGCGGCCGGTTTTGCGGAATTGCTCACACGCCAGATGATCCCGCCGACATCGTCACTGACCAGCACCGATCCATCGGCGGCCACGAGCACGTCAACCGGCCGACCCTGCGCCTGCCCGTCCTTGTTGAGGAAGCCGGTGAGAAGATCGACAAGCTTGCCCTGCGGCCGGCCGCGATCGTCAAAGGCGACATAGGAGACCTTGTAGCCGCTGGGCGGCTTGCGGTTCCAGCTGCCATGCAAGGCCACGAAGGCCCCCTGATTGAACGGCGCGCCAAGCGCGGACCCCGGCGTGAAGGCCAGGCCCAGGGGCGCCGTGTGCGTGCCCAGACCAAAGGCCGGGCGGCGGGTATATTCGCGCAGATCATCGCGCTGCGGCTGCACGCGCCGGTCGACATAGCCGCCCCAGTAATTCCACGGCCAGCCGTAGAAGGCCGCGAATTCAACGTCGGTCATGTAATCCGGCACCAGGTCCGAACCCAGCATGTCCCGCTCGTTGACGACCGCCCAGAGTGAGCCGGTCCACGGGTTCCACGCCAGATCGGTGGGGTTGCGCAGGCCGCTGGCGAAGATATTCGCCTCGCCCTTGCGCGGATCGATCTCCAGAATGGCGGCGCGATAATCCTCCGCGTCCAGCCCGTTCTCGGCGATATTGCTGTTCGAGCCGACGCCGACATAGAGCTTGCCGTCCGGGCTCGCTGCAAGGCTGCGCGTCCAGTGATTATTGGGCGCATTGGCGGGAAGATTGGCGACCTTGCGGCCTTCCACCCTAATCCGCGTTTCGCCCAGCTTGTAGGGGAAGGCCATCAGGCTATCGGTGTTCGCGACGTAGAGCGTCTCGTCGATCAGCGCCATGCCATAGGGCGAGTTCAGCCCTTCCAGCAGGACATGCCGCTGCTCGGCAATGCCGTCGCCATTGGTATCGCGCAGCAGCGTGATGCGATTGGCGGACACGCCACCAGCGCCGGCAAAGCCGATCAGCTTGCCCATGATCCAATCCTGGATGCCGCCGGCTTTGCGGGGCGGGCTGTTGGTCTCCGCCACCAGAATGTCGCCATTGGGCAGGCGCAACATCTGGCGTGGGTGATCGAGACCGGCCGCAAAACGCTGCACGACGAGACCACGCGCGGCCACCGGCGCGGCGCCATCGGCCCAGCCGACTGGCTTGGCGATCATGACGGTGGGGAGGATCTGCTTGCGCGCCGGCGTGAACTCGGGCTCGCGCCCTTCGAGCGCGGTTTCCGGCAGGCGCGCGACATCGGGGCGCGACAGATAATAGAACACGCCACCCGCGATGAGGATCAGCGCGGCGAGTGTCAGCAGGATGATCTTTTTCATGGCGACGATCTTACGGCTGCACCTGCCTTGACGCAACAAGCCGAGCGGCCATGCGCGCCCTTATCTGCGCGGATCAGCCCCGGCCCTTCAGCCAGATCGCGACAGCCACGATCACCCCCAGCGCAAGCCCGGCCAGAATGCCGATCGAGGGCTGCCCGGTCGCGATGCCGACGATCGTGCCAAGGAGAATAAGGCCTGCCAGCGGCGCACCGCCGCCCATGGGTGATTTGTCGCCTGGAGAATTCGGATCGGTCATGTCACGCCCATGCCATGTCCCGCGCCGCGATGCCAGCCGAACAAGCCGGCGGTCTTTGTCGTGCCGTAACTGGACAGATTGCTCCCGCGCGGGACTTGGTTAAGCCGTACTTAGCCAGCGTGTGGCGTCCGGCACGGATAGAGGGCGAAGCTGGCACGGTCCGTGAATGGATACAGCTGGACCAGAATGACTTGATTTTGCGGGGGCAAGGGATTCGAATATTGAATGCATCTTCCGATCATGGTCGACCGTCGGAGTTACGACGACGCCACCGCATTGATGCGCATTTTCGGCGATCACGCGGGCCTTGAAGCGGCTCAGCGCGCAGATCGCAGCCGCGATGTCGGCAACCACATCCGCTTCTGCCACTGGAGAGAGGTGGAGCGCGTCCTGTTTCTTCTCCAGGTCCAACATTGCGTGGGAACCGTCCATTGACAGCCGCGTTGAGGGAATGATGCGGCTCCCCGCAATTGCCGCTATCATCTCTCCCGGCTCATCCCTCAGTCCCCCCCAACGATGAGCCGGGAGAGAAACCCTCAAACAAGCCCCGCCTTGGCCCGCTCTTCCGCGACAAGTTCCTTGCGCGAGAGCTTTCCGACCAATGTGCGCGGCAGGCTCTCACGGATTTCAACCGCGCAGACGCGCTCATGCTTGCCGAGCTGCGGATTGAGCCAGTCCTTGAGACGCTCGCCGTCGATGTCGTCCTCCATCTCTGACCGCAAGGTCACGAACGCCTTGGGCACCTCACCGCGATAATCATCGGGAATGCCGATCACGAGCGCTTCCCGGACCGCGGGATGGCGATACAACACGTCTTCGACCTGGCTAGGGAAGACCTTGAAGCCGCCGACCGCGATCATGTCCTTGATGCGGTCGACCACGCGGAAATAGCCGTCTTGATCGATGGTGCCGACGTCACCGGTGCGCAGGAAACCATCGACGAAGACCTCCCGATCGGCATCCGGATTCTGCCAATAGCCTTGCATTCTTTGCGGGCCGTCAAAGGCGATCTCACCCGGTTCCCCCGGCTGGGCAAGCCGGGACGGGTCTTCCCGGTCGAGCAGGCGCACGCGCGTGCCGGGAATGGGCTGGCCGATCGAGCCGGTCTTGCCCGGCCCATCATAGGGATTGGCCGAGACGACCCCGCTGCTCTCCGTCAGCCCATAGCCTTCGACCAGCCGCGCGCCGGTGGTCGCCATGAACCGCTCCTTGAGCGGCAGCGGCAGCGGCGCGCCGCCGGAAATGCAGACGCGTAGCGAAGAGAGGTCGGCTTTGGCGAGATAGGGGCTGTCGAGCAAAGCCTGGAACATCGTCGGCACGCCCGGGAGCGAGGTGACGCGGGTCCGCTGGATCGCCGCGATGACCTGCCGGGCATCGAACCGCGGAAGAATGACGATCTCGCCGCCGCGAACGACCGTGCGATTGAGCACCGCGGTGTTTGCGAACACATGGAAGAAGGGCAACGCACCCAGAATGCGGTCCTCAAGGGCATGCCAGGGATCGAGCAGGTCGATCTGCCGCGCATTGGCCGAAAGGTTCTGGTGGGTGAGCATCGCACCCTTGGGCCGCCCGGTGGTGCCACCGGTATATTGCAGCAAGGCAAGGTCGCGCAGCGGATCGATCGACGGCAGGCTGGAGGGATCATCGCCCAGCAACGAGCCGAACGAGAGAATGCGCGGATCGGAGGGGACATGGTCGTCCGCCGACCGCTTGAACAGGCGGTAGAGCAAGGATTTGCCCAGCGGCAGGCCACCGGCGACGGAGCCGACCACCAGCCGGTCAATGCAGGAGCAATCCAGCACGGCGCAGGCATTGCCAAACAGCGGTTTGGCGGAGATGGTCACCAGCAGGGTCGTCCCGCTGTCCTCGGCCTGATGCGCCAGCTCCTCGACCGTATAGAGCGGCGAGAAATTGACCGCGATGGCGCCGGCCATCATCGCGCCATAATAGGCCACGACGTAGTGCGGGACGTTGGGGAGGTAGAGGCCGACCCGATCGCCGGGCTGGACGCCGAGGCCGATCAACCCGGCCGCGAAGCGCCGTGCATTGCGGTAGCACTCGGCATAGCTGAACTTGCGCCCGTAAAAATCAAGCATCGGGCGGCTGCCGTCCTGCTCCACGGCAGATCGCAGCATCTCCGGCAGCGATAGCGGGGCAAAGTCCTGCGCCCACGCAACGGGGTGATCATAATGGTCCTGCCAGGCGGGTTTTTCGCTCTCCATACGGAGAGGCTATGCGATCCCGCGTGGCAAGGCAACGCCATGCCGGGCGACGCTACGTCGCCCGGATGAATGCTTTTGATGACAGTGCAAATTCGACCCCGAACGCCCCGAATCGGGGCGCGAAATCAGTCTTCGCGGGGGCGGCTCGCGAACAAAGCGGCTTCCTCCGCCAGCATCGTTTCAGACGCGCGGCGCTGTGCGTCCTCGCGCTCCTGACGCAGTTCGGCGATCAGTGCCTCACGGTCGCCATCGAGACGGTTGTCGGTGGGCGCTTCGATGCCGGCCTTCTTGGCCGCCTTTGCCACCAGCGCATCCAGCTCACGCTGCGAGCACAGGCCCAGCGTCACCGGGTCCTTGGGCTGGATATTGCTGATGTTCCAGTGCGTCCGCTCACGGATCGCCTGGATGGTCGTGCGCGTCGTGCCGATCAGCTTGCCGATTGCGCCGTCCGAAACCTCGGGATGGTGGCGCAGAATCCATGCGATGCCGTCCGGCTTGTCCTGACGCTTGGAAACCGGCGTGTAGCGCGGTCCCTTGGTGCGGCGGACCGGGTCCGGCCCCTTGAGCATCTGCAGCTTGTAATCGGGGTTCTGCTCACCCTTGTGGATTTCCTCCACCGAGATTTCATGCGCACGGACCGGATCACGGCCGGTATATTTGGTGCCGGCGGTATCGTCCGCGATCGCCTGCACCTCGAGGATGTGCAAACCGCAGAATTCCGCAATCTGCTCAAAGCTGAGCGCAGTGTTGTCGACCAGCCAGCTGGCTGTGGCGTGGGGCATGAGCGGCTGTGCCACGGGACAAGTCCTTCTGTGCAAAATAGAAGGGCCACCCCTCACGGGATGGCCTTGATGGTCGCACAGATAAGCTATTCCGGCTGGATCGGCAAGCGTTCGCGCGCGTCGCGGCCCCCGAGGGAGCGAAAGACCGTTCGGCCCTTACAACGGGCTCAGGCCGCGTGTGCCAACGCCGGGGCGTCGAGCCAGTGCAAGCTCTCGAGGAACTGCTCCGCGCTGCGCCGCCAGGTGAAGCCGCGCGCATGCGCCGTGCAGGCCGACGGAGAAAGCTCCAGCGCCTGCGTCACGGCGCGCGCGAGATCCTCGTCCATCGCGCCGGTCTGTGCTGTCAGCACGTCGACCGGGCCGGTGACCGGATAAGCCGCCACCGGCGTGCCGCAGGCGAGCGCCTCGATCATCACCAGCCCAAAGGTGTCGGTGCGACTGGGGAAGACGAAGACATCGGCAGCCCGATAGGCCGAGACAAGCGCCTCTCCGCTCAACATGCCCAGGAAGTGAACGGCGGGATGCCGCGCCTCCAGCGACGCGCGCGCAGGCCCATCGCCCACCACGACCTTGCTGCCGGGCGTATCGAGCGCGAGGAAGGCCTCGATATTCTTCTCCACGGCGACACGGCCGACGTGGAGAAGGATCGGCCTCGGCAAGCCGGCAAGCGCGGGATGCCCATCCCCCTGCGGCGAGAACTGCGTCAGATCGACGCCGCGCCCCCAGTGATGCGTGTGGCGGATGCCGGCGCGATGCAGTTCGGCGCGCACGGACGGCGTTGCTGTGAGCACCGCTTGCGCCGCCCCATGAAACCAGCGGAAATACGGCCAGAACCAGTCCGCCGAGAGGCCCGTGCGTCGCTCGACATAATCAGGGAAATTGGTGTGGAATGCCGTGGTGAACGGGCGGTTGTGGCGCAGGCACCAGCGCCGCGCGGCCAGACATAGCGGGCCTTCGGTCGCGAGATGAATCGCATCCGGCCCGAACGCCGCGATCATGCGGGCAATCGCCCCCGGCGCCGGCATTGCCAGCCGAATTTCGGGATAAGTGGGGCAAGGCAGCGTGTGAAAGCGGTCGGGCGCAATCACCTCGACCGCGTGCCCCATGGCGATAAGTTCTGCGCGAACCGCCTGAAGCGTGCGCACGACGCCATTGACCTGGGGTGCCCAGGCATCGGTGACGATGAGGATGCGCCGGCCGGCCGGAGCAGGCCCATAACCGCTCAAGCGGCGGCCTCCAGATCATCCGCAGCGGCGCCTGGGGTGCGCGCCGCCATCACCTCGGCCCAGTGCAGGATTTCCATCCGCCCATCATGATGCTCGACAAGCGCCGTGCATCCCTCCACCCAGTCGCCATCATTATAATAAGTGATCTCGCCGAACTGGCGGATTTCCGCCGTGTGGATGTGCCCGCAGACGACGCCATCGACACGCCGTCGTCCCGCCTCATGCGCGACGATCTCCTCGAAGCGCGTGATGAACGCCACGGCGTTCTTGACCTTGTGTTTGGCGATCTTGGAGAGCGACCAATAAGGCAGGCCCAGCCAGCGGCGGACCTGGTTGACGCGGCGATTGAGCGCCATCAGCGCGGTGTAAGCGGCGTCCCCCACGAAGGCGAGCCAGCGATGGGCGAGCATGACCGTGTCGAACTCATCGCCATGCAGCACCAGCAGCTTGCGGCCCTCTACGGTCGTGTGGATCATCTTGCGGCGGATCTCGACGCCGCCAAAGCTCATGCCGGTGAACTGGCGAAAAATCTCGTCATGATTGCCGGGGATATAGATGACGCGCGTGCCGCGCCGCGCCCGCTTCATCACGCGCCAGACCACATCGTTATGGGCGGTCGGCCAGTAGACCCGCTTCTTGAGCTGCCAGCCATCGACGATGTCGCCGACCAGGTACAGCGTGTCGCTGTCCACATTGTCGAGAAAATCGACCAACATCTCCGCATTGCACCCTTTGGTGCCGAGATGGATGTCGCTGATCCAGATCGTGCGGTAGTGGGCGCGCGGATGACCGCTGCGGACAGCCCGCTCCTGCGCGATTGAGCTGATGGCGTTCATGGCTTTCTCGACCCCCGGGGACACCATTTCCCCAAGCGCGCTCTAGCCGAACAATGTGACAGTTTTTCTGGGAATATGACGGATTTGCGTCACTCGGCAACTCTTCACCGCACCTTCAGGACGATCTTGCCAAAGTGCTCGCCCGCTTCCATCAGCGCGTGCGCTTGCGCTGCTTCGCCAAGCGGGAAGACGCGGTCCAGTGCGGGACGCAGCGCACCCTCCTCCGCCATCGACCAGACCGTGCGGCGGATCTCATCGACGAGCAGGCCCTTGAAGCCCGCGGTCCGCGCCCGCAATGTGGACCCGGTGAGCGTCAGGCGGCGCATCATGATTTTGGGAATGAACAGGTCGGCCTTGGCCCCACCCAGCACCGCAATGGAGACATGCCGGCCGTCCTCGGCCAGGCACTCCAGGTTGCGCGGGAGATAATCGCCGCCCACCATGTCCAGCACCGCCGTCACGCCCTTGCCGTCCGTGATGCGCTTTACCGCCTCGACGAAGTCCTCGCTGCGATAATTGATCGCATGGCCAGCGCCCCATTCCAGCGCGGCGCGGCACTTGTCGTCACTGCCACAGGTGACGATCGTCGTGATCTCGAACAGTCGGCATAGGGCCACGGCCATGGTGCCGATGCCGCTCGTCCCGCCATGGATGAGCACGCTGTCGCCGTTCACGATATAGGCGCGCTCGAAGAGATTGTGCCAGACCGTCATCAGCGTCTCAGGAATTGCGGCCGCTTCTTCCATCGAGAGCGCCGAAGGGATGGCGAGGCATTGGGCATAGTCGGCGCAGGCATATTCGGCATAGCCGCCGCCCGCGACCAGCGAACAGACGCGCTCGCCGATCACGTCAGGGCCTATCCCCTCACCCACCGCAACAATGGTTCCGGCCACTTCGAGCCCGGGCAGCGGGGAGGCGCCGGGCGGAGGCGGATAGCTGCCCTGCCGCTGCAGAACGTCTGGGCGATTGACGCCTGCCGCCGCGACCGCAACGAGCACTTCGCCTTGCGCGGGCACCGGCAGGGGAACCTGAACCTCGGTCAGCACATCCGGCCCGCCCGGCTCCAGAATAGCAATGGCGCGCATGGTCTCGGGCAGGTTCGTCACCTTGGCTTGCTCCCCCTGGCTGGCCGTGATCGGCCCTACGTCTAGAGTCCGGTGCGAAAAAGACCA
Organism: Sphingobium sp. B2D3C; assembly: GCF_025961835.1. Classification (NCBI taxonomy): domain Bacteria; kingdom Pseudomonadati; phylum Pseudomonadota; class Alphaproteobacteria; order Sphingomonadales; family Sphingobiaceae; genus Sphingobium; species Sphingobium sp. B2D3C. Next base: position 447,127 of record NZ_JAOQOK010000001.1, on the reverse strand, counting down.
GCCCGGAAAGCAGGGTAGGCGGATTGAGATCGCCCCTTCCGGCATGCCGAGGCTTCTGCCAACCCCGGTTGACTTGCGCGGACTTTGGCGCAAGCATGTCGCCATGGATTTCGACGACGCCTCACCCCGGGCGCGGCCCGGCGACCTGATTGCACAGCTGATCCGCGAAGATTTGGATCGGCTTTCGGTCGATGAGCTCGATGAACGCATCAGCCTTCTTTCAGCCGAAATCGAGCGCACCCGCGCCAAGAAATCGAGCGCAGTTCACCATAAGGCAAGCGCTGAGGCGCTATTCAAGAAATGAGGAGAGCGGAGGCAGGATCGCCTTCTGGCGCATATCGGCCCCCGGCAAATCGGTGGATGACAGAGCGGCCCTTGAAGGCGGCTCGCGGCGTGCCGACATTGACCCTAACGCGACCCTCTCTCGGGCCGCAGGAGTAGAACATATGCCCTCTTTCGCGTCCGCCCTCGAAACAACTCTGCACAATGCTCTGGCACATGCCACGGAGCGCGCGCACGAATATGCGACGCTCGAGCATCTGCTGCTGGCGCTGATTGACGATGAACATGCCGCAAAGGTCATGCAGGCCTGTGGCGTGGATCTTGGTGAGCTTGGCGACACGGTCACCCATTATCTCGATACCGAACTGGAGAGCCTGAAGGTCTCCGGCGGCGTCGACCCCTCTCCCACCAGCGGGTTCCAGCGCGTCGTCCAGCGCGCGATCCTTCACGTCCAGTCTTCCGGCAAGGAAGAAGTGACCGGTGCGAATGTGCTGGTGGCTTTGTTCTCCGAGCGGGAGAGCTACGCCGTGTATTTCCTGCAGCAGCAGGACATGAGCCGCCTCGACGCGGTTTCCTATCTCTCGCACGGCGTCGGCAAGGGCGCTGCCTCGCCGGAGCCGGCCAAGCCGGCCCAGGCCGAGGAAGAGAAGAAGCCGGAGGCCAAGAAGAAGGAAGGCGCGCTCGACCAGTTCACCGTCAATCTCAACGAGAAGGCGAAGGAAGGAAAGGTCGATCCGCTGATCGGCCGCGATTCCGAGGTGGATCGGACGATCCAGATCCTGTGCCGGCGTTCCAAGAACAACCCGCTCTATGTGGGTGATCCGGGCGTGGGCAAAACGGCCATTGCCGAGGGTCTGGCGCGCAAGATCGTCAATGGCGAAGTGCCCGACGTGCTCAAGGAAGCGGTGATCTACTCACTCGACATGGGCGCGCTGCTCGCTGGCACGCGCTATCGCGGCGACTTCGAGGAGCGGCTGAAGGCCGTCGTCACCGAACTGGAAAAGATGCCGCACGCGGTGCTGTTCATCGACGAGATCCACACGGTGATCGGCGCCGGCGCGACGTCAGGCGGAGCCATGGATGCCTCGAACCTCCTGAAGCCTGCGCTGTCGGGTGGCGCGATCCGCTGCATCGGCTCGACGACCTACAAGGAGTTCCGCAACCACTTCGAGAAGGACCGCGCGCTGCTGCGTCGCTTCCAGAAGATCGATGTGAACGAGCCGACCGTGGATGATACCGTCAAGATCCTCATGGGCCTGCGTTCGGCCTTCGAGGATCACCACTCGGTCAAATACACGCCCGATGCCATCAAGGCGGCGGTGGAGCTGTCAGCGCGGTATATCAATGATCGCAAGCTGCCGGACAAGGCGATCGACGTGATCGACGAAGTCGGCGCGATGCAGATGCTTGTGCCGCCCTCGCGTCGCAAGAAGATGATCACGCCCAAGGAGATCGAGGCTGTGATCGCCACGATGGCGCGCATCCCGCCCAAGACCGTGTCGAGCGACGACAAGAGCGTGCTGGAAACCCTCCAGACCGATCTCAAGCGTGTCGTCTTCGGGCAGGACAAGGCCATCGAGGTGCTCAGCTCCGCGATCAAGCTGTCGCGCGCCGGCCTACGCGATCCGGACAAGCCGATCGGCAACTATCTCTTCTCCGGCCCTACCGGCGTCGGCAAGACAGAGGTCGCCCGCCAGCTCGCCACGCTGCTCGGCATCCCGCTCCAGCGCTTCGACATGTCGGAATATATGGAGCGGCATTCGGTCAGCCGCCTGATCGGCGCGCCGCCCGGCTATGTCGGCTATGATCAGGGCGGCCTGCTGACCGATGCTATCGACCAGAACCCGCATTGCGTGCTGCTGCTGGACGAGATCGAAAAGGCCCATCCGGACCTGTTCAACATCCTGCTGCAGGTGATGGACAACGGGCGCCTGACCGATCACCACGGCAAGACCGTCGACTTCCGCAACGTGATCCTGATCATGACGACCAATGCCGGCGCGTCCGACATGGCGAAGGAATCGATCGGGTTCGGGGAATCGACGCGCGAAGATGTGCAGGAGGAAGCCGTGAAGAAGCTCTTCACGCCGGAATTCCGCAACCGCCTCGATGCCATCGTGCCCTTCGGCTATCTGCCGTCCGAGGTTGTCGCCCGCGTGGTCGACAAGTTCATCCTGCAACTCGAGCTTCAACTGGCCGATCGCGATGTCCACATCACGCTCGACGACGAAGCCCGCAACTGGCTCACCGCCCGCGGTTACGACAAGCTGTACGGTGCCCGTCCGATGGGTCGGCTCATGCAGGAGAAGATCAAGCAGCCCCTCGCCGAGGAACTGCTGTTCGGCAAGCTCGTGCACGGTGGCGAGGTTCATGTCCGCCTCAAGGACGACGCTCTCACCTTCGAGATCACGCCTGCTGCGCCCAAGCGCAGCAAGGGGAGTGCTACGCGCAAGGCAAAGAGCGGCCCTTCCGAGGTCTCAGAACCGAAGAGCTGAACACCATCGACGGCACAGTTCATATAATCTCGACCGGCCCCGGGCAGTTGCTCGGGGCCGGCTTGCTTTCAGGATATCCGCATCACCTTGAGGATGGCCGGGATCGCTCAGGCATGATCAGGCGTTGACACCCACCGTGCAGCCGACCGTCCTCCTCATTCATGGCTTTGCCGGATTCGCGGTGATGAACCGTCCCCTCGCCGCCATGCTTCGCAGCACCGGCTATCAGCCCGTCGATCTGAGTTACAACAGTTGGCGGCTGGACCTCGAGGGCATCTGCAAACTGCTCGGCCCACGTCTGGAAGAGATCGATACAGCGGGTAGCCCGGATCAGCCTCTCCACATCGTCTGCCATTCCATGGGCGGTCTGGTCGCCCGCGCGCTCATCAAAGCGCGGCGCCCGGCGCGGCTGGGCCGGGTCGTCATGTTGGGAACGCCTAACGCTGGCAGCGAGATAGCCGACACATTGCACCGTTATGCGTTGCTGCGCCCGATCCTCGGTAGGGCCGCACCGGCCCTGATCACGCAGCGCCCGGCAGAGATCACTGCTATGTTGGGTGAGATCGACTATCCGGTGGGAATCATCGCCGGCGACCGCCCGATGATGCGCTATGGCGCGTCACGCCTTCTGCCAGGGCCGAGCGATGGCAAGGTCAGCGTGGCCTCGACCAGATTGAGGGACGCGACTGACCACATCGTCCTCCCGCTCTCCCATATGCTGCTGCCCTATCACCCGACCGCTCATGCCCAGATAAAGCACTTTCTGAGCGAAGGACGCTTCGCCCATAAGGCAGGACTTTGACGAAACCCTAAATTTCGTTCATGATACGTTCCAGTCACTGGGGAGACGATCATGAGCCAAATTCAATTCTACACCAACCCGATGTCGCGCGGGCAAATTGTCCGCTGGATGCTGGAAGAAGTCGGCGTCCCGTACGAAACCCACCTGCTCGACTACCAGACCGAGATGAAAGGCCCGGCCTATCTGGCCATCAATCCGATGGGAAAGGTGCCCGCCGTGGTGCACGAAGGAGCGGTCGTCACGGAATGCGCCGCGATTTGCGCCTGGCTGGCGGATCGCTTTCCCGAAGCAGCGCTGGCCCCGCCCCTCCCCGATCGTGCCGATTATTATCGCTGGATGTTCTTTGCGGCGGGACCGCTAGAGGCGGCTGTGACGAACCGTGCATTGGGTTTTGTCGCTGAGCCTGATCGGGAAAGGACATTGGGCTATGGCAGCTTCGAGCAGACAATCGAGACCTTGGAAAGCGCGCTCCGGGGGAAGACGTTTATTTGCGGAGAGATGTTCACGGCAGCCGATGTGTATGTCGGATCGCATATCGCTTGGGGGCTGCAGTTCGGCACCATCCCTTCCCGGCCGATTTTCTCGGACTATGTCGCGCGCCTTGAGAGCCGACCCGCCTATGTGCGCGCGAAGGAAATCGACAATGCGCTTATCGCGCAGGCGCAGTCGGGCAAAGCTTAGTCCAGACTCAGTTCCGGTGCACTCACTCGGGCTGGCCTAATAAGAAAAAGGGCCGGGAGGATGTCTCCCAGCCCTTCTTGTACAAGAAAAGAACCCGGCGAGATCAGTCGCGATTGCCGAGGAACTGCAGCAGGAACGTGAACATGTTCACGAAGTCCAGATACAGGCTCAGCGCGCCCATGATGACGGCCTTGCCCATCATGTCGGACCCGGCAACCTGGAAATACAGGCTCTTAAGGCGCTGCGTATCATAGGCAGTCAGGCCGGCAAAGATCAGGACACCAAGGATGCTGATGACCAGCTGAAGCGCCGTCGACTGCACGAAGATATTGATGACCATGGCGACGAGAATACCGACCACGCCCATGATCAGGAACGTGCCGAAACCGGAGAGGTCCTTCTTAGTCGTATAGCCGTACAGGCTCAGGCCCACGAAAGCCGCTGCCGTGGCGAAAAATGTCTGCGCAATCGAGACACCCGTGAACACCAGGAAGATCGACGACATGGAGAGGCCCATGACGACTGCAAATGCCCAATATAGCGCTTGCGCGGTGCTCGTCTGCAGCTTGTTGATGCCGAAGCTCAGCACCATCACGAAGGCCATCGGCGCCAGCATGATTACCCAGCGCAGCGGGGTCACCAGCACCTGAGCTGCGAAGCCGGAGCTTGCAAACAACAGCGCAACGATACCCGTGACCAGCACGCCGCTGGCCATGTAATTATAGATCGAGAGCATGTAGGAGCGCAGGCCTGCGTCATAAGCAACCTCGCTCGCATGCGTGGAAGCACCACCGTAGCCCGTAGCGGACGACCGGGGATCTGGCCAATTCGCCATTTTATCATCTCCTCTTTCCGGCAACAGCGCCGGACTATCAGCGCACAATATCGGGCTATGCCCTTAGATTTCAAGTGAAACCGGTCTGCGAGGCTCATCACGCCTGCTGTATCGCCCGCTCTGGATGCGCGCCCATAGACGCAAGCTGACAGCCCGACGCTCTTTCACACAAAAAAGGGGCCGGATAAGCCGGCCCCTTCCTTGTTCGTCCCGCCGAAGCGGAGAACTCTTAGTTGCCCGAACCCGGACCGTAGGTGATTTCCACGCGACGGTTCTGGAGTTCACGCACACCGTCGGCCGTGTCGACACGCGGACGCGTCTCACCGAAGGCCTGCGTCGAGATGACGCCGTCGGAGATGCCACGCGAGGTGAGGTAGCCACGGACCGACGCGTTACGACGCTCGGAAAGGCCCATGTTGTAGCGCGGCGAGCCCGAACGGTCAGCGTGACCAGCGAGCATGACCTGCGCACTACCGCAGTTCGCATAAGCCGAAACCGCGTTGTCGAGGATCGAGGCAGCATCCGGCGTAACGTCGGCGCTATCCCACTCGAAGAACACGATGTACGGCCCCGGCTGGCACTGCGCGACCGGCGGAGGCGGCGGAGGCGGAGGCGGCGGGGGAGGCGGCGGCGGGGGCGGCGGGGGAGGCGGCGGCGGAGCCGGCTCTTCACCACCGAAGTTGAACACCAGGCCAGCCAGGATGCTGTGGCTGCGAACCTCAGTTTCCAGCGGCGTGCCGGCGGTGTTGATCAGGTCGATGTTGCTGTGGTTGAAGAAGCGATACTTCAGCGACAGATCGACGTTGTTGCTGACCGGATAACGGACGCCAGCGATTGCCTGCCAGGCGAAGCCCGTGTCGGAATCGCGCGTGTCGGGCAGCGAGATCTTGGACCGCGCAACGCCGACGCCGCCGCCGACGAAGCCCTGCAGGCCATCATCGGGACCGAAGTCGAGCATACCGTTCAGCATGATGCTGTCCACGCGAGCCTGGCCGCCGGGCAGAGCCGTCGTCCGGTTCGAGTAGGTGGTGTTCTTGTTCATCGCCTTCTTGTGCGAATATTCGGCTTCCAGGCGGAACGCGCCGAAGTCGTAACCCACATAACCCGCGGCGTCGTAACCGACCTTGTGCGGGGTGTTGGCCGTGACGCCAGTGGTCGCTGCCACACCGGCAACGGTGCCGGCGTCATACGTGGTGTCAGAGTCCTCGACGATGATCGCGCCAATGTCACCGCCCAGATACCAGGCGCCGTCCTTGGCGAGCGATGGTGATGCCATCGCGGTCGAAGCGAGCGCTATGGCGAGGCCAAGCTTCCGCATATCATTCCCCTTTCAGGTTGATCGTAAAATGCTGCTCGACGTTTTTAGGAGTGCGCCGCAAAGGTTTCAAGCGCACAATCGCATGATGTTGCCTAAATGCCGCATTGTGATCAGCTAATGTTGGCCCTGCAGGAAATATTGCCTGTCGCGTCCGCATGTTGGGAACCGACAACGTCTTTGTGCTTTATGCGTGGTTACGATGCGATGAGGCCGTGTGCCCTCAGGGTATCAAGCACTGAAATGATCGCCTCTCTCGCCTGCGAATCGACGGGCGCGCCCCCGGATGGATTCGCGATTGCAGGCCGCCTGCTGCCAATCACTTTCTCGCCATCAACATAGAAACCGTCAGTCCGCAGACCGTCTTCCCGCCAGTCGCCGGCCTGGAATCTCACGCCACTTTGCGTATCCCGCTTCCAGCAATGCAAGCCCTCGAACGGCGCGAGGAAGCGCCATCCAGCCGCAGTCCACGCCGCAATCATTCGCTCGCACCCCGCCCACTCGCCCGTTGCGCCACTCCCAACGAGCCAGCACGCACCCAGATCGGGCGCGGCGGGAGGCGCTGACAGGCTTGCGCTTTCCACCACTCGCCCGATCGCGATGTCGATGAGCGACAACGCCTCATTATGGGTGAGCTCCTTTTGCGCCTGCCCAGCGGAGAGCAGCGGCAAGCCAAATCGATCGGTCTGAGCCATTGATCGTTATCCTTCTCATGTGGGGAATCGCGCGCGGAGACGCGGATAAGTCAGGGCCAGGGAATGACCAGCGCTCGCCCCGCTCCCCAGCTTCCCAACTGCCTCACTTCGATCTGCATGCCAGCCAAGGCCGCGGCCGCGAGATCGGCCGCAACGTCACTCGCCGCGTAGACGCAGGACGGGAGCGTCGTTTCCCATCGCCGCAATGTCACGCCGTCCGCGACGACACTGACCGCATAAGCCTCCCGCTCCTCCCCGAGGGGCGCATCCACGCCGTCAATCCATGCCGAGCCAAGCCGGCTTCTGCGAACCCAACTGATCTCAACATCACCACCGGCCAAAGTCGTGTGCCGCCCGTGCACCGGCGAAAGAGGCATCAATGCGCGGCCGTCGATCAAAAGGCTGTCCTGCGCGGGCGTACTGTCCCCGCTGCCGATTGCCCTCAGAGTCAGCGTCGTTCCAACCGCGCTTTGCTCGACCGAGATCGGCGCCAGCCGCTCGCGGTCGAGCAGCACGAACCGTTCGCCCGCGTCGTGCCCAGCCATGGCCCATTCGGTGCCCATGCGCCCGCGAACGAGCCGTGACAGACGATAATGCCCCGGCCCGAGCGCGTCCGCCTGACCAAATTGCAGCAGTTCCTCTCCAATCTGGCAGATGTTCGCGCCGCCGAGCAGAAGATCGTCCCCCACCCCGGTCAACACATCGCCGGGATCGTTGAGAATGATCTCAACGCTGCTGGAAAGGTCGATCCGCCACGGCGCGCCCGGAGGCAGCGCGCCACCAGTGCGGCCCATCACGGCGCGCGGCGCTGTGCTGCCAATGGGCTCGGCAATCTCCAGGACCGGATCATAGCGAAAGAGGGCTGCGCGCCGCCATCCGGCATTTGTACCGCACGCCGCTGCCGCAATCACGGGGCTCGTGGAGATCGTAGTCCCGTCACCCGGCAACTCCACAATCGCCAGACTGGTCGGCCCCTGAACGAGATCCGGCTGGCGGACCGGCTCCCCAGAGGCCCCTGCACCTGCGATGGCCCGCGTGCCGCTCTCAAAAGCCTGCAGACTGAGCCTGACGGCCATGTCATCCCATTCCGTCGTCTCGACGAGCCACTGTCCCGGTTCGCCCGCAACGGTTACAAGATCGCCCGGACCGAGGTCCAGCGCGCTCCAACCAGCGCCGATATTGACGCTTCGGCGCCGTCGCAACGCATTGCGCAGCTTCCGGTCGGCCAGGCGCCGCGCATCATCCGCCCCCATCGCCGCGGGCAGGTCGATTTCCTCACTGCGCATCCCCGGCCCGGCCCGCAACGCGGTCTGCAGGCCAAGCTGATAGTCGCGGGCCGGGTCATGGTGACGGATCGCCAGCTGGGCAGCCACCGTCTCGATCGGTGTGCGGACATGCTGAGGCTCGGCTTGCTTCTCGCCGTCTATGCTGCGCACGGCGGCTGCCGGATCGATGACATCGTCCGTCGGCCTCCCGCTGTTCAACGCAAGCGCCCCCTCGCGCTCTGTCCATCGCACGTCGTGCAGCGAGACGATGTCGCGCATCGCTTCCTCCACTGTCCCTTCCGCCGCGAAGCCCAGCAGGCGGGCTGGATCGCCGTCTCCGGCATGACTGACGGTGCGCCCGGCAAGGTCGGAGGCAATCGCCGGCAGGGCCGCTGGTTCGGCATCAGCGATCACTTCGAACGTCAGCGAGGGAATCCGGTTGCCGAAGTCCGCCAGCTGAAGCCCTTCGAACACGACATAAGCGCAGCCGCGATAAGCAGGGCATTGCGCCACGCCCACTGCGGACGCCACCAGCGGGTCCACCATCTGGTCCGGCCCGCCCAGATACAGCCGAAATGCCGTGAGCGGCGATTTGAAATCCCCGACCGCGCCACGAAGCAGATTGCCGTCCGCCCAGATGCGTCCGATGCCGAGAATAGGCCGTGAGGAAAGCGCAACAGCCAGGCTCGCGGAATAGCTGTAGGTCGTGACGCTTGGGCTGCCCTTGCCTCCACCGCTTGTCGATGTGCTTTCCTGAAGGTCCGTGGCCCAGATCACCGTGCCCGCGACACGGATCGTTCCGTGGATGCGCGGGATCGCCGCGCCGTAGCGGGATGTCTGAACCTGAAGGTCGCTCAGCCGGGGCCCCGTCCGCCCGCCGGGTCGAAAAATCAGGGCATCGACAGACCGTCCGGCGAGCGCGCCGACCGCGCCGCCAATCGCCGCGCCCACAGCGCCGAACGTTCCGCCAAGGGCACTGCCCACGGCGGTGAGAACCAATGTCGCCATGCGCTACTCCTGAAATTGCCACGCGCCCAGCACCGGCCAGGGCGATGGCCCCGGCATCAGCACCACCTTGCCCAGTCCGGCATGAGCATGGACATGGCCGCCCCGCGTCACGATCATCAGATGCAACTGCATCGGACCGCTATCGACCAGCAGCACGGCGCCCTCGCCCATCTCCGGCGCCGGTGAGAGGCCGCATGCCGCGAGGTTCCGCACCGCCCTCGCCTGCCCCATTCCCCTCAGCTTATAGGTCGGGAGCGTGGGAACGCGGACTCCGGCCCGCCGCGCCGCAAGCGCAACCAGGCCGACACAATCCACCCCCGTTTCCATGCTGCGCCCGTGCAACCGAAAGGGCACGCCGACCAAAGCCAAGGCCTCGGCCGCCATTCGTTCGCCAACGTCCATCACTCAGCTCCCGGGATAGCGCGTCAGCAGATCCATGCCGGGCAGATGCGGCTCCCCGCGGAAATTGACGGCATTGCCGAACCGCCCCGCACAAGTCGCGAGGCGCTTGTCGCACCCCTGCGTCAACTGCGCGCGCGTGCCTGCTGCCACCGGAAACACCGGCGGTTCCGCCAATAAAACGCCCCCCGCCTCCTGATCGACAATGGTCTGCAGGAGGCCGCAATTGGGCCCCTCCAGCCAGCGCAACGAGCCGAAGGGATACACCCCAGCCAGCAGGCCACCGCACGCAACGCGGTCATCCGCCACGGCATCAACCGCGACGATCTGCTGATGCCGCCGCAAATCGATCCGGCAATCCGCATCCCCCAGCGTCGCCCGGCAGGTGGCGCTGGTCACCGGCGCGACCGGGCGCTCGAGCGCCGCCGCAAGCGTAGATCGCAGGCTCACCGAATAAGCGCCGCCGCGCCGCTCGATGCTTCCCAGTTCGCCGCGCGCAAGTTCCAGCCAGAGCACCCCGGGTTCGGTCCATTCGGTGAGATGCAGGAGCAGTGTCGCACCGTCCCAGCGCCCGGCATCAAGATCGACCTCACTGATGGCCGCGCTGCTGATGGCGCCCTGCAAGTCCGTCAGGTCCGGGTCGTTGCCACCCTGCACGATGGCGCTCGGTGTGATCCCGGGTGCTGCCGCATAACGCAGGCCGTGCGCCTGCAGGCCCCGGTCATGGCTGGTCAGGCCGATGGTCACGCCATCCCGCCGCTCCAACCGCCAGCAAAAAGCGAGCGCGCAAAGCGGCTTGCTCAGGATCGCCGCAGCGCTCACTCACGCACCTCCATCAGGGGGACGGACGGGACAATGCCCGCCGCAAACGTCTCTCGGTCGATATCCAGCCGGTCTTCGGCAAAGCGCACGGGCACGTCGAAGACAAAGCCCGCCGTCACCACCGCGCCCTCGGGCGGCGGGTCATCGAACGCGATCTCCCCCATGCCCGGATGAGACCAGCCGGCAAACCGCTCGAGCCCATCCACCGCAACCCTGATGCTCCCTGCGACGGGCCGCGTGATCCGTCGTTGCTGGGGATCATCCACCCCGTAATTCTTGCGCAACTGGAAGCTGGTCGTCACGCCATCGCCCGTTCCGATCCACTGATCAAACGGCCCCGGCGCAACGCCGAACGGGCCGGACGCATGATCGAACGGATCGCGGAACCGAAACCCCCGAGCTGCACCGCGTCGAGCCCGAAAAAAGGCGATGAGCGTCGCGATATCCGCCTCAGATCGCACGCCCGGCCCCGCATCGAACTGCAGCCTCGCGTCAGCCCATTGCGTGCTGCGCTGCTCGTGGCCGGACACGCTCTCCACGATCCGCGTCGAGAAAGCCGGCGCCACCTGCGCGCGATTGCCGATGTCGAGCGGAAAGGCGAGGTCGTCGAAATGCTGCACGTCCGCATCTCCTGAAAGCTGGAAATAGGTAAAGCCGTCCCGCGCGACCTGGGGCAGCGCCCAGATGAAGGTGGCGGCATGGCCGCGCGCCCGCGCAGCATCTGCCGCTGCGGCAATGCGGTCCCAACCGGTCTGCGTTGACTCATCGGTGGAGCCAGCCGGCAAAAATCCGGCGAAATAATGCTGCTCCTCTGGCGGGTAACCCAGGCGCGCGTCCATCGCGGCGCGCCCTGCGGCTGAGCGGGCGGTTCGGCCCTCGGTCACCCAGTCATAATCTTCGATCTGCAACCGGTCGAAAGCCGGCGCGGCCCAGCCTGTCGGCACGTTCGCGCGTTTGAGCTCCGGCGCCTCAGGGTCCAGCACGCTCGGCAGATAGACAAGCAGAAGAAGCTCGGCGCCCGGCGTCTCCGCGCGCACGACATCCGCCACGCCCGCCGTCGAAGTGGCCAGCAGCGCGCCAGCCGCATCCAACAAAGCCATCTGCCCGCTGTCGAGCGTATCGCGAACCGTCGGAATTTCCACGGCGGCACTCCCGAACGCAGCGCGGGTGGCATCGTCGTACAGGCAGGGTCGCCCATCCGACATCACCCACCACCAGGGCTCGCCGATCTGGAAACGCACCGCTAGCCCGGCATCCCGCGCGATGCCCGCAAAGGCCCGCGCCACCGCACGCAAATAGTCGTTAGCCGCGGCATTGGCTGGCGAAAGCAGGGCGGAGGGCGGCGTCCACCCGGTCAGCGCGAGCTCTCCGTCCCACGCCTGCTGCTTCCACTCAGCTGGGCAATAGGCATCGAACAGCTCGTAAGAGAGCGACAGGATCAGCCCGAACCCCAGCGCCTTGCAGCGCGCCGCGAAGTCCTCGTGCCAGCGCCGGCATGGCGTCGCCAGCGCACCGCCCGCCAGCGTCACGCGAAAATCGCTGCCATCAGGGGCGAGCCGCATATAGTGGCTCATCCCGACATAATGATTGATCGCGCCGCGATAGCCCAGCGCCAGCACCTGCCGCAGCAAGCGCTCAGGCGTCTGATTGTACGCATCATCATAGCCGCTGGCGATCGACAGCCCATGCTCCGGCAGCATCGGATCGCCCATGGCGATGACCGATCCTGCCCCCTCGCAAACCATCTCGCTGACCTCCACCCGGCCTTCGCGGGCGTCAGGAAAGGTCGTCTCTCCCTCATCATAATCGGTCTGGACGATGGAGATGAACAGGCGGTCGATATCCCGCGCATCCACCGGGTCCGCATCGGCCGGCAAGGCAAAGCCACCGACCAACGCGTCGAAGTCGAGGGTGACGACCGCGTCCTCCGGACTGCCTTCCGCATAGTTCCAGAGCCGCACATACCAGGCCCGCGCATTGCCGGCCGCGTCCCGCCCCTCAAGCGTCAAGGTCGGGCCCTGAATGGCATCGAGCGGCTTGACCCCACCACTCCGCCAGCGGAACCGCAAGGTGCAGCCACGATAATCCCGTCGCGTCTCATAACGGAGCAGCGGATGGTCCCATACATCAGCCGATTCCCAGATCAGCCCGGCAAGGTCGCCCGAGCCATGGAACACCGCATCGACGCGCAATCCATCATCCCCGACCGTCACGACGGAGGCCGTCATCGGCCGTGGGAAATTGACGGTCCAGAAAGGTGGCGAGAAGCGCTTGACCACGCCGCTCTCCTGATTGCGCCTCTCGGTCGCCAGCCAGTAGGCCATCGGGGTTATCCTTTGTTGATATCGAGAGCAGCCATTTCGGCGGGCGATCCCACCCGCCCCCGCCCGTTTGTGTCGAGCCCTTCGACCGCCCGCAGGCGGGCGCTCAGGGTAAACTTCAGCCTCTCGGCTCAAGTCGAGACACAGTCATGGACGCGAAAAAGGCCTAATCCCCGAGCGCCCCACGCACCGCCCGCGCCACCTGACGCGCACTGCGCGCCAGCGCCCGCGGCGCGTCCTGCCCGCTGCCATTGACGGTGATCGACACGCGCACGTCTCGTCCGCCCTGGCCACCGACGCCGGGCACAATCTGGCCGCTGTTCGTCGGGACGAACACTTCCGGCCCGCGCTCGCCGACGAGATAGGCCCGCCCCGGCGCCACCGGGCCGCCCGTTGCCCGGCCGGGCAACCCAAGCGCACCGGTGAGGAGGCTCGTTCCCAACCCCAAAAGCCCGGAAGAGCCTCCGCCGCCGAGGATCGCCTCCAAGCCGTTACGAACCGCCGAACGGGCGATCTGGTCCATGACGGACAGCGCGATCTTGCCGAGATCTTCAAAGCCGATCCGCCCCGTCCGCACAGCACGCAGCAGCCCCGCCTCGATGGCGCGGCTCGCTCGTTCCGCGCCTGTGCTCAGTAAATCTAGCTCGTCGCGCAGACCGCTCGCATCTTCGCGCAAGCGGGCCATGTCGCTGCCCATCGGCGCGAACAGGCTTTGCATATCCTCATCCATCGGGATGCCTTTCCATCATCTTGGCCAGTGCAGATCGGTCGAACGGCGCGACCTGAGGCCCGGCCAGATCGCGCAACACCGCCAGGGCGTCGGCCAGCTCGGCCGGCGTCGCGCGCCAGAACTCGTCGGGGCGCCAGCCGAGCAACAGCCCGGCCTGCCCGGCCAACGTCCGAGCGACCTCCGCAAAGCAGGCCGACGTCATGCCCCGCCAGCCACGACCTGCCGCATGATTGCCCGGAGCGCCGGCAAGGCCACGCCCACGCCTTGCGCGATCAGCGCGTCGCCCAGATCGGCCCGGGCCATTGCCTCGGGTCGATCCGCAAGGCAGTGCCACAACAGAGCTTCCATCTCGGCGAGGCCGAGCCGCCCGTCCGCCGCGCGCTCGACCAGCGCAATCAACGGCCCGGTCTCACGCTCGGCAGCGACCAACGCCGCAAAGGTCGGGCGCACCGTCAGGCAGTGCTCGCCGACCATCAGCGCGGCTTCCCCCCGCGCCTCATTCGGGACCGCCCCGCTCACAGCGCGCTCACGGCACCGGAGCTCTCCAGCGCGAGCGTATAGGTGCGTTCGCCATTATAATCGCCGGCATAGTCCAGCCGCGTAACCAGAAACCGCCCACGCAGCTTCTCGCCGCTCTCAAAGCTCAGTTCATAATCGTCGATGGCGCCCGCCAGCGCATGATTGCGCAGCCGGGTTTCCGCCGCCGATCCGGTAAAGATCCCGGAGCCTGACACGCTCACGGAGCGCACCCCCGCGCCAGGCAGAAGGTCGCGCCAGCCGCCGGAATCCTTGGAGGTGACATTCACCGCCTCACCATTGACGGAAAGCTGCGTGGCCCGCAGCCCCGCCACCGTCGCATAGCTTACCGGCGTGCTGCCATTGCCGATCTTGAGCAGAAACGCGCTGCCCTTCTCCACTGCCATCGCCTTGATCCTTTCTGTATCCGCATCCCCGCTCGCACCGAGCGAAGTCGAGATGCGGTCTTCAATTCAGTCGCGCCGCCCGCACGGCATAGTCGGCGCTCGCTCGCCACTCGGTGCGGCTGCGCAAAATGCGTGATCGCTCGAAGCGCAGGCTGGTGATCCGCCAGTCGCCCAGATCGCCATCGACCCCCGCGAGCACGGCGTCCACACGCGCCAGCACGGCGGTCACCCGCGCCAGATCATCGCCACGAACGACCAGCTGGATGGGCAAGCGGAGCGCCAGACCCGTCACATCCCGCGCGCCCCAGGCGGTCGACATCATCTCGCCGACCAGAAGCCAGGGCGGGCTTGCCTTGATCGGCCCGCCATTGCTCACGAGGTTGACCAGGGCCATCAGGTCCGCATCGTTGCGGAGTGCGGCGATCACCACCCCCCTCACTGCCGTCTCGCCGCTCATGCGAGGTGCACCCGACGCCAGGGTCGCAACAGGGAGACAACGGAAGCCGGCAGGTCTCCCTCCAGCCCGTCGCGTCGCGCATACCACTCGCCCGCCAGCCGAACGACGGCGTGCTGAAGCGCATCGGGCACATTGTCCGTGGCAAGGGCAAGGCCAGCACGATAGGTCAAGCGAACCCGCCCGGCCGATCCCGGATTGAGGATCCGCACCCATCCCGCCCCCTGCCCATCGATATCGATGGCATAGGCCGTAACCGGCAGGACGAACGCCGCGCCATCCGCCGGCAGTCCTTCAATGCTGCTGATCGCGCTGACCGGCGCCATCGTCAGCCGACCCCATGCGCCGCTGGCGCCGCGCACTTCGGTCACAGCTCTCTCGATCAGCATCTGGCCGAGATATTGCTCGGCCGCCTCGCTCGCCGCGCACAGCAGATCGGTGAGCGCAGCATCATCGTCGCTAAGGCTGATGCCCAGATACTGCTTCAGGTCTTCGAGCGGCACCGCGAGCGGCCCACCCTTCTCGATTGTCACGGTCATGATCGCAGCCGTCCTTCAAGCATGAGAAAAAGGCGCCATGCCGGCGGGGAGAGACCGGCATGGCGCCCCTCATCGGTTCGCCGATCAGGGCCTCCTCAGGAGGCGGCGAACTTCATGAGCTTGATGGCCTCGCTGTTGGCGACCGCGCCGCCGATCCGCTTCACTGCGTAGAAGTGGACGAACGGCTTGTTGGTGAAGGGATCGCGCAGAATGCTCGTCTCGCTGCGCTCGGCGATCACATAGCCATTGGCGAAGTTGCCGAAGGCGATGGAAAGGCTGTTGGCGGCGATGTCGGGCATGTCCTCGGCCTCGATCACCGGATAGCCGAGCAGCGTCGCAGGCTGACCCGCAATCAGGCTCGGCTGCCAGAGGAACGCGCCGTCACTGGTCTTGAACTTGCGGATCGTCGCCAGCGTCGCGGCATTCATCACGAATACCGCACCCTGCCGATAGGGCGCCCGTAGCGACTGGACGAGGTCGATCAGCCGATCCTGCGGATTGCTGGCCGGGAAGCCGCCCGCTGCCCCGGATGCGACATATTGCAGCGACCCGAATGGACGAACGCTGTCCGCCTGATTGGTGGTGGCATACGTCAGGAAGCCCTTGGGCTTGCTGGTCCCGTCGCCATTGATGAATGCCGCGCCCTCGGCCCGGCCAAATTCGCGGGCGATTTCCTCGGCGAGCCAGCTCTCCACATCGAACTGGGCATCGTCCAGCATCGCCTGGCTGGCCGACGGATTGGCGTAAAGATCACCCGAGGGCGGCGCGATTTCTTGGAAGGTGGGGGTCGCCGTCTCGGGCCGCGCTGCCGTCTCGGCCGCCCAGCCGGATACGACACCGCCGGTCGTCACAAGCTTGCGATATCCCGCCGACCCCGTGCGCACCACATTGGCCACCGCACGGATCGGGGAGATTGATTTGAGCGCCGCGTCGATCATCTGGTCGATCTCGCGCGGCACCGCATAGCCACCGCTGCCGCCGCTCGCGCCCGAGAAGCTCTTCAGCTCCACACCGGCCTCGATGCCGCGCCGCAGATAGCGGTCGGTGAAGGCCGCGCGCGCCGGGTCGACATCGCTGCCCTTGGCGCCGTCCAGCGGCGGCCGACCGGCCAGCGCCACCGCCCGCTCGGCCTGCTTGCGCAGCGCCTCGTCAAAGGCATCCATCCGGGCCTCCATGCCCGTCAGCCGGTCTGCCTGCAGGATCGCGTCGAAGCTCTCCTCAAGGCTCTTGGTTTCCACGTCCTGCATTGCGTCATTCTCCTGCCGTCAAAAACAAAAATGGGGCCGCAGTCGGCCCCTTGAACATCTAGAAAGTCGGTGCGCGCTGTCAGCCAGCCTCCACTGCGTGAACCCGCGCCAGCGGCTGCATCGGGTGAGTCACCAGGCTCACCTCGACCAGATCGAGCGCATCCAGCCGGCGGGGTTGATGGCCCTCCGCCGCCGCCACGCGATAGCCGAAGGACAATCCCTCGATCCGGCGATCGCGCAGCAGCGCCTTCGCCTGTTCGGCGGTCGCGCCGGACGCACTAATCGTGCCGATCACCCGCAACCCGCGTGAGTCCTCCGCGACATGATCGATCCGGCCGATCACCGCGCCCGCCCGATGCTGCCAGAGCAGCGGCAGCGCTGTCACCGCACGGCGCGCGAGGCTGGCCGAGAAGGCGCCCGGCGCGATGACATCGCCGCCCTGATCAATCTTGTCGAAGATCGCCGCATAGCCGGCGAACCGCACGGTGCCGGCGCTCATGCGCGCGTGGCGTCCAGCCCCAGCATCGCGCGCTTTTCCTCGGTCGAAAGGAAATCGGCCCTCTCGATCCGGTCCCACAGCAGCATCCTGTCCTCGGCGAGCGCGGGCAAGCGGTTGAGATCGACCTCCAGCACCAGTTCGGGCCAGAAGTCGCGCAGCCCCTGCCCGAGCGCGCCAAGCAGTTTGGCCAGCAGCGGCAGGACGCTTTGCCGCCACAGCGCCTTATTGGCCTCCCGATAATTCGAGTAGGTGCTGTCCCCCGGCATCCCAATCAGCACGGGAGGCACACCGAAGGCGAGCGCGATGTCCCGCGCCGCCGCTGCCTTCAGCGCCACGAAATCCATGTCGTGCGGGGAAAGGCTCATCGACTGCCAATTCAGCCCGCCCTCCAGCAGCATAGGCCGCCCCGCATTGTCCGCACCCTGAAACGCACCTTCCAGTTCGGCCTTCAGCCGGGCGAACTGCTCGGGCGCGAGCACGCTGCCATCGCCCGGCGCATAAATGAGCGCGCCGGATGGCCGCGCTGCATTATCGAGCAGCGCCTTGTTCCACTGCGTCGCCGCATTGTGAATCGCCACCGCACCCGCTGCAGCGCCCAGGCAGCCTAGCCCATAATGATCGTCTGCCGGGTTGATCGCTTTGACGTGGATGACCGCAGTCCGCCCTGCCGCATCCTCGCTGGCATAGCGCATCTCGCTTTCGCCCGCCCGGTAGCGATAGCCCACCGGCCAGCCGGCGCGATCTTGCTCGATTGTCACCCGTTCGGGGCGCAGGGCATAGAGGGTCGCGGGCAGACCATCGGCGCCATGGCCAATCTGTGCGTAACCATTGCCATGCAGCAGCACATGCGCGGCGAGCGTCTCGATGAGACTTTGCCCCGCCACGCGCCGCTGCACGAGCGCCAGAGCCGCTTGCGCATCCCCCTCCTTGGCAGCCACCGCGTGCAACGCCGCGCTTCCCGCCGCCTCCGCCACCAGCCGCACCGCACGCTGCGCTACCGGGTTGGCAATCACTGACGCCTTGAGCTGCGCCTCATAGCTTTGCGGCCAGTCGCCCGCTCCTGCCCAGCCAAGCCCCAGCCAGGCGCGCGCCAGCGGCGGCCGCGTCGGTGTCGACGCGGCTTTTCGTCCAAACCATTTCACCTGATCGTCTCCTCGCTTGCGCACGAAAAAAGCCGCCAGCGTCGGGGCTGGCGGCTGCAAGATTCACTTATCGGTCGCGACGGCCGATGCGCGGCAACGCCCCCGATCGCGCGGGAATGGATCAGGCGGCGATCAAGCCCGACCCCACACCTTTGACGGCGGCAGACGTCCGGTCAGACACCTCCAGTTTCTCGTAAATCCGCCGCATATAGGTATCGACCGTTCCCGGCGATATCTGGAGGATGTCGGCAATCACCGTGTTGCTTTTACCCCGCGCCACCCAGTGCAGGATCTCCTTTTCCCGCGCCGAGAGTTGCCGTTCCCGCCCCGTTTCCTCCGCAAAAAGGCCGCAGATCCGCAAATGCGCCGCTTGCGCCGCAAAATGCAGCTGGGTCATGCGCTCTTCGCTCAGGTCCGCACCCGGCGCGATCCTCCCCAGGCCGACGACGCCATTGCGATTGCCGGGGCCATAGCAGGGCAAGGAGAACCCATCGGTGAAATCGATCTGCCGCATGGCCTCCAGAAACTGGCGCTCCTCTACCGTGAGTTCGGTATTGCCCCACACCTCATGCCACCGAATGGGTACGCCTGCTGCCAGCGCCGCGCGCGGCACGATATCCAGCCGCTGGAAATCGAACGAGCAATAGAGCGCCACCTCCTTTTTGGAGAAGCCATGTTGCAGCGGCAGGGTCGCCGGCATGTTGGTGCCGATTTTCACCCAATAATAGCTGACCGCGCCGAAGCCGTTGCGCGCATAATAGCGCGTCATCCCGCGCCACAGCAGCGGGAGGCTGGATGCCTCGGCAATCTTCTCCAAAATGTCGTTCACCCGTGGAAGCTCCTGGGGACAGCTTCATGGGACGATCATGCTGTGCCTGCTTGCAACCAATAGCAAGCACTTCCGTATCGTTCCCGAAACGGGGTGAAGCGACAAGCTAGAGTGATCGCACCCGCGCCTGCGGATTGGTCTTCAAAAGCAGTTCGGTCAGGCACCAGACGAGGGCATCCGCACGGTCAGGCGATCGTCCCGGCCCCTCGTAACGTCCATTGATCAACAAGCCGCACAACTGGTCCTCAAGCATCGCAAAGGGTCGGGCATGGCGGACCCGACCGGCCTCATAGGCGGCGGCAATCGGCTCGGCTCGCGCCACTTTGCCCTGCGCCGCATGAACCAGACGGACCGGCAGGGCCATGTCGGCCCCGCGCAGCACGGTACGCACCATCTCGCCGCCGTTGTTCGCTTCCGCCACGATGCGATCTGCCGCCCAGCGCTCCGCGGCGTGCGCTACAGCCTGTGCCCAGCGTTGCGGGCTCGCCCGCTCGACGCTCGCATCCTCCAGCACGATTGCCGTGCCGGCGTGATCGATTCCTGCGACAATGATGCCGCAAGCGTCGCCCTCCGCACTGGCTGGCGGATCAACGCCGACCGCGACCCGCACCAGATTCCCACGCTCCAGCACGGGGCCCGTTAAACGGCACGTCTCAATGAGCGCCCGCGTCCACAGCGCGCCTTCATGATCGAGCAACAATTCGCCATCCAGCTCCTGTCGCCCCAGCCGCGTGCCTCCGAAATTGCGCTCCATCTCCGCGAGGAAGCTCTGCGGAAGCGCACCTCGATTGTCCTGCGTGCTGCCCCGCGTCACCACCACGCGCGGATCGGCAGCTAGGCGTCGGACCAGTGGCACGGCGCGCGGCGTGGTGGTCGCGACGATGGTCGGTCGATTGCCCAGACGCAGCCCCATCGCCAGATTGTCCCACGCCGCTTCTCCGCGCGGCCACTTCCCGATCTCGTCCGCCCAGGCATGGCTGTGCTGCGGTCCGCGCAACGTTTCCGGGTCCGCAGCGCCGTAGAGCATGGCGCACGCCCCACCCGGCCAGCGCAACTGGCGCTTGGCAGGAAACCATTTCGGTTCAATGCCCTGCGTCGCGATGGCAAGCAGCCCGCTCTCACCTTCCACCATCACAGCTCGCGCTTCATGCAGGCTCGCCCCGACCAAAGCGATGCGCGCGGTGGGGTCGCCCTCGGCCACCATCCGCACCCATTCGGCGCCGGCTCTCGTCTTGCCAAAGCCCCGCCCCGCCATGATCATCCAGGTAAACCAGTCGCCCTGGGGCGGCAATTGCGCAGGTCGCGCCCGAAAGCGCCAAGCCTGCATCAACCGCCGCCGCTGGGCGATTGACAGGTTCCGCAAGAACTGGTGCCGCCGCGTGGGCGCCAGCCTGGCCAGGCGATCGATCATCGACAGCCTATCGTCATTCACCTGCCGCCTCCCCGGCATTCTCCTCTATATCGTCCTCCGCGAGGAACCGCTCGCAAATGGCCTCCAGTTCGGCATCCAGCGCGTCCACATCTCCCGGGTCATCGCCAGCGCCACTTGCCGCTTCGGTTTCGCGCCGCCAGGATTCCACCTCCTGCCGATGGGCTGTCAGCAATCGCACGGCCACCGTCAGCGGATAGCTGTGGATGGTCCGCACCTGCTTGACTGCCTTGGTTTCGCCATCGATAACCGTTTCGGTTCGCATCGTCCCGCCGATCGATTGGCGCATAAGATGCAATTCGAGGTCGGAATAACCCTGCTCCAGAGCCTCCTTCCAGGCTCGTGCGAAGTCCGGGTCACGCCCCTTGAGCGCATAGGCGGTGCATCGGTGCATTGAGGCCGCCTGTGCCGCTGCACTGACATTGGATGTCTCGGCGAGCACGGCAAGAAACTGGCGGCGGCGCTGGATCGTCCAGCGCGGGCGCCGGGGACGCGACATGCGCGGCCGCGGCGCACCGATCGAGCGTTGCGTCATGAACACCATCCTGTTGAGAGAAGCCTTCGCAATGCGCCACGGGACGAGCAGGCCGGCTCTATATGAGCGGCCCGTCCAAGCGATTCGAATTGCGATGATGCCTTCTTCTAACCAGAGAGCGTCACGATGTCAACAATAAATAACCTAAATGGTTATTTTTACTTCCGGCGATACCGGAAGTACCAGACCTCATGCCCTTGCCTGCGAGCCTTGGCCTCATAGCGGGTTTCGGGCCAGCCGCCCGGACGGTTGAGAAAATCGCGCGGGCTATCGCACAGCCAGTCGAAGTCCTCGCGGTCCCGCATCACCATCAGCGCCCAGCGCAGGTAGATCGGATGATCGGTCCCGAACCGGAACTCGCCGCCCGGTTTCAGCTTGGCGGCGATCATGTCGACCGGCCCCTTGTTCATCATCCGCCGCTTGGCATGGCGCGCCTTTGGCCATGGGTCCGGGTGGAGCAGATACACAAAGCTGAGCGCCCCATCGGGGATGCGCGCCAGCACTTCGAGGGCATTGCCCATATGCAGCCGGACATTGCCCAGATGCTGGTCCCGCACATGCCCCAAGGCGCCGACCACGCCATTAAGGAAAGGCTCGCAGCCGATGAAGCCATGGTCCGGCAGCATATCGGCGCGGTAGGCCAGATGCTCGCCGCTGCCGAAGCCGATCTCGAAATGCAGCGGCCGCTCGCCAAAGGCGGTCGGGCCGAACAAGCGCTCGGCGGTGATCTCGCCCTCCTCGGGCACGCTGATTGCCGGCAGCAGCTCATCGACAAGGGCCTGCTGCCCCTGCCGCAGCTTATGGCCGGATTGGCGGCCATAGAGCCGGTTGAGCGTGGTGGGATCGCCTGATTTGTGCGCAGTCATGCGCGTGCGCCTAGATCATTTTGTCGCTGGAGGAAACGGGGGACGGCGCGCGCGGTGCCTGCTTTCATCCGCCCGCGCAGCACCTACGAAAAACGGCGCGAAGCAAGCCTCGCGCCGTTCCCTATCTCTTGGAACGCAAAGGAGCGCTTCGGCTCAGCCCAGCGCGGCCTTGAGGTCCTCGACCAGATCGGTCTTTTCCCAGGGGAAGAAGTCGCCTTCCGCCTTGCGGCCGAAATGGCCGTAAGCTGCGGTCTTGCGATAGATCGGCTTGTTAAGCCCCAGATGCGTGCGGATGCCGCGCGGAGTCAGGCCGCCCAGCTTCTCGATCTTGCCGATCGCCGCCTCGATCTTGTCGTCGCCCACCGTGCCGGTGCCGTGCGTATCGACATAGAGCGAGAGAGGCTTGGACACGCCAATGGCATAAGCCAGCTGGATCGTGCACTTGCTGGCCAAGCCCGCCGCCACGATGTTCTTGGCGAGATAACGCGTGATGTAGGCCGCCGAACGGTCCACCTTGGTCGGGTCCTTGCCGGAGAACGCGCCGCCGCCATGCGGAGCCGCGCCACCATAAGTGTCCACGATGATCTTGCGGCCGGTCAGGCCTGCGTCGCCGTCCGGCCCGCCGATCTCGAAGCTGCCGGTCGGGTTGATGTGATACTCGGTCTCGTCGCTCAGCAGCGCGGCGGGCAACACGTCGGCGACCACCTTCTTTACATAGGTCTTGAGCTCGGCTTCCTTTTCGCCGGCATCATAGCCCTTGGCATGCTGGGTGGAGACGACGATAGCGGTGCAGGCGACCGGCTTGCCGTTCTCGAAGCGCAATGTGACCTGGCTCTTGGTGTCCGGCTCCAGGAAGGGCGCCGCACCCGAGTGGCGGTCGGCGGCCATGCGCTCAAGGATCTTGTGGCTGTAATCCAGCGTCGCCGGCATCAGGTCGGGGGTCTCGTTGCAGGCATAGCCGAACATGATGCCCTGGTCGCCGGCGCCTTCATCCTTGTTGCCGCTCGCATCCACGCCCTGCGCGATATGTTCGCTCTGGCCGTGGAGATTATTCTCGAAGCGCAGCGTCTCCCAGTGGAAGCCCTCCTGCTCATAGCCAATGTCCTTGACCGTCTGGCGGACCGTGCGTTCGATTTCCTCCAGCGCGCCCGGCGCCCACTGGCCATTCTCGTACACGCCCTTGCAGCGGATTTCGCCGGCCAGCACCACCAGCTGCGTCGTCGTCAGCGTCTCGCAGGCGATACGCGCTTCGGGGTCTTTGGAAAGGAACAGGTCGACGATCGAATCGCTGATCTGGTCGGAAACCTTGTCCGGGTGCCCCTCGGAAACGGATTCAGACGTGAAGAGATAGCTGGAACGCATGGGAGATCGTGACCTTTCTTCTAGCGGCTCTCGTGGCGGAAGTTCGGGGCCGCAGTTCATATAAAGAAATGTTTATGTTGCGCGCTCCTTAGCGAGTGCGCCGTGCGATAGCAACGCCGCTGACGAGCAGCAGCACGACCAGGCCGACCGGCAGCAGGTTACCCAGCCGCGCAAACAAGGTGGGCGCGAGCGGCGCGGGCAGGGGGGCCTCAAAAGCACCCGCCTGCTGGAAGGGTATGGACCGGACGACACGCCCGGCTGGGTCGACCAGCGCCGAAATGCCGGTGGGGGTCGAGCGGATCACGGACAGCCCCTCCTCGATGGCCCGCAGCCGCGCCTGCGCCAGATGCTGCGGCGGGCCCCAGCTACCGAACCACGCATCATTGGACGGGTTGAACAGGAAATCGGGACGATTAGCGCGGTCGACCACCTGCCCGGAGAAGATGATCTCGTAGCAGATCTGCACCGCCATCCGTAGCTTGCCGCGCGCCTGCCCGCCATCCGGAGTCGCAGGCAGATCGAGCGTGCGCGGCCCCGATCCGGGCCAAAAGTCGACGCTGCCCGGCACGAGCCGCGAGAGGCCGATCGCCTCCAGCACCGGCCGCATGGGGAGATACTCCCCATAAGGAACGAGGTGCGCCTTGTCATAGCGCCCATGCAGGTCCCCGCGCGCGTCCAGCACCCACAGGCTGTTATTGGCGCCCTCCAGAACCTGCGTATCCACCACGCCGCCCTGCTCGTGGAAATGATATTTGTCGCCGCCGAGCATCAGCAGATCGTCCATCCCCAGCAACGAGGCGATCCGCCCGCGCCAGCGTGGTTCCATATCCAGCACCGCTGGTACGGCTGCCTCCGGCCAGAAGATCAACGCAGGCTTGCCGGACCGCAGCATGGTCAGCTCCGCCAAACGGCGGAAGTTCAAGATTTCAAGATTGGCGTCGTACTTCTCGTTCTGATTGATATTGGGCTGCACGACATGGATATTGGCAAGGTCGCCAGACTGGCCGTTTGCGCCGATATAGCTCGCCCGCAGCAGCCCCAGCACAGCCACCAGCGCCAGGCCGACGATCATGATACCTGCCGGCCGCCATTGCCGGTGCGCCAGCCACCACAAGGCCGCCGCTGCGAGCATGGCGACCAGACCAAGACCATAAGTGCCGATGGCGATGGCCGTCTGCTCCACGCCTGTGCCCAGCCAGATCACCCCCAAAGGATTCCAGGCGAAACCGGTGAAAAGGCTCGCGCGCAGATATTCGGTCAGCAGCCAGGCCGTGGCGAGGAACAGGGCGAAGACCTGCGGCCGGCCCCGCCCGAGCGTCCAGCCGATCATGGCGGCCATCGCCGGATAAACCGCCAGATACACCGAGAGCAGCCCAACCGCTGGATAGCCCAGCCAAGCCGGCATCGAATCCTGAAAGGTGAAGGCATGGGCAATCCAGTTGAGCCCGAGCATGAAATGCCCGAGGCCGAACAGATAGCCGATCCGTCCTGCGCTCTTGCGGTCCGGCGCCGCCCAGATCAGCTGCATCAGCAGCGCGAGCATGATGAGCGTCACCGGCCACAGCCCCAGCGGCGCAAAACCGGTGGCGGAGAGCAGCCCGGCAAGCAGGGCCGTCACGCCCGGCCTGCGCGCGACGAAGGCTGCAGCGATCCGGTAAGGCGCGGGGGACATTGTCACGCCATCACACCAGATACTTGACCAGCACGAACCCACCGACGCCCAACGCGCCGACAATCGCCGTGATCAGCCCGAAGTTCCGGTCGATAAAGGCCTTCATCGGCTCTCCGAACTTCCACAGCAAACCCGCGACCAGAAAGAACCGCGCGGCCCGCGAAATGATGCTCGCGATCACCAGCACATAAAGGGGCATCCCGGTGGCGCCCGCCGCAATGGTGATCACCTTGAAAGGCAGCGGCGTGAAGCCGGCGAGCAGCACGATCAACCAGCCTTGCTCGTTAAAGCGTTGCGCGAAGTGCTGAAACTCCGCCGTCAGACCATAAAAATCGAGGATCGCCCGCCCGATCGTATCGAACAGGAACATGCCGATGACATAACCGAGCAATGCGCCCAGCACGGACGCCACGGTGCAGATCAACGCGTATTGAAAAGCCTTGTGAGGCTTGGAAAGGCACATCGGCCCCAGCAGCACGTCCGGCGGAATCGGGAAGAAACTGCTTTCCATGAAGCTGATGCCGAACAGCCAGCGCGGCGCGGTGCGATGCCCGGCCTTCTCGAGAGTCCATTCATAGATGCGACGCAGCATTGGCGCTCCCCGGCGGTGTCAGGCTGCCTGCGCCTGCCCGCCCCCGCTGCGTTCGTCAAGCACTGCCCACCGCAAGGCAGGCGGCGAACATCAGCAAACCGGCGAAGCGGTTGGAGCGAAACTTGATGAGCGGGTCCTTGCCATCCTCGCGCAAGGTCCAGACCTGCCAGCCGAACTGCACCGCCAGAGGCGCCAGGGCCATGAGGGAGAGCCAGCTCGGCACGACTTGCCAGAGCGCGCCGCCCCACAGGAGCAGGGACAGGACAAAGCAAAGCCCCACGCCTGCCCGCACATGCCGACCCATCGCCAAGGCGCTGGAGCGGATGCCGACCAGCGCGTCATCCTCCTTGTCCTGCAGGGCATAGATGGTGTCATAGGCGATCACCCAGAAGAAGGCGCCGCCATAGAGCAACAGGCCCGCCGCGTTCATGCCCCCGCTGATCTCGACCCAGCCGACTAGGGCGGCCCAGGTGAACACCAGCCCGAGCCAAGCCTGCGGCCACCAGGTAATGCGCTTCATGAACGGATAGGCCGCGACCAGCGCAAGGCTCGCCAGCGCCACGACCTGCGCCTGCCAGCGCAATTGCAGCAGCACGATCAACCCGATGAAGCACAGGATGAGCAACCACGCCCAAGCCGCCTTCAGCGACACAGCGCCGCTGGCGATGGGCCGATTGGCGGTCCGCGCCACCTTCGCGTCGAGGTCGCGGTCTACGATATCATTGTAGACACAGCCAGCGCCCCGCATCGCGATGCTGCCGATCAGGAACCAGAACAGCATCGTCCAGCGCTCGGGCACCCCACCGGCAAGCGCGATCGCCCAGGCGCCGGGCCAGAACAGCAGCCACCAGCCGATCGGCCGGTCGAACCGCGCCAGCAGCGCATAGGGCCGTGCCGCACGGGGCATAAGCCTTAACAAGCCTTTGGCCTGCGTGTCAGGGAGAGCTTCGTTCGGCGGAGATATCATCTCCCGGCTCCTGCCACAGGAGACAAGATGGTTGAAGCGCGCGATGAGATCAGCCAGAGATTTTCGATGCGCGCGTTTCTGTGTCTCATCGTTCTGATGTTGTGTCCCCTGGCATCACCCGCCATGAGCTGCTCTGTCGCCGCATCCTATGAAGTCCCTAACAATTTTGAGCTAGCTGCCACGGCGGACACAATTCTCATCGGCACCGTGGAGAGCGAGCGGGGCGATCCAATGGAAGGTGACCCAACCGTTTTGGTTCGCCCGGATGTGTTCCTCAAAGGGGAAGCGATTTCTGGGACTGTAGCGATCCCCGGAGTTCTGGAACGAGAGGATTGGACAGCGACACCAAGTGACCCGATGACCCTCGATGAAGCCAATCCGGATGCCTATGCCGGCTCCTGCTCACGTTTTCTGTACGCGCGCCACATGAAGCTTGTCCTCTTCCTCAAGAAGTACGAGGGAAGGCTCCAGTTGATCGATTATCCCTTTGCGCGCGTTTCCGAGGATGTACCCTCCATCGACGCGCCTTGGGTCCGAGCGGTGCGTATCTATGTCGAGGTCGCGGCTCTCTCTCCCGATGCGCGCAGGCCCGCACTCGAAGCGCACCGTGCAGCGTTGATGCGCGTTGGCGATGATGAAAGCGCACGCATAGCGGCCGATATCGCCCGGCAGCTTGCCAGCAATCGTCTTTCCGCGCTGAATTGATGCCCGCCACCCCTGCCTGGCCACCCAAATCTGCGCCGCGCCTGTTCGTCGAGACGGCGCTCGGCGAGCAGGTTGCCGTGCCGGTCGAGGGCAACAGCGCTCATTATCTGATTTCGGTGATGCGCATCCGCGAGGGCGACACCGTCCTTCTCTTCGACGGCCATTCCGGCGAATGGAGCGCCACGGCCGAGCAGGTCCGCAAGCGCGATCTCGTCCTGCGCTGCGCGGCGCAGACGCGGTCGCCAGAGAGCGTGCCGGACTTCTGGCTCTGTGTCGCACCGATCAAGAAGGGCCGGATCGATCTGGTCGCCGAAAAGGCCTGCGAACTGGGCGTCGCGCGTCTCGTCCCGGTACGCACCGAGCGCAGCATCGTCGACAAGGTCAACGGCGAGCGGTTGAATGCCCATCTGGTGGAGGCCGCAGAGCAATGCGGCCGCACCGCGCTGCCGGAACTGGCCGACCTCACCACCCTCCCCGCCCTGCTCGCCGACTGGCCGGCTGACCGCGCCCTTTTCTTCGCGGACGAGACGGGCGGCGAGCCGATGATCACGAGCTTCGCGGCGAACAGCGGCCCGGCCGCCCTGCTTATCGGGCCGGAAGGCGGCTTTACCGAGAAGGAACGCGCGCTCATCCGCGCGCATCCCGCAGCCCGCCCCATCTCCCTTGGCCCGCGAATCCTCCGCGCCGAGACAGCCGCCATCGCCGCCACGGCCTGCTGGATGGCGCTCAACGGCGACTGGACAAGTTTCGAATCGAAATGAATTTGCGCGGGCGCGGCAAACCTCTTATGGGCGCGCCGATGCAGGGCGAGGACCGGATCAGGCAATGAGTACACGCAAGGAAACGGCGGGCGAAGATCCGATCATCGAGTCTCGCAGCCAGCTCATCAGCCTGTTCCAGGATGGCGAAAAGCCTGCAGATCGCTGGAAAATCGGCACCGAGCACGAGAAGTTCGTCTACCGCCTCGCAGACCACCGCGCGCCCTCTTATGATGAGCCCGGCGGCATTCGCGATCTGCTCGATGGCCTGCGCGCGTTTGGTTGGGAACCGGTCGAGGAAGGCGGCAAGGTCATCGCGCTCTCGGGCAGCGATGGCACGATCAGCCTTGAGCCAGCCGGCCAGCTCGAACTCTCCGGCGCCCCGCTCGACAATCTCCACCAGACCTGCGCCGAAACCGGACGGCATCTGGAACAGGTCAAGGCCGTCGGCGACAAGCTCGGCCTCGGCTTCCTCGGCCTTGGCATGTGGCCGGACAAGACACGTGCTGAACTGCCGATCATGCCCAAGGGCCGCTATGGCATCATGCTGCAGCACATGCCGCGCGTTGGCAGCATGGGCCTGGACATGATGCTGCGCACCTGCACGATTCAGGTCAATCTGGATTATTCCAGCGAAGCGCGCATGGTGAAGATGTTCCGTACCAGCCTCGCGCTCCAGCCACTGGCGACGGCCCTGTTCGCCAATTCGCCGTTCACGGAGGGCAAGCCCAACGGCTACCTCTCCTATCGCAGCCACATCTGGTCGGACACCGATCCGCATCGCACCGGCATGCTGCCCTTTGTGTTCGAGGATGGCTTTGGCTACGAGCGCTATGCCGATTATGCGCTCGACGTGCCGATGTACTTCGTCTTCCGCGACGGCAAATATATCGACGCCGCCGGCCAGAGCTTCCGCGACTTCCTCGAAGGCAAGCTGCCCGCCCTCCCCGGCGAGCGCCCGACCATGGGCGACTGGGAGGATCACCTCTCCACCGCCTTCCCGGAAGTGCGCATGAAGAGCTTCCTCGAAATGCGCGGCGCCGATGGCGGCCCGTGGAACCGCATCTGCGCCCTTCCCGCTCTGTGGGTCGGCCTGCTTTATGACGATGGCGCGCTCGACGCGGCCTGGGATCTGGTCAAGGACTGGACGATGGAGGAGCGCGAAACCCTCCGCACCGAAGTCCCCCGCCTCGCCCTTGGCGCGCCCGTCCCCGGCGGCCGCACCCTGCAGGACATCGCCGCCGACGTCCTCGCCATCGCCCGCGCGGGCCTCACCGCCCGCACCCGCCTCAACAGCATCGGCGAAAATGAAGGCGGTTACCTCTCCGCGCTGGACGAAGTCGTCGCCACCGGCCGCACCCACGCCGAACGCCTGCTGGATCGCTACAATGGCGCGTGGGGCGGCGACATCACGAAGGTCTACGGCGAAGAGAGTTTTTAAGAGGCGAACGCCTCAACATTAGACGCTGCACACCACTCGTCATTCCCGCGAATCGTCATTCCCGCGAAAGCGGGAATCCAGATGCGGCGTGGGATCTGAGCGGTAGCGCTCAACTGGCTTCCGCGTGCGCGAGAATGACGAAGCGAGGCACCGAACTCTCACCCCTCTCTGGGCATCCGGTTCCATGCATCCAGCGCCGCGATCTTGTAGGCCTCGGCCAGCGTCGGATAGTTGAAGGTATTCTCGATAAAATAATCGATCGTACCTTTGAGATTCAGCACAGCCTGCCCGATGTGGATCAGCTCCGTTGCGCCCTCGCCGATGATGTGCACGCCAAGCAGCCGCCGTGTCTTGAGCGAGAAGATCATCTTCATCAGCCCTGAATCCAGCCCCATGATGTGCCCGCGCGAGGTTTCGCGAAAGCGCGCGATTCCGCATTCATAGGGGATCTTCTTGGCCTTCACGTCCTGCTCGCTCATGCCGACCGTGGAAATCTCCGGCACCGCGTAGATGCCATAAGGGAAATAGGCCGGCGCCGGCGGCATCGGCAGATCGAACGCATGGCACGCCGCGATCCGCCCCTGCTCCATTGAGGTCGAGGCAAGGCTGGGGAAGCCGATCACGTCGCCCGCCGCGTAAATGTGCGGCACCTCGGTCTGGAAGGTCTTGGGATCCACCTTCAGCCGGCCGCGATTGTCCACCGCCAGTCCGCAATGCTCCAGCCCGAGCGTATGCGTCGCGCCCACCCGGCCGGCCGCGAACAGCATCATCTCGGAGCGGATCGCGCGCCCGTCCTCCAGCGTCGTGACGACGGCTCCGCTCGCATCCTTCGCCACGTTGGTGACCTTGGCGCCCAGCCGGATGGTCATGCCCCGGTCGCGCAGCTGATGGATGAATTCCTCGATGATCTCGCGATCAATGAAGTCCAAAAATGTCTCGCGCGGCTCGATAAGCGTCACCGCTATATCCAGCGCAGAGAAGATGGTCGCATATTCGATGCCGATGACGCCCGCGCCTATGACCACCAGCGAGCGCGGCACGCGCGGCGCCTCGATCAGCACGTCACTGTCCAGCACGATGTCGTCGTCGAAGGGGATATTATCCGGCCGGAACGGCGCAGTGCCAACCGCAATCAGGATGCGCTCGCCACGCACCCGCAATTCGCTTTCGTCTGGCGCGGTGACCAGCAAGGTGTGCGGATCGGTAAAACGAGCAAACCCCTCCAGCGTGCGCACGCCATTGCGCTGGAACTGGTGCTCTAGCACGTCCACCTCATGCTCCAGCGTCTTGTCGATCCGGTGATCGAGATCGTTGCCGCCAATGTCCTTCTTCACCCGGTAGGAGCGGCCGTAGAAGCCGCGCTCGCGCCAGCCCGTCAGATTGAGCACGGTCTCCCGCAGGGTCTTGGACGGGATGGTGCCGGTGTGCACGGACACGCCGCCGACACGCTTGCGCCCTTCCACCACCAGCACCGATTTACCGAGCTTTGCGGCCTGCACCGCTGCCCGGCGCCCGGCCGGCCCACTGCCGATCACGACGAGATCATAAACATCCATAATGGCGCCCCCCGCTGCCTGACAGGCTGCCTGCCTGTCCACCCGCCTTCCAAGGGACATCCTCTCGAAGCGATGATGGTGGTGCATTTCCGCCGCCTTTGCAATGTTCTCTCCAAGGCGGCAGGGCCTAGCCTCAAATGGCTTAGATTTGATTTACCATCACTCCGTCTCCTCGGGAGGGCCGTGGCCGCGCAATGCAATCCACGTCCTGGCCTCCGGGGACTTACTTCTCCGCCCCATGACCCCTATACTGAAGACCGGCCTTGAACCGGCGGTGTTATATCGCAATATTACACCCCAAGGAGACCCAGATGGCGACCAGCGCGACGACGACCCAGGACAAGCTCAATCTCACCCCACCCGAGGTGGTGCCCAATGTGACGGCTGAACGCGCTGCCGGCCTCGTGCCGCTGGAAGATGAGAAGAAGAGCAAGCTCGACGAAAAGGTCGATGCTTTTGTCGAGGAACTGGCCGCGCTCGACGCCAATTCCCCCGAGTTCGGCGCCAAGGTCGATCAGATCACCAACATGGGCCGCAAGGAGATTGCGGAAGCCGCTGGCCACTCCAACCGCTTCCTCGACCGCCCGGTTCGCGCGATGGACGCGGACAGCAATGTCGGCACCGACCTCGCCGAGTTGCGCCGTGTCATCGAGGATCTCGATCCCGGCAAGCGCGGCAATCTGCTTGCGCCGCGCAAGCTGTTCGGCATCATCCCGTTCGGCAACAAGATGCGCAACTATTTCGACAGCTACAAGTCGAGCCAGACGCACATCAATTCGATCCTCGGCAGCCTCGCCAGCGGCAAGGACACGCTGATCAAGGACAATGCCGCCATCGATGTCGAGCGGCAGAACATGTGGGCGACCATGGGCCGGCTGGAGCAGATGATCCACATCGCCAAGGCCATGGACGCGCGGCTCGAGCAAAAGGCCTTCGAACTGGAGGCGACCGATCCGGCCAAGAGCAAGGCCATCAAGGAGAGCGCGCTGTTCTACGTGCGCCAGCGCACCCAGGACCTGCTGACGCAAATGGCTGTCACCGTGCAGGGCTATTTGGCGCTGGATCTGGTCAAGAAGAACAATGTCGAGCTGGTGAAGGGCGTCGACCGTGCGAGCACGACCACCGTCTCTGCCTTGCGCACGGCGGTCACCGTGGCGCAGGCACTGGCCGGGCAGAAGCTGGTCCTCGACCAGATCACCGCCCTCAACACGACCACGGCCAACCTCATCGATTCGACGGGCGAACTGCTCAAGACCCAGTCGGCGCAAATCCATGAGCAGGCGGCCAGCAGCACGATCCCGCTGGAGACGCTGCAGCGCGCCTTCCAGAATATCTACGACACCATGGACAATATCGACACCTTCAAGCTGAAAGCGCTGGAGAATATGAAGACGACGGTGAACACGCTGAGCACCGAAGTCGAGAAGTCGAAAGGCTATATCGCGCGTGCCGAGGGTCAGGCCCGCGCGCAGGCAGCGGTCACCAGCGGTCAGTCTCCGCTGACGGCAATCGAGTAACAGGGCCGCCATGCCCAGCGAAGTCGACGAGATCGTCCAGCGCGCCAATGAGCTGATCGCGCGGACCAGCGAGCGCTACCGCCATACCGGTCGCAAGATCGCCCGGATGCAGCGCGACTGGACGCGGCGGCTCAAGCGCATGATCCTCGCGGTTGCTGCCGTGCTGGTCGGCGCAGCGATTGCCGGGTTCGTGCTGGGCGGCATCGGCACCACCGGCGTTCTGCTGGTCATGGGCCTGCTCATCGCCTGCCTCGCTTTCGCGTTCATCTCCACCGAGCCCCGCGTCATGGAGCCGGAACGGCTCGCGCAAGCGGACCTCAAGACGCTTCCGCAAAAGACCGAGATCTGGCTCGATAATCAGCGTCGCGCGCTGCCGGCGCCCGCCATTCCCATCGTCAACGCCATCGGCAACCGCTTGGAGACCCTGGCACCGCAGCTCGCCAAGCTCGACCCCCGCGAGCCTGCCGCCGTCGAGGTCCGCCGCCTGCTCAGCGACCATCTGCCGGAGCTGGTTACCGGCTATCAGTCGATTCCCGAACCGCTCCGTCATGTCCCTCGCAACGGCCGCGTGCCGGATGCACAGCTGGTTGAGGGCCTCTCCGTCATCGAGCAGGAAATCGCGCACATGACGGCCCAGCTTGCCGATGGCGATCTCGACAAGCTCGCGGTTCATAACCGCTATCTTGAGCTCAAATATCAGGAAGCCCGCCAACTCGGCGAATAACGCCGGTCGCCGCGCCACGCCTGCTATGAGGCGGTTTTTGCGACAGAAAAAGCCTGTTCAGACTTGAACAGCCGTCTCGGCTTGCTACATTGGATGTGCGGGCCGGGCCCCTCTGGCGAGCAACGACGTTCCCCCTGCGTCAGCTCGTGATGTCGGACCGCATCGGGTGACACCGGTGCGACGTCTGGCACCCCCATGCAGACAAGATCATCGCCCGGTTGTCACCCGAGTTTTGGAAACCTTCCAACGGAGTGGCATATGTCCAAGCATATCTTCAGTCTCCTCGATCGGCACCAGAAGCTCGATGAAGCCCTGCGCTTTGAACAGCGGCAGCGCGCGCCGGATTTCGGAAAGCTGCAGCGACTCAAGCGCCTCAAGCTGGCGGTCAAGGACCGGCTGGCCTTGATGGCGCGCCGGCGCCACCTCGTGCCGAGCGACTGATCTCCCTCGATTGTCGCGAAATGCAGTTGCGGCGCCCGGCGTTTATGCGCGTCGGGCGTCCTTTTTTGGAGCTAGCGGCACGCGCTGACTCTGGCCGAGCCACAGCTTCACGGTCAGCTCGCCGCCCGCCAGCGTATCCACCTGCTCCAGCGCCACGCCCGCCGCGGCAAACCACGCCCTGATCTGCTCGTCGGAAAAGCCCAGCCGGCTATGGGCATCGCGCGTTCTCAACTCCTCCCGCTCATGCGGCGCGAAATCGACGATCAGCAGCCGCCCGCCAGGTCGCAAGGTGCGCGCGATCTCGGCGATGACCCGCTCGGGCGCCTGCGCATAATGCAGCACCTGATGCAAAATTGCCGTGTCGGCCGATCCATCCTCAATGGGCAAGGCACTGAAATCGCCCGCCAGAAAATGCACCCGGTCGGCGATGTCGCGCGGCAGCTTCCCGCGCGCCAGCCGCAGCATTTCGGCACTGCGATCGATCGCCAGCACCTGCTCGGACTGCGCGGCGAACAGCGTCGCGATCCGCCCCGTCCCCGTTCCCACATCAAGCAAGCGGCCAAGCTTGTGCGTCTTGAGCATCGCCAGCATGGCCGCTTCCACATCGGCCTCCGGCACATAGAGCGAGCGCTGGGCGTCCCATTCCTCGGCATGGCTCGCGAAATAATCCTCGGCCGCGCGCGCCCGCTCGGCCCGAACGGCCGTAAGGCGCGCCTGATCCGCGTCGATCCACAGCCGCTCGCTTGCTGAGGGTGCCGCCGCGTCGAGCAGGGCCAGCAATGCCGGCGTCTCCTGTCCCCCGCACAGGCGCAGGAACACCCAACTGCCTTCCTTCCGGCGTTCCGCCAGCCCGGCTTCGACCAATATGCGGACATGCCGGGAAACGCGGGGTTGGCTCTGCCCGACGACGAGCGCAACTTCGCCCACCGCCAGTTCCATCTCACGCAGAAGATGCACGATCCGCAGTCTCGTGGGATCGGCAAGAGCGCGGAAAAGATCGAGTTGTCCCAGCATCGCCCGGCTGTCTGCGGCATCCGCGGAGGCAGTTCAAGCCATAGCTTTCATCGCTGGTTAATGGGCATCATTACCAAGGGATTGCGCTGGCGCTCACAAATCGATACGAATCGCTTCGCAGGCAAAGGGGGGGGACCCCTTCCACAGCTTCTGCTCGGTTTGAATTCATCAAGGGGTTTGCCCATGACCAAGACTATTGCCATCTCGCTTGTTCTGGCTGCTTCGCTCGGCCTCGCCGCGTGCTCCAAGTCCGAGACCAACGAAGCCGTCAACAACACCGTGAACATGTCGAACGACGTGGAAAACGCTGCCGACAACACCATGAACGCCGCGGGCAACGCGATGGACAACATGGCGAACGGTGCCAGCAACGTCGCCAACAACGCGATGTAATCCACGGCTTTGCCGTAAGAATTCGAAAAGGGCTGCCGGCGATCCGGCGGCCCTTTTTTATTGCGCGCTCGCCTTAGCGGAACACCCATTGGCGGTTGAGCGTGAAGACCAGCACCGGCGTGATCACGCCCATCAAGGGAATCGGCGACCAGAGCGGCAGCATCAGCCGTTCCACGCACAGCCAGACCCAGAAGGCGTTGAGCGCCAGACTGAGCAGCGAAACGATCGCAAAGCGCACCGCCTGCGCCACCGGACGATCCCGGCTACCATGCCCCCGAAATGTGAAGCGGCCATGCAGCACATAGCCTGTAGCTACCGCAACCAGATAGCCGCAGACATTCGCGAGTTGCGGGTGGACGCCCAGCAATTGCGCCAGAACCCAGTAGACGCCAGCCTGCAGCGCCGTGACGAAGCCGCCGGTCAGCGCATAGCGCACGAGTTGTCCACCGATCATCAGCTACACGCACTTTCAGCCGACCGGCGTTTCGATTCACTCATGTGTGATTTGCCCCGTTGCGCTTTTGATGCACATGGCTAAGCCCTAGGCCGTGAACTCGGCAGCGGCAATGGTCGCGGTTCCCCATTGGGGAAGACCGCAGGCGTATCGGGACGACGAGGCCGCCCTGCCTGTTCCTGCACATATGGCTATCGGGCGCTGAACCATGCGGATTGACAGTTCTGCCACTCGAAGCGGGTGGACATCGCGCGCGAGCCGGCTGTGGCGCGCCATAGATGGGTTCGCGCAGCGTGAATGGCGCTGGCTGATCGTCATCGCTTGGCTGATCATCGCGGCCTATTTCCTGAATCGCTCCGCGGATGCCATTCGCTTCCTCTCCCTTGGCGATACCGACGATAATATGCGGTATCTGCAAGTGAGGGACTGGCTCGCCGGGCAGAGTTGGTGGGATTTGCGGCAGCACCGCATGGCCCCGCCCGATGGCGCCAATATCCACTGGAGCCGGTTGGTCGATCTGCCCATCGCTGCCCTCATCCTCTTCTTCAGCCTGTTCACCGATCGCGCGCGCGCCGAGGAACTGGCGGTTGGCGTCGAGCCTCTGCTCCCATTGCTGCTCCTGATGCTCGCCCTCGCCTTCATCGCCCGGCGCTTGTCGGATCGTGGCCAGGGCCAAGGCTGGTTCATCGCGATGCTGCTGCCGCTGGGCGCGGGCATGGGCCTCTCCATGTTCATGCCGCTGCGCATCGATCATCATGGCTGGCAGTTGGCGCTCACCGCGACCGCGCTGGCTGGCCTTGTCGATCGCAAATGGACGCGCGGTGGGGTCGTCACCGGCGTCGCCAGCGCTCTCTCCGTAGTCATCGGCATGGAAATGCTGGTGTATCTCGTCGGAGCCGGCGCGCTCATTGCCTTGCGGTGGATTTTCAAGGAAGGCGCTGCCCGCCGCGTCCGCCCCTATGCGCTTGGCCTCGGCGGTACGACGGCGCTCGGCTACGCGCTGTTCGCCAGCAATGCCAATCGCGCACCGGTGTGCGATGCCATCTCACCGGTCTGGGCCAGCGTACTCGTGCTGACAGCGGGCGTGCTTTACGGCCTCACCCTCCTGCCCCTCCGCGGCTGGCTGCAGCGCCTGGGGGCCGCGGCCCTTGGGGGAGCGGCCGTTCTCGCTTTTGCATGGCTGAGCTGGCCCAATTGCGTGACCGACCTCTACGGCATCTCGCCGGAACTCCAGAAGAGCTGGCTGGTCTACATCCGCGAGGCCAAGCCGATCTATGTGCAAGCACAATCGAGCTGGGTGCCGATGATCAGCCTACCGATCACCGGTCTGCTGTGCGGCCTGATCGGTTGCTGGGCCGCCCGCCGCGATTCGGAGCGGATGTGGGCCTGGGCCACGGTCACGCTGATGATCGCCTTCGCCATCGCGCTGACTTTCTGGCAAATCCGCGCCGGCCCTGCCGCTCAGCTTCTGGCCATCCCCCCGGTCGCCTGGGCCGGCTGGGCGATCATCGTCACCCTGCTCACCGGCTCGTGGCTCCGGCGATTGCTGGCCGTGCCGGCCGCGCTCGTCCTCATCTGGGCGAGCAGCGTCTATTTCCTCTATCCCATCGTTTCGAAGGCCTTTGCCCAGGCGCCCAAGCCGGACAATCAGGCGAACGCCGCGCCCTCGACGCGCAACCAGGCGCCGCCCTCGGCGAAGAACGCCTCAGCCAACAGCGCCAACGCCGCACCCGCGTCCAACCTCTCCGCGATCTCAAAACCCGCCACAAAGCCGCTCACCGGCGCCCATCGACCGGAAGTGCGCTGCCGCACTCAACCCGCGCTGCAACCGCTCGACCAGATCGCGCCTGCGACGATCTTCACCCTTGTCGATCTCGGGCCGCGCCTCATCGCGATTACGCATCACACGGTCATTGCCGGTCCCTATCACCGAAATCAGGAAGCCATTCTCGACGTGCACCATGCCTTCGATGGGTCGCCCGAGACATTCCGCAAGATCGCGCAGAAGCGCGGCGCGACCTATCTGCTCTATTGTCCCGGCTTCCCGGAAGGGACGATCTACCAGCGCCGCAGTCCCAAGGGCTTCTATGCACGGCTGGCGCGTGGCGAGACATTCCCCTTCCTGACGCCGGTCACCGTCAAGGCGGCGAGCGAGCTGCCCTACCGGCTTTACCGGATCACGCCGCTGGAGACGCAGGCGTCTTCCGCAACCGCGTCACCGCCGCACGGAGAAAAAGTCCCGCAAAAGGCGCGCTGAGCTGTCCTCGCCGATGCCGGAGAAAATCTCCGGACGGTGATGGCATTGCGGCTGCGCAAAAACCCGCGCGCCATGTTCGACGCCACCGCCCTTGGGATCGGCCGCGCCATAATAAAGCCGGGCGATCCGGGCATGGGCAATGGCGCCCGCGCACATTGGGCAGGGTTCGAGGGTCACCCACAGGTCGCAATCGCCCAGCCGGTCCTGCTCGAGATGCGCGCAGGCCGCGCGGATCGCGACAATCTCGGCATGTGCCGTGGGATCGCGATCGCGCCGGTTGCGATTCTCGCCCTGCGCGATCACCGCGCCATTCCGCGTCACCACAGCGCCAATCGGCACTTCCCCCGCGTCCGCAGCGCGGCGCGCACAGTCCAGCGCCAGACGCATCGGCTCGGGCAGGGGAAAAGCGCTCGACATGATCGCAGCTAGTGGCTCATCCGCCCTTCCCTGTCGAGGCCAGTCCTGCTAGGCCGCGCGCAAGGACAGGGTCGTTTTGCGGGAAACCGCCTTGACGATTCGTCCCCCGCCTTGTATCGGCGCCGCTTTCCGAACGACCAAGTATCAGGATCGATTGACATGTCGCGCATCTGCGAACTGACCGGCCGGGGCCGCCAAGTGGGCCACAATGTGTCCCACGCCAATAACAAGACCAAGCGCGTGTTTCTGCCCAACCTGCAGAATGTGACGCTCATCTCCGACACGCTGGAGCGTGGCGTGAAGCTGCGGGTTTCGACCCACGGCCTGCGCTCGGTCGAGCATAACGGTGGTCTGGACAACTGGCTGCTCAAGACCTCTGACGAAAAGCTCTCGCTGCGCGTGCGTCGCCTGAAGCGTGAGATCGTCAAGAAGGTAGCCGTCAAGGCTGCCTGAACGCGCTGGCCGATTCATTCGGCCAGACACAGAGATTGAAAGGGGCGGCCTCAGCGGGCCGCCTTTTTCTGTGCCTGTAATTCAGGGTCGCAGCCCCTCCCGATCCAGTCGGCCGGCAAGGCGAAGCGCAGCAGCAAGGTGCGCTGCAGGGCAAAGCGGTTATTGTCGGAAACGACCCACAGGATCGGCTGACCCGCCTCCCAGCCCAGCGCCAGCCCCTCGAAATTATCCGCCAGCCCGGGCGGCTCCAGCCGGGCCACGACCGTACCGGAAAGCTCGGCGCCATCCTTGAATGCTGGCAATCGCACAAGGCTCAGCCGGGCCGTAAAGCCGTGTGCCAGCGTCAGCCGTCGATTGAGAACCAGCAGCCGGTCTCCGCCAAGCCACAGCGCATCCGTCGGCCGGTAACCGGCGGGCGCGTGATAGCGAAGCTGCAGCGGCGGTGGTGTCTCCCGCGCGACCGGATCGCCCTGCCACAGCAGCGCTTCGAACGCACCGGAGCGGTCCTGCGCCATTTCGGCAATGGCGAGAAACCGCCCATCGCCCAACCGCACCAGCGATTCGATGCTGCCCGTCGAGGGCCAATGTCTGATTTCCGCAGGGGCGACGCAGGCTTCGACATGGCGAAACCGGGGCGCATAGCGGCAGATTCGCTGAAGATGCTCGAACCCCACCCAGGAGCGCCCCGACACCGGGTCATGCGCGAGGCTCTCCGAATCCATCTTCCAACGCGGCCAGTCCTGCTCGACCGCCCAGCGCGGCAGGGACTGGACCTTGCCAACGCCCGGCCGCCCCGGCCGCATGATCTCGAACAGCTCCCCCGAATCGCTCAGCCCGGTCAGATTGCCGTCAGCGCGCACCATCAGCGCGGAAATGCCGCCGAAGACCTCACGCGGGCTGGTCAGGGACCAGGCGCCCGTCAGGCGGAGCGGCCCGAAGGCCGTGGCGTCGGCTGCGGCCGACCTTAGCGCCAGTGGCTCGGCCTTGATGAGCAGCGACCCGCTCTCAAGACCCGGAGAAAGCGCCGGGTGGCGGCCATTCATCAACAGAATGAAGAGGGCGAGAATGAGCAGGATGCGCCGCATGGCCTTGCTCCTAGCGCCCCCTCGGGCAGCGCGCCAGCCAAGCGACGTCAGGTCGGCAAAGCTGAACCTTGGCTAAAATGTCCATTCAGCTTTGGCTCAACGGATGGGGTCTAAACCGAAATCATGACGGACAAGGCGTGGCCACCGTGCCGCAAGATGCCCGCCAAAGGATTTCAAGGAGCAAGACCATGACTGCACGCAAGTTCCTCAGCATCACGGCGGCCGCCACCATGGTCGCAACGTCCTTCGGCGTCACGGCTCCGGCCATGGCCCGTGACCATTATCGCGACTATCGCGGCGATTATGGCCGTGACTATCGCTACAACGACCGCGACTATCGTGATTACCGCGATGTCCGTTATTCGGACCGTCGCAACTATCGCTACGATAACCGCTGCCGGGACAATGGCACGGGCGGCACGATCATCGGCGCCCTTGCCGGTGGCCTGCTCGGCCATGAGGTCGCCGGTCGCCGTGGTGACAAGACCGCGGGCGTGATCATCGGCGGCGCCGTGGGTGCGATTGCCGGCCGCGCGATCGACAAGGCCGACAGCCGCTGCTGAGCGGCCTGACAGCCACGCTTCTGCCTCCCAGGCAAATGGAAAGGCCGGCCCCGCAAGGGACCGGCCTTTCTTTTCATCTCGTCACCTGAGCGGTGGCGCTCTTAATGCACGAAGCGCGCGACCACGTCGCGATAGGAGCGGCTCACCTTCACCTGGCTGCCGGATTCGAGGATGAGGAAGCACTCCCCATTGGTATGCGGCTTGACCTGGCGAACCTGCGACAGGTTGACGATGGTCGAGCGATGGATGCGCTGGAAATTGCGCGGGTCGAGGCGCTTTTCGAGGTCCTTCATCGTCTCCCGAAGGATCAGCGAGTTATCCGCCGTGTAGATGCACATATAATCGCCGGCCGCGTCGATCCTTTCGATGGTGTCGACATCGATGCGGAAGATCTGCCCGCGATCCTTGATGTTGATGAGCTTCTCATAACGGCTCGATGAGGGCGCCTCATTGTCCGCAGGCATTTCGGACACCGCGTCCGGTGCCACCTCAGCCAGCACTTCGCGCAAGCGTCCGGCTTCCTCCACCTGCTTCTTCTCATGCAGGCGGGTGCGGGCACGGTCGAGCGCATCAGCAAGGCGCTGCTCCTCCACCGGCTTCATCAGATAGTCGATGGCCTTGGCCTCAAAGGCTCGCAGCGCGTGATCGGAATAGGCCGTCACGAAGATGAAGAGCGGTGGCTCAACCTCCATCACCCCCTGGACCACGGAGAAGCCGTCAAAGCCGGGCATCTGGATATCGAGAAAGACGAGATCGGGCTTGTGTGTCTTGATCGCGCGGATCGCTTCGCGACCGTTTGTGCACGTCTCCACGATCTCAACGTCGGGATGAGCCTCCAGGCGGAGCTTCAGCCCCTGAATGGCAAGGCTTTCATCGTCGACGAGAATGGTGCGTATGGTCATGCGGCTACCCTTGATGGTTCGGCGGTAATGAACGGCATCTCGATGATGACGCTGTAGCCCCCCTCGGGTGGTGAACGCGTTTCCATATTCTGGCGTTCCCCGAACGCCTGAACCAATCGGTCACGAATGTTGGCAAGGCCCACACCCGTACCCTTCGTCATGCGCTGATCGCTCCCATTCAAGCCGGGACCGGTGTCCGAAACGACGATCCGCACGTTTTCGCCGACAGGCTGCGCTGTGACCACGATATCCGCGCCCTCCTCCTGGGGGGTTACGGCATATTTAATGGCGTTCTCGACCAAAGGTTGCAGCAGCAGCGAAGGAAGTCGCGCGGAGGCGACCGCCGGATGAATGTCGAAGATCGGGCGCAGACGATCCTCGAAGCGCATTTTCTCGATCTCAAGATACAGCTTGAGCGTCTCCACCTCCTGCTCAAGCGTCACCTGCGCCGTCGGCTCGTTGATGAGCGTGTAGCGCAGGAAGGCCGACAGGCGGGAGAGCATCGCATTGGCCCGCTCGGTCTGCTTGAGCAGCACGAGCGTGGAAATGCTGTTGAGCGTGTTGAACAGGAAATGCGGATTGAGCTGGTAGCGCAGCATGGCAAGCTGGGCGCTGCTCGCCTGGCTCTCCAGCAACTGCAACTGGTCGGCCTGCTCTTCCACGGTGATGTAGAAATTGATCGCGTAATAAAGCGCCGACCACGCCCCCAGCAGCGTGAAATTGAGGTAAAAGGCTCCCAGGAACAGCTTGAGGCTGGAGCCGTCGCCCGACTGGTTGAGCGTCGTGAACACCCAGGCATCGATAAAGGCCGATGTCCCGCCCGCGACGATCGCGATGACGATGGAGGCCGTCCAGGTGACGATCGGGGTCTGCCTGAGCAGGAAGCGGTAGCCCACCGCCATCAGCAGCGTCAGCGAATATCCGGTGATCGTCGAGATCAGCACCGGCACGAGGAAAGACATCGGCTGGCCATTGGCGATGCCAGAAACGGCGCGCAGCAGGAACGCGCCGGTCCATCCGACCGCCTGCAAGGTCCAGAAGGCCTTGTTCTTATCCTCGAAGAACGGGCGGCGGCGGATCACGAGCACGGAGGTCATCGGCGGGCTCAACGCGGGGCGCCCATCGCGCGCAGGGGCGCGGCGGTGCAATCCGGCTCCTCGTCGGCCGCGGCCGGTGCCTCGATCCAGCACAGATCCTGATAGTCGAGCAGGCGCCCATCGGCAGCCTGCAAGCGCACCTCGCGGACCGGCTGCCGGTCCCGGCTATCCGCTAGAATCCGGCGTGCCGGCGGCACCGGTTCCCAGCGCTCGCCCCACTGGCGCAGCGCAATCATCACCGGCATCAAGGCTTTGCCTTTCTCGGTAAGGCAGTAAGCGACACGGCGCTTGTCATTGGCGACCGGCTCACGGGTGAGGATGCCCCTCGCAACCAGCTTGCCCAGCCGATTGGACAGGATGTTGCGGGCGATGCCAAGCGCACATTGGAAATCCTCGAAATAGACGATGCCGCTGAAGCAGGCGCGCAGGATCATGAATGACCACCGCTCGCCCATCGTTTCGAGCGCGGCCGGCAGGGCGCAGCCCTCAAATGCATCAAGACCCTTGCGTTCAGCCATGGCCAGCGACGCTAGCGCATTCGGCGCGCCGCGCCAAATGGCGAGTGCTCTGGACTGTGCCTTCGTCGCACGGATCGGGCGGAGCGTGGCGTTGAGGGGACAACTTCCCCCTCGCCGGCCGCTGCAGCGCGAGTTTTTTGTTGCGCTGCACGGGGTCCGGCCACCATGTTGCGCGACGATGTTGCGTCAATATGAACTGGTCGAGAGGGTCAAAGGCTATGACCCGGATGCCGATGAG
The DNA here is from genome assembly GCF_025961835.1 of Sphingobium sp. B2D3C. Taxonomy (NCBI): domain Bacteria; kingdom Pseudomonadati; phylum Pseudomonadota; class Alphaproteobacteria; order Sphingomonadales; family Sphingobiaceae; genus Sphingobium; species Sphingobium sp. B2D3C. The sequence continues at coordinate 403,888 of NZ_JAOQOK010000001.1, read as the reverse complement.
GCCCTGATCAACCGCGCCTATGTGTTTTCGGTCGCCAAGCATGGCACGCAAAAGCGCGCCAGTGGCGATCCCTACTTCAGTCATCCGATTGAAGTCGCAGGCATTCTGACCGATCTGTTCCTCGACGATAAGACCATCGTCACAGCCCTGCTGCACGATACGATCGAGGATACGCTCACCACCACCGCGGAAATCGAGCGGCTGTTCGGGCAGGACGTCGCCCGGCTGGTCGATGGCGTGACCAAGCTCAGCAAGATCGAGGCGCAAAGCGAAAGCCAGCGGGCCGCCGAGAATCTGCGCAAGTTTCTGCTCGCCATGTCGGACGATATTCGCGTGCTGCTCGTCAAGCTGGCGGACCGGCTGCACAATATGCGCACGTTGCACTTCATCAAAAATGAGGAGAAGCGCCGCCGCATCGCCCGCGAGACGATGGATATCTACGCGCCGCTCGCCGAGCGCATCGGCATGTACGAGTTCATGCGCGAGATGCAGCTCCTTGCCTTTCAGCAGCTTGAGCCCGATGCTTATGACAGCGTCACCAAGCGCCTTGCCCTGCTCAAGGAAGGCGGCGAGAGCAAGGTCGCCCGCATCTCGACGCAGCTGCAAAATATGCTCACCTCGGCGGGCATGCACGTCACGGTCTCCGGCCGTGAGAAGCATCCTTACTCGATCTGGCGCAAGACGCAGGAGCGTCACATCAGCTTCGAGCAGCTGACGGACATCATGGCATTCCGCGTCGTCACCGACAGCACGGACGATTGCTACCGCGCCCTGGGCCTCATCCATCAGCGCTTCAAGATGGTGCCCGGACGGTTCAAGGATTACATCTCCACGCCCAAGCGCAACGGCTATCAGTCGCTGCACACCACCGTGATCCACGAGGAGAATGCCCGCATCGAGGTGCAAATTCGCTCGGAGCGGATGCATCAGGATAGCGAGTTCGGCCTTGCCGCCCATTGGGCCTACAAGCAGTCCGGCGCGCGACCTGACGGGCAAGCCGGCTGGCTGCGCGATCTCGTCGAAATCCTCGAACAAAGCCACGATGCGGAGGAGTTGCTCGAGCACACCCGCATGGCGATGTATCAGGATCGGATCTTCGCCTTCACCCCCAAGGGAGAGCTGCAACAGCTGCCCAAGGGATCGACGCCCGTCGATTTTGCCTATGCCGTCCACACCACGCTCGGCAACCAGACCGTCGGCGCGAAGATCAATGGGCGCGTCATGCCGCTGCGCACGCAGCTTGAGAATGGCGACCAGGTCGAGATCCTCAAGTCCGATGCGCAGGAGCCGCAGCCCGGCTGGCTCAGCTTCGCGATCACCGGCAAGGCCCGCGCAGCGATCCGCCGGTTCATCCGCCAGAAGCAGCGCACCGAGACGATCGCGCTGGGCGAGAAGCTCTACGAGGAGATCGTGCTGCGCCTGCCGGTGGAAATTGGCGACAAGGCGGAGAAAGCGGCGATCAAGCGGCTCAAACTGGAAGACAAGGCCGCGCTGATGATCGCCATCGCCACCAACCGCATCTCGGACGAGGAGGTGATGAACGCCCTCGTGCCCGGCAGTGCGGAGGACGCACCCGGCGCGGCGCGGCGGCGCAAGAAGCAGGCGCAGGCCGTTTCGATCATTGGCCTGACCCCGGGCATCGCCTTCACCCTTTCAGAATGCTGTCATCCCGTTCCGGGCGACCGCATCGTCGGCCTGCGGCGGCCGGGCGAACCGATCGAGGTGCATACCATCGATTGCCTCGTGCTGGAGACCGGTCAGGATGCCGATTGGGTGGACCTCAGCTGGGACAGCGAAGCCAAGGGCGGCACGGCGCGGCTTTCGGTCATCCTTAAAAACCAGCCCGGCGCTCTGGCGACGGTGGCCAACATCTTCGCAGTCAACAAAGCCAACATCCTCAACCTGCAACTGGTGAACCGCGAAGGCCCGTTCCACACCGATCTCATCGATCTCGAGGTGGAAGATGCGAGCCACGTCGCCCGAATTCTCTCGGCGTTGCGGGCGGTGGACGCCGTGGTGCAGGCGGATCGGATCTAGCTGCGGCGGGCGGCAGCGCCTTGCAAACGATCATCCCGCTTTTCCACGCGCGTTAATCCTTGCTGCAAAACAGTGCCAATGTCGGACAGCGCCCGGAAGGGCCAGGAAACTATCCTTAACGACCTCCCCCCTTTTTGCCGCGGGCTCTACATGCTCGGTCATCAGGAAGCCTCCGTTGGAACGAAGGCAGGCCTGCCAAGGAAACGAGCCGAGAACGCTCAGTCGGGAAGTTCGATATATGCGTAAGATCCTCATCGCGTCGCTGGTGACCTGTGCTGCTTTTGCCGTTCAGCCGGCTCAGGCTGCGCTTGTCAGCTCTGCCGCAAGCTGCTCCGCATCGGACATTGGCCTCACCGCGAGTTCGAGCTTCAGCTGCGTCGGCTTCTACAATGGCAATCTGGCCAGTCAGGCGACCACGGGAGATCAGACGTCCGCGCTGGCCCTGCTCGGTCTGACGCTCCCCAACGCCTTTTCCAGCGCCGTGGAGAAGGTTTCCGGTTCGCCCTGGATCTCGACCACGACCCTGAACTTCGACACGATGATGTACGGCACGACCTATATCGGCGTGCACTTCGGCAACATTCCCAATCCGTCGGGCAAGGGTCAGCCGCTCGCCAACAACATCACCGCATTCTACAAGTTCGATGCTGGCACCGACGGCATCGACCTGCTCAATCTCCAGTTCGCCAGCGGCTCGAACGCGACCATCTACAAGACAGGCGCAGCGCCGGTCCCGGCTCCCGTGCCGGAGCCCGCCACCTGGGCACTGATGGTCGCCGGTCTCGGTCTGGCAGGCATGCTGATGCGCCGCCGCGCCGCGAAGGTTCAGTTCGCCTGATCAACCTGACCGCCAGAATTGCATAAGGACAGGGCGTCGGGTTTCCGGCGCCCTTTCTTTTACCTCAAGGCGCAGGGCGTCCGCAGCGCACCAGACCACTCCCGACCTGGCGCACGGTACAGGCAGGGCGCCCCTCCACCACCGCGCTGCCGGTTCCCACCAGCATCACTTTGGCGGTTCGCTCGGCAAAGGTCTCGGCCGTCGCGGCGCCATCCACCGCAAGATCGAGGTCCACGGCCCGCAGGTCGCTCGCATCGAGCGTGCCGCTGCCGGAGAGACCGATCTGCGCCTTGCGCGCTCGCCCGGACAGGAGCGTGCTGCCCGCCCCGCCTTGCACGAGCTTGAGATCGTCGATCTCGATCCCCCTCACCTCGATGCGACCGCTGCCTACGAGATTCACATCGGCAGCCGCCTTGTTGAGGCCCTTCACGCGCAGCAGACCGGAGCCCACAAGTTGCACCCGGCGCAAGCTCGGTGACGTCAGAGTGAGCCGCGCGGTGCCCCGGGCGCCCTGCGCCCCTGAAGCGCCGGCCACGGGCGCGCGGAGGCGCACCGTCAGCGTGCGCGCAGACACCGTCAGTTGCAGGGCATCCAGCGTGGCACGATCTCCCTCGCCCCGCGCGGACGCCCCGCGCCCGGTTTCAAGGGAGACTTCCAATGGTCCCTCGACACGGATGCTATCAAAGTCGGTCACGATATAGGTGCGGTTCGCTGCATGGGCCGCTGACAGTCCGCCAGCGGTGGCAACGAGCATCAGCAGCCGGATCGCCCGGCGCGCGGCACCTGATGTCATGACGGTCTTCCCCCGAAGCAGTTCATGAGCGCGAGCATAGCAGATGTGTCGCCCCAAGTCGCCAACACGAGGCCCCATCGTGACGAGATGACTATGGACGATGCCCTTGGCGTGGACGCGCCCCAACAAAAAACGGCGCCCACAAGGGGCGCCGTCTCTTGGGCTCTAAGGAAGAAGCCTCGATTACTCGACGCGTTCCTTGGCATATTTCGGGGCAGCCTCGTTGAGGATCTGGAGGATCTTCTTGAGAGCCGTCGCCTCGTCCACCTCTTCCATCGCCGCGAGTTCACGCGCCAGACGGCTGGAGGCGGCTTCGAAGATCTGACGCTCGGAATAGCTCTGCTCGGGCTGATCGTCCGCCCGGAACAGGTCGCGCGTCACTTCCGCGATCGACACCAGATCACCGGAATTGATCTTCGCTTCATATTCCTGTGCGCGGCGCGACCACATCGTCCGCTTCACCTTCGGCTTGCCCTTGAGGGTTTCGAGTGCCTCGCCCAGTGTCTTGTCCGAGGAGAGCTTGCGCATCCCCACGCTTTCGGCCTTGTTCGTCGGGACGCGGAGGGTCATCCGTTCCTTCTCGAAACGCAGCACATAAAGCTCGAGGTCGATCCCGGCGATCTTCTGGCTTTGCAGCTCGATCACCCGGCCGACGCCGTGCTTCGGATAGACAACATAGTCGCCGACATCAAAAGACAGCGCTTTTGCAGCCATTCTTGCGAACCTTTCTTCTATCTGTTTGTATTCTTGGCTGAGTTACGCGGCACGTTGAGAATGCAGATTTGCGAGAATGCAGATGTGCAGGTGCCAGCCACAGGCCATGCGCGAATACTCCTGAGTGACGAGGGGTGTCACTTCCCGGCGGGTTTAACAGATTCGCAACAAAATTACCAGCCTAACCGGAGGTAATCTGATATTTTGCGGCATATCGCACGCCGACACACTATGGATGGCGTGTCGCGCTGGTCAGGAGAGTTCATCTGGCCCAACCGTAGCGGGCTCGCTCCGAACCCGCCCTTAGTCCTTCGCGAGCCAATAGGTCGGCATCGCGAGGGACCACATCCGCCCGCAATTGCAGGCGAATACAGTCAGTTGTGCGTAAGGCTCAGCCGCCTTCGCCCGGCTCGGGCGAGAAATATTTGTCGAACTTGCCGTCCTCACCCTTATGCTCTTCGGCATCCGCAGGGGGTTCGCGCTTGGTCGTGATATTCGGCCACTCGGCGGAATATTTGGTGTTCACCTCAAGCCACTGCTCAAGACCGCTCTCGGTATCGGGCAGGATCGCCTCAGCCGGGCATTCCGGCTCGCACACGCCGCAGTCGATGCACTCGTTGGGATTGATGACGAGCATGTTCTCGCCCTCGTAGAAGCAATCCACCGGGCATACTTCCACGCAGTCCATATATTTGCAGCGAATGCACGCGTCGGTCACGACATAGGTCATGGCTGGCTTTCCTAGCTTGGTTTTCGCTGATCGCGATATGCGCGCGCCGCCACAGGGTCAACAGGCAAGGGCAAGGATTGCGCGTAGCTTAACTTTATCGGGGCATCACCGTCGTATCCGGGTCGGCGCCGGGCGTGATCGCACTGTAGCAAAGCTGGGCCTCGGTGGCCGGGCCGCGCCGCTCCGGCAGATGTTCCACGCGGATCACGCGAATGACATTGCCCTGCGGCAAGGTGAGCAAGTCACCCACACGCACCGGCGCGTGCGCCCGCTCGATCCGGCGGCCATTGATGCGCACGATGCCACGCTCCGCGAGCGCCTGCGCGCTAGAACGACTGGGGGACAGGCGCACGAACCAGAGGAATTTGTCGAGGCGCAAACTCGGGCCATGCCCGGTGGATGCGCCCTCATCCCGCTGCCTCGCCAGAGAGTCAGTCCTCTCGGCCGAACAGGGCGCCAAGACCCGCCAACGCCTTGCCCGTAGCCACGATCGGCCGCTCGCGACCTCCGCCATCACGATCCGGTCGCGGACCACGATCCGGCCGTGGGCCGCGATCGGGACGATTGTCGCGATCGGGGCGCTTGTCCCGTTCACGCCGCGGACCACCCTCGGCTGCCTTGCCGCGCCGATCCGGGCGGTTGCGCGGGCCATCGCCGGCCGCTTGAGACTGGCCATCCTGATCCTGCCGCCCCTGCTGGGCCGGACGACGATTGCCGCCGCGATTGCGCGGCCCCTCGAATTTCGGACGCGGCTTGGGCCGGCCACGGAACTGCCAGTTGGGCGCGCCTTCCGCCGCATCGGGCACCGGGCGGAAACCCGCCTGCCGCATCAGCTCCAGGAAGCTCGCTTCATTCAGGCCAATGGAGACGATCGTCGGATCATCAGCGCCATAGGGCTTGCCGGCAGCAATCGCCTCATGCGCCCCGCGCGCAAGCCGTTCGGCCATATCGATGCGCAGCCAGGCCTCGCCCAGCTTGCGGAACCCCGCAATGCGCGCGCCAATCTCGTCAATCGGCACGACAGGCTTGGCGACCTTGGCAGGTGCGTGCGCCTCGGCAGCTACCGGCGTTTCGGATGCCGGAGCTCCGGCCGCTTCCGGAGCCTCCGCGGACGCTTCGACTTCGGCCTCAACCGGCGCTGCAACGTCGCCGGCTTCCACCGGCTCGCTCGGCGCACTCGCCTTGCGCTCTTCGCCGCCACCGCTCTGCAGCAGCACCGCGCCCGGCGGGGGCAGCGCCACCAGCGGCTTGCCGGATTTCAGCGAGAGCAGCACCATGCGCCATTGCGCCGCCGCCGGCTTCATCAGGCCGGGATGATACAAATCCATAACGCCGATCACCACGCCGGCCTTGCGCAAATGGGTGCGGTCTTCCTTGGCGACCTGCCCGAGCGCTTCATCCAGCGTGTTGCGCGGCACGATGCCGCCCGCGTCCGCCAGTTGCGCGAGCACCGCGCGCACGGTCGCGGGCAGCTCGGCCTCCGTTGAGCCGGCCTCCATCTTCAGCAGCGCCGGAATGTGGCGCTCGAACTGATTCTTGAGCCAGAGAGCCAGCCGATCGCGCACGCCCTGCTGAATTTCCGGGACGAGGCTGGAGAGCCCCGCATCCAGCGTCATTTCAGGCGCGAGCAGACGCTGCCCTGCCTTCAACGTCGCGACCGGGTGCCCGTTCCAGATGATCTGCGCATCACCGCCGGGAGGGCTGGCGAGAGTGAACGCTTTATCGTCCACCGCCAGCAATGCCTGAGCCATCTCGTTCAAATGCGCACCCAGTCTCCGTTCGGCAGCGGCCAGCAGCAGCCGCTTCTCATTCGCTCTCGCCAAGGGATCGACGATGAAGCGGAAGCCCCGCATCGTGCCGATCCTGTGACCATCGACTGTTACATTGCCTGCGCCGTCGACGTCCACTGACAAAAACGCCTTGGCATCACCGCCGCGCCGAAGCAAGGCGGAGGCGCGCCGATCAACGAAACGCTGCTTCAATGCGCCGTGCAACGCATCGGAAAGACGCTCTTCCAGAGCCCGCGCGCGCGCCGCCATCTCCACCGGTTGGGCCAGCCAATCGTCCCGCTGGGCGACATAGGCCCAGATTCGCACCGCACCGATCCGCCCGGCCAGCGCATCGACATCGCCCTGGACATTGTCCAGCCGGGCGAGTTGGGCCGCGAACCAATCCTGCGGAATATGGCCGCTGCCCTGGCTCAGCCACGTCCACAGGCGGTGAATGGTGCGCGCATGATGCTCGATGCCAAGCTTCTGGAAATCCGGCACGGAACAGGCCGCCCAGAGCCGCGCGACCTGCCCCCGGCCCCGCGCCCGTGCCCGCACGTCCGGCAGGTCGGCGAGATATTGCAGCACCGCCAGGTCGATCGCTTCGGGCGCCGCGCGCAACCCCGCGCGCTCCGGACGATCCAGCAGCGCCTCGATCAGCGTGTCGATATCGTCCATCGGCAGGTCCGCTTCCCGCCAGAAGAGTTGCTCGATGGGGTCGAAGCGATGCTCCTCGATCCGCTCCACCTCTTCGGCAGAAAAAGCCGGCTCGCCATCCGCCGCGCCGACATCGCCGAATGTCCCGTCCCGCTGGTGCCGCCCGGCGCGCCCGGCAATCTGCGCCATTTCAGACACGGTCAGGCGGCGCGTCCGCCGTCCGTCGAACTTGCGGAGCGACGCGAAGGCGACGTGATCGACGTTAAGATTGAGCCCCATGCCGATGGCATCGGTGGCGACCAGATAATCGACCTCCCCGGCCTCGAACATCGCGACCTGCGCATTGCGCGTCGCAGGGCTGAGCGCCCCCATGACGATCGCCGCGCCCCCGCGATGCCGGCGCAGCATTTCAGCGACGCGGTACACCTCCTCGACGGAGAAGGCGACGACGGCGCAGCGGCGCGGCAGGCGGGAGAGTTTCTGCGGCCCGCTGTAGCGCAGGGTGGAGAAGCGCGGCCGCGTCACGATTTCCGCCTTGGGTAGCAGCGTGCGCACCAAGGGCGCCATGCTCGCAGAGCCGAGCAGCATTGTCTCCTCGCGCCCACGGGCATTCAGCATCCGGTCGGTGAAGATGTGGCCGCGCTCGGGGTCCGCGGCGAGCTGGATCTCATCCACGGCAACGAACGCGAAATCGGAGAAGGCGCCGAAGCCACCGCGAACCGGCATCGCCTCGGCAGTCGCCAGCACATAACGGGCGCCCGGCGGCGCGATTCGCTCCTCGCCGGTCAGCAGCGCGACCTGATCGGCGCCCTTGATTCGCACCACGCGCTCGTAAACCTCACGCGCCAGCAAGCGGAGCGGAAACCCCATGAGCCCGCTCGAATGGCCGCACATCCGCTCAATCGCCAGATGGGTCTTGCCCGTGTTGGTCGGTCCCAGGACCGCCTTGAGAGCTGCAGGCTCGTAGCTCGACATGATTGGCTGACACATGGAGCGCGGCGTGCCTCACGGCAAGGCTCAATCCAGACGGCACAAGAATTAGGGATGGTTCCGCAACCAGCCGACGATTGCGCACAACTCGCCGCAAGCTACGGGCCGATATTGTGTCTTTATTTGACTTTAACCCCCTGCCTTTACAAACAAAGCGCGACGTTTGGCAGTCGCGACAGCGTGGCAGAAGCCGTCAGGGGCGCATCAATTCGTGTTTCAGAAGATCGAGCTTAGCCCCACGCAGGGCGCCGGCACCGGTACGCTTTGGCTTAACAGCCCGGCGAAGGTGCTCGCACCGCTCCGCTCTGGAGACTGGCGCGAGCGGGTGCAGGACTGGGCGCATCGCGTCGATCTCGCGCCCGATCTTGGCCAGAACATCGGCAGCCGGACCTGGTGGCGCGGCTTCATTACGTGCTTTTCGCTGTGCGGCATCATGGTCATGTCCGCGCCCGGCGTCCTGACCGTCCCCGGCGCACAACCCGCGCCGCTCTCGACCGAGCAGCTGGACCAGTATCGCTCGCAGATGATCAGCGCCTCGGCGCTCGGGGCCGATACAGGCAAGCGCATGGGACCGACCGATCTGGTCGCGCCGCTGCGCGAGACGCCCGAGCGCCCGCAGATCGAACTGGATGCGGCCGTCGGCACTGGTGACAGCTTCGCCCACACCCTCTCGCGCGCAGGCATCAGCAGCAATGATGCCAGCGCGGCGATGGCGCTGATCCGGCAGGCTGTCGATCCTGCCACGATCGCGCCCGGCACCCGCGTGCGCATCGTGCTCGGGCGGCGCGCCAATCGCAATGTCGCACGCCCGCTGGATCATCTGTCCCTCCGCGCGAAGCTCGAGCTGGCTCTGGAAATCACCCGGCAGGATGGCGCGCTGACGCTGCGCCGCATTCCCATCATTGTGGACAACACGCCACTGCGCATTCGCGGCCAGGTGGGTGACAGCCTCTACCGCTCTGCCCGCGCAGCCGGCGCCGATCCGTCGACGATCCAGGCCTATCTCAAGGTGCTGTCGGCGCAGGTCAATGTCGGCAACGGCCTGCGGGCTGGCGATACGTTCGATATCATCGTCGCCCATCGCCGCGCCGCGACCGGTGAAAGCGAGACCGGAGAGCTGCTGTTCGCAGGGCTGCAGCGGCAGCGCGGCAAGGACATCAACCTGCTGCGCTGGACGCAGGCCGGCCGCGCGCAGTGGTTCGAGGCATCCGGCGTCGGTGAGCGCCGCGGTGTTCTCGCCCGTCCGGTGAGCGGGCGACAGAGCTCCGGCTATGGCATGCGCAGGCATCCGATCCTCGGCTATAGCCGGATGCATGCTGGGCTCGACTTCGCCGCCAGCACTGGCACACCTATTTACGCGGTGAGTGACGGCCGGGTGACCTATTCCGGCTGGCACGGCGGCCACGGCAAGTACGTCAAGATCGAGCATGGTGGGAGCCTTGGTTCCGGCTATGGCCATATGAGCCGCATTGCCGTCGCCGCTGGCCAGCGCGTCAAGCGTGGGCAGGTCATCGGTTATGTCGGCTCGACAGGCCTCTCCACGGGGCCGCACCTGCACTACGAGCTCTATCGCAATGGCCGCACGATCAATCCGGCGAGCGTGAAGTTCACGGAGACGGCCCAACTGGCCGGCGCCGAACTACGCGCCTTCAAGGGCCGCCTTGCCGAACTCAAGCGCCTGCGCGCCGGCCTTCCTGAGCCTGCGAAGACGGAGCCGACGGAAATGGCAGCGAGCAATGCCTCAAGCGCTGCTGCGTCCGCTCAGTCGGCAGGCGGCGGGTCCAGCCGCACGCGATAAGCGCGATCCGCTCGGTCGCGAGCGACGCCGTTCCTCTCGGATGCCACGTCTTCGGCGCGCCTGACGCGCCCCGCCATGCTGCCGCGTCAAAATTCGCACGAAGCGAACTCCGAACGACATTTCGCTTGCGCAGCATTTTTTCACTCGTTACGTTATATCATATGAAAAGCAATTTCTGTCCGCGCCTCGCGCATACCGCCGCCCTCTCCGCCCTTCTCTCCAGCGCCGCGCTGCTCGCAGCCCCGGCTCTGGCGCAGCGCCAGCCGCCGCCGGATACCGGCGAAGCGCATGGCCATGACGATCGGCCGGAGAACATCGTCGTCACCGCGATCATCCCCCGCTCGCATATCGATGTGCTGGGCGGCACATCCGTCCTCACCGGCGAGGAGCTGGCCCGCGACATCCGCCCGAGCCTGGGCGAAACGCTGGCCCGGCAGCCGGGCGTTTCTTCCACATCCTTCGGTCCTGGCGCCTCTCGCCCGATCCTGCGCGGCTTCTCGGGCGACCGCATCCGCCTGCTCACCGATGGGATCGGCAGCTTCGACGCGTCCGCCACCTCGGTGGACCATGCCGTCGCAATCAATCCGCTGCTCGCCGACCGGATCGAGGTGCTCCACGGCCCTGCAGCGTTGCTCTATGGTTCGTCCGCGGTCGGCGGCGTCGTCAATGTCATCGACACGCGCATTCCCACACATCTGCCCGAAGGCGGCTTCGATCTGGCCGCTACCGGCACATTCGGCAGCGCCGCCCGCGAGAAATCGCTCGCCGGCAAGACCGATATTGCATTGGGCGGCGGCTTCGTCTTCCATGCCGATGGCAGCTGGATCGAAACCGGCGATCTGCGCAGCGGCGGCTATGTGCTGGGCACCGAGCCGCGCGCCGAAGCGCTGGAAAGCGACGAAGCCGACATTCGCGACCTCGCCGGGCTGCGCGGGCGCATCCCCAATTCCGCCATCGAAGGCTGGAGCTATACCGGCGGCCTCAACTACATCGATTCCGGCGGGTCCCTCGGCTTCTCGGTCGGCCGCTCGCAATTCACCTATGGCCTGCCGATCCGCTACGTGACGCACGAGGATCATGAGGACGAAGGCGCGATCGAGGGCGAAGAAGGCGAGCACGAGCACGGCGCCGAGGAAGTCAAAATCCAGATGAAGCAGACCCGTGCCGATCTGCGCGCGCAAGTGAATGTCGGCGGCGGATTGCTCGACCAGATCCGCCTGCGCGCCGGCTGGGCCGATTACGAACATGCCGAAATGTCGCTTGACGGGCAGGACATCCACACCCGCTTCTTCACGCAAGGCCTCGAAACTCGGCTCGATCTCGTTCAGGCGCGGCGGGGCGGATGGGAAGGCGCGATCGGTGGCCAGATGCTGCTGCGCAAGAGCCACATCGAAGGCGAGGAGAAGTTCCTGCCGGCCATCGACAGCGAGACCTGGGGTCTGTTCACGCTGCAGGCGCTCGATCTCGGCAAGGTGCGGCTGGAGGCCGGCGCGCGGTTCGAGCACAACCGCATCGAGGCGGCGCAGGACAGCGACCTTGGCTCGCCGGACTATCGCCGCAACTTCGACACGGTGTCGGGATCGCTGGGCGCCAGCTATGCCATCGCGACCGACTGGCGGGTCGGCGTCAACCTCTCCCGGGTCGAGCGCGCACCCACGGCAGACGAACTCTTCGCGCGCGGCAACCATGCCGGCACGCAGGCTTTTGAGCTTGGCAACCCGAATTTCGGCACCGAGCGCGGCTGGGGCGTCGAGGGTACGCTGCACGGGCGGGGCCAGGACTTCCACCTCACCGTCTCGGGCTTCTACAACAAGTTCGATCGGTTCATTTACGATTCCATCGTCGATGACAGCGCCTGTCTCGCGGCCAGCGGCGCGACCTCGCTCGAATTCCCCTGCTTTGCCTATCTGCAATCCGGCGCGGAATATTATGGCGCGGAGATCCAGGCGGATTGGACGGCAGCGACATTCGGTCGCACCGAACTGCGCCTGGATGGTCTGGCCGACTTCACGCGCGCAACGCTCGACAGCGGCGAGCCTGTCCCGCGCATCCCGCCGCTGCGGCTGCTTGGCGGTGCCACGCTCGATGCCGGCGAATGGTCTGTGCGCGGCGAGATCGAACATGCCTTCAAGCAGGACCGGGTGAGCGCGCGCGAGACCGTTACGCCCGCCTACACCTTCGTCAACGCCGGGCTGACCTGGAAGCCCGCCATCGCGAACCAGCGGGTCTCCTTCTCCCTGCAAGCCAACAACATCTTCGATGTCGAGGCGTGGCGCCATGCCAGCCTGCTCAAGGATTACGCCCCGCTCGCCGGGCGCGACATACGCCTCACGGTCTCCCTCGCCCTGTGAGTGCCGGGCGGGGCGCCCCTCTTCGCGCCCCGCCCTTTTTTCTCAGTCACTTGACAGGTCAGCTGCATCCGGTGTCTGGTCGCCCGCGCAATAGCCGGGGGACCATTGCCAATGAACGACCAGACCGACCGTGCATTCGGTTTTGAAGGAAGCTGGCGGGAATACGCCCCGATTGCCTTCACCAATCTGCTGCTGACCATCGTGACGCTGGGCGTCTATCGGTTCTGGGCAACGACGCGGACGCGGCGCTATTTGTGGAGCCGCACCCGCTTCATCGACGAGCGGCTGGAATGGACCGGCACCGGCGTTGAACTGCTCATCGGCTTCCTGATCGTGCTGGTGCTTTTCGGCATTCCTTTCCTTTTTCTCAACTTCGGCATGCAGGCGATGGTGTTGCGCGGACAGGCACCGCTCGCCGGCGTGCTGGGCCTAACGTCGTTCATGGTGATCTTCTATCTCGCCGGCGTGGCACGCATGCGGATGCTGCGCTATCGCCTCAGCCGCACCTGGTGGCACGGCATTCGCGGCGGCAGCAATGACAAGGGCTGGGCCTATGGCTGGTCCTATGTCTGGCGTAACATCGTCGCGTGGATGGTGATCGGCCTGCTCATTCCCTGGTCTATGACCTCACTGTGGAACGACCGCTGGAATGCGATGAGCTTTGGCCCTCATCCCTTCCGCGCGGCGGCAATGCCCGGCCAGATCTTCCGCCGCTTCCTGCTGTTCTACCTGCTGCCGTTCATCATCTTTGCCGTCATGGCCGTACTCATCTTTGCAGGTGGCGGCGCTGCGATGCGTGGCGGTTTCGATCCCGAGACGCAGGCCCAACCCGGCCTCGCCTTCGTGCTCGCGATGATCCTGATGGTGCTGCTGATCTATACGATCATCGGCTTTGTGGCGCTGGCCTATTACGCCAAATTCTTCCGCGTGGCCGTGAGCAGCCTGTCACTTTCGACGCTCGATTTCCACTTCTCGGCGCGCACCAAGGACTGGTTCAAGCTCATCCTCGGCGACATCGCGCTGGTGGTGCTGACGCTCGGCATCGGCCTCGTCTTCCTCTCCTACCGGCACTGGAAGTTCTTCATCGTCCATCTCGATGCCAGCGGCGAGATCAGCCTCTCATCTCTCACCCAGTCGAGCACGAATGCGCCGGGTCAGGGCGAGGGCCTTGCCGATGCGTTCGACATCGGCGCCATCTAGCTCCATAGCGCGCGCATGACCCAGGCCGGCCCGGACGAGACCATCTGGCATTATGATGGCACCAGCGCAACGCGCCATCATCCGGTTCTGGAATGGACAGCGGAGACGTTCACGCTCCGCTGGGGTCTGACCAAAAGCGGCCCGCACCGCTGGGGCGATCTGGTGCCGGCCGATGGCAGCGGCGGGCGCTCTATTTATGGCCTGCGCGGGCAGCATGGCTGGCGGCTCGGCTTCACCGGCGCACCACCGCAGGACTTCGCGATCCACCTGCCCCTCCCCGCACGTTATGGCCGCTGGATCGACCGGGTCGGTCTGTGGCGGGCGCTGGCGCTCTTCGCCGTGATCGCGGCGGGCGTCGTCTACGCCGTTCTCCGCGCGCCGGACTGGATCGCGCCGCATGTTCCGCTCAGCTGGGAGCAACGGCTCGGCGATGCCATGATCGGCGATTTCGGCGGTCGCCTCTGCCAGACCCCGCAGAGCCGCGCCGCGCTCGACAAGCTCCAGCGCAAGCTCGGGGAGGATGTACCCATCCGCCGCATCGGCATCGCCAATGTGAAGATGGTCAACGCGGTGGCCCTGCCCGGCGGCCACATCCTGCTGTTCGACCAGCTCATTCAGGATGCCCAGTCGCCCGATGAAGTGGCTGGTATCCTCGCCCATGAGATCGGCCATGTCCGCAACCGCGACACGATGACGGCGCTCATCCGCCAGTTTGGCCTCAGCATCGTGCTGGGCGGGTTCGGCGGCGACCTCGGCAACACCGCCAACGGCCTGCTGTCCCTGAGCTATGGCCGCGATGCCGAGCGGGCGGCGGACAGCTACTCCATCGGCGCCTTGCAAAAGGCCGACATATCGCCCCTGCCGACCGCCGCTTTCTTTAAACGCCTCGGGGGAGGCGACGGCGGGGAGCAGATCGAGCGTGCCGCCAATCTCATGGCCTCGCACCCCATCTCCGCCGAGCGGCGCAAGGCGTTCGAGGCCTCGGCGCGCAAGGGCCACCGCTATGAGGCCGCACTGACTCCGGCGGAATGGCGCGCCATCGTGAATGCCTGCAAGGATGACAAGGACGTCGCCCCTGCCAGTCGCTTCCCGTTCTGATAAGGGCAGCGTCATGACTGACGATACCACCAGCGCACCGCCCGCCTTCCTGCCCAACGCCGCGGGCCTGCGCCTCGCCTACCGCCACCGGCCCGGCACAGCGCCGACCGTCGTCTTCCTCCCCGGCTACATGTCGGACATGATGGGCAGCAAGGCGCTGGCGCTGGACGACTGGGCCGCCGCCCAAGGCCGCGCCATGCTCCGTTTCGATTATGCCGGCTGCGCCGAGAGTGCAGGTCGGTTCGAGGACGGCACACTCGCCAGCTGGCGCGACGATGCCCGCGCCGTGATCGATCATTGCGTCCCCGCCGGACCGATCATCCTCGTCGGCTCATCCATGGGCGGCTGGCTGGCCCTGCTGCTCGCCCGCGATTTGGGCGCGCGCGTCGCCGGCCTCGTCGGCATCGCCGCCGCGCCGGATTTTACCGATTGGGGCTTTGATGCCGCGCAAAAGGCAACCCTGCAGCGCGAGGGCAAGCTGGTCGAGCCCACGCCCTATGGTGACCAGCCCTATGTCACCACACGCGCCTTCTGGGAGTCGGGCGAAGCGCTGCGGCTGCTCGATGGCGAGATCGCGATCGATGGCCCGGTGCGGATGCTGCAGGGCCAGGCCGATACCAACGTTCCCTGGCAAATCGCTGTGCGGATCGCGCAGCAGGTTCGTTCAGCCGATGTGCAGACGCTGCTCGTCAAGGATGGCGATCATCGCCTCTCGCGCCCGCAGGACATCGCCCTGCTGATCGCGACTGTCGCGCGCCTCGTGGAGTCCTGACCCTGCCTATGCTCGTTGCCGCCGCGCTTTCCCTCGCCCAGCTCGCTCAGGCGAGCGTGCCCCAGCATGATCCCGAGATCGAGGCCTTGCTGCGGCGACGAGACGAGATGCGCCGCGCCGAGGCCGAGCAGCGAGAGCAGCGCCCCTGGATCGAGCAGGTGCCCACGGAACGCGCCGGCAATGACAGCACGGAACTGGCCGCCGTCGTCCCGCCCGCCATTGCGCCCCGCCTCGCCACCTGTCTGGAGCGCGCCAACGCCAACCCCTCCGAGGGCATTGCCGATGCGGAAGCCTGGGCAAAGGCCGATGGCGGCGCCTATGCCGCGCAGTGCCGGGGCTATGCGCTCGGCCAGGCCGGGCGCTGGAGCGACGCGGCAAAGGCTTTCGAGGATGGCGCGGCCTTCAAGGGCCTCGACGCGGTAACGCAGGCGCGATTGTGGTCGCAGGCCGGCAACGCGGCACTGATCGCGGGGGAAACGCCACGCGCACTGCGAGCGCTGGACGCGGCGCTCTCGCGGCCCCTGCCCAAGACGCTCGCGACCGGAGAAATCTATCTGGATCGCGCCCGCGCCCGCGTGGCTGCCAACGATCTGCCCGGCGCCCGTACCGACCTCGATCAGGCGATCGTGCTGGCCGCCGCCGATCCGCTCGCATGGCTCCTCTCGGCCACGCTGGCCCGGCGCATGGACGACCTGCCCTTGGCTCGCCTGCATATCGAGGAAGCCGCCAGCCGCGCCCGCAACGACGCCGCCATTGCGCTGGAACAGGGCATCATTCTGGCGCTCTCAGGCAATGACGCCGGCGCCCGCGCCGCCTTCAGCCGCAGCAAGGAGTTGGCTGCGCGCGATAGCGATATTGCCCGACAGACCACCGATTATCTCGCCCAGCTGAACGGCGATCCAGCCCCCGCCGCTGCTCCGACAGGGTCCGAAACCGGGCGGTGAAGCATCACGCAGCCGGCTGAGTCCGGCCGACCTCAATCGAGGTAGAAGTCCACGGTCGTCACGACCCGCACCTTCTTGAACGGCGTGTCGGCCGCGCCATAGCCGCCGGATGTCTCGCCATCACGCGGCTCGATGGAAAAATAGCCCTGTGTCGCGCTCTTGATGCCGCCCACGCCAGTGCCGCTATCCTTGGCGAACTGTTCGGCCGAGGAGCGCGCATCCTTGGTCGCGGCGGCGACCATCTGGGGCTTGATATCGTTGAGCTTGGTGAAGCTGTAGCTCATCGCCGATCCTTCCTGCAGCGTCACGCCGCGCCGCACGAGATCGAACTGATTGGCCACCGCCTTTTGCGCCCGCTCGATGTCGGTCGTGCGCAACTGCATCCGCTGGGTGATCGTGATGTTGGGAACGCCGTTGTTGATGAACTGATTGACCCCGGCCCCGGTCGCGGTCAGCGCATTGTCAGGGAAGCCGAGGCTCTTGAAGTAGCCGCGCAGTTCGGCCGTATTGCCCTCGATATCGGCCCGCACGCTGGCAAGGTCGGTGCCGGTCGCGGAATAGGCGATGGTCCAGGTCGCAAGATCGGCGGTCACATTCCGCTCGGCAAGGCCCCGCACCGTCACCGACCGGTCGGCCGCGTGAGCACGCCGCAGGCCATCCCCAAGCAGGTAGCCACCGGTGATCATGCCGCCCGCGAGTACCACCGCACCTGCCAAAGCGACCTTGTTCATGTCCTGCAGCCAAACCATTGTGCGCATTCCTCTCTTTTCCCGCGACCGCGAGACGCCTATTTGAGAGGTGACCAATCTCACCCTTGTGCTGAACCGTTGCTGACGCGGGACCAAAGGAAAGAGCTGCACTATGCCCAAATATCTCCACACCATGATCCGCGTGACCGACATCGACGCAACCTTGCGCTTTTTCGAATTGCTCGGCCTCAAGGAAGTCCGTCGCTTCGATAATGAGAAGGGTCGCTTCACGCTCGTTTTCGTCGCCGCGCCGGGCGATGAGGATGCGCAGGTGGAACTGACCTACAACTGGCCGCCGGAAGACGGCAGCGCCGGCGAAAGCTATGGCGGCGGGCGCAATTTCGGCCACCTCGCCTATCGGGTCGAGAATATCTACGAGACCTGCCAGCGCCTCATGGACAATGGCGTGACCATCAACCGGCCGCCCCGGGACGGCCATATGGCATTCGTGCGCACGCCCGATGGCATTTCCATCGAGCTGCTGCAGGATGGCCATCTCGAGCCGGCCGAGCCTTGGGCGTCGATGCCGAACACGGGTGAATGGTGAGCGCGCTCGAAATCCTTCGCGTTCCGGTTCTGTCGGACAATTATGTCTGGCTGGTTCATGACAAGCCGAGCGGGGAGACGCTGGTCGTCGACCCCTCGGTGGCCGAGCCGGTGCTGGCGGCCGCGCAGGCGCGCGGCTGGTCAATCACCCAGATCTGGAACACGCACTGGCATGGCGATCATATCGGCGGGAATGCGGGCATCGAGGCGGCGACCGGCGCCACCGTCACGGCGCCCGCCGCCGAACTCGCGAAAATCCCCAATGTCGATCGCCCGGCCCGAGAAGGCGACCGGGTGCGGCTGGGCGACCATGAAGCGGTGGTGATGGAGGTGCCGGCCCACACCGCCGGCCACGTCGCCTATCACTTTGCCGACGACGCCATGATCTTCGTGGGGGATACGATGTTCGCCATGGGTTGCGGCCGGCTCTTCGAGGGCACGCCCGCGCAGATGTACGCCAACATGCGACGCTTCGAGGCCCTGCCCGACGACACCCAGGTCTATTGCGCGCACGAATATACGCTCTCCAACGGCAAGTTCGCCCTTCAGGCAGAACCGCAGAATGAGGCCATCGCGGATCGCCTCGCGCAGGTCGAAGCTGCCCGCGCGCGCGACGAGGCCACCGTTCCCACAACGATCGCGCTGGAACGCGCCACCAACCCCTTCATGCGCGCACAAAGCGTGGAGGAACTGGCCAGCCGGCGCGCGGCCAAGGACAGGGGGTAGGCAATAGAGGCCACGGCGCTCTGTCCTGGCCTGCGCAACCAAGGGCCCGCACATTCGTATCCGTCATACAAGATGCGAGACAGCCGGAAATCTGCTAGTTTCGCGAGACAGAAGGACGCGAGAGGAGCGGAGATGATGAACAGATTGTGTCTCTCATTGGCGGTCCTGCCGCTGGCCGCCTGCGCGACGGCGGGTCCCGCTCCCGAACCGAGGCTCAGCGAACGCGAAACGCAGGAGTTGGAGCGCCTGCTGGAGCGCAAGACGGCGGGCGAGCCCGTCTCCTGCGTGACCTCATTCGACAGCAGCCGCCTGCGGTCCATCGGCGATAACACGCTGGTCTATGTGGTCAGCAAGGATCAGGTCTATCTCAACCGCCTGCAGGGGAGCTGCACCGGCATCTCACGGGGTGACACGCTGGTGATGAACCGGATGAGTTCATCGCAATATTGCCGGGGCGACATCGCCCGCGTGGTGAACCTGCCCTCGGGCGCGATGACCGGCAGCTGTGCGCTGGGCGATTTCATTCCCTACCGCACGCCCGGCAAGTAACACGCCGGGCAGCCGTCACGCCTTGTAAAGCGCGTCCAGCCGCGCCTGATAGCGTGCACGGATCACGTGGCGGCGGATCGATTGCTTCGGGGTGAGCATCTCATTGTCGATCGTGAACGGCTCGTCCGCCAACGCAAAGCGCCGCACCTTCTCGATCACGGAGAGATCAGCGTTGACGCGATCGACCGCGGCCCTGATCGCCCCGTGCAACGCCGGGTCCTCCCGCAGCGCTGCAAGATCGGCCGGCTTGCCCTGCGCCTGTGCCCATGCCTTGAGCCAGTCCGGATCGGGCACGATAAGCGCGACGATGTGCGGGCGCCGGTCGCCATGCACCATCACCTGCCCGATTTCCGGCTGCAGGGTCAGCATGCCCTCCAGCTTGGCGGGCGCGACATTGTCGCCCTTGTCATTGACGATCAGGTCCTTCTTGCGGTCCGTGATCATCAACCGCCCGGCCTCATCGAACCGCCCGATATCACCGGTGTGCAGCCAGCCATCCTGGATGGCCCGCGCGGTTTCCGCCTGGTTGTTCCAATAGCCCTTCATCACCAGTTCGCCGCGCACGAGGATTTCGCCATCCTCGGCAATGCGCACCTCGACATGCTTGAGCGGCGGTCCCACCGTGTCCATCCGCAGCCCGACCGAGGGACGATTGCAGCTCACGACAGGTCCTGACTCCGTCTGGCCATAGCCTTGCAGCAAGGTCAGGCCGAACGACTGGAAAAAGGTGCCCACCTCCGGATTGAGCGGCGCACCGCCGGAGACCAGTGCCTTCATGCGGCCGCCGAACCGGGCCTGGATTTTGGGATTGATCGTCCGGTTGAGCACGGCCTCGAGCGGCTTGTCCCACAAGGGCAGCGTGCCGCCCCTTTCCGCCCGCTTGGCGCCCAGCCGCAGCGTCTGTTCCAGCAGCAGCACGGGCACCTTGCCCTGCTTCTCCACCGCCTTGGTGACGCGGGTCTTCAGCAGCTCGAACAAGCGCGGCACGACCACCATGATGGTCGGTCGGGTTTCAGCAATATTGCTCGCCAGCTTTTCGAGGCTCTCGGCATAATAGATCTGCCCGCCCAGGCCGATCGGCAGGAACTGACCGCCCGAATGCTCATAGGCATGGCTGATCGGCAGGAAGGAGAGAAACACCTCATCATCCCAGCCGAAATCACCGGCAATGATGTCGACACAGCCTTCCACATTGCAAAGGATCGCACCGTGATGCTGGATCACCCCGCGCGGTGCGCCGCCGGTCCCGCTGGTGTAGATCAGGCAGGCAATGTCATCGCGCGTGGCCGTCTGCTCGGCGGCGCAGGCGACAGGATCGGCCGGATGCTCGGCGATGAGCGTCGCCCAGTCGCAAATCTGCACAGCCGAGTTCTGCATCGACTTGATCGGCTCGATGCTTATCGCGAATTCGATCCGCGAGCGCATAACGGCGGGCAGCAGGGCAGAGCCGATTTTTGAGGTCGAGAAAATCACCGCCCGCGCGCCGCTATTGCCGATGATGTGCTCATGATCGCGCGTGGTGTTGGTGGTGTAGGTTGGCACCGTGATGGCGCCCGCCGCCATGATCGCCAAATCGGCAATGCAGAATTCCGGTCGGTTCTCACAGACCAGCATCACCCGGTCGCCCGGCGCGACGCCCAGCGCCTTGAGCGCCTTTGCCATTGAGGCGACCCGGCGGGCGGTCTCCATCCAGCTGATCGGCTGCCATTGCTCGCCCTGCTTGGCCCACAGGAACGGCCGCTCGCCGCGCTCCATGGCGCGCGTGAAAAACATGGCGGTCAGGCTTGGAAAATATTCGAGGGCCTGCAAGCAACGCTCTCCTTGAACCGGCTGCTCCGACAGCGAGCGCCTTTACATCCCATATAGCGCGCCGTTCCGCGAGGGCCACCCTGCCCGCGCGCCCGATTGTGCATGGGCGGCAGCGCCGGCAAGATACGCACATCATCCCCTTGCTTCGGGATCGTGCGCGCCCCACTGTGCCGCGACTGCAGCGCAGCGTCGTCGATCACAACCAAGCGGGCTTGCCATATGTTCCATTTCCGTGCCGCCATCGGCTTCCTTTCGGCGCTGGCCCTGACGGCCTGTGCGACGACCATGCCGCCCCGCTCAAGCACAGCGCCGCGTCCTGCTTCGCCGGTAGCCCAGAATTTCGTCGTGGCCTCCAATCCGCTGGCAGCGGAAGCCGGCATGAAGATCCTGCGCCAGGGCGGCAGCGCAGTCGATGCGGCCATTGCCGTGCAGGCGATGCTCTCGCTTGTCGAACCCCAGAGCTCGGGCATGGGCGGCGGCGCATTCATGACCTTTTTCGATGGCGGCACGGGCAAAGTGGTCGTCTATGACGGCCGGGAAACCGCGCCCGCCGGTGCCGCGCCGGACATGTTTCTCGGCGCCGACGGCAAGCCCATCCCCTTCCGCGACGCGCTGGTGAGCGGCCGGGCGACCGGCGTGCCGGGCGCGGTGCGGATGCTGGCCCTGGCTCATGACGAGCATGGCAGCCTGCCCTGGAAATCTCTCTTCGGCGACGCGGAGCGGACGGCACGCACCGGCTTCACCATCACGCCGCGCCTGGCCAAGTTCCTGGAAGGCAATTTCCCCCAGATGCAGGTGGCCGACGCGCGGCGTTATTTTTCTGCCCCGGACGGATCGATCAAGAAGGCCGGCGATCAACTCGCCAATCCCGCTTATGCCGATTTTCTGCAGCGTCTCGCGGCGCAAGGGCCATCCGCGCTCTATGCCGGCGATACCGCGCAACGGATCGTGACGCGGGTCGCTGCCGGCCCCCTCGGCAGCAGCATGACGCTGGCTGATCTGACGGCCTACCGTCCGATCAAGCGTGAGGCCGTGTGCAATCCCTATCGGGTCTATGTGGTCTGCGTACCGCCGCCGCCATCCAGCGGCGTCGCCTTCCTGCAATTGCTCTCCCTGTTGGAACGCACCGACATCGACAAGCGCGGGCCAGCCGACCCGCAGGCATGGTTCCTGTTCGCCGAGGCGAGCCGGCTGATGTACGCCGATCGCGACCGTTATGTCGGCGATCCGGCGTTCACTGCCGTTCCCGTCGCCGGGCTCCTCGATAGCGCCTATGTCGACAGCCGGGCAAAGCTGATCGGCGCTACCGCGGGGCCGCCGCCCTCGGCCGGCGTGCCGCCCGGCGCGCAGATCGCTGGCATTGACGATACCCATGAACCCGGCGGCACCTCCCATTTCATCATCGGCGATGCGCGCGGCAATGTCGTGTCGATCACGACGACCGTCGAATCCATCTTCGGCACGGGTCGCATGGTCGATGGCTTCTTTCTCAATAATCAGCTGACCGATTTTTCCTTCACGCCGCAGGATGCGGACGGAAGGCCGGCAGCCAACGCCGTCGCCCCCGGCAAGCGCCCGCGCTCCTCGATGATCCCGCTGGTGATGGTCGATCGCGCGGGCCATTTTGCAGGCGCTATTGGCTCGGCTGGCGGCAACGCCATTCTCGCTTATGTCGGCAAGTCGCTGGTCGCTGCGGTGGACTGGGGTCTCCCCATGCAAGAAGCCCTTGCCCTCCCCAACCTCATCGCACGTGGCTCTGCCTTTCAGGGTGAAGTGAGCAAGTTCTCGCCGGAGACGCTGGCAGGCCTGAAGGCCCGTGGCATCGACCTGCGGTCCGGGCAAGGCGAAGACAGCGGTGTTCATGCCGTCATCATCCGCAATGGCGTGGTTGACGGCGGCTATGACCCACGCAGAGAGGGCCGCGTTCTCGTTGAGGCCGCGATCCCGCAAGTTGACCGGTAAAGTTAATCCGTCAGACAAGAGAACGGGCCGCGCTCAGCGCGACCCGTCCCATCTAATCTATCCTGATCAGCGTGTGATGTAGGACTGGCGGAACAGCTCCACAGCTCTTTCCTTATTCGCCTCACTCAAAGGCTGGCCCACATAATCCCGCTGGCCCCAGCTCCCCCATTGGCTGCCGCCTCCATAATCGGCGAACATCACCATGAGGTCTCCGACCTCGTCACGCCATTTGGTGAGATAGGTCGTGTAGAGCTTGGTCATGCGCGCGTCCCGTTGCAGGGCGATCATTTTGTCCAGCGGCGCCGATCCCAGCACGTGCTGGCCCGCCTCATAAGTGATCGTTCGCAAACCGAATTTGGTAGCAACGTCCTTGACCTTCTTGGATTCGGCGATGCGGTCATTCACGTCATTGGCCAGACCGGCAAAGGCAGCATCGACACCTGCCGAGGTATCAAGCGCATTCGCAGACAGGTTCGCTGCAAAATAGGGCGCGATGGCAACAGCATCCACCTTCTTTGCAGTGTCGCCAAAACTTAGAACAAAGTCCGCATTCCAGGCGCCCGTCTGAACTGCCGCAACACGAACGATCCGTTGCATCTGGCCGGCAAAAACGGAGGACCAGATGTCCATCACTTGTCCAGTCTTCTGCGAATAACGAGACAGCATCGCCATATGGTCGTTCGAGGAGAGACCGGCCGCCTTACCTTCTTTCAAAGCCTGCGTCGTCACGGGATAAACGTAATTCCAGACCTCGTTGGATACCTCAACATAGGCTTTGAGAGACGGGTCCAACCGTGTGCGCACGAGCTCCGCGAACTTGCGCACATACTCGTCGTCGGCATTCCAGGGAACGCAGAACCAAGGATCGGCCTTTAATTCATTGGCCAACTGGATCATATATTCCAGCGCCACGCCGTCCGGACCGGCAACGATTTCGTCGCCCAGCTTTGCTCGGGTCTCCCAACGCACAGGAAGATTGCCCTCGACGCCCCCGTAGGACCATTTCATGAACCGCAAGACGCCGTAGCGCTTCACCTCGGCAAGATAAGTCGGGTCGAACGTCGCATTCGGATCGGCGTCGACTTCACGACAGTCTGCGTTCCGAACAGGATCCGACGGGCTTGTACTTGCGATACGAAGCCAGGCTGAAGCCCCGCCCTGAGGCACGAATGTGAATGTCAAAGTTTTTCCCGATACTCGGGTATTCTTTGCAGGCGTACCACCGACGCTGACGCTTCCCGTACCCTGCCAGCGACAGATGATATCGACACTCTCACCCCACAGGCTGCGCGTGGGCAGAGCCATTTGGCGAATGCCCGATTCACCCGATCGCAGATCGACGAGCCGTTTGTTGGCGTCCAGACGGTCCTCGGGCATGTCAGACCATCCGCCCTGTGCATTGCTGAGACGCCAGCCGCTCAGGAGGTTCAGGAAAGACCTGTTTCCAATCCATGTGGTGGGAGCGGTCAGGTTCAACCCGAGCTTCATGGCCGGCACGCCAGTCGCTGCCGACCCGCTTCCAACAGTGGTCGCGGAACCCGGTGTGGAAATCGTCGTCGTGGAAGAGCCCGACGGCTTGGTACCCGAGGACGTCGACGGGAGTGACGCAAGGGTCAGAACCGAGAGAACATCGGCCCATTTCATCAGATTGAGGCCTTTCAGCTTGATTGACGCCGTATAGAGAAGAAACGCGCTGGCCGTGCTAGCAGCCACTGCCGCCGTGCCCATCATCACTGTCGAACTCAGTGCCATCGCACCGATCAACCTGAGTTTCGTTTTACGCACCCGGTTCATACGCTTCAACTTCCTGCCAACCCCGTAGGGATTCATTGCGTCCCGAAGCGAACCTAGGAGAGAGCCAAAAAGCTTCGATTGCCAAGTGTGGTTAAATTCCTGCTTACCACCCCCCTGAACGCATCGCGTTACCGATCCGCTATATTGCTCTGTAGATTATCTGCAGCCCGCCGTTCTATGCCGGTTGACCGATCTTTCGGCTTTGCCAAGCGCAAAGCTACCAACAGGTTTCCATCTGCGGCGATCAGCGGCACACCATGCTGCTAGGCTCGCGACAACGCCTTTGATGGCGGGTGAATGTCGCCGGATGGCTCGCCTCCCGGCTGAGCATCGCGCGGGCCTCTCCGGAGCCTCGTGTCCAGGCGCAATCCGGCGATCGCTCCCGCGACCAGCCATGTAATCGGCTGGATGGACGAATTCGGGATCAGGTCGAGCACATTATACATGTGGACCGCCACCAGTGCGAGGCTGGCTGTCGGCACCGCGCTGCGGCGCAATCGGAAAGCGCGCCAGAAGGGATAGGACAGCAAACCGAAGAATAGCACATAGCCGACCCAGCCCAGCATGCCGATGACGATGATCCATGTGCCATCGGTCACCGCGACATCGAGCGTGCCGCCCCAATGCGCGACCACGATCACACGATTTCGACCAAATGTCCCCCATCCGAACAATGGCCGCTGCTCCGCTCTGTCGAGCAGCAGTTCTTCATTCCTCAGTCGGAAATCGAAGGAGTCCGCCCGCTCGGCGCTCAACGAGGCAGCGGTCTGTACGATGTCCTGCAACGGCAGCAGATTGGCGCCGCGCAGGGCGGGATAGGTCACGACCATCATGGCCAACCCGGCGATTGCGATCAGGAACATGCGCCGCTTGAGCAGCAACAACATCGGGGCCAGCAGGGCGACCAGGACGACTGCGCCGACGGATTTGTTCAGGATCAGGATGCCCGCCAGATAAGCCGCGATGAGGGACATCGGGAGTCCGAACAACTTCATTCGCATCTTCATCAGGCCGAGTGCGGCCAGAAGTGCCATGCCGAGCAGCGTGGACACCAGCAGGCCATGGCCGAGGAACACCATCGAGCGAAAGCCGCCGAACCGCATCTGTTGCAGGAAATATTCGGCGTCTTCGATGCCATAGACCCATCGCTGCAAAAACGGACTGAGCCTGACTTCGAGCATGATTGGGATGGAATAGGCTAGCGCGCCGATCACCAGCGCGAGCAGGATCTGCCGATGGCCGCGCTCATTGCCCAGCAGACCGGCGCCGAGCACGAACGGCGCCAGCGTGATCATATGGCCGACCGACATGGACAGGCCTTCTCTGAAACCGAGCGCCGGGAAGGCCATGCTCCCGATCATGTAGAAATCGCGGTTGGTCAGAGCCGTGGCAAAGGGCGTGAGGACAAAGCCCAGCATCAGCAGGTTCAGCGCCTTGCTGCGCGGCCATTTGAACTCACCCCTCCGCGCGGTGGCTAGCGCGAGCACGAACGCTGCGAGGCTCGGGATGGTGGACTTGTCGAAGGCCGGAATGCCCGGAAGGTCGAACGCAACCCCGCGCGGCAGCAGCAGATAGCCCGCGAGCAACGTCCAGATCGTCGCCCGTCCGGCCGACATGGTCATGTAAAGGACCAGAGCCACCAGCGGCCAGAGGATGAGAACGCCCTGAGCGATCAACGCCTGCATCGCTTCATCCCCTCCGCGCGATGCAGTTGAGCGCGCTCATCAACGCGCCGGCCATGGCAGCCCGCTCGCACGACCCTTCACGCTGGCGGACAGCCTCAGTAGGCATGCTTGTCCCAGATCAGGCGCACGACAGTCTCGAGGATGATCCGCAGATCAAGCAAGGGCGACCAATTCTCGATATAATAGATGTCATATTCGACACGTTTCTTGGCTCTCTCGATCGTATCGATCTCTCCGCGCAAGCCCCTCACCTGCGCCAGGCCCGTGATCCCGGGCTTCACGCGATGCCGGGCAGCATATCCACGAACCGCGTCGTGATAATAGGCATCGCCCACGCGCATCGCCAAGGCGTGGGGCCGCGGCCCGACCAGAGACATCTCACCCCTGAGCACATTCCACAACTGCGGCAGTTCGTCGATGCTGGTGCGACGAATGATGCGCCCCACCCGGGTGATCCGCGGATCGCCCTTGCGCGTCCGTTCGCCACCACTGACATCCTGACGATCGGTATACATCGACCGGAACTTGAGAACCTCGATTTCCAGATTGTTGAAGCCGAGGCGCTTCTGGCGGAACAGGATCGGCCCCTTGCTCTCCAGCCGGATGGCGAGCGCGGTGAGGATGAGCAGCGGCGCCAGAACGATCACGCCGATGAGCGCAAGAAGGCGATCCTGGATCTCCTTCAGAACACCGTCGAAGTCTCGCATCGGCAGTTGCCACACGCTGAGCACCGGCAGGGAGCCGATATAATTGACGCTGTACCGATCCCGCAGCACCAGGAACTCGCGCGGCATGATGCAAATGTCGATCGCGCCGGCACTGAGCTGCTCGATGATCTGGTTGAGGCGCTCCTGTCGCACCAAAGGCAGCGCCACGATCACCTGGTCCAGCATCCCCTGCTGCGCGAGGCCCAGCATCTCGTCGAACCCCCCGAGATACGGAAACCGCCCGATCATGCCCGTCTCGACTCGAGAGCGCCGGTCGTCCGCAAAACCCACGATGTTGATATGGGGCAGCCGCTCGATCTCCAGCAGTTCCAGCAGCCGGCTCGTCACCTCCCGGTCCGCGCCATAGATCGCCACGCGCTGCCCGATGATCTTGTGCTTCATCGCGACGCGAACGAGCTGCCGGAACAGTAGGCGCGAAAACACCAGAAAGATGAGGCAGACCAGCGAGAAGACGAGCGCGAAGCGGAGCGACAGATCGCCGCCTTTGCCAAACTGGACGAGGATGAATCCGGTCAGCGTCAAAGCCACGAGGAAGTCGAGGAATGTGCTGCCACCAAGATCATCGCCCTGCCCCCGGAAACCGGAATAGGCGTCCCGGGATATCCGGATCAGGAAAAAGTTGATCGCCATGACGACCACGACGGTCGAATGGAGGCGTGCGTCCAGATAATAGCCCAGGAAACTGCGATAAAAGGCGACCGTGATCAGATAGGACAGCAGGAAGCACAGGCTATCATTAATGATACCGCCCGAGCGCAACACGTTGGACGTGAAGCGGACATATTTGTTACGCGCAGGACGCTGAAAGCTGATCATGGTTCGCCGAATTACAAAACGGTGTCAAAAGCGACCAAACAGGCCGCGATCGGCCGGTTTGCCTGGGGGATCATCCACGAGATAGGCTGTCCGGGCATTGTCCAATCCATTCTGAGCCACGCTCGCGCAGGTCCCATCTTGTATGGCCGCGCATTGCGCCACGAGCAGGCTCCACGCCTTTTCCGACGACGGCAAAGCCCGGGCAAAATTGCGCGCGACCGACATACTCCGCGCCCTATCCCCCGAGTCATGAAGATATTGCATATAAGATTGCACCAGAGGAAAATTCTGGGGAATCTGCTTCAATCCCTCTTCGTAGATCTGGCGGGCACGCCAGTTCTCGCCGCGCGCCCGATAAAGCTGCGCCACGGCCTGATAGGCGTCGGGATTGCGCGGATCGTTCGCCAGCGCCAGCTGCGCCGCTTCCAGCGCAGCGCGTGCGTCGCCTCTTTTCGCGGCATAGTGCGCGCGCAGCAGCAGCGCGTCGACATTCTCGGGATCCTGCTTGAGCAGCGATTCGACCTGCCCCTCGACTCCCTTATCCTTACCGGTTTCCATGAGCAGGCGCAGCTTGAGCGGTGCGATCAAATCCTTGGCGCGCCCATCCGGCACGGAATTCAAAAGCAGATTGGCCGTCTCGCGATTTCCGCGCGCCAGCAGATAGCGCGAAACCGTCAGGACGGCGAGCGGGTCGCGCCAATCCGTCGGCCCGCGCGCGACCTCGGGCGACAGCGGCGTGGGGTCGAACTCCCACCAGATGCGGGTGAGCACCTCATAATCCGACGGCTCTCGCAAACCCTCGCGGAGCAGCGCCAGGCTAGCCTCGCGGGCCTGCGGCAGCCGGCCCATCTTGTAGAGCAGATTGATGCGGTCCAGCTTCATGGCCGTCCCGGCATTGCCGGTCGCGACCAGCCGGCCCAGCGCCTCCGCCATCGGCTCGGGCTTGCCCAGATAGCGGTAGAGATTGACCTTGTTGGTCAACAGCGCCGAGGAATCACCCGAGACACGCAGCGCATTGTCGATCAGGGCAATAGCCTCTTCCGCCTGCCCCCGCCGCGCCAGCACCCGCGCCTTCACGATAACGCCGGCCTCGTCCGTCGCCGAGCGCGCCAGAATCCGGTCCGCATATGACATCGCATCGTCGAGTTGCTCGCGGGCCAGGGCGATCATGCCCTTCGTCTGGAGCGCGGGCATGGCATCGGGTTCCAGCGTCAACAGTCGGTCCGCTGCTGCTTCGGCATCTGCGATCTGCCCGAGCTGAACGCCGAGATTCGCCACATAAGCGAGGGCCAGACGGTTCGTGGCATCGAACTCCAGCGCTCTCTGGAACGCCCGATAGGCCCCCGCAGGATCGCCCGACTGCAAGGCAATCATGCCAGCCAATTGCTGGAAATTAGGTCCATCTTCCCGCAGACGGATCGCCTCGCCAATCGCCCGCTGAGCGCCGGCGAGGTCACCGGCCTGCAGCAGCGCTTCGGCCGCCTGTGCCCGCTCGGCGGCCTGCTCGCTCGGGCTCTTGCAGCCGCCCAAGGCCGCGAGGATCAGCAAAGCTGCCAAAGCGTTCGATGATGGGCCTCGGCCCGAGGCCTTCGGCATTCTGCCGCCGAAACGGGCGGCGCTGCCATGAGCGAAAGTCAGCCTGCCAAACCCGGTCATATCGCCCTGTCGTGAATATCGCCCAACCCGCGTCGCGTTACAGGGCTTAACCCCAGCAAGCAACGAAAGTAACCATTGCCCCCACATCATTAACCCAGCTTTTACGTAGTGACGGCATAGGGTTTTGGTATATGAAGCCTGCATTCCCGGCCAAGTAGAAGGATCCTCAACCGTGCGGTTTCCCGTAATTTCATGGTCCATGGCGGGCCTTCTTGCCGCCGTCGCAACGCTGCCAGCGATGGCGCAGCAGAATGCCGCTGCGGCAGGCGGTGCATCCAATCAGGTCGCCCGGCCCTATACAATTAACCCCGGCGACCAGATCGAGGTTTATGTGTGGGGTGAAGAGCGTCTGCAGCGCTCGATCCGCGTGCTGCCGGATGGCAGCTTCTCCTTCCCGCTGGTCGGCCGCATCGTCGCGCAGGGCATGCTGCCCGAGCAGGTCCAGACCGCGATCTCGAACGGATTGGCCAGCCAATATCGGGGCGAGCCCCCGCAGGTGACCGTCTCGGTCGAGACGCCGTCGGGCTTCACCTTCTCGGTGGTGGGCCGGGTCCGCGGCCCCAGCTCGTTCACCCCGGGTCGCTATGTGAACCTGGTCGAGGCCATCGCCATGGCCGGTGGACCGGACGAGTTCGCCAATCTCGATAACGTCACCATCATCCGCAAGAACGGCAATGAGCTGTCGGCGCTGCGCTTCCGGCTCGGCGGCGCGATGAAGGGCAATCTTTCCGAAGAGGCTGCCCGCGCCATTCCCCAGATCCAGACCGGCGACACGGTGATCGTTCCATGAAT
Source organism: Sphingobium sp. B2D3C (assembly GCF_025961835.1). Taxonomy (NCBI): domain Bacteria; kingdom Pseudomonadati; phylum Pseudomonadota; class Alphaproteobacteria; order Sphingomonadales; family Sphingobiaceae; genus Sphingobium; species Sphingobium sp. B2D3C. The sequence goes on along the minus strand of NZ_JAOQOK010000001.1, from coordinate 373,385 downwards.
AAGACGAAGCTGATCGGCTCGGCAGCCATTGCCGCCCTCATGCTCGGCAGCGCCGCGCAGGCTGACACCCGCATTGGCGCGGATCTCGGCGTCACCGGCGGTGTCGCCAGCAATCCCTATGGCACGGTGGGCGGCGATAGCGCCGCTGCCACGCTGGCCGGCAGCTTCGCCCCCACCGTCACGATCAATTCGCCGACGGGCACGACCCAGTTGCGCGGATCGGTGACGCATACGGAATATTCGCGGCTCTACGACGGCACCACAGATTACGGTCTTTCCGGCAACATCAGCCGCCAGATCAGTCCGCTAACCTCGCTGACTGCAGGTCTCTCCTACTCCAGCTACGTGCGCAACGGCCTGTATCCGGTCTACGATCCGATCGTGGGCGGCCCGGTCGATCCTGGCTCGCCAATCATCGTCGATCCGAGCGGCAGCGTGAACTATCGCCAGCGGTCAGACGTGTTCTCCGGCCAGCTTGGCCTCGGCTTCACCCTCTCGCCCCGCGACACGCTCAACGTGTCAGCCAACGGCACGCGCGTGCGGTTCCCGGACAATATGGGCCTTTCCAAGGAATATGACACCTACGGCGGCGGCCTGACCTATATGCGCGCAATCGGCGCAAACACCTCTGTGGGCGTGGGCTTCAATGCGGCTCGCAGCGATTATCTCGATCCCGCCTTCGGCAAGACCACCCAATATACGCCGACCGCACAGCTCAACACGCGGCTGGCGCCCCGGCTGAGCCTGAAACTCGCGGCGGGCTTGACCTTCAGCGAGACGCAATTCCCTGCCGTGTCGATCAACAACACGTCCTTCTATGCCTCGGCCGATCTGTGCCGTGAAGGGGATCGCACGAATTTCTGCCTCACAGGCTCGCACGGGGTGTCCCCCTCGTCGATCGCAGGCTCCTCGCGGGTTACCGCCATCGGCGCGCTTTATAATTACAAGATCGATCAGCTGAGCAGCTTCAACGCCAGCGCCTCTTATTCCCGGTCGAGCAGCCTTGTGGGAACCGGCGGCAATGACAGCGATTATGCGCGGGCGAGCGTCGGTTACGAGCGTTTGCTGCGTCCTCGGCTGTCTGCTGTCATTTCGGTAACCTATAGTGACACATATAGCTCGCTCGTCTCACGCAACGCAAACATCCACGGACTCGTTGGATTGCGGTACAGGCTCGGTCAGAACTGATGAACAACGTCCACGCCAATTACGACACGGCTGAGGAGTCCGGCGGGGCATCGTTCCTGCCGCATATCCCGACGATCCTCATGCAGCGCAAATGGCTGGTCATCGTGCCCGCCCTTCTGCTGCTCCTGGCCGGCATCGCCACGGCATTCCTTCTGCCGGTGCAGTACCAGTCCAAGGCGGTTCTGCTGGTCGAAGCCTCGCTTCTTCCCGAGGATGTGGCAGGCGATCCCCGCAGCGCAGACGGCACGAGCGTCGTCGACCAGCGCATGGCACGCATTCGCCAGCAGGTCCTCAGCCGTCCGCAGCTGGTGGAACTCATCCAAAGGAACGGACTGTACCAGACCGAACTGCGGACCCAGTCGCTCTCCGAAGTCATCACCACGATGCGCGAAGCAATCGCCATCGAGCCTGTCACAGCGGACATTCAGGCCGCCAATGGCGGGCGCCGCAGCACCATCGCCTTCTCGATGAGCTTCAACTATTCCGACCCGGTGAAGGCGCAGGCCGTCGCGCAGGCGCTGACCGACCAGGTGCTGCAGCTGGACGCCAGCACCTCGGCCGCGCAGTCGGTGAACACCATTCAATTCCTCACCGACCAGCAGGCCGATCTGCAGACGCAGATCGCCGCGCTGGATAAGCAGATCGCCGACATCCAGCTGAAGAATGGCCTGACGCTGGCCAGCAGCACCATGGCGACGACCGGCGGCGGCACCATCGGCATCGACAGCCGCATTGCCGCGCTTCAGTCCGCCAATGCGCAATTGCAGGCGCAGCGTGAACTCACGCAGAGCGCGGCTGACCGCGATCCGGTGATCGCCGAAGCGGAAGCCGCTGTGGCCACCGCCCGGGCGCGTTACACCGAGCAGCATCCGGACGTGGTTCTGGCCAAGCAGCGGCTCGCAGAGGCGCGGGAGCTAGCGAAATCCAATCAGTCGCGCATTCCTACTTCCGCTATTTCCGCGCAGATCGCCGCCAATAATCGCGAGATTTCCCGCCTTGAATCGGCGCGTGCCGCCGAAGAAGGCCGCAGCGCCTCCATTCTGAGCGCCCAGATCCGCGCGCCGGTGGTGCAGCAGGAACTGGCGCAGCTGCAGCAGCGCATGACGGGTCTCAACGAGCAATATCAGAAGGTCTCCAACCAGCTGATGAACGCCAAGGCTGGCAAGCGTGCCGAGGACGAGCAGCAGGGCGAGCGTCTTTCCGTGATCGACCCGCCGGTGGTGCCGGACGATCCCTATTCGCCCAATCGCCCGAAGATCATCCTGCTCGGCGCCTTCGCAGGCCTGGGTCTCGGCTTTGGCCTGATCTTCCTGATCGAAATGCTCACGCGGCCGATCCGTGGCGCTGACGCCGTCCTGCAAGCGACCGGTGCGTTGCCGCTGGTGGTCATTCCCACGATCATGTCGCGGGCCGAGCAGCAGCAGCGCGGTTTGAAGCGCCTGTGGCCCTTTGGCGGGCGCAAGGGCCGCACGAAGCCCGATGACGATGATGACGACGACTGATCCGCGCGCACTGTATCCAAGGAGTTTGAGCATTGTCTGATCAGCTTGCGCCATCGGCCCTGCAGGGCGCGCCTTTCCGCATTCCCGCGCCCAATGAGACGGCGCTGTTTACACCCGACCCGAAGCTTCTCGAAGCCCAGCATGTCGTGGCGTTCAGCAACCGGCACCTTGCCTCCCGCCCGTTCAGCCTGCTGCGCTCGCAGGTGGTCAAGCGGATGGCAGCGGGCGGGCACCGGATCATCGGGGTCACCTCCCCGGCTCCCGGTGCCGGCAAGTCGTTCCTGACCGCCAATCTTGCCGCCACGCTGAGCCGCCTGCCCGGCAAGCAGGTCCTCGTGTTCGACCTCGACATTCGCCGGGCCTCGCTCGCGCAGAATTTCGGCTTGGTGGGCGAAGTCGGCCTGGAGCGCTTCCTCGCCGGCGAAACCGACGATCTGCGCAAGATCGGCCGCCATGTCGAAGGCACCAACCTCACGCTCTACCCCTGCTATTCGAACGATCTCGACAGCATGCCGCTACTCGCCGGCGACCGCTTCGACCGGTTCGTCAAAGCCCTGCGCACGCTGGATGACGATACGATCATCCTCTTCGACATGCCGCCCGTGTTCGCCAATGACGACGCCATGGTGATCGCTGGCCATGTCGATGCCTATCTGATGGTGATCGAACAGGGCCGGACCAACCAGAAGCAGGTCACCGATTCGATCCGCCTGCTCGACCCCGCCGAATGCCTCGGTTCCGTCCTCAACCGCTACGATGGCGGCGTGACCGACCCCTATGGCTATTCCTACGGCGGTTACGGCAAATATACGGACTACTTCAGCAAGGAAGACTGAGCGACGGGGCAAGTTCACGCGTCCCGCGCCGCCTGAGTGGTCGCACCGCAAGGACTGTCCTCAATTAATGGGTTAGAGTGCCCCAATTCCCACCGTCGCCCCGGGCTTGACCCGGGGTCCAGCTTCCTAATCCTCAAATACATTCCGGCGCTCGGATGCACGGTTTGGTTGAAACTCCCTCCCATGCAAGAAACCTAGCGGGATCCCGGGTCAAGCCCGGGGTGACGAGGGTGGTGGGCCGGCTCGTCGGGCGTCAGGCCGACGTCATGAGTTCGATCAAAGGCCGATAGCGCTGCACACCAAACCCTCTCCCCTTGAGGGAGAGGGATGCGCAGACTTGGCAGCGTGCTGCCTGTGGGAGAGGGGTCAGCGACCCGAAGGGTCGCGCGGATCAGAGATCCGCCTCCCCCATCACTGGCCAGCGGCGGCCTTCTCAAGCAACGGCCGCCACCACTGCTCATTGCGCAGATACCAGTCCAGCGTCTGCGCGAAGCCTTCGCTGAAGGTGCGGCGGGGCGCGTAGCCTAGTTCCGAGCGCGCCTTGGTCTCGTCGATCGCATAGCGCCGGTCGTGCCCGGCGCGATCGGTGACGAAGGTCTTCAGCGTCTCGGACGCCTGTCCTCGCGCGGCGGGCGCATCGGGGAAGCGCTGGGCAAGCTGCGGATCGGCAGCGAAGGCGCGATCCACCGTCGCGCAAATCTCCTCGATAACGGTGAGATTGGGCAATTCCTGGCCGCCGCCAATATTGTAAGTCTCGCCCGGTCGCCCGACCTGAAGAACCTTCTCGATGCCGTGGCAATGGTCCTCGACATGCAGCCAATCGCGCACATTCATGCCGTCGCCGTAGATCGGAAGATTTCGGCCATAGAGGCAGTTGAGCAGGAACAGCGGGATCAGTTTCTCGGGAAACTGATAAGGGCCGTAATTATTCGAGCAATTGCTCGTCGTGACCTCAAGGCCATAAGTGTGGTGATAGGCCCGCACCAGATGATCCGAACCCGCCTTGCTGGCCGAATAGGGCGAGTTGGGCGCATAAGCGGTGGTTTCGCTGAACGCCGGATCGTTTGGCCCGAGCGAGCCATAGACCTCATCGGTCGAGACATGATGGTAGCGGTGCGGACGGCCCGTGCCGGTATCGAGCCACAGCTTGCGCGCAGCCTTGAGCAGGCTGTGCGTGCCGATGACATTGGTCGTCACGAAGGCGTCCGGCCCGGTGATCGAGCGATCGACATGGCTCTCAGCGGCGAAGTGGACGATGGTGTCGATCTGCTTGCGGGCCAGCAGATCCTCGACGAGCGGCGTATCGCAGATATCGCCCACGACCAGCTCGACATCGCTCAGACCGTCGAGATTTGCCGGATTGCCTGCATAAGTGAGCGCATCCAGAACCGTGACGACGTCGCCAGCATGATGGGCGCGCCAATAATGCACGAAGTTCGCGCCGATGAAGCCGGCACCGCCGGTGACGAGCAGATTAGCCATTCGCCTTGATCACTCCGAGCATGTCACGAAGATGGGCGCGCCAGTGCGGCGCGGGTGCGCCGATGTGCGCAACGGTGCTGCTCTTGTCCAGAACCGAATAAGAGGGTCTTCGCGCCGGCGTGGGATAGTCGCTGGTGCTGATCGGCAAGACCGGCACCGTCCGGCTCAGCAGGCCAAGCGCGACGGCCTCCTCCTGAATCGCCACGGCAAAATCATACCAGCTCGCCGCCCCGCTGTCGGTCCAGTGATGGAGGCCGCTCGCGCCGGCAGCATGCAGGCGCCAAAGGGCAACGGCCAGTCCGGCAGCATAAGTTGGCGTGCCGATCTGGTCGGCGACCACGCGAACCTCGTCCCGCTCCGCCATCAGGCGCAGCATCGTCCGCACGAAATTATGACCGGTGTCGCCATAGACCCAGGCCGTCCGCACGATGAGGGCTTGCGGAGACGCCGCAAGCACGGCCTCCTCCCCCGCCCGTTTGCTCGCGCCATAGACACCCAGCGGTGCAACGGGGCTGTCCGGCCGATAGGGCGTGCCAGACGTGCCGTCGAACACGAAATCGGTCGAGACATGCACGAGGGCCGCGCCGTTTGACGCTGCCGCACGGGCCAGATTCCCCGACCCGTCGGCATTGATGCGCCAGGCAAGATCGCGTTCGCTCTCTGCCTTGTCCACGGCGGTATAAGCGGCCGCGTTGAGAATAAGCGCGGGCTGGACCTCGGCGACGCAGGCCGAAACCGCCGCCTGATCCCCGATATCCAGCGCAGCCCGATCCAGCGCGACAATGTCCGCATCCTCGGGCGCGCCTCGCTGCAGCGCCTGGCCGAGCTGACCGCCGGCCCCTGTGATGATGACCTTCACGGAAAAGTCACCGCATCCGCCAACGGCTTGCCCGCCATGTCCTTGGCCGAAAGCTGCGGTACGATGTCCCCCAGCGGCCAGTCGATGCCGAGCGCCGGGTCGTTCCAGAGCAGACTGTGCTCATGACTGGGATTGTAAAAGCCGCGGCACTTGTAGAGAAAGTCCGTGCCATCCTCCAAGCAGAGGAACCCGTGCGCCATGCCCTCGGGCACCCAGAGCATCCGCTTGTTGGCCGCGCTCAATTCGACGCCCACCGATTTGCCGAAGGTGGGCGAGGACCGGCGCATATCCACAGCGACATCGAACACCGCGCCGGCCGTGACCCGCACCAGCTTCCCCTGCGGGCCAGGCTGCTGATAGTGCAGCCCGCGCAGTACCCCGCGCGAGGAACGGCTGTGATTGTCCTGCACGAAGTCGACATCGAGCCCGGCAACCTCGAACGCCCGCGCGTTCCAGCTTTCCAAAAAGAAGCCGCGCTCGTCGCCGAAAACCTTCGGCTCGATGATGAAGACGCCATCAATGGCCGTTTCAATGAGGTTCATCAGGCTTTGCCGTCCAGCAGCTTGAGGAGATACTCGCCATAGCCGGACTTGCGCAGCGGCTCGGCGATCTCAAGCAGTTGCGCATCATCGATAAAGCCCATGCGCCAGCACAGTTCTTCCGGGCAGCAGATTTTAAGGCCCTGACGCTCCTCGGTAATCCGCACATAATTAGCCGCGTCGATCAGCGAGCCATGCGTACCGGTGTCGAGCCAGGCATAGCCGCGCCCCATCAGCTCGACGTTCAGCTCGCCGGCTTCCAGATAGACGCGATTGAGATCGGTAATTTCCAGTTCTCCCCGCGCGGAAGGCGCCAGCCCGGCCGCACGCTCCACCGCCTGCCCGTCGTAGAAATAAAGACCGGTGACGGCATAATTGGATTTGGGCTGCGCGGGCTTTTCCTCGATCGTCTGCGCCTTCCCATCGGCATCGAACGAGACGACGCCATAGGCTGTGGGGTCGCTGACATTATAGCCGAACACCGTCGCGCCATGCTCGCGCGCATTGGCGGCCTGCAATAGTTCGGTGAGACCATGGCCATAGAAGATGTTGTCGCCGAGGATCAGCGCGGACGGGTCCGTGCCGATGAAATCCGCACCGATATGATAAGCCTGCGCCAAACCTCGGGGCTCCGGCTGCACGGCATAATGCAGGTCGAGACCCAGCGCGCTCCCGTCGCCCAGCAAGGCCTGGAATGCCGCCTGATCATGCGGCGTGGTGATGATCATGATCTCCCGAATGCCCGCCATGATCAGCACCGAGAGCGGATAGTAGATCATCGGCTTGTCATAGACCGGCATGAGCTGCTTGGAGACGGCCTTGGTCAGCGGATAGAGCCGCGTGCCCGATCCGCCTGCCAGAATGATTCCCTTACGCAATAGCAACACTCCATGCCTGTGCCCGGACGGGCGCTCCGAGGTAACGCATCACTTCTACAATGCAAGGCGACCATTTTCGGCCGGTCCCGAGCCTGAACCATTTTGGCATGGCGGGATTATGCAGGCATAGGACGAAAAGATCGTGAATCGCTTTGCGTTTTCATTTCAGAAAAATTAGCGGTTTCGGACCGATCGATCCTGCGATCAAAATTGTGCCGCCTGACGGGAGAAGACTGCATGGAAACAGTTTATGACTGGCTCTCTCTGGCGATATTTGCTGGCATCATCGTGCTGTTCCTCCAGCGCTCGTCGATGGAAAATCCGCCGGACCGGATGATCGACTATCTGCCGCCGGCGCTTGGCTGCGCCATTGCCAACCAGGCCGGCAATTATGCGATCGAGCATGACAGCATGGTCATGCATGCTGCCGGGATTTTGCTGCTGGTCGGCGTGGTGGCCTATGTTTGGCTGGTGTTGAAGCCCAGTTTTAAATAGGCCTTGCGCCTGTTGGCGGCTTCCCGCTGCCGGCGCATCCACCGTGATTACGGCAAAAAGGGCGTGTTCCTGTGAGAATTACAATGATCGGCTCGGGGTATGTGGGCCTCGTCTCTGGCGCGTGCTTCGCGGATTTCGGCCATGACGTCATCTGTTTCGATAAGGACGAGGCGAAGATCACCGCCCTTCAGGAAGGCCGCATCCCCATCTTCGAACCCGGGCTCGATCATCTCGTCGCCAGCAATGTCGCGGCCGGCCGGCTGTCCTTCACGACGCAAGCGGCAGACGCCCTCGCCGACCCCGATGCCATCTTTATCGCGGTCGGCACGCCCTCGCGGCGCGGCGATGGCCATGCGGACCTGAGCTATGTGTACGGCGCGGCCGCGGAAATCGCGCCGTTCCTCAAGCGCTTCACCGTGGTGGTCGACAAGTCGACCGTGCCTGTCGGCACCGGCGACGAGGTCGAGCGGATCATCCGGGAGACCAACCCCGACGCCGATTTTGCCGTGATCTCCAATCCCGAGTTCCTGCGCGAAGGCGCGGCGATCGACGACTTCAAGCGCCCCGACCGCGTCGTGATCGGCGGCGATGATCGCCGGGCGCTGGACGTGATGCGGCAAATTTATCGCCCTCTCGTCATCGGCCGCTCGCCGGTGATCGAGATGAGCCGGCGCGGTGCCGAGCTGACCAAATATGCCGGCAACGCCTTTCTTGCGACCAAGATCACCTTCATCAACGAGATCGCCGATCTGTGCGAGAAGGTGGGCGCGGACGTGCATGAAGTCGCGCGGGGCATTGGCCTGGATAATCGCATCGGTGCCAAGTTCCTGCACCCCGGCCCCGGCTTTGGCGGCTCCTGCTTCCCCAAGGACACCCTCGCTCTGCTGAAGACCGCGCAGGATTATGAGGCGCCGCAGCGGATCGTCGAAACGGTCGTCGCCGTGAATGATTCGCGCAAGCGCGCCATGGGGCGCAAGGTCATTCAGGCGATGGGCGGGGAAGTGCGTGGCAAGACCATCGCGGTGCTCGGCCTCACCTTCAAGCAGAATACGGATGACATGCGCGATTCGCCCGCCATCGCGATCATCGAGACGCTGCAGGACGCGGGCGCCGAGATCCACGCCCATGATCCCGAGGGCATGGAGCAGGCCAAGCTGGTGCTGCGGGACGTCACCTATTTCGGCAATGCCTATGATACGATGGCCGGCGCCGATGCGCTGGTGTTCATCACCGAGTGGGACGCCTTCCGCGCGCTCGATCTGGCGCGCATCAAGTCGCTGCTGAAGACGCCGGTGATGATCGATCTGCGCAACCTCTACCCGCGCGATCTCGTTGAGGAGGCCGGCTTCTCCTACACGGCCGTCGGGCGGTAATTCGGCGGAACCGAGTTTCGCACGGACCGTTCTGACCTCGGCCTGGATGGATGCCCCCACCAAATGGGGGCTTTTCATCCGGCCTTTGGGGCGGCCAATCGAACAATATGCGGTATCTTTACCTTAATGCTCGATAGGCACGTCCACGACTGACAGAGCAATCAGGGGGTTCATTTGACGATACGCAAAGCTGTCTTCCCGGTCGCCGGGCTTGGCACTCGCTTCCTGCCCGCCACCAAGGCGGTGCCGAAGGAAATGCTTCCCGTCGTTGATCGCCCGCTGATCCAATATGCCGTCGATGAAGCGCTGGAAGCGGGCATCGAGACGATGATATTCGTCACCGGGCGCGGCAAGGGCGCCATTGAGGACCATTTCGATATCGCCTTCGAGTTGGAGCGGACGCAGGCCGACCGCGGCAAGAGCGTCGCGGCGCTGGAAGGCACGCGCCTGACGCCCGGCAATGCGATCTTCGTGAGGCAGCAGGAACCCCGCGGCCTTGGCCATGCGATCTGGTGCGCGCGCGACATCATCGGCGACGAGCCCTTTGCCATCATCCTGCCGGACGAGCTTCTCGTCGGCCGTCAGAAGGGATGTCTGGCCCAGATGATCGAGCAATATGAGAAAGTCGGCGGCAATCTGGTCTGCGCACTGGAAGTGCCGGTGGACGAAACGCCCAGCTATGGTGTGATCGATCCGGGCGCCCGCGACGGCGTGCTGACAGAGGTCCGGGGCCTGGTCGAGAAGCCGGCGCTGGGCACGGCGCCCTCCAACCTGATGCTGCCCGGCCGCTATATTCTGCAGCCCGAGGTCATGGCCCTGCTGGCGACGCAAGAGGCTGGGGCGGGCGGCGAAGTGCAGCTCACCGATTCCATGGCGAAGCTGATCGGCCAGCAGCCCTTCCACGGCGTGACCTTCGATGGCGAGCGCTTCGACTGCGGCTCGAAGCTCGGCTTTGCCCAGGCCAATTTCGCGCTCGCCTGCCGCGACGATGCCATGGGCGGCGATCTCAAGAGCTGGGCTCGCGATTTCCTCGCCTGAGAGGCGCCAACTCCGACGCAACGACCCTGGGCTTGCGCAGCAGCGCCTGACGCAAGCGCCACCTCCCATATCCATCGGCACATAAAAAAGGGCGGATCCTGCGATCCGCCCTTTTTCTTATCTCGTTGGGCCTGCCGACCCGGGCAGGAACCCTCAGTGCTTCTTGTTCGCCCAGATGTTCTGGTACGACATGTAAGCCAGCACCGTCGCGAACAGCAGGAAGATCACCACGGCGATGCCGGTGCTCTTGCGCGCTTCCATCTTCGGCTCGGCCGTCCACATCAGGAAGGCAGCGACGTCCGTAGCCATCTGGTCGACGGTCGGCTTGGGTTGGCCCTCACCATAGGTCACCTGACCTTCGGCCGTCAGCGGCGGCGCCATCGCGAGGTTGAGGTTCGCGAAGTACGGGTTGTAGTGCAGCCCTTCCGGCGTCTTCGCGTCGGGGAACTTGCGCAGCAGTTCGGCCGGCTGCTCACGATAACCGGTCAGCAGCGCATGAACATAGTTCGCACCGTCATGACGGGCCTTCGCGATCAGCGAAAGATCCGGCGGAATGGCGTTGTTGTTGGCGGCAGCGGCAGCCACGCTGTTCGGGTAGACCAGCGGGAACTTGTCCGCCGGCACGCCCGGACGCGTGCTGGGTTCACCCGTGCTGGGGTCGATCGACGGCACCTGACGGGCTGCGGCGATCGCCTTGATCTCGGCTTCATTATAGCCAAGGTCGGCGAGGCTGCGGAACGCCACCTGATGGATCGAGTGACAGGCCGAGCAGACTTCCGTGTAGACCTGGAAGCCGCGCTGCAACTGCGCACGATCGAATTTGCCGAACGGCCCTTCAAAGCTGAAGCCAGCCTTTTCGGGGTGGAGGTGGAACTCCTTCTCAGCCGTGGGCTGCGGCGGCTCGCTCACATAAGCGACCCCACCCCAGATGAAGCTGAGCAGCAGCATGCCGGAGAAAAACAGGCCGACAAGGAAGGCCAGGACACGAACCATTGACGGACCCCTTAATTAAGCTGCGCCGGTGGGCTGGGTATCGCTGCCCATGCCCGGAGGTGCAGACTGTTCTCCCTCGAACTTGCCCTTGGCCAGCACCGCTTCGGTAATCGAACCGGGAAGCGGCAGCGGCCGCTCGATGGACGCAATGATCGGCAAGATGATCAGGAAGTGCGCGAAATAATAAGCCGAAGCGATCTGGCTGATCATGACATAGGGCTCTTCCGCCGGTGCACCGCCGCAATAGCCGAGCACGAGCACGTCCAGAATGAGCAGCCACCAGAACTTCTTGAACAGCGGGCGGTAGTTGCCCGAGCGGACCGGCGAGGTGTCGATCCACGGCAGGAAGAATAGCAGCAGAATGGACGAGAACATCGCCATCACGCCGAGGAGCTTCGCGGGAACCAGCACGATACCGGTGAACGGGATCACCAGATCCATCGTGAAGGCGCGCAGAATGGCGTAGAACGGCCAGAAGTACCATTCAGGCACGATGTGCGCCGGCGTCGAAAGCGGGTTGGCCTGGATATAGTTATCCGGGTGACCCATCGAATTCGGCGCGAAGAACAGCACCAGTGCGAAGAGGATGAGGAACACGCCGAGGCCGAAACCGTCCTTCGCCGTATAATAGGGATGGAACGGCACCGTATCCTGCGGCCCCTTCACTTCCACGCCCGTCGGGTTGGACGAGCCGGGAATGTGCAGCGCCCAGATGTGCAGGATGATGACACCCGCGATCACGAAGGGCAGCAGATAGTGGAGCGAGAAGAAGCGGTTGAGCGCGGCATTGCCAGGCGCGAAGCCGCCGAGCAGCCAGGTCTGGATCGGCTCACCCACCACCGGAATGGCGGCGAAGAGGCCGGTGATCACCTGCGCGCCCCAGAAGCTCATCTGACCCCAGGGGAGCACATAGCCCATGAACGCCGTCGCCATCATCAGCAGGAAGATGACCACACCGAGCAGCCACACCATTTCGCGCGGCGCCTTGTACGATCCGTAATAGAGGCCGCGGAAAATGTGGAGATAGACGACGATGAAGAAGAAGCTCGCGCCGTTGGCGTGCGCATAACGCAGCAGCCAGCCCGAGTTCACATCGCGCATGATGTGCTCGACGCTATCGAACGCCACGCCGGCATTCGCCGCATAATGCATGGCGAGGATGATGCCGGTGATCAGCTGGATCGTCAGCGCGACGCCCGCGAGGACACCGAAGTTCCAGAAATAGTTGAGGTTGCGCGGCACTTCATAGCCGCCGCCGACGGCGTTGTAGACGAAGCGCGGGAGCGGCAAGCGCTCATCCACCCACTTCATCACGGGATGCTTCGGCGTGTAATGCTCAGCCCAGGGAAAGCTCATTATCTTTATCCTCAGCCTACGAGAATGGCGGTGTCGGAGGTGTACTTATACTGCGGAACCACGAGGTTTTTCGGCGCAGGCCCCTTGCGGATGCGCGCGGCAGTATCATAGCTCGAACCGTGGCACGGGCAGAAATAACCGCCGAACTCGCCCCGGTTCTCACCCTCGCCGGCACCGAGCGGCACGCAACCCAGATGGGTGCACACGCCCATGGTGATCAGCCACTGCTTCTTGCCGTCGACCGTGCGCTCTTCCAGCGTCTGGGGATCGCGCAGGGTGGAGACGTTGACGGCGTCCGCCTCGGCAATTTCCTTGTCCGTCAGATGCCGCACGAACAGCGGCTGCGAGCGGAACACCGTCTTGATCGCCTGGCCGGCCTGGATTGCCGACAGATCGACTTCCGTCGTCGCCTGCGCCAGCACGTCCGCACTCGGACTCATCTGGGTAATCAGCGGATACAGAACGGCGAGACCGCCAACACCAGCGAAACTCACGGCTGCGATGTTGATGAAGTCGCGACGACGCACGCCTTCGCCATCGTCCATGACAGCTTCCGTCCCTTGCACTTCAGTGGCCATGCTTTGTCATTGCCTCCCTTTGTCCACGATCGCCCGAGAGCGTCGTGCACGCCGAAATCTCGATTCGGGCGCCAGTCGATCGCGCGGTCGAACCGAAAGGCTTCCTTATTGGCCGGAAGTCCGCTCGTCCGCCGAATGATACGACACACCGCACGCCAGGATGGTCCCGGCGCGTTCGGGCGCCTGATAGCGCCGTTGATTGCGATTTGCCAACCTTCAATTTCGTGGCCCGCCCGCCTTTTTCCAGCCGGGCGCAAGAGGGCTGGGATTGCGCAGGGGCCGTGGCTAGGAGGTAAGGATGCGCATCGCCCTCTATCAGCCCGATATCGCCGGCAACGTCGGCACCATCCTGCGACTGGCCGCCTGCTGGCAGATCCCGGTCGACATCATCCTTCCCTGCGGCTTTCCGGTGTCCGACGCGCAGCTGCGCCGGGCGTCCATGGATTATGGCGCGCAGGCCGATGTGACGCGGCATGTGGACTTTGAGAGCTTCATCGCCGAGCGACTGAAGGATGGCGCGCGTCTGGTGGCGCTGACCAGCGTCGGCAGCGTGCCCCTGCCTCAGGCCAGCTTCCAGCGCGACGACATCCTCTTGCTGGGCCGCGAGAGCGCCGGTCTGCCCGAGGCGATCCACGCACAAGCGGCTTTGCGCGTGCGGATTCCCATGGCGCCGGGCTTTCGCTCCTTGAACGTCGCGGTGGCAACTGGCATCGCGCTTGGCGAAGCTCTCAGACAGACCGGACTTTTCCCCGCATGACTTCCACCGCTCCCAACAGCCTCGACGATCAACAGCTGGCCGCCCGCGCCTGGTTCGAAAGCCTGCGGGACCGTATCTGCGCCGCGTTCGAAGCCATCGAGCGGGAAGCGGGCAGCGATGCGGCGTTCGATTATCTGTCCTGGTGGCGCGAGAGTGACGGCCAGCCCTCCGGCCCCATTGAACAGGGCGGTGGCGGCGGCGGCGTGCGCGGGGTGATGAAGGGCAAGGTGTTCGAGAAGGTCGGGGTGAATGTCTCGACGGTCGGCGGCGCCTTCTCGCCCGAATTCGCCCGCACGATCCACGGCGCGGGCGAGGAGCAGCCCGGCTTTTTCGCCACCGGCATCAGCCTCGTGGCGCATATGGCCAATCCGCATGTGCCGGCCGTACACATGAACACGCGCATGTTGGTCACGACCAAGCGCTGGTTCGGCGGCGGCGCGGACCTCAATCCGCCCATCGTCTATGAAGAAGACACAGCGGATTTTCACGACACGCTGCGCCGCGCCTGCGATGCGCATGACGAGAGCTACTATCCGCGCTTCAGCAAATGGGCGGAGGAGTATTTCTACATTCCCCACCGCCAGGCTCACCGGGGCGTGGGCGGGATTTTCTACGACCATCTCGAAGGGCCGTTCGAGGAGAGCTTCGCCTTCACCCAGGCGGTGGGCGAGGCGTTTCTGGAGGCCTTTCCGCGAATCGTGCGCCGCCGCATGGGATTGCCATGGACGGCGGAGCAGGAAGCGCAGTTGCTCGAATGGCGCGGCCGCTATGTCGAGTTCAACCTCGTGCATGATCGCGGCACGCTGTTCGGCCTCAAGACCGGCGGCAATATCGACGCAATCCTGATGAGCCTGCCGCCGCGCGTCACCTGGAGCTGAACGGCGCTCCGGCTGCCGGCGCACCCGCCGTCGCACGGTAGAGCGCGGCGCAGATCAGCACGACGAGGACCGTCCGGGCGGTTTCCACCAGCGCGGAGACCATCGCGATCAGCAGGTCGGCGATGTCGGCCGGCAGCAACAGCTCGGCGACCACCCCCACGACGGAGGTGAGCACGACCCCCAGCATGATCATCATGATGAAAATCAGGCCGAGCACGCCGAACACGCGCCACCCGTTCCCCCGCGTCAGCGCGGCACTGCGCTGGAGGATAGTGAGCGGGTTGCGCTGCGACTCCGCTGCGGCGACCGGCGCGATCAAGGCCAGCCGGCCGATCAGATAGCAGCCGGGCAGAATGAAGAGCATGAAGCCGCCCATGGCGCCCAGTCCCTGCAGAAGATTCGCAAGGAAGAAACCGGGCAGGACCGGAAGAGCCATGACCAGAGCCTCCCGCACCGTCGGTCGCTCGCCACGCAGCAGCAGCGCGTGCATCGCCAGCACGGCGAAGGACGAGATGGCAGCGAAGGCCAGCAGTACCGGCCAGTTCAGCTCGGCATATTGGGTCAGCCGCGCCAGCATCATGTCGTTGGTGGCGTTCTCGGCGAGCGGCTCGGGCTGCTTGACGAGCTGCTCGGCCACCAGAGCGGGCAGGAACATGAACATGCCGGCCACGGCGCCCAGAATGTCACGGTTTGCCGCGCCCATCTGCTTGGCGTCGTCCCATATCGCTGCCAGATCGATCCTGCTCAACCGCTTGTGCTCCCGTTTCCGCGCTCGATAGGCAATATCTGCCCCGCGCGCCATAGGCGAGCCATGCCTTGCCAAATTTGGTCGCAGATCGCATCTCGGGCGGGATGACCGCACCTTCCCTCCCCGAACAGGATTTCCCGGCCAGCCCTGAGTGGCGGATCGAGCCGGGATTGCTCGATTATGAAAGCGCGCTGGCCGATATGGATGCGCGCGTCGCGGCGATTGCCGCTGGCGAGGCGCGCGAACGCATCTGGCTGGTGGAACATCCCCCGCTCTACACCGCCGGCACCAGCGCGCTCTCGACCGATCTTCTGGCACCAGTCTTTCCCGTCCATGTCACGGGGCGCGGCGGGCAATATACCTATCACGGCCCCGGCCAGCGCGTCGTCTACCTCAATCTCGATTTGGGCCGACGCGGGCGCGATGTGCGGCGCTTCGTCCGCGCGCTCGAGCAGTGGATGGTCGCCGCGCTGGCCGATCTCGGCGTCGAGGCCTGGACCGTGGATGGCCGCGTCGGCGTCTGGACGCAGGGGCCGCACGGGGCGGAGGCCAAGATCGGCGCCATCGGCGTGCGGGTCCGCAAATGGGTGACCCTGCACGGCCTCTCCATCAATGTCGCGCCGGACCTTGGCCATTATAGCGGCATCGTGCCCTGCGGAATCAGCGATCTGGGCGTCACCAGCCTGGCTGATCTGGGACGCCCGGCCGACATGCACCACCTCGATGCCATTCTCCAATCGCATCTGCTGGCCATGCTGGCAGCGCTTGACTCCGACGGCGGGTGAACGGCCGCAGCCATGGGGTGGTCGGGTTCCACGGCCCCTTGAGCCCTGCAGCATCCCTCTTTAAGACCGGCTCTTCGTGCTGCCGAGGGGGCCTCGACCGATCGGGAAATCGGCCACGACCAAGAAGACCAGAAAGGATGCCGCTGATGCGCAAGACCCATGTTCCCCTTCTTCTGCTCGCGGCCATGGGCGGCCTCGCGCTCGCGGGCTGCGACGGCGCCAAGGACGCGCCGGGCAACACGGTCGAAATGCGCGACATGAATGTGCTGGAAGGCACGGTGAACGATTCGATGACCGACCTCGATGCCGTGAAGGCCGATGGCCTGGGCGCGGTCGGCAATGCCGGCAGCGTCAGCCGCAAGCAGACGAGCGAGCCCGCCGCCAATGCCAGCTCTGAAGACACTGAGACCGTCGCCTCGGAGTAACCCTACTTCAGCCCGAGCAGCTTGTGGGTCTGCAGGGACAGTCGCCAGCGGCTGTCTGACAGGACCAGCGCGATGGCGGCCTCCCGGTTTGCGGCATTCGCCTCCAGGGTGCCGCTATCCATCGGCTGCACAAGAAACTGGCCGAAGTCCCAATCCAGCAGCTCGGCCGGGTCGATTCCAGGCTGCGGCCAGACCAGCTTGAGCTCATCACCCCGACGCTGCGTCACGCTACTGCCCGCCTTGGGGCTGATGCAGAGCCAATCGACGCCCGGCGTCGCCGCCAGCGTGCCATTGCTCTCCACCGCGATTTCAAAGCCGGCGGCATGGAGTGCGTCGATCAGCGCGGCATCGAGCTGCAGCATCGGCTCGCCGCCGGTGATGACGACGAACCGCTGACCGGCCTCATCACCCCAGAGATCGGCCACGGCCTGCGCGAGCGCCGGTGCCGCGCCGAAGCGACCGCCATTCTCCCCATCCGTCCCCACGAAATCCGTGTCGCAAAACTGGCAGATCGCGCTTGCCCGATCCTGCTCTCGTCCGGACCAGAGATTGCAGCCGGCAAAGCGCAGGAACACCGCCCGGCGACCGGCCTGCATCCCTTCGCCCTGCAAGGTGAGGAACATTTCCTTGACGGCGTAGCTCATCAGCGCGGCTCAGGGATGCGTCGCGTAACGCGTCGGGTCGGGCAAGCCGGCTTCCTGATAGCCCTTCGCGCGCAGGCGACAGCTATCGCACAGGCCGCAATGCAGGCCTTCGGGCGTCGGATCGTAGCAGGACCAGCTCATGCCGGCATCCAGCCCCAACCGCGCCGCCTCGGCGGCGATCTGCGCCTTGCTCATATATTGGAGCGGCGTGGCAATCTGCACCGGCGCGCCTTCCACGCCCTGCTTGGTGGCCAGCGATGCCATATGCTGAAAGGCAGCGATGAACTCCGGCCGGCAGTCAGGATAACCAGAATAATCGAGCGCATTCACCCCGATGTAGATGCGCTCTGCCCCCACCACCTCGGCCAGGCCAAGCGTGAGCGAGAGGAAGATCGTGTTGCGCGCCGGCACATAAGTGATCGGAATGCCCTCGCCCACGCCCTCCTTGGGCACGTCGATGTCGGCGGTCAGCGCCGATCCACCGAACAGCGAGAGGTCGAGCGGCAGCACGACATGGCGCTCCACCTCCAGCGCGGCCGCCACGCGCTTGGCGGCCTCCAGCTCGACACGGTGGCGCTGCTGATAATCGATGGTGAGCGCGGCGAGGCGATAACCCGCCTCGCGCGCCAGTCCGCCGGCGACCATCGAGTCGAGTCCGCCGGAAAGGAGGACAACCGCCATGGGGGCGTGCGATGCAGACGATATCGGTGACATGATGCCCCGCGCTAGCGCAAATCCCCTGCCCCTGTCACGGGATGAGATGATTTCGGGTTTCGCGAGCTGGGAGAGAATTGCGCTCGAGCGGGAGAACGCCGTTACAGTCACTCTCTGGCTAAGCGATGCTGGCGCATCGCCGCCACCCCCGGCCCCTTTTCTGAGCAGGGGAGATATGTCTTCAGCTTCAGCGCCTCGCAGCACCGGGGCGGCAGGCGCCCACCCGTCGGGCTTCCATCTCATGCGCAAAAGGCAATCCATCCGACACCCCTTGCGACGAAATCTGCACGAGCCGCGAGGTTTCGATCCGCAGATCGGTGCGACCACGGCCGCCCTCGCCACAGTCATAGGATGCCGCGACGGCACGCGGCGACTGGCGAATCAGGTAACGCTCGCACTGCCGATAGGGGTGCTTGGGCTGGAGCAACTGGCTGCCATCGCTGATGCAAATCCGGCGCGCAGCCTGATTGCTCCCCCGCTCGAGCAGCTCCCATTCGCCCGATTCGACCGCATCCAGCCCGCCGGCCTGCGGCGCCTGCGCCATGGACATGGGCGCCAGCAAGCTGCCCAGCGCAAGCCCTATCGCCAGCATCGCTGCCTTAAATGCCATGTCGCTTCAGCCACTTCTTCGTTTGCAGGCGGCAACGGCCGACGAGGCCGGATACCGCAATATTTCAACGATGGAAATGCACGGCTTGTCGCAGATTGTCAAATTTGCCGGCGGGCGTGCGCCTCAGTGCGGGGCCTGCAACTCGGCCAAGGTGATATCGAAAATCCGCGAACAGAACGCGCAGTCGACCGCGATCACCCCGCGCTCGTCGGCCATGGAGGTGCGCTCGGCGGGGTCGAACCGGCCCAGCACGCCGCGAATCCGCTCCGGGTCGCACCGGCAGCCCTTGCGCAAATCGGCGCTGGAGAGCGCGCGAATCTCGTCTTCCTCATGGAACAGGCGCCAGGCGATATCCTCCAGCCCCAGTGCGGGATCGGTCAGTTCTTCCTCGGACAGGGTATTGCCGAGGATCATGACATGCTCCCAATCGGGATGATCGTGCCGCACATGCAGCCGCTCGCGCCCCACCTCGCCTTCGGGCAGATGCTGGAGGAGCATCCCGCCGCCGATGCAGCCCTCTTCCGCATCATGCCGAACCGCGATCTTCACGATGCTGGGAATCTGCTCGGACTGGGCGAAATAATGCTCCGCCGCCGCGCCAAGGCCAGTGCCTTCCAGCGGGACGATGCCCTGATAGCGCTCGCCCGTGACAGCCTGATCGAAGGTGATCGCCAGATAGCCCTTGCCGAACAGACCGAACAGCGTGGGATTCTCGCCCAGCTCGGCGAGGCGCTGTTCATCGAACTGGGCATAACCACGCACCGCGCCGCCCATATAATCGGCGACCAGCAGCGACACGGCGCCCTGCTCGGTCTGCGCCTGCAAGGTGAGCTGGCCTTCATCATCCTTGAGCATGGCGCCCAGCAGAGCGGCCAGCACGAGGGCCTCGGCCACCAGCTTCTCGATGACGGGCGGGTAACGATGGGCGGCGAGCACCGCATTGAGCGCAGGGCCAAGGCGCACAAGCCGACCACGGACATTGCGAGCAGGCAGGGCGAAACCGAGGACGCGGTCCTCTGTGCGGGCAGGATCGAATTCTGACATGGCGCCTAGATAGGGACTCCCCTCACGAAAGTCTAAGGGGGCGAAAGTCTAAGGCGCAGCCTGCGACGAGGCGGTCGAACGCGGCCAGGCCTCCAGCCGCCCACGCAACCACTTCCGCGATGGTGTCTCGAACAGGCGGAAGGAGAGCACGGCAATGATGACGACGCTGGTCATAAACATTAGGAAAAAGGCCGGCTCGCGCGCCAGCTGATGGTCGGTCGCCAGGCCCGGCACAGCGAGAAGCAGCACGAGCTGGACGGGAAAATGCCATAGATAAATGCCGTAGCTGGCATCCCCCAGCCAGCGGGTCCGCTGCAACAGGCTCGCCCGCAGGCAGGGCTCCAGCAGGGCGGCCAGCAGCACGATCGCCATGCTGAACAGCGGAACAGAGAGATAGCGCCGGATGTCGAGACTGTCGTCCCAGCTCGTCCATCCCCCTGCCCCCAGCAGCAGGACGACCAGCACGGAGAGCCAGATGGTGCGATCGGCGTGAACAGCAAACAGCGCCGCGCCGCCGAAGAAACCTGCCGCGCACATGAAGAGGATGTAGCCCTCGAACAGGAAGCATCCGGCGATGGCCGCTGCGGCCAGCAGGGCGGGCCCAAGCACGCCCGCGCGAAACAGCACCGGCAGGCTCAGCCAGAACAGCGCGTAAACAAGAATCTCGATGGACACCGACCAGATCGGCGCATTGAAACTGTAGACCACCGTCGGCCACCAGTTGGAGGCAAGACCAAGATGCAGCAGAAAATTGCCCAGCATATTGTGCTGGTAAACGAGGAATGCGCCGAATTTCGCCTGCGCGATTCCCTGCAAGCCCGCCACGATCAGCAGCGTCAGCACGTGAAGCGGATAGAGGCGCGCGAGCCGGTTCACGACAAAGTCGCGCGTGCTGCTTTTCCGGCCATGATAGACATGGGCGAAGACGAAGCCGGATATCACCCAGAAGAGCTGTACGGCATATTTGCCATGCTCATAGAGCCAGCTGGCCTGCTCGAAAAAGGGCTGCTGCGGGCGGAAGCCGGCCATCGCCCGCTCGGCGCCAGGCGGGTAGAAGAAATGCTGATAGTGCCAGAAGATGATGACCAGCGCGGCCACGCCCCGCATCGCATCGATCAGCAGAAAATGCCTCGACGTCCGCTCGGGCGGCGCGAACAGCGTGGCTATCCGCCGTGCCCCGGCGCCGATCATGTGCGGGTTGTGCCGGAGCGCGTGTTGGGCGCCCCGGCATATCCTGTGGGACTCCGGCACGGCGCCGGATGTCCTGTGCCTGGTTTAGCACCGACCAACATTCAGATGATGGCCGCCAGCGCTGAATGGCGGCTGGTCCTAGCCAATCAGGCCCGCCGCCCAGAGCAGCACCGATTTCTGGGCATGGAGGCGGTTCTCGGCCTCATCCCAGATCAGCGACTGCGGACCATCGATCACCTCTTCCAGCACCTCTTCCCCGCGATGGGCCGGCAGGCAGTGCAGGAATTTCGCATCCGGCTTGGCACGGGCCATCAGCGCGGGCGTCACCTGATAGGGCATCATCGCGCGCAACTTGGCGTCGCCGCCGGCCTGACCCATGGAAATCCATGTGTCGGTTACGACGACGTCCGCGCCGCTGGCCGCCTCCACCGCATCGCGAGTGAGCGTGATCGTAGCCCCCCCAGCCCGCGCCGCCTGCGCAAAGCGCGGATCGGGATCGAACCCTTCCGGCACGCCGATGCGCACGTCGAACTTGAACAGCCCGGCCGCCTCGATGATCGAGTGCAGCACATTATTGCCATCCCCCAGCCAGGCCCACTGGCTGCCCGGCAAGGCGAGGCCATGCTCGATGACAGTCAGCAGATCGGCCATGATCTGGCAGGGATGCGAGAGATCGGTCAGGCCGTTGATCACCGGAACGGTCGCATGATGCGCCATTTCCTCGATCTTGGCGTGATCGTCGGTGCGGATCATGATCAGATCGACCATGCGGCTCAGCACGCGGGCGGTATCCGCCACCGTCTCGCCACGACCGAGCTGGGTCGTGCCGCTGTCCAGGATCAGCGACGAACCGCCGAGCTGGCGGATCGCCATGTCGAAGCTCACACGCGTACGCGTCGAGTTCTTCTCGAAGATCATGGCGAGCGTGCGACCCGCCAGCGGCGCGTCCTTGTCGACAGCGCCCTTGGGCATGCCCGCGCGCGCGGCCTTGCGGGCCATCGCATCGTTGAGAATGGCCGCGAGCGCGTCGCCGCCTGCATCCGTGAGATTGCGGAAATGCCGGATCATGATGCGTTCGCCTCTGCCTTGATGCTGGCAGCCCCAGCGGAGAGCTTGGCGATCGCTTCGTCGATGTGAGACTGCTCGATCACCAGCGGCGGCAGGATGCGCACGACATTCTCGCCGGCCGAGACGGTCAGCAGGCCGTGATTGTCGCGCAGATGCGCCACGAAGTTGCGTGCTTCCACCTGCGGCTTCAGCTTCACGCCGAGCATGAGGCCGAGGCCACGCACTTCTTCGAAGACATCGTCATGATTGGGGATGAGCTGCTCCAGCGCGCCGCGCAGCCGCTCGCCGGTTGCCGCGACCTGCTCCAGGAAGCCCGGCTCCAGCAGCACGTCCAGCACCGCCATGCCCGCCGCCATCGCCAGCGGATTGCCGCCATAGGTGCTGCCGTGCGTGCCGAACACCATGCCCTTGGCGGCTTCTTCCGTCGCAAGGCAGGCACCGAGCGGGAAGCCGCCGCCAATGCCCTTGGCCACGGCCATCACATCGGGCTTCACGCCATAATGCTCATGCGCGAAGAACTTGCCGGTGCGGCCATAACCACACTGCACTTCATCGAGCACCAGCAGCAGCCCATGCTTGTCCGCCGCCTCGCGCAGGCCCTTGATGAACTCGGGCTTGCCGGCGGTCAGACCGCCCTCGCCCTGCACCGTCTCCACGAGGAAGCCGGCGGTTTCATCATCGATCAGCGCCAGCGCGCCATCGAGATCGTTGAACGACACATAATCGAAGCCGGGCAGAAGCGGCTCGAACCCGTCGCGCATCTTGGGCTGGTCGGTGGCGCTGATCGTGCCCAAAGTCCGCCCATGGAAGGCGTTCTTGAACGTGATCAGCTTGTGCCGCTGCGGGTTGCCATTGGCGAAGTGATAGCGCCGCGCGGTCTTGATCGCGCATTCCACCGCTTCCGCGCCGCTGTTGGTGAAGAACACCGTATCGGCAAAGCTGTTCTCGACAATGCGCTGCGCAAACGCCTCGCCCTGCGGCGAGCCGTAGAGGTTGGAGACGTGCATGAGCGTCGCGGCCTGCTCGGCAATCGCTTTCACGAGGTGCGGGTGGCCATGACCCAGCGCATTGACCGCGATGCCGCTCGCAAAATCCAGATAACGCTCGCCGCGCTCGCCGATCAGATAGCAGCCCTCGCCTCGCACCGGACGCACATCGCACCGGGGATAAACGGGCATGAGCGGGGTGATAGACATAAGACTACTCTTCCTTCCTCGCACGGCTTTTCAAACAGAAAAAGGCGGCCCGTGCGAGGCCGCCATCGTCAGGGGGTGGCTATAGCTGTGTGCGGACTGGTTGGCAAGAAAAGCGCCTAGCGGACCTTCACCACCGCCGGGACGCCGACCGCGAGAGCACCGGGGGGCACATCCGTCATCACCACCGCGTTCGCGCCAATGGCGGCGCCATCGCCAATCGTCACGCGGCCCATGATCACGGCACCGGCGCCGATGTTCACATTCCGCCCGATAATCGGGGCTTCATCAAGCCGTTGCAAGGACCGCAAGCCCAGCGTGCAGTTCTGCCGAATGATCGAGCCATCGCCAATGATGCTGGCCCCGTGCACCACGATGCCGCCCTGATGCTCGACGATCACGCCCCGACCGATCGTCGCGGTGTAGGGAATCTCGATGCCATAGACATTGCGGCAATGCCGGTAGCCCCAGCGATAGATCATGCTGAGCGGCCCCCGCAGCAGCTTGGAGCGCACCGTCATCCGCCAGTTGCCGAACCGGTGCCAGAACAAGGTGCGGAAACCCGGCCGGGTCCATTCGCGCCCATGCGCCGCATAATCCTCGCGCACGAGCTGACACATGT
This sequence comes from Sphingobium sp. B2D3C, assembly GCF_025961835.1. Lineage (NCBI taxonomy): Bacteria > Pseudomonadati > Pseudomonadota > Alphaproteobacteria > Sphingomonadales > Sphingobiaceae > Sphingobium > Sphingobium sp. B2D3C. Next base: position 349,589 of record NZ_JAOQOK010000001.1, on the reverse strand, counting down.
CTTTGAAGCTCATGGCCGCGCACTCCCTTCTGCGCCCTTATATTCGATAAGCCGGGCCGGCCCTCCCCCCCGCGCGCGCAGATGATAGCGCGCCAAGCCGCCGAATTGCGCGAACTTGCCGAGCATCATCCACAGACCATAGCCCATGGCGAAGCGCAGGGGCGACCCCGCCGCGCGCTTGCGGGCCGCGATCCGCACGACCTGAGCGGGATACATCAGCAGCATCGCAAGCGCAGCCCAGATCAACGGCGCAACGCCCGATACCAGCCCGAGCAGGATCGCGCCCAGGATGAGGAGCGGGATCATACCGCCCCACAGCAGGATGCTGTTGCGCTGGCGGCGCCAGCTCGGAAATGCCGCATCGCCATGACGCGCGACATGCTCGGCAAAGGCATAGCCGGCCCGGCGCGCACGCAGCCATTGTTGGCGCGCATGGTGAATGTCGGCATCGTGCAGCGTCATTTCCGCGTCGATCCGCCGCACCTGCCAGCCCATCCCACCAAGACGCAGGCAAAGGTCAGGCTCTTCGCCGGCAATCAGGCTGCCGTCATAGCCATCGGCTTGCGACAGCGCCGCCACGCGGAACAGCACATCGCCCCCACAGGCCTCGACCAGCCCAACGGGGACATTCCATTCATCGTCGCACAGCGCGTTGTAGAAGCTGGCAGCGGGGAAGCGCTCGCGACGCCGCCCGAAGACCGCGCACAGTCCCGGCTCGGCATCCAGCGCCTGTTCGGCCCGACCGATCCAGTCCGGCGCAAGTTCGCAATCGCCATCGACGAATTGAACGAAATCGAGCGTGGGATGATCCGCCAGCAGGCGCCGCCATCCGGCATTGCGCGCACGCGCCGCAGTGAAAGGCGTCGCGACATCCAGCTCCACCACGCCAATGCCGAGGCTCCGCGCGAAGGCGATGCTGCCATCCGTCGAACCCGAATCGACATAGATCACCGGACAATCAGCCGGCGCGCTTCTGAGGCAGCGCTTCAAGCGCTCGCCTTCGTTCCGGCCAATCGCCACGATGCCCGTGCGCGGCGCCACGACGCTCATGGCGCGGTCCAGCCCGGCGCACGACCTGCTGGCTCATCCCACCGGGGGATGGAGGCGCGCCCATCCGCCCGCTTGGGCCAGAAGCCATGCCGCAAGGTCATCGACACCTCCTGCGGAACGGCGTCGGCCCTCGGCCCACGCAACGGGCGCGAGGCGAGCGCCAGCGCCCGCCCGGCAAGCCACGCAAGGTTGGCACTGAACAGCCGCGCAACGCCGCCGGTGCGCACAAAATAACGCCGCCGCGCCTCGAAACGATAAGCCGGATAGGGTCGCACCGCGACCTGCGCCCCGCTCGCGACGCCCGTGGCGGCCCCGGCAATATGGATCACGCGGCTGCCCGGCACGAACCACATCTCCCAGCCGGCGCGGCCCATGCGGTGCATCAGTTCGACTTCCTCGAAATAGAGGAAGAAGCCATCGTCGAACAATCCGGTCTCCCGAAGCGCAGCGCTGCGGAACAGGACGCTGGCGCCGGTGAGCCAGTCTGCGGTGACGGGCGTCTCGCCCTCGACCAAAGTCGGTGCAATGCCGAGCATCGTCCCGAGTTTGGCCATGCCGCATCCCCGAACGAACTCCCGGCCCGGCGTCGGGAAGCGAAAAGCGGAGCCGGCCAGCGCGCCATCCGGCTCCAACAGGCGACTGCAAACGGCCCCGGCGCGCGGGCGCGCGTGCATGGCCTCCAGCAAGGCCGTGATCGCGCCGGGCTGGACCAGCGTGTCGGGATTCAGCACATGAATGAAGGCCGGCGGCGCGGGGCGCTGGAGCAGGCGCAACATCGCCTGATTATTGGCCCAGCCAAAGCCGCCATTGCGCTCCAGCGGCAGCACCGTGACCCAATCGTTCCACTCAGGTTGAGCGAAATGCTCGGTGAGTTTTTCTGCCGACCCGTCAGCCGAGCCACCGTCAACCACGATGACCTCGAATGGCCCTGCCTGCACCCGTTCCGCAACCAGCGAGTCCACGCAGCGGATGACATAATCCGCCGTCCGGTAATTGACGATGACGATCGCGAGATCGGAAAAAGAAGTGGCAGGCATGTCGGTTCCGATAAGGCATCATGGACCGGCGCGGTCGACGCCGCCCCGCCCCGCTCTTAGCGGCATTTCCTAAACGAAAGCTATGGTCAGCGCGCGGCGCTGTAGCGGGCGCCGCCCTGGTGCAGCGTGCCGACCGCACGGGAGACCGCCTGCATCAGCTCCCAGCGCTGCGGAATGCCCACCGTGGTCTCGCCGATCATCACCGCAATCGCATAGCTCGAGCCATCCGGCGCGGTCATGATGCCGACATCATTATAGCCAGTCGAGCGCGGCGCCAGATCCTGCCCGGTGCCGGTCTTGTGGAGATAGGTCCAGCCGGCCGGAACGCCGGCCTTGATCCGTTGCGGGCCGGTCTTGGCGCGCTCCATCGTCGCCAGCAGAACCTGCGTCGAAGATGGTGAGAGCATCTCGCCCTTCTGGAGCCGCGCCAGCGCGCCCACGATGGCCAGCGGCGCCGCACCGTCGGGCGGATCGGCCAGATAGCTGTCGAGCGCCCGCTCGCGCACGGAGCGCGGCAGGTTGGACCGCGCGGCATAGAAATTGCGCCCGGCGGACATGTTTTGCGACCAGGTCAGCCCGGCCGTCTGGCTCTGCAACAGCCGCTCGCCGGGGCCGAACCTGATGCTGTCCGATCCGATGAACCGGCGCGCCAGATAGCTGCGCACGGCGTCCGGCCCGCCAACGGTGCGCAAAACCGAATCGTTCGCGGTATTGTCACTCTGCGTCATCGCCCGCTCGAACAGGCTGCGCAGCGAGGTGGTGTAGCCCTTCTCGCTGTTCACCAGCGCCGCAATGGGCTGATGGAAGAGCGTCAGGTCGGACGGACGGATGGTGACATCCCGGTCCAGGGTCAGCTTGCCGCGGTCCACGGCATCGAGCATGGTCATCGCCACCCACAGCTTGGAGACGCTCTGCTGCGGGAACAGCAGATCGCCATTATGCGAGACGGTCCACCCCGCATCCACGCTCTGCACGGCGATGCCGACCTTGCCATTGAACTGGCGCCCGAGCGCCTGAATGCTGGCGACCAGCGCAGGCGGCGCTGCCGTGACCGGCACGCGCGGCGTGGGAACGGCATTGCGATTGGGCAGCCAAGGCGCGCTCACCGTGCCGCCGCGCTGCACCCGCTGAACGGCGGCCTGCTGCGGGACCGGCTGCACGACTTCGCGCGGCGGCGCGTAGCGGACGGCGGGCTGCGCCGGCGCTGCGATCCGCGCGCTTGGATGTGTCGATGACGGAATGGCGGTGCACGAACTCGCCAATGCGAGCACCGCGAGCGCCGCCGACAATGGCCCCAGACCCTGCCTCACGCGCTGAAATCTTCCTTGCCGAACATAGGGATATACTGACCGAGCACGGAGAATAATTCCAGAACGAAGCGATCAGTTGCGGTGTACCGAATCCCTTTTGCGACAAAGTGAGGATGTCGCGGGAACAAGCGCTGCCCTAATTATTGCAAATCGCAACGGTTTGATCTCTGTCAAAGCGCGCGGCGCCGGCATCGCCCATAAACATCGTGACGCGACGATCCGCAGTCGAAGCGTTGAAGGCAGCTCTGCTGTTTTCCCTCCTAGTCAGAACCTCAGGGCGCGACGGCCTGGCCATCGCGCCCTTTTTTTGCTCATTCTGCCGTCAGGGCACCAGCACCGTATCGACAGCCTCCGGCAGCATGTCGGGATGATCGAGCGTGTAATGCAAGCCCCGGCTCTCCTTGCGCTTGAGCGCGCTGCGGATGATCAGCCGGGCGACTTCAAGCAGATTGCGCAACTCGATGAGGTCGGACGTCACGCGGAAATTGCCGTAATAATCATCGACTTCGCGCGCGAGCAGGTCGGCGCGGTGCTGCGCCCGCTCCAGCCGCTTGGTCGAGCGGACGATGCCGACATAATCCCACATGAACCGGCGGATTTCCTTCCAGTTATGGGTCACGACGACTTCCTCGTCGCTGTCCGTCACACGGCTTTCGTCCCACGCCCGGATCGGCGGCGGCGCGGGGAGATCGGCCCATGTCGCCCGGATGTGATTGGCAGCCGCCTCGCCGAACACGAAGCATTCGAGCAGCGAGTTGGAAGCCAGGCGATTGGCGCCATGCAGGCCGCTTTCCGTCACCTCACCCGCTGCATAGAGGCCCGGCAGATCAGTGCGCCCATCGAGGTCGATCACCACGCCGCCGCAGGTGTAATGCTGCGCCGGCACCACCGGGATCGGCTCCTTGGTGATGTCGATGCCCAGGCTCAGCAGCCGCGCATAGATGGTCGGGAAATGCTCCTTGATGAACTCGGGCGGCTGGTGGCTGATGTCGAGATGGACATAATCCAGCCCAAGCCGCTTGATTTCATGGTCGATAGCACGAGCCACGACATCGCGCGGCGCAAGTTCGCCACGCGGGTCGAACCGGTCCATGAACCGCTCGCCGCCGCCGGGCACGCCCGCGGGCAGTTTGAGCTTGCCGCCCTCGCCCCGCATCGCCTCGGTAATCAGGAAGTTCTTGACCTCCAGATTGTAGAGGCAGGTGGGATGGAACTGCATCATTTCCATATTGGAGACGCGGCAGCCGGCCCGCCAGGCCATGGCGATCCCGTCCCCGGTCGCGCCACGTGGCGCGGTGGAAAACAGATAGGTGCGGCCTGCCCCGCCCGTCGCGAGGATCGTCGCCCGACCCACAAAGGCTTCCACGCGCCCGGCCTTGCTGTCGAGCGCATAGACACCCCACACCCGGCCATCGCCGGAATAGCGCTCGCCATGACGGGAGGTGATCAGGTCGATCGCGACCATATTCTCCATCAGGGTGATGTTCGGATTGGCGCGTGCGGCGGCCATCAGCGCGACCTGCACCGCATGACCGGTCGCATCATCGACATGCACGATGCGGCGGTGCGAATGCCCGCCCTCGCGCGTGAGGTGCCAGCGCTCGCCAAAGGCCTCGCCCGCATTGAATGGCACGCCCAGCGCCGCCAGCCGCTCGATCGCGGCCGGGGCTTCGGACACGACGAACTCCACCGTCGCCCGGTCGTTCAGCCCACCGCCGGCGACCATGGTATCCTCGACATGCGCCGCAAAGCTGTCCCCGCCATCGAGCACTGCCGCAATGCCGCCCTGCGCCCAGTTGGTCGAACCGGAATCGAGCGCGCCCTTGGCGAGCACCAGCACCTTGTGCGTCTGCGCCAGGTTAATGGCGGCGGTCAGGCCGGCCGCGCCCGATCCGATGATGATGATGTTATGCGTGGAAATGGTCATGCACAAAGTCCCGAGCGGCCGCGTGGTGGAATGGCGCGCAATGCCGTGTCCTAGCCTGCGCGCGGCGCTTTGCAATGCGGCAGCTCGTAATAGACTGATCGAGAACGATCTTTCCGATTATTCGGCGGAAGCTCACGGGAAGATAGTTAACGAAGAGGAAATATATCGCGAAATGGAGTACAAAGCCTCGTGTGACGCCTTGTGCGTTTGCGTGTGGGAGAAAAGATCATGAAATCACTTTATTTTCTGGGGACGGCTGTCGCGCTCGCCCTGACTGGCCCCGCCATGGCGGCCAATCTCGTCACCAATGGTGGCTTCGAGTCGGGCAGCTTCAGCGGCTGGTCGTTGAGCAATGTCGGCGGCGGCACGGCTCCGGTCGTGATCGCTTATGGTCAGGGCTCGGGTTACCCGACCGGTGCCTATGGCGAATCCATTCCCGCCCCGGCTGGCGGCGGCACCTATGGCGCCTATTTCTCGTCCGACACGGCCAACCCTGACTCGCTCTCGCAGAGCGTGAACGTGGTTGCCGGCGTGAGCTACTATCTGTCGTTCGATTACTTTGTGCCGCTGAATGGCTATGGCAATCCGTTCGACGCCTCGCTCCAGTTCCTGATCGACGATGTACCGGCGGGGCTGACTCTCACGGCGGGCAGCGTGAGCGGCACCACGCCGCAGACCTGGTACACCTTCACGACGCAGTTCACCGCGACGAACAGCGGCCTGGCCAATCTGAAGTTCAATTTCTTCGGTGACGGCAGCACGGCAGCCGACTTCGTGGTCGACAATGTGTCGATGGCTGCGGTTCCCGAGCCGGCGACCTGGGCTCTCATGATCGGTGGCTTCGCGCTCGCCGGCATGCAGCTGCGTCGTCGTCGGGTTTCGACCAGCTTCGCCTGAGCCTCGCTCAGTCTGAACACATGAAAGGCCGCCGGTGCAAATCGGCGGCCTTCATTTTGCGCATCATGTCTGACGCGTGAGAGGTTTCTTCAACCGTCCGCGCGGGTGAGAGTCAGGAAGACGTCTTCAAGGTCGGGATCGTGCGTGGAGACGTCCACGATGCTATAGCCCTGAGCCTGCACGACATTGAGCACATCGCCCGCCGTGGCCTTGTCCTTGAGATAGGTGATCTTGAGGCTCCGCGCGTCGGACCGCTCGACGCGCTCGAACCGGTCATGCGCGGGCAGCGTGCCAAGGTCCCGGTCGACGGTGACTTCCACCACCTTTTCCCGCGCCATGCCGACCAGCTCGCGCGTCGGCTTGTCCGCGATCAGCCGGCCGTGATTGATGATCGCGATGCGATCGCACAGCTCCTCGGCTTCCTCCAGATAGTGAGTGGTGAGCACGATGGTCACGCCCTGCGCGTTGAGCGAGCGGACATAGGACCAGAGCTGCTGGCGAAGCTCGATGTCGACGCCTGCCGTCGGCTCGTCCAGCACCAGGATCGGCGGGGCATGGACCATCGCCTTGGCGACCATCAGCCGCCGCTTCATGCCGCCCGACAGCGTGCGCGAATAAGCCGATGCCTTATCCTCAAGATGCACCGCGCGCAGCAGGTCCATCGAGCGCCGCTCGGCCTTGGGCACGCCATAATAGCCGGCCTGATTTTCCAGCGTTTCCAGCGGCGTGAAGAAGGGATCGAACAGAATTTCCTGATTGACGATGCCGATCGAGAGCCGCGCGTTGCGCGCATCCCGGTCGATGTCGAACCCCCAGATCCGCGCCGTGCCGCTGGTCTTGTTGACCAGCCCGGCGAGGATGTTGATCATCGTCGACTTGCCGGCGCCATTGGGGCCCAGCAGTCCGTAGATGCTGCCGCGCGGCACGGTGAGGTTCACGCCGTCCAGCGCGCGCTTGCCGCCCTTGTAGGTCTTGCAGAGATCCTGAATTTCGAGAGCGGCTTGCGTCATGGTTCGCGCCCTAGACCAAATCGCGGAGCAAGGGAACGCTCAGCGCTCGGCCGCCAGCGCGCAATAGCGCGCCGCGTTGAGGAAATCTGTGCGACGACGTGCGAGCCGCGCGCTCTCTTCGGCATCCTCGCCCCATTGCTCGGCCTGCCAGGCCTCATCCAGGCTCGCCGCTGCAAACAGATCCTCCGCTGACAGCCTGCCTTCCATCAGCGCGAGCGAACCGACCAGCGTGCCGCTGATCTGCACGAGCGTGGCAAAGCCTGCGAGCAGCCAGGGATCAAGCGCTTCGACGGCGGCGCGCAGGCCCGCCAATGTCAGCGCGGGCTGATCCACCGGGATGATGCCCTGCGTGATAACGAAGGCGATGCCAAAGCGCTCGCCAGCCCAGTCGAGCAAGGGCTGCCATTGGGCTTCCTGCCGCGCGATAAGTGTCTGCGGTCCATCGGCGCGGTAGCAAAGCAGATCGCTCTCGGCATAAGCCGCCACCTGCCCGCGAAAGTCACCCAGCGCCGGCAGCACGCGGTCGATCGTCGCATTGGCAAAGCCGGTCATCGGCATGGTTGCGGGGTCGATCTCCTCGCCCTGCCCGTTCCATTCCTCCGCAATCGCCTGCGCCAGCGCCGCACCGGGTACGACCAGCAGCGCGCGCGCGGGCGTGCGCACTGCGCGCCCGTCCAGCCCGATCGACCAGCCGTCCTCGCTCGCGATCGCCTGCGCGGAAGTCCAGAACCGCTTCATGTCGGGGCTCAGCCTTTGTCCTTCGGCGTCGCGAACGCGCGCGCCAGCATCCGGGGCACGATGAGAAACTGGATGAAGCCGACGGTGGAGACGATCACGCCCATCCACTTCGCCTTGTCGCCCTGCACCCAATCGAACCGCTCCAGCGAGATTGCCATGCCGAACAGCAGGATGAACGCGCCGGACAGCCGGAACAGGCTGATCGCATAGAAGCGCTGCTTGGCTGCCGCCGCTCGGCGGGTCTGCGCTGCGGCGTCGGACGGGTTCGGACCGGCGCTCTTGGATGTCGTCTCTGTCATGAAAGCCCGATATGGCGCGCCAGCTCGGCACTGTCCATGGCCACGGATGCAGCACCGGCTTCGATCAGCTCTTCGGCGCGATGATAACCCCAGGCCACGCCCAGCGCCTGGACCCCGGCCGCCCGTGCCATCAGCATATCGAAGCTGGTATCGCCGATCATCACGGCACTGGCCCGCTCGACGCCCGCTTCGGCAAGCGCCGCGCCGATCATCGCCGGGTCTGGCTTGGAGGGATTGCGATCCGCCGTCTGCAACGAAACGAAGCGCTTGGCCATGCCATGATGCTCGAGCAGCAACCGCAAGCCCCGCTCCGATTTGCCGGTGGCGATGGCGAGCAGCCAGCCCTGCGCTTCGAGCCGATCCAGCAGCTCGGCGATGCCCGGGTACAGCGGCTCGCGCAGCCCACCAGAGGCGCGCAGATGCTGGAAGCGCAGCTTATAATGGTCGCAAATCTCGTCGCGCAGCGCGTCGGAGCCATCGGGCACCAGCCGGGCAATCGCATAAGGCAAGGAGAGGCCCACGACCGAAAGGCACTGCTGGCGGTCGGGCGGCACCAGCGACACCGCACGAAACGCGCCATCCATGGCCTCGACGATGCTGTGCTGGCTGTCGACCAGCGTTCCATCGCAATCGAAAATGGCAAGACGCAGGCTCATGACAGGCGAGGCATCCGGATCAGGCGGGTGTGGCTGGACGGGCAAACCGTCCAGCCGCCCGTGCCAGACGCGCCCGAGGCACGCAAGGCCAGCGATTGCTGCCCTTGCGGGCACCGCGCACGCTCAACACAGCCGGTCAGTCCGCCTGACGCGGGTCCTTCTCGCCCAGCTCGGGGTAGAACAATGCCCGATTGTGGCGGGATTCGTTGAACACCGCGCGCTTGGAAAACAGCCATTTGCCGTCCTCCTTCACATAGTCCTCGATGACATGGCCGAAGTAGAGCACCTGCACATCGGTTTGCGGCGTATTGTTCGTCAGCGCGAACCAGTAGACCCGGCCCGACGCGGTCTTGCCGTCCGGGTTCACCGTGATGTCGTGGTTGAGCACATAATGCCGCGTGCGTGGCTGCGACTTGGCGTCCGCTGGAATCGTCGCCTTTTTCGCGATCTGGCCGCGCCATTCCTCGATGGCCTTGCGGATCGCTTCGCGCCCATGTTCCACCCCGCCGATCCAGTCCAGCACGCCGTCACTGGCGAAGCTCTCCGCATAGGTCTCGGCATCCCGCGCGTCGGACGCGATCATGAGCCGGTTCGACAGGTTGACGATCTCGGCGCGCGCGACCGCATAGTCCTCCGCCGAAAGGCTCTGCGCCTGGGCATTACCGGTCATGACCAGCCCCATCGCTACGGCCGTCAAAGTCAGGCACCGCAGTCTCGTCATGGCCATATCTCTCTCCTCCTGTTTTTGCAGCCTCAAGGGCCTCGCCCTCATCACGCATCGATGCCTCCTGCTTTTGGAAATGGCGCCAGTTCGTCCGGCCGAACCCAGATGCCGTGAACCTGCGGACCTGCGCGGAACGGCAGGATCACGCGGGCGATGTCGCCCTCCTCCAGCCGCTGCGCATCGGCAATGATCAGCTCGGAGCGCATCTCCGCATAATTGGAAGCCGTGCCGATTAGATAGCCGTCGCCCTCCGGCGCATCGGCACTGCGCGGAATGAAGGTGCATTCCTGCAGGCTGTGCGTATCGCCGGGGAAATAGCGATCGACCTTGTTCGTATGGAGATCGAACCGGGCATAGCTGTTCGTCACGCGCCCGCGCAGATTGCCCGCCCGCGCCTCGTCGAACGGCCGGGTCGGATCGGTGAAGCCCGTGAAGCAATAGCGGTTTTCCTGCGTCAGATAACGCGGATCGATCCGCCCCAGATCGCCGATGGGCAGCGGGAACAGGATCTCCTCCTCCCAGCTATCCTTCCTGGAGTTGAGGTCGAAGGTCAGGCGGCGCACATAGGCCTTGGCCCGCGTCGGGTCCCAGGGGGAGCCATCGACATTGGGGAAGAAGGGGAAGAAATTGGAATCGTAGAAGGGGGCGTAGAGCACGACCTTGTTGCCGATGGTCTGCGCGTTGAACGTGTGCATCATGCACCGCTCCGGGCCCTTGAACCAGCGGATGTCCTTGCCGTTGCCATCGCGCGGCATGATGCCGATGTAGCTGTCCTTGCTGCGGTCCCACCCCCAGTGAACCTTACCTTCGCGCAAGCGCTCCATGCTGGTGACATAACCACCGAACGGGAAGAGGATGTGCTTCTCCGTCAAGGCAATGTCATGCATCACCGAGACATAGGGCACCTCGAACCGCGTCTCGCGCGTCACCCGGCCCGCCTTGTCCATCGCGTAGACGAACACGTCCTTGGAGGCCGGCCCCGTCGCCTCATAACCATAAGCGATCATCTCGCCGGTGAACGGGTCGATCTTCGGGTGCGCCGTGAAGGTCTGGCTCTTATACTTGCCGTCGAAATCCCACGCGCCGATCGTGTCCAGCGTCACCGGATCGATCTGCTGCGGCAGCGAATCCTCCTTGAGCGTGAACAACTTTCCGCCATGGACCAGCGGCGTGGTGTTGGAGACGGTGCCGTCGATGCCCTGCACGCTGGGATCGTCGGTAAAGCGATTGCGATAATAGCCAAAGAGCTGCCGACCCGCCTTGAGATTGGCTTGGAAGCGCGGCGTGCGGACGAACTTGCCCTTGTAAGAGACGCGCCCATCCTTGAACCGGAAGGTGCTGACATAACCGTCGGTATGCAGCATCGCATCGTCCGGCTTGCTCGGCGGATAATACCATTCACCGCCCAAGCGCACGAAGGTGCCGACCAGATCGGCGGGCAGTGTGCCCTGCACTTCGCATTCGAGAATCTCGGCATCGTAGCGCTGCGGGGAAAAGAAGCCGCGCTTGGCCGGATCAGAAGAAAAATCGACCACTTGAACCTCCGGTCAAGGGCAGCCGCACATCTCGGCAGACCCGTTCAGACATAACAATTCACTCTGCGCAGCATCTCGTCCGACAGCGGCTCCACGCCCTCGCCGCTGCGGCACCCGCGCGGCGGATGCCAGGGCGCGGCGCGGCCGGTGCGGTCCAGCCACGGTTCGTTGGAATGGAAGGACAGCACGGCATCCATCCGGGTTGGTCCAGCCGCACGCGCCAGCACGGCGGAGCCGCCCGCGCCGATCAGCAAGGCGCCGACGCAGGCCCCGCGCAACATCTGGCGGCGGCTGGCCAGAAGCCCCAGTTCATGCGCCAACCGGGGACGATGCGCCCGATTGTCCGACTCCACCGACACGTGCTGCTCTCCTGCAATTGCACATGATCGTTAGAAGGGCCGGCCCCGCGGGGCTTTACTGGCGACGCATCGTGCTTTGCATTGCCGGGAACAAGCCGCCGGTGGGCAAACCGCCTTGCGCCACGTCCGGCAGCGGGCGGTCAGCCGAACCGGCGCAAGAGCTCGCAAAGCTGGGCGATCCGCTCCGGCCCGATCCGCGAATCGAAATGCGCTTCATAGGCATCGTGGCAACGCCGCAGCTCGGCCAGAAAATCCGTGCCCGCCGCTGTCATCCGCAGCAGGCGCACGCGACGATCCGCTTCGCACACCTCCCGCGCCACGAAGCCGCGCTTGACCAGATCGTCGAGAAGGCGCGTCATATTGTTGGAGGTGATGCCCATGATCTCAGAGAGGTCGCCGGGCGCGCAACCGGGATTGCTGTGGATCAGCAGGAGGACGGAATAAGCGCTCGGCGTCATGTCCGTGCCGGCGAAGAAGCGGTTGAACGTCGTCGAGGCATCGCGCCAGGCCGCATGGAGCAAAAAGCCGAAGGTGTGCTCCAGCCCGGCCAACTGGAAGCCCCTTTCTTTCAGCTGCTCTGTTCGTTCCACCGCCGCCTCGCTCATGTCCGCTCCAGCCTTGGCGCGGGCGATGCGCCCTGTCGACCCTCATGCGCGCGCGCCGGCCATCTTCGGCAGCCCAGTTCACCGGCAGACGAACAAGAGTTCCCTGTCCGCAAATTGCGAGCGGACCGGACTTCCTAGAATGAGGCGAACCAGAGGAGCCTGCCATGCCCGCTCACCCCGGCGTCAGCAGACGAACGGCATTGAAAGCCGTCTTTGCTGCGACGACCGCTCCCGCCATCATTCTGCCAAGGGCTTTTGCGATGACATCATCCGAACCGATTGCCGACACGCAATATGGGCGCCTGCGCGGCCGCCTCGAAGGCGATGTGATGGCGTTTCGCGGCATTCGCTATGCGCGGGCCGAGCGCTTCCGCCCGCCCGTCGCGCCGGAGGCCTGGACAGGCATTACCGATGCGCTCGCATTCGGGGCCAGCGCGCCGCAATCCAACCCCAATCCGCCGCCCGGCCCGCCTTATGTCATCCTTGCGCAACTGCCGCGCCCGGCCAATGCGCCGCCCCCACCCCCGCCGCTCCCGGAATCGGAGGACTGCCTGTTCCTGAACATCTGGACCAGCGGGTTGCGCGATGGCCGCAAGCGCCCGGTGCTGGTCTCGCTGCATGGCGGCTTCTTCTATGGCGGCTCAGGCTCGGCGGTGGACGGCAGCAAGCTCGCTGCGGGCGGCGATGTCGTATTCGTCAGTCTCAACCATCGCCTCAATGCCTTTGGCTACACCCACCTCGCCGGCCTGACGGAGAGCGACGAATTCGCGCATGCCGGCAATGCAGGGATGCAGGACATTATCGCCGCGCTCGGCTGGATCCGCGACAATATCGAGAATTTCGGCGGCGACCCGGCGCGCATCATGGTGTTCGGCACCTCCGGCGGCGGAATGAAGACCAGCTTCCTGATGAGCAGCCCCGCCGCACAGGGCCTCATCCACCGTGCCGGCGTGCAGAGCGGCCCGGCGCTGCGCTTCATGGAGCGGGACGGTGCGGCGGCCGCGACGGACCGGCTCCTGCACCGGCTGAACATCCCGCGCGACAACTGGCAGAGCCTGCTCACCCTGCCCGTGCAGACCCTGCTTGCAGGCTATCATGCGGTGGCGGACGATTTGAAGCCGCGCAACTTCACGCATCTGCCCTGTTTCGCGCCGGTGCTCGATCCGCTGTTGCTCCCGCAACACCCCTTCTCGCCCCGCGCGGCGCCGCTCACCAACGCCATCCCGATGCTCATCGGCTGCAACGCGCAGGAAATGAGCTTCTTCTGGGGCAATGATCCCGGCGCCTTCACGCTGGACGAGGCCGGCCTCGAGGCCCGCTCCCAGGCGTTTCTCGGCGACCGCACCGGCAGAGTCCTCAGCCGCTACCGGCAGGCCTATCCCGAGGCCACGCCGAGCCGGCTCTTCCTCCAGTTGTTCAGCGACTATTCCATCCAGGCACCGATCATCGCGCAGGCCGAGCGCAAGGAAGGCGCGCCGGCCTTCATGTACCGGCTCGATTATCAGAGCCCCGCGCTCGGCGGGAAGCTGGGCGCCCTTCACACCATGGAAACGCCGTTCATTCTGAATACGCCGCAGTCCGCCCGAGCCCTGCTGGGTGAAGGCGACGCCCCGCTCACGCTCGCGGCGACGATGAGCAGCGCCTGGGTCGCTTTCGCCACCAATGGCGATCCCAACGATCGGGCGAGCGGATTGCCGCACTGGCCCGCCTATCAGCGGAGCACCCGCGCGACGATGCTGTTCGATCAGTCCTGCCGCGTGGAGCCCGACGCAGGCCAGCTCGCGCGCGAGATCATGGGCGATCTGGTGGAAGGCTAGGCGCGCGGGGACCGCAAGGACATTCCCTCCGTTCGTCCTGAGTAGCCGCTGAGCTTGTCGAAGCGGCGTATCGAAGGGTCGGCCCTTCGATACGATGCTTCGATACGCCTCTTCGGTCCGCGCCTACTTCCCGTTGTCCGGCCCCCAGGGCGAGGTCGCATTATAGGGCGCCGTGATGAACGTGGCTTCCACCCCGGTAATCATGCCGCCCTGGATCTTGAACATTTCCAGCAGCGCCCAGCTATGCGGCTCACGGAAGATGGATCGACGCGGCGTGCCGTCGGTCAGGGTGTAATCGGCCAGAACGCCCTTGTGATCGATGAAGCCGCGGAACAAGGAAATGCCCCGCTCCTCATCGACGAGGATCGGCACCCGCCTGACCTTATTGTTGAAGGCATAGCGACCCAGTCGGAAATCCTTCTCGATGTCGCCGAAGATCATGCCGTTTTCGTAGCGGATCGCATCGGGCGCAAAGCGCGTGTTGCGGATTTCGCCGATGTTATTCTCCAGCGTCTGGAAATAGCCATCGCCCAGGCTCAGCAATTCCTCACGGCTGTTGCGGCGCGCCTGAGGCACCGGCGTTGCACGGTCGGCGGGGCGCACAAAATCCTTGGGCTCCGCAAACGGCGTCGGCGGCGAGCTCAGGTTGCGCTTGGTCGAGAGCATATGCTCGACCTCGGTAATCTTCCGGTTCTCGATCTTCAGCCGGACGGCGAGATAGCCGGGAATTTCGCTCTGGTTGATGGCCATGAACGCCGCGGCCTGCCCGGTCTGCGGGTCGGAGAGCGTCAGCGCCGTGCCGACTTCCTCCGTCACAGTATCCCAACTCGCATCGGGAAACGCCATCTCGATATTGTTTTCCGTGAAGCGCACATGATCGGCAAAGGGCGCAGCCGAGACATCATGGGCGAGATAGGCCGCCCGATATTGCCCCATAATCTCTTCCAGGCAGGCTTTGTCGCAGCCAGCCTCGGCCTGCACCGCGCCACTCGACATCGCCATCATCATCAATGCTCCCACACGCGCCAGAACCAACCGCATCACACCCTCCACTCGATCGGCTGTCAGCCTAGCATCGTCACGTCCCCGCGCTTGTCGGGGCGGACCTGCGCGTTTTGTCCGTGCGTGAACCGGCATCCAGCATCTGCGCGCGGTACGCCTTGGGGGCGGTGCCGAATTTTTCCCGGAAGGCGCGGCTGAAATGCGCGGAACTGCTAAAGCCGTTCTCGAAGGCGATCTGCGTCAGCGTCGTCTGCGCCGCCTTGGGCGACGCCAGCGCGGCGCGGCAGCTTTCAAGCCGCGTTCCCCAGATATACTCGCTGATCGTCTCATCGCCATTGAAGACCTTGTGCACATAGCGCTTCGAGCACTTCATCGCCTGGGCGATCATATCCACGGACAAAGCGGGATTGCCGACGTTCCGCCGCACAAACGCACGGATGCGGTCCTGGGTGAGTTCGCGCATCGGCGCCACGTCGCTGCCCAGCCGCTGCTCGTGCAGCAGCATGCGCATGAAATCGACCATCGTCTCGCCAAGATCGGCATCGAGCCGGTCGTCCGTCTCGGCGGTGGTGGTAATCGCGCTATGCAGGCAGGCCTGCAGCATCCGTGCGATACCGCCCCCGACCTGCAGCGCACCGGGCAGTCGGGCAATTGCGTCCTGCTCATGGCGCGCCAGCCGGCCGAGCGGTAGTTGCAGCGCCAGCTTGCGCGAGGCTTCCAGATGCGTCGCCACATAGGGATATCGCCCGTCGCTCACAGACCATTGCCCGGCCCGCACGATATGTTCGCCATGGCGGGTCGAGACGATTGTCGAGCCGCGGTGCTGAAACCAGATGCGGACATGCGGATCGCCTTCACCTGCGGCAATCAGGCGCCGCGTCCACGCCGCGCGATGCGGGGATGTGTCGAGCCGAAACACTTTGGTATCGCCGAGCGCCCGCCGGACGACGACGCCCTGAAAAACGTGGTCCTCGATCCGGTCGGCTTCTACCCCGCCGATAGCCGCGGCGCCGGCATTCCAGAACCCCAGCCGGTCGCGGTCTGGGATGTCCTCAGTCGAGACTCTGCGCGCTGCGCCCACTGCCCTCTCCCGTCCTCATGTCCGGGCCGCTCGCATCCTTCTTAGGACCGGCCGCCCGCATTATCTCTTTGCGAGAGATTGTTTCGTGAGACCGCTTCCAAGTCAAGCCGCTTACAGTGCAGCCACTGTTGCTTCCGTGCATCATGAAACAAGTCCGGGTGCACCATTGGAGAAGGCAAATGCCTTTGCCTGCCGTAATTTGGCGGCGGTCTGCCTGATCAGGGCCCTCGACCGGTCGGAAGAAAGAAACGGCCAGTCCCGATTTTGCGCTTCGCATCCTTAGATATCCCAATTATAGTAGGACAAAATAAATTACACACAGGGGAGATGTCATGAGAAAGTTCCGTTTTGCGCTCTTGTCGTCCGCGATCGCGCTGATCTCGTCGACCAATGCTTTTGCTCAGGATGCTGCGCCGCAGGCGGGCAATACGCAGGCCGCGAGCGACGGCGACATCATCGTTACCGCACAGTTTCGCGAGCAAAATCTGCAGGATACGCCTATCGCCATCACCGCGGTGAATGCGGCGATGCTGGAGGCACGCAGCCAGACCGATATCAGCCAGGTCGCCAACCAGGCCCCCTCTGTGACACTGAAGCCACAGGGCGCTGCCTTTGGCCCATCGCTCGGCGCCAATATCCGCGGTGTCGGACAATTCGATTTCAACCCGGCGGTCGAACCGGGCGTCGGTTTCTATGTGGACGACGTCTATTACGCCACGCTGACCGGCTCGATCCTCGATCTGCTCGACCTCGATCGGGTGGAAGTGCTGCGCGGCCCGCAGGGCACGCTGGCCGGCCGTAACTCCATCGGCGGCGCGGTGAAGCTCTATTCGCAGAAGCCGGAAGGCACGAACACCGGCTATGTCGCCGCAGCCTATGGCAGCCGCAACCGCATCGATCTGCGCGGCAGTGCCGACTTCAATCTGGCACAGGGCGTTGACATGCGCATTGCCGGCGTCGCCAAGAAGCAGGAAGGCTATGTCGATCGGCTCGACTTTGGCTGTATGTATCCCGCTGGCGGCACGGCGACCTTCACGCCGGCCTTCGCCACCGCAGCCAATCCCACCCGCGCTCCGCAGCTGATCAATCCCGTCGGCGGTGTGCCCGCGCGCACCAATCGTCCGGACTGCGTGCTCGCCAAGGAAGGAGAGGTCAACTACATCGCAGCGCGCGCGCAACTGCGCCTGCGCCCCAGCGACACGATCGATATCAATATTATCGGCGACTACACCGACGACGATCGCGTCGCGGCCGGCTCGGTGCTGCTGCTGCGCACTTATCCGGATGGCACGGTGGCCTCGCCGCGCTACCCGCTGCCGCTGACCCCGGCGCCCGGCTCCTCACCGGCGCAGAACTATGCGACCGCCTCCGCACAGCGGGACATCAACCCGTTCCCGATCGGCAATACCGCCAATGCCAACCAGTTGGCCTATGACAACCGCTTCATCTGCGGCAATTACTGCAACTTCGCGACCTATGACATGCCCGCGGACACCGCGATCGGTCAGAACGGCCAGCCGATCCTCGTCGGGGGTCAGCCGCTCACCTATCGCGCCGCCTCTGGCGACGGACGCGTGCGTTTCAAGGGTTGGGGTCTCTCCGGACAGATCGACTGGGAAATCTCGCCAAATTTCCAGCTTAACTCGATCACCGCCTATCGCGAATACACGTCCAACTTCTCCAACGACAACGACGTGTCGCCGATGGCCCACAGCCTCGGCTATGGCCCGCTGACTTTCCGCTTCTTCAGCCAGGAACTGCGCCTGAACGGAAAGGTCAACGACCAGATCAACTTCACCCTGGGCGGCTATTACAGCGACCAGAAGTCGGTCTACACATCCTTCCAGGACCTGCGCTCCTCTGGCCTGCAGTTCCAGCAGAGCGATCCGGTAGACGCAGACAGCAAGGCTGTGTTTGCTCACCTATCGTGGAACCCGGTCGAACAGCTGACCCTGACAGGCGGCATTCGCTACACCGAGGAGTCCAAGACCTACACCTATGTCCGCCAGCGGCCTTATCTGGATGCGACCTCGCTTGCGGCGAACGGCGTGTTGCCGCTGAACGGCACCGTGGGCAAGTATAGCGGAAATCGCGTCGACTATCGCGCCAACGTGCAATATGCCTTTACGCCGGACATCATGGCCTACGCCCAGTTCTCGACCGGGTTCAAAGGGGGCGGCGTGAATCCCCGTCCGTTCTTCGTCCAGCAGGCCCTGTCCTTCGGGCCGGAAACGCTGAGCGCGTACGAGCTTGGGTTCAAGACCGATCTTTTCGATCGCATGGTGCGCTTCAACGTGGCGGCTTTCCTTAGCAAGTATAAGGGTATCCAGCTTACCCTCAGCAATTGCACGGCGATCACCGGCGCTGGCTTCGGTGCGCCTTGCGCGCTTCCCGTCAACGCCGGCGATGCCGACATCAAGGGCTTGGAAGCGGAGATCACCATCCGCCCGGTCGAAGGCATGACGCTTGATGGATCGCTGAGCTACATCGACTTCGACTACAAGAAGTTCGGGACCTACACGTCCGGCACCTCCACGGTGGCCGTCGGTGGGCCGACCAACCTCAACGGCCCGCAGTTTGGCGATTATGCGCCTTACACGCCCAAGTGGAAGTGGAGCATCGGCGCGCAGTATCGCATTGATCTGGGTAATTCTGGTTCGCTGACGCCGCGCATCGACGCCTCGTACCAGAGCAAGGTCTATACGGTTTCTGCCAACCGCTCGAGTAACCGCATCGACGCCTATGGCGTGGCAAACGCTCGTCTGACCTGGCGTAATGCGGATGAGGATCTCGATGTCTCGCTCGAAGTGACCAACCTGCTCGACGAATATTATCTGCTGACCATCTATGACCAGACGGTCGGTGGCCAGGGTTACTCCAATGGCCAGCCCGGTCGTCCGCGCGAATGGGCTGTGAGCGTGAAGAAGAAGTTCTGATCTTTCTCACGACGATTTAAACGGAGGCCGCGGCCAGCTCATGCTGGTCGCGGCCTTCTTCATTCCTGAGCGCTGTGTCACCCGGCCCAAGATTCCAGAACAAAAACTGTGGCTTCCGGGCAACGCTGCCGGAGAGTTCCGAGCAACCCTTCAATCTCCAGCGTCAGACTGGTAGGACCGGCCCATCGACGCGCCACGAGCCGTCGACCATGGGAACCATATAGGGACCAGTGCTATGTTCGCGGAGGCCGACGCTCTCCTGCTGGCGCGTATCCAGTTCGCTTTCACGGTGAGCTTTCACTTCATCTTTCCGGCCTTCTCGATCGGCCTGGCCAGCTATCTTGCCGTTCTCGAAGGGCTGTGGCTCAAGACGGGCAAGTCGGTCTACATCGACCTGTTCCGCTACTGGCTGAAGATCTTCGCCATCGTCTTTGCGATGGGCGTCGTCTCGGGCATCGTCATGTCCTACCAGTTCGGCACCAACTGGTCGGTCTTCTCGGATGTCGCCGGGCCGGTCATCGGGCCGCTGATGGCCTATGAAGTCCTCACCGCCTTCTTTCTGGAGGCAGGCTTCCTCGGCGTCATGCTGTTCGGCATGAACCGCGTCGGCAAGAAGCTGCATTTCTTCGCGACGTTGATGGTTGCCATCGGCACGTTCGTCTCGGCCTTCTGGATTCTCTCGGTCAACAGCTGGATGCAGACCCCGCAAGGCCACATCTTGGGCGCGAACGGCCAGTTCCTGCCGGGTGACAGCTGGCTGCCGATCATCTTCAATCCCAGCTTCCCCTATCGCCTCGTCCACACCGTGACCGCTGCCTATCTCACCACGGCGCTGGTCGTCGGCGCGGTCGGCGCCTGGCATCTGCTGCGCGATCGCGCCAACGCCCATGCGCGCAAGATGTTCTCCATGGCCATGTGGATGATCGCGCTGGTCGCGCCCATCCAGATTTTCGTCGGCGACATGCACGGGCTGAACAGCTGGGAGCATCAGCGGCCCAAGGTGCTCGCCATGGAGGGCCATTATGAGAGCTATCCGGATGGCGCGCCGTTCATCCTCTTCGGCGTGCCGAACGCCAAGGAAGAGCGGGTCGATTATGCCGTGAAACTTCCCGGCATAACCTCCCTCATCCTGGAACACGACATCCACGCCCCGATCGAGGGCCTCAAGACCATTCCCGTTGACGAGCGCCCGCCGGTCGGCGTCGTTTTCTGGTCCTTCCGCATCATGGTGGGGCTGGGCATGCTCATGCTCGCGCTGGGCATGACCAGCCTGTTGGCGCGGTGGCGCAAGGGCCTGTACGACTGGTCGCTGCTCCACCGCTTCGCGCTGGTCATGGGGCCGGCGGGCTTCGTCGCCGTCATCGCCGGCTGGGTGACGACCGAAGTCGGCCGCCAGCCTTATGTGATCTATGGCCTGCTCCGCACTGCCGATGCGGCCTCGCCGCTCGCCGCGCCGGCCGTCGCCGCCTCGCTGCTGGCCTTCGTGGTCATTTACTTCGCGGTGTTCGGCGCAGGCACCTGGTATATCCTGCGGCTCATGAACATGCCGCCGCACCCGGGCGAGACAGGCGTGGAGGAGACCGAACGCGGTCCGATCCGCACCGCCGGGATCACACCCGGCCCGGCGCAAGGGGACCCCAGGTCGACGTCGCCAGTTCAGCCGACAGTTGAGGGGAGGGCCGACTCATGATCGATCTCACGGTCATCTGGGCGTTCATCATCGCCTTCGCCGTCTTCGCTTATGTGGTGATGGACGGGTTCGATCTGGGGATCGGCATCCTGTTCCCCACCATCACGGTCGGCCATGGGCGCAATCGCGCGATGAACTCCGTGGCGCCGGTGTGGGATGGCAACGAGACCTGGCTGGTGCTCGGCGGCGGTGGCCTGATGGCCGCCTTCCCGCTGGCTTATGCGATCATTCTGCCGGCCACCTACCCGCTGGTCATCGCCATGCTGCTGGGGCTGGTCTTTCGCGGCGTCGCCTTCGAGTTCCGCTGGCGCGATCCGGGCCACCGCGCCTTGTGGGACATGTGCTTCTTCGGCGGCTCGGTGGTCGCCGCGCTGGCGCAAGGCATGATCCTGGGCGCACTGCTGCAGGGCATCGACGTCACCGGGCGATCCTATGATGGCAGCTGGTGGGACTGGCTGACGCCCTATACCCTGCTCACCGGCGCCGGCGTGGTCGCCGGCTATGCCCTGCTCGGCGCCTGCTGGATGATCTGGAAGCTGGAGGGCGAGGTGCAGGAGCATGCCTATCGGCTCGCCTTCAAGGCGGCGATCGCCACGCTGCTGTTCATGGGTGCGGTGAGCGCCTATAATCTGCTGCTGCTGTCCGATTATCGCGCCCGCTGGCTGGAAATGCCGAACATCCTGTTCGCCAGCCAGGTGCCGCTCCTCACCGCCATCGTCGCCGGCGCGCTGTTCTACGCGCTCAAGACGCGGCGCGAACTGATGCCGTTCCTGCTGGCGCTGGCCCTGTTCCTGCTCGGCATGGCGGGTCTTGGCGTCACCATCTGGCCCTATGTCGTGCCGGATCAGATCACCATCTGGGATGCGGCCGCACCTGAGAAGAGCCAGATCTTCATGCTGGTCGGCGTCGCGATCACCCTCCCCCTCATCCTCGCTTATACCGGCTGGTCCTATTGGGTCTTCCGGGGCAAGGTTGGCCATGAGGGCTATCATTGACCCGCGCACCTGAAGAGGCACCGCTGTGGCAGCGCCTCGGCTGGATGGCGGGCATCTGGCTGGCGAGCGTGTGCGTGCTCGGCGTCGTGGCCTGGGTCCTGCGCCTCTGGATCGCCTGACACGCCGCCACGCCTAACCATCCGGCATGATAATAATCAGCCGGCGCGCCGGGGGCCAATCCGCCTCTCGCTCATTGTGCTCCTGCAACAGGAGCACGCCATGACTGCCAACCCCTTTTCAATGTGGTTCGATTTCGCGCAGACCTGCATTCGGGCGACCGAAACGATGGTGAGCACGCACAATGTCCTGCTCGCCCGCACACCCATCATCATGGCGGCATGGCAGTCCCCCTTCACCGCCGATGGCCGCGAGCTCAGCCTGATGGTGACGGAAAAGACCGACGCCTTCGGCAAGGCGGCCCGGGCGCAGGATCGCGGCGCCCGCCGCTTGCGCCAGACCGGCGCGGCCAACGCCCGCGACATGCAGCGCCTCGCCTCGGGCCAGCCCTTTTGGCCTCACGACTGGATGCGGCTGATGGAGCGCAATGTCGCGACGACCGTCGCCATGATGGCCCTGCCGGGCAAGATGCTGGCGCCTTATCACAGCGCCGTAACGGCCAACGACCGGCGTTTGCGCTAAGCGCTTATCGAGGCAGAGATCGTCGGGGGCAACCTGAGCCCCTCCTCTTCAGAGGAGGGGTTGGGGTGGTGCAACAACCCCGCAGTCATTCACAGCCTTCGCGATGCTCGCGCATCGCCACCACCCCCGCCCCCTCCTCTAAAGAGGAGGGGAGACCGGGTCGCAACGTCCTAAACCAGATCTTCAACCATATAATCGATCGGCCGAAAGCTCCCGCCATTGCTCGCATAAGCCGAGCAGGCCGTCAGGCCGATGATCAGATCCATCTCCGCCTTAAGGACAATCCGGTCGCCCGCCGCGCTCAGCGGCGGCAGAACGCTGATCTTGCCGTCCGCCCCCACCGGCACATTCATGAAGCAATTGAACGCAACCGGGATCATATCGGCCGTGATGCCATAAGGCGCCAACGCCGCTGCCAGATTGCCGAAACAGCCCGGAACGACCGGCTTGTCCGGATAAAAATGCAGGAAGGTATCGGTGCTGCACGGCGTCAGCAGAAAATCATGGCAGCCGACCGTATCCTGCTCTATCGTCAGCAGCACATTGGACCGGTTCGACCACAGGCGGTTGCCCGTCGTCAGCCGAATGGTCTCCTCATAATCGAGCGTGCGCCCATTGCTGAGCACCTCGCCGATGTCCGCGCGATTAAAGGCCAGCAGGTCCGCCACTTGGCACCCTTCCGGGTCGATCACGGTCAGATACTGGCCGGCAAGCATCTCGAACGCCACGCCCGAGCGGGGCGGAATACGCTCTGCCATCACGCGACCTCGCGGGGGTCATGGAACGGGCATTTCCAGTCCTCGCCGACATGCCGCCCGCTATACTGCGCGGCCTCGCTGCTCGTGCCGTGGCGTGCAAGCATCGGATTGGCCTCACCGGCAAGATCGACATCGCGGGCGATGATCGTCTCGCGGATCTTTTCGTAGCGCCCTTCCTGACGCAATTGCTCGAACTGATCGTGCAGGTTGAACACGATCACCGGCCGCTCGAAACGCCGCGCCGGCCGGCTCGCCGCCGGATGCAGGCCCACTGCGAAAAAGGCTTCCCCGCCAAAGCTCAGCGAGAAATGGGGATCGTCCGGATCGCGGCTCACCCGCTCATCATAGGGCAGGCCAAGCCACGCATCCTTGTCAGCCAGCGATTGCAGGCGGTCCCACATCGCCTGCTCATAGGCCTTCTCATCAAGCGGCGCCGCATGCGCGAAAATGATCGCGAGGCTGCGGAACAGCCCCGGATCGCTCGCATAGGATTGCGCCCATGCCATCAATTCGCCGTGCAGGCGCAAATCGTCCCAGCCGCTGTCGATGGACCAGCCCACGAGAATGTTGAGCGTCCCGCGCGAGAGAGCCGATTTTGCCCCCACGCACGGAAAACTCCGATCCATGATAAACGCCTCGAAAGAGGCGCGCAGCCGCGCTTCTTCCTCCTGTGAAATCAGCATCCGTCCTATATCCGCTATCTACTCAGTCTAATTCAGAAATCCTGCCCGGGGCATTCGTTCCAAATTGAGGCGGGTTCCCCGCACTAACAAAAAGCAAATCGCACGGATTGAGGCGGGATTACTGCGCAGGAACAGGGAAGCCCCGCTTGCGCAGCAGCGCATTCACATCCGGGTCGCGGCCGCGGAATGCCCGATAGGCTTCGGCCCGGTCGGTCTCGTTGCCGGTCGAGAGCAGCGCCTTGTTGAAGCGCGCGGCCAGCGCCGGGTCCCAGACGTTGCCGGTCTCCTCAAAGGCAGCCCAGCTGTCCGCATCCATCGTCTCGGACCACAGATAGCTGTAATATCCGGCCGAATAGGCATCGGACGAGAACAGGTGATTAAACTGCGGCAGGCGGTGCCGCATGATCATCTCCTTCGGCATCCCGATTTCCGCCAGCGTCTCGCGCTCGAACGCGTCGATATCGGTCGGCGCGTCGGGGCGATTGTGCAGCTTCATGTCGACGATGGCCGAGGAGAGATATTCGACCGTCGCAAAGCCCTGGTTGAAGGTGTCGCTGGCCTTGATCTTGTCGACCAGAGCCTTGGGGATTGGCGCGCCGGTCTGGAAATGGCGCGCATAGGTCTCGAGAATATAGGGGGTCAGCACCCAATTCTCATGAACCTGGCTCGGATATTCCACGAAGTCGCGCGGCGTCGTGCCCAGCCCCGGCCAGGTGATGTCATAGCTCAGATAATGCAGCGCGTGGCCGAACTCATGGAACAGCGTGGTCGCATCGTCGAGGCTGATCGTCGTCGGCACCCCGGCGCTGCCCTTGGCGAAATTGTTATTGTTGGACGCCAGCACATACTCGTTGCCGTTCAGATGATCCTGCCCCTTATAGGTGGTCATCCACGCCCCTGACCGCTTGCCGCTGCGCGCCCAGGTATCGAGGTAGAACAGCCCGACGACCTTGCCGCCGCGCGTCACCTCGAAGGTCCGCACATCGGGGTGGAAGACCGGCACGGCGCCCGTATTCTCGGTGAAGGTGAAGCCGTAGAGCCGGTTCGCCATGTCGAACATGGCCGAGACCATCTTGTCGAGCTGGAAATAGGGCTTCACCTCGTTCTGATCGAGGTCGTACTTCGCCTTGCGGACCTTCTCGGCGTAGAAGCGGTAGTCCCATGGCTCGATGGTGATCTTCGGCCCCTGCCCAGCCTTCGCCTCGGCATCGGCGATGGCCTGCATGTCCGCCACTTCCTCGCGCACGCGGGCGACGGCCGCCGGCCACACCTTCATCATCAGCGCCATCGCCTTGTCCGGCGTCTGCGCCATGGTGTCGCGCATGCGGTATTCGGCATGTGTCTTGAACCCGAGCAGCTTCGCCCGCTGGGCACGCAGCGCCACGATCCGCGCGATGGTCGCATTGGTGTCATTGGCATCGCCATTGTCGCCGCGATTGGCGAACGCCTCGAACACGCTCTTGCGAAGGTCGCGCCGTGTCGAGCTTTCGAGGAAGGGCTGCACATAGGAGCGGGTGTTGATCAGCAACCAGCCATTCACGCCCTTGTCCTGCGCCACGGACTTCATCGTCGCCACGAAATCGGCCGGCAGGCCTGCCAGATCGGCTTCGCTGGTGAAGGTGATGAACTTCTCCTCATCGGCCAGCACCTTGTTCTGGAAGCTGCTGAACTCCTGCGCCAGCGCCGTCTCGATGCCGATCAGCTCTTTCTTCTGCGCGGCATCCAGCATGGCGCCGTTGGCGACCAGATCCTCATAAGTGCGGGTCAGCAGCCGCATCTGCTTGGCGTCCAGACCCAGCGTCTCGCGTTTGTCGTAGAGCGCCTTCACCCGGGCGAAATAGCGCGGATCGAGCGTCAGTTCGTTGAAAAAGGCGCTGAGCTTCGGGCTCCACTCACCCTGAATGCGGCGGATGTCGTCATTGGAGAGATTGGAGACATACACGCCCCAGATCGGCATGACCCGGTCGGACAGCGTCTCCTTCTGAAGCGCGGTGATCGTATTGTCGAATGTCGGGGCGGCCTTATTGGCCAGCACGCCCTCGAACTGCGCCTTCACCGAGGCCATCACCGCCTCGAACGCGGCAGGGAATGCCGCCGGGTCCACCTTGTCCCATGCGGGCACGCCGCCATAGGGGCCGGTCCATGGCGCGGTGATGGTCTCCGCTTTTTGGGCGGCGAGCGGGGTGGACAGCGCGAGCGCGACGGCGCTCAACGGGGCAAGAACATGCTTTGAAGGCATTTGTCGGAAAACCTCAATCCTTGGGAAAACGCAGTGTCGCGTCACATGAGGCCAAACTTATCGGCTACCCGCTTGGTTTCAACCCCTTGCGGGCGACGCGACATGCACCGTCAGACGCGGACGTTACGGCGCGCGCCTATCCGGTCAGAAAATCGTCGTCACACCGATGTCGAAGCGCGTACGGCGGTAGGCGTAGAGCGCGATATTGCTCTCGTTGATCGTATGCGAGACGCCCACGCGCGGCGCGAACCGGCCAAGCGTCACCTTGCGATTGAGCGCGCTCACCCCAAGACTGTAGCTCGTGTCGCGCCGCGCCGCGCCGAACGCGGCAAACACGCCATCGAAGCGGCTGTAGGAAAAGCCGGGCTGCAGCGAGAGCGAGAAGCCCATCGGCAATTCGCGCGCGTAGATCGCGCCCGCCGTGTAGGAGGTCTGGGCAAAGGCGCGGTTGGCGGCGTCGTGGCGATTGATGCCGACGCGCAGATTGCCGAGGCTCTGTTTGTCCAGCGAGCGCGTGACGCCCAGCGACAGGCCGAGCAGCGCCCCATTTAGATGCGTGGCGCCCTCATGGCGCAGGTCGCTCGCGCTGGCTTGCAGGCTGATCGCCGTGCGGGTGCCCGGATAGTAAGCGACATCCGCCTGACCGCCGAGCATCCGGCTATAGGGCTGCCCCCCATACCAGCGGCGGGAGGCCGTGCCGGCGGTGGCCAGCGCGAACCGGCCCAGCGTCACGCGCGGGCCGAGATAGGCGCTCAGCACCATGTCGTCGAACTGCTGCCCCTGATAATCGCGCCGCGAGAGGAATGCGCCAAATCGCTGCCGAACCCGCGCGGACAGACGTGGCGCCCACTCCGCGCCGATCTGCCCATAGACCCCCACCCCGCTCGACCGGCGGGCTGCTTCCGACAGGTCAAACGGCAGGCCGTAGAGCTCGATCGTTTCCGCCGCCGTCGCCGCATTGATGTTGGTATCCGGCGCGAGCGCGAAGGAGGCGCTGAACGACCAGGATCGCATCTCGCGAATGGACTTGAGGTAGCGATCGACATTGGCGGAGACGATCGCGGGCAGATTGGCCGCGCCGGCCAGACGGAACTGCCGCTCGGCATTGGCATAATCCCGGGCGACATAATAAGCGCGCGCCAGCTCCAGCCGCACGCGCACCGCCTGCGGCTGATCTGCCAGTAAATGTCGGAACTGCCGGATCGCCTCGCGCGTCCGCCCCGCTTCCATCAGCGCCATGCCGAGGCGAAACCGCAGCTCGGGATTGGCCGGATTACGCGCGAGCCGTTCGGCATAGGCCTCTGCCGACACCGACACGACCGCCGCTGGCGCTGCCGCTTCCGGCGCGCTGCTGGCCGCCGCATCGGGATGCGCGGCGATGGCCGTTGGTGTCCCGGCCATCGCCATCGCCCCCACCTGGGACATCAGCATGAATGCTCCCACTGCAGACATGTGCTGCCGTCCCATTCGATCCGCTGCCCCCACCACGCCCTCGGCGCCCCACGCGCGGGCAGCGGATCGCCCCTCGGGTTACTGCTTGATTCCGGCGATCGTGCCGAGCGCCGTGTTCGTG
The DNA here is from genome assembly GCF_025961835.1 of Sphingobium sp. B2D3C. Lineage (NCBI taxonomy): Bacteria > Pseudomonadati > Pseudomonadota > Alphaproteobacteria > Sphingomonadales > Sphingobiaceae > Sphingobium > Sphingobium sp. B2D3C. The sequence goes on along the minus strand of NZ_JAOQOK010000001.1, from coordinate 322,029 downwards.
CCGTCAGAGAGCGACCAGATCGCGCCAATCTCATCGGCTGCCGGCCCGTAGAAGCTGCCGCCGATCGTGCCGACCGCGCCGCTCTGCAGGGATGCCGCACCGCTCGGTGCGCTCGTCACCGCCGTGGTGCCCGAGAAGTCATTGCCGGAGAGCGAAGCCGTGAACGAGGCATCGTTCCACGCCGCCTGCTGCCAGTTGCCGTTCTTCTCGTAGCCAACCTGCATGTTGGACGTGGTGCCGGTCAGGCTGTTGGCGGCAAAGTTGACGCTGATCGCGGCATTGCCTTCCAGCTCACCGACATTGCGGGCACTGCCATCGACAAAGCTGACATAGCCCTCCACCTCGCCGGCATAGGTGGCGGTGCCGCTCGTCGGCATGCCGGCGCTCGGCGTTTCGTACCCGCCGATCAGCGGCGCATAAGTTCCAAGCTGGCCGTTCTGTCCAAAGACCGCCCATTCGCCGAAGCGCAGATAGCTCAGATCGCCATTATCCAGCTCGCCATCGAGCACGACCTCCAGCTTGCGACCGTTGGAGATGTTGGCCGAGTAGCAATCGTCGCAATCCTCGACGAGGGCCACATTGGTGATCCCGACCGCGGGGACATTGACGGTGAACTTCAAGCCCGATGAGTCCCGGCTGATCGTGACGCCATTGGCGTTGGCAGTCGCCGCGGCGGTGGGATTCCCCTGTGCGTCGAAATTCACCGCAAGCTGGCTGAGCGGAAAGCTAATCGTTCCCGACGTCTGGGTATCGAACGAGGCGCCATTGGTGGCCTGCACGGCCGGCGTCGCGTTGCTGCCCGGCCCGGCGACGATGTTGGCGATCGGCCCCGCAGCAGGCGTGGGAGTCGGCGTGGGGGTTGGCGTCGGGGTCGGCGTGGGTGTCGGTGATGGCGTGGGTGTCGGCGCAGGCGTGGGCGTGGGGGCAGGCGTGGGCGTCGGCGTCGAGTTCACGCCTTCGTCTCCGCAGGCAGACAGGGTGAGTGACAGCGCCGCTGCCGAAGCGAGCAGCAAGGCCCTGGAATAAGTCCGTGAAACTATCATGATGCACCCCCTGGCAAAGACATGGACCGGCTCGGGATTTCATCCGTTCGCCGCTACAGCCTGCGCCTGCCAGAAGGTGATCAACCCGGCATCTCCCAAACGGGATATGCGCGTGCATCCACAAGAAAGGGGCGCCCGGCCCGTGCCGAACGCCCCTTTCCAATCTTAACCGATACGCCGCGCTCAGGCCGCCTTCGCCTGCTCCTCTGCCGGCGCGAGGCGGATCAGATAATCGAAGGCGGAGAGCGCGGCGGTGGAGCCCTGCCCCATCGCGATCACGATCTGCTTGTAGGGCACGGTGGTGCAGTCGCCCGCCGCGAAAATGCCCTGCTGCGAGGTGTGCGCCCGCGCATCGATCTCGATCTCACCGCGATTGCTCAGCGCCACCGCATCGGTGAGGAATTCGGTGTTGGGCACCAGACCGATCTGGACGAAAATGCCTTCCAGCTCGACCAGATGCGATTCGTCGCTGTTGCGGTCGCGATAGGTCAGGCCCACCACCTTTTCGCCATCGCCATGCACCTGCGTCGTCAGGGCGGAGGTCACCACCGTGACATTGGGCAGGCTGTGCAGCTTGCGCTGGAGCACGGCATCGGCGCGCAACTGGCTGTCGAACTCGACCAGCGTGACATGCTTGACGATGCCGGCCAGATCGATTGCCGCTTCCACACCGCTGTTGCCACCACCGATCACCGCCACGCGCTTGCCCTTGAACAGCGGGCCATCGCAGTGCGGGCAATAGGCCACGCCCTTGTTGCGATACTCATCCTCGCCGGGCACGTTCATCGTCCTCCAGCGGGCGCCAGTGGCGAGGATCACCGCCTTGGCCTTGAGGGTCGCGCCGCTCTCCAGCTGCACTTCGGCGAGGCCGCCCGGCGCCTTGGCCGGAACCAGCTTGCTGGCTTTCTGGAGGTTCATGATGTCGACATCATAATCCTTCACATGCTGCTCCAGCGCGGCAGCCAGCTTCGGCCCCTCGGTGTGCGGCACGGAGATGAAGTTCTCGATGCCCATGGTATCCAGCACCTGCCCGCCGAACCGCTCGGCAACCACGCCCGTGCGGATGCCCTTGCGCGCGGCATAGATGGCCGCGGCGGCACCGGCCGGCCCGCCACCGACCACGAGCACGTCGAACGGCTCCTTGGCGGCGATCTTCTCGGCAGCGCGGGCCACGGCACCCGTATCCAGCTTGGCGAGGATTTGCTCGATATCCATGCGTCCGGAGGCGAACGGCTTGCCATTCAGATAGACGCTGGGAACCGCCATCACCTTGCGCTCATCGACTTCCGCCTTGAACAGCGCGCCATCAATGGAGACGTTGCGGATGCGCGGATTGAGCACGCTCATCAGGTTGAGCGCCTGCACCACGTCCGGGCAGTTCTGGCAGGAGAGCGAGAAATAGGTCTCGAACTGATAGTCGCCCTCCAGCGCCTTGACCTGCTCGATGACCTCATCGCTCACCTTGGGCGGGTGGCCGCCGACCTGCAGCAGGGCCAGCACCAGCGAGGTGAACTCGTGCCCGAGCGGAATGCCGGCGAAACGCACGCCGATATCCGTGCCGACCCGGCGAATGAGGAAGCTGGGCTTGCGCGCATCGCCTTCATCGGCCGCAATGGTCACAAGATCGCTCAACCCGGCAATGTCTTCCAGGAGGCCCCGCAGCTCCGACGCCTTGGCGCTATCGTCCAGCGACGGCACCAGCTCGATCGGCTGCTTGATGTTGGCCATATAGGCCTGCAACTGGCTCTTGATATTGGCTTCCAACATGGGATTTCCTTTGAATTTCTCCTGCTTTCAGCAGGGTGGGGTGGTGGCGATGCGCAGCACCGCGCAAAAGCGAAAGGTCGCAGCGTCGCCGCACCACCCTCTGCCCCTCCTCACATGAAGAGGGGAGAGAACGACGGGATCGCCACGCGACCCCGTCGCGAAGCAGTCTTAGATCTTGCCGACGAGGTCGAGCGAAGGTGCGAGGGTCTTCTCGCCTTCTTCCCACTTGGCGGGGCAGACTTCGCCAGGGTGGCTCGCCCAATATTGCAGCGCCTTGATCTTGCGGAGCAGTTCGGCAGCGTTGCGGCCGACGCCTTCCGGCGTGATCTCGACCAGCTGGATCGTGCCTTCGGGGTCTACGACGAAGGTGCCACGGTCAGCAAGGCCGACGCCTTCGCGCAGGATCTCGAAATTGTTCGAGATGCTGTGGTTCTGGTCGCCCAGCATGTAGTAGCTGATCTTGCCGATGGCCGGCGACGTGTCGTGCCAGGCCTTGTGGCAGAAGTGCGTGTCGGTGGAGACCGAATAGACTTCCACGCCCATGCCCTGGAGCGTCGGGTAGATGTCTGCCAGATCCTCAAGTTCGGTCGGGCAAACGAAGGTGAAGTCAGCCGGGTAGAAGAAGAAGACGGCCCACTTGCCCTTCACGTCCGCCTCAGTCACGTCGACGAACTTGCCTTCCTTGAAGGCCGTGGCGGAAAACGGCTTGATCGGGGTGTTTACGAGACTCATGTCTGCTCCTCTTGGTGAATTGACGCCTTCCACATAGGCATCATTGTTGTTCAGGCAAAATTGATTAATCTCAACGCAAAGATCGATTTTGTCGATCTCTGCGCTGTCGATTGCGCGCCTGTCACACAGTTAGGGAGAAAAAATGTCGGCTAAAGGACAGGCGCGACCATCCAACGCACATCGCACCCTGCCGGTCTCGAACCGGGCAGGGCGTCATGTGGCCAGAGCGGTACCGCGCTAGCCCCTCCCGAGATCAATCCTTGGCGAGATGCTCGGCAAAGAAGGGCAGGACGAAGGCCCGGAAGCGCTCGCGCACGCGATTGCCATGGTCGCCCTCATAGACTGTATAGCTATGCGCAACGCCCATCCGGTCGAGCAGCCTGGCCATATCGCCATTATCCTTGATCAGCGTGTCCTTGTCCCCCACGTCAATCGCGATGGCCTTGAGGCTCTTGAGCGCCGGCAGATATTGCGGGGCCATGGCGAGCGGCGCATTGGCCGCCCATTGCGCGATGATCTGAGGCTGGACGACGCCCTTTTGCGTGCCAAGGTCGAGATAGAAGGGCGCCTTATCCGGCGCGGGCGACCAGGCCGATGCTGCCGCGAAATCGGCCCGCACGCCAAAGTCGCCTTTGAGTGCTTCATCCATGCTCATCGCTTCGAGGCGCTGGCTGCGCTCTGCATCCACCGGCCGGGCGGAGAGGCAGCAGGCGCTCATCGCGTAGATGCTCGAAAACACGCCGGGATATTTCATGGCGATCCGTAGCGTCCCATAGCCGCCCATCGAGTGGCCGCTCAGGCCGCGCGACTCTTGCTTGGCGAGCGTGCGATAGTGCTTGTCGACATAGGCAACGAGATCCTGCGCAATGAAGCGCTCGAAATTGCCCGTGGTCGGTGAGCTGGAATACATCGAGCCGCCATGGCGGGAGTTGGAATCCGGCACGACCAGAATCGCCTGGCGGTTCTTGGCCTCGGCGGTGTTCAGCGCGTCGGCAAAGCCGATATATTTGTCATAGCCCTCGGCCGATCCCATGAAGCCGTGCAGGAAATAGACGACCGGATAGCGCTTGGTGCTCGTCGCATAATCCTCCGGGAGGAAGACGATCACGTCGCGGTCGGCGCTGTTTCCTTCCAGATTGCCTTCCACCGCCTGCGAGTGGACCTTGATGTGCTCCACCTTCACCTCGGCCCGGCTGGCCGTCAGTGGGAGAATCATCAGGGACGCCGCCATCAGGCAGCGGGCAAACAGGGATTTGGGCGGCATCACTCTCTCCTCAACGCGCGATCCGCCCTTGCGGGCGGATCGTTAGACCATAGCGTTAGCAGGAGTTGCACGACCGCCGCCGACCGCGCAACGCATTATGCGGTTGCGCGGTCGGTCTGATCAGCGTGCCTTGGCTTTCTCTTCGGCAAGCAGCGCCTTTGCCTGCTGGTTGAGATAGGCCCGGATGGCCTCGGCTTCCTCGGGCTTGAGATAGGCCGCGAAGCTCGCCATGCCATTCTGCGCCAGCGCGCCGCCGATCACGACCTGCTGCCACAGATCCTTGTCGGCAATCAGCGGTGAGCGCCGCAGGTTGGGGTTGACCGGACCGCCATGGCAGATCTGGCAGAACTGGAAGAAACCCTTCTGGCCGGTCGCGATCTGCGCCGCCGTGAAGGTCTCGTTGCTCGGCGTCGGCTCGGGCTGCGGGATCGGCGTGTAGGGCGGCAGCTTGCCGCTGCCCTTGATCTTGAACGCCAGCACGAGGCCGTTGGGCATCTTGTTCTTCATGAACGGCGTGCCGCTTGCCATACCCATCGAGCCGCCATAGCCGGCCATGACGGCAATATATTGCTCGCCATTGACGCGATAGGTGATCGGCCCGGCCAGCACGCCGCGATGGGTCTGGAAGGACCACAGCTTCTTGCCATTGTCCGCGCTGAACGCCTCAAAGTCGCCATGCGGCGTACCCTGGAAGACGAGGTTGCCGGCAGTCGCCAGCGTGCCGCCGTTCCACGGCCAGTCGCGCTCGACTTCCCAGCGCGGCTTCTGCGTCACCGGATCATAAGCGACCAGCTTACCCTTCACCATGGATTCGAGAGCCTTGCGGCGCCCTTCCACGGTATCGGGCAGACCAGGCATCGCCGGCGGATCGAGGAAGGACACAGCGGTATTCCAGCGCCCCTCATGGATCACGAACGGATCGGCATCGCCATAGACCAGCGGATGCTCCATCGCCGGAATGTAAACGAGGCCGGTCTTGGGCGAATAGCTCATCGGCATCCAGGCATGGGCGCCGATGCCCGAGGGGATGACCAGCGCCGGCCCATTATCATAGCGCACGCCGGGCTTCTCGATCGGCCGCCCCGTCTTGAGGTCGATGCCTTCGGCCCAGTTCTGCCGGGCATAAGGCTTGGCGGAGATCAGCTTGCCGTTCGTCCGGTCGATCACATAGAAAAACGCGTTCTTCGGTGCCTGCATCAGCACCTTGCGGTCACGCCCGTCGATCTTCAGGTCCGCGAGCATGATCTGCTGGGTGGCCGTGTAATCCCAGGTCTCGCCGGGATTGATCTGATAGTGCCACTTATAGGCGCCGGTATCCGGGTCGAGCGCGAGAATGGAGGAGAGGAAGAGATTGTCACCCTTCCCTGCGCTGCGCCATTTGTGGTTCCAGGGCGAGCCATTGCCGACGCCGATGAGAAGCTGGTTCAGCTCCTGATCGTAGACCACGCTGTCCCACACGGTGCCGCCGCCGCCGAGCTTCCAGTAATTCTCGCCATACCAGGTCGGCCGGGCCAGCTTTTCGAGGATCGCGTCGGACGCGGCACCATCGGGGCCGTCCTTCGGATTGCCGGGCACCGTATAGAAGCGCCAGACGAGCTTGCCGGTGTTTGTATCGTAGGCGGAGACATAGCCGCGCACGCCCAGTTCCGCGCCGCTATTGCCGATGATCACCTTGTCGCGCACCACGCGCGGGGCCATGGTGATGGTGTAGGGCTTCTTCTGGTCGACCGTGATGGTCTCCCAGACCTTCTGGCCGGTCTTGGCGTCGATGGCGATCAGCCGGCCGTCGATGGTGCCGACGAAGACGCGGCCCTTCCACACGGCGACGCCGCGATTGACGACGTCGCAACAGGCGTGCGCGGCCTTGGAGCCTTCATTCTCCGGGTCGAACTGCCAGAGCTGCTTGCCGGTCGCGGCATCGATGGCGACGACCTTGGACCAGGCGGTGGACGTGTACATCACGCCATCGACCACGATGGGCGTGCCCTCCTGCCCGCGCGCGGTATCGAGTTCCAGCGCCCAGGCGAGACTCAGCTCGCCGATATTGCCGTCATTGATCTGGGTGAGCCGCGAATAGCGCTGCTCATCATAGGTGCGGCCGTAGGTGAGCCAGTTGTCGTCATCCTTGCCAGCCGCCTCAAGCCGCGCCTGATCGATGGCGGCGGGGCCGAGCGACGTTTCGCTCCCCTCAACGCCGCTGCACGCCGCCAGAAGCATCGTCAGCACCGCAATCGGCACAGGCCCGATCGACCGCAACACCATAATCCACTCTCCTCTTCGCCCGACCCGCTCCGGCCCCGGCTTTTTCCTCAAACAAAGATAAGAGGGGATTGCCCGGCAGGCAGTCCCCTCTTTCCCCCTTTTAGTCCGTCATCCTCAGAATTTGAACGACGCGCCGAGGTAGAAGCGGCGGCCATTCATATCATAGAAGTAGGCGTTGAACGGGCTGGCACCCACGCCATTTCCGAGCGCTGCGCCCGTGTTGTATTCGAGCAACGGCGGCGCCTTGTCGAACAGATTGTCCACACCCCAACGCAGCGTCGCATCCCGTGTCACCGCGAACGAGCCGTTCAGGTTGAACAGATCGTAAGCCGGTGCGCCCACAAAGGTGGTGGCGTTGTTGGAGGTGTAGGTGATCGACTTGGCGGCAGGCAGGTGCTGCCACTGCAGCCCAACCGTGACAGGCCCGACCGCATAGCTGAATGAGTTCAGCATCTTCCAGCGGAAGGAACCGGGGTTGAGGCCGTTTTCGGCAATCGCCGCGCTACCTGCCGGGCCCAGCGTGCCTGCATATTCAACCAATTGTCCGGCCGCACCAGCCGATGCCGGCAACGGCGCCGATTTCAGCGAGAGCAGATAGTTGAATACGGAGTTGATGCTGAACGTGCCTGGCCCCACCGGAACCGACCAGTCGAGTTGGACGTCGATGCCCGAGGTGCGGAAACGTCCGTTGTTCAGGTAGGTGACCTGCACATTGCCCAACGCACCATCGCCGGCCACGCGCCCGATAGCCTGGCAGGCTGCCGTCGCCGCAGCGGCTGTCGGATTGTTGGCGATCGCCGGATTGAAGACCGGATCGAAGCATTGGCGCTGCGCAGTGTCGAGGGTGAGCGGACCAATCGCGTCGTCGACTTTGATGTTATAGTAATCGACCGTCAGCCGCAGACGACGCAGCAACTCGCTGGTCGCAGTGGACCGCAGCACGGCGCCGAGAGTCCAGGTCTTGGCCTTTTCCGGCTGCACAGAAGGGTTGCCAACGAGGGTCGGGAACGCAAAGGCCGGGCCCTGGGCATTGTAGAAAGCCGGGTCCGAGTAGAAAGTGTTAGCCGTGCCCGCAATCGTCTGATCCATCAGGATTCGGCAGACTGCCTGCACATTCGCTGCATTCGAATTCTTCGCAGTATTGGCCGACCATGCTAGGCCGTTATTGAGGCGGCAGACATCGCCGCCACCGGCAGCCGTGAAGGTCTGCTGCGGTGCCAAGAACAATTCGGCGACGTTCGGGGCGCGAACGGCCTTGTTGAAGCCGCCACGAATCGTGAGGAAGTCGGTGACTTCCCAATCGGCCATCGCCTTCCACGTGAAGGCATTGCCTGTCGTGTTGTAGTGCGAGTTACGCGCACCCACGGTCACGTCCAGCTTGCGGATCAGTGGCAGATCGGAAAGCACCGGGACGAGCAACTCGCCGTAGAACTCGTCCACGCGGATGAGCCCCTGCGAGTTGCCGCTCGGGTAGATGCCGATCGCCTGATCCTGGAAGGACGTGCCCTGCGAGGTCAGCGTGTCATTCTGGAACTCATAGCGATTCTGGCGATGGCTCGCGCCGACCGCCGCACGAACCTGACCGGCTGGCAGGTTGAACAGCCCGCCCTGAGCATTCGCTTCAAACACGCTCTGTTGCATGACCGCGCGGTTCTTGAGATCGGCCCGGATCGCGTCGATACAATCCTGCGAAACCTGCGCATTGGGGTCGAACGGATTGAAGCCGCTCGTGCAGGTGGCTGAAGCCGCGCCGAAGCCGCCAAAGGCTGCGTTGCCCTGCGACTTGAAACCGGCGCCCCAGTTCGGTGACTGGATGACAGCGCGGAAGCGGGCGAGCGAGGCCGTGCCCGTGATCAGGGCGTTGGTTTCGGATTCACCTTGGGACGCATAGGCCTCCCAGGTCCAGTCCGTACCGGGGACCTTGCCTTCTAGGCCAGCCACCAGATTGTAGGTAAAGACGTCGGTACGCGCTTCACGATTGGCGTAGTTTAGATAGTAGGTTAGCTGCCACGGCGCCGTGGGGTTCCCGCGAGAAGCCAGCACCTGCGCCAGTTCCGTTGGAATTGCCCGTCCGTCCACCGGGATCAGCGCGGACCATCCGTTCACCGAAGGCGAAGGCTGCTGGACCGTGTGAGTCTGAACGCGCGTGAACGTGCCTTGGGCGAAGGCGCCGATCCAGTCGTTGATTTCGTAATTGCCGCGTGCGTAGAGGTTATAGCGGTTGAGCGGCAGAACCAGCAGTTCGTCCTGGAAGTTCTGGCCGAGCGAGCCATCTCCCTGACGCTTCCATTTGAGACCCGTCAGATCGCCTTTGAAGCGCGACGCGCCGCCAGTGGGGCTTTGGAAGAAGCCGGTGAAGGCCGTGCCGTCGTCATTGAAATAAAGCCGGCTTCCGGCCGCCACATTCGGGACTGTTTGTCCTTGAGTGTTGACGGTGGTTCCGAACCAACTGTTGAGCAGTGCCTGATTGGGGTTGTTGCCGCCAATCGGCTGATAACCCGAAAAGTCGGGGAAGAACTCAGTGCCAGTAAAACGGGGGTCTTTCCAGGCATTGCGGAACCAGGGCCGGTCGCGGCGCAGGGCGCTCTCGCGATCGTTCATGGACAGGCCAATGGTGATGTTGCCTCGGCCGTCGTCGAAGTTCGCGCCCATGATCCCGCTGATCGAGAATTCACGGCCGTCGCCCCGCTGGGAGATGCCCATCTGGGTATCGAACTGAAGACCCTGGAAGTTCTTCTTGAGGATGAAGTTGACGACACCGCCAACGGCGTCGGCACCATAGGTCGCCGAAGCACCGCCGGTGATGATCTCGACCCGCTCGATAGCCGCTGCTGGAATCGTATTGATGTCCACCACACCCAAGGCGTTAGCTGGCGTGGCACGACGGCCATCGACCAGCACGAGGTTGCGGTTGGTGCCTAAGTTACGGAGAGAAACGGTTGCCGCACCCGGCGTGCTGGTTGCCGTCGGCTGAATATCGCTGGCAATTGCCGGCGTCTGCACAGGCGTAAACGCGGGAAGTTTGTTCAGGTTGGTCTCAAGCGCGGCGGTCGAGCTGTTCTGGAGCAGTTCCTGCCCCGCTGTGACGATCGGGCTGCTGGCTTCATAGTCGCGTCGAACGATGCGCGAGCCGGTGACCACGATGGATTGCTCGTCAGCGCCATCGGTCTGCTGCGCGATCGCGCCCGATGGCATGGACAGAACCGTCAGTGCCGTCGTGCACGCCAATGCCGCGCGCACGCAAAACGAGTCCATTTTTACAGACATAGTTCCTCTCCCTTTTCTCAGCCGCCTCCCGACGACTGCACTCCCGCCCACTTTTCGGAGCCCGATTCTGGGTCGTCAGGTCGCTGACACCCCCTTGTCGGCACACTCTCGTAGTAAGCTAACTAATAGGCTAGGCGACGATCCGGGACAAACTCAAGCGGATAATATCATCGATAACGCAATCGAACGGAGTGTTGCCAATTAGGCACAATTTTCAGAATTTATATTTATGCTTCAAAAACAGAGATTTGCAGATCTTTTCAGTCCGAAAATCGCCGATAAACAAGGAGATGTCGCCGGCCAATAAGTGGATGAAGTCAATTTTCACAAAAACGCTTTCGACAATGCTGCCGGATTTCATGCAAATTCCGGGCGGCGATCCGCGTAGCCTCCGTCGCGCGCCGCACGCGTTCGCCAAGGCTTGTGGCGTCGGCCAGCAGAGCTTAGATTGTGAGCATGGCCACCGCTGACCATCATATTCACAACCATGCCGAGCCGACGGGCATTAAGCTCTCCGCTGCGGCCCGCGCCACGCTCGAAGCCAAGGGCGAGCAGTGGACGGACATGCGCAGCGACATTTTCGATGTGCTCGCGGCCGAGGAAAAGCCGGCCTCTGCCTATGACATCGCAGACAAGGTCTCGCAGAAGCGGGGGAAGCGCGTCGCGCCCAACAGCATCTATCGCATTCTCGACCTGTTCGTGGCGACCAACCTCGCCCAGCGGGTGGAAAGCGCCAATGCCTATATCGCCAACGCCCATCCCGGCTGCCTGCACGACTGCATCTTCCTGGTCTGCAAGGCCTGCGGCGAGGCCACGCATATCGACAATGACAGGCTGACCAGCGAAGTCCGCCGCATTGCCGGAGAAGATGGGTTCGCAACCGAACGTCCCGTTATCGAAGTGCTGGGCACCTGCGCCAAATGCGCCTGACCTGAGGCGCTCACAGGCACTGCGACATAGCGCCCTGCCCCTTAGACCAGTTGCCGCGATATGCGATGAGCGTATCATCCCAGGTTGGATGACCGTTCGACAATGGCCGGTTAACGCACTAGATAAGAGCCGATGATGGACCAGCCCGAGACGCCCCTGCTCGATCAGGTGCGCACCCCCGCCGATCTTCGCAAGCTCGCCCCCGAACAACTGCGGCAGTTGGCCGATGAGTTGCGCACAGAAACGATTTCCGCCGTCGGCACGACCGGCGGCCATCTAGGCTCCGGCCTCGGTGTCGTCGAGCTGACGACTGCCATCCATTATGTGTTCAACACGCCGGACGACAAGCTGGTCTGGGATGTCGGGCATCAATGCTATCCGCACAAGATCCTGACCGACCGGCGCGACCGCATCCGCACGCTGCGGCAGGGCGGAGGCCTGTCCGGCTTCACCAAGCGCACGGAAAGCGAATATGATCCGTTCGGGGCGGCGCACAGCTCCACCTCGATCAGCGCAGCGCTCGGCTTTGCCATCGCCAACAAGCTGAGCGGCCAGCCCGGCAAGGGCATCGCGGTCATCGGGGATGGCGCCATGTCGGCCGGCATGGCCTATGAGGCGATGAACAACGCGCGCGAGGCCGGCAACCGGCTCGTCGTCATCCTCAACGATAATGACATGTCCATCGCGCCGCCGGTGGGCGGTCTCTCGGCCTATCTGGCGCGGATCGTCTCCAGCCGCGAGTTCCTCTCGGTGCGCGAAGCGCTGCGCAAGCTGGCGCGCAAGCTGCCCCGCCCGCTCCATCAGGCCGCCCGCAAGACGGACGAGTTCGCCCGCGGTATGGCGATGGGCGGCACGCTCTTCGAGGAACTGGGCTTCTATTATGTCGGCCCCATCGATGGCCACAATCTCGACCAGTTGATCCCTGTGCTGGAGAATGTGCGCGACATGGCGGACGGGCCGGTGCTCGTCCATGTCGTCACGCAAAAGGGCAAGGGCTACGGCCCTGCCGAGGCGGCCGCGGACAAATATCACGGCGTGCAGAAGTTCAACGTCGTCACCGGTGAGCAGGCCAAAGCCCCCGCCGGCCCGCCGAGCTACACCAATGTCTTTGCTCAGGCACTGATGGCCGAGGCCGAGCGCGACGAAAAGATCATTGCGATCACTGCCGCCATGCCCTCGGGCACCGGGCTCGACAAGTTCCAGAAGACCTTCCCGAACCGCTGCTTCGACGTCGGCATCGCCGAGCAGCATGCCGTGACCTTTGCCGCCGGCCTCGCTGCGCAGGGGATGCGCCCGTTCGCGGCGATCTACTCGACCTTCCTGCAGCGCGCCTACGATCAGGTGGTGCACGATGTCGCGATCCAGAACCTGCCGGTCCGCTTCGCGATCGACCGCGCCGGGCTGGTCGGTGCGGATGGCAGCACTCATGCCGGCAGCTTCGACATCACCTATCTCGCCACCCTGCCCAACATGGTAGTGATGGCCGCTGCCGACGAGGCCGAACTGGTCCACATGGTCCACACCGCCGCCTGTCATGACAGCAGCCCCATCGCGCTGCGTTACCCGCGCGGCAATGGCATCGGCATCCCCCTTCCCGCCAAGCCGGAGCGGCTGGAGATCGGCAAGGGCCGCATCGTGCGCGAAGGCAAGCGCGTCGCCATCCTCTCGCTCGGCACGCGGCTGGAGGAAGCGCTCAAGGCCGCCGATGCGCTGGACGCACGCGGCCTCTCCACCACCGTGGCCGACTTGCGCTTTGCCAAGCCGCTGGATGAAGCGCTGATCCGCAAGCTGCTCACCACCCATGATGTGGCGGTGACGGTTGAGGAAGGCAGCATCGGCGGCTTCGGCGCGCATGTGCTTACGCTCGCGAGCGACGAAGGCCTAATCGACGCCGGCCTCAAGCTGCGTACCCTGCGCCTGCCGGACGTGTTCCAGGATCAGGACAAGCCGGAAAAACAGTATGACGACGCCCGGCTGAATGCGCCGCATATCGTCGAGACCGTGCTGACGGCGCTGCGCCATAACAGCACCGGCATCGAGGAGACCGGAGCGCGGGCGTGACCGCCGGCGCCATCCACACCGGGATCGGCGGCTGGACCTATGAGCCGTGGCGCGGCACCTTCTACCCGGCCGATCTGCCCAAGGCGAAGGAACTGGACTACGCCGTCAACCATCTCGCGACAATCGAGATCAACGGCACCTTCTACCGCACCCAGTCGCCGGCGACCTTCGCCAAATGGCGCGACGCGGCGCCGGATGGGTTCGTCTATGCGGTCAAGGCGCTGCAATATTGCGTGGCGAAGAAGAAGCTCGCCGAGGCTGGCGAATCGATTGGCAAATTCCTGAATTCGGGCCTGTCCGAGCTGGGCGACAAGCTCGGGCCGACCCTCTGGCAGTTCCGCCCGACCCGTCAGTTCGATGCCGACGACATGGCCACCTTTTTCGCCATGCTGCCGAATAAGATCGATGGCGTTCGCACCCGCCACGCCGTCGAGGTGCGTCATCAAAGCTTTGCGTGTCCCGAGTTCGTCGCCCTCGCCCGGCAACATGGCGTCGCCATCGTGATCGCGGACCATGACGAGCACCCGCAGATCGCCGATCTGACCGCCGATTTTGTCTATGCGCGCCTGATGAAGAGTGAGGAACAGGTCGAGACCGGCTACGCAGCCGCCGATCTCGATCAATGGGCTGCGATCGCCCAATCATGGGCGGCCGGACAGGCGCCAGAAGCACTGACCTATGTCTCGCCAGACAACGCGCCCGCGCAGTCCCGCGATGTCTTCGCCTACTTCATTTCCGGTGCGAAAGAGCGCAATCCCGCAGCGGCCATGGCGCTCGCCAAGCGCCTGACCGCGCGGGATTGATCCGACCGATCAAACCGGCATCTGCGCGTGATCGCCGGCTTCCTGCGGATCGATGCGGCTGCCCGTCAGCAGCTTGAGACGGCCCTTGATGCCAAGATCGGCCGTCCAGATCTCAATGTCGCCAAGGTCCATCCGCAGCACCAGCAGCTTGGGGTCGTCGCGCCCGTCGAACCACGCTTCGACCGGATTGCTCCAGAAGCGGTCGATCAATCCCTCATCGGTTTCCTCGACAAGCTCACCTGAAACGCAGGCGAACACATCATGCCCCTTGGACATGAACTGCGCCATGGCCGGCCCGCCGGACGCAAGGCGATTGTCGCGCTCGGTAAAGAACCAGACCGCACCGCCATAAGCCGGGCCGAGATCCTTATCCAGGCAGGCATGCATGGGCAGCGCGTGCTCGTCGCTGCCATTGCGGCGGACCATCAGCACAGGGCTGGCGGCCAGCGCCTTCCAGAAATCATCCTTGATATCGTGAGACATGAGTGACTCTCCTTTCCTCCGCTCAACGAGCCGCTGAGGGGAAAGGTTGCAGCGCTGCCCTTCGGGGCGGCGCCGTCACTCATGCTGATAAGCTGCGCCTTATTGCGCAGACGCAACCACGCGCGCGAACTGGCCGTCACCCTCGGGCGCGGCAATGATGTCCTGCGTCACACGGCCCTTTTCGAGCACTTCCGTCTTCGGGTCGCCAACGACCGAGCGGATGCCGACCTCGGCCAGCGAGCGGCCGGCTTCGCGCAGCGCCGAGGTCTCAGCGCCGCTGCGCGCAGCGGTACCGCCGAACATCGCCTCGAGCGCCTGCTGGTTGAGATTCTGCTGGCTGGCCGCTGTACCGGGCGCCGGGGGCGAGAGCGAGAAGTCCGGCGGAATGACCAGCGGCGGCTGGCGAGAAACAGCCATTTCGTCCGGCCGGTCACGGTTGAACAGGCTCGTGCCTCCGCAGGCGGACAGCAGGGTCAGGCCGGCGAGCACAACCGGAAGACGATAAGACAGACGCATGTTAACGGGACTCCTTCGCTGCGGTCTTTTCGCGCAGCAGCAGCGCGCGTGCAAGCAGGATGACGACGCCGATACTGATTGCGGCATCGGCAAGGTTGAAAATGAGGAACGGCCGCCATTCGCCAATGTGGAAATCGGCATAGTCGATGACGTAGCCCAGGCGCACCCGGTCGATGATGTTGCCGATGGCGCCGCCCAGCACCAGGCCGAGCGCCAGCGCATCGTCGCGCTCCTTCTCGCGCCAGATCCACCAGAGCACGAAGGCGGAGACAGCTATGGTCATGGCGACCAGCGCCCAGCGCATCACATCCGTCTCGGCGTGGAAAAAGCCCATCGAAATGCCGCGATTCTCGGCATAGGTCAGCTTGAAGAACGGAATCAGCTCGATGCCGACAAGGCCGCGCTCGTGCAGTTCCAGCACCTGCGTGACGAAAAATTTGACGAGCTGGTCGAGCGCCGTGACCCCGAGCGCAAGCGCCACCGCCGCCTTGCGCCAAGCCCCGGCAAGCGCCGCGGTCATGCCAGCACCTCCGCGCAACGCCCGCACAGGTCGCCATCCGCGTCCACCTCGGGCAGATGGCGCCAGCAGCGGCCGCATTTGTGCTTGTCCGTCGCGGTGATCGCCGGGGCGGCCAGATCGGCATCCTGCGTCACGCTGGCCACGATGCACATCTCCGCAAAATCCACGTCCTCGGGCACATCGGCCATCCGCACATCCGCCGCGAGGCTGGAGCGCACGACCTTCTCGCGCCGCAGCGGCTCAATGGCTTCGTTCACCTGATCGCGCGATGAACGGATTGCCGCCCAGCGCACGCCGAGCGACGGATCGCGCCAGAGCCGATCCACCTCGGGCCATTCGAGCAGATGCACCGAGCCATCCTCGCTTGGATAGCGCGCCTGCCAGACTTCCTCGGCGGTGAAGGGGATGATCGGCGCGGCATAGCGCACCAGCGCGTGGAAGAGATGGTCCAGCACGGTGCGATAAGCGCGGCGCTTGTCCGTCTCCGCGCCCGTCGCCGGGTTCACATCGCAATAGAGGCAATCCTTGCGGATATCGAAGAAGAAGGCCGAGAGATCGTTGTTGGCGAAGTCGTTGAGCGCGCGGGTGTAGCGGCCGAACTCCAGCCAGATGTCCCGTTCCTCGCCCTTGTCGACCACCGCGCGCAGCTCCGCATCCAGCTCGGCGAGGCGATGGAGCATGTAGCGCTCCAGCTCCGGCATGGCGGAGACCGCCACCCGATCCGCCGCCTCGAAGCCGGCGAGAGCGCCCAGCAGATAGCGGAAGGTGTTGCGCAGCTTGCGATAGGCATCGGATGCACCAGCCAGCACTTCCTTGCCGATGCGCACATCGTCAAAATAATCGGTGGAGGCCGCCCACATGCGCAAGATGTCCGCGCCGCTCTCGTCCATCACCTTGAGCGGATCGACCGTGTTGCCCAGGCTCTTGGACATCTTGCGGCCCTGCCCGTCCAGCGCGAAGCCGTGGGTGAGCACCGCGCCATAAGGCGCATGACCACGTGTGCCGCAGCTCTCCAGCAGCGAGGACTGGAACCAGCCGCGATGCTGGTCCGAGCCTTCGAGATACAGGTCGGCGCGGGCACCCTCGCCATAGCGCGCCTCGACCACGAAGGCGTGAGTCGAGCCGCTGTCGAACCACACGTCGAGAATGTCGTTCACGACCTCATAGTCCGCCAGCGCATAGTCCGGGCCGAGCAGCGCCTGATGATCCGCGCCGAACCAGGCATCCGCCCCGCCCTGCTTGAACGCCTCGACAATGCGGGCATTGACGGCGGGATCGTTGAGATACTGGCCGGTCTGGCGGTTCACATAGAGCGCAATGGGCACGCCCCAGGCGCGCTGGCGCGAGATCACCCAGTCCGGGCGGTCGCTGACCATGGCGTGGATGCGGTTGCGTGAGCGGGCCGGCACCCAGCGCGTCGCCTCGATGGCATCGAGCGCCACTTCGCGCAGCGTCGGGCCGTTGCTGAGCGGCGCAGCGGCGTTGACGCCCAGCGCGATGCCCGCACCAATGCCAGCGAGCGGCGCGATCTCGACGTCGGACGTTGTGCTCGCCTTGTCCATCGGAATGAACCACTGCGGCGTGCAGCGATAGATGATCCGCGCCTTGGAGCGCCAGCTATGCGGGTAGCTATGCTGGAAATCACCGGCGGACAGCAGCGCCCCGGCCTCGCGCAGATCGGTCAGGATGGGGCCATCGGGACCGTTGAACTTCGTATTGATGACACTGCCCTGCCCACCGAGCCACGCCCAGTCGTCACGGTAGCGGCCATCATCGGTGACGGCGAACACGGGATCGATGCCGACCGCCTTGCAGGCAACGAAATCTTCCTCGCCATGATCAGGCGCCATGTGAACGAGGCCGGTGCCGGCATCGGTGGTAACATGATCGGCGGCAATGAACGGGCGGGGACGGTCGAAGAAACCGATCTTGCCACTTCCAGCACCCCCGTCACCCCGGACTTGATCCGGGGTCCAGCTGCCTTCGGCGCCGGTTGAAGAAGAAGCGGGATCCCCGCTTTCGCGGGGATGACGAAGGAGATTGGCCATCGGGTGGCGCGCGATGGCGCCGGCGAGCTGCGAGCCTTTTCCGCTCCAGACAATATCGTGGGAGGTCAAGCCGATCCGTGCCGCGACCTGCTCGATCAAAAGCGTCGCAACAAGAAGATGGGAAACGCGGCCCCAATGTGATCCGAGCACAGGATCGACCCGGTTTATGTGGAGCATCGAGTACTCAATATCCTCCCCATAAGCGATCGCCTGGTTCACAGGGATCGTCCACGGAGTCGTGGTCCAGATCACCGCATGCGCGCCGACCAGATCGGGCGCATTCGGCGCCTCGACAATCTCGAACGCCAGATCGATCTGCGTCGAGGTGACATCCTCATATTCCACCTCCGCCTCGGCCAGCGCGGTCTTTTCGACCGGGGACCACATCACCGGCTTGGCGCCGCGATAGAGCTGGCCGCTCTCGGCGAACTTCAAAAGCTCGCCGACAATCGCCGCCTCGGCCTCGAACTTCATGGTGAGATAGGGGTCTTCCCAATCGCCCATGATGCCGAGGCGCTTGAACTGCTCCTTCTGCACGCCCACCCACTTGTCCGCATAAGCGCGGCACTGGGCGCGGAATTCCTGCGGGGGAACCTCGTCCTTGTTCAGCTTCTTCTTGCGATATTCCTCCTCGATCTTCCACTCGATGGGGAGACCGTGGCAATCCCAGCCGGGCACATAGGGCGCATCCTTGCCGAGCAGGCTCTGGCTGCGCACGATGATATCCTTCAACACCTTGTTCATCGCATGGCCCATGTGAATGTCCCCATTCGCATAAGGCGGGCCATCATGGAGGATGAAGCGGGTGCGGCCCTTCCGCTCCGCGCGCAGCTTGCCGTAAAGATCCTGCGCCTGCCAGCGCGCGAGGATGCCCGGCTCCTTCTGGGCGAGACCGGCCTTCATCGGAAAGTCGGTCTGCGGCAGGAAGACGGTGCTCTTGAAGTCTTCGCTCTTCTGGCTTGGCTGGTCAGTCATGGGCTTCCGGCAATCGCTATGGCGTCCGCATCGGGCGAGGCGCGGCGTCCGCCCCTGGCTGCCCTGCGCAGACGAACAGGAAATCAGCGCCCGCCCCTACGCGAGGGCGCGCGCGGGCGCAAGCGACGGGCGGCTCCACCGGCGCCAGCAAGGGCACATCGCGCCGCCCGCCGTGGAACTACACGCCGGGCCGGACGTTCCTTTGAGCAGCATCTGGGATGCGCGCGCGGGACACAGCCTGGGAGATCGCTGTCGTCCAGCCGTTTAAAAAGACCGGGAGGGTTGCATGTCGCTTCTCAACATCATCATCATCTTGATCGTCGTCGGCGTGTTGCTGTGGCTCATCAACACGTACATTCCGATGGACGGCAAGATCAAAAGCATCCTCAACATCGTCGTGGTGATCGCGGTGGTGCTCTGGCTGCTGCAGGCCTTTGGCGTGCTCGGCTCGCTTGGCGGCGTCCACGTCAACTAGCTGACGTCGATCAGCCCTATCAAATCCCCATTTCAGCGGCGCGCAAGTCCGCCGCGCAATAATCGAACGAGGTTATCCATGAAACTTCCCGCCACTCTCGCCAGCCTGGCCCTCATCTCGCTGCCCATCGCAGCGTGCAGTGAGAAGGCGCAGCAGGAAACCAGCGAAGCGGCCGACGCCGTCGGCAACGATGTCGAGCACGCCGGTGACCATGCCGCGCAGGAATCTCGCGAGGCGAGCCGCGAGGCGGGCGCCGCCGCAGACCGCATCGGCGACGACATCCAGCAGGGCGCGCGCGAAGCCGGCGCAGCGGCGGACCGGGTCGGCGATGACATCAGCCGTGGCGCGGACGCCGCTGCCGACCGCACCGGCGCCGCGCTGGAAAACACCGGACGCGCAATTCGCGACTGAATCTGAGGGGTAGCGCCTCCCGGCGCTGCTCCCCGCACGTCACAGAAGGGCGGCTCGGTTTACGGGCCGCCCTTTTTGCGTCTGGGCAGCACAGCCCACATTCTCATGCTTTATCAAGATGATCGACGCGCTCTTAGAAGATCGCTTGTCACGCGATCCATAATTCCGTACATCAGGAATTAACGGTCACTGAGAGCCGTCTTGGGAGAGTGAACATGAGAGCTTTGTTGTTGTGCACCGTCGCGTGCGCCGCCTTCACCCCAACCGCCGTCGCCGCACAGGGCGCCGCGGTTTCGCTGGCCGATACGACTAATGATGGCGGCCTGGTCGACATCATCGTCACCGCCCAGCGCGTGGAAGAGAACAGCCAGCGCACCCCCCTCGCCGTCGATGTGATTCGGCCCGAGGAACTGACCCGCCAGAATGTGGTGCGCGCGGAAGATCTCTCCCGCATCTCCCCGTCCCTCTCCGCATCCGGCGGTGGCGGGCCGACGACGGTGTTCTTCGTGCGCGGCGTGGGCAACTCCACCGTCAACGCCTATTCGGACCCGGCGATCTCGTTCAACTATGACGGCGTCTACATCGGTCGCCCCACCTCGACCTCCGGCGTGTTCTACGATCTGCAGCGTGTCGAAGTGCTCAAGGGACCGCAGGGCACGCTCTATGGGCGCAACGCGACCGCAGGCGCCATCAACGTCATCCCCAATCGCCCGAAGCTGGGCGAGACATCCGGCAGCGCGACCCTGGGTTATGGCAATTATAACTGGTTCACCGGCCAGGCGGCGCTCAACGTGCCGCTCGGTGACACGGTGGCGCTGCGTGCCGCCGGCACGTTCTCGCACCGCGATGCCTTCCAGACCGATGGCACCGGCAACCAGCGCGAGCATGGCGGTCGCCTGCAGATCTATGCCGAGCCGACGCCGGATCTCTCGCTTCGTGTCGCTGCCGATTATGCCCACCAGGGCGGCGCGAGCAGCAGCGGCTATTATCTGGGCGCGGTCAACCCGACCTTCGGCCCGAACGGCCCCTCGGGCTACCAGTTCGTGCCCAGCAACTTCTCGACCCAACAGGGCCTGCTCGATCCGGCGTCCAACGCCTATCTGGCGCCGCGCTTCTTCACGCAGGTCGGCCGGGCAGGTGCGGTCGTGGATGGCGTGCCGTTCAACGACAATGACTATTGGGGCATAACCGCCGAGCTGAACTACACCACGCCCGCCGGCACGCTGACGGTCCAGCCCGCCTACCGCGAGGCGGATCTCGAATATGCCTTCAACGGCGTGTTCCGCCAGGGCTACACCAAGGAGAAGGACAAGCAGACCAGCGTCGAAGCGCGCTGGGCCGGCGACTTCGGCCCCTCGGTCGATTATCTGATCGGCGCGATGTATTTCGATGAGGAAATCGCGGCGGTGGCCCGGTACAACCAGCAGAGCCTCTCGCCCTACCAGAACTTCCGGACGAAAACGGAAAGTTGGGCCGGCTTCGGCAAGCTCACTGTGCGCCCCGTCGAGCAACTGAGCCTCACGGCCGGCGCGCGTTACACCTCGGACAAGAAGCGGTTCGACGGCACCTCGAACGTGTACATCCTGTTCTGCGGCAATCCCGCGCCGCCGCAGGATGTTTGCCCGACGTTGCCGTTCATCCCGTTGGCAGAGACGGAAGCCGATTTGCAGGCCTTCTACGCCCAGCGCGGCATCCCGATCACGCCGGTCCCGCTCTTCGCTCTGCCGCCGATCGCCGGCGGTTCTCAGACCGCACCTTTTGTCCTGCGCTCTCAAATCCCGATCAATTCCGGCCTAACCAACAACAAGTTCACTTATCGCTTGGCTGCGCAATATGATTTCTCGCCGCGCAATATGGTCTACGCCAGCTTCGAGACGGGCTACCATGCCGGCGGCTTCAACTTCGCACGCGGCCTTGAAACCTATCGGCCGGAAACGATCGACGCCTATACCATCGGCACCAAAAACCGGTTCCTCGACAATCGCCTGCAGGTGAACCTCGAGGGCTTCCTGTGGAAGTACAAGGACCAGCAGTTCAGCCAGTTCGGCTATGATCTCGGCACGCCGCCTTCGACCGTATTCCTGACGCGCAACATCGGCAACAGCACGATCAAGGGGCTGGATCTCGACGTGGAGTTCATGGCCACGCCGAACACCCTGCTCTCGGCGAATGTGCAGTATCTCGACACGAAATATGACAGCTTCGTCTACTTCGCGCCGAATCAGGGCCTGCCGGCCAACACCACCTGCGCCTCGACGCCAGAGTTGCAGGTCACGCCCGGTGGCACGATCAGCGTGTTCCGTATCGACTGCTCGGGCAACCAGGCGTTCAACTCGCCGAAATGGTCGTTCAATCTCGACGCGCAGCAAACCATTCCGCTCGGCACATACAAGGCTGTGCTGCAGGGCGGGACGCGCTATCGTGGATCGAGCTATTCTACGGCGGACTATTTGCCCTATCTCCGGTCGGAAGCGGCGTTTGTGAGCTATGCGTCGCTGACGCTCGCAACGGAGGATGACCGGTTCTTCGTCACGGCGTACATCAACAATATCGAGAATAATCAGCGCCTCATCACCGGCAACATCACATCGGCCTCGCTGGTCACGGCCAGCGCAGAACAGCCCCGGACCTACGGTCTGCGTATCGGCGGCAAGTTCTGAGCAAGGTCAGGCTCATCCAGGGAGTTATGCATGGTTAGCGTTACCGATCTTCATTATGTCGCCATGGCCGTGCCGGACCTTGCCAAGGAACGCGAGTTCTACGGCAAGACCTGGGGGCTGATTGAGGTCGCGGAGCAGGACGGCCGCGTCTACTTCGCCGCCGAAGGCATGCCCCACCCCTATGTGATCGTGCTGCGGGAAGACGCGGAGAAGAAGACCGATCTTGTCGGCTTCTCCGCCGCCTCCAGGGAGGACGTGCTGGCGATCTTCGAACAGGTGAAGGCAGCCGGCGCGAAGATCATCAGCGAACCCGCCCCGGCCAGCGGCCCGGCCGGGGGCTTCGCCTTCCGCTTCTTCGATCCTGACGGGCGGGCGATGGAGGTGATCTGCGACAGCACCCCGCGTGAGTTCCGCAAGCTCGACAAGGGCGAGGCCATCCCCATCGGCATCAGCCATGTGGTGTTCCACTCGCCTGACCATGTCGCGCTCGCAGACTTCTACCAGAAGGCGCTGGGCTTCCGCCTGTCCGACTGGATCGGCAAGTTCATGGTCTTCCTGCGCTGCAACTCGGCGCACCACCGCCTCGCGATCCTCCCCGGACCGCCGGCACTCAACCACATCGCGTTCGACGTGAGTTCGGTGGACGAGCTGATGCGCGGCCTCGCGCGGATGCACGAAAGCGGCATCAAGCTGAGCTGGGGGCCGGGCCGGCACACTGCGGGCAACAACACCTTCAGCTACTTCGTCACGCCCAACGGCAATGCCGTCGAGTACACTTCCGACCTTGAGGAAGTGGACGAGGACAGCTGGCAGGTCACGCATTATGAGCCGGGGCCAAACACCATCGATCAATGGGGCACCGGTCGCATCATCACCGGCAATGTGCCCCATGCCGAAATGCAGCCCGACAAGGGCCTGTGGCAGGTTCCGGCCTAAGAAAGGCGCTTACAGCATGATCCGTACAGCATTGGTCGTCGGCGGCGGCGTCGGTGGCATGAGCGCGAGCCTGTCGCTCGCCAAACGCGGCGTCGCCGTGGAAATGATCGATATCGACCCGCAATGGCGCGCTTATGGCGCTGGCATCAGCGTCACCGGCCTGTCCTTACGGGCGTTCGATGACCTCGGCATTCTGGATGAAATCCGCGAGCAGGGCTTTGTCGGCACCGGCTTTCGCCTGCGCACGCCGGACGGCGCGGTGGTGATGGAAACGCCGCGCCATGCCGGGCTCGCTCCCATCGATTCGAGCGGCGGCATCATGCGCCCCGTGCTTCATGCCATCTTGCAGAAGCATGTTCGCAAGGCCGACGTCACCGTGACGCTGGGCGTCGAGCCGCGCGGCTTTAGGGAAAGCGGCGACGGGGTGACCGTCGCCCTGTCCGACGGCACAGAGCGCACGATCGATCTGGTCGTCGCGGCCGATGGCATCCAGTCCAAGACGCGCAAGACCCTGTTCCCCGATGCCCCGGCTCCGCAGTTCACCGGGCAGGGCTGCTGGCGCATCGTCGCCGACCGCCCCGAGGGTCTGGACGGCGCCGAAATGTATATCGGCGGCCCGGTCAAGCTCGGCCTCAATCCGATCTCGCAGGACAAGCTCTACGCATTCATCCTCGAGCATGTGCCCGACAACCCCTGGTATGCCGATGAGGACATGCTGCCACGCGTCGCCGAGCTGCTCGCGCCCTATGGCGGCGACATCGTCAAGATCCGGGAAAGCCTCGGCCAAGACTCGCTGGTCAATTACCGCCCGCTCGAATGGCAACTCCTGCCCCTGCCCTGGCACAAGGGGCGCGTGGTGGTGATCGGCGATGCCGCCCATGCGACCACGCCGCATATGGCCTCGGGCGCCGGCCTCGCTGCCGAGGATGGCCTCGTACTCGCCGATGAGCTGGCGAAGACCGACGATGTCGAAGCCGCACTGACCGCCTTTGGCGTGCGCCGGTTCGAGCGCGCCCGCATGGTCGTGGAAAACTCGGTGCGGATCGGCGAAATCGAGATGGCCGGCGGCAATCAGGTAGATGCCAACAAGATGCTCGGCGGAACGATGCAGAAACTCAAGGAGCCCTATTGATGACTGTTGGTTTGGCGACAGTGGGCACGGCTGCCGTGCTCGTCCGCGACGATCGCTTCGTCCCGCTGGCCCATTGGGGCGAGCAGCGCGACCTGCCCGGCCTTCTGGCGGCGTGGGACGAGATCCTGCCGCAGATCGAGCGCTGGGCCGCTGACGAGGCGGCCTTTGCCGGCGCGCAGAGCTTTGCCGAGGCGGATGTGCGGGCGCCCTATCGCCCCGGGCAGGTGTTCTGCACCGGCGCCAACTACAAGAAGCATGTCGTCGGCCTGGTCATGGGCGACCCCTCGATGCGCACGGCCGATGCCGAGGCGATGAGCGACGACGAGCGCCGCCGCAAGGTCGAGGAGATGATGGACGCCCGCGCGCAGGCGGAACCCTATTGCTTCATCAAGCTGCCCTCCTGCGTGGTCGGTCCGCGCGATGCCGTGGTGCTGCCGCGCAACGTCATAAAGCCGGACTGGGAGCTGGAACTGGGCGTGGTGATCGGCAAGCCGGCCCGCCATGTCTCCGCCGCGCAGGCCATGGACCATGTCGCCGGCTTCGTGGTGGTCAACGACGTCACCGCGCGCGAGCAGATTTTTCGCCGCGATGCCGGCGGGCTGGGCGCCGACTGGCTCTCGGGCAAATGCTTCCCGACCTTCCTGCCCTTCGGCCCGATGATCGTGCCCCGGCAGTATGTCGCCGATCCCTATGATCTGACGATCACCCTGTCGGTCAACGGCAAGGTCTATCAGAACGAGTCGACACGCGACATGATGGTCAGCATCGAGCGGCAGATCGCCTATCTCTCCGATCGCGTGGAGTTGATGCCGGGCGACGTGATCTGCACCGGCTCGCCTTATGGCAATGGCTCCGCCTTTGGCGTGTTTCTGCAGCCGGACGACGAGATGGAAGGCATGATCACTGGCCTCGGCACCCAGCGCAACCGCTGCGTGGCGGAAGGCGCCAGCTAGGTGCGGGGCCGCAGGCCGTTCATCAGCAGGTCGACGACGAATTCCTCATATCGGCTGATCAGCTCCTCGGCAGCGATATCTGCCGGGAAGAGCTGCCTGACCACGGGCTCGGCAGTCGCAAAGAAGTCGAACAGTCCGAGGACCGCGACGTGAAGCAGGGCAGGATCGACGTCCCTGATCGAACTGGAGTCCCGCGCGAGCACTTCGCCCAGCCAGGCGACAGCCTCGCGGTTCATCTCGCCGAGGCGCTCGCCCACGTCGGACGATTTCGCGTCCGCCAGCTCGTCGACCATCAGCCGGTGGATATGGCGGTTGGAGCGGGTGAACCGCGCCGTGCGGCGAATATTATCTTCCACCACTTCATGCGCCGGGCGCGGATCGCGGGCGCTATAGGGCACCCGGTCCATCATCGAAGTCGCAACCGCCAGCAGCAGGTTGCTGCGGTCCTTGAAGTAATAGCGCACCAGCGCCGGGTCCACGCCCGCTTCCCGCGCGATCATGGCAATCGAGATGCGCTCGGGCGGATGCTCCTTCACAAGGCGTTCCGCCGTTTGCAGTACGACCTCGCGCCCAACCCCATTTTCGGCCGGCCGGCCCTGCCCCCGTTTGCGCGGTTTTTTCGCTTCACCCATGATGCTACGCTTGGCGCGAAAAATATATTCCTGCAAATAGGAATTGCTGGACCGCGCGCAATCGCTAAGCTTTGACGGATATCGACAGGAGAGCAGGATGGCCAACTGGCCTTTCACCCAAGGCATTCATGACATTGGCAATGGCCTCTATGGCTATGTCCAGCCGGACGGCACATGGGGCTGGTCCAATGCGGGCCTGATCGCCAGCGACGGCGAGACACTGCTGGTCGATACGCTGATGAGCGTGCCGCTGACGCGCGAGATGCTGGACCGGTTCAAGGCCAAGGTGCCGGAAGCCGCGAAGATCGACCGGCTGGTCAACACCCATGCCAACCCTGATCATTTCTTCGGCAATGGCCTGGTGGCGGATGCGGAGATCATCGGCACCAACGAAGCCAAGAAGGAAATGGCCGGCTTCAACCCAAAGATGCTCGCCAACCTGAAGAACGTCTACACCGAGATGGGCGATACCGGCGCGTTTCTTTATGAAACGATGGGTCGCAAGTTCGATTTCTCCGGCGTGGATGAGTTGACGCTGCCCAACCGCACGTTCGACGGGCGGCTCGATCTCAATGTCGGCTCGAAGGCGGTCTCGCTGATCGACCTGGGCCCGGCACACACGGATTCCGACACGATCGTGTGGGTGCCTCAGGATCGTGTGGTGTTCACCGGCGACCTGCTGTTTAACGAGGGGCATCCGATCATGTGGGCCGGTCCGGTCGAAAACTGGATTGCCGCCTGCCAATATATCGTCGATCTCGATCCGCAGGTGGTGGTGCCCGGCCACGGCCCGATCACGGACACGACAGCCGTCCGCAACATGCAGGCTTATTTCGAATATGTCCGCGATGAATCGCGCGAGCGGTTCGAGGCTGGCCTTTCCTATGAGGAAGCCGCGCGCGACATCAACATGCAGGAGTTCCGCGGCTGGAGCGACCCCGAGCGGATCGTCGCCAACGTCTTCTCGCTCTACAAGCAATGGGGGGCGCAGTTCACGCCGGAGCAGCAGCGCGATCTGTTCGGCGCGATGGGCCGCTACCATCATGAAATGCAAAGCCATGCAGAAGGGTGCGACCATGCCCATTGAGATCAACGCGACGCACGACCCGCAGCGCAAGAGCTGGGTCGAAAGCGCAAACGCGGCGGACAGCGATTTCCCGATCCAGAATTTGCCCTTTGGCCTGTTCCGTCACCGGGGGGTGACGCGCGGCGGTGTGGCGCTGGGTGCGTACATCATCGATGTACCCCAGCTCCACGCCGCCGCCCTGCTGGATGGCGACGCGGCGGAGGCTGCGGCGGCCATGGCCGGCCCATCGCTCGCGCCCCTTCTGGCCGCCAGCCCGGCATCAGTCAGCGCCCTGCGCGCCCGCCTCTCCGACCTGTTCCGCGCCGATGGGCCGGGCGACCGGCAGCAACTCCAGACCATGCTGGTGCCGATGGCCGAGGCGGAGCTGCTGATGCCGCTCAAGCCCACGGCCTTCACGGATTTCTGCACATCCTACGATCATATCGCGCGGATGGCGCAGAAGGCGCCGCCGCTGGCCGCGCTCTCGCTGCCGGTTGCCTATAACGGACGCGCCAGCTCCGTGCGCGAAGATGGCACGCCGGTCGTCCGACCGCAGGGCCAGTTCGAAGCCCCGCCCGGCAGCGGCAACGTCCAGTTCGCGCCGGAGCCGATGCTCGACTTCGAGCTGGAGTTCGGCGTGTGGCTGCGCGGCGGCAATCCGCTCGGGCAGCGCATTAGTGTGGCGCAGGCGGAAGACCTCATGTTCGGCTGCTGTCTCGTCAACGACTGGTCAGCGCGCGGAATCCAGTTCTTCGAATCCATTCTGGGGCCGCATCTGGGCAAGAGCTTCCTCACCACGATCAGCCCGTGGATCGTGACGATGGAAGCGCTCGCGCCCTTCCGCGTGGCCGCGCGCGGTCGGCCGGGCGACGAGCCGGCGGTCGCCGCCCATCTGCTCGATGCGCAGGATCGCGCGGCAGGCGGCATCAACATCGAACTCACCGCCGACTTCGCCAATGCGGCAGGATCGAGCGCCCGCATCGTGCGCAGCAATCTCGCCGAACTCTATTGGACGCTGGCACAGATGGTCGCGCATCAGGCCTCCAACGGGGCACCGCTGGAAGCGGGCGACCTGATCGCGACCGGCACCGTCTCGGGCGCCGCGCAGGAAGCACGCGGCTGCCTCGCCGAGATCGTGCTGCGCGATGGCGAGACCATCGACCTGCCCGACGGCACGACCCGCCGCTGGCTGGAGGATGGCGACACCCTCACCCTCAAAGGCCGCGCAATGGCGGAGGGCTATGTGCCCATCGGCTTCGGCCCGTGCAGCGGCACCATCCACCCGGCAGGAGCAAAGGCATGACCATCACCACCTGTGGCGACCGCCAGCCGATCAAGGTCGCCGCGCGCGGCAAGCATCTGGTGGTGGACATCCATTGCCACCTCGGCATTCCCGCTGCCGACGCCATCGTGCAGGCGCGCCACCCCGGCCCGCCGCCCGGCATCAACGATTTCACCAGTGCCAAGACGAGCGAGGTCAACCGCGCCCAGTTCGCGACGATGGGCCGCACCCTCAACACGCTCGACCGGCGGCTGGCCGATATGGACCGGCTCGGAATCGACGTGCAGGCAATCAGCCCCAGCCCCGGCCAGTATTTCTATTATGCCGATGCCGATGTCGCACGGGAAGCGGCGCGCACCGTCAACGACGGCATGGCGGCCGCGGTCGCACAGCACCCTGACAGGCTGGTCGGCATGGGCACGGTGCCGCTGCAGGATGTCGGCCTTGCCGTCGAAGAAATGCGCCGCTGCGTGCGCGATCTGGATCTGCGCGGCATCGAGATCAGCTCCAACGTCAACGGCCGCGACTTTCATGCCGAGGAGTTTCGGCCGTTCTTCGCGGCCGCCGAAGAACTGGGCATCCTGCTCTTCATCCACCCGCTGGGCTTCACCCATGCCAACCGGATGAGCGAATATTATTTCAACAACCTCATCGGCAATCCGCTCGAATCGACGCTGGCCGTGGGTCATCTGATCTTCGGTGGCGTGCTGGATCGCTACCCCGGCCTGCGCATCTGCGTGGCCCATGGCGGCGGCTATATGCCCGGCTATTGGGGCCGGATGGACCATGGCTGGCGCGCGCGTGGCGATTGCAGCGAGCATTGCCAGCACGAGCCCTCCAGCTATCTGCGCAAGCTGTGGCTGGATACGCTGGTGTTCGATCAGGACCAGCTCGACAGCCTCGTGCGCACTCATGGCGCGGACAAGCTGTGCCTGGGGACCGACTATCCCTTCGACATGTCCGAGCCCGATCCGGTGGGCTTCCATGCCCGCCTGAGCGACGAGGAGCAGCGCAAGATCCTCGGCCTCAACGCCGCTGAACTGCTTGGACTGGAGACTGCCGACAAGAGCTGACCCAGCCACACACGACCACCACCACCAAGGCCGCCGCACGAAGCAGACCTCCCATAAGAGGCAGGGCCGATCAGGAGAGAAGACGGTGACGAAGACGCAGCACGGCGGGGCCTGGGTGCCCGGCTATACTCTGTTCCTGCTCTTCGTGAGCAATGTGTTCAATTATGCCGACCGGGCCTTGCTCGGCATCGTCGTCGATCCGGTGAAGGCCGATCTGCAGCTGAGCGACACGGCGATGAGCCTTGTGTCCGGCACGGCCTTCGTGCTGTTCAACCTGATCGTGGGCATCTTCATCGCCCGCTGGGTGGACCATGGCAATCGCAAGAAAATCTTGCTGCTCGGCGTCGCCATCTGGTCCGGCGCCACGGCGCTGACCGGCCTTGCCGAAGGCTTTGTGTCGCTGGCGCTCACCCGGGTTCTGGTCGGTGTCGGCGAGGCCACGGCCTTTCCGGTCGCCATCTCCGTCATTGCCGACCTGTATCCCAAGGATCGGCGGCCGCGCGCGCTGGGCATCTATCAGTCGAGCGCCTTCGTCGGCATCGTCGGCGGGTCGATCGCGGCGGGGATATTGGCCGCGATATTCGGCTGGCGGACGATGTTCTTCATCTGCGGCGGCGCGGGCCTCGCCTTCGTGCTGCTGCTCGCGCTGACCATGAAGGAACCACAGCGTGGCGTGCATGACGAGCCGGACGCGGCGGATATGGGCATGCGCAACCTCCCCCAATCCATCCGCTTCCTGCTCAACGTGCCAGGCTTCCGCATGCTCGCGGTCGGCATGGGGATCTCGGCGATGGGCGCGGGCGTGCTGCCGGTCTGGGCGCCGGCGTTCCTGCTGCGCAGCCATGGCGTCAGCCTTGCCGAGGTGGGCGCCCTGATTGCGCCTTCCGTCGGCCTTGGCGGCATTGCCGGCGCCATTGCATCGGGTTTCATGGCCAGCTACTTCACCAAGCGAAACGGGCGGGAAATCGATAGCCTCATGGTGCCCCTGATTGCGCTTCCGCTCTCCATCCCCTTCTTCATCGCCTTCTGCTTCGCGCCGTCTCTGGCCCTGACGCTGGGCGCGGCGGCGATCATGAACTTCCTGCTCTCCAGCGGCATCACCCCCTGCTTCTCCGCCGCCATGGGGCTGGCCACGCCGCAGACCCGCGCGGTGGCGTCGATGTTGCTGCTGGCCTCCTCCGGGATCATCGGCTCGGCGCTGGCGCCGCTCGTGGTCGGCGCGGCCAGTGATGCGCTGACGCCGCAGTTCGGCACCGAATCGCTGCGCTATGCCATGTCTGCCGTGACGGTGGCTCCGCTGCTGGGCTGCGCCTTCCTCTGGCTCGCTTATCGCCGCGCCCGCGCGACGGCCATGGCTGAGACCGCCACCGCGTGAGCACGCCAGCATCCCCGTCCGAGTTCCGCCATGGCTGGCCGGTGGTCCTCGCCGCCGCTTGCGGCTCGGGACTGGGGATTGCCGGATTGCTGACCTACTCGGCGGGCATCTTTGCGAAAGACCTTGAGAGCGCGATCGGCCTCAGCCGCACGACGCTGGGCGCAGCCTTCTTCCTGGCGACGGTAGCGCTTGCCGTCGCCCTGCCCATCGCCGGCTGGCTGATCGACCGCGTCGGCCCGCGCTGGCCTGCCGTCGCCGGCTCTCTGGCGCTGAGCGGCGGATTCGCGCTGCTCGGGGCCGTCGTCCATTCGGTCGCCGGCTATATGAGCGTGATGGCAGGTATAGGCCTGCTGGCCGCCTGTTCGTCACCCGTTGCCTACACGCGCGCGGTCAATGCCGTCTTCGATCGGGCCCGCGGACTGGCGCTCGGCCTCACGCAGGTGGGCATCGGCATTTCCGCTGCCGTGGTGCCGCCTGTTCTGGCCATCATTGTGGCAGAGCGGGGTTGGCAGGCCGGCTATTTGGCGCTCGCCGCCATTGCCGCGATGGGCGTCATCCCGGCGCTCAGCCTGCCCTACCTCCGCAGCCCCCGGACGCCCGATCGCGCAGGCGGCATGGCCCGCGCCCAGATGCGCTCGCCCCTCTACCTGCTGGTGCTGGCATCCTTCGGCATGATGGCGCTCTCCTTTGCCGGCTTGCTGCCCCATTTCGTCCCGATGCTGCGGGAATCCGGCCTGGATGCCCGCACCGCCGGATCGCTGGCGGGGCTCATCGGCGGCTCCGTGATCGTCAGCCGGATCGTTGTCGGCTGGCTGGCAGATCGGGTGCCGGCGCCACGCATTGCCGCGGCCTGCTGCGCTTTGTGCGCGCTGGGATGCATCGCGCTGGCGACCGGCGGCGCGACACTCGCCTGGGTCGGCGCCATCGCGCTGGGTACAGCCATGGGCGCGGAAGCCGACCTCATCGGCTATCTCACCGCCCGCTACTTTGGCATCACCCATTATGGCGCGCTGTACGCCGTGCAATATGCCAGCTTCATGCTGCTGGCGGGGCTTGGCCCACTCTGGGTCGGCGCGCTGGCCGACGCCACCGGCGGATATAATGCCCCGCTCTGGGTGGCCGCTGCCGGCCTTGGCGTTTCCATCTTGCTGTTCCTGCGCTTGCCCAACCCACAGACGAGCCGCTAGAGCCAGCGACAAGGCAAGTCGCAACCAAACGACCGCCGCGACCACTCACCCGAGGTCGAAACGGCTTTGATCCGGCGCATGGCCGGGCCAGACTGACCGTCACCCCAAAACCGGAGGCCTGCGCCCGATGCCTTTCTGCCCGCCATCTGCTCCCTTCGCCCGTCCTGTCGCGCTGGCGCTGACGCTCGGGCTCACGCTCGGCGCCTTCGCGTCGACCGCCTCCGCAAAGGAAAAGGAACCGCGCCGCGTGCGCATCGCCATCGGGCCGGAAATCCAGCCCAGCTTTCCGGGTGCGGACAGCCTGTCCGTCCGGCCCTTTCTGGAAGGCGACATTGCGCGCGGCGATGAACCTTTCGAGTTCGAGGCGCCGGACGAGAGCTTCGGCATCCCGGTCGTGAGCGTCGGCGGTTTCGAGGTCGGCCCGTCCATGGCCGTGGAAGGCAAGCGAAAGGCGGACGAGGTTCCCGGCTTCGTCAAGGTCAATCGCTCGCTGGAACTCGGCGGGTTCGTGCAGATGTTTCTCGCCCCTTCCTTCCGCCTGCGCGCCGATCTGCGCCAGGGCGTGACCGGCCATGAGGCGCTCGTCGGATCGGTCAGCGCCGACTGGATCATGCGCGACGGCGACCGTTGGCTGGTGTCGGTCGGCCCGCGCGTCACGCTGGGCAGCGGCAAGCACCAGCGCACATGGTTCGGCGTGTCGCCCGCGCAAGCCGCCGCCTCGGGCTTGCCGGTGTTCGAGGCGAAAGGCGGCGTTCAGTCCGTCGGTGCCGCTGCCGGCCTGATCCGCCAGCTCGATGCCCGCTGGAGCCTCCATGGCTATGCCCGTTACGACCGGCTAGTCGGCGATGCCGCCGATTCGCCGGTCGTCCGGGCCTATGGCGCACGCGACCAGTTTTCCGGCGGACTGGCGCTGGGCTACACCTTCTGGTGGGGCAAACGCTAAGCCGCGCGGGGCGCCCTATCGCCCCTCCAGCTGCGCGTAGGCCGGCGACCGGGTAAAAGCCTCCCAGCGCGTGCACCATTGGCGCACCGGCTTGGCATCCGGCCAGAAAGGCGTCCAGATCTCACCCGGCTCGGCGCCCAGGGCCTGGGCGACCTTCTGGCTCGGCACATTGTCATCGGCGATCATGTGCAGCGTCTCACTCTGGCCAAGGGCCTCGTGTGACCAGCGGAAGGCGGCGGCTGCCGCCTCCGCTGCATAGCCCTTGCCTTGTGCGGACGGAAAGATGCACCAGCCGATCTCGAACGCCGGCCAGCCGGGCGGGTTCATCGGCCCGACATGGCCGATGAATGCTCCGCTCGCTTTCTCTTCGACCGCGAAATTGCCATAGCCGCGCGCGACCCAATGGCCGGCAAGACTGCAGAAGCGCTGCCAGCTTTCGCCATAGCTAAGGCCGCGCCCTTCCTTGGTGATGAACCGCGCGAAGTCATCGTCCGCCATGGCCGCGCACAAGGGCTCGGCATCAGACGCACGGAACGCCCGCACGATCAGCCTGGGCGTTTCGATAGTCGGTGCGCGGTCGATGGTCGGGGCAGTGCTGTTCTGTTGGGTCATCCGTGGCCTCTCCTTGTCAGCGCAAGTCTTGCCGGAGACCTGCGCGGTGACAAGGCATGATTAGGCCCCGAGGATGATCCGCGCCCGCACGACGTCGGCGCTCATCTGCTCGACCAGCGCATCCAGGCTGTCGAACTTGCGCTCGCCCCGCAGCCGTTCGATGAGGGCGATCTCCAGCGTCTGGCCGTAAAGGCTGCCGGAGAAATCGAACAAATAGGTCTCCAGCAGCTCGCGCGGCGGCACGAAGGTCGGGCGGATGCCGAGATTGGCGGCGCCGCAGACGATTCGGCCATCGGGCAATCGCGCGCGCACGGCATAGATGCCGTAAGCCGGGCGCAGATAATGGCCCATCTCCATATTGGCGGTCGGGAAGCCGATGGTGCGGCCGCGCTTGTCTCCATCGATGACTTCACCGGCAATCGCGAAAGGCCGGGTGAGGAGGCCCGTCGCCGTGGCGCAATCGCCGGCCAGCAAGGCCTCGCGCACGCGGCTGGAGGAGATGATCTCGCCCTGCTCGTCGCGCACCGGCGCCACGGCCTCGGCGGCCAGGCCGTGCACCGCGCCAAGCGTGCGCAGAGCCGCGACAGTGCCCGAGCGCCCGCGCCCGAAGGTGAAGTCCTCGCCGGTCACCACCCCCGCCGCGCCAAGTTCCGTCGCCAGCATGGCCACGAAGTCCTCCGCGCTGTGCGAGGCCAGCTCAGCCGTGAAGTGGAAGACCAGCATGGCATCCGCGCCCGCCTCGCCGAACAGGCGCTCGCGCTGATCGAGCGTGGTCAGGCGGAAGAAGGGCGCATCCGGACGGAAGAGGCGCATGGGATGCGGATCGAAGGTCGCGACAATGGCCGGACGGCCCTGCGCATGGGCCAGCTCCACGGCCCGGCCGACCACGGCCTGGTGGCCGCGGTGAAAACCGTCGAAATTGCCGAGGGCAATGATGGCACCGCGCAAATGTGCCGGTATCGGCTGATCGCTGCTGATCCGTTCCATGGCGGGCGCCTATAGGGGGAGCGACGCGCGGGCGCCAGCCCCGATGGCGGCTCGCATGCGCACCGCGATCAGGCTCCGCGCCGCAGGAATGTGCGGTAGCTGAAGGCAGCGACTGCGCCCTCCGCCGGGTGATCCTCGCGCATCGTCTCTTCCCACCGAGCGGGATCGGGCGCATCGATGCGCGCATCGCCGGGCGGCGAGAGATGTACCTGCGTGATCTCCAGCCGGTCGGCCAGCGGTTCGAACAGCCGATAGACTTCCGCACCGCCAATCACCGACAGCACCGGCGCCTGCGCGGCGGCAAGGGCTTCATCGACGCTGTGGACCACCTCTGCGCCGTCCGCCTGCCACGTGCGGTCGCGGGTCAGCACGATGTGGCGGCGGCCCGGCAGCAGCCCGGGCAGGCTGTCGAAGGTCTTGCGGCCCATCAGCATTGGCGTGCCCATGGTCATGGCCTTGAAGCGCTTGAGATCGCCGGGAATCCGCCAGGGAATGTCGCCCTCGCTGCCAATCACGCCATTGTCGGCGCGGGCGAGCAGCAGCACGATCTCTGGACGCGCGTCCATCGTCATGCCGCGCTATCGCTTGTCTGCACGCGCGTCACATGGCCCATTTTGCGGCCGGGGCGTGCTTCGTTCTTGCCGTAGAGATGGAGATGCGCGGTCTCGTCAGCGAGAATCGCCTGCCACTCGTTGGCCTCGTCCCCGATCAGGTTCTGCATGGAGACGGCCGGCGCGGCGAGCGCCGTCGATCCGAGCGGCAGGCCGCAGACGGCGCGGACGTGATTCTCGAACTGGCTGGTGACAGCGCCCTCAATGGTCCAGTGCCCGCTATTGTGGACACGCGGCGCCATCTCGTTGAAGATCGGCCCGGCGGCCCCGGCAAAGAACTCCAGCGTAAGCACGCCAACATATTCCAGAGCCTGAGCGACGCGCGCGGCAATGGCCCGCGCTTCGGGCACCTGCGCCAGCACGACCGCCGGAGCCGGCAGCGTGGATGTCGCGAGAATGCCGTCGACATGCACATTATGCGGCGAATCCCAGAAGCGCACGGTGCCATCCTGTCCGCGCACGAGCACCACCGAAAACTCGTGGTCGAAGGTGACGAACCCTTCCAGCACCGCCGGATTGCAGCCGATTGCGTTCCAGGCGCTGTCCAGTGTCTCGGGCGCCGCATTCATCAGGCGGACCTGGCCCTTTCCGTCATAGCCAAAGCGCGTCGTCTTGAGGATGGCGGGCGCGCCGATCCGCGCGATTGCATCCTGCAGCACCGCGCCACTGGAGACGGGCGCATAGGGCGCCGTCCGTCCGCCAAGGCCGGCGACGAAGCTCTTTTCCAGCAACCTGTCCTGCGCGACCGCCAGTGCGCGGGCATTGGGCCGGACGTGCCCGAGCTTGGCGAGCAAGGCGACGGCGTTGCTCGGCACATTCTCGAATTCATAGGTGATGATATCGACCGCGTCTGCAAAGGCCGTGAGCGCGGCATCGTCCTCATAGGGCGCCTGCGTCCACGCACTTGCAATGTCCGACGCGGGGCCGCTCTCTTCGGGCGCGAAAATATGGACCCGATAGCCAAGCTGGATCGCGGCCATGCCGATCATCCGGCCAAGCTGGCCGCCGCCGACGATGCCGATGGTCGACCCGGGCGCAATCGTCATGGGGGAGGTCATTGCGGGCTGCCTGCCACCGAATCCGTTTGCGCCGCGCGCCATGCATCCAGTCGATCGGCGAGCGCCGCGTCGCTGTTCGCTAATATTGCAGCTGCGAGCAGACCCGCGTTCTTGGCGCCTGCTTTGCCGATGGCCAGCGTACCGACCGGGATGCCCCCCGGCATCTGCACGATCGAAAGCAGGCTATCGAGGCCGGAGAGGGTCGCCGACTGCACCGGAACCCCTAGCACCGGCACGCGAGTCATGGCCGCGACCATCCCCGGCAAATGGGCCGCTCCGCCGGCTCCGGCGATGATGACGTGCAGACCTCGGCCGGCTGCCGTCTTGGCATAATCGACGAGTCGATCCGGTGTGCGGTGAGCCGAAACAATCCGCGTTTCACATTCAATTTCAAGGTCTTGCAGAACATCGACGGCATGGCGCATCGTGTCCCAGTCGGACTGCGAGCCCATGATCACACCGATTTTCGCCATTCTTTGCCGCCCCGTCCTCGTGCTGCCTGGCGTCAACGGGAACGCCGGCCGGAAACTTCTCTTTAAGTCTCAGCCCATAGACACCAGCGCCATGGCGCACAACCGGTCAAAACGCTCTGATCATACGGCGGAACGCGGGTTCCGCAGTGCACAAAGGCAAAGCTTGGAACTATACCCAGCTCACAGGGTTACATGCTGCGGTCGCGCACAGGAGATAGAGCTTTGATGGAAGCCACTGCGCGGACGGTCGCACTCGATCTTCCCGCACCTGACATTTCAGCGCTTGAGCAGGAGTTGGATATACTCCGCCGGGAGCTGTCCCTTCTTAAAACCGCCAACAAGGAACTTGAACGACTCGTCATTCGCGATACGCTCACCCCGCTCTACAATCGGCGGCATTTCATGAACTGCCTTCGGGATCGGTTGGACCGGCTCGAACGGCATGAAGGCAAATGCGCACTGGTGTTCATCGATGTGAACTCGATGAAGCGGATCAACGATCGCTTTGGCCATGGCGCCGGCGATGCCGCTCTGGTGCATATGGCGCGCCTTCTCGCGAATGGACTGCGGTCCACCGACGTCGCGGCCCGCATGGGCGGCGATGAGTTCGCGTTGTTGCTGGACGATCTTGACCCTGAGGCCGTGGAGGAAACCACCCGGCGGCTCCAGCGCATGATCGCGGAATCGGCCTGCTTGCACGAGGGCGTGATGCTGCCGCTGTCTATTTCCGTCGGCTGGACGGCCCTCGAACAAGGTGACACGGAGTTTTCCGCCCTTACTCGCGCGGATATGGCGATGTATGCTGCCAAAAGACCCGGCAGCACCTTTGCCGAGGCAGCAGAATAAGGAGCAGGTCATGGCCCACGCGGTTCAGGACAATGCCGAGCGCAACCGATACGAGATCATAGTGGACGGCGAGATCGCTTTCGCTACCTATGAGCGCGATGGCGACACGCTGGCGATCACGCACACCTTCACCCCACCGGCTTTGCGGGGGAAGGGCGTCGCGGCCGATCTGGTCGCCGGGCTGCTTGACGATGCGCGCGCACGCGGCCTCAAGATCCGGCCGGTGTGCAGCTACGTCGTCACCTATTTCGAGCGCCACCCCGATCAGCGCGACCTGCTCGCCGCCTGACGCGCGCGCCGTCCGCTCACGGTTAGGCTCCCTCTAGCTCGGCCTTCTCGCGGTCCATCATCGCCTGGAGGATACGCCGCCCCTGCACCGCCGTTCCGTCGCTTTTGAGCATCAGCTCGGGCGGGAGGACGTCCAGCGTGGAAATGATCTTCTCGATTTCCTCGGTCGCGAACTTGTCCTCATCCAGCACCGGCTCGAGACGGCGGCGAGCGTCGTCCACCCGCGCCTGTGACGGCGCGCTCATCGCAAAGAAGTAGTTGCAGCTGGTCTTCTTCGCCGGGGTGACGGCATGCCAGACCCGGCTGGTGTGGAGCACCTCGCCGGCCTTCTCATGACCCTGCGGATAGCGGGATTCACCAATCCCCGCGTGAAAGCCGGGGAAGAAGAAATCCATGCCGGAAATGCGATCGACCAGCCCGTCATGCACGCTGCGATCATGATAAGGCGGCATCGGCGTATCGCGCATGATCCGCCGGCTCGACAGGCGACGGTCATTGAGGTCGCGCACTTCGGGCGTCGCGGCATCATCGGGCGTGCCGATCGATGTAGCATGGAGATAGCCAAGATGGCTCAGGTCCAGCAGGTTATCGTTGAGCAGTTGATAGCGCCCATCGACATGCATGGAATAAAAGGCATCCGGGATCATGCCGGGAATGTTGAAACCGATCTCGTCCAGCGTCGGGATGAGCGACTCATCCGCCTTGTCGGGATCGCCAGGCCAGATCCACGCCCATAGCCCGCGCTCGACCAACGGGTAGCTCTTGATCCTGTAGACACCGGGAATGGTGCTCTGGCTCGGCACCATCGTGCAGGCCCCCGAAGAATCGAAGGTGATGCCGTGATAGCCGCACTGGATCGCATCGCCGACGCGCTTGCTCGCGCCCAGGGGATAATGCCGGTGCGGACAGCGCCCCTCCACCGCCACGGCCGTGCCATCTTCCTTGCGGTAGAGAACGACCGGCTCGTTGAGGATCCACCGGCTGAGCAAATCCTCGCCGATTTCGCGCACAAATGCGGCGACGTACCAGCCGTTGCGCGGCGCGTAGCTGCCAGGGGTGAAAGGATACATAGGGTCCGCTCCTAATCGAACATCGTTCGTTTAGCGATTGATGCTTTTTCACCGGCAAACTGTCAAGGGAGCAGCATGTCATTCGCGAAGCTGGATCAGGACGGGATCGTCGAAGAAGCCATTGCGCTGCTGAAGGAAGAAGGGCTGGCGGCGGTGAGCCTGCGAAAAATCGCCACCCGGCTCAGCGTCAGCGTCTCATCGCTTTACTGGCATGTGGAGGACAAGCAGGCCCTCCACGCACTCATGTCCATCTCCATTTTCAAGGCCTGCCTCGACTCGGTGCCGCCGGCAGAAAGCTGGTGGGCATGGCTGCATGATTTTGGCATCGCCTTATGGGACGCGCAGACATCCATACGCGATGCGCGTCAGCTCATTGCCGTCACCCGCGCACACCGCGGAGCTGGCAACCATTTGATCGGGCAGATCGTGAAGGAGTTGACCGCGCTCGGCCTGAGCGCGGAGATGGCCGCCGTCGCACAGCGGTCTGTCCAGGCGCTCGTCACGGGCTGGACGACGCTGCGCGCGGTTCAGGTCGAGGCGGACCGGGACAGCTTCATTCTGGCGCTGGATGTTCTCATCGACGGCTGGCGAACACGCGCAGCTGCGGATCAGCCGTGACGGACACGCCAAAACGCCCGGCCAGCAGCTGACCGGGCGCCTGATCGGCAGAGGCAGGGCGAAAGCGCCCCGCCGCGCGTCTTCAGCCCTGGCGGGCCTTGAAGCGACGCTGCGTCTTGTTGATGACGTAGGTGCGCCCACGACGGCGGATCACGCGGTTGTCCCGGTGACGGTCCTTGAGCGACTTGAGCGAGTTGCGGATCTTCATGATCGGGTCCAAATGATTCTTGCGTGACGGAAAATTCGAAGCCGCGCCTCTATGGGTCAGCCTCCGGAAAGTCAAGGCGGCGGTGCAAGTTTTGCGCAGCCCCGTCCCCTCATGTCGGCAACCGCTTTCCTGAACAACCGTTAAGCCATCATGCAGCATTTCCGGTGCAAACTCGACCGATGAGAGGCCATTTCAGAGAGATGGCCAGATGATAAGGGATGCAAGGCCATGACGAGCAGTTTTTCCATGCCGCCGCTCCATGGGCGGGCGACTCCCCACATCGAGGGTCGTCGGCGATTCGGCGGACGCAAGGCCGGCGTCGCGGCCATTTTGCTCGGCGCGCTCGCCCTGGGTGGCTGCGCGACATCCACCGGGCCTGTCGACGTCACCCGATTTCATCAGCCCGACGTCGCCCGGCAGGGCACCGTGCTCATCGTGCCCGGCAATCCGGACGATAGCGCCAGCCTCGAATTCCGCACCGCCGCCAATGCCGTGAGCGCGGCGCTGGCGCGGACGGGCTTCTCTCCCCTCCAGCCCGGCGCATCCGGTGCTGGGGCAGCGCAATATGAGGCGGTTGTGGACATGGGGCGGGAAACGATCGCGCCCCTGCCCGCACGCTCCCCGGTGAGCGTCGGCGTGGGCGGATCGACCGGTTCTTATGGCAGCGGCGTCGGCCTTGGCATCGGGATCAATCTCTCCGGCAAACCCAAGCCCGTGGTCGTGAACCGGATGCGCGTGCAGTTGCGCCGCGCGAGCGACAAGGTGGTTGTGTGGGAAGGTCGCGCTGAGACGCAGGCCAAGGAAGGCACGCCGGCCGCCCAGCCCGGCCTCGTGGTCGGTCGCCTCGCCGATGCGCTGTTCAAGGGCTTTCCCGGCACGTCGGGCGAGACTATCACGGTGCCATGACCGCACAGCAGACAAGCAGCACCCCGCCCCTTCGCATCAATAGTAGCTTCGATAGCGGCAACATCCGCGTCGAAGCCATCGACGGCACCACCGCGACTCTCTCCATCCACAAGGATCATGAGAGCGATTTCTTCCAGTGGTTCCACTTTCGCGCTGCCGCGCCGGCGGGCACGCGCCTGACCTTGCGCATCACCGGACTTGCGCAATCCGCTTACCCCGATGGCTGGCCAGGCTATGCCGCCTGCGTGTCGGAAGATCGCGAGCGCTGGGGCCGTGCCGCCAGCCGCTACGATCCGGGCGTCGATGGCGGCACTCTCACCATCGACTACACGCTCGCCGGCGATGCCGCCTGGTTCGCCTATTTCGCGCCTTACTCGCAAGAGCGGCATCACGATCTCGTGGCGCAGGCGGCAGCCTGCGAGGCCGTGACGGTGCGCCAGCTGGGCGAGAGTCTGGACGGGCGCCCGGTCGACTGCCTAGAACTGGGCAGCGGCCACAAGCCCGTCTGGCTGATCGCGCGCCAGCATCCGGGCGAGACGATGGCGGAATGGTGGATGGAAGGGGCGCTCGACATGCTGACCGACCCCACCAACGCCCATGCCCGCGCTCTGCTTGCCGCCTGTCGCTTCTACATCGTGCCTAACATGAACCCGGATGGCGCCTTTCGCGGCCATCTGCGCACCAATGCCCGGGGCATCAATCTCAATCGCGAATGGCACGAGCCGCAGGCCGACCGCGCGCCGGAAGTGCTCTGCGTGCGCAATCGCATGGACGAGACCGGCGTCGCCTTCGCCATGGACGTGCATGGCGACGAGGCAATCCCGGCCGTCTTTCTCGCCGGGTTCGAGGGCATTCCCTCGATCAAGGACACGCAGCTCGCACTGTTCCGTCGTTATCGCGACACGCTGGCCATCCGCACGCCCGACTTCCAGACTCGCCTTGGCTATCCCGAGGCGCGGCCGGGCAAGGCCAATCTCTCCATGGCAACCGCCCAGATCGCAGAGCGCTACGGCGCGGTGGCGATGACGCTGGAAATGCCGTTCAAGGACAATGACGACCTGCCGGACACTGCCCAGGGCTGGAGCCCGGAGCGCTCCATGCAACTCGCGCGCGACTGCCTCGCCACGCTGGCGGAGATGGTCGGGGATATTTGAAAGCGGTCGGGACAAGGGCGCCCGGACTGTGCCTTCCTCCACCGTCGCCCCGGGCTTGACCCGGGGTCCAGCTCACTCTTCCTAGGACGTTCGCCTGACGGGATGAGGCGTGAAAGGAAGCTGGCCCCCGGGTCAAGCCCGGGGTGACGGAAAATTGGGAGCGATCAGCGCTCTCGCTTCACCCCAGTTCATCGCCCAAAAACGCCATCGCAGCGCGCCAGCTGCGCCGGTTGGTCTCCGGCTCGAAGCCGAAGCTGCGGTCCGCATTCAGCGGCACATCGTCTGCGGTGAAGGCGTGGCCGGTGCGACTATAGGTGGTGAACTGGAAGTCCACGTCCGCCGCCGCCAGCTCCTTGCACAGGGCCAGCTTGGCATCGGGCGGGCAGAGATTGTCGTTCCAACCGTCGCAGATCATCAGTTTGGCTGTGATCGGCGCGTTGGGGAACGGCGGCGCGTCGTAGACGCCGTGGAAGGAGACACCGGCCTTGATGTCCGCCCCGGCGCGCGCAAGATCGAGCACGCATTTGCCGCCCGCGCAAAAGCCGATGGCGCCGATCCGGCTGCC
Organism: Sphingobium sp. B2D3C; assembly: GCF_025961835.1. NCBI lineage: Bacteria > Pseudomonadati > Pseudomonadota > Alphaproteobacteria > Sphingomonadales > Sphingobiaceae > Sphingobium > Sphingobium sp. B2D3C. The sequence goes on along the minus strand of NZ_JAOQOK010000001.1, from coordinate 279,837 downwards.
ATCCACGCCCGGCAACGCACGAAGCTCCGCAAGGGCATCGAGCAGCCGGGCCTTCACCGCCTGGCGATCCGCCATGAAATCATGCAGCAGCTTACCCGCGCTCTCCATGTCCGTGCCGCGCTTGCCCTGGCCGTAATAGTCGACGACCAGCACCTTGTAGCCCTGTGCCGCCAGCGTCTCGGCCTTGGCGAAATCCCATTCCTTGGTGCCCATGAAGTTGGGGAACAGCAGCACACCTGGCTGATCGCCTGCATCCGCATCGCCGACGAACATCGATTCAAAGGGACCGCCGGGGCCTTCATGAAGGTGGACAGTGCGGGTGATCGCCATGGTTCCTGCTCCTTTGCTGCAATGGGATGATGCGCTCATCCATGGCGAATTGTGCTCGGGCGGACAAGGGCGCTTGCGGCAGTGATCCCGGCCGAAAAGACAGCCCGCGCCGGTGGTTTCTCAACATTTAACGCAGCCGGTCGCTTTTGCCGGAACCAACCGGCCCCGGCGCAGTTTTCTGCCAGCAATATGGGAGTTTACGAGATGAAGACGTTGTGGGATCCGGGCTTTCTCCAGAGCCAGATCCAGCAATTCGAAGCGCAGGCCACAACGGCGATGCACCCGGATGAGAAAGCCGCCTATCAGAGCTATGTGCAGCATTATCAGACGATGCTGAAAGCGCTTCAAGCGCGTGGCCACGCCGCGACCCTCGAGCACGCCTGAAGCGTCTCTGCGCGTCTTCAAGACCCGCCCGAACGGATTGCGCTCACACCAAATCCCGCTATCAGGCCCGATAACGGTAAAACCGCCGAAGATCGGGAGATAAGACCTCATGCCCACCCTCGTCCTCATCCGCCATGGCCAGTCGGCCTGGAACCTGGAGAACCGATTCACCGGCTGGTGGGATGTCGACGTGACCGAGAAAGGCGCAGCCGAAGCCAAGGCGGCCGGCGCGCTGATGCGGGACAAGGGCCTCGATTTCGACCAGTGCTTCACCTCCCTGCAGACCCGCGCGATCAAGACGCTCAATCTGGCGCTTGAGGAAATGCAGCGGCTCTGGCTGCCGGTGGAAAAGGACTGGCGGCTCAACGAGCGGCATTATGGTGGCCTCACCGGCCTCGACAAGGCCGAGACGGCTGCCAAGCATGGCGATGAGCAGGTGAAGATCTGGCGCCGCAGCTTCGACGTGCCGCCGCCGCCACTGGAGGCGGGCAGCGAATTCGACCTGAGCAAGGACCGGCGCTATGCCGGCATCGCCATCCCGGCGACGGAGAGCCTTAAGGATACCATCGCGCGCGTGCTGCCCTATTGGGAGGGCCGGATCGCTCCCGAGCTGAAGGCCGGCAAGCGCGTGCTCATTTCAGCGCATGGCAATTCGCTGCGCGCGCTGGTCAAGCACCTCTCGAACATCCCCGACGACGAGATTACGGGCCTCGAAATCCCGACCGGCCAGCCCATTGTCTATGAACTGGCCGACGATCTTTCCGCGAAGGACCGTTATTATCTGTCGGAGCGGTAAGGGTTAGGCGGCCGGTCAGGCCGCCACCTTCACCTCAAGCTGATCGACGGCGGCGAGCGCCGCCTCGATGCCGGCAGCGCGATGCTCGGGACCGACGGCAGCGCCTTCTGCCACGATGAACTCGGGCACAATGCCGATGAAGCCGAAGACGGCGCGCAAATAGCTCTCCGCATGTTCGACAGCGGCGGCAGGCGTGCCCGCACCGTAAAAGCCGCCGCGCGAGAGGGCGACGATCACGCGCTTGTCGCCTGCCAGACCGATGGCATTGCCGGTCTCATCATAGCGGAAGGTCTTGCCGGCCACCGCGATATGGTCGATCCACGCCTTGAGCTGGGTGGAAATGGTGAAATTGTACATCGGTGCGCCGATTACGACCGTGTCCGCATCCAGGAATTCAGCCAGCACAGCCGCCGCCTCGTCCGTGCCGAAGCCGGGCAGCGTCAGGTGGGGCAGCGGCTGAGCCGCGAGATCGCGATAGCGCACGTCCGCACCGGGCTGCTCCGCCGTGAGGCGCTCGACAATGCCTGCCGAAATCTGGCGGGTGATGGAGTTTTCGCCCTGAATGCTGGAATCGATATGCAACACGGTCATGGTCGGCCCTTTCGTAAAATTGCTCTTGAGAGGTGGATCGGGAAGATCAGTTTCTGTTTGCAACCAGCTAGGGTGGACCTCTAGAACCAACAAGAACGCATTTTTTCGAGACCTAGTCACATGGATATGACCACCACCCGCCTCACCGTGACATCACACAAGGAGTGTATGCGGATCACGCAGACCCTCGCGCGCTTCGGCGACCGGTGGACGCTGCCCGTGGTTGCGGCCCTGGGTGACGGGACGATGCGCTTCAATCAGATCCGGCGGGAGGTGAGCAGTATTTCGCAGCAGATGCTGACCCGCACGCTGCGTGCGCTGGAGCGAGACGGCATGGTCAACCGCACGGTGCACCCGACGACCCCGCCGCAGGTGGATTACGCCCTCACCCCGCTCGGCCATTCGTTGGCCCGCGAAGCGATCCGGCTCGGCAAATGGGCGCAGATGCATCGCGAGGAGATCGACGCGCATCGGGAGCGGTTCGATCGCCTGCAAGAAGGCTGAGACGCTCCAGCTTTATGCCGTGCTCCTGCGAAGGCAGGAGCCTAGGGCGGCAGGGCCCCGCATCTGAGCCTTGGGCTCCTGCTTTCGCAGGAGCACTGTGGTGGTCCTATGCCTTGCTGCGGACGAACGCCACGGCGATGCCGGCGATGAACAGCGGCAGCCCGAAGGCCAGCGCCACGCCGAACGGCCCAACACCCTGCGCCAGCAGCCAGCCCCCGGTCGCCGGCCCGATGATCGCGAGCAGTCGCCCCGCCCCGGCCGTCCAGCCAAGCGCCGTGGAGCGGATCTGCGTGGGATAGGCCGCAGAGATGAAAGCATAAAGCCCGCTGATCGAGCCGACCACGAAGGCGCCGAACGCAATCGCCATGAACGCGGCCAGTGCCGGCGTGAACGGCTGGACCATGTAGACGAGCATCGAAATGCCGCCCGCGAAATAGCAGAAGAGCAGGGTGCGCTTGACGCCGATCCAGCCGACCAGCGCGATCATGATGAACGGCCACACGATCGCGCCGACGGAGGAAAGGGCAAACAACGCTGCCGCATCCGCCATCGGGAAGCCGGCCTGCATGTGCCAGAAGGTCGGCGCCCAAGAGGCCACGGCATTGCCGACGAACATCATCATGCCGCCCGCCAGCATGAACAAGAGCGTCATGGCCAGCCGCCCCTCGGCAAAGACGGACTTAAGTGACGCCCGGCCGGCTGGCGGTTCATCGAGAAAATAATGGGCCGTGTCGCTGACGTGGCGCGTGATGTGCCGCAGGACGCGGTTGACTTGTGCAGTGCTGCGCCCGGCGGTGACGAGAAAGCGTGGAGATTCAGGCAGAGTGAAGATCAGCACCGGCAGGAGCAGCAGCGGTGCGGCGCCACCCGCCAGAAACGCGCCCCACCAATCGAGCCGATGAACGATCAAAGGCGCAAGCGCACTGCCCATCGCCGAGCCGAATGCAAAGCAGGCCGTGACCAGAATGATCTGGCGGGGCCGGATGCGGCGCGGCGAAATCTCCGCCACCATCGCAATGATGTTGGGTGTGATACCGCCGAAAAACGCAAAGGCGACCAGCCGCAGCAGTGAGACGGTCGTCAGGGTCGATGCCAGGGCCGTGACAAGCGTGACGAGGCCGAAACCGAGCACGCACAGAATGACGATCGGCTTGCGTCCAAGCCGATCTGCCAGCGGTGCGATGAAGGCGTAGCCCAGGGCCAGGCCGACGCCCTGCGCCACGAACACGGCGGAAATCGCGGCCGGCTCCACGGCAAGACCCGCAGCAAGAGCCGGCACGATGGCCCCGAGCATGTACATGTCGAAACCCTCCATCGCCATGGCGATGCCGCAGAGCGCAAAGATGTACCACCGCCAGGCCCCGTAAGGCCGGTCCAGAATGGTCTCGATGTCGATCCGCTGCCCGTCTGCATGGGACTGCGCCATGTATCTCTCCCCCGAAGGCTGGTCGGTCTGTCTTCGAGGGTCGAATGGTGAGAACCGCCCCCGGCATGTGCGCTCCTGCGGAACCGCTGCCCGTCTGGCAAGACGGAATTCACCGTGACCAACCGCGCGCGAGGCAAGATTTTGCGCCGGCGAACAATGCCTTGCGGCTGCCTCCCATAGAGCCGGTTGAAGGAATTCTGGCCCTGCGCGATCACGTAAAGGTAGAGCGCGCCCCTGCGCTTTCATCGAAAACGGGTCCGATTGTGCGGTTGCACCAAAGTCGTGCGCCTGTAATGTCCCGCTCAGGTGCGCAATTCATCAGGCCACGAAGGGTCCCCAGTCTTGTTCGAAAAGTCCGCGACACTCATCCTGTTCGGCGCCACCGGCGATCTGGCGCACCGGATGCTGTTTCCTTCGCTCTACCATCTGCTGTGTGACGGGCTGCTGCCCGAGCCGTTCAACATCCTCGCCTCCGGTCGGTCCGAGATGGATGACGCGGCCTTTCGTGACACCATCCGCAAGGCGCTGGCGACCTATCTCGCCGACGAGCATCATGATGAGGCGCGCGTTACCGCTTTTCTCGAAAAGATCAGCTATTGCGCCGTGTCGGCCGGCGAACAGGCGCATTTCGATGCGCTGGCGAAACGGGCGAAGGCGCTCGGCGATGGTCCCATCGCAGTCTATCTGTCCACCCCGCCCTCGCTCTTTGCGCCCACCGCTCAGGGCCTCGCAGCTGCGGGTCTGGTCGATGCGCACACCCGCATTGCCATGGAAAAACCCATCGGCAAGGATCTCGCCTCGTCCAAGGTGGTAAACGACGCCATTGGCGACCTGTTCGATGAAGAGCAGATTTTCCGCGTCGACCATTATCTGGGCAAGGAAACGGTGCAGAACCTGATGGCGCTGCGCTTTGGCAACCGCCTGTTCGAGCCGCTGTGGAACGGGGGCGCGATCGATCATGTCCAGATCACCGTCGCCGAGACGGTCGGGCTGGAGGGTCGCGTCTCTTATTATGACGGTGTCGGTGCGCTCAAGGACATGGTGCAGAACCACATGCTCCAGATCCTCTCGATCATCGCCATGGAGCCGCCCGCGCGGATGGATTCCACCTCGGTGCGCGACGAGAAGGTGAAGGCGCTGCGCTCGCTGCGGCCGATGACGCCCGAAACCGTCCGCACCCACAGCGTGCGCGGCCAGTATCGCGACGGCGCGGTGAAGGGCAAGATCATCGCCGGCTATGCCGAGGAACTGGGCAAGGAGAGCGATACCGAGACCTTCGTGGCGTTGAAGGCCCATATCGACAATTGGCGCTGGACGGGCGTGCCGTTCTACCTGCGCACCGGCAAGTGTATGCCCAACCGCCAGTCGGAAATTCTCATCCAGTTCAAGCCGGTGACGCACAGCATTTTCCGCCGCAACGGCTATGATCGCGCGCTGGAACCCAATTCGCTGATCATCCGCCTGCAGCCGGACGAGAACATCCGCCTGTGCATCATGGCCAAGCGGCCGGGGCTGGATCGCGATGGGGTAAAGCTGCAGGAGGTCGGCCTCGACGTCTCGCTCACCCACGCCTTTGCCGGCGAGCGTCGCCGGATCGCCTATGAGCGGCTGCTGTTGGATCTGCTGGAGGGCGACACCACATTGTTCGTGCGCCGCGACGAGGTGGAAGCGCAGTGGACATGGATCGATTCCATCACCCAGAGCTGGCAGGAATCCGGTCAGCAAGTCGTGCATTATGCCGCCGGCACCTGGGGGCCATCCGCCGGCATTGCCTTGATCGAGCGCGATGGAGCAAGCTGGTATGACTGATCTCAATTCCACCGTCGCCGCCGTCACGCAGCGCATCGTCCAGCGCAGCGCGGTCAGTCGCCGCAAATATCTCGACCTCATCGAACGCGGGCCCGATGCCGGCACCAACCGGGATCGACTCTCCTGCGGCAATCTGGCCCATGGCTTTGCCGCGAGCGGTGAGGACAAGCCGGCGATCCGCGCCGGCAATGCCATGAACATCGGCATCGTCACGGCGTACAACGACATGCTCTCGGCGCATCAGCCCTATGGCCGCTACCCGGAGGCGATCAAGATCGCGGCGCGGGAAGTCGGCGCCACGGCGCAGGTCGCGGGCGGCGTACCCGCGATGTGCGACGGCGTGACGCAGGGCCTGGCCGGCATGGAGCTCTCGCTGTTTTCGCGGGACACCATCGCGCTCGCGACCGCCGTGGCGCTCAGCCATGCGATGTTCGAGGGCGCGCTGATGCTCGGCATCTGCGACAAGATCGTGCCCGGCCTGCTGATGGGCGCGCTGCGCTTTGGCCATCTGCCGACGATCTTCGTCCCCGCCGGGCCGATGCCCTCGGGCCTCGCCAACAAGGAGAAGCAGCGCATCCGCCAGCTCTATGCCGAGGGCAAGGTGGGGCGCGAGGAGCTGCTGGAGAGCGAGAGCGCCAGCTATCATGGCGCGGGCACCTGCACCTTCTACGGCACGGCCAACACCAACCAGATGATGATGGAAGTAATGGGCCTGCACATGCCCGGCGCTGCCTTCGTCAATCCGGGCACCAAGCTGCGCAGCGAGCTGACCCGCGCCGCTGTGCATCGTGTCGCCTCCATAGGGTGGGATGGCGATGATTATCGCCCGCTCGGCAAGTGCATCGATGAGAAGGCGATCGTGAATGCCGCCGTGGGCCTGCTGGCGACCGGCGGATCGACCAATCATGCCATCCACCTGCCCGCCATCGCGCGGGCGGCGGGGATCGTCATCGACTGGACGGATCTCGCCGATCTCTCCGCCGCGGTGCCCTTGCTGGCGCGCGTCTACCCCAATGGCGCGGATGACGTGAACAACTTCCATGCCGCAGGCGGCATGGCCTGGATCATCACCGAATTGCTGCGCGGCGGCCTGCTGCACCGGGACGTGATGACCGTCGCCCGCGCCGACCTCACCGATTACGGCCGGATGCCGACGCTGGAGAATGACGCGCTCGTCTGGGACGAACCGCCAACCGCGCCCGGCAACGAGGCGATCCTGCGCCCACTCTCCAATCCGTTCAGCGCGGATGGCGGAATGCGGCTGCTCGCCGGCAATCTCGGCCGCTGCATCATGAAGACCAGCGCCGTGGACCGCGAACGCTGGACCATCGAGGCGCCGTGCCGTGTGTTCTCCGATCAGGATCAGGTCATGGCCGCATTCAAGGCGGGCGAGCTGGATCGGGACGTCGTGGTTGTCGTGCGCTTCCAGGGGCCGCGCGCCAATGGAATGCCAGAGCTGCACAAGCTCACCCCGCCGCTGGGCGTGTTGCAGGACAAGGGCTTCAAGGTCGCTCTGGTGACCGACGGGCGCATGTCCGGCGCGAGCGGCAAGGTGCCGGCGGCCATTCACCTCTCGCCCGAGGCGCTGGGCGGTGGCCCCATCGGCAAGCTGCGCGATGGCGACATCGTCCGCGTCTGCGCCGAGAGCGGCACGCTGGAAGCAAAGGTGGATGCCGCGGAATGGGATGCGCGCGATCAGGCCGATGCGCCACCGCCGCCCTATGACACCGGTCGGGAACTGTTCGCCCTGTTCCGCCATAATAGCGATCTGGCGGAAGCCGGCGCCTCGCCGCTGCTGGCAGCCATGGATGCGGAACTATGACCGATCTCGTCGCCGCCGATATTGGTGGCACCAATGCCCGCTTCGCCCGTGCCACGCTCGATGCGCGCGGCGTGCCCACGCTGGGCACCGTGCGCAAATACAAGGTCGCGGATCATGCCAGCCTGCAAAGCTGCTGGCAGGCCTTTCTGGCCGATGACGATGGGCCAGCACCGGAGAGGGTCTCCATCGCCTTCGCCACGGCCATCGGGCGGGAGGTCATCAAGCTCACCAACTCAAGCTGGATCATCCGTCCCGCCCAGCTGGCCGATGATCTCGGCGTTGCGGCGGTGCGGCTGGTCAATGACTTCGAGGCGGTGGCCCACGCCATTGCGCGGCTGCCGCTCAACGATCTGCCGTTGCTCTTCGGGCCCGACGAGGCCTTTCCTGAAAATGGCTCGGTGACCATTCTTGGCCCCGGGACCGGTCTTGGCGTGGCGATGATCGCCTTTGACGAGGGCATGCCGCATATCGTCGCGACCGAGGGCGGCCATGTGGACTTTGCGCCGCTCGACGCGCTGGAGGGCCGCATTCTCGCGCAGTTGCGCACCGATCTCGTGCGGGTCTCGACGGAGCGGATCGTCTCCGGACCGGGGCTCAATACACTCTACCGGGCGCTGGCGACGATCAGCCAGGCGCCGGTCACGCTGATGAACGACGCGGACCTGTGGGCCGCCGCTCTGGATGGCAGCAATCCCCTCGCCCGCACGGCGCTGGAGCGGCTGTGCATGAGCTATGGCGCCACGGCCGGCGACCTCGCACTGGCGCAAGGGCCGCATCATGTGGTGCTGGCCGGCGGACTGACGCAGCGGATGCGCGACTTCCTCGTGAACAATAGCGCCTTCCATGACCGCTTTACCGCAAAGGGTCGCTTCGAAGCCTTGATGAGAACCATTCCGGTTCGCTTGGCAACCCATCCTGAAATTGGCCTTTATGGCGCCGCCGCTGCATGGCGGGAGAAGAAAGCATGAGCATGACTGTCGATGACGTAATGGCGCTGGCACCGGTGATCCCGGTACTGATCGTGGAGTCCGTGGCGGATGCCGTCCCGCTGGCGCAGGCGCTGGTCGCCGGAGGTCTGCCGGCCCTCGAGGTCACCATGCGCACCCCCGTCGCGCTCGAGGTGATGCGCGAAATGGCACAAGTGCCCGGCGCCGTGGTCGGGGCCGGCACCGTGCTCAACCCCCGCCAGCTCGATCAGGCGCTGGAGGCGGGCGCGCAGTTCATCGTGTCGCCCGGCCTCACCGAGCCGCTTGGCAAGGCCGCGATCGCCAATGGCGCCACCCTGCTCCCGGGCGTCGCCACGGCGGCGGACATCATGCGCGGACTGGATCTGGGACTTGAGCGCTTCAAATTCTTCCCGGCCTCGACTAGCGGCGGCCTGCCCGCGCTCAAAGCCTTGGCGGCGCCGTTCGGCGGCGTGCGCTTCTGCCCCACCGGCGGCATCACGGCGGCCAATGCGCCGGAATGGCTGGCCCAGCCGTTCGTCGGGTGCGTGGGCGGAAGCTGGGTCGTGCCCAAGGGGCCGCTTGACCCCGCAGCCGTAGAAGCGCTGGCGAGGGAAGCTGCGACGCTTCCGCGATAATCGGAGAGGCGCCGCTGGCGTGCCTTGATGGGCACGCCCACGCCGAGGCTTCCGTCAGTCCAGCGCGCCCCACAAGCTCGCGGCCTGCACATAGCCGCGCCGGCCGTTCACCTCCATCGCGCACCAGCCATCCGAACAGCCCGAGAGCCGCCCCACGACGCCCGGCGCCAGCCGGAACAGAAGGCGGGCGCTCTCGGAGGGGCCGTCGCGCATCTGGGCGATATTATCCTTCACGATCGCGGTCGCTTCATCCTTGAGCAGCCGCACGTGCATCCAGCCCTGCGTGCCGTCCGGATCCTCGATCTTGCGCCAATTGGTATAGACCTCGACCACCTTCACCGGCAGGTCGCGCTGGCGGTAGATCCAGCTCGCCGGATAGTCGGCGCTCGGCCCCACGCGCATCTTGGCCTCCCCCTTGGAGAGTGAGGCCCAATAGGGCGTTGGGCGACCGGTTTGCGCCTGCGCGTCGGCAGCGCCCAGCCCGAGCCCCACTCCCAGGGCCAGCGCCGCAAAAGCCGTAAATAGCCCGCGCGCGTTCATGCCATCGATCTCCCGGAAAATGCCCACACCATAAGGCCCGCTTCTGCCACGGCCACCGCATGGCATCAACCGGAAGCAGCCGCATGCGAATTGCCGCTTGCCTTTCCGCGCTCGGCTGAGCATTCCCGCCCCATGTCCAGGCGTCCCCGGCCCGCTTCGCCCCGCGTGATCGTGACGCGGCGTCTGCCGCAAGCGGTGGAAGCCCGGCTGGGCGAACTGTTCGACGCCCGCTTCAATGTCGACGATCATCCTATGACCCGCGCCGAGTTGCATGAGGCCATGCAGCAATGCGACGTGCTGGTGCCCACCGTGACGGACGATCTCGATGCCGATCTGATCGCCGGCGCAGGCGATGCGCTGCAGCTGATCGCCAATTATGGCGCCGGCGTGAACCACATCGCCCTGCCCGCCGCCCGCGCGAAGAACATCATCGTCACCAACACGCCCGGCGTGCTGACCGAGGACACGGCGGACATGACCATGGCGCTCATCGTCTCGGTGCCGCGCCGCCTGGCCGAGGGCGAGAAGCTGGTGCGCTCCGGCGAGTGGACCGGCTGGAGCCCCAGCAACATGCTCGGTCACCGCATCGGCGGCAAGGCGCTCGGCATCGCCGGCATGGGCCGCATCGGCCGCGCCGTCGCCCGCCGTGCCCGCGCCTTTGGCCTCTCCATCCACTACCATAATCGCCACCGCCTGCCCGAGGTGGCGGAGCAGGAAGTGGATGCGATCTGGCACCCCGACCTCGACGAGATGCTGCGCAGCATCGACATCCTGACGATCCACACGCCGCGCAATGCGCAGAGCGAGAACCTGATCGACCGGCGCCGCATCGGGCTATTGCGTCCCCATGTCTATCTTATCAACGCCTCGCGCGGCGGCATCGTGGACGAGGAAGCGTTGATCGAAGCGCTGGAGGCCGGGCAGCTTGCCGGCGCCGGCCTCGATGTGTGGGAGTTCGAGCCGCAGATCGACCCGCGCCTGCTCGCTCTCCCCAATGTGGTGATGACCCCGCATATGGGCTCGGCGACCTTCGAGGGCCGCATCGCCTCGGGCGAACGAGTGATCGCCAACATCCGCATGTGGGTCGGCGGCGACCGGCCGCCGGATCAGATTCTCGAAGGCTGGGTTTGAGCGAACAGCTCGCTCCTAACCTCACGTCATCCCGGACTTGATCCGGGACCCCGCTTCTTCTTCGCTCACCGCAAATGGCTGCGAGACCCCGGATCAAGTCCGGAGTGACGAGAAAGGGATAAGGTGGGGCTGGCTTCCGCTCTTTAACCCGCCAGCGCCTTCGTCGCCTCAATCGCGCTGCGATACGCTTCCTGCCGCGCTTCGCTCCAGTAAGCGAGTTCGCCGAGCGGGATTTCCACCCCGCTCACGGCGCAGATCACGAAACGGCCCGAGCGGACCACCTGATAATCCGCCGCACGATATTTGAGGATAGCGAGGCCCGGCATGTCCGGCGTGCGCATCATGCTCATCAATCCCCGGTGAGGATGCGGTCGACCAGTTGCTTCACGGTCGGCACGAACCCGTTGGAGTAGAAGGGGTCCTGCTTGAAGCGATAGGCGCCATGGCCGGCGAACAGCAGGTTCTTGTCGACATCGCCGCCATGCACCGCATCCTGCAGGGTCTTCTGGATGCAGAAGCTGCGCGGATCGGCGAGGCGACCGGTCGAATAATCGTCATGGTCCTTCCACGACGAAAAACCGCAGTGCGAGAGGCAGCCCATGCAATCGGCCTGATCCTTGCGGATGACAGCCCGGTCCTCGTCGGTCACGAAGACCAGCGTGTTGTCGGGCGTCTTGAGCGCAGTCTCATAGCCCTGCAGCACCCACTCGCGGGCGCGCAGCAGATCGTTGCGGGTCACCCAGTAATTGCGGCCTTTGATGCCGACATCGAGCTGATGGTTGTGGTCGCCCGCTTCCTCCATGGAGAAGGCGATCTGCCGCTCCGAGCGCGCCTCGAGATCGCGCAGGAAGGGATTGCGGATCGCGGAGGAATAGAAGCCGGTCGGCGAGAAGCGGTGGAGGAGGATGTCGCCTTCCTCCAGCGTCATCAGCTTCTCCTTCCACGCCTGCGGAATCGGGCTTTCCTGCGTGAGCAGCGGACGGGTGCCGAACTGGAAGGCAATCGCTCCCAGCTCCGGATTGTCGATCCAGTCGCTCCAGTCCCGCAGATACCAGACGCCACCGGCCATCACGATCGGCACTTCGTCGCTGATGCCGCCCTCGCGCATCGTGTCGCGCAGCGCCTTCACGCGGGGATAGGGATCTTCCGGCTTGGTCGGGTCTTCCGCATTGGAAAGGCCATTATGGCCACCGGCCAGCCACGGATCTTCATAGACAACCGCGCCCAGCCATTCCGCAGCCTTGTGATAGGCCCGCTTCCACAGCGCGCGGAAAGCGCGACCGGAGCTGACGATCGGCAGGTAGCTGACCTGATGCTGCGCAGCAATTTCGCTGAGCTTGTAGGGCATGCCGGCCCCGCAGGTCACGCCTGCGACCATGCCCTTGGTGCGCTCCAGCACGCCTTGCAGCACGGCCTGCGCGCCGCCCATTTCCCAGAGCACGTTGATGTTGATGGCGCCCTTGCCACCGGCCATCTCATAAGCGCGCTTCACCTGCTCCACACCACCTTCGATGGCGTAGGCGATCAGCTCTTCATGGCGCTGCTGGCGCGTGCGGCCATGGTAGATTTGTGGAATGACATTGCCGTCGGCATCATAGCTGTCCGCATTCACGGCCGACACGGTGCCGATGCCGCCAGCGGCAGCCCATGCCCCGGAGCTCATGTGATTGGAGACCGCAACGCCCTTGCCGCCTTCGATAACCGGCCACACCTCGCGACCGCCATAGACGATCGGCTTCAAGCCCTTGAACAAATGAAACTCCTCAGTGCCCCATCGGCCAGCTTCGCAAGCCAGCCACGAGCGCCTTTACCAGCATTTTCCTCAAACCAAGTGCTAAAATGCCACAAAACTCAAAATAACGCCAGTTCGTTACCGACCCCCTCACCATAGAGCCGGGCGTAGAGCTGGATCATCACGGCTTCATCGAAACAGCGCCTCGCTCTGTCGCGATTGGCTGCGCCGATGGTCCGACGCAGATCGGCATTCCCGGCCAGTTCTGCAAGGGCAGCCTGAAAATCATCGATCGCATCGGGGGCCACGATGAAGGGCCGGTTGTCCGGCGCGACCATGCCGAGCGTATCGCCGACGTCGGTCGCGACCACTGGCAGGCCGGCCGCCATCGCCTCCATCAGGGCAGTGGGGAACTGCTCGCTATCGGAGGACAATGCGAAAATATCGAAGGCGCCGACATAATCCTGCGGGCGCGGCAGGGCTCCGGGCATCAGCAGATCGTGCATCCCCTGCCGCTCCGCCTCCGCCAGGATCGCGTCTAGCTCCTCCCCGTCACCCACGATGACCAGACGCAGCCGGTCGCGCAGCGGCGCCACGGCCCGGACGAGCCGGGGCAGATTCTTGACCGCCCGCAGATTTGCGACGGTGCCCACGATCAGCCGGCCGTCCGGTACCAGCCCGGGAATCGCAGTGACCGGCCGGGTGCCCTCATAGGCGGCGACATCCAGCCCGTTGGGGATCTGGTGGACCTTCTCGGCGGGCTGCCGCCACTCCGCTTGAGCGATATGCGCCAACTGCGCCGACGGGACGACGAGCGCCCGCGCACCTTGCAAGGCGATCTGGCGATAGCGGTTGCGAGCGGCCTGGCGGACGAACGCCTCGTCCACATCGAAGCCCTCTTCGTGGTGGATCAACGCCGGCAGGCAGCGCAGCCGGCGGAAGAGACGGTGCGCCATGACGCCATCGATCGCGCCCCAATTGAAGCTCAGGATGAGGTCATAGCCGCGCATCGCCTTGGCCAGCGCGTTGAACCGGGCGAAGGTCGCTGGCCCCTCCAACGCGGGCGAATCGAGAAAGCGCACCTTCAGCGCAGGGTCGAGCAAAGCTTGCGCCGCAGTGGCGCCCGGCTCGCCCAGTAGGATGTCGTGCTGCATCCGCGCGCCCCAATGATTCATCAGCCGGGCAAGGCGCACTTCCTTGCCGCCCAGATCGAAGGTGCGGTGAATTTGCAGCACGCGCAGCGGCTCGCGGGAGAGATCGCGCCGGGCCGCCCGCCGCGTCATGGCTTCCCACTGATCCGGTCGAGCAGCCTGTCGAGCGCCGCCACCGCTTCTGGCTCTTCCAGCGTGGGTGCATGACCCACGCGCGGCACCGTCACCAGATCGAGCTGCGGCAGGCGCGCTTGCATCGCCTGCGCCGTCTGGACGGTCAGCAGATCGCTGAGCGCGCCGCGCACCAAGGTGAGCGGGATGTCGCCGATCGCCTCGAACGCCGGCCACAGGTCGACGCCCGCCGCACCGCCGGGCGCCCGAAACGGCTCGGCGAGGCGCTGGTCATAATCCAGCACGATGCGCCCCTGGCTCGTCAGTCGATATAGCCGCTTGGCGATGCGCAGCCAGTCGGTCAGCTTGTAATCGGGGTAGATCACCCCCTGCACATCCGCCACCGCCCGCGCCGCGTGAACCCAGGTCGGCTGCGCGCTACCGGTACCGACCCCTTGCCGGATGCGCTCCAGCCCTTCCTCGGCAATCTCCGGCCCGATATCGTTGAGCAGCGCGCCCGCGAGGCTCCCGCGCCGCGTCGCCGCGATCAACATGAGCATGATCCCGCCGAGCGACGTGCCGACTCCCACGAAGCGCGGCAGGGCCAGCTCATCGATCAGCTTGAGCAGATCCTGCAGATAGACCAGCGGCACATAGCTCATCGGGTCCTTGGCGTAAGCGCTCTCGCCGCGCCCGCGCAGTTCCACCACGATAACGCGCCATTCGCCCGCCAGCCGCTCTGCCACCGGCTCGAAGTCGCGGACGTTGCGCGTCAGGCCTGGCAGGCACAGGATCGGCGGCCCATCGTCGCGCCCGGGATAGTCCCGGTAATGCAGCCGTAAATTGTCCTGCGACCACCAATATTTGTCTTCATAGCCCGACAAGCTTGATCCTTTCCCGGGGCGCCCCCCATATCAGAGCATGGACGCAGCGCTTAAGACAGACATATTTCATCCGGAACGCGCAATAGCTTCAATTGCGGATTTTCTGGCCGATCCCGTGCAACCGGCGGATTTCCCGCAGACGATCCTCCGCTTCCGCAATGATCGCGCGGCCAGCACGGTGGGGCTGGCGGCGCTCGACGATGCGCAATGGATCAGCCATTTCGGCCGCTTCACGCCCCTGCCCGGCGCGCAGCCGACACCCTTGGCGCTGCGCTATCACGGCCACCAATTCCGCACCTACAATCCCGATCTTGGCGATGGACGCGGATTTCTGTTCGCCCAGATGCGCGAGGCCGCGCCGGCCGGAGGCCGATTGCTGGATCTCGGGACAAAGGGCTCGGGCCGCACGCCCTGGAGCCGCACCGCGGACGGCCGCCTGACCCTCAAGGGCGGCGTGCGAGAAATCCTCGCGACCGAAATGCTGGAGGCGCTGGGCGTCACCACCTCGCGCACTTTCTCGATCATCGAAACCGGCGAGCCGCTGGTGCGCGGCGACGAGCCTTCCCCCACGCGCTCGGCGGTAATGGTGCGGCTCAGTCACTGCCACATCCGCATCGGTAGCTTCCAACGGCTCGCCTATCTCGGCCAGCGCGAGGAGAGCGCACGGCTGATCGACTATTGCCTGCGCCATCTGCTGGCGGTGGAGCCGGGCGAGGTGCCCGCGCTCACGCTGCTGGAGGCGGTCGTCGCGCGCACGGCCGACCTCGCCGCGAGCTATATGGTCGCCGGGTTCGTCCATGGCGTCCTCAACAGCGACAACATCGCGGTCACGGGCGAGAGCTTCGACTATGGGCCATGGCGCTTCACCCCGCGCTGGGAGCCGGGCTTTACGGCCGCCTATTTCGATCAGACCGGTCTCTATGCCTTCGCCCGTCAGGCTGAGGCGATCCACTGGGATGTCGCGCAACTGGCGCAGTCGCTGGTGGAGCATGCGGAGACGGAGGCGCTGGTCGAGGTGCTTCGGCGTTTTCCGGCTATTTATGAGAATCGCCTGATCGAGCGGTTCCTCTGGCGGCTGGGCCTCGAAGTGCCGGACCCGGACGCCGGCCGCGCGTTCGTGGTCGCCGCCGTCGAAGCCTTGCGCGGCAGCGATGTGCTGATCGACCGCTTCTTCTTCGATTGGCGGCGTGGCGATCACGCCGAATCGCGTTATTCGGGCGCAGCGTGGGACAAGGTGCGGGCCACGCGCGAATCCCTCACCCCACGGCTCGGCGCCGGTGACCACCCGTATTGGCACGGCGATGCGCCCTGCTCGATGCACATCGAAGAAGTCGAGGCGCTCTGGACGCCCATCGCCGAGCGCGATGATTGGGCTCCGCTTTACGGAAAGGTCGAGGCAATCCGCGCCATGGGGGCGGCGCACGGCCCGGTGCCCGGCCAGCCGCTCGCCTCGCGCAGCGCATAAGCCGATGCGCGCTCCGGAGCGCGCGTCGTAAATCCGCTGGAAACTAATTGCGCCGCATAGCCGCTGCATGTTGCACGCCCCGCTTCATGCCACCGAGGCTCCGCACGAGCCTGCCGTCCTCGAATCGCTCGATCCGGCGACGGGCGAGGTCGTCTGGCAGGGGCAGGAGGCCGACCCCGCCGCGCAGATCGCGCTGGTGGCGCACCAATGGACCGCATGGGCAGGCCTCTCCTCCGCTGTCCGCATCGAGACCATGCGCCGCTTCGCCAATGCCGTGCGCGCCAGTGAGGAGGCCTTCGCGACCCTGATCTCGCGCGAAACCGGGCGACCGCTTTGGTCCACGCGGCAAGAGGTGATCAGCCTGTTCGAGCGGGTCGAGAAGGCCGTGCAGGCCTATTCTGAACGCACGGGCCAGCGGCAGAGCGAAGGCGCGATGGGCGCCCGCACCGCCCTGCGCCACAAGCCCCATGGCGTGCTCGCCATCATCACGCCGCATTGCCTGCCCGCGCGCATCCCCGTCGATCATATCGTGCCGGCGTTGCTTGCGGGCAATGGCGTGCTCTTCAAGCCCTCCGAGAAGGTGCCCGCCACCGGCGAAATGCTGGTGCGCCTGCTGCATGAGGCCGGTGTGCCGCACGATCAGGTGCAATGCGTGATTGGTGGCCCGGCGATCGGCGAAGCGCTGGCCGCCGCGCCGGACGTTCACGGTGTGCTCTTCACCGGATCGACCCGCACCGGCCGCGCCATCAACCGCGCCTGCGCCGACCAGCCCGGCAAGCTGCTGGCCCTGGAAATGAGCGGCAATAATCCGATCATCGCCTGGGACACGCCGGACATCGCCAGCGCCGCCGCGCTCATCGTCCAGTCCGCCTTCGACATGAGCGGGCAGCATTGCCTGTCCGCCCGCCGCCTCATCGTGGGCGATACCCTCGCCGAGCCCTTGCTGGGGGCGGTGAAGGCGCTGACGGACCGCCTGATCGTCGGTCCGCCGACCGGCGATCCGCTCCCCTTCATGGGGCCGGTGATCGACATGGATGCTGCCGACGGCCTCACCGAGAGCTTCCTGTATCTGATGAGCCATGGCGGCCGCCCGATCCGGCACATGCAGCGCCCGATCGAAGGCCTGCCCTTCGTCACGCCCGGCATCATCGATGTGACGGCCATGGCACCGCGCAGCGACGTGGAACTGTTCGGCCCGATCCTGCAGGTCATATGCGTTACCAGCTTCGACGATGCGATCATCGAAGCCAACAGCACCCGCCACGGCCTGTGCGCGACACTGATCGGCGGCGGCCCCGAACATTATGATCGCTTCTGGGCCAATAGCCGCGCCGGCATCGTCAACTGGAACCGACCCACCTATGCGCTCGCGCCCAATGCACCGGTCGGCGGTACCGGCCTGTCAGGCAATCACCGCCCCGGCGGCCATTATATGGCCGACCATTGCGCCTACCCCGTCGCCTCATCCGAAATGCCCCAGCCCCGCGCGACAATCGGCGTGGGGCTGCGCGCGATTGTGGCGGATCGGTGAGGTGAAGGCTCGCGAGGGGTAAAGGCAGGACTAAAGGGCCGGGCTGTCGAGGGAGCCAGCCTTAGCCCCTCCTCTTCAGAGGAGGGGTTGGGGTGGTGCACCGACACAAGCGCTTTTCGCTGAACGCGCGATGCTGACGCATCGCCACCACCCCCGACCCCTCCTCTGAAGAGGAGGGGAGACGTCTCGGCAATGCTTATGCGCGGCCGTATATGGGGAAACCAGTTGAGCTGCCGGGCAGCTTCAGTTCGCTCAGGGCGGCAGAAGTCCGCGCCAACCCTCACCGTTCGTGCTAAGTAGGATCTGAGTAGCGCCGCAGGCGCGTATCGAAGAGCCGTATCGAAGCATCGCAGCCGCACAGCCAGTCCTTCGATACGCCGCTTCGACGGGCTCAGCAGCTACTCAGGACGAACGGGGCGCGATCCGCAATGGCGTGCTGTCCGGGTAACCAGCTTCAACTATCCCCAAGGACGGAGCAACACCCTCACGCCGCCCGCAGATGCTCATCCCGCCGCAGCGTCAGCACCTCGACGCCGGTCGCCGTCACCGCCACAGTGTGCTCGAACTGCGCCGAAAGCTTGCGGTCCTTCGTCACCACCGTCCAGCCGTCGCCCTTGGTCATCACGCCGCGCGTGCCCTGGTTGACCATCGGTTCGATGGTGAACACCATGCCCTCGCGCAGTGTGAGGCCAGTGCCCGGACGGCCGAAGTTCATCACCTGCGGCTCCTCGTGCATCTCGCGCCCGATGCCATGGCCGCAATATTCCCGCACCACCGAGTAGCCATGCTTCTTGGCGTGGCGCTCGATGGCAAAGCCGATGTCGCCGAGGCGCGCGCCGGGGCGCACCTGGCGGATGCCCTGCCACATCGCTTGCTGGGCAACACGCACAAGCCGGCGCGCGGCGGGCGAGACCGTGCCGACGAGATAGGTCTTGCTGCTGTCGGCAATGAAGCCGTTCTTCTCCAGCGTGATATCGAGATTGATGATGTCGCCATCCGCAATGATCCGGTCGGCATCCGGCACGCCATGGCAGACGACCTCGTTGATCGAACAATTGAGCACATACGCAAAGCCATATTGCCCCTTGCTCGCCGGACGCGCCGCCAGATCATCGACGATGAAGCGCTCGACCAGATCGTTGACCGCCATGGTGGAGCGCCCGACGAGATCCTCCCCGTCCAGCATCTCGAAGACCGATGCGAGCAAGCGACCAGAGATACGCATGAGGGCGAGTTCATCCGGCGTCTTGACCATCTCAGGCGGCCTGCGCGGTGGCCAGATCCTGCCGGTCCTTTTCCATCTTCACGATCTCGTTGAACGACAAGGTGGGATGGGCCTCGGCCAGCATCCCGATCTTCATCCAGAACTCGGCCTGAGCATTGATGGAGCGGCACATGACGGCGCTGGTGCGGCGCGCTTCCTCATGCAACCCATCCTCGATCTTGACCAAACCCATGAACCGCTCCGCATATAGATGATATGCGAATCATATATGGTTCATATCTTCAGTCGTCAAATAGCGCGGCTTAGCCGGTGAGGCCTGCCAGCGTGGCCAGGCCCAGGAAGGAGAGGAAGCCCATCGAATCGGTGACCGTCGTCACGAAAATCGAGGAGGCAACTGCAGGATCGACGTTGAACCGCTCGAACAGGATAGGCACCGCGACTCCGGCAAAGCCGGCCGTGACGATATTCAGCACCATCGCGGAGCCGATCACCCCGCCCAGCAAGGGGTCCTGAAAGAACAGGCCAACGCCAATGCCGAGCACCACCGCGACCGTCGCCCCGTTAAGCACCGCCACGCGCAATTCGCGCATGATCATGCGCCAGGTGTTGGAGGCGGTGATCTGGTTGGTGGCAAGGGCGCGGACGGTGACCGCCATGGTCTGGCTGCCGGCATTGCCACCCACGCTGGCGACGATGGGCATCAGTACGGCCAGCACGACCATCTTCGCGATTGCATCCTCAAAGGCAGCGATGATCGCGGTGGCGAACAACGCGGTGATGAGATTGGCGAGCAGCCAGCGCACGCGCGCCTTGTAGCTCTCCCGCACCGGCTCGTTGATGTCACCTTCACCGGCGCCGGAGAGGCGGAGAATGTCCTCGCCAGCCTCTTCCTGAATGATGTGGACCACATCGTCCACGGTGATCATGCCGACGAGGCGCCCACCCGGATCGACCACCGCCGCCGAGATCAGCGCATATTTCTGGAAGCGCAGCGCGACCTCTTCCTGATCCATATCGACCGGGATCAGCGTCTGCTCGCGCTTCATTACATCGCTCATCGCGATTTCGCGCGGGCAGCGCAGCACCCAGGAGAGCTGGCAGGAGCCGATGGGCCGATGGGCCGCGTCGACAACGAAAATCTCCCAGAAATCCGATGTCAGGTCGCGGGTATCGCGCAAAAAGTCGATGGTCTGGCCGACGGTCCAATGCTCAGGCACCGCGACCAGATCGCGCTGCATGAGTCGGCCCGCGGATTCCTCGGGATAGCCCAGCGCGCTCTCGATGGCGGCGCGGTCTTCCGGCTCCATCGCATCGAGGACGGTCTGCTGGTCCTCCTCATTGAGATCCTCGATGATGGCGACGGCATCGTCGGTATCCAGTTCGCCGGCCAGTTCCGCGAGCTGCTCAAGCTCCAGCGCCTCGACGACGGTATCGCGCACATAATCGTTCAGCTCGGACAGCACTTCCGCGCCGACCAGCGAGCCCAGCGCATGAACCAGCCCGGCCCGGCGATCCTCGGGCGTCAGCTCGAGAAGATCGGCGATGTCGGCGGGGTGCAGCGTCTCGACCAACGCCTGCGCTGCATCGTCCTTGCCCTCCTCGACGGCGGACAGAACGGCAGAGACGAACTCCGGCCGAAGACGATCGTCCTCGTCCAGATTGGTATCGACGAGCGCGTCTTCCTCCTCGGGAGGGATCGCGCCGGGCTGCGATGCGGCCTCGGTCTCGCTCATGCGGCGCCTCCCTTTCCGGCTGCGGCCGCCACTGGCCACGCCTGCTCTCGATAATCGCTCCTTTTGCCCATGCCCGGGGCAAATGCAACGTCATGCAGCCTTCCCTTGACGAAAGCAGTCACTATAGAGGCGGCTCCATTCCCCCGCCCGCTTCCGCTCCGCATTGCGACCCGAGGCCGGTAGAGACAAGGAGACTGCCCCCATGGCCGACCAGACCCTTACCCTGACGCTCGACACCGGCGACGTCGTGATCCAGTTGCGCCCCGATCTGGCCCCCAAGCATGTCGAGCGCATCAGCGCGCTTGCCAAGGACGGCTTTTATGATGGCGTGGTGTTCCACCGCGTGATCCCCGGCTTCATGGCGCAGGGCGGCGACCCGACCGGCACCGGCATGGGCGGCTCGAAGCTTCCCGATCTGCCGGCCGAGTTCAACAGCGAGCCGCATGTGCGCGGCGTGTGCTCTATGGCACGCAGCTCCAACCCGAACAGCGCCAACAGCCAGTTCTTCATCTGCTTCGACGATGCGACGTTCCTCGATCGTCAATATACCGTCTGGGGCGTTGTGACCGAAGGCATGGAGCATGTCGACGCGCTGCCCAAGGGCGAGCCGCCGGCAAAGCCGGGCAAGATCGTGAAGGCTACGGTGAGTGAAGCCTAAGGCAAGATTGCCTGCGCGATTGTAATACTATCGCGAAGTCTTCAAGTAAAACTGAACGCCAAGTGAATGGCCCCGTTGTGTAGCACATGTGCAACAGCGGGGCCTTTCCACAATTGCTCCACAATTCATTCGGGAACGGTTCATCTGGCTGAGCCATTTTAGGGACAGTGATCGACGCAGGTCGGTCGCGAAACGAGGACCTAAACAGTCCTGTTCTGTTAATAGAAGGTTCAGTGTTATGAAAGCTTTTCCCCTCACCCTCGCCGTTGCTCTGGCAGCGGGTCTCTCGGCCCCGGCTCTGGCACAGGACGCGCAGGGCCTGCAGCCCTATGTCGGCGTGATGGGCGGCCTGCATGACTTCGACAACCAGCAGCCCGCAGGTGGACCGCCGAGCGGCTATCGCGGCTGGGTCGCTGAAGGCGTGGCCGGTCTGAACTACGACCTCGGCCCCGTCGTGGTCGGTGCCGAAGGTAGCGTCGCCAAGGGCTTCGACAAGGACATCGACTGGGAATATGGCGCCGCAGGCCGTCTGGGCCTCAAGGCCGGTAAGGACAGCATGTTCTTCGCCAAGGTCGGTTATCAGTGGACCCAGTTCAATGACAAGACCGTGCCGCTGGCCGACACCGATCGCCACTATCACGGCGTAACCTATGGCGGTGGCGTCGAGCTCTCGCTGGCCGACATGGGCAGCACGGCCGAAACCAGCAACATCCGCCTGCGTGCGCAGGTCGATACGCGCGGTAACTTCAACAGCTTCCGCCCGATGGTCGGTGTTGTTGCCAAGTTCTGATGACGGATCGATGCGGCCCGCTCGCGAGGAGCGGATCGTATGAAAATAAGCGGCCGGGAGTTATCTCTCGGCCGTTTTTTTAATGCATTACCCTCCCGTTCGCCCTGAGCTTGTCGAAGGGCAAACGGGACGAGTGAGAGGGGGCGGCAACGCCTACCCGCCAGCCGTTCCTTAGCCGCTGTTGCGCAGGGCCGTGGCAATGGCGTTGATGGAGAGTTCAATGCCCTCCCGTATACGAGGATCGGTCTCCCCGGCGCGGTGGCGCTTGAGCAGTTCCACCTGCAGCAGATTGAGCGGCTCGATATAGGGCAGCCGCAACCGGATGGAGGCATCCAGCGCCGGGCTGTCCGCCAGCAGATGGGTCTGCCCGGTGGAAGCGAGCAGTTGGTCATGCGCCAGATGCCAGCCCTCGCGGATGCGCTCGAAGATCGGATCGCCCACCGCGCGGTCCGAGACCAGCGGCAGATATTTGGCGGCAATCTCCAGATCCGACTTGGCGAGCACCATTTCCATATTCGCCATGCTCGCGCGGAAGAAGGGCCAGGCCTGTGCCATGTCCTTGAGTAGCGCGTCGTCCCCGAAATCCCGCAGCGCTTGTCCGACGCCATACCAGCCCGGCAGCATCACACGGGCCTGCGCCCAGGAGAAGACCCACGGGATCGCGCGCAGATCCTCGATGCGATTGCTCTTAGTGCGGCTGGCCGGACGCGAGCCGATCTTGAGGCCGCTGATCTCCTGAATGGGGGTCAGCTCGCGGAAGAACTCACGAAAGCCCTTGGTCTCGTAAACCAGCCCGCGATAGGCTTCAAACGCGAGGCCGGAAATGCGCGTCATCGCCTGAGTGAAGCGTTCGTTGTCAGCGGGGGAGAGCCGCTCGGGCTCCAGACTGGCCAGCAAGGCCGCGCTGGTGACGGCCTCGAGATTGGTCCGCGCGCTCTCCAGCGTGCCATATTTGGCGGCGATGACCTCGCCCTGTTCGGTGATGCGGATGCGGCCCTGCACCGTGCCGGGCGGCTGCGCCTGAATGGCTGCGAAGGACGAGCCGCCCCCCCGCCCGACCGCACCGCCGCGCCCATGGAAGAGCTGCATCGCAACGCCGGCTTCCTCAAACACCGGTGTCAGCGCAAGGCTGGCTTCGTACAGGCCCCAGGTCGAGGTGAGATAGCCGCCATCCTTGTTGGAATCGGAATAGCCGATCATCACTTCCTGATGGCCGCGCGCCCGCACCAGCGCGCCGATCTCCGGCAGGGCGAAATAATCGCGCATGATGGCAGGCGCCTTTTCGAGGTCCGCGATCGTCTCGAACAAGGGCACAGCCATGATCGGGGCATGCGGCGCGCCCTCGTCCTGCGCCGCGCGCCACAGGCCGGCTTCCTTGAGGAGGATGTTAACCTCCAGCATGTCCGAGACGCTCTCCGCCTTGGAGATGAGGTAATGGCGAATGCAGGCCGCGCCATAGCGGCGATGCGCCTCTGCGGCGGCCTCCACGATGCCGAGTTCGGTGGCGGTTTCCTCGCTCCAGTCGGCAAAGCGGGAGCCGAGCGGGCGGTCGGTGGCCAATTCGCGGCGAAGCAGAGCCACGCGCGCCTCTTCATCGAGCGCGAGATAATCCGGCTCGACACCGGCAACCTTGAGCAGTTCCGCGACGACGCGCTCATGCACCGCGCTGTTCTGGCGCATGTCCAGCGTGGCGAGGTGGAAGCCGAACAGCTCGACCGCCCGGATCAGCCGGGCGAGGCCGCCGCCGCTGCCGAGCGCGCCATTGCCTTCGACAGCGAGGCCTCGCCCAAGCGTCGCGAGATCGGCGCGCAGCTCGCCCGCATCGGCATAGGGCTCGCCCGCCAGGCGGGAGGGCCGCGGCGGCGGGGTACCGATAAGCTGTTCATAGGTCGCTGCGACGCGCGCATAGATACCAGCGACGGCCCGGCGATAGGGCTCGTCGCGCCGGCTGGCAGCCTCGTCACCACTGGCCGCTGCCAGATCGCGCACGCCGGCGGGAATGGCCGCAAGTTCGCTGGAGATGGAGAGCTGCGCGCCCAGCTCGTGCAGCGCATCCATGTAGAAGCGCAGGGTCGATCCGCTCGCCCGGCCCAGCGCCGTGCGCAACTGCTCGGCCTGCACGAAGGGATTGCCGTCCCGGTCCCCACCGATCCAAGTGCCGAGCCGCAGGAAATTGGGGACGCGCTGCCCCAGCACCCGGTCCCAGCGGGCGTAAAGGCTCGGAAGCACCGGCATGAAGATGTCGCGAAAATAAGAGAGCGCGTTGTCGATCTCGTCGCGCACGAACAGCCGCTCACGGCGCAGCGGGCGCGTCTGCCAAAGCAGCGCGATCTGGCGGCTGATCGCCTCGTCGATCGGCTCGCCATGGTCCGTCTCGCTCGCGCCGGTATCGCGCAGGGCCATGAGATCGGAGATCACGTTGCGGTGGTCGATCATCGACTTGCGGCGCACTTCCGTCGGGTGCGCGGTCAGCACCGGCACCACCAGCGCCGTTTCCAGTAGCTTGACGATATCGGAGGGGCTGACGCCATGCTCGCTCAGCTTGGCGGTCGCACTGGCAACGTCCGCGCCCGGTTCGGCGGCGACGCCCTGGCGGTCCTCCGCGAGATTGGCGAGCATGGAGAACAGCATGAAGCCGCGCACGAAGGCGAGCGTATCGTCCAGCGTTAGCGCATCCAGACCACTGTCCACGCCCTCGGCCGGGGCGACGCCGCGCGCCCGGTCGACGGAGGCAGACCGGATATATTCAGTCTGTTTGAACAGGCGCTCGCCGCCGTAGACGCGAATGACATCCCCGAGCAGGCGCCCGAGATAGCGAATGTCAGGATTTTGGGTGATGGCGGGGCGCATGGGTGACATGCACACCATGCTGCATTGCAGCGATCAACGGGTCAAGAACGGATTGGACCGGCGAACTCCAAGTTCAGCCGCCCGATCAGTCGGTCAGGCGTGCTCCAGCGTGCACTGGAGCGGATGCTGGTTCTGGCGGGCGTAATCCATCACCTGATTGACCTTGGTTTCGGCCACTTCATAACTGAACACACCGCACACACCGACACCGCGCTGGTGGACGTGGAGCATCACGCGGGTCGCCTGCTCGATGTCCATGCGGAAGAAGCGCTGCAGCACATCGACGACGAACTCCATCGGCGTGTAGTCGTCGTTGAGCATCAACACCTTGTAAGGCGTGGGCTTGCGGGTGCGCGCGCGGGTCCGGGTGGCAACGCCAAGACCGGGATCGCCCGGCCCTTCCTCATCGGGCCGCCCAGCCATGAGCGGCTGATTCATGATCGCGCTTCTGTCTTGCATGGCCCAAAAATAGGGCATCGCCCCCCTTGGTTGCAAGGGCACAGAGACGGACTGCCCAAAAAAGCAAAGGCGGCCCGCCGGAGCGAGCCGCCTTTTCTGAATTAGATCGGCCTGATCAGGCTGCGATCGACTTCACCTTTTCCGTTACAACCGACACGCGGTTGCTGATCGGCTGGGAAATGTCGCTCACCAGCTTGAGCATCTTTTCGCTGTTCTTGGCAGCCTCGGATGCGAAGCTGTCCATCGTCTGGCTGAGCAGCTCGCTCTGGAGCTGGAAGAACTCGGCCGGCGACTTGATCGACGCAAAGCTCTTCATCGTGGCGCTCGACTTCTCGAAGGACTTGCGGCCGAATTCGGCGGCGTCCTGGCCCAGCGTTTCCATGCCCTTGGCAGCGATCTTGGAGGATTCGACCATCGCTTCGAGATTGCCGCGCGTCAGTTCGCCCAGCTCTTCGAAAGCCCTGCCGGACTTCTCCATGGCCGCCTTGGTCTTCTCGTTCATTTCAGTGAAGGCACTCTGCATACGGGTCTTGGCCTCCTCGGCATAGGTTTTCGCGGTGTCCATCATATCGGTCATGGTCGGTTCGCCTTTCGCTGCGGCGGATTTCCCGGTGTCGGGAAGGGGGAATGCATCCGCCAATTCTGGGTTCGAGACAGGTGAGAGGGGCGCCGGACTGGCATCAACGGCTTCAGCCTTGGGGGCAGCGCTGACGGGCCATTCCACCGGCGTTCTGACGGCCGGCTTCTCCACAATCGCCGCAGTCGCAGGTGCGGCTTTAGGAGCCGCTGCAACAGCAGGCTTGGGCGCGGCGGAAGCCTCCGGCGTCACCGGCGCCTTGACCGGCATCGGAGCGGCGGCCGCGACCTTCTCACCCGTGGGCTTGGCCACAGGCTTGGAAACGTCGTTCTTGGCCGGGCTCCGTGCAACGGACGTCGCGGGCCGGGGACCGGCTTTGGACGAACGGGACTTGCGCGGGGTTGCCAACAGACTCACTCCTCGAACTTTGCTGCGATGCAACATAAGCGAATCGGATCGAATCTGCAAGCAAAATGATGCAGTGCAACAAAACTGTCTTACAGGCGGTGAATCAACGCAAAAGCGCCGGTCAACGCTGCGTGACGTAGCGTCCGGGCGCATCCTCGATCGCGGGAAGTTTGCCTTCTCCCGGCATCCGCGCACCGCTGGCACTGACAGTCTCTGGCGACAGCTCTGCCAGCCACGCCCGCCAATCCGGCCACCAGCTCCCCTTCGTTTCCTGCGCGGCTTTGCGGAACGCGGCAAAGTCAGGCTGTGGCGCCGCGCTGGTCCAATATTGATATTTGCCTGCTGCGGGTGGATTGACCACGCCGGCGATGTGCCCCGAGCCCGCCAGCACGAACCGCCGGGCCCCGGAGAACTGGTCCATCAGCTTCCATACGCTGCAGGGCGGCGCGATATGATCCTCGACACCGGCCTGAATATAGGAAGGCGTCTCCACCTTGCGCAGGTCGATATGGATGCCATCAACCTCAAGGCCGCCCGGCACGACCAGCCGGTTATCGCGATATAATTGGGTGAGATAGGCCCGGTGCCATTTCGCCGGCAGGTTGGTGGTATCACCGTTCCAGTAGAGCAGATCGAACTGCGGATAATCCTTCCCCAGCAGATAGTTGTTGACCACATAATTCCAGATCAAATCTTGCCCACGTAGCAGGTTGAACGTCGCCGCAAGATAGCGCCCATCCAGATAGCCGTCCTTCACGAAGCCATCGATCAGCGCCAGTTGCTCGTCGTCGACGAAAAGAGCGAGATCGCCGGCCTCGGAGAAATCGACCTGGGTGGTGAAGAAAGTGGCGCTGGCGACCTTGTCACCCTGCCCCCGCGCGGCCAGCCATGCGAGCGTCGCGGCCAGGAAGGTTCCGGCCACGCAATAGCCGATGGTGTGGACGCTCGGCACGTCGAGCAGATCGCGCACCACGTCGATCGCGTCCACCTGCCCCTTGAGCATGTAATCGCCCAAGTCGAAATCGGCCATGCTGGCATCGGCGGATTTCCAGCTGACCATGAACACGGTCAGCCCCTGATCCACCGCCCATTTGACGAAGCTCTTCTCCGGATTGAGGTCCAGAATGTAGAAGCGGTTGATCCACGGCGGGAAGATCAGCAGCGGGGTCTTCATCACCTGCGGCGTGGTCGGCTCATACTGGATGAGCTGGTAGAGCGGGGTCTCGTAGACCACTTTGCCCGGCGTGGTGGCGATGTTGCGCCCCAGCTCGAAGGCGGAGCCGTCCGTATGGGTGAGCTGGCCGCGATCGAGGTCGGCGAGCATATGCTCCAGCCCGGTCAGCAAGCTCTCGCCCTTGGTTTCGATCAGCCGCTGAAGCGCGGCGGGGTTGGTGAACAGGAAGTTCGCCGGGCTGGCCGCCTCGACAAACCGCTCGGTCACGAAGCGCAGCTTCTCCTTGTCTCGCACATCGAGACCATCGACGCTATCGGCCAGTTGCATGAAATAATCGGAGGCCAGCAGATACATCTGGCGAATGAGGTCGAACACCGGATTGTCGTGCCAGCTCGGATCGGCAAAGCGCCGATCACGACTGGTAGGCGCAGGTTTCGCATCGCCATCAGGTCCTGCACCGATGCCGTCCATTGCTCGCGCCAGCACCTGCTGCCACACCGCCATGCTGCGTTCCGCCGCCTGCGACTGGATGCGCGCGATCTTCTCCAGATTGGGCCGCGCCTCATGCCCGGGAAAGCGCGTCGCCTGCTCCGCCAGCTCGGCGCTGCGCTCCAATATCGCCTGCTGGGCAAGCCCCACCACCCGCGTCCAGTGCTGCAGCTGAGCAAGGCCGGTCGAGTCTTTCAGGTCCTGATCCATGGGAGATGCCTCGCTCGATTGTCCGGACGGTCTGTTTTCCAGACTCGCCGCCCGTTGTTTTGGTGGCACGACTGGCTGGCGCAAGCTATATGCAGCATTGGCCGGTCCTTACCACTTGCAGTGTGACACGGCCATTTCAACCCAAATGGAGATCGACATCCCAATGTCCGACGAATTCTACCGCATCAAGCGACTGCCGCCTTATGTCATCGCCGAAGTGAATGCGATGCGGGCAGCGGCGCGCGCGGCGGGCGAGGACATTATCGATCTCGGCATGGGCAATCCCGACCTGCCGCCGCCCGATCATGTGATCGCGAAGCTGGTCGAAGTGGCGCAAAAGCCGGATGCGCATGGATATTCGCAGTCCAAGGGCATTCCCGGCCTGCGCCGTGCCCAGGCGAATTATTATGCCCGCCGCTTTGGCGTGGAGGTGGACCCGGAGACCGAAGTCGTGGTGACGATGGGTTCCAAGGAAGGTCTTGCCAGCCTCGCCACCGCGATCACCGCGCCGGGCGACGTCGTGCTGGCGCCCAATCCGAGCTACCCGATCCACACCTTCGGCTTCATCATTGCCGGCGCGACCATCCGCTCGGTGCCTACGACGCCGGACGAAAATTATTTCCGCGCGCTGGAGCGGGCGATGCACTTCACCGTGCCGCGCCCCAGCATCCTCGTGGTCAATTATCCGGGCAATCCCACGGCGGAGACGGTCGACCTGGCGTTCTACGAGCGGCTGGTCGCCTGGGCGAAGGAGAACCAGGTCTGGATCCTCTCCGACCTTGCCTATTCCGAACTTTATTTCGACGGCAACCCGACGCCTTCCATCCTGCAGGTGCCGGGTGCCAAGGACATCGCGATCGAGTTCACGTCCATGTCCAAGACCTATTCCATGGCCGGCTGGCGCATGGGCTTTGCGGTCGGCAACCAGAAGCTGATCGCGGCGATGACGCGGGTAAAGTCCTATCTCGATTATGGCGCCTTCACGCCCATTCAGGCCGCGGCCTGCGCGGCGCTGAATGGCCCGCAGGATATCGTCGAGAAGAACCGCCAGCTCTACCAGAAGCGCCGCGACGTGATGGTGGAGAGCTTCGCGCGGGCGGGCTGGGACATTCCGTCCCCGCGCGCATCCATGTTCGCCTGGGCGCCCCTGCCCCCGGCCCTCAAGGAGATGGGCAGCCTGGAATTTTCCAAGCAGCTCCTCACCCATGCCAAGGTCGCGGTCGCGCCGGGCGTCGGCTATGGCGAGGATGGCGAGGGCTTCGTGCGCATCGCCATGGTCGAGAATGAGCAGCGCCTGCGCCAGGCAGCGCGGAACGTGAAGAAATATCTGCAATCCATGGGCGTCAATACACCGGTGACCAAAGGCGCGGCCTGATGCCGGTGCCGGTGCTGGAAGCGCCCGAGGTCAGCCTCGTCGCGCACACGATCCAGTTGGCGGTGGCGCCGGTGTTCCTGCTCGCAGGCATCGGCGGCTTCCTCAACGTCTGCGCCAGCCGCCTCGCCCGCGTCATCGACCGGGCGCGGGCGGTGGAAGCGCAGGTGATGCGCACGACGGGCGCGGAACATGACCGGCTGATCGACGAGATCCGCATTCTCGACCGGCGCATCACGGTGGTGAATGCGGCGATCTTCCTCTCGGTGCTTGCCGCGTTGACGATCAGCGCGGTGGTCATCCTGCTGTTCGCGTCCAATCTTATCGAAGTGAATCTGGGCACGGTCATTTCGCTGCTGTTCGTGGGATCGATGACCTCCATCGCGGCAGCGTTCGCCATCTTTCTCTACGAGACCCGGCTCGGCTCGCGGGTCACGCACATCCGCAATGAGGTGCTGTATCACAAGGTGGAGAGTGAGCAGCTGAGCGAAGGGCCACGCCCAAGCAAGCCGGCTATTCCCGCGCCCGAGGTCAGGCAGTCGCACTAAGCCCGATGCCCGAGCCGCTTCGCCTCGTCATGCCGGCGCCCATCTACCTGCCTGCCTATCGCGCGGCGCTGGAAGCGGGCTGGTCGCCGGACACCGTGATGGGCAATCTGGCGACCCAGCGCGAGCTGGACCGGATCGACCGCGGCGCCATTGCCTTCCTTCTGTCACTGGATGATCCCAAGGCCAAGGGGCCGCCGGTGCTGATGAAGGATGGGACGCCCCGGCCACGTCTACCGGGCTATCGCCGCTGGATGTGGGATGGCGAGTTCTGCGGCAGCATCAGCCTGCGCTGGCAGGAGGGCACGGCCGCGATGCCGGACTACTGCCCCGGCCATATCGGCTTTTCCGTCGTGCCCTGGAAGCGCGGGCACGGCTATGCGGCGCAGGCCCTGGGCGCCTTGCTCCCTGAGGCACGTGGACGCGGCCTCCCCCATGTCGACCTGACGACGAACATCGACAACGACGCGGCGCGCCGGACGATCGAGCGATGCGGCGGGATTCTGGTCGACCATGTCGAGAAGGACGCCAGCGACGGCGGTGGCCGCGCGGCGCGCTATCGGATCATTCTGGGATAGTCGGCTCGGCGGCCGGCAACTGCTTATTGCTGGAAATATACAAGCCCAAATGAGAGGGGCCGCCGGAACCTCCCATCGGAGGTGCCGAGCGGCCCATCAGCATGGTCAGCGGCCGGAAGTGCCGCCACCCGGGGATTTACGCCGCGGTCCGGTTTCCCTCAGGAGACCCTCGCGCGACCCGCCACCAATGCCTTAGCGGCAGGCTCCCCGAACGGACTTGACCGACCCCATTGCTGAACCATGAGACATCGGATCACCTCCTTTCGCTTGCGTTGAAACTCTCTCGCCGGGTTGGCTGGAAGCCGTGCGTCCCTGCGATGGCTTAGATGTGAGTCATTCCGCGCCTGCGAACAAGACTTGTAATTATCTTTTTTCGAATCATAATCATGCGCTCGCCGATTTTAGGGCGACGCAGCCGGAAGGGCCTAGCTCCGGCAGTCCTCTACGACGCGCCCGATTTCTGAGACCACCGGCAGAATGATCCGTTGCCCGCCTGCGGGCTCGATGGACACGCGACCGCGCGAAAAGGCCATCCAGTCCAGCCCGGGATCGCTGGCGGGGCGCGTGATGACCAGCGCGCTGGTGCCGGCCATCGGCTGTGTGGCCCCGCTCCAGTCGAGCACGCCCTTGCTGGTGCGCAGGGTGACGCGCGGACTGGCGCTCCCCGCCAGCGTCATCGACACTTGCCGGCTGCTCTTCTGACAGCGCAGGATCACCAGCGGCGCGACAGGCGAGGCGCCGAAGCTGGCGACACTCTCGCCAGTGCGGCTTTCATAACCCCAGCTACCGGACGTCACCGGCGCCACTTCCCAGGCATCGCTCGACTGCGACGGGGCAGGGACGGGCGCGGGAGCCGGAGCAGTTGGCGCAGGCGTGGGCGCAGGCGAGGGCTGCCGGCCGCCCGTTTCCGGCACAACCTGACAGCCAGCCAGCGCGATAATAACGAGGGAAGCCGCCATATGCGGCGCGATGCTTCTACCGATGCGCATGATCAGGGCCGGACCTGACCGGTGCCGCGCACGACCCATTTGTACGTCGTCAGCCCTTCCAGCGCCACCGGCCCGCGTGCGTGCATCCGCCCCGTCGAGATACCGATCTCGGCGCCGAGGCCGAATTCGCCGCCATCGGCAAATTGTGTGGACGCGTTCCACATGCAGATCGCGCTGTCGCAGCGGGCAAGGAACTGCTCGGCAGTCGCCGCGTCCTGCGTGATGATCGCGTCGGTATGGTGGCTGCCATGCACGGCGATGTGATCGAGCGCCTCATCGACGCCATCCACGAAGCGCGCCGCGATGATGGAATCGAGATACTCGGTGTTCCAGTCGCCATCCTGCGCCGGCTCGATGCGGGGGTCGAGCTTGGTGACGGCCTTGTCACCGCGCACCTCACATTGCGCATCCAGCAGCGCCGCCACCAGCGCTTGCGGCTCGGCATAGCCATTGTCGATCAGCAGCGTCTCTGTGGCGCCGCAGATGCCGGTGCGCCGCATCTTGGCATTGACCACGATCTCGCGGGCCATTTTGGGGTCGGCGGCGGCATGGACATAGGTGTGGCAGATGCCATCGAGATGGGCGAGCACGGGCACCCGCGCCTCGTCCTGCACGCGCGCGACGAGGCTCTTGCCGCCGCGCGGCACGATGATGTCGATCAGACCCACCGCGCGCAGCATCGCGCCCACCAGCGCACGATCGGTGCTGGGAACATATTGCACCGCATCGGCGGGCAGGCCGGCCTCGGTAATGCCGCGCACCATGGCAGCGTGGATCGCCCGGTTGCTCTCCACCGCTTCCGATCCGCCCCGCAGGATCACCGCATTGCCGGAGCGCAGGCCGAGCGCAGCCGCATCAGCGGTGACATTGGGTCGGCTCTCATAGATGATGCCGATGACGCCGAGCGGTACCCGCACACGGCTGAGGCGCAGGCCATTGGGCCGCTCGGATTCATCGATGACCTGCCCCACCGGATCGGCAAGATTGGCGACCTGTTCGACCGCGTCGGCAATGCCATTGATCCGCGCCTCGTCCAGCCGCAGCCGGTCCAGCATCGCCGAGGAGAGGCCATTGGCGGCGCCGCGCTCCATATCGGTGCGATTGGCTCGGATGATCTTCGGCATCGCCTCCCGCAATGAACGGGCCGCGGCAACCAGCGCCTGCGCCTTCAGCTCGCTCGGCGCCTGCGCCATGTCCGCAGCGGCGCGGCGGGCACGCGCGCCCATCTGGGCAATGAGCATTTCAGGCGTCTGCGTGAGATCATTCATGGTAAGAGTCGTCCTGTCCGGCGGAGGGCACTCCCATAGCATGGGGAGAGAGTCGCGCAAATGGCGGCAACCCGACGCATGGCGGAGCGTTTGCCCTTTCAGCCGAAGGGAACCGCGAGCGATACCCAAAGGGAGACGAGCATGAACCGACTGAGCCAGATTTCCTCGATTGCCGCGCTCACCCTCATCCTTGCGGGATGCCAGGTGTCGCCTGATGCGGACAATCAGGCCAATGGCATGAACGCGGCGCAGGCAGACGAAGCCCTCGATAACGCGCTCAATGCCAATGACAGCGGCACCACTTCGGTACAGCCGGAATTTCTCGGCACGCTCGTTCCCCCTGCCCCTGGCGAGCAGGGCGGCCTGCCCGATGACCGCACCCCGCTCAACGAGGCGGCCGCGCGCGTGCCGACCAGCGTCGAGGCTTCCGGCGCGACCATCCAGCTCTGGGGCCTTGCGCTGGCGCAGGGGCGCTTTGGCGATGCCTATAGGCTCTACGCCGAGTCCGGGCGCGGCAGCGGCATGACAGAGGCGCAGTTTTCGAGCGCCTATAACCGTTATAACGATGTGCAGGTTCTGGTCGGCCGGCCGCAGTCGACCAGCAACCAGCGCGTGAAGGTGCCGGTGCAGATGTATGGCCGCATGCGCGAGGATGGTCGCCCGTTCAACATGATCGGCACCATGACGCTGGCGCGCAACCCGGGCGGACAGAAAGGTGAGAGCGGCCAGATGGCCTGGCTGATCGCGGAATCGGACCTCTCGCCGCGCGGCACGGTGAAGATCATCCCGCCAGGCGGCGAGACAGGCGCGGGTGCGATTCCGCAGGCCTTCCGGGGCAACTGGTCCTCCAGCGCGGCGGCATGCGGCAAGCCCGGCGACAATATGCGGCTGGCGGTGGGCGCGGACGACCTCACCTTTTACGAGAGCGTCGGCAAGGTGACGCAAGCCCGCCCGCTTTCGCCCAATCGCCTGAGCGTCACCGCCAGTTATTCCGGCGAGGGCGAAAGCTGGACGGATACGGCCGCGCTGACTCTCTCCGGCGGGGGCGACGTGCTGACCATCGGGTCCGTCAAGCGCGTGCGCTGCCCGAGCTGATGCCCGGCACGAGGCCGGTGCAATAGCAGGACATTTAGCGGCCAACGTTTGAATAGCCGGGCAGAGAAATGTCCAGATTGATAGCCTTGCGTGTGTCTACGATCCGCTTTACGCCCGCCACCGCCGCCCTGTTTGTCAGACAGTATTCGCCTCCGAAGGGCAGACATACAGCGCCGGCGGGGAGAGGCGCGATGAGTCAAACCACGAGGCTGTTGGCAGGCCGGCTTCGCTGGGGCGTCCTCGCCGTGCTGTTTGGCGTCACCGTCATCAATTATGCGGACCGGGCGATCCTCTCGCTGGCGGCGCCCCTGATGACGCGCGATCTCGATATCGATCCGCTACAACTCGGTATCGTCTTCTCGGCCTTTGGCTGGTCCTATGTCGCAGCGCAGCTGCCGGGCGGGTGGTTGCTCGACCGGTTTGGCGTTCGGCGCGTCTATCTCGTTGCCATTGTGGGCTGGTCGCTGTTCACGGCCGCGCAGGGCCTGGTGGTGTTCCTCTCCGGCGCCGCCGCCATCACGACGCTCTTCCTGCTCCGGCTCCTCGTCGGTCTGACCGAAGCCCCGTCCTTCCCCGGCAATGCGCGGATCGTCGCCAGCTGGTTTCCGGCCAGCGAACGCGGCCGCGCCACCGCCATTTTCACCTCCGCGCAATATTGCGCGACGATCCTGTTCGCGCCCATCATGGCCTGGATAATCGGGGTCATTGGCTGGCCGGAGGTCTTCCTGTTCATGGGCGGGGTCGGGCTGGTCGCGGCTCTGGCCTGGGCGCGCACGGTCCACGAGCCGCATCGTCACCCGCGCATCCAGCCCGCAGAGCTGGCACTGATCGTCGATGGCGGCGCCTTGATCGAAAAGGCCGAACCGGCAGGCCGGCCGGATGGCGAGACGGCGCGGCAC
This sequence comes from Sphingobium sp. B2D3C, assembly GCF_025961835.1. Classification (NCBI taxonomy): domain Bacteria; kingdom Pseudomonadati; phylum Pseudomonadota; class Alphaproteobacteria; order Sphingomonadales; family Sphingobiaceae; genus Sphingobium; species Sphingobium sp. B2D3C. The sequence continues at coordinate 244,729 of NZ_JAOQOK010000001.1, read as the reverse complement.
GTGCGGGCCCTCATTCTCGCCCCGTCGCTCTGGGGACTCTATCTCCACCAGTTCTGCGTGAACGCCCTCACCTATTTCTTCATCACCTGGTTCCCAGTCTATCTCGTGCAGGAGCGTGGCCTCTCGATCATCGAGACCGGGCTGATGACCGCCATTCCGTCGATCTGCGGCTTTCTTGGCGGCTTGCTGGGCGGCCTGTGGTCCGACTGGCTGCTCAAGCGCGGGCATAGCCTCACGCTGGCCCGCAAACTCCCCATCGTCACCGGCATGATGGGCTCACTCGCCATTCTCGGCTGCAATTACACCAGCGCGCAGACAATGATCATGATCTTCATGAGCCTGGCCTTTTTCGGCAAGGGCTTCGGCGCGCTGGGGTGGGCGGTCATGTCCGATATCGCGCCACCTGGTGCGGCGGGCTTGAGCGGCGGCATCTTCAACATGTTCGGCAACATGTCATCCATCGTGACGCCGATCGTGATCGGCTTCATCCTGCAGCAGACGCAATCTTTCGAGCTGGTGCTGATCTTCCTCGCCGGCTGCGGCTTCACGGCCGCCTTCAGCCTGCTCTTCCTGTTCGGCAAGGTCGAGCGCATGAAAGCGCTCGCCCCTACCGCTGGATAAATCAAAGCAATTTAGTCAGAGTTATTCCTCGATCGGCTGTGGCTCGGGCAAGGCGTTGGTCGGCTTCGCCCCCCACAACGCATAGAACAGCACGTAGAGTTCGCACGCCGCCGTCAGCAGGAAGGACATTTGCAGGCCATAGCCGTCCGCCAGCCAGCCCTGCACGATGACCAGCGCGCCGCCGGCAATTGCCATGATCAGCAAGCCCGAGCCTTCCTCAGTCAACGGCCCCAGCCCCTTGATGCCGAGCGTGAAGATGGTCGGGAACATGATCGAGTGGAAGAAGCCCACAAGGATCAAGGCCCACATCGCCGCCGGGCCGGTGGTGAAGACCGTCACCAGCATCACCACAAAGGCACCGATGGAGAAGGCCGCCAGCACTGTCTCCGCCGGAATCTTCTGCATGATCGCCGAGCCGACGAAGCGGCCGACCATCATCCCGCCCCACAGGAAGGTGAGGTAGCGACCGGCCTGCTCATGGGTGAGGTTGGCGATGTGCGGCTGACTGACGAAGTTGACGAACAGATTGGCGACGCCGATCTCGGCAATCAAATAAATGAAGATCGCCGGCACGCCGAACACCAGATTGCGGTGCCGCCAGAGCGAGTGGTTGCGGCGCTCCTCCTTGCTCGCGCGATTGGCGGCCGACCCCATGGCGGGCAACGGAAAGCGCGCAATGACGATGGCGAGCACGATCAGCACCACCGCGACGAGGCCATAAGGCAGGATCACCGATTGCGCATCGGCAAGGCGCTCCGCCTGGGTGAGCACGACGCCCGCTTCCGCCGTGCCGCCCTTGGAGCGACCGAGGATCAGATAGGCCCCGAACAAGGGCGCGAACATCGTGCCCGCCGAGTTCATGGCCTGCACGAGATTGAGGCGGGAAGATGCCGTTTCCGGCGATCCGACCACCGCAACATAGGGATTGGCAGCCACCTGGAGCAGCGTGATGCCGCTCGCGATCACAAAGAGCATGACGAGGGTGACGCCATAAGACGGCAGGCTGGCGGCGAGCATCATGCCCAGCGACCCCGCCGCCATCACCAGCAAACCGACGACCAGCGATTTCTGATAACCGATCCGCTTGATCAGCCAGGCTGATGGGATCGACGCGACGAAATAGGCAATGAACCAGACCGATTCGATTAGCGTCGTCTGCGTATAATTGAGATCGAACACGCTGCGCAGATGCGGCAGCAGCGTGTTGTTGATGACGGTGATGAAACCCCACATGAAAAACAGGCTGGCCAACAGCACCAGGGCCGGGGTGTAATTGACCCCGCCGCTGTCCCTGCTCACCCCATTTGCAACCCCTGCCGGTCCGGCCATCGGCTCCATCCCCTCATCAATTTTGCCGGGGCGTTTTCGCCGGAATGTCGGCTTGCGTCAATGTCATTTGTCTGACTATAAACCCGCACAGCGCGGACAGAGATAAAAGGATTGGGGCAGGGATGCGAAGTGCATATTGGATAGCGATCATCTCCGGAACGCTGGCGATGGCGATGCCGGTTTCCGTGGTTCAGGCCGCCGAGGCGCACCGCGCAGCTGCCGGCACCCTCGCCGATGGCACCGCCATTGAGGCGATCACGCTCAAGAACGCGCAAGGCGTGGAAGCGAAGATCATCACTTATGGCGCCACGCTGCAGTCGCTGCTCGTCCCCGGGCGAGACGGCAAGCGGGCCGATGTCGTGCTCGGATTCGACAGTGCGGCCCAATATGAAGCGCACCCCAACTATCTTGGCGTTACCGTCGGGCGCTTCGCCAACCGCATCGCCAATGGCCGGTTCGCGCTGGATGGCAAGACCTACCAGCTGACGCAAAATGACGGCACCAATTCGCTGCATGGCGGCGGCAAGGGCTTCGATCGCGCCGTGTGGAAGGTCGTCTCGGTGGAGAGCGGCCCGACCGCGCGTGTCGTGCTCGCCCATGTCAGCCCGGATGGCGATGCCGGCTACCCCGGCAAGCTGGACGTTACCACCACTTACACGCTGGATGAGAGCGGCGCGCTCGGCATTGCCTTCGAGGCCAGGACGGACAAGCCGACCATCGTGAACATGACCAACCATGCGCTGTTCAACATGGCCGGCGAGGAGTCACCCGGCGGCGCGCTCGACCAGTTGCTGACCATACCCGCCAAGGCCTTCACGCCCGTTGATGCCAAGCTGATCCCCACCGGCGAGTTGCGCCCGGTGGCCGGCACGCCTTTCGATTTTCGCAAGCCGCGCCGCATCGCGCAGGACATTCGCGATGGCCGGGACGATCAGATCCGCGCAGGCCGGGGCTATGATCATAATTTCGCGCTCGACAAGGGCGTGACGGCCAAGCCCGAACTAGCCGCCCGCCTTGAAGACCCCGCCTCCGGGCGCGTCCTCGAAGTGCTGACGACCGAGCCGGGCGTGCAATTCTACGCCGGGAATTTCTTGGATGGCACGGTCCCCGGCAAGAGCAGCCGCCTGTATCGCATGGGGGATGGCATCGCGCTCGAACCGCAGAAATTCCCGGATGCGCCGAACCATCCCGATTTCATTTCCGCCCGCGTCGATCCAGGCAAGCCCTATCGGCACGCCATGATCTACCGCGTTTCAATTCAGCAGGGCACGCACCACAAATGACAGACCCCAAGGGCTCGCGCCTGCGCTCGCGCGCATGGTTCGACAATGACGACAATATCGACATGACGGCGCTCTATCTGGAGCGTTACCTGAATTTCGGGCTCAGCCTCGAGGAACTGCGCTCGGGCAAGCCGATCATCGGCATCGCCCAGACCGGCAGCGACCTCTCGCCCTGCAACCGCCACCATCTCGTGCTGGCCGAGCGGGTGCGCGAGGGCATTCGCGAGGCCGGCGGCATCGCCATCGAATTCCCGGTCCACCCCATTCAGGAGACGGGCAAGCGCCCCACCGCCGGGCTGGACCGCAACCTCGCCTATCTCGGTCTGGTGGAGGCGCTGTATGGCTACCCGTTCGATGGCGTGGTGCTGACCACCGGCTGCGACAAGACCACGCCCGCCGCGTTGATGGCCGCCGCCACGGTGAACATTCCCGCGATTGCGCTCTCCGTCGGCCCGATGCTGAACGGCTGGCATGAGGGCGAGCGCACCGGATCGGGCACCATCGTATGGAAAGCGCGGCAGATGCTCGCCGCCGGCGAGATCGATGATGAAGGCTTTATCAAGCTGGTCGCCTCCTCGGCCCCCTCAACCGGCTATTGCAACACCATGGGCACGGCGACGACCATGAACAGCCTGGCCGAGGCGCTGGGCATGATGCTGCCGGGCTCCGCCGCCATTCCGGCGCCCTATCGCGACCGGCAGGAAGTGGCTTGGCGCACCGGCAAGCGCATTGTCGAGATGGTGGCGGAAGACCTCAAGCCGTCCGACATTCTGACGCTCGACGCCTTCCACAATGCCATCGTGGTGAATTCGGCCATCGGCGGCTCGACCAATGCGCCCATCCACCTCGCGGCGATTGCGCGCCATATCGGCGTCGATCTGCCGCTCAAGGATTGGGAGCGGCTCGGCCACAAGGTGCCGCTGCTGGTCAACCTCCAGCCGGCCGGCGAATATCTGGGCGAGGATTATTATCGCGCCGGCGGCGTGCCCGCCGTGGTCGCGCAGCTCATCCGCCACGGCCTGATCCGCGAAGGCGCGCTGACCGTGAACGGCGCCAGCATGGGCGACAATTGCCGGGATGCGCGCATCATGGACGAGCGCGTCATCCATCCGTTCGAGCAGCCGCTGGTCGAGGACGCCGGCTTTCTGGTGATGAGCGGCAATCTGTTCGATGCCGCCATCATGAAGACCAGCGTGATCAGCCAGGAATTCCGCGACCGCTACCTCTCCAACCCGGACGCGCCGGGCGTGTTCGAAGGCCCCGCCATCGTGTTCGACGGCCCGGAGGATTATCACAAGCGCATCGATGATCCGGCCACCGGCATCACCGAGAACACCCTGCTCTTCATGCGCGGCGCCGGCCCCATCGGCTATCCCGGCGCGGCGGAGGTGGTGAACATGCGGCCGCCGGCCTATCTCATTACGGAAGGAATCAGCGCCCTGCCCTGCATCGGCGACGGGCGCCAGTCCGGCACCAGTGCCAGCCCGTCGATCCTCAATGCCAGCCCGGAAGCGGCGGCCATGGGCGGTCTCGCCCTGTTGCGCGACGGTGACCGGGTGCGCATGGACCTGAATGCCTGCACGGTGGATGTGCTGATCGCCGACGCGGAGCTTGCCGAGCGCCGTGAAGCCCTGATAGCCAAGGGTGGCTATGCCTATCCCGCGTCCCAGACCCCATGGCAGGACATCCAGCGTTCGCTTGTCGGGCAGCTGGACAAGGGCGCGATTCTGGAAGGCAGCGAGCAGTTCCAGCGCATCGCGCAAACCCAGGGCCTGCCGCGCGACAATCACTAAGGCCGAAAGGGCAGCAGGATGACGGGCTGGCGGATCGTCGAGCGCGACGTGCGCGACGAGCTTGGCGAGGGGACGCTGTGGAGCGGGCGCGACAACGCGCTCTACTGGACGGACATTCTCGCGCCGGCTCTCAACCGGCTCTCGCTCGCCGATGGCACGGTCGACCGCTGGGCGATGCCTGAGCGGCTGGGCTGGGTGGTGGAGCGTGATCAGGGCGGTTTCATTGCCGGGTTCGCGAGCGGCTTTGCGCGGCTCTCGCTCGATCCGCTGATCATCGAGCCGATCGGCAACCCCGAGCCGTATCTGCCGGACAATCGCATGAACGACGGCAAGGCCGATGCCAGCGGGACGATCTGGTGCGGCACCATGCACAGCCGGATCGAGGGTGAAAGCGGCACGCTCTACCGGTTCACACCGGATGGTCGCTGGACGCCGATGGACAGCGGCTACACCGTCACCAACGGCCCCGCCTTCTCAACCTGCGGCCGCTGGCTCTACCACACCGATACCATGCGCGGGCTCATCTACCGGTTCGCGCGCACGCCCGATGGCGGCATTACCGACCGCGAGGTCTTCGTCCGCTTTGGCGAGGGAGACGGCGGGCCGGACGGCATGACTGTCGATGCCGAGGACGGGCTGTGGGTCGCTCATTGGGGCGCCGGCCGGGTGAGCCGCTTCCGCCCCGATGGCACGCTGGATCACAGCATTGCGCTACCCGCATCCCAGATCACCAATATCGCCTTTGCCGGTGAGAAGCTCGACCGGCTTTTCGTGACCTCTGCGGCGACCGGCCTGCCTCCGTCCGACTATGATGGCGCCCTGTTCGAGATCGAGACGCGGTTCAAGGGTGTCGCGCCGGGCCTCTTTCCGGCCTGACATCGACGCCAAGCCTCATCCGTCCTGCCCTGATCCTATTAGCGAGTAGCTATAACTTATAGCCTCACAGGCCGTTGCTTCTACCTGCCTCTCCGCATGACAAGGTGGTTCAAAATAGGGAGAGGAACGATGAGCTATTCAAGGAAGATGGCGTCCAAAGCCGCGTGGCATGGCGCCAGCCGGCTGATTATCGCGGCATGTGCGGGCCTTGGGCTTTCCGCCGCGATGGCACAACAAGGCGCGAATTCGCAGCAGGCGTCGCCGCCGGTCGGCCCTGACTGGACCTATTATCCGCAGCCGACCAAGGCCCCCAAGGGTGCCCCCAATATCATCCTCGTCCTTATGGACGATGTGGGCTTCAGCGCCTCCACCTCTTATGGCGGCCCCATTCCGACGCCGGTGTTCGACAGTCTCGCTGCCTCCGGCCTGCGCTACACGCGCTTCCACACCACCGCCATGTGCTCGCCGACGCGCGCCGCATTGCTCACCGGCCGCAACCACCATGCCGTCGGCAATGCATCGATCTCCAACGTGTCGATCGATGCCCCGGGCTATACCTCCGTGATGCCGGACAGCGCCGCGACGATAGGCCGTGTGCTGCGCGATAATGGCTATGACACGTCGTGGTTCGGCAAGAACCACAATATCCCCGACTGGGAAACCGGGCCGATGGGTCCGTTCAAGCGCTGGCCGATTGGCCTGGGCTTCGATTATTTCTACGGGTTCAACGGCGCGGGTGCCGATCAGTTCAACCCGACCATTGTCGAGAATATCAACCCCGTGCGGCGCGACCGGACGGACGATAATTATATCTTCGACCGCGATATGACCGACAAGATGCTGGGCTGGCTGGGCGCGCAGCAGGCGCAGGACCCGAACAAGCCCTTCTTCCTGTATGTCGCGCCCGGCGCCATGCACGGTCCGCAGCAGGCCCCGGCCGATTGGGTGGCCAAGTTCAAGGGCAAGTTCGACATGGGCTGGGACAAGATGCGCGACCAGATTTTCGCGCGTCAGAAAGCCATGGGCATCATCCCCAAGGACGCCCGCATGGCGCCGCCCCTGCCCGGCGTGCCGCGCTGGGATAGCCTGCCTGCCGATCAGAAGGCGCTCTACGCGCATATGATGGAAGTGGCCGCCGCGCAGCTTGCCTTCTTCGACAATCAACTGGGTCGCGTGATCGAGCGGGTGCGCCAGGATGGCGAGCTGGACAACACGCTGGTGATCTTCATCAACGGCGACAACGGCGCGGCGCTGCACAATATGTACGGCTCGATCAACGCTTACTCGCAGTTCGCCGGCATCAAGGAAACGCCCGAGACGCTTCTGCCGCAAAAGGACAAGTTCGGTACGGAGGAGAGCTTCGGCAACTATCCGGTCGGCTGGGGCTATGCGCTCAACACGCCCTACCCATGGGGCAAGACGGTCGCCTCCCAGCTCGGCGGGCTGCGTGTGGGGATGGTCGTCTCCTGGCCTGACAAGATCAAGGACAAAGGCGGCATCCGCACCCAGTTCAGCCATGTCATCGACATCGCGCCGACCATCTATGACGTGGTGGGGATCACCCCGCCGGCCACGGTGGACGGTGTGGCCCAGCAGCCGATCGACGGCATTTCGATGAAGTACAGTTTCGATGCCCCCAAAGCCCCGTCGCAACGGCGTGAGCAGTATTTCGAGATGCTGGGGAGCCGCGGCTATTACAAGGATGGCTGGTTCGCCGGCACCGAGGTCAATTGGGAACCATGGGGACCGAACAAGACCGACCCGACCAAGGCCGGCTGGGAGTTGTATAATCTCAACGAGGACTGGTCGCAGACCCGCAATGTCGCCGCGCAATATCCCGACAAGCTGGCCGAACTGAAGGCGGACTTCGAGGCGGCGGCCCAGAAGTTCCATGTCTATCCGCTCTCGGCCGACTTCTTCGAGCGGCTGAACTACAAATATCGCCCCAACGCCCTCGCGCCGGAGCGGACACGCACTTATTATACGAGCGACATCCGCTATCCGGCCGTGACCTTCCCGGAACTCAACCCCAACTGGACCGCCGAAGCCCGTGTCAAACTCACCGGCTCAGCGGTCAGCGGGCCGATTCTGACCCAGGGCGCGAAGTTCGCGGGTTATACGCTCGCGATGGAGAACGGCGTGCCGGTCTTTACCTACAACCCCTCGGGCCGCGCACAGGAACGCAAGATCCTGCGTGGCACCCAAGCACTCGGGGCCGGCGACCATGTGATCACCGCCCAGATCGCCCCGGCGAGCGAAGGACTGACGATCTCGCTGCTGGTCGACGGCAAGTCGCAAGCAACAGCTTCGATCCCCCGCGTCATCAAGATCGTGACCGGCGAAGCGATGATCGGCCACGCGCTGATCGATGATCGCACGGGGCCGCTGAACTTCCCCGATACGATCGAGAAGGTGACGATCACCAGCTACTGAGACCAGCACTTGCCCATGGCCGCCTGCCTATCGGTGGGCGGCCATGTCATTTGGGGTATGCAGGCCGCTTAGCGGCCGCTGTTGACCAGCAGCAAAATGGCCACGATCAGGATCGCGAGTGCCTGGAAGGTCACGCGGCCCATCATCGCCTTGTTCTGGCGCAGGCTGGACTGGCTCGGGCCGGTGCCATCGCCTTTCAGCTCCGCCTCGGTCGTGCGCAGGAACGTCACAATGCCGCGAACGAGCATGAAAAGTGCGCCTAGCATGGCGAGCACCAGCAGGATGATCATGAGGGCATTGCCCATAGCTTGTCTCCTTGTGGCCCCGATTTAGGAGGCTTCGACCCTGATTCCAACCGGAAAGCGGCCAGCCTGCAAATCTTCGGCGAGCGCCGGGCCGGAAAGGCCCTGATCGCGCAGCTCCGCAAGGCTCAGGCCATCGGCGCGCTTGGCAAGGCGCTTGCCCGCCGCATCCACGATCAGCCGGTGATGCCGGTAGCGCGGACTGGGGAGGCCGAGCAGCGCCTGCAGGGTGCGATGGGCGTGGGTGGAGGCGAACACGTCCCGCCCCCGAATGACATGCGTGACGCCCTGTGCCGCATCATCGACCACCACCGCGAGATGATAGCTGGCTGGCCGGTCCCGCCCCTTGATGATCAGATCGCCCAACGCATCCGGCTCGACCGGGACGGTGCCGGCAAAATCGTCCTGCCAGACCAGCGGACCAGTGCGCGCCAGCGCCGCGCCCATATCCAGCCGCCAGCTATGCGGATTGCCCGCCGCGATCCGTGCCGCGCGCTCCTCCAGCGCCAGCGCGCGGCAGGTGCCGGGATAGAGCGGCCCGTCGGCGCCATGGGGGGCGTGAAGGCTCGCGGCCAGTTCTCGCGCGATATCGCCGCGCGTGCAGAAGCAGGGATAGACGACGCCCGATGCTTTGAGTCGGTCCAGAGCCTGCTCATAGGCATCGAAGCGCGTCGACTGGATCATCAGCCCGTCCCAGCCGATGCCGAGCCAGCGCAAGTCTTCGTAAATGCCCTCGGTAAATTCGGGCCGGCAGCGGGTGACGTCGGTATCCTCGATGCGCAGCAGGAAGGTGCCGGCATTTTCCCGCGCGAAGTCATGAGCCTGCAACGCCGACCAGCCATGGCCGATGTGCAGGCGCCCGGTCGGGCTCGGCGCGAAACGGGTCACCACATGTCGTGGAGAGTCGTTTTCCATCATACAAGGCCTTGACGAAGACTCATCGTCTCTGCTGTCATATGCACGTCACGCTTCTCTTGGAGAGAGTGCGGCGAAACGAAAGGGGCAAGAGCGCGCATGTATCATCCCGATCGAATACGCCATCCAGAAAATTGCCCGGCGCTCGTGTTGAACGCCGACTACACCCCGCTTTCTTATTATCCGCTGAGCCTCTGGCCCTGGCAAACCGCCATCAAGGCGGTTTTTTTGGATCGGGTGGACATCGTCTCCAGCTATGAGCAGGAAGTTCATTCGCCGAGTTTCCAGATGCAAATCCCCTCGGTGATCGCGCTCAAGCAATATGTGCGGCCGAGCGAGCATCCCGCCTTCACCCGCTTCAACCTCTTCCTGCGCGACAAATTCTCCTGCCAGTATTGCGGATCAACCAAGGATCTCACTTTCGATCATGTCGTGCCGCGCCGCGCGGGTGGCCGCACGACCTGGGAGAATGTCGCCACCGCCTGCTCGCCGTGCAACCTCAGGAAAGGTGGACGCACCCCGCGCGAGGCGCATATGCCGCTGCGCCAAATGCCGATCCGGCCGACGACCTGGCAGTTGCAGGACCATGGCCGCGCCTTCCCGCCCAACCATCTGCACGAGAGCTGGCACGACTGGCTCTACTGGGATGTGGAACTGCTGGCCTGAGCCAGGACCCCGTCTCCGCCTGCCCCTTGCACGCGGCTCTGGAGCCGCTAAGAAGCCGCGATGGACCGTATCCTCATCCGCGGCGGCAAGCCGCTCTCCGGCAAACTCCCCATCTCCGGCGCGAAGAACGCCGCGCTGACGCTGCTGCCTTGCGCGCTGCTGACCGAGGAGCCGGTGACCCTGCGCAACCTGCCCCGTCTGGCGGACGTGGACAGCTTCGGCCATCTGCTCAACCAGCTTGGCGTATCGACCACCATCGAGGGATCCCGGCAGGAAGATTTCGGCCGGGTGATGACGCTCAAGGCCGCGCGCGTCACCTCATCGGTCGCGCCCTATGACATCGTGCGCAAGATGCGCGCCTCCATCGTTGTGCTGGGGCCACTGCTGGCGCGCACCGGCGAGGCGACCGTGTCGTTGCCCGGCGGCTGCGCCATCGGCAACCGCCCCATCGACTTCCACCTGCGCGCCTTTGAGACGCTGGGCGCGACGATCGAGATGGCCAATGGCTATGTCCGCGCCATTGCGCCGGATGGTGGCCTTAAGGGCGCGCTCGTTACCCTGCCCTTCCCCTCGGTCGGCGCGACCGAGAACACGCTGATGGCGGCGGCGCTCGCCAATGGCGAAACGATCATCGAGAATGCCGCGCGCGAGCCTGAGATTGTCGACTTGTGCGGCCTGCTTGTCGCCATGGGTTGCGAGATCGAGGGCATCGGTACGGACCGGATCGTCATCCACGGCAAGCAGCGCCTCTATGGCACCACCTATCGGGTGATGGCAGACCGTATCGAGGCGGGAAGCTATGCCTGCGCCGCTGCGATCACCGGCGGGGAGCTGGATCTGATCGGTGCCAATGCCGATGACATGCACGCGATCCTCAAGGGCCTGCGCGATGCCGGCGTCCACATTGAGGAAAGCAAGACCGGCATCAAGGTCGCGGCCGACGGCCCGCTGAAGCCCCTGACGCTGACAACGGCGCCGCACCCCGGCTTTCCCACCGACATGCAGGCTCAATTCATGGCGATGCTGACGCTGGCCGGTGGCGCGAGCGTGCTCACAGAGACGATCTTCGAGAACCGCTACATGCACGTGCCCGAGCTGGCTCGCATGGGCGCGGATATCACCGTGAACGGCCGCACCGCCGTGGTGCGCGGCGTGGAAAAGCTGACCGGCGCCCCCGTGATGGCGACCGACCTGCGCGCCTCGATGAGCCTGATCCTCGCCGGCCTCGCCGCACAGGGCGAAACCGTAGTGAGCCGCGTCTACCATCTCGACCGGGGCTATGAGCGGCTGGAAGAGAAACTGAGCGCGGTCGGCGCCGACATCGAGCGCGACAGCGACGGGTAAGCCCCCGCCGCAGGTCTGATGGGGCGGTCTGCACGGCGTTTTAATCGCTAATCTTTCGTCATTCCCGCGAACGCGGGAATGACGGTCATAGAAATCGGCGGATGACTCTGCCGCCGATCTTACCGGCAAAGGGGTAAGAGCGGCCCTCTCAGGCCGCCGTATCGATGCCCAGTTCCGCCAGCTTGCGGTAGAGCGTCGAGCGGCCGATGCCGAGGCGACGCGCCACTTCCGTCATGCGGCCGCGATAATGGCCGATGGCGAGGCGAATGACATCGGCCTCGATATCGGCCAACGCGCGCAGATGGCCGTTCGGCTCGTAGAGCGTGACGCCAATGCCGCTCTCCTGCGCGTTGCGGACCATGGGCGTGACCTGCCCGTTCTCGCGCCGCACCGGCTCGCTCTGGTTGAGTTTGCCGGAGAGTTGCGGGAAATCCGCGGCTGTAAGAGCATCCCCCTCGCACAGCACAGCCGCGCGGAAGAGCGTGTTGTGCAACTGGCGGACATTGCCCGGCCAATCGTGCAGGGCGAGCAGGTTGATCGCCTCATTGGTGATGCCGAGGCTGCGCATCCCCGGCTGCGCCACGACGCGCTCCAGCAGATGACGCGCCAGCGCAGGAATATCGCCGCGACGATCCCGCAGCGGCGGAATGGTCAACTGGACGACGTTGAGGCGGTAATAGAGGTCTTCGCGGAAGCGCCCTGCCTCCACCTCGTCAAGCAGACGCTTGTTGGTGGCGGCGATCACACGGACGTCGACCTGACTGGGCAAGCGCGCGCCGACCGGCTGGATCTCGCCATCCTGCAACACCCGCAACAGCTTGACCTGCGCATCAAGCGGCAATTCGCTGATCTCGTCGAGAAAGATCGTGCCGCCATTGGCGGTGCTGAACTTGCCGACATGCCGATCGAACGCGCCAGTAAAGGCGCCGCGTTCGTGGCCAAACAGGTCCGATTCGACCAGATTCGACGGAATCGCACCGCAATTCACCGTGACCATCGGCGCGCGGGCGCGCGGACTGGCGGCGTGGATGGCATGGGCGATAACTTCCTTGCCGACACCGCTTTCCCCCTCGATGAGGATGGGCACGCGGGCACGCGCCGCCTTGGCGGCGATGGCCAGGGCAGAGCGGAAGGTGGGCGAGGAGCCGACAATCTCGTCGAAGCCGAGCGGTGCCCGGTTCTTCTCGGTGAGCGGACGCAGTTCCCCTGCGCTGCCGGCATGGTTGAGCGCAGCCTGCAGGGCGCTCAGGAAACTGTCCGGCGCGATCGGCTTGATGAGGAAATCATGCGCGCCGGCCCGCATCGCATCCACCGCCCGCTCGGCAGAGCCATTGGCGGTGATAACCAGAACCGGCAATTGCGGGCGACGGACCCCGATGGCGCGGATGAGGTCGCTGGCCTCGCCTTCCTGCGTCCAGTCGTCGATCATCACGGCATTGATGCGCGCGCCTTCACGGGAATCGAGCAGCTCGAGTGCATCCTCCGCCGTGCTCGCGCTCATCGCGCGCCAGCCCGCCCGATGGGCCATGGCAATATTGAGTCGGCGCTGCGCCGGCTCATCATCGACCAGCAGCAGAACAGGATTTTCGGGTTCGGTCATGCTCTCTTCCGCTCGTTGCAGCCGACGGAATTAAAGAGAGGGGGTAAAGAGGCTGTTAAGCCGACCTGTCTTTGCGGCAAGCTGCTTGAGGCCGCCAAATAATGCCGCTAGGACATTGCGAAGACGACAATCTGGAACAGGATAGCCATGGCGCACGAACAGGACATGAATCAGGCAACCGGCAGCTACAGCGGCTTCGTGACGCTGATGAAGTGGGGCACGATTCTCAGCGCAATCGCCGCGCTCATCGTCATCATGATCATCGCCTGATCCCTCCGAACGGGGGGATGTTCATGAAAATCGCCGTTATTCGCGAGACCGCCGCTGGCGAGCGGCGCGTGGCCGCGTCGCCCGAAACCGTCCGCAAATTCAAGGCGCTCGGTGCAGAGCTGGCGGTAGAAACGGGCGCCGGCCTTTCTGCCAGCGTCTCCGATGCCGAGTATGAGGCCGCGGGGGCGACGGTGACCGACCGCGCCGCCGCCGTGCAAAGCGCGGGCATTATCCTGTGCGTGCAGGGGCCGGAGCCCGAGAGCATTGCAGGCGCGGCGCCCGGCGCATGGCTGGTCGGATCGCTCAACCCATTTGGCGAGCGCGCACGGATCGATCGTTATGCGGCCGCCGGGCTGGAAGCGCTGGCCATGGAGTTCATGCCGCGCATCACCCGCGCGCAGAGCATGGACATTCTCTCCTCCCAGTCCAACCTCTCGGGCTACAAGGCGGTGCTGGACGCCGCTGCGGAATATGGCCGCGCCTTCCCGATGATGATGACGGCTGCGGGCACCGTTTCCGCCGCCCGTGTCTTCGTGATGGGCGTGGGCGTCGCGGGACTGCAGGCCATCGCCACCGCCCGCCGGCTCGGCGCGCAGGTGAGCGCGACGGACGTGCGCGCGGCGACCAAGGAACAGATCGAATCGCTCGGCGCCAAGCCGATCTTCGTGGATGCGGTGAAGGGCATCGAAGGCGAAGGCAGCGGCGGCTATGCCACCGAAATGTCGCCGGAATATCAGAAAGCGCAGGCCGATCTGGTCTCCAGCCATATCGCCAAGCAGGACATCGTGATCACCACCGCGCTGATCCCTGGCCGCGCGGCGCCGCGCCTGATCTCGGACGCGCAGATCGCGACGATGAAGCCGGGCAGCGTGATCGTGGATCTGGCTGTCGAGCAGGGCGGTAATGTCGAGGGCGCGGTGCCAGGCGAAATCGTCGAGCGCCATGGGGTGAAGATCGTCGGCCACCGCAACATGCCCTCGCGCCTCGCGGCGGACACCTCGGCGCTGTTCGCGCGCAATCTCTATAATTTCCTGTCTGCCTATTGGGACAAGGACGCCAATGCGCCGGTGCTGCCGGATGACGACGAGATCGTGAAAGGCATCCGCATCACCCAGGGCGGCAAGGTGGTGAACGAGAGGCTGCAGACAAGCAGCACCTAGTCTCCATGGGAGGGGACCAGAATCATGGACTTCATTGCGATTCTTTCGATCTTCGTGCTGGCCTGCTTCGTCGGCTATTATGTCGTGTGGTCGGTCACGCCTGCACTGCATACGCCGCTGATGGCGGTGACCAACGCGATTTCCTCGGTCATCATCGTCGGCGCGCTCATCGCGGCGGCGGAGGCTGGCAATCCGCTGGCTGAGTGGCTGGGGCTGATCGGTGTGGTGCTGGCCTCGATCAACATCTTCGGCGGCTTTGCCGTGACCGAGCGGATGCTCGCGATGTACAAGAAGAAGGAGCGCAAGTGATGCTGGCGTTCCTGCCTGTCGGGCCGCTGGCGGCCCTCGCCTATCTCATTTCCGGCGTGCTGTTCATTCTGGCGCTGCGCGGCCTTTCCAACCCGGAGAGCAGCCGGCGCGGCAATCGCTTCGGCATGCTCGGCATGTTCATCGCGGTGGGCACCACCGTGGCGACGCATGATGCGGTGGCAATGCCGCGCATCGGCATCGCGATCATCATCGGCGGCGTGCTCGGCTTCGTGATCGCGCGGCGGATTGCCATGACGGCGATGCCGCAGCTCGTCGCGGCCTTTCACAGCCTTGTCGGCCTTGCCGCCGTGCTGGTCGGCGTCGCCGCCTTCCTCAGCCCGGTGTCCTTCGGCATTGCTGACGAGCTGACCGGGGCGATCCATGCCGCCAGCCGCATCGAGATGGCGCTGGGCGTCGCGATCGGCGCGATCACCTTCTCGGGCTCGGTCATCGCCTTCCTCAAGCTCAACGGCAATATGAGCGGCAAGCCGATCCTGCTGCCGGGGCGCCACATCATCAACATCGGCACGCTGCTGGCGATCCTCTTCTTCACCTACGGCTTCTGGCACAGCCAGGCGCCGATGGACTTCTGGATCATCCTCGTCCTCGCCTTCGTCATCGGCTTCCTGCTCATCATCCCCATTGGCGGAGCCGACATGCCGGTCGTGGTCTCGATGCTGAACAGCTATTCGGGCTGGGCCGCCGCCGCCATGGGCTTCACGCTCGGCAACAGCGCGATGATTATCACCGGGGCGCTGGTCGGCTCTTCCGGTGCGATCCTCAGCTACATCATGTGCAAGGCGATGAACCGCAGCTTCATTTCCGTGATCGCTGGCGGGTTCGGCGCGGAAGCGGCAAGCGGTGACGGCGAGGCGAAGGAGCAGCGCCCGTGGAAGCGCGGCAGCGCGGAAGACGCGGCCTTCCTGATGAAGCAGGCGGACAGCGTCATCATCGTGCCGGGCTATGGCATGGCCGTCTCCCAGGCGCAGCACGCGCTCCGCGAGATGGGCGACATGCTCAAGGCAGCGGGCGTGAGCGTCAAATATGCCATCCACCCGGTCGCGGGGCGCATGCCCGGCCATATGAACGTGCTGCTGGCCGAAGCCAATGTGCCCTATGACGAGGTGTTCGAGCTGGAGGACATCAACAGCGAGTTTGCCCAGACCGACGTCGCCTTCGTCATCGGCGCCAATGACGTGACCAATCCGGCGGCCAAGACGGACAAGTCCTCGCCGATCTACGGGATGCCGATCCTCGATGTGGCCAACGCCAAGACCGTGCTGTTCGTGAAGCGCTCCATGGGCGGCGTGGGCTATGCGGGGGTGGACAATGACGTCTTCTACATGGACAACACGATGATGCTGCTCGCAGATGCCAAGAAGATGGTCGAAGAGATCGTCAAATCGCTCGGGCACTGACACGCAAGATGGAGTTTTGATGCGCAAGCTTGGACTGATCGGTGGCATCTCCTGGACGTCCACGGCCCGCTATTACGACCTCATCAACCGCTCCGTGCAGCGCGAGCTGGGCGGGCTGCACAGCGCGACCCTGCTGATCGACAGCCTCGACTTTGCCGATGTCGCCCGCTGCGCCTCGGCCAATGACTGGGATTGCGGGGCCGGCCACATGGTCGGCGCAGCCAAGCGGCTGCAGGCGGCCGGCGCGGAAGCGCTGATGATCTGCGCCAACAGCCTGCACAAGGTGGTGCCGCAGATCGA
Source organism: Sphingobium sp. B2D3C (assembly GCF_025961835.1). Taxonomy (NCBI): domain Bacteria; kingdom Pseudomonadati; phylum Pseudomonadota; class Alphaproteobacteria; order Sphingomonadales; family Sphingobiaceae; genus Sphingobium; species Sphingobium sp. B2D3C. The sequence continues at coordinate 228,110 of NZ_JAOQOK010000001.1, read as the reverse complement.
GGCGAGCGTGGACCTGCCGGTCATCCACATCATCGACGAGATTGGTGCGCGGCTGAAGGCGGACAAGGTGAAATCGGTCGCGCTGGTCGGCACCAGCAATGTGATGAGCGACCGCGATTATCGCCAGCATCTGGTGCAGGAGGGCGGCGTCTCACTGCTGCCCGCCGAGGCCGATCTGGCCGAGGGCATCGACAAGCTCGTCTATACCGAGCTGGCGGCCGGCATCATCACCCGCGAGGCCGAGCGCTACATGAAGACCGAGCTGACCAACATCGCCAAGGAGGATGTGCAGGCCGTGGTTCTCGCGTGCACGGAGCTCGACCTGATCGTGGACGTGAATGCCAATGTGCTGCCGATCTACGACAGCACGACCATCCATGCCGAGGCCGGCGCCCGCTTCGTGCTGGGCAAATAGCCGGGCCGCTTTGGGCTTGTGCCGGGGTTCGCACCGGGCGATACATACGGTCCTAATGGTTTGAAAGACCAAGCGAGAGGATCTGCCCGATGCGAGTCTCCCCAACCAAGATCTCGTTGCCTTTGATCGCCGCCGCGCTGCTGCTGAGCACGGCCCCTGCTCATGCTCAGATGCGTGCACTCAATGACGCGGTGGTGGCGCATCCCGACCCCGAATCGCTGTTCACGAGTCCCGACCCGAAGCTGCATCGCAACAAGCAGACCGCGCTCAAGATCGTGAAGGAGTTGCTGGAGGCCAATCACTGGGACCGCGCGCCGCTGTACCTCACCGATCGCTACATCCAGCATAATCCGATGGCGGGTTCAGGCCTCAAGGCCGTGATGGACTTCTTCATGAACGTCGCCAAGCGCACGCCCACGCCGATCCCTGAGAAGATGAAGACGCCGGTGGTGGCGGTGCAGGCCGAGGGTGATTTTGTGACGGTCAGCTTCGTGCGGGAAGTGCCCTATCCCAACGATCCTTCCAAGACCTACACGACGACCTGGTTCGACATGTGGCGCTTTGTCGATGGCAAGGCCGACGAGCATTGGGACCCGGCGACGCTGCCCGCCGCCCCGCCGCCCGCCGCAGCCCCGACGGCCGCGCCCGCCGCGCCGTCCCAGCCCGTGCCGCCGCCGGCCGGCTGAATCATAAACAGGGAGAGGACAAATGACGACACGCACAACTCTGACCGGCGTGGCGCTGAGCGCACTCATGCTGGTCGCGCAGCCTGCCCCACTGCTCGCGCAACATGCCGGGCATGGCGATCAGGCCGATCACGCCCGCATCCTTCAGGAAGTGCAGGATCGCACCCAGATCGAGAAGCTGATGTGGGATTATGTGCGCGCGGCCGACAGCTTGAATGCCGAGGCCTATGCCGCGCAGTTCACGCCCGACGGCGCCTTCAACGACGTCAAGGGCAGCGAAGCGCTGCGCAAGATGATCACCGCCATGAAGACCAGCCAGGAGGAGCGCCGGGCCAAGGGCGAGCATATCGGCGCGATGCACCACATGATGAGCAACCAGACCATCACCTTCATCGACCGTGACCATGCGCAGGTGAATTATTACTGGCAGACGGTGTTCGCCGACCGCGCGCTCAATCCCCCGCCGCGGCTCGCCGCTGCCGGTCGCGGGCGGGACGATGTGGTGCGCGTCAATGGCAAGTGGCTGATCCAGCTGCGCAATGTCGCGGTAAAGGACTAAGAGCGGAGGCCGCCCGTGCAGCAACAGGTCGCCGTCATCACGCTGGGCATCGGCGATCTGGCACGCGCGCGGCGCTTTTATCGCGAGGGTTTCGGCTGGACGCCGGTGTACGAGGGGGAGGACATCCTCTTCTACCAGATGAACGGCTTCGTCCTCGGGCTTTGGGCGAAGGACGCGCTGGCGCAGGACATGCAGCGCCCAGTGGCTAGCCATGGCGCTGCTCCGGTGGCGCTGGCGCATAATGTCGCGACGCAGGCGGAGGTTGCGCCGCTGATTGCCCGGCTTGTCGAGGCCGGCGGCGAGCTGCTGCGCGCCGCCGACGCGCCGCCCCATGGCGGGATGCGCGGCTATGTTGCCGATCCTGACGGCCATGCCTGGGAGATTGCTTGGAATCCGGCCTGGCCGATCGATGCCGAGGGGCGCGTGACCTTCGCGCTGTGAATGGGGGTTAAGCTGTCTGCGCGCGCCTTAGCCCCTCCCCTTCAGAGGAGGGGTTGGGGTAGGGCTCACCGCCCACGAATGTTCGCAATGCGAGCGATGCTGCGCATCGCCACCACCCCCTTCCCCTCCCCTGAAGGGGAGGGGCTGATGGACGTCAGGCGTCCGTCGGCTCGGCAGGCTCCTTGGCAAGCAAGATCGGATCGTCCAGCCCCGCCGCGAGCGCATCCTCGACTGTCTCCAGCCAGATGAACTCCAGCTTCTCCCGCGCATTGGCGGGAATGTCGTCATAGTCGCGCTTGTTACGGGCGGGGAGCATGACGCGGGTGATGCCGGCACTCGCGGCGGCGACGACCTTCTCCTTGATACCGCCTACCGGCAGCACAAGACCGCGCAGGGAAATCTCCCCGGTCATCGAGGTATCGCTGCGCACCGTGCGGCCGGTGAGCAGGGAGGTGAGCGCCATGAACATGGCGACGCCCGCGCTTGGCCCGTCCTTGGGCGTGGCGCCGGCGGGGACATGGACGTGAATGTCGCTCTTCTCCAACAGCTCCGCCGAGACGCCGAGGCTGTCGGCTCGGCTCTTGAGCAAGCTCAGCGCCGCCTGCGCGCTTTCCTTCATCACGTCGCCGAGCTGGCCGGTGAGGATGAGCCGGCCGGAGCCTGACATCTTCGTTGCCTCAATGAACAGGATGTCGCCGCCGACGGGCGTCCAGGCCATGCCGGTGGCCACGCCGGGCACGCTGGTGCGCTGCGCCACCTCATTCTCGAAGATGCGGTCGCCCAGCACCTCGTGCAGATCATCGACGTCGATGGAGACCTGCGCGGCGCTGCCCTCGGCAATCCGCACGGCGGCGTTGCGGATGGTCTTGCCGATCTCCCGCTCCAGGTTCCGCACGCCCGCCTCGCGGGTGTAATAGCGGATGATCTCGCTCAGCACGGCATCGTCCACCGTCACCTGCTCGGCCGTAACGCCATTGGCGGCGAGTTGGCGCGCGACGAGATAGCGCTGGGCAATCGCCAGCTTCTCATCCTCGGTATAGCCCGAGAGGGTGATGATCTCCATGCGGTCGCGCAGCGGGCCGGGGATCGTGTCCAGCATGTTGGCCGTGGCGATGAACACCACGCGCGAGAGATCGAACGGCACGCCGAGATAATTGTCCCGGAAGCTGCCGTTCTGCTCGGGGTCGAGCACTTCGAGCATGGCGGCCGAAGGATCCCCCTGCACACCGCGCCCCATCTTGTCGATCTCGTCCAGCATGATGACGCAATCGCGCCGCCCGGCCTTGCGGATCGCCTGGATGATGTTGCCGGGCATGGCGCCGACATAGGTCCGGCGGTGGCCGCGAATCTCCGACTCGTCATGCACGCCGCCCAGACTCACGCGCTCGAACGGGCGGCCCATGGCTCGCGCGATGGACTGGCCGAGCGAGGTCTTGCCGACGCCGGGCGGGCCGGCGAAGCACAGGAGCGGCGCCTTGCCGCCGGGCGCGAGCTTGCGCACGGCGAGATATTCGACGATCCGCCGCTTGATCTTGTCGAGGCCGTAATGATCCGCATCGAGCGTCTCGCGCGCCTTGGCGATGTCGATGGGCTGCTCTTCGGGAATGTCCCACGGCAGTTCCGTCAGCCAGTCGAGATAGGTGCGGATGATGCCATGCTCGGCGGCGGCCTCGGGCATCCGCTCGAGCCGGCGCAGTTCCTTGCGCGCTTCCTTCTCGACCGCCTCGGGCATCTTGGCGGCCTCGATCTTCTCGGTCAGCTCCGCGATTTCCGCCGCACGGCCATCGTCCTCGCCAAGCTGGCGCTGGATGGCGGCCATCTGCTCGCGCAGGATCGCTTCGCGCTGACGGCTGGTCAGCGTCTCCTGCACGTCCTTGCCGATCTCGGCCGAGAGGCGCAGCACCTGCAGGCGCTGCTCCAGCAGCCGTGAGACACGGTCCAGCCGCGCCGGCAGCGAGACAGTCTCCAGCAGTTCCTGCTTCTGGGTGGTATCCACGTCCAGATAGGCGGAAACGGTATCGGCCAGCGTCGATGCCGACGCGATGTTCTGGATCGCCTCGGCCAGACCCTGCGGCGCCTGCGGCAGCAGCTGCACCGTCTCCAGCGCCTGTTTGCGCACATGGATCAGCCGCGCCTCGACGTCCGGCGTCTTGTCCTCCTGCTCGGCGAGCTTCTCGACCCGCGCGACCATGAACGGCCAGCCTTCCAGAAACTCGACAATGCGAAAGCGCGTTTCGCCCTGCAGGATGAGGTGATGGGTGTCATCGGGCGCCGTCACATAGCGCAGCACATTGGCGAGCGTGCCCATGGCGTGCATGTCCGCAGGGACGGGGGCGTCGACGCCCGCATCGCGCTGGGTGAGCACGCCAATCGGCAGGCTCTCGCGCACCGCAGCCTGTGCGGCGTTGACCGAGATGGCCCGGCTGAGCGCCAGCGGCATCACCACATCAGGGAACAGCACGAAGCCGCGCACGGGGACGATGATGATCGCATCCTCCGGCAGCGGGCGGAAAGGCTGCGTCTCGCCGGGCGCGGCGCCCTGGGGCTGCGCGGCGCCGGTGGACGTGGGATTGGCGGTGTTCGTGGTCAGAACGTCCATCAGAAGCGGCCTCCATCGACCTTGCTGAGCGTAACGAGCAGGCAGCCATTCACGGCGGCGCGACGCACGCCTTGATACTGGCCGCCGGGGAGCGGCAGGCGGCGCTCGAAGCGGCCCTGCGGCAATTCGAGGCGATGAATGCGCGCGGTGCGCAGCTCCGGCGGCAGGATGCGCTGGCCGCGCACGATGAGCACGCCATCCTCGATGAACGCCTCCGCCTTCTCGGCATCGACGCCGGGCAGCGCCACGATGACCAGCACCTCATGCGCCGTCTCGATCATGTCGGCGGGTGGCTCCCAGGCCGGCGGACCGCTGGCGGCGCGGACGGGCGCATAATTCTGCTGCTGGAGGCGCTGCATACGATCCAGCAGGTCGACCGCATCGGCCCACATCCAGTGCCTGTTCCGCGAAGTCATGCGCGCCCTCTTCCCCTTGGGTCACCGGGCGAGATGCGCGGCGTGCATCCAATAAGGTTGCTCGCCGGGCCGATTTCAAGCCCGGCAGAAGGGCGCGGGGAAAGCCCAGGCAGCAATCAGCTGCCGGGCAGCACCGCAGGCAGATGCACGGGCGCGTTCGGCCCGAGCGGTAGGTCGAGGAGCGTCCAGCCGGCGAGCAGTGCCCCGCCAAAGAGCAGCAGCCAGAGGGAATAAGGCAGCATGACCGCCGCAAGGCTGCCAAGGCCGAAGCTCGGCACCCAGCGCTGGCAATAAATGAGGATCAGCGGGAAATAGACCATCAGCGGCGAGATGATGTTGGTCGCCCCATCGCCGACGCGATAGGCGGCCGTCGTCGTCTCCGCACTGATCCCGAGCAGCATCAGCATCGGCACCAGCACCGGGGCGAGCAGCGCCCATTTTGCGCTGGCCGAGCCCACGAACAGATTGAGCACGGTGGTAAACAGCACGATCAGGAGCAGCAGCACCGGCGTCGGCAAGGCGACGGCCTGCAGACCGCCGGCGCCGTGAATCGCGAAGATGAGGCCGAGATTGGACCAGCCGAACATCGCCACGAAATGCGCCGCCGCGAAGGCGAGGACGAGATAATAAGCAAGGTCGCCCATCGCCCCGCTCATCATCTTCACCACGTCGCGATGATCGGCGATGGTGCCCGCCGCCTTGCCATAGGCCCAGCCGCCGGCAAGGAAGAGCAGGAAGAAGCCGCCGACCAGCGACTGGTAGAAGGGCGTCAGTCGCGCCTCCGGCACCGCTGCATTTGCATCGACCAGTGGCGCACCCGGCATCAGCGCCATGATCGCCCAGAGTGCGACCACCGCCAGCATCGCCAGGCCGCCGTGGCGCAGGCCCTTGCGCTGCGCGGTGGTGAGGCGCTGTTCGGCGGTGGCATCCGGCGTGCCCGCAATCATCGCCGCCTCGCCCTGCGGCACATAGCCGCCAAGGCGTGGCTCGATGATCCGGTCGGTGACGTACCAGATGACCGGGATGTAGAGGATGAGCAAAGCGGCCATGAAGAACCAGTTGCCGGCAATGTTCATCTGCCAGTCGGCATCCAGCAACTGCGCGGCCTGCTGGGTGATGCCGAAGAGCAGCGCGTCGAGCTGGCCGGGCAGGAGATTGGCCGAGAAGCCGCCGGACACGCCGGCAAAGGCGGCCGCGATCCCGGCGACGGGATGGCGACCGGCCGCCGCATAGATGATGCCGGCCAGCGGTACGAGCACGACATAGGCCGCATCTGCGGCGAGATTGCCCATCATGGCGACGAAGGCGACCATCGGCGTCAGCAGCATCGCCGGTGCATTGGCGACGCTGGCGCGCATGGCAGTGCCGAACAGGCCGGAGCGCTCGGCCACGCCCGCGCCGAGCATCACCACCAGCACATAGCCGAGTGGGTGGAAATGGGTGAAGGTGGCGGGCATCTCGACCCACAGGCGGCGGATATTCTCCGCGCCGAGCAGGCTTTGTGCCGTGATCGTCACCGGCGCGCCGGTTTGCGCATCGACCTGCGTCGGGTGCACGGCCGACAGGCCGGCCAGCGCGGCGGCGAGCGAGATCAGTACCAGCGCGAGGATGAGGTAGAAGAAGATGAACACCGGATCGGGCAGCTTGTTGCCCGTCCGCTCGATCCAGCCGAGGATACCCTTTGGTGCGCTGTCCGTCCCCGCCTGTGCCACGAGCCCTCGCTATGTGATTGTGATCGCTTGGCTTGTGCTAACCCGACGGCGCGAGCGGGGCAAGGCGGGTGGTGGGCTGGAGGCGATCCAGTGCTCCTGCGAAAGCAGGAGCCTCGGGCAGATAAGGTGGTCGGTTGGGCCCTGGGCTCCTGCTTCCGCAGGAGCACGCGTGAGACCTAGTAGCGATAATCCACCGCAATGCGCACGGTGCGCGGGCGCTGGGGGGTGGTGTAGCCGCCGGTGCCGGTGCCAAAGGGCGTGCCGAGCGCGAAGCGGTTGCCGGTTGTGTCCAGCAGGTTGGTGAGCGACAGCGTCACCCCCCGTCGCGCATCGCCGTAGCGGGCGGTGACGCCGGTATCGACATAATCGCCTTGCTCATCGCCCAGCACCGGCCCGATGCCAAGGCGCGAGGGGCCGATATATTTGAGCCAGCCGGCCAGCCGCAGGTCCGCCGCACCCAGCAGCACGCGATAATCGATGCGGGCCTGCGCCGCATATTCCGCGACATTGGGAATGCTGCCGGGCGAGGCATCCGCGCTAAGCTGGCCCAGCGAGCCCAAAGCGGGAAGTTGGGCCAGGGCGTTGGTCACCGGCAAATCGGTGGCCCGCAGCGCGGCGAGCCGGAACGCCTCGGGCGTCAGCGCAATGACACGGCTGTGATTGTAGACGGCATTGAGATCGATCTGCAGTCCCTCGAGCGGGAAGAGCGAGAGGCTGCCGGCTATGGAGGTGATGCGGCCATTGCCGATATTGGCCGTGGTCGGCAGCCCATTGCCGTCGATGAAATCGGCCTGGATGTCGCGCCAATAGGCGTAAGCGGCCGAAAGGCTGGCCGCGAAGCCATAATAAGCGCTGCCCATCCGCACCCCGCCTTCCAGGCTCTGGATGTGATCGTTGCGGAACTGGCGGACGAACTGGGATTCGATGGCAAGGCCGCCGGGCCGGAAGCCCTCCTCATAGCGGGCATAGACGGTGAGCCCCGGCACCAGATGCGCCAGCACCTCGCCGGAGGGCAGCAGCTTGGTTTCGGTCCGGCCCGCAACAATATCGCCGCCCTGCAGGGCGAACAGCGGCTGCACATCCTCCGCGCTGCCGCTCAGCCGGCTGTGCGTGATCCGCCCGCCGCCGCTCAGCAAAATGCCGCGCGACACCTCGACGCTGAGCTTGCCATAGCCGGTCAGCTCCGTGACGCGATTGCGCACGCCGGTGGCAGCGGCCCGCAGCGTGGTGAGCCCGAAGGCGCGGCGCTGCTCGGCCTCATTGTCGATGGCGCTGATGCCCAGCACCCAGCCAAAGCCATTTTCGACCGGGCGCCATAGCCGGGTCTCGCTGGTCAGCATCCGCGTTCGGTTGCGCTGCTCGAACACGCGTGGGAGCGTGTCGGTCCGCGTCGCATCGAAGCGCTCGTCCAGACCGTGGCTGACATAGGCATTGGAGGATTGGAAGCGCAGCGCGCCGAAATCCTTGCGGACCACCAGCGTCGCCATGCCATAATCGGCATTGGCATCCTCGACCACAAAGCTGTTGCGGGTGAGCGGCGGGGCATCGCGGTCGGCATATTGGGAATCGTCGATGAGCGTCGACTGATAGATGCCGCCGACATCCACCGTCCATGCATCGCCCAGGTCCAGCCGCAGCACGGCGCGCCCGCCAGCGATGCGCGTGCGGTTGACATCGTTCACGCCGCGTACCGGATTGTCGATATAGCCGCCGTCGGTGATGCCATAGCCGGTCAGGCGCAGGGCATGGCCGCGCGTACCGATCGGCATGTTGACGGTCGCGGCGACATCGGCGCCCGGCTCGCCATGCTGGGTGACGCTGAGCCCGGCACTGGTCTCAACAGTGAACCCGCGCGGATCAGGATCATTGGGCACCAGCCGGATGATGCCGCCGAGGGAGCCCGCACCATAGAGCGTGCCCTGAGAGCCTTCCAGCACCTCGACCTGCTTGATGTCCTGCAGGCGCAGGTCCGGGTCCGGCGCATTATAGGTGAGGCGCAAATCGCCCAGATATTGCCCGACCGTCGCCTGCGTTGGCCCGGTGAAGCTGGAATCGGCGATGCCCCGGATGAACAGCTTGTTGCGTCCGGAGCCCAGATGGGTGGAGGCGACACTGGCCAAGCGCGAGGCGATGGAGTCTGTGCCGCGCTCACCGCCAAACCGCAGGTCTGCGCCATCCAGCAGATGCACGGCGCCCGGATAATCCTCATAGCGCTGATCGAGCTTGCTGGCGGTGACGACGAAGGATTCCACTTCGGCCGGCGGGGCCGGAGGGGGTGGCGGAGCGACCGGACGCCTGGGCCTTTGCGCCTGCGCTACGGCAGCGGGCGCGCTCACCGCATCGATCCGCCAGCTCGTGGCGCTCAACTGCACGGCCCGGCTGCGCGTGCCGGCCAGCATCCGCGCAATGGCCTCGGCCGGCGTCATGGTGCCGCGCACGGGCTTGACCTTTGTGCGCCAGAGCGCGTCGCTGGTCACACTGATGCTGATGCCCGCCTGCCGCGCGAGTTGCGGCACCCGATCGGACAAGCGCCCTGCAGGCACGTCGATGGGCCGGGTCTGCGGCGCCTGCGCGGCGGCCGGCCCGGCGACGCCCAGCAGCGCCGCCGTGGCGAACAGCGCCAGCGGGGCACGAGCTATCTTGAGAGCGTCCACCCTCCGCTTTCCTTTGTCGCAGAGGTGCCGGAGAGCGCCGCCAGATCGTTCACCAGCCGTTCCTCGGGCAGATCGGTGCGCAGGGCCCCGCGGAAGCGAATGCCCGCCGCCGCCGGCGTGGTGCGCAGGGCAATGCCGGTGGTGCGCGCAACTTCCGCCGCGACATCATCCAGATGCACGCCATCATAGACGAGCTGGCCGGCGCGCCAGCCGCCTACCGCTGCGGGACTGACCGCGCTCAGGTCCGTCGCGCTGCCATCATCGCGGGCGGTGAAGCGATAGCCGGCATCGACGCGGATCGCCGCGCCGCGCGGATTGTAGACCACCGCACCTTCCGACACGGCCACGCTGATCCGCCCGTCATTGCGCGCGACATCGAACACCGTGCCGACATCGACCAGCTCGGCGCCGCCGACCGAAACCCGGAACGGCGCAGCATCCTTGTGGACGACGGAGACGAGCACCTGCCCTTCCTCCAGCTCGATCCGGCGCGGATCGCTGCGGCTGAGCTTGACCGAGGAGCCGCCGTTCACCGCAATCTCGCTGCCATCGACAAGGGTGACCACTTGCGAGCGGCCCAGTGGGGTCTTCACCCGGTAGCTATCCGACGACGCCTGAAACATGCCAATGCCGACCATGCCCGCGATCGAAGCAGCGAGCGCACCGCCGACCCACAGCCGACGGCTGATCCGGCGCGGCGTAGGCGGCGTGGGCGAGGCAGCCCGACCCCCGTCCCGCGCTACGGCGCCACCCTCCGGCCAGATGTCCTCGGGGCGGGCGGGCAAGGTATCAAGATCGGCATCCAGCGCGGCGAGCTGGTGATAGGCGGTCGCATGGTCTGGATCGCTCTCGAGCCAATCAGTGAAGGCCTCCCAAGCATTGAAGGCCGGATCGCGCTGGCGCATCAGCCAGTCGATGGCCGCTGCGTCCGCCGGGTCCATCCCCGCCTGCCGATCATGCGTCATCGGACTGTCTCCTTGCGGCCAGCAGGGCAGCATAAGCACGGCGCAGATCGCTCTCGACCGTGCTGAGGCTTACCCCCAGCTCGGCGGCAATCTGACGTTGGGGCACGCCATCGAGGCGATAGCGGCGGAAAACCTGCGAAGCGCGCGTGCCCAGCGCGTCCAGCGCGCGGTCGAACCGCCGCAAATCCTCGCGCGCAATCAGCTGCGCTTCCGCAGTCGGCTCGGGTACGACCTCCCCCGTGCCGCGCGCCTCCGTCCAGGCCTGATCTCGGGCCCGCGCCTGCCGCTCGGCACGATAGCGATCGACCATGAGGTTGTTGGCGGCGCGATACAGATAGCCCAGCGGATTGCCGACCGGGCCGGTAGGGCGCTGGGTGACGCGCATCCACAATTCCTGAAACAGATCCTCGGCGGCATCCCCGGCGCCATGGGCAACCAGAAAGCGGATGAGCTGGACGCGATGCGCCATCAGCGCACTGGCCAGCCCCTGCCCTTCGACAGGACCGGTATCGGTTCCCGTTTCACCTCTCATGGTCCGTCCGTTGTGGCTTCCCTGTGCCTTCATCGCCCGGCACCCTGTGTCCCGGGTCGCACCTGAAACTCCTGCGCGGTATAGCCCGCTGACACCACCACGCAAGGGCCGGTGCGGCCCGCTCCACACAGGCTCCACGCCCCCTGAGCGAACGGCGCAAAGGGATTGTGAGCCAGCGTGCGTGCAGCGATCGATCGCAAGGACGGTCATCTCCATTCAACTCCGGGTTGGGCAAGAGGGAGTTGGGGGGTGGTGGGCACGGTTCCACGCTCCCTCTTGCCCGCACACCGGCCTCAAGAACCGTTTAGAGGCCGATGCGAAGACTGGCGCGCAGCGACAGGGCCCAATTGCCCTGATACTGCTCCGCGCCGAGTTCACCGCCGATCTGGAATCCGCTGTTGCCGGCGACGCCGCGCAGGCGCCCGACCCAACCGCTTTCCCGATCATCGGGCAGCAGCGTGAACGCCTCGCCACCCTTGAACTGCGCCACCGTGGTGCCGAGATTGCCGCTCACGATCTCGCGACGACCGGCCTCTACCTCCAGCCGGGACCAGCCGGACCACTCATCCTGGCCGCCCATGTCGATGCCCAGCACTGCGGTGCCGGTGACCGCCAGCTCGTCGCTGGTCCGCGAGCGCACGATGAGGTTCATGGCATCGCCGCCGCCCGTCTCGGTGTAGCCATTCTCCTTCAGCCGGAAATAATCGAGCGACACGACCGGGCGGAAGGAGATTCCGCCCTGCGACACCCAGTCGTAGGAGAGCGTGCCCATGGCCGAATAGAGCCGGGCATTGCGATCGCTATTGGCGGTCAGCGTGGTGGCGGTGCCATCCTTCAGCCCGTCGAAGCTACGCTTGCCATCCAGATCGACAAAGCCGACCGACCCGCGCGCCGTCGCCCGCAAGCGCCCGGTCTTCAGGCGCCAGTAGCCGGCGACCTCGATCTGGTTGGCGGTCACCTGATTGGCCGTGTCGCCATCGCGATTGCGGCCCCACAGATAGGCTACCGACGTGCCGAAGCTGCCAAGGCCGGTCTTGATTTCGGCGCCGCCGCCAAAGCCCCAGCCGGAGGTCTCATACGCCGCCGTGTCGCCGCGCCCCTTTTCGACGCCCCAGACGAGCTGGTTGATCCAGTAGCCCCATTTGCCTTCATCCTTGAACGGGCCGGTGGGGTCATCCAGCATCCGCCCGAAGGTGCGCGATCCTTGGGTGACGACCTGGAAGGTCCCGCCGGCATGATCCGGCAGGAGCTGGCGCAGGCTGGTGCGGAAGTCCTCGCCATCGGTGATGCCGAGGAAGGCGGTTTCCACCCGTTCGTCCTTGGAGAGGGCGACATAGATCGCATCGAAGGCCGCAGCCTCCGAGCGGTTGAGGCCTAGGTCCGCAGTGGTCTTGCGGCCGAGGGTCACGCTGAGCGTGTTGGCGCTGCTGCTGAGCGTCGCCTTGTAGAGATAGGGCACTAGCGCGGTTTCGGCATTGAGGTTGCCGGCGCCTGTGAGCGTGCCGGCGGTCAGCACCAGATGATTGCCCACTGCATTCTCGATATCGCTGACCCGCAGCACCAGCCGCGAGTCCGCCGCGAAGCTCGCGGTGCCGGCGACCGAGAGATAGGCCGTGCTGTTGCCGGCCGCCCCCAGCGTGATGCCGAGCGCGCCCTTGTCGGTCACGGCCAGGCTGCCGATCTGCGCCGGGCCCGTGAGATCGAGTGCACCGCCCGCAAGGCTGAGCGCCAGTTGGCCGGCATTGGCAAAGGTGCCGGAATAGACGGCGGTACCGCCAATCGAGAGCGTGCTCGCGGTGCCGCCGAAATCGGTCGTTCCCTTGAAGCGCGACGTGCCGGCAAGGCTCATCGTGCTCGTGCCGGTGCCGAAGGCGACATTGCCGGTGTAGACCGCATCGCCGCGTAGTTGGAGCGTGTCGGCTCCGGCGCCGAAGCTGGTGTTGCCGGTGACCGTGCCGTCCGCGATGTCAAAGAGGTCATTGCCGCTGCCGAACCGGACGTCGCCCACAATGTTGGGCGCGGTAGCGCTGGCGGCGACCTCGGTCTGCTTGACGGTCACGCCGCTGCCGTTGGCGGTGAGATCGATAGCGATGTTACGGCCCGAATCCGCCTTGGCGCCGGTCGCCGAGATGGCGCCGCTATTCTCGATGAGCGTCAGCCCGCCCGAGGCATCGATGATGGCGACCGCGCTGCCGGCCTCGCCGGTCGTCGCCTTGATCGTGCCGGCATTGCGCAGGGTCGGCAGGCTGGCGCCGGCATCGACGCGTACGGCGGTCGCCGTCGCGCCATCCTTGCTGGTGCCGGTCGCCTCGACCTTGCCGGTGACGTGCAGCAGCGGCGTCGATGCCCCGGCGCCGAGGCGCAGGGCCGTCGCCGAAGCATCGCGGGCGGAGGCCTCGACGCTGCCACTGATACCGATGCCTCCGGCGATGGTCACGGCGCCACCCTGGCCGCCGACGAGCAGGCCATTGCCCTGCACGCCGGTGTAGAGGCCGCTGCCGGACACGGTGCCGTCGATGATCAGGCCGTAGCCGCTGCCCGTCGCCGGCACCGCACCGATGGCGATATCGCGCCCGGCCGCGCCGATCCGCATCGCCGGTGCCGCGCCATAAGAGCGCACGACGGCAGAGCCTTCCTCGCTGTCCTTGATGCCGTCCTTGTCTTCATCATCATCGGTGGTGCTGCTGTCTTTGGGGGGTACGGCAAGGATGATGCCGCCCGCGACATTGCCTTCCACGATGACCGCCGAGCCGCCCTGCAGCAGATCGTCCGCATCCAGCTTGGAGGGGTCTGACGGCGGCGTGGTGTAGCGATAGCCCGTGGCGCTGATCGCGCCCTGAATGGTCAGCGTGCCGCCGACATTGCCGAGAAATGCCGCGCCGACCGCATTGACGCCCTGCGCGCCGACCGTGCCGGCAAGGCGGACATTGCCGCTGATGTCTCCGGCCTGCACGCCGATCGCATGATCGCCCAGCACGCTGCTGGTGCCATCGTGCGAGAAGGCGCCGGTGAGCGGACCGCCGAGCCGGATGCCGAAGGAATCATTGCCCTCGACCTGGATCGTGGCACCGCGCGCCACGGTGATGGGGCCGGAATAGGCGCCCAAGGTGCGGATGCCGTGGCGCCCGGTGCCGACCGCGAACGGCCCGTCGAGATCGCCATCATTATCGCCGTCGGTGGGCGCGTAGCTCTCATCGATGATGATCTTGCCGCTGTGGACGATGCCGCCCGACGTGCCGGCATTGGCGACGATGCCCGCGGCATTGTCCGCATTGCTGATCTGGATCGTGCCTTCATTGGTGATCTTGTTGGCACTGTTGACCGTGACCGCAACGCTGCCCGCACCGGTCAGTTCGATCGACCCGGCCGAGCCGATCTTGATATCGTCGGCCGCGCCATTGTTGGCTGTGGCCGTCGCGATTGCGGTGGTCCGCTTGGTCGTGATCGAGGTTTCCGCTGACGCCGCACTGGCAAGAGCGAAGGCGCAGGTGGAAGCAAGCAGGAAATGACGCATGAATACTCCGCTGGTCGTTCAGTACCGGGGAGTGTTCCCTCCCCCCTTGACCAGCAGGACGGAGCCGAGGGCATACAGCCTTGGCTCCGACCGATACTCTGCGCCGCGTGGTGCCGCGACCGGCGGACTGAGGCCCGCCGATCCCGCAGCTTATTGCGGTTTTGCCGCCACGCTCATCACATAAGTGGCGACGTCGTTGATGTCCTTCTCGCTCAGCTGGCCCTCATAGCCGGGCATGGCGCCGGCACCCTTCGTGACGCGCTCGACGATCAGCGCGTGGGTGAGGTTGGCATTGCCATCCAGCGAGGGGCCGATGGGGCCGCTGGCATCAGCTGCGGCCAGCGTGTGACAGGCGCCGCATATGGTGCTCTCGAACACCTGCTTGCCATGGGCAGGATCACCGGCGGGTGCATCAGCTGCCTGCGCCGGAATCAGGGCGAGCGGTGCTGCGGCGAGCAGGGCGGCAATCGCTGATATGCTCCACATCTTGGCGGCGTTTGCGCGTGTCACAGAAAATCCCTCCGTCCGAATCATTGCCATTCTAATCATCTGCGCCCTAAGTCAGGATCGGCAAAAAAGTCCAGAACCGCGCCTGACGCTCAAGGCCTTCGTCCCGACGCCTGAACCGGGGCGGCTGAACGGCGGCTGACGCGCGCGGCAAGACGAGAGGAGCAGAGCCATGGGCCAGGCAGACACAACGCGCTTTTCCGACGTACGCTTTCCCCAGAGCGGCGGGTGCCAGTGCGGCGCGGTGCGCTATGAACTGAGCGCGCCGCCGCTGGGCATCTGGGCGTGCCATTGCAGCCTGTGCCGCAAGCAGAGCGGCAGCGCCTTTGGGCTCTCCATGGGGGTAGCTATCGAGAGCCTGGCGTTCACGCAGGGGACGCCGGCGATCTGGACGCGCAACACCGACTCCGGCCATCGGCTCGACTGCCTATTCTGCGCCGACTGCGGATCGCGGCTGGTCCATCGCCGTCATAGACATGAAGGCATGCAGACGCTCAAACCGGGCACGCTGGACGATACGAGCTGGGTGGTGCCGGGTCGCCATTTCTTCGCGGAGACGGCGCTGGATTGGGTGAAGCCGCTGATTCAGGGCACGGACTAACCGCCGATCTAAAACCTATTTGGAATATTTTTTGATATTCATCATTCCAAATTGACGTGTCTGCGCCTGAGACTGCAAACACCTCAAGTCTCTCGTGCCCCCTGCACTTGCCAATATCCCCGGTCAGGCTCATGGGATGGGGATGCTTTCGCTGCTCTCCATTCTGATCGGCGCGGTCGCGCTGATTCTTGCCATTCCCGCGATCATCCCCGGCCTTGGCTGGGCCAATTGGGTGATTGTGCCGATGGCCCTGTTCGGGGCGCTGATCGGCCAGTTCGCGGCGGGCAGTGGCGCGCGCAATTTCTGCCTCGCCGTCGCCGCCTTCGGCACGTTGCGCCTGTGGGCCGGCGGTGGAATTTTCTGAACGAGAGCGGCAATATGAGCAGCCAACCCACCGACATCGCGGATGCCGAACAGGCGGCCGAACGGCGCGCGGGCCTGCTCGCCGGCGTCGGCGCCTATGCGATCTGGGGCCTGATGCCGCTTTATTTCAAGCTGCTCGGCCATGTCTCTCCTTTCGAGATCGTGGCGCATCGGGTGATCTGGTCCGTCGCCTTCCTCGCCATCGTGCTGGCGGCGATGCGGCAATATCGCGCTTTCGTCGCGATCTTCAGCCAGCCGCGCATTCTCGCCGCGCTGGCGCTGAGCGCGGTGCTCATCGGCATCAATTGGCTGGTCTATATCTGGGCGGTGGATACCGACCATGTCGTGGCGGCGAGCCTTGGCTATTTCCTCAACCCGCTGGTCAATGTGCTGCTCGGCACGCTGGTGCTCAAGGAAGTGCTGCGCCGCCGGCAGGCTGTCGCCATCGGCATCGCGGCAGTGGGCGTCGCGCTGCTCGCCATCGGCGAGTGGCAGACTCTCTGGATCAGCCTCGCGCTGGCGATCAGCTTTGCCTTTTATGGGCTCGTCCGCAAGCTGACGCCGGTGCCCTCGACCTCGGGTCTGGCGGTGGAGACGCTGGTGCTGTGCGCCCCGGCCCTCGCGCTGGTGAGCTTTTATGCCGCGCAGGGCACCCTGGCCTTCGGTGAGGATCGCTGGGTGACGCTCGGCCTGATCGGCACCGGGGCGCTCACCTCCGTGCCGCTGATCCTGTTCGCTATTTCCGCGCGCGCCCTGCCGCTCGTGACGCTCGGGCTGATGCAGTATATCGCTCCCTCGCTGCAGTTCCTGTGCGGGGTATTCCTGTTCGGCGAGCCGATGTCCGCCGGGCGCTGGGGCAGCTTCCTACTGATCTGGGTCGCCCTCGCACTGTTCGTGTGGGACAGTCTGAGCGGCGCTCGCGCGCGGCGGCGCACGCTGGCATGAGCAGCGCCGCCGCTGCCGAGGCCCCCTCCGCGCCCGCACGCCGCGACCGGCCCCTGTTCGCGATCATGCTGCGGCTGCTGGCGATGATGATGATCGGCGCGACCTACGCCATCGGCAAGCTGCTGATCGAGCGCGGCGCCAATCTGGCCGAAGTGGTGTTCTACCGGCAGCTCTTTGCCTTCCCCGTCGCGGCGCTCTGGGCGGTCGCACTGATGGGCACGGCCCTGCTGCCCAAGGCACCGATGCGCACCCACATCACTCGCACCAGCCTCGGCATGATCGGCATGTTGCTCAACTTCGGCGCGGTCGCATTGCTGCCGCTGGCGGAAGCGACCTCCATCGGCTTTACCATGCCGATCTTCGCCACAATCCTTTCGGCGCTATTGCTGCGCGAACAGACCGGCATCCACCGCTGGAGCGCGGTGCTGCTCGGCTTTGTCGGCGTGGTCATCATGACCCATCCGGACTCCGCCAATTTCGCCTCCGCCGGCGTGTTTGTGGCGCTCGGCGGGGCAATGGTGACGGCGCTCGTCGCCATCGTGCTGCGCGATCTTGGCAAGCGCGAGTCGGCGCCGATCATCGTCTTCTGGTTCACCCTGCTCTCGCTGCCGCCGCTTGGGCTGATGCTGATCTGGTACGGGCAAAGCCATGATCCCGTCGCATGGACGCTGTTCATCGGCTTGGGGCTGACCGGCGGGGCGGCGCAATTGTTCATGACCTCGGCCCTGCGCTACGGGCCGGTCTCCATCGTCATCCCCATGGATTACAGCCAGATGATCTGGGCCACGCTGGCCGGCTGGCTGCTCTGGTCCTACTGGCCGGAACCCTCCATCTGGGTGGGAGCCGGGCTGATCGCAGCGAGCGGACTCTACATCGCCTGGCGCGAGCATGTGCGCCGCGCGCTCACCGTCAGCCCGGATGAGGACCGCGCCGGAAGATCAGGCTGAGATTATTGGCCGGCATCTCGACGACGCGCTTCAGCTCGAAGCCCTCGGACGCCGCCGCCGCCTCGACATCGTGCACCCAGCGCAGGCCCCAGGCGGGGTCGCGCGCGCGCAGCGACTCATCGAAAGCGAGATTGCTTGGGGCCGTCTCCGCCTCGCGGCGGAAATAGGGGCCGTAAAGAAAGAGCGGCGCGCCTTCCGGCAACAGCATCGCCGCGCCGTGGAGCAGGCCGAGCGTTGCAGCCCAAGGCGAGATATGCACCATGTTGATGCACAGGATCGCGTCCGCCTCGCCGATCGGCCACGCCTCGGGATCGGCAGCGTCGATCTGCAGCGGCGGAGCGAGATTGGGCAGCGCGACCTCATCCGCCCAGGCGGTGATCGAGGCGCGCGCGACCGGGTCAGGGTCGCTCGGCAGCCAGCGCAAGGCAGGGAAGCAGCGCGCGAAATGCACGGCATGTTCGCCGGAGCCGCTGGCGATCTCCAGCACGAGCCCGGTGGCCGGCAAGGTCTGCGCGAGCAATTGGGCGATGGCATCGCGGTTGCGCACCGTGGCGGGCGCGTGGCGCTTGCCGCCCCGTGCGGGAGACTCACCGGTCAGCCAAGGCTTCGACCTGTCATCCATCGATCCATGCTCCCTGTTCAAGCTCACCCTCTATAACAGACCGGGCGACGAAAAGAGGCATCAAACCGACGTAAAATGGCTCAATCCCAGCGCATGACGGTCTTGCCGATCAGCGCACCGGCCTCCAGCGCGGCGTGCGCCTCGCGCAGCGTGTCGACACTGGCGGTGAGCGTTCGGGTGCGGGTGGAAACCAGCGTGCCCGCATCGACCAGCGCCGCCACCTGCCGCAAAACCGCCTGCTGCTCGGCCATGCGAAAGCCGTTGATCGACTTGGCGAACATGAACTCCCAGTGGACCGAGAGCGCCTTCTGCTTGAACGGCAAGATGTCCAGCGCGGCGGGATCGTCGATGACCATGAGATGGCCAAAGGGGCGCAACAGCGTGGGGATGACCGGCAGATAGGCATCGGTATGCGTGGTGCTGAAGATGGCATGGAGATCATGCAGGCCGAGCCCCGCCAGTTCGCGCTGCACATCCCGGCCGATGACATGGTCGGCGCCCATAAGCTGCGCGAAGGCGACCGTCTCCTGCCGGGATGCGGTGGCGATGACGGTGGCGGGGGTCAGCGCCTTGAGCAGTTGGATCGCCATCGAGCCGACGCCCCCTGCCCCGCCGATGATCAGCACGCGGCTGTCCGCATCATAGACGATCCCGCGCTCCAGCATCGCCTCATAGGCGGTGAGCGCGGTCAGCGGCAGGGCGGCGGCATCGGCGAAATCGAGGCTCGCGGGCTTGTGCGCGACAAGGCGGTGATCGACCGCTTGCAGACGGGCATAGCTGCCCGGTCGGTTGAGATCGCCGGCATAATAGACGGCATCACCAACCGCAAAGCCCTGCACCTGCGCGCCAACGGCCTCGACGATGCCGGCAGCATCCCAACCGAGCACGACCGGCGCATTCGCCGTGCCGCCGCGGCGCTGGCGGATCTTGGTATCGACCGGATTGAGCGCGAACGCCTCGACCCGGACCAGCAGATCCTGTGGGCCGGGCACCGGATCGGGCAGGTCGCGCAGGGTGAGCGCGAAGTCCGTCAGCGGGTGGGCGGCGTCATAAGCAAAGGCCTTCATCGCGCGTCGACTCCTGGCTCCTGAATTGGGCATCTGGTTGGAAAGGGCGCCGTCAGTCCTTCAGGCGGACCCAGACCGGGGCGTGATCGCTGGCTTTCTCCCGCCCGCGATAGGCCTTGTCCACCTGCGCATCGACCAGCCGGTCGGCAGCAGTGGGCGAGAGCAGCAGATGATCGATGCGGAAGCCTGCATCGCGTTGCCAGGCGCCGGCTTGATAATCCCAGAAGGTCCACACGCCGCCGAGCGGATGGCGCGCGGCCAGCGCATCGGTCCAGCCGTCGTTGAGCAGGGTCTTGTAGGCGGCGCGGCTCTCCGGCTGCATCAGTGCGTCGCTGGCCATGGCGGGTGGCGACCAGACGTCGCGATCGAACGGTATGACGTTGTAGTCCCCGGCCAGCACGGCAGGCACTTCCTCCGCCCAGATCTGCGCCGCACGGGCGCGCAGCCGGGCCATCCAGCGCAGCTTGTACTCGAATTTGGGGCCGGGCACCGGATTGCCATTGGGCAGATAGATGGAAGCGATGCGCACGCCGTTCACATCCGCCTCGATGTAGCGGCTGTGCTCGTCTTCCGGCTCTCCCTCGAGCCCGCGCGTCACTTCCTGCGGGGTGGCGCCCTTCGCCAAGATCGCGACGCCGTTAAAGCCCTTCTGGCCGTGCCAGATGGCGCCATAGCCGGCATCTTCGATATCCTTGATCGGGAAGCCTTCATCCTGCGTCTTGATTTCCTGCAGGCAGGCGACGTCCGGCTGGGTTTCCGTCAGCCACTCGACCAGACGCGGCAGCCGCGCCTTGATGCCGTTGATATTGAAGGTCGCGATCCGCATGAACTAAAGCCCTTTTGCCGGCACCTGCCAGTGAGGGTCCGTCTTAGGGAGAAGCGGGGCGCTTCGACAAGCGCGTCCCGGCGCAAACGCCCAGAAAGTCAGACCGAGAAGCTGGTTCCGCAGCCGCAGCCGGCGGTGGCATTGGGATTTTCAACCTTGAAAGCCGCACCACCGAGATTGTCCACAAAATCAACCACGCAGCCGCGCACCAGATCGAGGCTCATGGAATCGACGACCAACTTCACGCCGTCCGTCTCGACCATAACATCGTCCGCCTCGGGCGCATCGGCCAAGCCGAAGCGATACTGGAAGCCGGAGCACCCCCCGCCTTCCACCGCGAGGCGGAGAATGGCCGGCTTGCTCTGGCGCTGGGCGATCCAGGCGACCCGCGCGGCGGCGGTGGGAGAGAGGCTGATATCCATGGCTGCTAGATAGGGCGCACACGCCGCAACGGCAAGCGGCGGCCCGCAAGGGAGCCGCGCCGCGCTTGACGATGGAGAAAGAAACTCAGGACAGCCTGCTCACCCGAGCGGGCGAGC
The DNA here is from genome assembly GCF_025961835.1 of Sphingobium sp. B2D3C. Classification (NCBI taxonomy): domain Bacteria; kingdom Pseudomonadati; phylum Pseudomonadota; class Alphaproteobacteria; order Sphingomonadales; family Sphingobiaceae; genus Sphingobium; species Sphingobium sp. B2D3C. Next base: position 207,200 of record NZ_JAOQOK010000001.1, on the reverse strand, counting down.
GGCGATCAACGATCGCGGTTGTCGGTGGGGCGGTTGGCTTCCGGGCCACCCATGGCGACCTGACGATCGCTGTGCTCCTTGGCCTCGGCCAGAGCCAGCTCGTAATTGGTGCCTTCCAGATAGGGCATCGGGTTCACGGCGCTGCCGGCGATGCGGACTTCATAGTGAAGGTGGCTGCCAGTCGAGCGACCGGTGGAGCCCATCAGGCCGATGAGCTGGCCGCGACGGACGCGCTCATTGGGCTGGGCGATCAGCTTGGACATGTGGCCGTAGCGGGTCTCGAGGCCATTGCCATGGTTGATCTCGACGAGATTGCCATAGCCGTTCACCCACTGCGAGCGGCGCACGACACCATCGGCCGTCGCATAGATCGGCGTGCCGATCGGGCCGGGAATGTCGATGCCCTGATGCATGCGAGCGCGGCCGTTGAACGGATCGCTGCGAGTACCGAAAGAAGAGGTGAGACGCACATCGTCGACCGGCTGGCGCGACGGGATGGAGGCCTTGCTGTCCGTGCTCTGCTCGGTGGACTGCTCCATCTGGACCATCGCCGAGAAGAGCGAGGCGAACTGGGCGTCGTGGCCGGCATCGGCCAGAGCAGGAGAGGCAACCATCAGACCGGCAATCGCCAGAACCTTCGCGGCAGATTTGAGGACACCCTCTTTGGCGAAGGTCATAGCGCTCGAATCGATCATTTGGACCCCTTGATGGGCCGTGACCGACCCCTCAATGTTTTTGTGTTTCCGGCTCATGTGAACCGGCTGGGGCTTTTCGAGCGAAGAACGGGTTAAGGCGCAAGAGGCAGGTAGAAATCGCGCGTCAAACCGGCCTGACTCCGCGCTGAGTCGTTGAACGGCGGCTTAACCGCACCGCGACAGTGGCGCCGAACCAACATTTGGTAGCTTTCCTGCGGGTTTGCGCCGGATCGATTCATCGACCAAAAAAACCACTTCGTCCCTGCGCCGACATGACGAATTTCGTCGTCAACGATTCGGGTCAGCATCCGCGCGGTCCGCTCATCGTTGAAATGCCTGAACCGCACGATGGTTTCCGGGGTGATGTCCAGCGCCCGCGCTTCCAGCACCATCGGCACGATGGCGAGGCGGGCCGCGACGTCATGCGCGGTTTCGATCGCGGCCTCCCACAGACCATCATGGGCAGGCAGATCGCCATAGGCGCTGCCCAGTTCCTCCAGCCGGCGCGCAAGTAGGGCGAAATGCATCGCCTCGTCTGCGCCGACACGCAGCCAGTCGTCGGCAAAGTCGGGCGGGAAGTCCGCGCCAAAGCGTGCGATGAGATCGAACGCCAGATCGATGGCGACGAATTCGATATGCGCCAGCGCGTGAATCATCGCGATGCGGGCGCGCTCCGAGCCCCCCTTGCCGCGCTTTGGCATGCGGTTTGGCGGCAGAAGCTCAGGGCGCTCGGGCCGGCCGGGCCGGTCTGGCGGGGGCGTATCGAACCGGTGCGCGAGGCGCCCAAGCCGCCAGTCCCGCGCCGCCTTGCGTGCCGCCATCACCTTCTCGCGCGGATTGCTGCAGCGCAATACGGCAACGCAGGCATCGCCCAATGTGGCCGGTTCAGTCAGAGCCATTCCATCACCGCCTTCCCGATGTAGAGCATGCCAATCGCGGTGACGATCCATGCCGTATAGCGCCGGAAGTGGCCGTCACTGATCCGATCCAGCAGTCGCCCGCCAAGCATCGTGCCGACCATGGACAGCGGCACGGCGATGGCGAACACCCACCAGGGCGGCATGGCACTCCGACCGGCAAGCAACATGGGCATACCAAAGACGCCAATCTTCGCGATATGGCTGAAAACCTGCCCCGCCGCCTTGGTCGAGACGATCTGGTGGCGGGTCAGCGGGGTGCGGACGAAGAACACGTCCATCATCGGGCCGGCAACGCCCGCCGTCAGGTTAAGGCCTGACACGGTGAACCCGGCAAGGAAGGCATGGGAGGGCCGGGATGCATCGAGAGCGATCCAGCAGCGGGGCAGCCAGACGACCAGCGGCACCAACCCGAGCAGCAGGAACAGCAAGGGTCGCGAGGGCGAGAAGCCGATCATCGCGACCACCGCACCTGCAGCAAAAACGCCCAGTGCATAAGTGCGCATGATCGGCCAGACGACATGCTCGCGATGCACCACCGCCCGCCAGCCATTGGCGACAAGCTGGAGGATGCCATGCGTAACGAACGCCGCCGACACCGGCAGCAGGAAGGCGAGGATGCCCATCAGCAGCAATCCCCCCGCCATACCGAAGATGCCGGAAAGAAACGCGGTGGCGAAGGCCGCGATTATGATCAGGACGCCCGTCATCGTCGGCGCGGTTAGCCGCTTTTGGTCGGCCCGTCACCCGCCTGCTTGCCCATCACCAACGCGCCGCCGCATCAGTCTTGCCGGGCGAGAACGACGCGCCTAGGGCGAAACCGTGTGACGGATCAATGATCGCGACAGCACGGAGGGGACCAGCATGATGAGCGCGCAGCAGACAAGGGACCAACGGCTATGAGCGGCGGCACCTTTTCTCCCTTGCGCCACCGGACCTTCCTGCTGATCCTGCTCGGCAGCCTGTTCTCGCACTTCGGCAATGCCATCCAGTCCGTGGGCGCCGCCTGGCAACTCACCATCACCGGCCAGCCGGCTGACGTCATCGCCCTCGTCCAGAGCGCGACCAATCTGCCGATCATGCTACTGGCCCTGCCGGCCGGCGCGTGGGCAGACATGTTCGACAAGCGACTGGTGATGCTGGGCGCGCAGACCGGCATGGTCTCGCTTTCCGTCCTGCTGGCGGCGCTCGCCTTTGTTGGCACGACACCGCCGGGGCTGCTCATCGGCCTCACCGCCCTTCTCGCCTGCGGCGTGGCCTGCTTCAATCCGGCGCTGGCCTCCTCCATCGGCAGCATCGTGCCGCGCAACGAACTGGCCGCGGGCGTCGCGCTCAACATCCTCGCCTTCAACATCGCGCGCAGCCTTGGCCCGGCCATCGGCGGCGGTGTCGTCGCACTGGGCGGCGCGAAGGCCGCCTTCGTCGTCAATGCCCTCTCCTATCTGATGGTCATCGTCATTCTGCTGCGCTGGCGCACCGCGCCGCCAGCGCCGGCCACAAGGCGCCCGCTGCTGACGGTGATCGGCGAGGGCTTCCGCTTCGCGCTCGGCTCCCCGGCGATCCGCACCGTGCTGGTCCGCGCCATCAGCTTCACGCTCGCCGGCAGCGCCGCCTGGGCGCTGATGCCACTGGTCGCAACACAGATGCTCGGCCAGGGATCGATGACCTTCGGCCTGCTGCTCGGCGCACTCGGCCTTGGGGCCGTGATCGGCGCGGCGAGCAGCACCTGGTTCCGCCAACGCTTCTCCAGCGAGGCGATCATCCGGGGCGCCGGCCTGCTTTATGGCGCGGTGTGCGTGTGCGTCGCGCTCGGCATCGGGCTGGTGCCCACGCTCGTACTGCTTGTGCTGGGCGGCGCCGGCTGGGTGCAGGCGCTCTCCGGCTTTGCCGTCGCCGGCCAGATGTGGTCGCCCGCCCCGCTTATCGGGCGCATTACCGCCATGGTGAGCAGCCTCACCTTCGGCGGGATCGCGCTGGGGAGCTGGCTGTGGGGCCATGTGGCGCAGGCCCATGGCGTTGCCAGCGCGCTGCTGTTCTCCGGTCTGGCGATGCTGGTTCTGCCGTTCATCGGCCTGATCTGGCCGATGCCCCGGCACGAGGGCGCTAAGCCCGCCTGAGGCTCTGCGTTCGCGGGGCCTGCCCGCCTCTCCTCTGCCCCACGCTCTTGCCGCCGCTGGCCCACGCGCCTAGGGAAGCAAGGGACCATGGCCGATCCCCGCATCATCGACATCGTGCTCGACGAGAAGACGATATTGTGGCGCAGCGCGGATGTGGAGCAGGAACGACGGATCGCGATCTTCGACCTGCTGGAAGACAATCATTTCGCGCCGGTGCGCCAGCATGAGGACGGCTATGCCGGCCCTTATCGAGTGTTTCTGCGCGTGGCGGACGGGCGGCTGGTGATCGAACTGCGGCGCACGGATGACAGCGCGCTGGAAGCGATCATCCTCGGCCTCGCCAGCCTGCGGCGCGCGATCCGGGACTATTTCGCGATTACGGAGAGCTATTATCAGGCGATCCGCCAGGCGACGCCGAGCCAGATCGAAACCGTCGACATGGCCCGGCGCGCTGTCCACAACGATGCCGCCGAATTGCTGCGCGGGCGGCTGGAGGGGAAGATCGACGTGGACTTCGATACCGCGCGGCGGCTGTTCACGCTGATCTGCGTGCTGCATATCCGCGCATAACAGGACTGACGAAAAGACATGAGCACTACCAAGGCCAAGCGCATGACCAGCGCTCCGGGCGCCCGGCGCCGGCGGATCAAGGTGACGCCGCTGCGCCTCTTCATGCTGCTGCTGGTGATCGGCGGCGGACTGGTGGCGGGCCTCTTCATGCTCGCCCGCAGCTGGACGCCCTCTGCCAAATATTTCCCCGTGCAAGGCATCACGCTGAGCGCCCAGAGCGGCGCGATCAACTGGCGGATGGCCCGCGCGGCAGGTGCCGACTTCGTCTATCTGCGCGCCACCGATGGCGCGCGCGGGCGGGACAGCGCCTTTAATGATTATCTCGCCGGCGCGGTCGCCAACGACATGCGCCACGGCGCCATCCATCGTTATGATCTGTGCAGCAGCGCCTCGGCGCAGGCCACGCGGTTCATCGCCACCGTCCCGCGCGACCCACAGATGCTGCCGCCGGTGGTGGAAATGGGCTTCGACCTGCCCTGCACGGCGCGGCCCAACCGCGATACGCTGCTCGCCGAGCTGAACACCTTCCTCAACCAGATCGAAACCCACGCCGCCAAGCCCGCCGTGATCCGCACCAGCCGCGAATTCGAGGCGGCCTATGATGTAGCCGGTGGCATCAACCGCACCTTGTGGGTGGACGGCGACTTCTTCGTGCCCGATTACACCACGCGTCCCTGGACGATGTGGACCGCCTCGACCTGGAAGCGGGTCAACGGCATCGAGGGGCCGATCGAATGGAATGCGGTGCGGCAATGAGCGATGAAGCGACCCGACAAGACCCGGCAACGCCGACCCCCGACGAGCGCACGCTGATCGACGCTGCGCGGGGCGCCATGGCGCAGGCCCATGCGCCCTACAGCCGCTTTGCAGTCGGCGCGGCGCTACGACTGACCGACGGGACGATCCTCACCGGCGCCAATTTCGAGAATGCGAGCTACGGCCTGTCGCTCTGCGCCGAAACCGTGGCCATCGCTGCTGCCAATGCGCAGGGGCGGCTGCGGGACATTGTAGCGATTGCTGTGACGGGCGGAGCCATGGGCGGCGGGGATGGCGGCATCATCACGCCTTGTGGCCGCTGCCGGCAGATCATCAAGGAAGCGCAGGATATGGGCGGACGCCCGCTCGCGATCCTGTGCGCCACGCCCGATGGCGCCGCCGTGCTGCGCCTCACGCTCGACGCGTTGCTGCCGCACGCCTTCGGCCCGGCCAATCTCGGCATCGGCCCGGGCTGATCCCCACCATATCATCGCCTCTGGCATTCGGCGCGGCGAGCGATTAGCAACGCCCCCATGGCCATACTCTCCGACAAATGGATTCGCCGTCAGGCGCAGGAAAACGGCATGATCGAGCCGTTCGTGGAAAGCCAGCGGCGCGAGGGCTGCATCAGCTATGGCCTCTCCTCTTATGGCTATGACGCGCGGGTGGCCGAGGATTTCAAGATCTTCACCAATGTCGACAGCGCCGTGGTGGACCCCAAGGACTTCGCCGCCAACAGCTTCGTCGACCGCAAGACGGACGTGTGCATCATCCCGCCCAACAGCTTCGCGCTGGCGCGGACCGTGGAATATTTCCGCATTCCGCGCGATGTGCTGGTGATCTGCCTCGGCAAATCCACTTATGCGCGCTGCGGCATCATCGTGAACGTAACGCCGCTGGAGCCAGGTTGGGAAGGCCATGTGACGCTGGAATTTTCCAACACCACGCCGCTGCCCGCCAAGATCTACGCCAATGAAGGCGCCTGCCAGTTCCTGTTCCTGGAAGGCAATGAGCCGTGCGAGACGAGCTATGCCGACCGCGCCGGCAAATATATGGGCCAGCGCGGCGTGACACTGCCCAAGCTCTAACCGTGCTGGCATGTCGCCGGAAAGCTTTTGCTAAGCACGATTGCGCTGGCCGGATCGCTCCCGCTCGCTTTATATGGAGAGGCACATGTTTGGCCTCTTCAAATCCAAGTCAAAGCCTGAACCTCTGACCCATGCGCCAGACCTGGGCGAGGGCCGCCGCGTCTATGCGATCGGCGACATTCATGGCCGGCTGGATCTGCTGCTCGAACTCATCGATCTGATCGCGGCCGACGACCATAGCCGTGGCCCGACCGGCAGCACGCAACTGGTGTTCCTGGGCGATTATGTCGACCGCGGGCAGGACAGCAGGGGCGTGATCGACTATGTGCTGCAACTTCGCGACTGGTGGCCAAACATCCTCTGCCTGCGCGGCAATCATGAGGAAGTATTCGCGATGGCCGTAGAGGGCGATGAGAGCGCGCTGCGCTTCCTCACCCGCATCGGCGGCCGCGAGACCCTCCTCTCCTATGGCGCCAGCGAGGCCGATCTCGACACAATGACGCTGGGCGAACTGCGCGACTGGCTGACGAGCGCGGTGCCGGATACGCATCGCGCCTTCCTCGCCGGGCTGACGGATAAGGCGATCATCGGCAATTACGCCTTCGTCCACGCCGGGGTCCGGCCCGAAGTGCCGCTGGACGAGCAGGACGAAAAGGACCTGCGCTGGATCCGCGAGGAATTCCTGTTCTACGACGAACCGCACGATTATTTCATCGTCCATGGCCACTCGATTACCGAGGCGGTCGAGCAGCGCGAAAACCGGATGGGAATCGACACCGGCGCGTACAAGTCCGGCGTGCTGACAGCGGCCGGACTTGAGGGCACGGAGCGGTGGTTTCTCTCCACCGGTAAATCGGGGGGCTAGGTCGGCTCCGTCAGGCACAACGCAGACATTGCGATGAGTGCAGCCGGACTGCCCTCGCTTCCCGTCACCTACGGCTCCCCACCGCTCCGTTCGTGTCGAGCGAAGTCGAGACACGGTTGGCACAGGCCTCGCGTGTCTCGACTTCAGCCAAAGGCTGAAGTTCATCCCGAGCGCTCGCCTGTGGGCAGTCGAAGGGCTCGACACGAACGGCGCGTCTGTTCTGAGCACATGATGCAATCGCACCGATGGTGCCATCGCCACGGGGTTGAGGCCGCGCGCAAGTGCTTTAAAGGCTTCCGCTCACGCTCTACGAGCGCCTTGTCGGTCGCCTAGCGCGTCCGCCCGGCAGCGCGTGTCAGGAATTTGAATCACCATGAATTACCGCCATTCCTTCCATGCCGGCAACAGCGCCGATGTCGTGAAGCACAGCCTGCTGATCGCCCTTGTCCGCGCCTTGCAGCAGAAGCCGGGCGCCCTGACCCTGATCGATACCCATGCCGGCTGCGGGCTGTACGACCTTGGCAGCGAGCAGGCCCAACGCACCGGCGAGGCCATGAACGGCGTGCTGCGCGCCTTTGCCGATCCTAACCCCTTGCTGAGCGACTATCGCGCCGCCGTGCAGGCGGTGAACGTGGGAGCCGAGCCGCGCCTCTACCCCGGATCGCCGCAGATTCTGGCGCAGCTTCTGCGCCCGCAGGATTTGCTGATCCTCAACGAAAAACATCCCGAAGACGCTTACTCCCTGCGCGGCGTAATGCGCGGCACGTCCGCCGCCGTGCACGAGCGCGATGCCTACGAGCTTTGGCTGGCGATGGTGCCGCCCCGCACCGCGCGCGGCGTGGTTGTGGTCGACCCGCCCTATGAGCAAACGGACGAACGCGCCCGCATCACCGCCACCCTCGCCGCCGCTCACCGCAAATGGGCGCATGGCGTGACGGTGATCTGGTACCCGCTCAAAGACCGCGCCACGCATCAACGTTGGAGTGGGCAACTCCGCAAGCTCGGCATCCCGAAATTCTTGCAGGTGGATCACTGGTTGTACGATGCCGACCAGCCGGGCATCTACAACGGCGCAGGCCTTTATATCGTCAACCCGCCCTACGCCTTCACGCAGGCGCTGCCGCCTCTGTTGGAAGCCCTGCGGGCCACGCTGGCGCCGGAGGGGCATCGAGGCGAGATCACAGCCGATTGGTTGAGCGAGTAGGGCAGAATCTCATCGGGGGCGGCAGTGGGCCGAAAGGCAACGTTTGCCGGTGGGTCGGCGCATGAGCCAGTCCTTCGATACGCTGCTTCGACAGGCTCAGCAGCTACTCAGGACGAACGGAGGGTTGTCCGGATGCCGTTTTCGGCCGCAGATGACGCGGCGGCTATTCCATCGGGACTGCATCTGCCTGGGGTGCGCCAGGCCAAATCGAGGTGCTTGTCTGCCCTGGGCTCCTGCCTTCGCAGGAGCACGGGGTGGTTTTTTGGAGGTCGGGCGTGTCCGGTATATGGGGCGTATGGTGTGCCCGCATGCGGCTGCGTTTTCTGCACACCTGTCCTGATCCACCGGTTCCGGCGAGGCCCACGCAGCAAAGGCCGACGGATCGCTCCGCCGCCTTTCCCATAAATCCAGTTCGCAGCGTGAAGTCAGGCGACCTGCGCCGTCTCCAGTTCGTCGATGATCTCGTCGGGATCGCGCAGCACATAGCCGCGGCCCCAGACGGTCTCGATGTAATTGTCGCCGCTGCACGCGAGGCTCAGCTTCTTGCGCAGCTTGCAGATGAACACGTCGATGATCTTGAGTTCCGGCTCGTCCATGCCGCCATAGAGATGGTTGAGGAACATCTCCTTGGTGAGCGTGGTGCCCTTGCGGAGCGACAGCAGCTCCAGCATCGCATATTCCTTGCCGGTGAGGTGGACGCGATTGCCATCCACTTCCACGGTCTTGGCGTCGAGATTGACCGACAGCTTTCCGGTGCGGATGACGCTTTGCGAATGGCCCTTGGAGCGGCGGACGACGGCATGGATGCGCGCGACCAGCTCTTCCTTGTGGAACGGCTTGGTGACGTAATCGTCTGCACCGAAGCCGAAGGAGCGGACCTTGCTGTCCATCTCGGCAATGCCGGAGAGAATGAGGACCGGGGTCTGCACGCGCGATGCGCGGAGCTTCTTGAGCACGTCATAGCCGTGCATGTCCGGCAGGTTCAGGTCCAGGCAGATGATATCGTAATCGTAGAGCTTGCCGAGATCGAGGCCTTCTTCGCCCAGATCGGTCGTGTAGACGTTGAACCCCTCGGTGGTCAGCATCAGCTCGATAGCTTTGGCAGTCGTCGGTTCGTCTTCGATCAGCAACACGCGCATACACCAGCCCCTTTGCTCAGTTGGCCGGAGAGCTGCTCGTCACTCAATCCAACCACCAGTAACTATTAACCATATGAAGAGTGAACGCAAAAGGTTAATTTTACGTAAACTGGCCTGAAAGCACGAGTCGCGGGCCGTTTGCGTGCTTAATGGAGTGAGAATCAATGCGGCTCCCTCCGCCAATGGCAAGTAAATGGAGGCCATCCCTCCCTGCGTCTTCCCCCTGCGGGCGATAGCGCCTAGGGAGGCTGCATGTCCTTTACCCATGATCCCCGGAACAGCCGCAGAGGGTCGCCCGTGGGCGATCTGTCCCCCCTTACCGACCGGGTGATCTTCATGGATGGCGAGGCCATCGTGCTGGACAAGCCGGCGGGCCTGCCCGTCGACCGCCCGCGCGACGGCGCGCTGAGCCTGGAAAATCATCTCGACAGCCTGACCTTCGGCTTCCAGCGCTGGCCGGTGGCGGTGCATCGGCTGGACCGGGACACCAGCGGCTGCCTGCTGCTCGCTCGTAATCCCAAGGCTGCCAAGCGCTTCACCCAGGCCTTCGAAGCGCGCGAGGTGGAGAAGGTCTATCTTGCGGTGCTGGACGGCGTGCCAGCGGAGCGCGAAGGCGTGATCGACCTGCCGCTGGGCAAGACCAGCACGCGCGAGGATGGCTGGCGGATGCAGCCGGACCCGAAGGGCAAGCCGGCCGTCACGCGCTGGCGCCTGCTGGAGGCGCGCGATGGCCGCGCGCTCGTGCAGTTCCGCCCCGAAACCGGGCGCACGCACCAGCTGCGCGCCCATGCCCTGCACGGCCTTGGCCTCGGTATATTGGGCGACCGTTATTACCCCTCCGCGCCACCCGGGGCGCCATGGGATGGCCGGATGCTGCTGCACGCAGTCAGCCTCAAGCTGCCGCGCGCAGGCAAGCCGCCCGTCGAGGCCGAAGCCCCGCCCCCGGCGCCGTTTGCAGCGGCGGGCTTCCCCGATGCCCAGTCGCTTAACCGGGACGCGCCTTCACCGGCCGAGGGCTAACAGGGCTGGTCAGACCTGCGCCTTGAAGGGCGTGAAGTCGGTCTGCTCATCATAGACGTCCAGCCCCTCGCGCCGCTTGAAGAAATTGACGGCGAGGTAGGTGACCGGCGTCAGCACCGCTTCCCAGCCTACTTTCAGCGCCCAATTGGTGACCATCACGGTCAGCACCTGATCGGTGGACCATAGGCCATAAAAGGCCAGCGGATAGAAGAGCAGGCTGTCAACGCCCTGCCCGACGATGGTCGAGCCAATAGTGCGAGTCCACAGATGCTTGCCTTTGGTCAGCAGCTTCATCTTGGCGAGCACGAAGCTGTTGGTCAGCTCACCGGCCCAAAAGGCGAAGATCGAGGCGAAGACGATCCGCGGCACCTGGCCAAAGACCGACTCATAGGCCGCCTGCCCGTCCCAGCCATCCGCCGGGGGCAGCGAGACGACCACCCAGCTCATCAGGGCCATGAACAGCATCGCGGCGAAGCCGGCCCAGATGCAGCGCCGGGCGCGGGCATAGCCATAGACTTCCGTCAGTACGTCGCCCAGCACATAGCCTAAAGGAAAGAACAGGATGCCGGCACCGAAGGTGAAGCCCCACAGGCTCGCCAGCTTGGCGGCGCCGATGACGTTGGAGAGCAGCAGCACCGCGACGAAGGCGGCCATCACGAAATCATAATATTGCAGCCGGTGGCCCGCGAGCGCGCTGGCATCGACATGAGCGATCGAATGGGGAGCGATCGAGGGCGGAGTCGCGGCGGACGCGGCGTCGGAGGGAGCAGCCATGGCGCGGGACTATGCCGCGCGATATCGCGCCCTGCAATCGATCTTGCAGCCTCCTGCCCCCACCCAAAACCGCGCGCGGCATCGCTTTGCCATTGCCAGACGCCCGGCGATGCGGTTAGCGGATCGTTCCGTGGCCCCGTAGCTCAGCCGGATAGAGCATTCGCCTTCTAAGCGAATGGTCGCAGGTTCGAATCCTGCCGGGGTCGCCACTTCTTCCATTTCGCGTCAGCAAAGGCCGGGAAAGTTAAGCCCGCGCCGCCTGTGCCTGAGCGCGCCGTCGCTTGGCGGCATAGAGCGCCTCGTCCGCCTCGCGCATCAGCACTTCCATGTGGCTCTCCTCGGCGCGCGCGGTCGCGGTGCCGATGCAGGTGGAGATGCGGATGCGGTTGCCCTCGATGACGAAGGGCTGCGCGATGGCGCGGACCACGCGATCAGACAGCAGCGTGGCATCCTCCGCCTTATCGAGGCCGAACTGCACGATGACGAACTCATCGCCGCCCAACCGCGCCACGATATCCTCGCTGCGGATGGCACTGCTCAGCCGCTTGGCGACCATCTGCAGCAGCGTATCGCCGGCGGCATGACCGTGGGTGTCGTTCACCGGCTTGAACCCGTCGAGATCGAGATAGTGAACCGCCACGATCCCCTTTCCCCGCTTGAGGACCACGGCCTCATCGAACCGCTCGCGCAAGGCGAGCCGATTGGCAAGGTTGGTCAACGGATCGCGCCGGGCCAATGATCCGGAGGTCAGCCGCTTGCTGATCCCCGTCACGGCAGACTCATGCCGCGTCGCAAGACTCTGCGCGCCGGCATAGAGGAAGGCCAGAATGGAGGCGCCGGTGGCGATCGACATGGCGTCGGCACGGATAAAGGCGGCCAGAGCGGTGGGGAGGCTGGCCGCCAGCATGCCCGGCACGGCAACGGGGGGGCGCAGGCCCGACCCGGCGGCGAGGCCGGCACAGAAGCCGACGACCAGACACACCATCAATGGCTGCCCGTCCGACTTCTGCAGGATGACAAGCCCGCTGAACAGGCCAAGCGCGAGGGCAAAGCTGAGCTGGGGTATGAGGAACATGAGCTCGAGCTGTCTGGCCCGGACCGGGTGAAGGTCGCTGGCTAGCGCCTGTCCGCGCAAACGCAGCGTGACGATGATCCGCACCCCCATCGCCAGCACCCCGGCCACGCCGAGCGTCAGCGTGAGCCGGTCCCGCGTCTCGTTGACAATAAGGGCGACGCTGAGGGTAAAGGCGACCGCCATGATGGCAGACGGCGTCACATTGACGAACAGGCTGCGCACCAGTTCGACATACACCTTGTCCGCGAGCAGCACCTGCCGGTTGATCATGGCCCTCTTCCCTGCCCCCTTCTACCAGCAAAACACACGGGCGCCGAGAATGTTCGCCGGGAGCCGGAAAAGACGGGAAATGCCAAGACGGCGCAGTGGTTCCCTACGCGCGCAGTTAGCGCGTTATCCGCGGATCAAGGTTCCGGCGGCCCGCAGGCTTTCGTCACTGTTGACCAGCATCGACCAGCCCTGCGCATGCTGCTGCTCCAGCAGGCGGCCGATCTCGCGATAGCCCTGCGCCAGCGGGTAGCGCTCGTGCGCCTCCAGCCAGAGCCGCAGGAGCAACCGCTCGCGACCGGGCGTGTTGGTAAAGCCGGTGCGCGAGTGCATCACCCGGAAATTGTGCCAGAAGATCATCTCGCCCGGCTGCAGGGTGAAGGACACCTTCAGCTCCGGCCGCGCCGCCATGCGCATCAAGACGCGCAAGGCCTCCACGAAGCGCTCCGGCACCGGCTCGCCCCTGATCTGTGCGGCCTGCACGATGAAGAGCACATAATTGTAGATGCCGATATGCCCGTCGATCACGGAGAAGCTGGGCACCTTGTAATCGGTGACGCTCTCCAGGCTGGTCGGGTAATAATAGCCCTCCTCCAGCACCGCCAGAACGTCCGGTCGCTCCGCTTGGATCGCCGCGTAGACGGCGGCAGCACTGACCAGCCCGCTTACCCCGCCCTCCGGCGAGGTGACGACGGAAGCCAGGCTGAGGATCTCGTGATAGTCGGTGTGCGGCCCGAGCTCGGTATCGTTGAGATAGCCGCGCCGTTCGGGATTGGGCTCCTTGCGCACCAGCCCGATGCGATCGTGGCGCGCGCTCTGTTCGACCGCGCGGCCCAGATGCGTGCCAAGACCGAAGTGCAGGCGCTGGAACGCTTCCAGGTCGTAGCGCGCGATGTCGATCCCGCTCAGCAACACGGCGCCGCGCCCGGCCATCAGGTCGTAATTCACCGCTGCCATCAGGCTCGCGATCGCCGGCGCGCCGAAATCCTCCTGCGTGACGGCGGTCGGCGCGCGGCCCTGCGTGGCGCGGACGGCAGCGTCCAGCGCGTCGAGCTGCGCCGGTCCCAGCCGCCGGGTGAGGCCCTCGGCACCCCCGCCGAGCGTGCCGGTCCATGCGCCGGAAGGCTTACCGAGACGGGTCAGTTCGCTCGGGTCGGGGCGGGATAGGGTCGCGCTGTCAGTCATCAATACTCTCAATTCACGGGATTATTCCGCTGCGGCGGCCTGCTCGGCTTCCGGCATCTTGCCTGCCTGGTCATGCAGGAACACGCCCTGCCTGCGCAACTCTGCCTGCAGGCTGGTCACATCGAGCGCGCGCGGCTGGACGCCGGCGTTCACGCTGAGCGCGGCTGCGGCGCCAGCGGCCTGTCCGGTCAGCCAGCATTGCGGGATCTCGCGCATGAAGCCATGCGAGTTGGCATCGCAGCTGATGTGCTTGCCGCCTGCCAGCAAGCCATCGAGCTTGCGCGGCACCAGCGCGCCATAGGGCACCGAGATCACCGGATATTTGAGGCTGACCGAAGGGCTGACGCCAACCTCGTCCGGGAGCGCAATGCCGTCGGCCCACTGGCTGCGCAGGATCTTGCCCATGCCGGCCAGACGCCTTGTGTGCCGCACGCCAAGCTGCGAGCCGCTCTGCAGCATATAGCATTGCTCGAAGCCCGGCGCATGTTCGAGGAAGAACTCGCAATGCGTCTGCATGAAGCGGTGCGAGCGGATCTCCAACTCGGTCTGGTCATCCACATCCAGCGCGGACAGGCCGGATTGGCGCGGGCCGAGGAACAGCGCGATGTCGTTGCGCCAGGAGACATAAGGCGGCTGGAAGAAGCCGAGCCGCTCACGGCCGAGCTTGGCGAACTCGGCATATTGCTCGGGCTCATTGGCGCGGAAGGCCAGCCAGCGGTCCATGTCCACACCGCCCAGCATGAAGCCGGTATTGGCGCTGTGATGGACGTCGCCTTCCTCGATATCGGTATCGAACTCGGCCCCCGCCCGCGCGAAGATGTCGCCATCGCCGGTGGTATCGACCACCACCTTGGCACGCAGCGCCTGACGCCCGGCCTTGGATTCGAACACCACACCCTCGACCTTGCCATCGGCAACCATCGGCACTGCTGCCCAGCTGTGGAACACCAGCCGCACGCCGGCTGCCAGCAGCATCTCCTGGCTGATCAGCTTCAACCGCTCGGGATCGAGCGTTGGCGACCAGCAGACCGTGCCGTGGAAGGCCGCAGTGCGCTGGCCCCAGTAGCTCGCCTTCTTGGGATCGCGCGAGCCCCAGTCGGCGCGCGGCGGCCCGGCAAGGCCCGCGGCGGGCAGGCGCCCAAGCACATCATTGGCAAAGCCCTGGATGACCTGGCGACCGGTCCAGTCGGTCATCCGATCGATCCAGATGACGAGGCCGCCCGTGGAAAGACCGCCCAGATGATTATAGCGCTCCATCAGCACCACATCGGCCCCGGCCTGCGCCGCCGCCCAGGCCGCCGCCGTGCCCGAAGGCCCGCCGCCGACCACCAGCACGTCGCAGCTGTGATACACCGGAATCTCGCGCGCGGGCTCGACCCAGGTCCCCGTGCCATTGGCCCGCGGCAGCACCCGACCACCCGTCTCGAACACGTCAGAGGCCAGAAAACGATCCTCCGACTGGCGAACCTGACGGACCTTCGGCGTCTGCTCTTCAGCCATCTGACATTCTCTCCTCACTGATTCGCCTTGCTTCATAGTCAAGGCAACAAATTTTCGCTCGTGTATAGAGAGCTTGCTAATTATTAGTTCAGATGTAGCTAAACAGGTAGCGAAATGATCGCAGTCCCGGCAAAGGACGGCGAGATATGGATAATCTGCGCGAAGAGGGAGACGCCTGCGGTATGGCCAGAGCGGCAAAAACGGTTGATCTTGCAACGTTGCTCGACGGACGCAAGCTCACGCCCTTCAACTATCTGCTGATCATGCTCTCCTGGCTCGTCACGCTGTTCGACGGGCTGGACATGATGATGATGTCGTTCACCGCCCCCTATATGCAGGACGAGCTGCAGCTCACGGACATCGAGATCGGCAATGCCTTCTCGGCCGGCACGGTGGGCATGGTCGTCGGCGGGTTGATCTTCACTTATGTCGGCGACCGCATCGGCCGCCGCCCGACAATCATCATGTGCACCTTCGCCTTTGGCATCCTGACCTTCCTCACCGGTTTCGCGACCAATTATCCGGCGCTGCTCACCCTGCGCTTCCTCGATGGTCTGGCCATTGGCGGCGCTCTGCCGCTCGCCTGGGCGCTCAATGTCGAATTCGTGCCACCCAAACTGCGCGCCACGGTGATCGCCTTCATCATGATGGGCTTCAGCCTCGGCAGCGCGGCCGCCGCCCCGCTCACCAACATGATCGCGCCGTTCCATGGCTGGGAAGGCGTGTATTTCGCCGGCGGCATCGGCTCGGTCGTCTGTGCGCTTGCCATCGCGATTTTCCTGCCGGAATCCCCGCGCTTCCTGGCCAGCAAGGGCATCAAGCCCGAGCTGATCGTCGCGACCATCAAGCGGCTGGACAAGAGCATCGACGTGCAGGCGGACGACCAGTTCATTCTGGCCGACGAAGGCAAGCACAAGCGCAACTTCCGCTTCAGCGACCTGTTCGTCGGCAATCTGCGCCTGCTCACCCCGATAATCTGGATCGGCTATGGCGCCAGCGCCCTCGGCATCTTCTTCAAGTCCGCCTTCGGCCCGCTGGTGCTGGAACGGATGGACGTGGCGCGGGAAACCGCCGCCAACGTTTCGGCCATCGGCGCGCTGCTCGGCGCGGTTGCCGGCGTGGTCATCATGCGCTTCTCCGCCCGCTACGGCCTCAAATTCGCGGCTGCCTGCACGCTCCTTATCGTGCCCATGGCCGTCGGCATCGGCATGGAATGGATTCCGCGCGCGATGCTGCTGCCGACCATCGTGGTGCAGAGCATGCTGGTCGGCGGCTGCCATGCGGCAATCATCAGCCAGCTCGCGCTCTATTATCCGAGCGCGATCCGGGCGAGCGCCGGTGGCTGGGCCTCGGCGGTCGGCAAAATCGGCGGCATCGTCGGCCCGCTGATCGGCGGCGCGATCCTCGCGAGCGGCATCCCCGCCGTGCGCACCTATGCACTGGCGGCGATCTGCCCGTTCATCCTCTTCCTCTCGATCCTCGTGATCAACATGCTGCTCAAGCGGCCCGAGCGCCCGGCGACCGCAGCTTAAATCCTACCCGCTCGCGGGGAGGGGGACCGCCGAAGGCGGTGGAGGGGGTCTCGCCCGCCCCCTCCGTCAGCGCTGCGCGCTGTCACCTCGCCATATATGGGGAGGATTTGAGGCGCGCTTAGGCGAGTGCGCGCTCAATGAGCGCCATGGTCGAGGGATCGAAGCCCTGCGCGCCATTCTGTTCGATGGACTTGGCGATCTCCTTGCCGAGTTCCACCCCGAACTGATCGAAGCTGTTGATCTCCATCAGCACGCCATTGGCAAAAGTGCGGTGCTCGTAGAAGGCAATCAGCGCGCCCAGCGTGTGCGGGCTCAGCTCATCGATGAGGATCGTCGTCGAGGGGCGGTTGCCCGGATAGGCCCGCGCCGGGTCGGCGGCATTCTCGCGACCCTGCATCAGCGCGGCGCCCTGCGAGAAGCAATTGACCAGCAGGGTCTGGTGATGGGCAGAGTCGAGCGTGTCGCCCGGTTCGGTCACCGCGACGAACTCCACCGGCACGACATGCGTGCCCTGATGGAGAAGCTGGAAGACCGCGTGCTGCGCATCCGTGCCGACACCGCCCCAGGTGATCGCAGACGTCGGTCCATCGACCGGGCTGCCATCCGCCTTCACCGACTTGCCGTTGCTCTCCATCTCCAGCTGCTGAAGATAGGAAGGCAGCAGCCGCAGCCGCTGATCATAAGCGAAGACGGCGCGGGTCTGGCAGGCCATGACGCGGGCATAGAACAGGTCGACAAAGGCAGCGCGCAGCGGGGCATTGTCGCGGGCGTCGGCGTGGCGGAAATGCCGGTCCATCGCCGCAGCGCCTTCCAGCAGCGCCTCATAGGCATCCCAGCCCAGCGCCAGCGCGGCGGGGAAGCCGATGGAGGACCAGAGCGAATAGCGCCCACCGACACTCTCCGAGAAGCCGAGGATGCGCGTCTCGTCCACGCCCCATTCGATCGCCTTGTCCGGCGCGGCGGTGAGCGCGATGACCTGGCCATAAGGATCGTCCGCACCGGCCTGCGTCATCCACGCGATCGCGCTGGCGGCATTGAGCATCGTCTCGGTGGTCGTGAAGGTCTTGGAGGCGATGACGAGCAGCGTGAAGGCCGGATCGAACCGGGCCATCGCATCCTCCAGCGCCACGCCATCGACATTGGAGACGATGGCGACGTCATAGCGGTCGGCATGACGAGCAAGCGCATCGACCAGCAGATCCGGTCCCAGCGCCGATCCGCCGATGCCGACGTGCAGGATGTGGCGGATCTCGCCGAGCGCGCCGGCCTCGATGGCGTCGATCAGCGTGCGCATCCGCACCTTGTGCTCGCGTGCGGCGGCCACGCTGTCCGGGTTGCCCTCGCCACGCTCGGCGGTGTGCTCGACAGCGCGCCCTTCGGTCACGTTGATGACCTCGCCAGCGAACATCGCCGCGCGCTTGCCGTTAAAGTCAACTGCCTGCGCCAGCGCCTCGAAGGCCGAGAGCGTCGTCTCGGTGAGGTGCGTCTTGGAGAAATCGAAGCGCAGGCCGGCCTCCTCGACCACATGGCCCGCCAGCCGATCCGCCTCATCGCGGAACAGGCTGCGCAGATCGGGAATCGGCGCGGCCTTGATGTCGGTCCAGCAAGCGGTGATGCGATCAGGGTCGGTCATGGTGCGTAAGCGCTCCGGTCTGGCGTTGCTTTATTCATGGGCGGCATATCCAATGCGCAGGCCTATTGCACGTGCGAAGCGCGCCACAATGCTTGACGCCGCCACCCCCGCCCCGCAAAGACGCTATATTCCCGTCATCGCGACGAACCTGTCTGGAAAGCTGCCTTTCGATGTCCCACAAATCCGAGACACGGGATTTCCTGTGGTTCCTCGTCAAGCTTGTGGTGATCGTGGTGGCGATCCGCTCGCTGCTGATCGCGCCGTTCAATATTCCCTCCGAATCCATGCAGCCGCGCCTGCTGATCGGCGACTATCTACTCGTCTCCAAATGGTCCTACGGCTATTCGCGCTACAGCTTCCCGTTTCAGCCCGCTTTGTTCGAGGGGCGGGTGATGGGCAAGGTGCCCGAGCGGGGGGACGTGGTGGTGTTCGCCTCGCCGGGCAATCCCAAGGAAGACTGGATCAAGCGCGTCATCGGCCTGCCGGGCGATACCATCCAGATGCAGGACGGCGTCGTCTATCTAAACGGCAAGGCCATTCCCAAGCGGCGAATCGATGATCTGGTGATCCCGGTGACCGCCAACATGCTGCAGGCCGCCAATACCGAGCGCAGCCCCTCGCCCTGTTTCATCGAGGAATTCGAGTTCACGGATGCCAAGGGCGAGGCCTTTTGCCGATACCCGCGCTATCGCGAGACGCTACCGAACGGAAAAAGCTACGAAGTGCTGGACCTTATCGACGGTCCGGCGGACAATAGCGCCGTCTCTGTTGTACCGGAGGGCCACGTCTTCGTCATGGGCGACAATCGCGACCGCAGTGCCGACAGCCGCATTCCCGTCGACGCCCGGGGCGTCGGGCCGTTGCCGATCGACCATCTGATCGGGCGGGCGCTGGTCAGCTTCTTCTCCACCGACGGTTCGGCCAATCTGCTCCTGCCCTGGACATGGTTCACCGCCGCCCGGCCTGAACGCATCGGCGAAGGCTTTTGAGCACGGCCGATCTCGACGCCTGGCTCGCCGACCTTATCGGTCAGGCGCCGGGGCAGCGGGCGCTCTATGAGCAGGCGCTGACCCATGGCAGCGCGAGCGCGACCCATTATGAGCGGCTGGAGTTTCTGGGCGACCGGGTGCTGGGGCTGGTGATGGCCGATTGGCTCTACGTCCGCTTTCCCGCCGAGAAGGAAGGCCAGCTCTCCCGCCGGTTCAATCAGCTGGTGACCGGCACTAGCTGCGCGCAGGTAGCGCGCGAGATTGGCGTGCGCACGCATCTGCGCCTCGGCAAGCAGGCGCGCGACGACGGGGCGGTCGAGAGCGACAATGTGCTCGGCGATGTCGTGGAAGCGCTGATCGGCGCCATGTATCTCGACATCGGTATGGATGCCGCGCGGGCGTTTATCCACCGCATGTGGGAGCCGATGGTCGAGGGACAGGCCAGCGCGCCCAAGCACCCCAAATCCGCGCTGCAGGAATGGGCGGCGGCCCATAACCGCCAGCCGCCACATTATGAGCTGCTGGAGCGCAGCGGGCCGCAACATGCCCTGCGCTTTACCATCTCGGTGTCCATACGCAGTGCGGGTGAGGCGCAGGGCGAGGGCCATTCCAAGCAGGAGGCCGAGACGGCCGCCGCCATTGCCCTGCTCGCCAAGCTCAAGGCATGATCCGCGCCCCCTTTTCAGCCAGCGCGCGCCATGCGCCCGACGGAGTGACCAGTGACCTCAACGCCATCGCCTGACCATCAACGCTGCGGCGTCGTCGCGGTCGTGGGGGCTCCGAATGCGGGCAAGTCCACGCTGACCAATGCCTTGGTCGGCCAGAAGATCGCGATCACCAGCCCCAAGGCGCAGACCACCCGCACGCGGGTAATGGGCATCGCCATCGAGGGGCCCGCCCAGATCATCCTTGTCGATACGCCGGGCATCTTCCAGCCGGACAGGCGGCTCGACCGCGCCATGGTGCAGGCCGCGTGGGGCGGCGCGCAGGATGCCGACCTGATCGCGCTCATCGTCGACGGCCGCGCCGGCCTTGGGCCCAAGATGGAGCCCATCCTCGACGGACTGGCCCAGCGGCGCGAAACCAAATGGCTGATCGTCAACAAGGTGGACATCGCCGCCAAGGACAAGCTGCTCACGCTGACCCAGCGTCTGCACGAGCGGGTGGCGTTCGCCGAGACCTTCTTCGTGAGCGCCACCACGGCAGACGGGCTGGTGGACCTCAAGGCCGCCATGGCCGCCGCGGTGCCGGAAGGGCCATGGCATTTTCCCGAGGATCAGGTTTCTGATGCCACGGACCGCCTGCTCGCCTCCGAAATCACCCGCGAGCAGCTCTATCACCAGCTCCACGACGAGCTGCCCTATCAAAGCGCAGTCGAGACCGAGCAATATAAGGAGCGCGCCGACGGGTCGGTGGAGATCCACCAGCAGATCCTCGTCGCGCGGGCCACGCAGCGGGGCATCATTCTCGGCAAGGGCGGGCAGCGGCTGAAAGAGATCGGCAGCAAGGCCCGGGCCGAACTGTCGAGCCTGCTGGGCGTGCCCGTCCACCTCTACCTGCATGTGAAGGTGAAGGAAGGCTGGGACGAGGACCGCCACGTTTATCGTGACATCGGCCTCGACTGGGTGGACTGACCCCATCCCTCGCGCAATCCCGGATTGGATCAATCCGCTCCTCGCGTCGAAACCAGTGGTTGACGCCACGACCCTGCTTTTTCATGGAGCTTAGGTCGCTACCGAACGCCGGGAGGCTCGGTCGCGGGGGTGGGAGGATTGATCGCTTTTGGGAAGAGCGCTGCCCAGTCTGACCGAAGCTATCCTGAGTGCGCCTCTCACCGAGGGCGGCTGGGAGGACGCCTTGCGTGCGCTCGCCAGAGAGACGCGGTCCTTGTCCGGCCAGTTGCTGGGTATTGGGTCGCCGACCACGCTGGCCTTCAACCTCCTCACTGATCCGGTGAACGAGCGTCTCTGCCGCCAGTTTGACAGCGAGGTTGCCAATTATTCCCATGGGAATTGGCGGGTCGCCGCTGCCAGCGGTCCGCTCGATGTGCGCCACGAATATCATTATGATGCCATCAAGGCCGCGCAGAACACCGACATCTATGACGACTTCACGCATGACGCCAACATGCCACATGGCTGCCAAGTGGTGCTCGTCAATGACGGGCAGGTGATGGTCGGACTGGCCGTTCTGCGCACCTATCAGGATGGGCGCACCACCGAGGCTGATCGCGCCGTTTTCACGCAGGCCGCGCCGCTGATGCAGTCCGCCGTCCGGATGCAGCGCACGCTGGAAGGCGAAGGCGCAAAGCTGCTCGCCGGATCGCTGGACACGATGAACACCGCCGCCTTCGTGTGCGACGGGCTGGGCCGGGTGTGCGCCACCACCCGCGCCGGCGAGGCGCTGCTCCGCGCCGAAGACCTGATCATGCTGCGCGACGAGCGGTTGACCGCCCCCAACAGCGCCGAAGCGCGCGAACTGCGGATGCAGATCGGCGCGATGCTGCAGGCAGGCGACCTGGCGCTGCCGAGTTGCGGCGTCTGGCTGGGCCAGCAGCGCCCTATTGCCCAGCGCCGCCTGTGCGAAATCTTCCGCCTGCCGGCCAAGCCCGCCGCGCTCGGCTTCGAGCCGCGGCTGCTCGTCACTGTACGCGCGGCTGGCAACATTGGCGCGATGGAGCGCCAGGCATTGCAGCGCATGATGGGCCTGACGCGGGCCGAGACCGAGATCGCCATGCTGCTGGCCGAAGGCACCTCCCGCGAAATGATCGCCCTGCAGCGCGGCACGAGCCTTGGCACGGTCAACATCCAGATCAAGCGCCTGTTCGAGAAGACCGGCACCAATCGGGAAGCCGAGCTGGTCGCGCTGATCAACCGCCTGCTCCGCTGAGCAGCTTTTCGGACTTTATCAACGTCAACCATCGCGCATGGCTTGACCGGCGGAGGACAAGCAGGCAGCAGCGGCAGCACGAGACTTTTCGAGAGGAGCCGGAAATATGAGCGCCGGAAATATGAGCGATCGCCGCATGGTGACCATTGCGCCCACCGGGGGCACCACCTTCAAGAGCGCCAACCCGGCGCTGCCCACCCAGCCGCAGGAAATCGCCGACGACGTCTATGCCTGCTACAAGGCCGGCGCCTCGATCGCCGCCATCCACGCGCGCCGCCCGGACGACGAGGCGACCTGCAACCCGGCCATCTACCGCGACATCAACGATCGCATCCGCGCCAAGTGCGACATCATCCTCAACAACTCCACGGGCGGCGGCAACAGCGGCGACATGCTCATCGAGCGGCCCGACGGCATGTTCGAGAACAGCTTCGAGGAGCGCCTCAAGGGCACCGAGGGCGGCGCGGAAATGTGCACCTTCGACGGCGTGACCGTGGTCGACACGATCAGCGGCAAGGACGTGCTGGTCATCACCCCGCCCTCGCGCTGCGAGACGCTGGTCAAGGCGATGGTCGACAAGGGCATCAAGCCGGAGTGGGAGGTCTTCTCGCCCGACCACATCCTGCAGGACGTCACGCGGCTGATCCAGAAGGGCTATGACAAGCCGCCCTACTACATCAACATCGTGCTGGGCGGCGACAAGGGCTTTCAGGGCGCGATGCCCTACAGCACCGACATTCTCGACTTCATGGTGAAGTGCCTGCCGCCGCAGTCCATCTGGTGCATCTCCGGCATCGGCCCGGCCCAGCTTCCCGCCACCACGCAGGCGCTGCTGCTCGGCGGCCATGTGCGCGTGGGGCTGGAGGACAATCATTATTATTCGCGCGGTGTGAAGGCGACCAATCTCCAGCTGATCGAGCGGCAGGTGCGCATCATGAACGAGATGGGCATCGAGCCGATGAGCGCGGCGGAGTCGCGGGAGTTGCTGGGATTGAAGGCGGTCTGAAGTCGGGCGGTCGGGGAGCGAGTGATGTGCCGCTGCCTCGACGGCAGGCACAGGTGCAAGCTTGCTCCCCACCCCGACCCCTCCCCTGAAGGAAGGGCTTAGAAGGGCACGCGCAGCGGTTTGACTCTGCTGCACTGACCATCCAAGGTTGCCCGGTCGATGATCGGGCGGACGGGCTGCTGAGATCTGCCTCATCGAGCATGGAGCCGCCCGATTGTCCGCGCTGACCGCGCCGGCCTGACGGCTGCCGGGGATTGGGACGGACAGCATGGCGGACGCATCGATGGGTTTCGGGCTGGGTCAGGCCATCATCCTGATGGGGGCCGGCGTGATTGCGGTGCCGCTGTTCCGGCGGCTGGGCCTCGGATCGGTGCTGGGCTACCTCGCCGCCGGCCTCGCCATCGGCCCCTTCGGCTTGGGCCTCATCAACGATCCGCAGGCACTGCTGCATATCGCCGAACTGGGCGTGGTGATGTTCCTCTTCATCATCGGCCTCGAAATGCGGCCGCGCAAGCTGTGGAACCTGCGCAAGCAGATCTTCGGCCTTGGCGCGGCGCAGGTGCTGCTATGTGGTGCGCTGCTGACGCTGCTCGGCATGGCGACCGGCCTGCCTGCGGCCGTGGCGGCTGCCGGCGCGATGGGCTTTGTCCTCTCTTCCACCGCCGTCATCATGCAGATACTGAACGAAGCTGGGGACGCGGGCACCGAGGAAGGCCAGAAGGCGATCTCGATCCTGCTGCTGGAAGACCTCGCCATCGTGCCGCTGCTCGCGCTCGTCGCCTTCTGGGCGGCGTTCCATGGCGCGGTGGGTGTGGAGGACGCGCCGCCCGTCTGGCAAAGCATCGGCATGGCGCTGGCGGCGCTCGCGGCGTTGATCGCGGCGGGGCGCTGGCTGCTCGATCCGCTGTTCGGGCTGATCGCGCGGGCCGGGGCGCGGGAAGTGCTGACCGCCGCCGCGTTGCTCATCGTACTGGGATCGGCCGTGCTGCTCGATGCCGCCGGGCTGTCCATGGCGATGGGCGCTTTCCTCGCTGGCGTGCTGCTCTCCGAATCCAGCTATCGCCATGAGTTGGAGGCCGATGTCGAGCCGTTTCGCGGCATCCTCCTCGGCCTGTTCTTCATCAGCGTGGGCATGTCGCTCGATCTCTCGACCGTGCTGCGCGAGTGGCAGCTGGTGCTGGGCGGCGTCCTCGCCTTCATGGTCGTCAAGGCGATCGGCATCTATACCGTCGCGCGGCTGATGGGCTCGGCCCACAGCGCCGCGAGCCACCGCGCAGCGCTGTTCGCGCAGGGCGGCGAGTTCGCTTTCGTGCTCTATGGCGCCGCGCTGGCAGTGGGCCTGTTCGATGCGCGCATCGCGGCGATCATGAGCGCGATCGTCATCCTTTCCATGGCGCTGACGCCACTGGTGCTGATTGTGCAGAGCCGGATGCGCCGCAACGCGCCGGTTTCGCTCGACGGCGTCGACAAGGCCAAGGACCTGACCGGCCGCATCCTGTGCATTGGCTTCGGCCGCTTCGCGCAGGTGGCGAGCCAGGCGCTGCTCGCGCGGCGCTTCGAGCTCTCGCTGATCGAGAATGATGTCGAGATGATCCAGGCGGCCGGCAATTTCGGCTTCAAGGTCTATTATGGCGATGGCACGCGGCTGGACGTGCTCCATGCCTCCGGCGCCGGGCGGGCCGAGGCGATCCTCGTCTGCGTCGACAAGCCGGATGTGGCCGACAAGATCGTCGAGCTGTGCCGGCACGAATTCCCGCTCGCCAAGCTCTATGTGCGCGCCTTTGACCGCGGCCATTCGCTGCGCCTGATCAAGGCGGGCGTCGACTATCAGATCCGCGAGACGTTCGAATCCGCGCTGGCCTTCAGCGAGGCGGTGCTGACCGACCTTGGCGTGGACGAGGACGACGCTCGCGAGGCGATCGAGGACGTGCGCGAGCGCGATGCCCAGCGGGTGGAGCTGCAACTGGTCGGGGGGATCACGGCAGGGCGTTCACTCATGCGTGGGAATATGGTGACCCCGGAGCCGGAGCCCTTCTTCCCGCCGCAGCGGGCTGAGGGCGGCTAGGGGGGTTGGGCGGGCCGGAGTATCATGCCCGCGTTCCATTCGTGTCGAGCGAAGTCGAGACACGCCAGAACTGCGCATGGTGTCTCGACTTCGCTCGACACGAACGGGGGTAGGGGTGGGAGTAAATCCCGCTCTTCCCTTTTCCGTTCACCCTGAGCGAAGTCGAAGGGCCCTGCTGAGCGGAGGCGAAGCCAACCTCGCTGCGCTCGGCTTCATCCTTCGACTTCGCTCAGGGCGAACGGTGAGAGGGTAGTCGGCGCGAGAACCGCTCGGCTCAGCCCTCGCTGAGCGCAGCCACCAAGGCTTTCACCTTCTTCTGCCGCCATTGCGGGAGCGGAGCGATAAGCCAGTAGCCGGGGCCGTTACGCGGTTCCCCAAGGGCGGCCACGCGGCCGGCGGCGATGTCCGCGGCCGCCAGCAGCGCGGGTACGCAGGCGCGGCCGAGGCCGTTGGCTGCGGCATCGATGGCGAGGCCGGCGTCGGCGACGCGGACGATGGCCTTGCCGTCATCGACCGGGCAGCCGGGCCAGGCGATGGGCGACTCCAGTCCGCCGCCATCGGGCGCGCCGACCGTGACGAAGCGCGGCTCGCCGAGGGCGACGCCCTCATGCTCGCCGGCACCGTCGGTCAGGCGCAAAGCGAGATCGAGATTGGCCTCGGTGAAATCGAGCGCATCGTCGGCAGCCACCAGCATGAACTGCACGCCTGGCTCCTGCGCCGCATAAGCGGCGAGGCGTGCGCTCAGCCATTTGGCGGTGAGATCGCGCGGGGCGGCGATGGTGAGATGCTGGCTGCTCTGCCCGGCCTGCATGGCACGGACCGATTCCTCGAGTTCCAGGAAGGCGCTGCGCAGTGCGGGCAGGCCAGCCTCCGCTTCGGGCGTCAATTCCAGCCCGCGGGGCGTGCGACGGAACAGCACGACGCCGAGCATATCCTCCAGCGCGCGGATCTGCTGGCCGACGGCGGCGGGGGTCACTGCTAGCTCATCCGCCGCGCGGGTGAAGGAGAGATGCCGCGCTGCCGCGTCGAACACGCGCAGGCCGTTCAGCGGCAAATGGGTCCGCTTCATCCCGAGACCGCCGGCGCCTGCAGCGCGAAGCGGGGGATGCGCACATCCAGCAGGCTGCCGCCGGCATCGAGCATCTGGTAGCTGCCTTCCATCCAGCCGGTCGGCGTGGAGAGCGGACAACCGGAGACATAATCATAGGCCGCGCCGGGATGAATCACCGGCTCCTCGCCGACGACGCCCTTGCCCTCGCGCTTGTAGAGCGCGCCGCGTCCGTCCGCGATGGTCCAGTGGCGCGTGAGCAACTGCACCGGGGCCTTGCGGCCATTCTCGATGCGGATGTGATAGGCCCAGAACCACTTGCCCATGTCCGGCTCCGATTGCTCGGAGAGGAAGTTCACGGACACGCGCACGGTCACGTCATGCGTCGTCTCGGCATAGGCGAAAAGGGCGTTCATCAAGGCATTCATGCTACGACCCGTCCTGTGTCCTGCCTGGCCCCGAGACCGACCCTACTCAAAGGCCGACAGCGGTCAATGCCTGATCCAGATCGGCGATGATGTCTTCCGGGTCTTCCAGCCCGACATTGATGCGCACCATGCCCTCGCCCACGCCGGCCTCGGCGCGGCCCTCCGGCCCCATGTTATTATGGGTGGTGGAGGCGGGATGGCACAGCAGGGTGCGGGAATCGCCGATGTTGTTGGAGATGTCGCACAGCTCCATCGCATTGAGCAGGGCCATGGCCTGCCCGCGATCAGCGAGGTTGAACGAGAAGATCGGCCCGGCGGCGCTCATCTGCTTCATCGCGAGATTGTGCTGCGGATGGCTCGGCAGGCCGGGATACAGCACATCCACGCCACGCTGCTCCATGAAGCGCGCGACCTTGAGCGCGTTTTCGGACTGGCGATGGGCACGCAGGTCCAGCGTCTCCAGCCCCTTCAGCACCACCCAGGCGTTGAAGGGCGAACAGATCGGCCCGGTATTGCGCTGGAAAGGCGAGAGGACGCCGTTGATCCACGCATCCGTGCCGCAAATGGCGCCGGCGAGCACGCGGCCCTGCCCGTCCATCAGCTTGGTGGCGCTGTAGGCGACGACATCGGCCCCGAAATCGAGCGGGCGCTGGAGGACGGGCGTCGCGAAGGCATTGTCCACCACCGTGGTGATGCCATGGGCGCGCGCGAGGCCGCAGACATGCTCCAGATCGACGATATCCATCGTGGGATTGGCCGGTGTCTCGAAGAAGAACACCTTCGTGTTGGGCTGGATCGCCTTTTCCCACGCATCATTGTCCCGCGCATCGACGACGCTGTGCGTGATGCCGAAGCGGTTGAGCACGTTGGAGAGGATCCAGCGGCACGAGCCGAAGGCCGCGCGCCCGGCGACGACATGATCGCCGGCGCTCAGCATGCACAGCAACGCGCTGGTCATCGCCGCCATGCCGCTCGCCTGCACCTTGCACGCCTCGGCGCCTTCCATCAGCGCGATGCGCTCTTCCAGCATCTGCACCGTCGGGTTCTGGAAGCGGGAATATTGCATCCCCGTCGCTTCCCCGGCGAAGCGGGCGGCGACTTCCTCCGCGCTGTCATAGGTATAGCCCGAGGTGAGGAAGAGCGCCTCGCTCGTCTCCCCCTGCTCGGAGCGCCAGGTGCCGCCGCGCACGGCCTGTGTCGCGGGCCGCCAGCGGCTGGTGCGGGAACGATCCTGTCCGGTTTGTCTCTTCATGACGTTGCCTTCTAGACCCTGTCAGGGGCCGGTCAATCCAATGGCGTCAGAGCGCCGCGAGCACAGCATCGCCCATGGCAGACGTGCTCATTGAGCCGCCAAGGTCGGCAGTGCGGGCACCACCGGCCAGCGCCTTGGCCACGGCCGCCTCGATGCGATCGGCCGCCTGCGCCTGATCGAGCGAGAAGCGCAGCATCATCGCGGCGGAGAGGATCGTCGCCAGCGGATTGGCCTTGCCCTGCCCGGCAATATCCGGCGCGGAGCCGTGGATCGGCTCGTACAGCCCCTTGACGTTGGCATCGAGCGAGGCCGAGGCCAGCATGCCGATGGAGCCGACGCACATGCTCGCCTGATCGGAGAGAATGTCACCGAACAGATTGCCGGTCACGATCACATCGAACTGCCCCGGATTGCGCACGAGCTGCATGGCGGCATTGTCGACATACATGTGGGAGAGCTCGACATCGGGATATTCGGCGGCAACCTCGATCACCACGTCGCGCCACAGCTGGCTGGTTTCCAGCACATTGGCCTTGTCCACCGAGCAGAGCTTGCCCCTGCGCGCCTGCGCGGCGCGGAAGGCGCTGTGGGCGATGCGGCGCACCTCGGCCTCGTTGTAGGACATGATGTCATAGCCTTCGCGCAGGCCGTCGGCGGTCTTGCGGATGCCCTTCTCGCCGAAATAGACGTCACCATTGAGTTCGCGGACGATCAGCAAGTCGATCTTCTCGGCGACTTCCTTGCGCAGCGTGGAGGCATCGGCCAGCTCGGCGAACATCTTTGCGGGGCGCAAGTTGGAGAAGAGCGTCAGCTCCTTGCGCAGGCCGAGAATGGCCTGCTCGGGCCGCAGGGCGCGTTCGAGCGAATCGCAATCGGGATCGCCCACCGCGCCGAAAAGGATCGCATCGGCGCGCTTCGCCAGATCGAGCGTGGCCGGCGGCAGCGGATGACCCTCCGCCTTATAGGCCGCGCCGCCGACCGGCGCTTCCTCATAGGTCAGGCCGGGGATCGCCAGCGCATCGATCACACGCTTGGCCTGCGCGGTGACTTCCGGGCCGATGCCGTCTCCGGGCAGGATCGCAACGAGCATGGGTTTCCCTTTCTCAATCTGAAGACGGGCGGTGGCTGCGAGACAGGCGCGCCGGCCCTGAGGATGTGGGCTGAGCCATTGCCTCAAGCAGGCCGGGTCACGCAACCGCTCTTTTGAGCCGCTCGATCAGCCGCTCGCGTGCGGCCAGCACCTCAGACCGGCGTGGATCGAACAGCGACTGGGCGAGGAAATGGCCGGTCAGGTCAAAACCGGCGAGGATATCGGGCCAGCCCGCCTCGCCGCCTTCGGTGAGAAAGGCTGGCAAGGGCAGCAACCGGTCGCGATGCGTGCCCGCCGCTGCCGCCGTCACCGCGCGGCCGGTGCGGGGACTGACATAGGCCAACCCCTCGCGCGCACCGGTGACCGCGCACTCCGCCAGATCGAGCCCGAAGCCCAGCTCGGCGAGCAGCAGCAGTTCGTAACGCACCAGCGCAACGGCCCAGCCACGCGCGGCGGGCGCGGCTTCCACCGCATCGAGCACCGCGCCCAGCGCGGCGAAGAGCGCGGGATAGGGATGGCCCTCCGGCAAGGTCACCGCCGTGAAGGCGCAGGCCCAGTCGATGGCGGCGGCGGGCAGCGGCTCGGCCAGCAGCGGCCCCCGGCTGTGCTCCAGCTCGACCGAGAGGCTGGCGAGCTGATCGGCCGTGCGGGCGCGGAAGGTGCCGCGCACGATATTGCCGGGCAGCAGCACCGGGCGCATCCGGCTCGAGCGGCCGCCCTGCACATAGCCCGCGACCAGCCCCGCATCCGCTGTGAGCGCCCTCACGATCGCGCCATGCTCGCCATGCGCCCGAACGGCGCAGACGATGGCAGTGGCGGCGAGCGTGGACATGGGCGCTTATCTACCGGCTCGCGACCGGTTTAGCGATGCCGATCAGGCCGCGGCGATGATCGGCCCGAACTTGGCGGCGGTGAGGCTCGCCCCGCCGACCAGTGCGCCGTCGACATTCTCGGTGTGGAGGATGTCCGCCGCGTTCTCACCGCTCACCGAGCCGCCATAGAGGATGCGCATGGCATTGCCGGCCTCCGCGCCCAGCGCCTTGACGAGCGCGGCGCGCAGCGCGGCGTGCATGGCGGCGATTTGCGGCGGGGTAGCAACCTTGCCGGTGCCGATCGCCCAGACCGGCTCATAGGCGATGGTCAGCCATTCCGGGTCCGCGCCCTCGGGCAGCGAGGCGACAAGCTGATCGGCCACGAAGGCGTGCGCCACATCGTCGCCCTGCTCACGCGTGTCCAGCGTCTCGCCCACGCACAGGACGACCGAGAGGCCGCCCTTGTGCGCGGCGAGCGCCTTGGCGGCGACATCGGCATTGCTCTCCTGCTGATATTGCCGCCGCTCGCTATGCCCGACCAGCGTGCCGCGCGCGCCAGCTTCGGCCAGCATGGCGGCCGAGAGATTGCCGGTATAGGCCCCGGCCTCTTCCTGATGGCAATCCTGCGCGCCGATGAGCACGGCGCCGCCAAGCGGCGCGGCGGCCGCGATGAGGGTGGCCGGGAGATAGAGCGCCACATCGATATCGTTGCGGGCGGCGGCAAGCTCGGCAATGGCGGATACCTCGCCAAGCTGCCCCTTGAGGCCGTTCATCTTCCAGTTGCCGGCGACGAATTTGCGGCGGACGGTCATAGCTTCACTCTCCTGCACAGGTGATCAATGATCTGGCGGCCCGGATGAACGGGCAGGACGGCTTTGTCCAGCCGGCACCGCATGGCTGCGGAAGCCCCATGGACAGCCGAGCGCGCAAAGGCTTGATGCCGTCGGACGCCCGCCCTAAAGCAGCCCCCAGCCTTTCGCCGCCTTTCTGGACAAAGACCCCATGCAGATTTTCCGTCGTCTTCTCGGTTCGAAATTTGGCGGCCTGTTCGCAATCGGATTTCTCGCGATCATCGCCTTTGCCTTCATCGCGGGCGATCTCACTGGCAACAACGTCAGTTTCGGCGGCAGCTCCAAGACGGACGTCGCCAAGATCGGCGACCGCCCGCTGACCGTCGCCGAGTTGCAGAGCCGCACGCAGATGGTGTTCGAGCGGCAGCGGCAGGAAAATCCGGCGCTGACCATCGACCAGTTCCTGGCCCAAGGCGGCCTTAAGCGCGTGGCCGACGAGCTGATCTCCTCGCGCTCGCTGATTGCCTATGGCGAGAAGCACGGGATGCGGGTGAGCAAGGCGCTCATCGATGCGGAGATCGCCCGCAATTCCGCCTTCACGGACGCAACCGGCAATTTCAGCGAGACGGTATTCCGCCAGATGCTCGCCCAGCAGCGCGTCTCCGAGCAGGATCTGCGGGACGATATTGCCGCGCAGATCATCCAGCAGCAGCTGCTCCAGCCGGTGGGCGTGGGCACCAAGGCGCCGGCCAGCATGGTGCCGCCTTATGCCGCGATGCTGATCGAGGAACGCGCCGGCGAGATGTTCGCGATTTCCGCCGCCAGGTTCGCGCCGCAGACCGCGCCGACCGAGGCGCAACTCCAGGATTATTACAAGCAGCATGGCAGCCAGTTCGCGATTCCCGAGCAGCGCCAGCTGCGCTACGCGCTCGTCAATCTCGCTCGCTTCGAGCCCCAGGCGACGCCGACCGACGCGGAAATCGCCGATCTCTACAAGAGCCGCCAGAGCCAGTTCGCCGGCCGCAAGACGCGCGATTTCAGCCAGCTGATCCTCGCGACAGAAGCGCTCGCCAAGGACGCCGCCGCCAAGGCGAAGGCCGGCCAGTCGCTGCAGGACGTCGCCAAGAGCCTCGGCCTCGCCGCCTCGCGCGTCGATGGCGTGGACGAAAAGCAGCTTGCCACGCAGATGAATGCGGAGATCGCCAAGGCCGGCTTCGCCGCCGCGCAGGGGGGCATCGTCGGTCCGGTCCGCTCGCCCGCGGGCTGGGCAGTGCTGCGCGTGGAAGCCCAGCGTGACGTGCCGGGCAAGACGCTGGCCGAAGCGCGCGAGGAGCTGTCCGCCGAAGTGCGCCAGATCAAGGAACGCCAGCTCTTCAGCGAATTCCTGAACGATATGGATGGCCGCCTGGGCGCCGGCGCGACGCTGACCGACATCGCCAAGGAGCACAACCTCACCATCGTCGAGACGCCGCTGATCGTGCGCAACGGCCAGTCGCTGCGCGACCCGGCGTTCAAGCCGGACGCGACGCTGCAGGCGCTGCTCGAAGGCGGCTTCGCGGCGCGGCAGGATGACGATGCGCAGATCGTGCCGGTGAAGCCCGACGAGGAAGCCGCGCTCCTGACCGTGGCCGAAGTGGTGCCCGCCGGCCCGCCGCCCTTCGCGCAGGTGAAGCCGGCCGTGGAAGCGGCCTGGAAGCTGGCGCAGGGCGTTGGCAAGGCGCGCGAAATCGCCACGCAGCTCGCGGCGCAGCTGGGCAAGGGCACCGAACCGGGGCCGCTGCTCGCCAAGCTCGGCATCGCCGACGCGCCGCGCCAGCCGCTCTCCGCGCGCCGCGCCGACATCAACCAGCAGGGCGGCCAGATTCCGCCGCCGCTCAAGGCGCTGTTCAGCATCCGCCAGGGTGGAACGCAGATGGTGCCGCTGGAGAATAACCAGGGTTTCATCGTCGTGCGGCTCGACAAGATCACGCAGAACGATCCCACGCAGGTGCCGCAGCTGATGCAATCCACCGCGGCCGGCCTCAGCAATGTGCTGGGCGGGGAATATGCGCAGCAGTTCGTCACGGCGATCCAGCAGGAGCTGGGCGTCAAGCGCAGCGAAGCGGCCATGGCCGCTGTGGAGCAGGAACTGCGCCGCGCTTATGGCGGCAGCGCGGAATAAGGCGGACCCGTTGACCATCGCACAGGACAGCATCGATGCCGCACGCGCGGCCCTCTCCGCCGGGCGCTCCGCGCTCGTGTGGGCACGGCTGATCGCCGATACCGAAACGCCGGTCTCCGCCGCGCTCAAGCTGATCGAGCCGGAACGGGGCGACTTCATTCTCGAATCGGTTGAAGGCGGCGCCGTTCGCGGGCGCTACAGCCTGATCGGCATCGCGCCCGATCTCGTCTTCCGCGCCACTGGGCGCAGCGTCGACATCAACCGCGACTGGCGGACCGACCGGACCGCCTTCACGCCGCTGGAGAGTGATCCCCTCGCCGCGCTGCGCGATCTGGTGGCGGAATGCCGGGCAGACGTCGACCCGGCGCTGCCGGCTGCGCTCGCCTGCCTCGTCGGCTATTTCGCTTATGAGACCTTCGGCCTGGTCGAAAAGCTGCCGCGCCCGGCCGACAATGGCCTCGGCACGCCCGACATGCTGTTCGTGCGCCCGACGGTGGTGCTGGTGTTCGATCGGCTGGCCGATGCGCTCTACATCGTCGCGCCGACCTGGGCCGACCGGCTCGGCACCGGCGAGGCCCCCATCGACGCGCTGATCGATACGGCTGTGGGGCGCATCGAGGATGTCGCGGCGCAGCTCGCCCGGCCGCTCGCCGCGCAGACCAGTCAGGCCCCCGCCATCGACCTGGACGCGATCACGCCGACGCCGGTGATGAAGCCCGGCGCCTATGCGGAGATGGTGAGCAAGGCCAAGGACTATATCGTCGCGGGCGACATTTTTCAGGTCGTGCTGGCGCAGCGCTTCACCACCCCCTTCCCGCTTCCGCCGATCGACCTCTACCGGGCGCTGCGGCGGATCAATCCCTCGCCCTTCCTCTACCATCTCGATCTGCCCGGCTTCGCGCTCACCGGCTCCAGCCCGGAGATTCTGGTCCGTGTGCGCGATGGGGAAGTGACGATCCGGCCGATTGCGGGCACCCGACCGCGCGGCAAGACGGCCAGCGAGGATGCCGAGAATCGCGATTCGCTGCTGGCCGATCCCAAGGAGCGCGCCGAGCATCTGATGTTGCTCGACCTGGGGCGCAACGATGTCGGCCGCGTCGCCAGCGCCGGCTCGGTGAAGGTGACGGACAGCTACACCATCGAATTCTACAGCCATGTGATGCACATCGTCTCCAATGTCGTCGGCAAGCTCGACCCGAAGCACGATCCGCTCGATGCGCTGTTTGCGGGCTTCCCGGCCGGCACGGTCTCCGGTGCGCCCAAGGTGCGCGCCTGCGAGATCATCGCCGAGCTGGAGCCGGAAACGCGCGGGCCTTATGCCGGCGGCGTCGGCTATTTCTCGCCGGATGGAAACATGGATAGCTGCATCGTGCTGCGCACCGCGCTGGTGAAGGACGGCGTGCTGCACGCGCAGGCGGGCGCGGGCATCGTCGCGGACTCCGAGCCGGCCTATGAACAGCGCGAATGCGAGCACAAGGCCGGCGCGCTGTTTGCGGCCGCGCGGGAGGCCGTGAAGGTCGCGCAGGACGGCCGCTTCGGGCAGTAATAGCCTGTTCTCAGCAATGCCGTGCTCCTGCGAAGGCAGGAGCCTAGGGCGTAACGGACGAACTTAGCCGCCCTGGGCTCCTGCCTTCGCAGGAGCACGTCAGAGGTTGGGCACTACCGCGCCACAAAGGCCCCCTTGGCACGATCCTTCACCACCTGATCCGCACGGAACACCGTGCCATTCATGGTGATGTAAACGCCCGGCGGGGCGATCTGCGCTGTCGCGAAGGCCATGCCGAGATTGAAGGTGGCGTCGCTCTCCGAGAAGCGCGCCGGGGCCAGCGCGCCCACCAACACAATGATCTTGCCCGATATGCCCGCCAGCGAGGCGGCCGTGTCCGTCATCGTATCCGTGCCGTGGGTGATGACGATGCGCTCGGCGGGCGAGGCCGCAACCCGCGCCGCGATCAGCGCGCGATCATCGGCGGTCAGCTCCAGACTGTCCTTGCGGGCCACTTCCTCGATCTCGACCGGCAGGGTCACCCGCGCGATCTCCAGCAGGCGCGCGAGGATCGACTCGCCGATCTGATATTCGCTCAGCGCATCGAAATAGAGCTTGTCGATGGTGCCGCCGGTGGTGAGCACATGGATGCGCGGGTCTTGCTGGGTCATGCCCGCGCTTATAACCGGTCGGTGCGGCCTTGTCCCGCTTGCGCGGTGGAGCGCCGGCCCGTAGAAGCCGGCCATGATCCTCGTCATCGACAATTATGACAGCTTCACCTGGAATCTCGTCCATTATCTGATGGAACTGGGCGCGCAGGTCGAGGTGGTGCGCAACGATGCCATGTCCGCCGGACAGGCGCTGTCCTCCGGCGCGGAAGCCTTTCTGCTCTCGCCCGGCCCCTGCACGCCCAATGAAGCCGGGATCAGTCTCGATCTCGTTGCCGCCTGCGCCGATGCAGGCAAACCCCTGCTCGGCGTATGCCTGGGCCATCAGACGATCGGCCAGCATTTCGGCGGCAAGGTGGTCCGCGGCGGCCTGATGCACGGCAAGACATCGCCGGTGACGCATGACGGCACCGGGCTGTTCGAGGGTCTGCCCTCGCCCTTCACCGCCACGCGCTATCACTCGCTGATCGTCGAGGACATTCCCGATTGCCTGCTGGTCAATGCCACCAGCGAGGATGGATCGGTGATGGCATTCCGTCACGCGAGCCTGCCCATCCACAGCGTACAGTTCCATCCCGAAAGTATCGCGACCGAACACGGCCACGCGATGCTGGCCAATTTCATGCGCCTCGCCGGAATGCCGGTGACCGCGCGCGCAACGGCCTGACCCGAAACCGTTCGTCCCGTTTGAGGGAACGCCCATTTATCTCCCACGTTGGTCGGCCATCATGCGAATGCGCCGCAACAGTGGAGAACATAGGTGAAAATCGACCCTGCGGCCGCGCTCGCCTTGGCCCTTTTACTAGCGGCCTGCAGCGGTCGCGATGACGCGGCCAATCAGCATCCCGATGAGCCTGCCGTCCAGCTGATCGCCCATCCCGGCTCTCAAGCCGCCAAGGGCAAGGCAGCACTGAATCTGACCGAACGCGAACTACTCGATGCCGAACTGGTCGATACAGACGGCACGGAGCTGGGCGACGTGATCGCCCTGAAGCGCGGTCCCGGCGGTGCTGTCGAAGGGCTGGTGATCGCGGTCGAAGGCAGCGTGCCCGAGCAGCATGTCTATCTCCCCCTCGATGGTCTCGCGCCCCTGCGCGAGGGCGATGACTGGACGATCGTCACGAGCCTTACCCCTACGCAGATCGCCGCCCTGCCCAAGGCCAATCCTGACCCGCCGACCGGCCAGCCCGCAGCTGCCACCGCCGGTTCGGCGCCGTCTCACCGAGCAGCCAACGCCCGGTGAGGGCAAGCGCCGGCCACGTCTGGCACCCACGACAATCCACCTAATATTAACGCCGGGCTGATAG
The DNA here is from genome assembly GCF_025961835.1 of Sphingobium sp. B2D3C. NCBI lineage: Bacteria > Pseudomonadati > Pseudomonadota > Alphaproteobacteria > Sphingomonadales > Sphingobiaceae > Sphingobium > Sphingobium sp. B2D3C. Next base: position 170,871 of record NZ_JAOQOK010000001.1, on the reverse strand, counting down.
GACGCCCCTGTCCGATCCCGGTGCGGCTGCCATGGTTGCCGCTTGTTCACGCTCCAGCGGCGAGTTAATAGGTGGCCACAAAGTACGACGAGCCGATCCATGTTGCTCGACAAGATGAGAAGGATGTTTAGGCAGCCGATGGCCGGGCATATACTGGCCGCAATCTTCCCGCCGCACATGTAATGATTTGTAGGCATCTTGCCTCGCCCACTGCTTTCTAGGATGACAGGCTCGATCGGGGGATCGCCGGGCCTTCAACCGAGAACCGATTTTTACCACTTCACGCTTGTTCTGGAGACTATGGATGTCACTGCTGAGGAACGTCTCGCTCGTTGCGCTCGCTTCCCTTTCCCTCACGATCGCCGGCTGCGAGAAAAAAGCCGAAGGTCAGGTCGTGGCCGTGGTCAATGGTGAGGAAATCACCCTGACCGAACTGAACGCCGAGATCGCCGATCTCAACGTGCCTGCCAGCGCCGACAAGGACATGGTGCGCAGCCGCGTGCTGCAGCGCATGGTCGACCGCCGGCTGCTGGTTCAGGCCGCCAAGGAAGCCGGGCTGGACCGCGACCCGGAATATCTGACGCAGGAGCGCCGGATGCGCGAGCAGCTGCTCGTCAATCTGTACGGCCGCAAGACGATGGACACGGTGAAGGTGCCGGATAACGCCGCCATCGACAAATATATCAGCGAGCGCCCCAACGCCTTCGCGCAGCGCAAGCGCTTCGCCCTCGAGCAGCTGCAGATGGACCCGCCCTCCAAGCCGGACAGCCTCAAGGAGCTGGAAACCGCCAAGACGATCGACGAAGTCGCATCCCGCCTGACCGCCATGGGCATCGCCTTCGAGCGTGGCCGTGGCTCGCTCGACACCGCCGTGATCGATCCGCAGATGCTCGCCCGCATCGAGGCGCTGCCCCCGGGCGAGCCGTTCATCGTGCCGGCCAATGGCAAGCTGGTCGTAAGCGTGATCACCGGCAGCGAAGCGACCCCGGTTCCGCAGGAGCAGGCCCGCCAGATCGCCGCGCAGGCCATGCGCAACGAGGAGCTGAACAAGATCGGCGAATCGCGCCTGAAGGAAGCCAAGGCCAAGGCCAAGATCGAGTATCAGCCGGGCTATGCACCCAAGGACGATGCCAAGGCCGCCGGCGCCCTGCCGGCAGCGGGCAACGCCGCGGCGCCGGCGGCCAAGTAACGGCCCCGCGTTTTTCGCATGATATGAGGGGAGGAGGCACCGGCCTCCTCTCCGCCCCCTCGAAGCGTCGACGCGCCAGTCGCCGGACGCGGGAATGAAGGCATGATGATCCTCGACTCTCTGGCTTGGCTCATCATTGCCATACCCGTGCTCCTGCTGGCCGTGCTGGCCGTGGAGCTGGCCCTCGGCCTGATCGCCGTTAGCCCGGCAAGACCGCGCACCGCCGCCCCCCATAGCGCCGCCATCTTGATGCCCGCCCATAATGAGGCTTCCGGCATTGCCCGCACCATCGCTCTCCTGCAGCCGGCGCTGGATGCGCACATCCGCCTCCTCGTTATTGCCGACAATTGCACGGACGACACCGCCGCCGCCGCGCGCGCGGCTGGGGCACAGGTTATCGAGCGCAATGACCCCAGCCAACGCGGCAAGGGCCATGCGCTGGCCTTCGGGCGGGACTGGATCAAGGCCGCGACCGACGCCCCGCCGCCGGCTTGTATTGTGGTGCTGGACGCGGACTGCGAAATCGACGGTGCGTCTCTGCGCGCGCTGATCGACACGACCTGCGCCAGCCAGCGCCCGGTGCAGAGCTGCTACCTGCTCCGCTCAGCCGCCGATGACGGGGCGATGACGCAGATTTCCAACTTTGCGATGCTCATCAAGAACCGCGTCCGCCAGCGCGGCGCCTCGATTATGGGATCGCCCGCCATTCTCGGCGGCACCGGCATGGCCTTCCCATGGGCATTGATCGAGTCGGCGCCGCTGGCGACGAGCCACCTGGTCGAAGACCTTGTGCTCGGCCTCCATTTCGCGCGCGCAGGCGCAGCGCCCCGCTATCTGGAGGCCGCGACGACCTGGAGCGACCCAGCGAGCCAGAGCGACACGCTTACGCAGCGGGCGCGCTGGGAGCATGGCTATATCCAGACCGCCCTGCAGCAAGGCGCACCGGTCGTGCTTGAGGGTATCGCCAAGGCCAAGCCGAGCCTCGCCTGGTTTGGCCTGAGCCTGCTCGTGCCGCCGCTGGCCCTGTTGATGAGCCTGAGCCTGATCGCGCTTGTGGTGAGCGCCGGGCTCGCGCTGCTGGGCGCCACCGCTGCCGCGCCTGCTACGCTGGCGGGGTTGCTCGCACTGGTCGCGCTGCTGTTGGCCTTCGCCTGGATGCGCGATGGGCGGGACACGGTCTCGGCCGCAACGCTGGCGCGCATCCCGCTCTACATTCTATGGAAAATCCCCGTCTATCTACGACTGGTCAAGAAGCGCGAGACCGAATGGGTGCGCACGCGCCGCAAGGGCGAGTAATGAAGCGAGGCGCCAAACCGGTCCCCTGAACCGCTCAACAGCCTCGCATTGATGATCTTTCAACTTGCATTGGCCGCCGCAAAGCGCGCTATGATGGCGCAACGCCAGCAGGTGAAGGAGAGGGCATGACGGGGACGAGCGAAGCGACGAGCGCGCGCGGCTGGGGCGGGTTCGTGCTGATCCTCATCGCGCTGATGGTCGAAGGCTTCGACCTGCAGGCCGCCAATTTCGCCGCGCCCTCCATCCTGGAGGACTTTGGCGTCAGCCGCGCCGAGATCGGCCCGCTGCTCTCCGCCAGCCTGTTCGGCGTCCTGATCGGCGCCGTGTTCATCGGTCCGCAGGGCGACAGGCTGGGTCGCCGGACGATCCTGATCAGTTGCTGCATCGGCTATGGCATCATGTCGCTGGTCGGCGCGCTGGCGACCAACCTGACGCAACTCATCGTGCTGCGCTTCCTCATCGGCATTGGCCTCGGCGCCGTGCTGCCCAATGCGCTGGCGCTGGCCGGCGAACTGGCGCCGCGCAAATATCTCGCGCGGGCGACGGCGCTGGTCGGCATCGGCATCACCTTTGGCGGGGTTCTCGCCGGGATCGCCGCCGCCAAGCTGCTTGCGCCTTATGGCTGGCAGAGCTTGTTCATCCTCGGCGGTCTCCTGCCCATCGCGATTGCAGCGCTGCTGTGGATCGGCCTGCCGGAAAGCCCGGTCCTCAACCGCGCACAGACCCATGCGCCGGGCGAGCGCGGCCTTTCGGCCATCCTTTCCCCCGCCCAGCGCGCCCGCACGATCGCGATCTGGATCATCTTCGCGCTAGTGCTGATGGTCGTCTATCTGGTGAGCGGCTGGGTGCCCCTGCTGGTCAAGGATCAGGGCTATTCGACGACCACCGCCTCATGGATCGCCACCGGCACCCATGCCGGCGGCGTGGTCGGCGGTGTGGTCGCCAGCCTGTTGCTGGTGCGCCGCAACTGGTCGGTCGTGGCGCTGTTCGCAGGGCTTGGCGCGCTTACCTTGGCGATCATCACCGTGCATGATTGGGGCATTGTCGGCCTCACCGTGTTGCTCGTGCTGGTCGGCCTGTTCAGCACCGGCACGCAGAATGGCCTCAATGGCTCGTGCGGCGCCACCTACCCCGCGACCATGCGCGCCTCCGGCCTTGGCTGGGCGCTCGGCATGGGGCGCGTTGGCTCGATCGCCGGGCCGCTGGTCGGCTCGCTTGCGGTGCTGCTCGGCCTTTCGGCGCCACGCACCTTCTTCATCCTGCCGGTCATCCCGCTGGTGATCGCTGCCGCGCTGGCGCTCTGGCTCGCCCGCCGGACCGGGCCTGCCGCCCCCGAGACCAGCGCTCAGGACAGCCCGGCTCCCCTTTCCGCCCCCATCATGGAGACTGCCCGATGACGAAGATGCGCAAGATCGCCACCGAAGAAGCCTGGTCGATCCCCGAGGTCGCTCATGCCCTGCGGGATGTGACGCGCGGGCCATCGCAAAGCCTCGACAAGCTGCTCGTCGGTGGCATCTACGATCCGCCAGAAAATGCGACCGGCTATGCCGCGATGAACTTCCTCGATGGCCTGCTCGATATCGAGGAAAAGCGCCTGCCGGAGATGGACGCGCTGGGCGTGGACATGCACCTGCTCTCGCTCACCGCGCCGGGCGTGCAGATGTTCGATGCCGACACGGCGACCGATCTGGCCGCGCTCGCCAATGACCGGCTGGCCGAGATCTGCCGCAAGCGTCCCGATCGCTTCGCCGGCCTCGCCAGCTTCGCCCCCCACAGCCCCAAGCGCGCGGCAAAGGAAATGGAGCGGGCGATCAATGATCTGAAGCTGAACGGCTTCATCCTCAACAGCCACACCCATGGCGAATATCTGGACGATCCCAAATATTGGCCCTGCCTCGAAGCCGCCGAAGCGCTCGATGCCTGCATCTACATCCACCCGCGCGCCGCCTCCGACACGCTGAAGGGGCCTTTGCAGGATTACGGCATGGACAGCGCCATGTGGGGCTATGGCGTCGAGGTCGGCACGCATGTCGTGCGGATGATGGCCAGCGGCGTGTTCGATGCCTTCCCCAAGCTCAAGATCTGCATCGGCCATATGGGCGAGGCGATTCCCTTCTGGATCTGGCGCATCAATTTCATGAACAGCCGCGCCCAGAAGATCAGCCGCGCGCCGAAGACGAAACTGAGCATCGCGGAATATTTCCAGCGTAACTTTGTGGTGACGACGAGCGGCGTCGAAGACCCGCTGGCGCTGCGCTACACCATCGACAAGCTCGGCATCGATAATGTGCTCTGGGCAATTGATTACCCCTATCAACCGCAGCAGCCGGCAGTGGATTTCATGGATGCGGCGCCGGTGACCGACGCAGAGCGCCACGCGCTGTACCACGGCAATGCCGAGCGCATCTTCCACATCGCGCCGCTCAGCGACTGACGGCGACTGACTAAACCTAGCAAAAGGGGCCGGGCGTCATCGACGTCCGGCCCCTTTTTGTGGTGACAGTCCGGTCAGAAATCGACGGACAGAGACGCCTTGTAAGTGCGCGGCGCGCCCTGCAGGAGTTGGGGGCTGAACGCATCGAAGGCGGAAGCCCAGTACCGTTCATTAGCGACATTATCGACGTTGAAGCGGAAGGTGACCGGCTGCGAGCCCAGTACCGCGACATAGCGCGCGCCAAGATCGACGCGCGTCCACTCGGGCAGGCGCAGGGTGTTGGCATTGTCTGCCATCTGTTTGCCGGTGTGGACGACGCGCCCGGTCAGCGTGAGGCCGGGGACGAACGCGGTGTCCCACTCGAGTCCGGCGTTCACGAGATAGTCCGGAATGCCCGGCACACTGTTGCCTTCATTGACGCCATTCAGCGTCTCGCGGAACTTGGCTTCATTCACCGAGGCACCGGCGATGAGGTACAGGCCCTTCGTCAGTTCGCCATCCAGTGAGACCTCGATGCCCCGATTGCGCTGCTTGCCATAGGCGCCGTAGCGCAGCAGGCCCGACCCTTCCGGATCGGGAATCGCATAAGCGCTGGGCTTATCGGTCTGGTAGAAGGCGAGTGAAGCCGCGATGCCGCCGATGTTGAGCTTGCCGCCAAACTCATATTGGGTGGACTTGAACGGCGCCAGCACCTCACCACGATTGATGACGGCCGCCTCGTTCGGCGCGGTGGCGCCGCGCTGCAGGCCCTCGATGCGATTGGCGAAGAGCGATAGGCCCTCCACCGGTTTGATGACGAGACCAGCGACCGGGGTCAGCTCGCTTTCGTCATAGGTGGAGGTGAGAGCGCCGCCGAACGCAGAATAGCTCCTGCTCTTGATCGCCTGAATGCGAACGCCGCCGGTGAGCAAAACGCGGTCATCCAAGAAGCCAAGCGTGTTGGATGCGAACACGCTCGCCAGACGACTGCGCTCGATCGGATAGGGATCATTGATATCGCCGCCGGCAAACGTCACCGCCGAGGACCGGGGAAGCACGACCGGATTGTAGATGTTGGTCATGCCGCTCGACGTATAAAACTCGTAAGCATTGCGATTGGTGAGCCAGTTCACCGAGCCGCCGATATTGGCCTGACTGCTCATAACATCATTGCCGAACTTGGCGCGCAGGCCGGCCTGAACACTCTCATTGTTATCGGTGCGGGGGATGTACGAACTCGAGTAATCCGCAGCGCCGGTGACGGCGTCCGCCAAGACGATGCTGCCGTAGATGCCATGCTCGCTGCTGTCGCGCGCGCCGGCCGAGGCATAAAACAGCACGTCGTCGGCGAGGTCATATTCCAACTTGGCGATGCCGAAAATGTCGCGCGCCGTGGTGTAGGTCCATGGCTGGGCATAGTTGGTGTCGGGCGCGGGTACGGCCGGAATGGCGCCAGCGAAACGCAGCTTGGGCCGCAGGCTGCGCACATGCATCCGCTGATAGGCCACATCCAACGACATGCGCAGCGGCCCGGAATTATAGTCGAACGCGCCGCCGACCAGATAGGTGCTGCGGAACTCGTCGTCGATAGCGACATCGCCGCGACGGGCCACGGCATTCAGCCGCACGCCGAACGCACCGTCGCCAAAGCGCTGGCCGACATCAAGGCTGCCGCCGAAATGCTCGCTGGAGGTATAATTCAGCGTCGCGCGCTTCAGGCCGTCCGCCGTTGCCCGCTTGGGGACGAGGTTGACGCTGCCGCCAAGGCCGCCGCCACCGGGCGCAGCGCCATTGAGGAAGGCGCTCGCGCCGTTCAGCACCTGTACCGACTCGTAAAGCTCCGGCGCGACGAGCTGGCGGGGGACGATGCCATAGAGGCCGTCAAAGCCGACATCGTCGCTGGCCAGCGTGAAGCCGCGAATGACAAACACTTCCTGCGCGTTGCCAAAGCCGTAGGTCGTGCGGACGGAGGGATCGTTCTCCAGCACCTGTCCCAGCGTCTGCGGCTGCTGGTTGAGGATGAGCGCCGCGTTATAGCTCTTCACGCTGAACGGCACATTCTCGGCGGACTGGTTGCCGAGCACGCCGACGCTTCCCTCGCGGCTCACCTGCGTGCGATTCTCGCGCTGCGCCGTGACGATGATCTCGCTGGCCTCCTGCGCCGCAGCAGGCATGGCCACCGCGGCGACCGAGGCGATCAGCGCAGCTTTCAACATTTGGCTGGAACGATCGAAATTCATGCGTCTTTTCCCTTTGAAACGCGCTTGCATGCGCGGCTTGTTCTCATGATCGGTGATATCGGAAAGCCCAGAGGGTGGCGGCGAGCGGCGCGGCCAGCGCGATCCAGGACAAAGCGTCGGCCCAGCCATCGCCGGTCAGCGCGCTGACCAGACCGACGATGCTGAGCAGGGCGAGGGCGAGCGGCATCGCGAAGATGCGGCCGAGCGGCGTGCGGCGGCTCATTCGGCTGGCGCCACAAGGCCGCCACTCTCGACCTCCCGCACACGGGCGGCCAGCGACGCGCGGCGCTTGCCGAGCCAGAGATAGAGACCGGAGCCCAGCACGACGATCGTGAAGAGCGTCAACGCCGCCCAGAGCAGCTTGAGCGGCAGCCCGCCATAATCGCCAAAGTGCAGCGGCTGCGAATAGAGCAAGGCCAGCGTGTACCAGGGCATCGGCCGCACGTCCGTCAGAACGCCGGTCTCGGCATCGATGAGCGCCGGGGTGAGCGCGCGCTGGGTGAGCGGCGTGTTGCCCTGGAAGAACACCGCATAATGGTGCTTGCTGCTGTACGAGCCGCCGGGAAAGGCGATGAATTGGGGATTGTTGCCGGGCAACGCCTGTCGGGCGGCGGCCATGGCCTTGTCCAGCGAACCATAGCGCGCGGGCGGCAAGGCCGGGCGACCGGCATAAGCGCCGGTCATCTCGGCCAGTTCGCTCATCTGCCACACCTTGATGATGGGCGTCGCGAGCGCGTTGATGACCCCGGTCAGGCCCACGACACTCATCCAGGCCAGCGCCACGATGCCGAGCAGATTGTGGTAATCCAGCCATTTGAGCCGGCGGCTGCGGCTGACCCGGATCGTCCCGAACTCCAGCTTGCGCATGAAGGGCGCATAGAGAACCACGCCGGAGACGATGGCGGCGAAGAACAGCACGCCCATCGCGCCGAGGAACAGCATGCCCGGCAGGCCCAGGAACATGTCGGTATGGAGCTGCAGGAGGAAGTGCATCACGCCTTCCTCGACCACTTGCCCCGCCGGCTCCCCGGTCACGCGGTTGAAGAGCTGGATGGTCATGGCACGGCCCGGCGAATCCGGTGCCGGGGCAGTGGTGACCGTGAGGATCGGCGTCTCATTGTCGAAGGCCATGAACACCGGCACCTCGCCCGGCCGCGCGGCCAACGCCTTGCCGAGCATGACGTCCAGCGGCTGCAGGTCCGGCCCGTCGCCGGACGAGCCCGCCCCCTGCATCGCCGGTGCCTCCCCGGTCATGACCTCGATTTCGTCATGGAAAATCAGCGGCAAGCCGGTCAGGCAGAGCATCAGCAGGAACGCCGTGCAAATCAGGCTCGTCCATTTATGGACGAGATACCAGATGCGGAGACTGCGCGTTCTCAACGAGACACAAACCTTGATATTGCGAGCGATTTGCATGGCCGCTTAATAGGAAGCCCTCGCAATTGCAACATGAGCCGGCGGCAATTCGGCGCATAAGCCCTGCGTCTATTGGCGCGGACGGGTTGTCCCGCGAACAGCACAGCCAACCAGCCCTTGCCCCCACGCCGTCCATGGCTATGACGGCGCGGTGACCTCTTCAATCGTGATCGGGACGGATGCGCATGGCGCGCCGGTGCCCATGGACATGGAAGAACTGCTGGCCACCCGGCTGCTCGTTCAGGGCAATAGCGGGTCCGGAAAGTCGCATCTTCTGCGCCGGATGCTGGAAGAAAGCGCCGGGCTGCTGCAGCAGGTGGTGATCGACCCGGAAGGGGATTTCGTCACGCTGGCCGAGCCGTTCGGCCACATCGTCATCAACGGCGCGGCGCATAATCCCGGCGAGATCGAGACGCTGGCGGCCAAGGTCCGGGCGCGCCGCGCCTCCGTGGTGCTGGCGCTGGACGAGCTGGAGCTTGAAGCGCAGATGCGCTGCGCCGCCCAGTTCATCGCTGCCTTGTTCGATGCGCCCCGCGAGCATTGGTATCCGGCTTTGGTGGTGGTCGACGAGGCCCAGATGTTCGCCCCGGCCGCCGCCGGCGAAGTGGCTGACGACATTCGCCGCATGTCGCTCGCGGCGATGACCAACCTGATGTGCCGGGGCCGCAAGCGCGGCCTTGCTGGCGTGATCGCCACGCAGCGCCTCGCCAAGCTGGCGAAGAATGTGGCGGCGGAAGCCTCCAACTTCCTGATGGGCCGCACCTTCCTCGATATCGACATGGCGCGCGCGGCCGATCTGCTCGGCATGGAGCGACGGCAGGCCGAGCAGATCCGCGATCTGGAGCGCGGCCGCTTCCTCGCGCTCGGCCCGGCGATCAGCCGCCGCCCCGTTTCCGTGAGGATCGGCGCGGTGAAGACGAGCGCGCGCACCTCGTCCCATTCCCTCATTCCCTTGCCCGGTGAGCCGACCAGCGATCTTGAGGATCTGCTGGCGCCGCAGCCGGGCGAGGAACAGCCCGAACTCTTCGCCGCGCTGATCGCGCCGCCCCCGGCCGTCGACAACAGCGCCCGGCTGGAGCGCGAAGACCCGCCCGAAGCCGCCAACATTGCATCATTCGATGAAAAGGCCGGCATCGAGACAGCCAGTCCTGCCGCCAGCGAGACGCCGGACCGCCCTGCCCGCGAGCCGGTGATCCGCGCGGTTTTGGCCGACATGGCTGCGGAAGAAGACTGCACCTATCGCTCGACCGCCGCGCTGTTCCAGGATTTCGCGGTGCGCTGCCGGATGCAGCGGATCGGCAATCCCAGCATCGATCTGCTCAGCTTCCGCCGGCGCTTCGCGGTCGCCGTGGCGGGTGGCGAGGAGGATGAAGACCCGCGCTGGCAGGCCGCGCTCGCGCTCTCCAGCCGCGTCCAGGACGATGTGCTCGCGCCGTTCCTGCTCATCGCCCGCGCCGCGATCAAGGGGCAGCCCTGCCCCGACGACGAGGCGCTGGCCCGCGCTTATGGGACGCGCTCGGTGGGGCGAATCCGGCGATTGCTGGATTATCTGGAAAAGGGCGACCTCATCGTCGTGCGGACCGACTTCGGTGGGCGGCGTTCGGTTGGCATTCCCGAACTCGGACTGGCCACCGCCCCGGCTGAAGGCTGACCGCCGCCAGGATGCGCTAAGCGGTGGCTGGCGGAGACTTCTGCATCGCCTCATAGGCCCGGCGCAGCAGTTGCTGCAGCGTTTTCACCTCTTCCTCAGACAAGGCATCATGAATCGGCTGCTCGACATCCTGGGCGCGGGCGATCATCTGCGCGGCAAGGCGCTGGCCTTCCGGCGTGAGCGATAGCGTGTTGCGCCGCCGGTCCCGCGTCGAGCGCATCCGGCGGGCAAGACCGCGGGCTTCCAGATCGTCGATGATCGCCACCATCGCCGAGTCGTCCATCGCGACTTCCCGCGCGATTTCGGATTGGGAGCAATCGGGATTTGCCTCGATCAGCGCCATGGTCGAGAGGGCGCCGTGGCGCAGACCGAATGACGAATAGACGTCCACGATCCGCACCGACAGCTCATTCCGTAACAGCCGAACGACTGTGCCTACTGCCTGATCGAGCGCACCCCAGTTCAGGCCGGTCTCCTCCGGCCGCTTCCCGTCTTTCATAACACTCCCCTTCGACCCGGTGCCTTATTTGGCTTGCCGGTGTGTAACTTATAGCAATGATTGTGGTGCCCGACTATTTGGATCGGCGATTACCGGGGGCTACTCAAAAAAGGCGATGCTGCGGCATTCGATGCTCTCGCGCGGCACCGCGTTGGGCAGACTGTCATCCCAGAATGCCGTATGCGGCACCCGCCAGGCACCGCTGCGGTCGCTATCGTGGAATTTGAACAGCAGGGCTTCATCCCTCACCATGTTGGAGAAATACCACCAGCGGTGAGCGGGATTGTGCCGGAAGATGTGCGCAGCCGGTTGGCGATCATCGTCCATCGGCGCGAACATGGCGTCGCCTTCGGGGATCTTGTCGACGATCCACAATATATTGGTGGTCCCTTCCTCATCCCCGACACTGCGCGCATCGCACAGGGCCAGCGGACAATCCTGTGGCGGCGGCGAATAGCTGCGCCAGAAGCTGGAGACGATGAACCGGCGGAACCCCGGCCCGTCCGGACGGGCCTTGCGATAGGCGACCTCGGCGGCGCGCTGCTGCCGGGCGGGGTCGGTATCGACATGCACCTCGCCAGCAGGCGGCTGTACGCCCTCGGCATGGCGATAGGGCGCATCCAGCTTCTTCTGCCGGCTGGCAAGATCGCCGGACGTGCGGATCATCCAGCCACCGACGACGACGAGATCGGCGCCGGTTGCCTGTTGGACATAGCGGGAGACCTCGCCCGGGTAGACGCGATTGACCTCGTCCCGGTCGGTGAAATCGGCGACGTCACTCGGCGCATCGAGCAGCACGAAGCCCTGCCGGTCGAGCGTGAAATGTGGGCGGATGACGCGTGCGTCGCGGATCGTGACGGGGAATGGCCCGTAGCGGCCGGTGTTCACCTCCACCCCGGCGGAGACGAACCGCCGATTGATCGCGGGGCCGGGCAGCAGATATTGAAGCTGCGCCTCGACGCTGCGCACCGTGGCTTCGGGATCCATGACCTCATTACTCATTATCTGCTCTCCTAAGCGACGCCCGACTCTTTTGCCGCACCATGGCAGGCTATCGCGCTCCCCCGCAAGCGCCTGCATAGGCAACTATTCTTCTGCGCCTCTTGGCGAACGCGCGCGCGCCTGTCATGGCTGGCGCGGGATGAGTTTGACTAACAATCCATCGGAGGGGGAAGCCAGCATAGCGTCGGACGACGCCGCGGCCTTGCGTCGCTCGCGACTGGCCGCCATCGTTCTGGCCGCGACGTCCTTCATGGTCGCCATTGATTTGATGGTGCTGCTCACTGCCCTGCCGCGCATGGCGCAGGACTTCGCAGTGCCGCTGACCCTGCTGAGCGCGACGATCACCATCTACATTCTCGTCACCGTGCTGGTGCTGCCGATCAGCGACTGGGTGGGCAAGCGCTTCGGCACGCGCCGTGTGTGTACGCTCGCGATTCTGGGATTCGTGCTGGCCTCGCTGGGGGCTGGCCTGTCGCCCAATCTTCCGGTCTTTCTGGCGATGCGGATGTGTCAGGCGGCCTTTGGCACCCTGATCGTGCCGGTCGGCAGCATCGCCCTGCTCAGCATCACGCCCAAGCGCTATCTTGTGACGGCGATGACGATCAGTTCCACCCCGGCCCTGATCGCGCCGGTGATCGGCCCGCCCATCGGCGGCCTCATCACCACCTTTCTGGACTGGCGCTGGGTGTTCTTCCTGAACGTGCCCACAGGCCTCCTCGCCTTTGTCCTCACCCTGCGCTTCATCCCCAATATCCATGCTGTGGAGCGAAGGCCCTTTGACGGGCGCGGCTTTGCGCTGGTCGGCGGGTTCCTGGCCTGTATCATTGCCGGGTTCGAGCGGCTGGGCGCCAAGGGCGGGGGCTGGCAGCAAGGGCTGCCGCTGATCGCGCTCGGGATTTTCCTGGGCTGGCTGTGCTGGCGACACATCCGCCGCGTGCCCCACCCAGTCGTTCCGCTCGATGCGCTGCGCCACCGCAGTTTCTTCGTTTCCACGATCGGCGCGGGAATGCCGGCGCGCACGGCCTTCATGGCGACAGCGTTCATCATCCCCCTGATGATGCAGGTCGGCCTCGGCCTCACCGCTTTTCAAGCCGGGCTGCTGCTGCTCGCTCAGAATGCCGGCGACCTGGCGCTCAAGGCGATCGCCACGCCCTCGGTGAGGTGGCTCGGTATCCGGATGGCGCTGACCAGCGGCGTGGTGACCATGGCGCTCTCCTTTGCCGCCTGCGCGCTCCTGACCCCAACCATGCCTTTCTGGCTGCTGGTGGCGATCATGGTCTTCGTCGGCATGGCCCGCTCGGTGCACATGACCGCGATCATGGCGCTGCGCTTTGCCGACGTGCCGCAAAGCGAAGTCGGCGGCGCAACGGTGCTTGGCAATATCGCCAACCAGATTTCGCAGGCGCTGGCGATCTCCGCCGCGGCCGCCCTGCTCAACCTGCTCTCGCTCGGTGTCGCGGAACCGACCCTCGCCGATTTCCAGATCGCCATGCTCGTCTTCGCCGGCCTCGCGCTGGCCGCTGCGCCTTTCTATGCGCGCCTTGCGAAGGATACCGGCGCCGCCGTGACCGGCCGCGAGACACGCGGCCTGCGCGCGATTCGCAGCGAGGAGGTTTAGATGAGTGCTACGGCCTGCGCGCGCCCCCGCTGCTTTTCCGTCTGCGTCAAAGCGTGGCTCTATCTCAGTCAAAGCCTCGCTTCGGGCAAAAGGATAGTGAGCTTCCTAGCCAACGGACGGACGGGGCGCTCTATGAGAGCCTTGCGCCGCATCGTCTGGCTGCCGGTCATTGCGTCCCAATGGCGAAAGCCGCCCGACCTTTCCGCCTGTTAGAGGCGGGCAGGCGGCTCACGCGGGGACGAAGAAACGACCGGCAAAGCGAAGAGGAGGGGAGATTCACCAATGAACAAAGTTCGTCATAACCGCGCACGCACCGTGTCGCGCATGGCGCTGAGCGCCGGGACCATGTTGTCCGGCGCGCTGATGCTCGCAATGCCCGCAACCGCCCAGACCGCCGCGCCGCAGGGCGCCGCCGAGGGCAATGTCGATGACATCATCGTCACCGCGCAGATGCGTGCGCAGAATGTGCAGGACATTCCACTCGCAATCACGGCGATCAGCGGCGACCAGCTCGAAGCGCGCAGCCAGACGCGCCTGACCGACATTACCGCGCAGGCACCGAACGTCATCCTGCAGCAGAACCCCTCGGGCTCGGGCAACTCGATGCGCGCCTATATCCGTGGCGTCGGCCAGGGCGATGCCAGCCCCTCGGTGGAGCCGGGCGTCGGCATCTATGTCGACGATATCTATTTCGGCACCGTCACGGCCTCGGCCTTCGACTTGACCGACCTCGAGCGCGTCGAAGTGCTGCGCGGCCCCCAGGGCACGCTGGCCGGCATGAACTCGCTGGGCGGCGCGGTGAAGCTCTACTCGCGCAAGCCCGAAGGCCGAGGCGGATATGTCGAACTGACCGCCGGCTCGCTCAACCGCCGCGACATCAAGGCGAGCGCCGACTTCACCGTGGTGCCCGATGCCGTGTTCGCCCGCATCACCGGCGTGTCACGCAACCGCGATGGCCATGTCACGCGCTACGATTATGCCTGCCTCAACCCCAATGATCCTTATGTGCAGCCGGGCACCAGCGTGGTGCAGCCGGGCGGCGCGGCGATCCCCAGCCTGGCGTCGGGCGGCAATTGCAAGCTCGGCACGCTGGGCGGCCAGAGCATGTACGCCGTGCGCGGATCCTTGCGCATTGCGCCGGTCGGCAGCCCGCTGGAAATCAACCTGTCGGGCGACTACACCCACGACACCTCCACGACGCAGGCCTCCGTGCTCATCGCCAGCGCCGAGCTGACCGGGCGGCAGAATAACAGCATTCCCTACCAGGGCGCGCCGTTCGACAACCGCTTCGTGACCTACGGCCAGTATCGTCGCGCCGGCGCAGTGCTGAACGATCCCTATGCGACCTACGCCAACTTCTACGATCCGGGTGTGACCTATCGCGCGGCGACGACGGCGTCTGCGGGTGGCCCCGGCACGGCCGGCGCACCCAATGGCCCGACCTATGCCGAGCCCCTGAGCGGCGTGAAAGGCTGGGGCGTGTCCGCCGAGATCAACTACACGCTGGGCGACAATCTCGCGCTCAAGTCGATCACCGGCTACCGCAAATATGATTCGCGTAGCTCGGACGACAATGACAACTCGCCGATCGCTTTCATCGGCGGCGTATACAGCGACTTCTCGCACAAGCAGTTCAGCCAGGAACTGCGCCTCTCGGGCAAGGTGCTGGACGATGCGATCTCCTTCACCATCGGCGGTTTCTATTATGATGCGGACACGCGCTATAACGCCCGCATCCACACGCCGTTCTCGGGCTTCGGCGAATATGCCGTTTCCCCCTGCGGTGGCGCGCTCCCGGCGTGCGTGATCGCCAAGCCGACCTTCTCGTTCATCAATGACGATACCGCCAGCCTGCGCACCTATGCCGGCTTCGGTAACGTTGCTTGGAACATCACGCCCGCGCTGACCCTGGAAGCCGGCATCCGCGTGAGCCATGAGAAGAAGGACTATCTCTACAACCGCCTCAACCCCAATGGGGTCGGCGACTACCTGCCGCTCAGCAACGCCACCAATCCGCTCACTGGCCAGGTGGGTACCTACAAGGAAACGCTGACCGACTATCGTGCGGCGCTCTCCTACAAGATCACGCCCGACATCATGGCCTATGCCCAGTTCGCGACCGGCTTCAAGGGTGGCGGCGTGGCACCCCGTCCGTACAGCTTCCAGCAGATCCGCCCGTTCGGCGCGGAAAAGCTGAAGTCGTATGAAATCGGTATCAAGGCGGACCTGTTCGACCGGCTGCTGCGGATCAACGCCAGCGGCTTCCGCATGGATTATACCGACTATCAGGGTATTCCGCAGGTCTGCCTCGACTCCAACAACAATCCGCTCCCGGTCAACCAGGGCGGCGTACCCGGCCTGTGCGGCCAGTATCTGAATATCGGCGATGCCCGCGTGAACGGCTTCGAGCTGGAAACCACGCTGCGTCCGGTCGAGGGTTTCACCATCGACGGTTCGCTCAGCCTTACCGACTTCAAGTTCACCTCCATCAACTATCCCACGACCTCCATCGTCGTCGGCGCGAGCCGGCCCGGCGTGGGCAAGTGGAAGTGGAGCCTGGGCGCGCAGTATCAGGCCGACCTGGGTAATGTTGGCACGCTGACGCCGCGCATCGACGTCTCTTATACGGACGGCTATTGCGGCGACTTCCTCTGCACGCCGATCGCCATCGTGGACAGCTACACCCTGGCCAATGCCCGCTTGACCTATGAGACGGTGGACAAGGACTGGTCGGTCGCGCTGGAAGTGACCAACCTGTTCGACAAGCTGGTCTATCTCAACAAGTTCACGAACGCCTGGTACGCGACGGCTCAGCCCGGCCTGCCGCGCCAGTGGGCCGTGACCGTGCGCCGCAAGTTCTGATCAGGCGGTGCGCAACACAGATTGATTCGATAAAAAGAGGAGGAGAGGGGCAACCCTCTCCTCTTTGTCGCTGGGGCGACGGCAGAATGATAAGTTGGGAGAGTGGCATGACATATTGGCGGACCGGTTCGAGCGCATTCCTTCTGTCCCTGCTGGCGATGACCGTCCCGGCGGCCCTCCAGGCCCAGCCGAGTTCCGCGCCGCCGCCGGGAGTTGGCGCCGATCTCGCCGCACAGGCCGCCGTCCAGATGATGGAAGAAAGCCGGGCGCCAGACAGCACAGGCACCGGGCCATACAAGGCCATCAAGCGGCAATATGAGAATTTCCCCGGCTTCGTGGTCTATCAGCCCGCCGATCTGAGTGCACTCGGCGCTCGCAAGATGCCGGTCTATGTGTTCGGCAACGGCGCCTGCACCGAAGACGGTGCCTCATCCCGCCAGCATTTGCTGGAGGTCGCCTCCCATGGCTATCTCGTCATCGCGCCGGGCGGCATTTACAGCGGCCCGGGCGTGACCGTCACGCCGCAGAGCTGGGAGCAGCATCGCGACAAGACGCGCTACCAGCAGCTGGGGCAGGCCATCGACTGGGCCGCAGCCGAAAATGGTCGCGCGGGCAGCCCGTTCAAGGGCAAGATCGACACTGCGCATGTCGCGGCCTCCGGCTATTCCTGTGGCGGCATTCAGGCGCTCAAATATGCCGGCGACAAGCGCGTCAGCACCTTCGTCATCATGAACAGCGGCATCATGAACGGGCCGGTCCCGGGCGGCTCGGGCGAGATGTCTGCGCAGAAGAGCCTGCTCCAGAAGATCGACAAGCCGACCCTCTATGTGCTCGGCGGCAAGACGGACATCGCCTACCCCAATGGCATGGACGATTATGCGCGGCTGACCCACGTCCCCTCCGCCGTGATCAACACCGACGTGACGCATGCTGGCACCTATGCCGAGCCGAATGGCGGACGCGCGGCGCAAGCAGTGGTGGCGTGGCTCGACTGGCAATTGCGCGGCGACAAGGCGGGACGAGCGTGGTTCGTCGGGGATGATTGCAAGCTGTGCAGCGATCCTGCGTGGACGATCGAGAGCCGCAAGCTGGACACGCTGCCATGAGCCGGTTGTTGCGGGCAGCGCTGGCGCTGGCGCTGATCGCGCCCGGGGCGGCGTCGGCGCAGCAGGGTGATGCTCCTGACAGAGCGCTCGCCCAGCGCGTGCAGGTGCTGGAAGACCGCGAGGCGATCCGCCGCGTGATCATCGCTTATGGCGAATATCTCGATGCGCGCGATTATGCCGGCTATGCCGGGCTTTTCGCCAGCGACGGGACTTGGTCCGGCGGGCTGGGCAGCGCCACCGGGCCGGCGGCGATCCAGAAGCTGCTTGAGGAGAAGCTGGGCAAGCCGGAAGCGGGCTTCGTCAACAAGCGCAGCTTCCACCTCGTCACCACCGAGGTGATCGACGTGATCGGCGACACCGCTATCGCCCGCTCCCGCTACATGTTCTACACCGCCGACGGCGAGGGCCGCCCCGCGACCACGCTGGCAGGGCGCTATGTCGACCATTTCGTGCGCGAGAACGGCGCATGGAAGATCAAGACGCGGACCAGCCACGGCGTGATCCCATGGCGCGATGGCGACAATCCAGAGCGCCCGCCGCTGCCGCCGCAATTGCAGGGCGCGGTGAAGAACTGAGGGGCAGGACGACGTCGCCGGCTCGCCCTCACCCTTCGTCATTCCCGCGAACGCAGGAATCCAGTTCGGCCTCGCGTTGACGAGCAGCGTTGCAGCTGGATTCCCGCGTTCGCGGGAATGACGGGAGTGGGGTGCCGGAGCGTCGTTTCCATACCTTCCTCTGCGCCAATCACCGGTGCAATACGACGCCCCCGGGACGCCTCATTCCTCGCGATGAATGCGCAGCTCATCGCCGCGAATGGTCGCGACATGGAGCACATTGGTAGAACCCGGCGTGCCGAAGGGGACACCGGCGAGCACGATGATCTTGTCGCCCGCCCCCGCAAAGCCGTGGCGCATGGCCATGCGCTTGGCCTTGCCGATCATTTCCTCAAAGCTGCCGATATCCTTAGTACGCACGGCGTGGACACCCCACATGAGGCCCATGCGCCGTGCGGTATCCATGCGCGGGGTGAGCGCGAGGATCGGTGCGCCCGGCCGCTCGCGCGCGATACGCCGCACAGTGCTGCCCGAGGTGGTGAAGCACACGATGACCTTGGCCGAGACCGTGTTGGTGATGTGCTGGCTGGCGCCGGCCAGTGCGTCCGACGTTGTCGGGTCCGGCATGGTCTTGGTGAAGTGCAGCCGGTCCAGATAGCCCGGATCATGCTCGACGCTGTGGGCGATGCTGTCCATCATCGCCACGGCTTCCTCCGGCCAGTCGCCCGCCGCCGTCTCCGCCGAGAGCATCACTGCATCCGCGCCGTCATAGACCGCCGTGGCGACGTCCGACACCTCGGCGCGGGTCGGCGTGGGCGCCTTGATCATCGATTCCAGCATCTGCGTGGCGACGACGACCGGCTTGCCCAAGCGCCGGGCGCTTTCCACGATCTGCTTCTGCAGCGGCGGCACGGCATAAGGCGGCAGTTCGACGCCGAGATCGCCACGGGCGACCATCACCGCGTCGGACATCTCGACGATTTCCTCTAGCCGCCCGAGCGCGGCGGGCTTTTCGATCTTGGCGAGCAGATAGCCATAACCGCCCATCAGCTTGCGCGCCTCGGCAAGGTCATCGGGCCGCTGGAC
Source organism: Sphingobium sp. B2D3C (assembly GCF_025961835.1). NCBI lineage: Bacteria > Pseudomonadati > Pseudomonadota > Alphaproteobacteria > Sphingomonadales > Sphingobiaceae > Sphingobium > Sphingobium sp. B2D3C. The sequence continues at coordinate 151,939 of NZ_JAOQOK010000001.1, read as the reverse complement.
GAAGCTAAGCGCGATCCAGTCCACGCCGGCCTCGATGGCGAAGGAAAGATCGCGCCGGTCCTTCTCGGTCATCGCGGCCATCGGCAGCACGACGTCCGGCACGTTGACGCCCTTGCGCTCGGACAGCGAGCCGCCGACCTCGACCAGCGTATCGATGACATCGTCACGCACCGCCCGCACGCGCAGGACAAGCTTGCCGTCATCGATGAGCAGGCGCATCCCTTCCTGTGCGGCGGCGAAAATCTCCGGATGCGGCAAAGTGACGCGGCTGCTGTCGCCGGGCGCGGGGTCGCGATCCAGCCGAAAGGCGGCGCCCTTTTCCAGAAAGACCGCGCCCTGCGCGAAGGTGCCGATCCGCAGCTTCGGTCCCTGCAGGTCGGCGAGAATGGTGGTCGGGCGGCCGAATTCCTTTTCGAGTCCCCGGATGATCGCGACATTGGCGGCGTGAACGTCGTGCGTGCCGTGGCTCATGTTCAGCCGGAAGGCATCGGCGCCAGCCAGGAACAGCTTGCGGATCATCACCTCGCTGCTGCTCGAAGGGCCGAGAGTCGCCAGAATGCGGACCTTGCGGGTGCGGGGAGTGAGCTTCTTCATTTGGCCTCTTGCTTCGGTGCGTTCTCTGCCCACATGGCGAATGCCGTGGCGGCCACCGGCGTGGCCCGAGGTTGGAACCGGACATGAAGGTGCAAGCAATGACGATAGACACGCTCGATGACAAGACAGCGGCAGAAGCTTTTCGCCGGCTCGTCCACCATCTGCGTCACCGCACCGATGCGCAGAATGTCGATCTGATGGGTCTGGCGGGCTTCTGCCGCAACTGTCTGGCCGACTGGGTGGCCGAGGCCGACGGCACGCTGGACAAGGCCGTTGCACGCGAACTTATCTACGGCATGCCGCAGGATGAGTGGAAGACGCGCTACCAGACCGAGGCGACGCCGGAGCAGCTCGCGCGGATGAAAGATAGCGTCGCGAAGAACAATCACTGAGCGACGGCAAGCCTAAAAAGCCGTTTCTCATACACCGCGCGATCCCGTAAAGCGCGGACATGCTCGCGCGCCTGACCCGCACTGATACCAGCATTGTTACCGGCACCGGGCAGGCCCGTGGCCTGATCGCCGCGTGGCTGGCGCTTGTGCTGCTCGCGCGGCTGCTGGTGCCGGCCGGTTTCATGCCCGCCGTGCAAAACGGGCCCGCCGTCGTGCTCTGCACCGGCGCCGGCATGATCACCGGCTGGATCGATGCGGACGGCACCGTCCGCAAGCAGCAGGACAAGCAGAACACCGCCCCGGATGCGCCCTGCGCCTTTGCCGGGATCGGCGCCTCGCTGGACAGCATCCCCCCCGCGATCGCGCGGGTCGCCGTGACGATAGTGACGGTACCCATCCTCAGCCCGAGCACGGCCGTGAGCATCGGACGCGGTCTGGCCGCGCCGCCGCCCCCGCAGACCGGCCCGCCGCATCAGCCCTGACGCTCCCCTCGCTGTCGCCTCGCACGACATCCCCATTTCGGCACGCGCCCGCGCGCTGCCCGTCAAGGCTGATCCTTTCATGACCCGATTGCTCTACTGCTGCGCATCCATGCGCCGCCTTCCCCTCGCCCGCGCGCCAATCTCCGCCGGAGACCACCGATGAGCGCGCGCTCCAAGACCGGCGGCGGCTTCTATCAGGCTGTCTGGCGCTGGCATTTCTATGCCGGGCTGATCGTCCTCCCGGTGCTGCTGTGGATGGCGATCACCGGCGCGCTCTATCTCTACAAACCGGAGATCGAACGGCTGGTCTATGCGGACTGGTCGCATGTGACGCCAAAGGATGCGCCCCAGCCGCTGAGCGAGATGATCGCCACCGTCGAGCGGGAATCCGGCCAGCAGGTGAGCCAGATCCAGCGGCCTGCCGAGCCGACAGAGAGCTGGCGCATGACCCTGCAGGGCGCGGACGGCGCGCGCCGGCTCGCCTTTGTCGATCCCTATCGCGGCAAGCTGCTCGGCACCGCGCAGGCCGGCGGCATCATGCAGACCGTGCGCGATCTGCACAGCCTCATCATCACCGGACCGGTGGGCAATGCGCTGGTGGAGATCGTCGCGGGCTGGGCGATCCTGCTGGTGCTGACCGGGCTTTACCTGTGGTGGCCCCGGCGCGGCAGCCCGGTCGTCGGCCTGCGCGGGCAGGCGCGCGGGCGGCTGTTCTGGCGCGATCTGCACGCTTCGACCGGATTGCTCGCCGGCGGGGTGATCCTGTTTCTGGCAATCACCGGCCTGCCCTGGTCCGGCTTTGCCGGCAAGCAGTTGCAGGGCTGGGTCGCCCGCGCGGAGCTGGGCCGCCCCAAGGCGCCCGGCCCCAACCGATGGGAAGCGCCGGCGCCGCGCGCGCATCACGATCATGGCCATGACGAGGGCGCGAAACAAAGCCTGCCCTGGTCGATGCAGGAGGCAGCGCCACCCGCCGCTTCCGGCAGCGACGACATCGGCGTCGACCGGGCGGCGGAGATTGCCGGCCAGCGGGGCCTCGCCGCCCCGTGGACGCTCACCCTGCCGATGACGGACGGCGCGCCCTATCTCATCTCGCAGACCGTGCGCCGGGCGCAGGATTCGCGCGCCATCTACATCGATCCGGCAAGCGGCGCGGTGATGCAGGATGCCCGCTTTGCGCATTTTGGCATCGGCGCGCGGGCGATCGAATGGGGCATCGCGACCCATCAGGGCCAGCAATATGGCGAAATCAACCGCACGCTGATGCTGCTCGGCTGCCTCGCGCTGATGCTGCTGTGCCTCACCGCGCCCGTGCTCTGGTGGAAGCGCCGCAAGGGTGGACGGCTGGAGGCGCCGGCCCGGCCCGCCGACCCACGCAAGGCGCGCGGCGTCGCGGCGATCATGCTCGCCATCGGCCTGTGCCTGCCGTTGACCGGTCTCACGCTGGCGGCCGCGTTGGCCCTCGACATGCTGGTTGCCCGCTGGCGCAACGGAGCCGCCATTGCACGCTGACGGTGCGATGAATCGTTGGGCAGGCGGAACGAGGGCGGTTGTGCGGCGTTATCCAGCACGAGCCGGCGCGAGGCGCGTCGGTCCTTTGTGTGAATATTACGGGGATGAGTCCGATGAAGAAGATCCTGCTCGCCACGGCGCTGATGGCGCTCTCGATGCCCATGGCGCCGGCCATGGCCGATCCGCCGCACCGGCATCATAACGCGCGCGCGCACGATCGCGACAATGGCCGCGCCCTTTCCCATAACGACCGCGTGTGGCGCGGCAACGATGGCCGGTATCGCTGCAAGCGCAATGACGGCACGACCGGTCTGCTGATCGGTGCCGGCGTCGGCGCACTGGCTGGGCGCGCGGTGGACACCAAGGGCGATCGGACCGTTGGCACCTTGCTGGGCGCTGTGGGTGGCGGTCTGCTCGGCCGCTCGATCGACCGTGGCGAAGTGCGCTGCCGCTGATCTGCTGTAAATTTTGAAAACGTGGTTGAAAATAGGGGATGCCTGCTTTCCCCCGAGAGCAGGCATCTTTGCCATTTACAGCAGGCGCTGCGCTCGCTAGAGGCGCGCGCCATGTCCATGATGATCGTTCAGCCGATTATTACCAAACCGACCCGCATCAGCGGGGCGGTTCGGATGCGCGCGGCCTAAAGAGCCACGATCAGCCGGACAGGAAGCCCCGCGAAGTGCGCGGGGCCGACTTTCCAGACGAAAGCCTGACCGCCGCGTCCTTCAATCAACAGGAAGGAACGTATAGATGGTTGCCCGCTTTTCCCCCGATGCCCGCCTGAATGTCGGCGTGGTCGGCGCCACCGGCCTGGTTGGCTCGATGATGCGCCAGTTGCTCGCCGAGCGCGATTTCCCGGTCGGCACGCTGCGCCTCTTTGCCTCGGCGCGCTCCGCTGGATCGCAGGTCGAGTTCAAGGGCCAGCAGGTGACGGTGGAAGACGCCGCGACCGCCGACTTCGCCGGCCTCGATATCGTGTTCTTCTCCGCCGGTGGCTCTACCAGCAAGGCGCTGGCACCCAAGGTCGCCGCAGCGGGCGCTATCGTGGTCGACAACAGCTCGGCCTGGCGCTCCGACCCGGCGGTGCCGCTCGTCGTCTCCGAAGTGAACCCGCATGCGCTGGCAAACCTGCCCAAGGGTATCGTCGCCAACCCCAATTGCACCACCATGGCAGCGATGCCCGTGCTCAAGCCGCTGCATGAAGCCGCCGGCCTCAAGCGCCTGATCGTCGCCACCTATCAGGCCGTCTCCGGTGGCGGCATGGAAGGCATCGACGTGCTGGCGCGCCAGATCGCCGCCGTGGGCGACAAGGGCGCCGCGCTCGCCTTCAACGGCAAGGCCGACTTCGTACCCCAGCCCGAGAAGTGGGCGGTGCCGATCACCAACAACATCGTGCCGCTCAACTATGTGCTGGGTGAGGACGGCTATACCGAGGAAGAGCTGAAGCTGCGCGACGAGAGCCGCAAGATCCTCGAGATCCCCGGCCTGCCCGTCTCCGGCACCTGCGTGCGCGTGCCCGTGTTCACCGGCCACGGCCTCTCCATCAATGCCGAGTTCGAGCGGCCGATCGATGCGGAAACGGCGCTGGCGCTGCTCGGCAAGGCGCCGGGCGTGGTGGTAAGCGATGTGCCAAACGCGCTCGACGCGACGGGCGCCGACCCGGTGTTCGTCGGTCGCGTGCGCCCGGACCGCACGGTTGAGCATGGCCTCGCCATGTTCGTCGTCGGCGACAACCTTCGCAAGGGCGCCGCGCTCAATGCCGTGCAGATCGGCGAAGTGCTCGCCGGGCGCTAAAATCCATATCGTGCCTCCCCGGCCGCTGGTCGGGGAGGACATAGAGCGCTGCTCTCAGAGGCGCTTGCTCAGGAAGAAGCGCTGCTGCCCGACGGGATGATCGTCCAGCGTGCCGAACACGCTAAAGCCCAGCTTCTCGTAAAAGCCGCGCGCCTGAAAGGCATAGGTGTCGAGCCAGATGCCGACACAGCCATGGGCACGTGCCACCCGCTCTGCCTCGGCCATCAGCGCCTTGCCATGGCCGCCGCCGCGATGCTCCGGCGCGATGGCGAGAAGCTCCACGAACATCCAGTCATAGGAGCATTTGCCCCAGATGCCGCCCACCCGCTCGCCCTGCTCGTCGGTCAGCAGAATGGCGATAGGGCGGATATTCGGATTCCCCGCTTGCGCGATGTTATAGGCCAGCAAGGGTACAAACACGGCATTGCGGTCGGCCTCGGAGGGCTGTTCAGGCACGGTGATATGAAGCGGCATAGGCTGATTAGTAGGCCGAATGCTGGGCATGGCAAGGCTGACGACCGGCTCGGCGGCGCGGCCGAAATCGCATGCCGACGCGAGCATACTTGCTTTTTCCACAAACGCCCTCTATGTGCATCGCAGCATTCGGCGCCAGGATTAGTGATCCGGCGCAATCCCGCGCAGCGTGAGGCCCCGCATCTTGCACAAGGGCCGCCGGGACGGACGGATGCGAGAATCGCTCAAGCTTCCTTATTCACGCAGGGTCGCCCGTTTGGAGACCACTGCTGCGCCCGCTCGCGACAGACGCGAGGGCGACGCATGTCATATCGAAAGTCTATTCATGTCTTTTTTCAATGAGCTTGGCCTTGCCGAGCCTATCCTCCGCGCCCTTGAGACCAAGGGTTATGCGGATCCCACGCCGATCCAGCAGCAGGCCATTCCGGCGCTGATGCAGGGCCGTGACCTGCTCGGCATCGCGCAGACCGGCACCGGCAAGACCGCAGCCTTCTCGCTGCCCTCGCTGCACCGGCTGTTCAACAATCCCCAGCCCCGCAAGCCGGCCTCATGCCGGATGCTGGTGCTCTCGCCCACCCGCGAGCTGGCGGCGCAGATCGCCGAGAACATGCGCGGCTATGCCAAGTATCTCAGCCTCAACGTGCAGGTCGTCTTTGGCGGCGTGCCGGTGGGCAAGCAGGCCCGCGCGCTGGTGCCGGGCACCGACATTCTGGTCGCGACGCCGGGCCGCCTGCTCGACCTGATCGACCAGCGCGCGCTGACGCTGCGCAATGTCGAGATCTTCGTGCTCGACGAGGCCGACCAGATGATGGACCTGGGCTTCATCAAGCCGCTCACGCAGATCGCCAAGATGCTGCCGGCCGAGCGCCAGAGCCTGTTCTTCTCCGCGACCATGCCGCAGGCGATTGCGGAGCTGGGCAAGCGCTTCATCAACGATCCGGTCAAGGTCGAGGTTGCGCCGCAATCCACCACCGCCGAGCGCGTGGAGCAATATGCGACGTTCATCGACCAGAAGGAGAAGCAGGCGCTGCTGACCCTGCGCCTGCGCGACGCCATCGCATCCGGCGCGCTCGACCGGGCGCTCGTCTTCACCCGCACCAAGCACGGCGCGGACCGCGTGGCGCGGCACCTCGTCGCCGCCAAGATCAGCGCGGCGGCCATTCACGGCAACAAGAGCCAGGGCCAGCGCACCGCTGCCCTGCAGGGCTTCCGTACCGGGAGCGTGCAGGTACTGGTTGCGACCGACATTGCCGCGCGCGGCATCGACGTGTCGGGCGTGAGCCATGTCTTCAACTTCGAGCTGCCCAATGTCGCCGAGCAATATGTCCACCGCATCGGCCGCACGGCCCGTGCCGGCGCCGATGGTATTGCGATGAGCTTCGTCGCGCCTGACGAAAAGCCCTATCTGCGCGACATCGAGAAGCTCACCCGCGTCAAGCTGGCGGTGATGCCGCTGCCCGAGGACTTCGTGGTAGAAGCCCGCCGTCTGCCGCTGCCCTCCAAGGCTGCTGTTGCGGACGCCGTCGGCGATGCCGATGGGCGCCGTCAGGGACGCGGTCAGGGCCCGGGCCGTCGCCCCGACTCGCAGCAGCGCCGCGATCGCCCGGAACGCGGCCGGTCCGACGACCGTCGCGAAGCCGGCGCCGGCGCACCGCGCCATGATGGACGGGGCGAGGGACGCGGCGAGCGCCCGGCCCGCTTCGACCGCGCGCCCGGTCAGGATGGCCAGCGCCGGAATGCCGGTGAACGCGGCGAACGCCCCTTCCGTGGCGAGCGGGACGGCCAGACCGCCCGCCCGGCGCGCGCGCCTCGCGATGGGCAGGACGCCCAGCGCAGCGGCCAGCGCAATCCCGGCGGCCGCTATCATGATGGCCACGCCCCGAACCGCCCCGGCTTCGACCCGCTGGCCCAGCGCCCTGAACCTGCCGCGACAATGGATGCCGAGCGCCTGCCCAAGCGCCTGCGCCCGGTCTATGCTGCCGCATCGGGCGAACAGCGCCAGACGGACACCCGCTCCGAGGGCGACCGCGCCCGCAAGCCGGGCGGTCAGCGTCCGCGCCACTTCGGCGGCGGACGTCCGCAAGGCAATCCCGGTGGCGGTCGTCGCAGCGGCGCCGGTCGCGCTGGCTGATCCGTCAGGCCGATATCCTTGAGATCCGATGAGGGGGGAGCGCTGCTTCCCCCTCACTGCATTCCGCCTAGTGCAAGTGCCGCAATTTATCGGGATTGCGCACCACATAGATGCCAATGATGCGCCCTGCCTCGATCTCGAAGGCCGTGGTCTGCAGCTCGCCATCGGCCTCGCGCGTCACGAACCCCGGCAGGCCATTGATGAGCGCTGTGCGCACAAGCTGTGAGCCATGCTTGCGAAACAGCACCGCCAGCGCCTTGTGAAACAGCAGCACATTGCGTCGCCCGAGAACCTCGGCGACCGCTGCCGAACGCTTGCCCCCGCCATCTGCGTGCATGCTGACATCAGCAGCCAACATCGCGCCGAGCGCGGTCATGTCGCCGGTGCGCGACGCCGCGAAGAAGGCGCTCGCGATCTCCAGACCCCGCTGCTTCTCAACGTCGAAGCGGGGCCGCGCCTGCCGCACATGGTCCCGTGCCCGAGCGGCAAGCTGGCGGCAGGCCGCCGGCTCGCGATCGATGGTGGCGGCAATTTCCTCGAACGAGACGCCGAACACATCATGCAGCAGGAACGCCGCGCGCTCGAGCGGTGAGAGCCGCTCCAGCGCGAGCATCAGCGGCAGGGTCACATCCTCCTGCTCATCCTCGTCCTCGATGACCGGCTCGGGCAGCCATGGCCCGACATAATGCTCCCGCTGGACCCGCGCCGACTTGGCATGATCCAGGCAAAGCCGCGTAACGGTACGGCGGAGGAACGCCTCCGGCTCGCGCACCTCCGCGCGTTCGACCCGCATCCAGCGAATGAATGCCTCCTGCACCACATCCTCGGCATCGGCGACGGAGCCGAGCATTCGGTAGGCGACCCGCACCAGCCGGGGACGCAGCGGATCGAAGCTGATCGCTGCATCCTCCTGCTGATGAGGGGACATGGGATGCCCGGCGCGCATCAGGCAGCCAGCTTGCGGGTCGCCGGCGTTTCGATCCACAAGTCGAAGCCGACCGCGAGGCGGTTCCAGCCATTGATGATGTTGATCAGCAACGTCAGCTTCACCTGCTCTTCCTCGCTGAAGTGGGCCGCGAGCTGTGCATAGGCTTCGTCCTTTCCGCCATGCCCTTCCGACAGACGCGTAAGCGCCTCGGTCCACGCCAGCGCGGCCCGCTCCCGTGCGCTATAGCATGGCGCCTCGCGCCAGACCGAGAGCAAGTAGAGGCGCTGCTCGCTCTCGCCCTTTTCGCGTGCTTCGGCGGTGTGCATGTTGAGGCAGTTGGCGCAATGGTTGATCTGCGAGGCGCGGGCCTTCACCAGTTCCACCAGCGCAGGCTCCAGGCTGTCGTTGATGGCAAGCGAGGTCGCCATCCATTGCTTGATGAGCGCGGGCGCGGCGGTGAAGGGATCGAGGCGTGCGGTCATGATCGTGTCTCCTGTCCATCGGGTTTGCACAGGCATGACGAGTGGGCGGACGGCGATTGTGACATGGCGGGAAATTTTTTCTGCCGCCTGCGCAATGGCTACGCCGTCCGGTGCGATCGATGCCTAGACAGGAAGGGCAGCGGCTGGCTAGGACCGCGCATTCGATTCTGACACATTCCATCCGGAGACCTTGCAGACATGAGCGACAACATCGCCGCCGACCAGTTGCGCCTTCTCATCGAGCGCATCGAGCGCCTCGAAGAAGAAAAGAAGGGCATCTCGGACGACATCAAGGATGTCTATGGCGAAGCCAAGGCAACAGGCTATGACGTCAAGATCATGCGCCAGATCGTCCGCCTGCGGAAGCTGCCGCCGCATGATCGCCAGGAGATGGAGGCGATCCTCCAGACCTATCTGGCGGCCCTTGGCATGGAATAAGCCGCACGCACGGCGAGAGGAGCGGAGAGATGGCCGATAATCCCTGGGGCAATGCCCCGACCGAGATGATCGTCACGACCACCAACAATATCGATGGCCGCACGGTGCAGCGTTATTGCGGCGTGGTGACCGGCGAAGTGATCGTGGGTGCCAATCTCTTCCGCGATCTCTTCGCCAGCGTGCGCGATATCGTTGGCGGGCGGGCCGGCGCCTATGAGGAAGTGCTGAGCCGCGCCCGCGAGGAAGCCATGGCGGAAATGCGCCAGCGCGCAGCCGCAGCCGGTGGCAATGCGATCATCGGCGTGGACCTGGATTATGAAGTGCTCGGCTCGGGCGGGTCGATGCTGATGGTCTCGGCCACCGGCACGGCGGTGCTACTCGCAGACCCGGCCTGAGTTAACGCCGGACGCGCCGCCGCCACTCAGGGGGTGGACGGCGCCAGCGGCTTGAGCTTCCCGCGATTGAAATCCGGCACCGGGATCGGCGCATCGAGCATGGTCCATTGCGCGCCGACCAGCGCCAGCCAGCTTGTATAGGGATGCCAGTTGCCGTCCCGGCGCTGCTCCCACTGGCAATCGAAGGCGCCGGGCGCCTCACTGGTTTCCGCGCAGGTCACGGCGCGCAGATCACCGGCATCCACCTCCCCGCTGCCATGATCCCGCAAGGCCTGCGAGAGCGCGTCCGGACTCGGTGCGGGTGACGCGACAGGCGCCTGTGCCGCCAGCGGCGCCGCGACCGGCCAGGCGAGCGCGACCAGCCCCGTAAGGACAGTCATGGCCGCGCCGCGCATGGCGCCTGTTACTCCGCCGCCTTGGCCACGCCGACCAAAGCCGGGCGCAGCAGGCGATCCTTGATCATGTAGCCGGCCTGCATCTCCTGCACGATGGTGCCGGGCGCAGCCTCTGCCGAGGGCATCTCGATCATCGCCTGATGCTTGTTGGGATCGAGCGGCTCGCCCACCGAGGTGAACTTTTCCACGCCATGCTTGCGCAGCGCGCTCTCCATCTCTTTGCCGGTGGCATCGAGGCCCGCGATCAGGCCTTTCACCTTCTCGTCCGCGCGCAGCTCGGCCGGAATGGCCTCCAGCGCGCGACTGAGATTGTCGGCCACGGAAAGAATGTCGCGGGCGAAGGCGGTCGCGGCATAAGCGCGGGTATCGGCCAGTTCCTTCTCCAGCCGGCGACGGACATTCTGGGTATCCGCGACGGCGTAGAGCGTTTCCTGCTTGGCGTTGGCCAGATCTTCCTCCAGCGCGGCGATGCGCGCGGCGGCGATCTCCTCGCGGCTCAGCGTCTCGCCCGCGCCCTCGGCGATGTCAGCGGCCAGGGTCTCATTCTCATTGTTGGTCTGGTCAGTCATGTCTTCCGTCATTTCATCAATCTGCTGAGGGTCTGTGCGGTGAAGTCCACCATGGGGACGACGCGGGCATAGTTCAACCGGGTTGGGCCGATCACACCGACCACGCCGACCACCTGCCCACCGGGTCCGCGATATGGCGCTGCTATGACCGAAGAGCCGCTCAGGGAAAAGAGCTTGTTCTCCGAGCCGATGAAGATCTTGGTCGCGGCACCGGCGCGGGCGCTGTCCAGCAGGCGGGCGATCTCGCTCTTGCCCTCCAGCTCGTCCAGCAACTGGCGCACGCGCTCCAGATCGGCGGCGGATTGCTCGTCGAGCAGATTGGCCTGGCCGCGCACGATTAGCACGGGCCGATCCTCGGTATCGCGACTCCACGCTGCCACGCCCCGCGCGACCAAATGGCGCGAAGCCTCATCAAGCGCCGTTTCCTCCGCTTCGATCTGTCCGCTCAGCCAGGCCTGCACCTCGCTCAGCGTGCGGCCGGTGGCGTGGGCGGAGAGATAATTGGCCGCTTCCACGAGCATCGATGGCGTCGTGCCCGGCGGCAGATCGACAATGCGGTTCTCGACGGTGCCATCCTGCCCGACCAGCACGGCCAGCGCCTGCCGGTCCGAAAGCCAGGCAAAACCGAACTGCTTGAGCAGCGTCTCGCGGCGCGGAACCATCACCAGCCCGGCGCAGGCAGACAGGCCCGAGAGCAGAGCCGAGGCGGCGTTGAGTGCTTCCTCGATCGGCCCTTCCCCGGTCAGCTGCCGCTCGATGGCGCGCTTCTCGTCCTCGGAGGGCTCGGCGACCTGCATCATGGCGTCCACGAACAGACGCAGGCCGGATTCGGTCGGCATCCGCCCCGCCGAGGTGTGCGGCGCAGCGAGCAACCCCGCTTCCTCGAGATCCTGCATCACATTGCGGATCGACGCCGGCGAGAGATTGAGCCCGCTCAACCGGCTGATCGTGCGCGAGCCGACCGGCGCCCCGGTGCCGATGTAGGATTCCACGACGACGCGAAAGATATCGCGCGCGCGATCGCTCAAAAGGTTGATGGGCGGGCCGGACATGCCCTGTATGTAGGACGGCGCGCGGCGCTGGCCAAGTCGCAACAGGGGCGCTAGAGCGCGGGCAAATTTCAGCAGACAAAAGGACATGCTCATGCGCCCATCCGGCCGCGCCCCCGACGAAATGCGCACGATCGCCATGGAACCCGGCTTCACCGTTCATGCCGAGGGCAGCTGCCTCGTTTCCTTTGGCGATACGCGGGTGCTCTGCACGGCGAGCGTAGAAGAGCGGGTGCCGCCGTTTCTGCGCGGCAAGGGCGAAGGCTGGGTGACGGCGGAATATGGCATGCTCCCCCGTGCCACGCACACGCGTGGGTCACGCGAGGCAGCCAAGGGCAAGCAGTCTGGGCGCACGCAGGAGATTCAGCGGCTGATCGGCCGCTCGCTCCGGGCGGTGGTGGACCTCAAGGCCCTTGGCGAGCGGCAGATCACGCTCGATTGCGACGTGATCCAGGCCGATGGCGGCACCCGCACGGCCAGCATCTCCGGCGCCTGGGTGGCGCTGCGGATCGCAGTGGACAAGCTGCTCGCCAGCGGCGCGCTGACGACCGACCCGATTCAGGCGAAGGTCGCCGCCGTCTCCTGCGGCATCTATCAGGGCAATCCGGTGCTCGACCTCGATTATATCGAGGACAGCAATGCCCATGCCGACGCGAACTTCGTGCTGCTCTCCAACGGCAACATTGCCGAGGCTCAGGCCACGGCGGAAGGCGCAACCTATGACGAGGAAGCGCTGCTGCGCCTGCTGCGCCTCGCACGCATCGGCTGCACGCAGATCTTCGCCGCGCAGGACCGCGCCACGGGGCGGTAAGTCAGTTTGGAAAAACGAAGGGGGATATCGAATGACAATCTGGCGATCATGTTTGGGCTTGGCGCTCCTTATCACCCCGACAGTGGCAATTGCGCAGGCCCCGAACGCGCAAACGAGGGGCATCACCTATGCCTGCGATACGGCTCCGGGGCATTTCTCCGAGCTGACATTTCCCGTGCCGGAGGGCTCGGTGACAGTATCCGGGAAAATGAAGCTGCTGAACATCGCCAAAGATAGCAAGTGGGCACCGCTTGCGCGCGTTCACTTCATGGCTGCGTCGCCGCCGGGACAATCCTCGGGTGATCAGGCCGGCTTCATCTTGAAAGCATTGCTCGCCAGCAAGGTAGGGTTGAAGACCAGGGACAGGAATGCTGTCGTGCAATACCTCCAGTGGGATGAGTTCCACGGTGGACAAGAAGTCGAACATCAGCTCTTCGGCATCGCGGAAGATGCCCCGGTCTATGATTTCTCTCTAACGTTCGACGGTCAGTCCGTCGTGGGCACGATCGCTGGCGAAGAAACGAGAATAGCGTTCGCGGTGCCGGACCCCGTGGTGCGTATCGTCTGCTCCACTGGCGAATTTCTCTTTACAGACCTAAAAATCACCTCGGCCCGATGAACGCAATGACCGGCAAACTGGAACCCGGCAAGCTCGTCATCGCGAGCCACAATGAAGGCAAGGTGCGCGAGATCAGCGCGCTGCTCGGGCCTTATGGCATGGCGCCGGTGTCTGCCGGATCGCTCGGCCTGCCCGAGCCGGAGGAGACCGGCACCACCTTCGCGGAAAACGCCGCCCTCAAGGCGCTCGCCTCCGCCACTGCCTCCGGCCTGCCCGCGCTGGCCGATGACAGTGGCCTCGATGTGGCGGCGCTGGGCGGACGGCCCGGCGTCTACACCGCCGACTGGGCGGAGCGGCAGTGGTTCGAGGGCGAGCCCGGGCGCGACTGGTATATGGCGATGGGCAAGGTCGAAGGCCTGCTCTGCGCGCAAGGCCCGCAGGCGGACCGCAGCGCGGCCTTCGTCTGCACGCTCTGCCTCGCCTGGCCGGATGGCGAGACCGTTTTGTTCGAGGGTCGCGTCGCCGGCAGCCTTGTCTGGCCGCCGCGCGGCGCGCAGGGCTTTGGCTATGATCCGGTGTTCCTGCCGATCGGGGCGACGCAGACCTTTGGCGAGATGTCCATCGAGGCCAAGCAAGCGGTCAGCCACCGCGCCCGCGCATTCGAGCAACTGGTCACTGCGCTGTTCTGAAAGGACGCCCCGCGCTCAGCGCCCCGCGTAATCGACCGACGCGCGGTGCCCGTAGACATTGCCCGCCGGATCGTAGCGGCACACCAGCACGTCCAGCGTCGCCGTGGGGTGGAGCGCGCAGCCGACGCGGCGCGTGCCGGCCCAGATGATCTGTGAATAATGGCCGACATCCGCCCAATTGCCGCTGCGCGAAATGTCCGGCACCGGCGCATCCAGGTAGAGCGCGCGCTCTTCCAGCCAGCTCTCCGCCATTTCCTCATAGGCATAGGCATCGCGGGTGCCGGCCCACAGATTCTCGCCATAGTTGCCCGCGCCGCCGGTTTTGTGATGGGCCGCAATCGGATCCGGCTCCTGCGCCAGCCGGGTGGCGCTCTGCGCCGCATCGGCCGCGAGTTCATCGCTCCACGCCAGCTTCGGCACGCCCCGCGCGGCGCGTTCGCCATTGTGAGCACCCAGCATGATATCGCGAAAATGCGCCGCATCGCGCGGCATGGCAGCAGAAGGCGCATCGCCAGCCAACACGGGCGCCGGCGTCAGGGTGCAGAGCGCGAGCAGGCCCATCGCCGCCAGCATACGCCGTCGCACCACTTCTCGCCCTTTGCCCGCGTCCATGTGCGTCCGCCGTCCCCCCCTGCGGTTCCGGTGGGGAACCTAGCTGAGTATGAACGGTTGGGAAAACATTTTCTTCACCAATAAATTGCGTTAAATCATTGTTAATTAATATTTAACCATCAAACCGTGGCATATTCTCCATGGGCTGACTTTGGCGCGCAGTCCGCTATAGCGGCGGCCATGGCCTCTCCCGCGCCGCTTGCCCTCTATATCCACTGGCCGTTCTGCGTGGCCAAATGCCCCTATTGCGACTTCAACAGCCATGTTCGCGATACGGTGGATCAGGCCGCGTGGCGCGCCGCGCTGCTCGCCGATCTGGCCCATGAAGCCGCGCTGCTGCCGGGCCGGACGCTGGGCAGCATTTTCTTCGGCGGCGGCACACCCTCGCTGATGCCGCCCGAGACGGTGGCCGCGCTGATCGATGCGGCGACCGGCCACTGGGCGGTCGCGCACGACATCGAGATCACGATGGAGGCCAATCCGAACAGCGCCGAGGCCGCGCGCTTCGCGCAGGTGGCGTCCGCCGGGGTCAACCGCCTTTCGCTGGGCCTGCAGGCGCTGGACGACGATGCCTTGCGCTTTCTGGGCCGGGCGCACGGCGTGGACGAAGGCCTCAGGGCGCTGGCGGCCGCGCAGGCTTGCGTGCCGCGCGTCAGCCTCGACCTCATCTATGCGCGCCCCGGCCAGAGCGAGGCGGACTGGGAGCGCGAACTGGCCCGCGCGCTCAGCTTCGGCACCGATCATCTCTCGCTCTATCAACTGACCATCGAGCCCGGCACGCGGTTCGAAACCGACGTGCGCCGGGGCACGCTGGTGCCCGCCGATGCGGACCATGCCGCGACGCTGTTCGAGGTGACGCAGGCCATGACGTTGGCGGCCCGCCGCCCGGCCTATGAAGTCTCCAACCATGCCGCGCCGGGGCAGGAGAGCCGGCACAACCTCGCTTACTGGCGCTATGCCGATTATGCCGGCGTCGGTCCCGGTGCGCATGGTCGGCGCGGCGGCATGGCCACCGTGCGTCATCGCAAGCCCGAAAACTGGATGGCGGCGCTGGATCGCAATGGCCATGGCCTCGCCGAGGAGCGCGTGCTGCCCGGCGGCGAACAGGCGGCCGAAGCGCTGATGATGGGCCTGCGCCTCGCCGAAGGGATCGATCTGGCCGCGCTCAGCCAGCGCACCGGGTTGGACCGCCCGTCGCTAGTGGACAAGGACGCCATTGCAAAGCTGGTCGGCCATGGCCTGCTCGAGCAAACCGGCGAGCGCCTGCGCGTCACCCCGGCCGGAATGCTACTGCTGGATGCCATTCTGGCGGAAATCGTGATGGCAGGCTGAGGCGACCACGCTCCGCCCTCATTAACCATTCGACCATTTGGGTTAACTCGTGGATAATGGCCACAGTCCTTCCCACCCGAGTCAGCTCATCTGAGGGAAGGCGTCAACTTCGTGGGGGAGTAGACATGGCCTTTCCAACCATTTGCAAAATCGCATCGCACCGGTCCGGCGTGATCATCGCTGCCTGTGCGCTGGCGCTGCAAGGGAGCGCTACGCAGGCCCTGACAATCGCCAGTCTTAAGGGCCAGGGCCTCGATCACATCTATGGCAGCTACGCGCCGCGCGGCGATTGCAGCGGGGAGCCCCGCGTCACCATCGACGACAAGGGCATGACCTTCCGCGCCAATGGCCGCACGGTCACGCCGCCGCGCGTCGAATATGCAGTGAGCTTCATGGGCCCCAGCTATGAGGGCATCACGGCCGTGTTCATGCCGTTTCCGATCAGCGCCAGCGATTCCGGGCGCGTCTATATGTACGTCAATGATGACGAAAAGGCCGGGGTCATCCGGTTCGAGGACAATCTGATGCGCGGTCAGAGACCTGACCCTTTTCATGCCGCCTTTACGGCAGGCGGATTGTTCATGCTCTGCAAGGGCAGCGCGGCCGTCGGCACGCCAGCCCCGACGCCGCCCCGACCAGCGGCAACACCGGCCGCCGCCGTACAGGGCATCCCGGCGGAATGGACGAACCTCGCCAGCCTCGTGGGCAAATATCCGGGCAGCTACGCCAAAGATAATATCGATCTGCTGGATCGCGGCGCCGTCGCGACGGCGCTCAAGTCCCGGCTAGGGCCGAAGATGGACGTGCTGCGGACCAATCTCTCGGTCGTCACCCCGCTCAAGCGCGTCGGGAATTATTATTATCTCTCCGGCAACGCCCAGCACAAGGGCGGCGAGGAGCAGGCCTATATCATGATCGACCCCGCCCGGCGGGCGGTGCAGGTGGGCCTGTGGGAACGCGGCAAGCTGAGCGTTTACGCCCCCGCCACCGGTACACGGCTGCCCGTCGCGCCCGAGATCAAGACCCTGCTGGATAACAGTCCGCCCGAGACGGCGGCGGCCCTGCCCGGCACGCCGTGGGAAGTCGTGCCCGTCGCCGGGCGCGCGCCCATGGCCTATGTCAGCGCCGCAGCATCCCCCAACATCGAAGCCCTCAGCCTCTATTGCGAGGGCGGGAAGCCTTATATGGCGATGCTGCTCAACAAGCCGACCGCCGGCAACGCCTTGACGATGACCTGGAATTTCGCCGGCCATCTGGTCAACATTCCCGTCCAGCGTGGCAGCGCCAACGGCACCCACTGGATCGGCGGCATCACCGGCACACCTTTGGTGCCGCTGCTGACCCAGCAGAAAGGAACGGCGATGCTGCGGATCAACGGCAGGCTGGAGGGCGAGGCATCGCTCAGCAATGCGACGATGGCGCTGCGCGCGGCCTTGCGGGGCTGCGTGAAGATGTGATCCGACAGGGGGCGGATGGCCTCGCAGGCCATCACTCCCGCCACTTCCCCCGCCCGGCTTTTACCGACGCGCGCTTGGTCTTGCCTTCGACACGGCGCACCTGCGAGGCTTTGGTGGGCTTGGTCGGCTTGCGTTTCTTGGGCACGATGGTGGCCTGCGCGATCAGATCGCACAGCCGCTGGCGCACTTCGCGCCGGTTCTCGAACTGCGAGCGCGAGCCTTCGCTGCGCAAGATGAGCACCCCCTCCCCCGTCATCCGTGTGCCCGCCAGCGCTGCGAGGCGCACCTTAACCGCCTCCGGCAGCGACGACGAACCGGCGACATCGAAGCGGAGAATGACCGCGCTGTCGGTGGTATTGACATGCTGACCGCCAGCCCCGGACGCGCGCGTGGCGCTCTCGAGAAGCTCGTCCTCATCGATGCTGATCGATCGCGTGATCTGGATGCGCGGCATGGCCCCTCATCACCCGGCGCGGGGCACTGTCGCAAGAGCCAATCGCTGCCGGGCCTGACGATCAGTTTCCGGTGGTGGGGGCGCCGGGAGACAGCAGCGGCGCCTCACTCGGCACCGAAGGCGAGGACGCGGCGGGAGGCGGGGCCGGATTCGCAGACGCGGGCTGCGATGTGGTGCGTGCAGGCGCGGATCGGACCGGCGGCGGTGAGGCCTGCCGCTCGCTCCGCGCTGCGGGCGCAGGTGCGGCTGTCGCGGCGCGTGGCTGCGCCTGTGTTCGAATTTGGGCCGGGCGCGCGGCAGGACTGGGCGCCGGCGCAACCGCCGACACCGGCGGCGCGGCGGCGTCAGGGAGAGGAATGGCGGGCGCGGTGCTGTTCGCAGCGGCCTCGGGCGCCGCGCTCTCCACCGTAGCGGCGGGCTCGCTCGAGGGACCGAAGGCGCCCAGCCGCTCGCCGAGCATGAGCGCCCCCGCCGCAAACAAAGCCAGCGCAATCAGTCCGACCAGGCCCATTGCGGCGATCCACACCGTCCCCATCCGGCGGACGTAGCGGGCGGAGGTCGTCGCCGCATCGCTCAGCTCGCCGGAGAGAGAAACCTCGGTCCAATCCGTCATCGCTCGCCGCATCGCTCCAGCCAGTGGGACCGTGAGCGCCAGGCCAACGAGCGCCGCCAGCAGCGCCATCATCATGCCGCCGAAGAAGGTCAGAGCCACTTGCGAGAGGGCATCCGGCCCGAGGCTGTCCCGCGCGAGCAGGCTCAGGCACAGGCCGCCGGCATTCAGCAGAACCAGCATCGTCAGCGCCCAGCGATAGAGCGCGGAGGTCTCCTCCACCAAGCGCGTCATGCCGGCGCCCAGCCGCTCCACGCCACGGCGCCCTACGTCCCGGCCCAGCGCCCGCATCTCCTCCGCTTCGCTCACGCCTGTCTGCCCGATCGGCTCCATGGCTGCTTCCCCGTTTCGTTAACCGCCCGATAATCCTGAGCCTGAAGACCATGCGGCGGCCCGATCCGCAAGAGCCAAGAGGCTGGCGCGGGTGGCAGGCGGCACCTAAATGGGCAGGCATGTACGATTTTTCTCCCGCAACGGGCAGCGACAAGCCCGCTCTTTATGCCGATCTCCTCGCTGCGGCGCGCGCGCTGACCGAGGGCGAGCCAGACGCCATCGCCAATATGGCAAATGTCGCAGCGCTGATCTGGCAATATGTCCCGGACCTCAACTGGGCCGGCTTCTACCGGCTGGTGGATGAGGTGCTGGTGCTCGGCCCATTTCAAGGCAAGCCGGCCTGCATCCGCATCGCGCTGGGCAGCGGCGTGTGCGGTACGGCTGCGGCGACCCGGCAGGTCCAGCGCGTCGAGGATGTCCACGCCTTCCCCGGCCACATCGCCTGCGATGCCGCCTCTGCATCGGAACTGGTCGTGCCGGTGATCCATAAGGGCGCGCTGATCGGCGTGCTCGATCTCGACAGTCCCCGCCCCGCCCGCTTCGACGAGGCCGACGCCGCCGGGCTGGACGCGCTCTGCGCAGCAATCGCCCCCGCTCTGGCAGGCTGACGCAGGGGCCTTTCGGCTGATCCACTTTGGGACGCGCGACGGGGCGAGCGGACTCGCCAAGCCGGTAAGGCATTGATAGCCTCCCCTTATCGCTCACACCAAGGCGCATGGCCGCAAGGCGCAACATCGCGGCCACACGCCCCGAGCGAACTGGAACCGGGGGGCTTTCCAGCAGGGGTCCGGCAGCTTTCGAGCGGCCGGACCCTTAGCGTTTTGGTGCTGGGTGGCTGGGGAGGTTTGGCGTTGGAGCGATCGGCATTTTGGATCGCGTTTGAAAGGCAGCCTGTTCTGGCGTCACGACTTAGCTGACGTCAATGCTATCGCAGGACCGATGGCTTCGTCCGCAATCACCACAGGTAGATCTGGGCCATGGCGTGAACCATGCGACGAAGCCTTTGTTACTTTGAAAGGGTGAGAGATCGCAGCTTGGGCAGCGGAATTCGCACATCGCAAAGACCCATTGGCTGATCCAAAAAACTGCGCCGACGAACATTCCCGCATCACCGAACGTCCGGTTCAGCAGTGGTATCCATATGGGCGCGCTGAAGAATTCGAGCAAAACGAGAGCCGAAAAAATCCAGCATTTGGGGTAGAGTGACATAAATGCCGTCTGCCATCATCGAGCTGTTCCGACAACGCCTGGATAGCCACATAACTTCTGCGTTCGTATAGCTTGATGGGCCGAGCTTTGGTCTAGAACTAGCTGCCAGGACGCGACGACTTCGCAGGTGCTCCTCCCCTCCTCCGAAGGTGGCTAAGATTACCGCCATCTGGGCTCCGATAAGCGGGGCGCCAGAGTATTAAGACGTTCTAGCCTCGTCCCCATCGTCACCCCGGGCTTGACCCGGGGTCCAGCTTCTTTCGGGGCCCGCTCCGAACACACCGCGACTTTCTCTTGCAAAAGCTTGGTGCGAATTACGTTCTCACAAGAAGGGCTAGCGGGACCCCGGGTCAAGCCCGGGGTGACGGTGAGCGTTGGACGTCATTTCGCACGCCATCGCGAACAACTGCGCTCTTACTTGAGAACCCGCCCCTCATGGTCGCGAGTCAGGCTCTGCTCCGGGCGCACAGCGCTTTGCGTTTCTGCGGAGGCTGCCGGCAGCACCAGCCGCTCCCAGCCGGCGCGGCCGAGCTTTTCCATCGGCTGATAGCGGACCTTGTAATTCATCCGGTCGGAGCCTTCGACCCAGTAGCCGAGGTACACATAGGGCAGGCCGGCGCGCTGGGCGCGCAGGATGTGGTCGACGATGATGTAGCTGCCGAGGCCATTGCGGCCTTCCAGCTCTGGCTCGAAGAAGCTGTAGATCATCGACAGCCCATCGCCCTGCTTGTCCGTCAGGCAGGCGCCGATCAGCCGACCGGGGCGTCCGTCTTCGTCTGGCTCGCGATATTCGATGAGATAGGTCTCGACTGGCGTCTGCTCGACCATGTCGGCAAAATCGATCTCGTCCATCTCGGTCATTCCGCCGGTCGGGTGGCGGGCGGCGAGATAGCGTTGGAGCAGCGAGAATTGCTCGTCGGTGGACCAGGGCTTGCACGCCCGCACCACCAGATCGCTATTGCGGCGCACGAGGCGGCGTTGCGTGGCATTGGGCTTGAATTCGTTGGCCACGATCCGCACCGAGACGCAGGCCGTGCAATCCGCACAGCTCGGGCGATAGGCCACGTTCTGGCTGCGGCGAAAGCCGATGCGGCCCAGCGCGTCGTTGAGCTCGGACGCGTGCTCGCCGGTCAGCTCGGTAAACACCTTCCGCTCCGTACGCCCAGGCAGATAGGGGCACGGTCCGGCATTGGTCATGAAGAACCGCGGAAAGCGGAAAGCAGCGCTCACATCAACTCCCAGCGGCCCGGCAAAGGCCCGTGATTCAATGGCTCAAGAGACTATGCCTCTATCCCCCCAGTGTGAAAAGAGCATTTACCACGGATTTTTCTGTGCCCGATGGGGCAGACTTCGCGCTGCGCGACAATCACGAGCCTTGCTTCTCGCGCCGTCCTGATCGATAGTAAGGTAACGAATATTGGAGAGCCTGCCATGGTGATGCTGACCGATGCCGAACAAGCCATGCTGGACGGAGAGTCCGGCGCCGCGACCCAAAAAGCCATGGAACTGCTCATCCGCTATGCCGACGCGCTTGGCGCGGAGCGCTTCGTCGAGACAAACAACGTTGCCGGCGTGCCCGGCTCCGCCCCGCAATGGGTGAAAGATTATTACGCGGCGGATGGCGGCGATTACCGCGCCGTCTTCTCCCGCTTCGATCTCGACAGCGACGAAGTGGTGGACGTGCCGCGCATGAACGCCTTTTCCTGCCATCTGCAGGGCGGCATGGACCCCACGCTGTGGCAGGAGCAGGGCATGACGGCGGAGGCGCACGACAATTTCGTCTCCGACGAGGCGGAAGTCGCCGCCCACGGTATCCAGATCCTCAAGACCTGCACGCCCTATCTCGCCGGCAACGTGCCGGTGATGGGCGAGCACTGCGCGTGGATGGAATCGAGCGCGGTGGTGTTCGCCAACTCCGTCATCGGCGCGCGGACCAATTGCGAGGGACGCGAATCCACCAGCGCCGCGATGCTGGCCAAGCGCATTCCCGACTGGGGCTTCCACCGCGACGACTTCCGCAAGGGGCAGCATAGCGTGGACGTGCAGGTGCCGGTCGACAGCATCTTCGAATGGGGGATGCTCGGCTATTTCGTCGGCGATGCCGTGCAGGACACGATCCCCGTCATCACCGGGGACATCAGCGAGGCGAGCCTCATCCGCCACAAGCATTTCGGCGCGGCCGCGGCCTCGTCCGGCGGCGTCGAGATGTATCACATGGTCGGCATCACCCCCGAGGCGCCGAGCGTGGAGACGGCCTTCGGCGGCGCGGCGAAAGGCGAGCGCTTCGTCTATGACGCGGCGGCCCGGCGGCGCATCTACGAGACGCTGAACAGCGTCGGCTCCAGCGAGGATGTCGATTATGTCATGCTCGGCTGCCCGCATTATTCCATCGAGCAAATCGCCCAGGTCTGCGCGCTGATCGAGGGCCGCAAGGTGAGCGCCAACAGCGCTTTGTGGGTGTTCACCAGCCGGGCGGTGAAGGCGACGGCGGACGCCAATGGCTATTCCAAGATCCTGCGCGATGCGGGCGCCTACCTCATGACCGACACCTGCTCGGCGATCAGCCAGGCGGTGCCCAAGGGCACGAAGGTCGCAGCGCTCGATAGCGCCAAGCAGGTGCATTATCTGCCCGCGATGATGGGCATCGAGGGCTGGTACGGCACCACCGCCGACTGCGTGGACGCCGCCTGTACCGGCAAGTGGAAAGGAGCCCTGGCATGAGCGACGTTCTGGACAAGCCCCGCCTCATCATCCGCGGTCGCTCTGTCGTGCCCGGCGTCGCCGAGGGCGAGGCGCTGGTGACGCGCGAGACGATCTCCGGCTGGGGCGGCGTCAACCCGATGAGCGGCACGGTGATCGAGAGCCGCCATGAGCTGAAGGGCCAGAGCTTTGCAGGCAAGGTGCTGGTCTTCCCCGGCGCCAAGGGTTCCTCGGGCTGGTCGAGCATTTTCCACATGTCCAAGCTGCGCGGCGCCTCACCGGTGGCGATGGTGTTCAACATCATGACCACCAAGGCCGCGCTCGGCGCGGTGGTGATGCGCACGCCGACCGTGACCGAGTGCGACCAGGACCCGCTCGACGCCATCCGCACCGGCGACTGGGTGCGGGTGGATGGCGATGCCGGGACGATTACGGTTTGGGATCGCAGGCCGGGGTGAACGGGGGTGTGCGGATCGGCCTTCCCGTGATCCTCATCCTTCGTCATTCCCGCGAACGCGGGAATCCAGCTTCGACACTGCCCCATAGCGCAAGCGCTGACCTGGATTCCCGCGTTCGCGGGAATGACGAAGAGGAACCGGGCGTGAAGTTATCCGCGCAGGCTTCGGCTCGCTACCTTACCGCCGCGCCATGATGCTCTGCGCCACGGCCTCGGCGACCTTGATGCCGTCCATCGCCGCCGAGAGGATGCCGCCGGCATAGCCCGCGCCCTCGCCGGCGGGGAACAGCCGCGCGACGTTGAGGCTCTGATAATCCTTGCCGCGCGTGATGCGGATCGGTGAGGAGGTGCGCGTTTCCACGCCAGTCATCACCACATCGGGATGATCGTAGCGCGCGATCTGGCGGCCGAAGGCGGGGATCGCCTCATGGAAGGATTCCAGCACGAAATCCGGCAAACACGATGATAGGTCCGTCATCGTCACGCCCGGCTTGTAGGAGGGGGTGATGCTGCCCAGCTCTGTGGAGGCGCGTCCGGCCAGGAAATCCCCCACCGTCTGCCCCGGCGCGCAATAGTTGGAGCCGCCCGCGACGAAGGCCAGCGACTCCCAATGCCGCTGCAGCGCGATGCCCGCCAGCGGCCCATCGGGATAATCGCGCGCGGGATCGATGCCCACCACCAGCCCCGAATTGGCATTGAACTCGGCGCGGGAATATTGGCTCATGCCATTGGTGACGACGCGCCCTTCCTCGGATGTTGCCGCGACGACCCGGCCACCGGGGCACATGCAGAAGCTGTAGACCGTGCGCCCGTTCGCGCAGTGATGACTGAGGCTATAGGCCGCTGCCCCCAGCACCGGATGCTTGGCGTATCGCCCGTAGCGCGCCTCATCCACCCAGGCCTGCGGATGCTCGATGCGCACGCCGAGCGAGAAGGGCTTGGGCTCGATGAACACGCCGCGCTCGTGCAGCATCTCGAAAGTCGGCCGGGCGCTGTGGCCCACGGCGAGGATGACATGATCGGCCTCCAGGAAGCTCCCGTCGTGCAGATGCAGCCCGCGCAGGGCCATGTTACCATCCGGGCTGCGATCCAGCTCCAGCCCGTCCACCCGCGTCTGCCAGCGATATTCGCCGCCGAGCGCCTCGATGGTGCGGCGCATGCTCTCCACCATGGTGACGAGGCGGAAGGTGCCGATGTGCGGATGTGCCTCGGTGAGAATGTCCTCCGGCGCGCCGGCGCGGACGAACTCCTCCAGCACCTTGCGGCCGAGGAAGCGCGGGTCCTTCACCCGGCAATAGAGCTTGCCGTCCGAAAAGGTGCCCGCCCCGCCCTCGCCGAACTGGACATTGCTGTCCGGGTTCAGCTGTGAGCGGCGCCAGAGGCCCCAGGTATCCTTGGTCCGCTCCCGCACCACCTTGCCGCGATCCACAATGATCGGGCGGAAGCCCATCTGCGCGAGGATCAGCCCCGCGAACAGACCGCACGGCCCGGCGCCGATGACGACCGGGCGCAGGCCGGACCAGCCCTCCGGCGCGCGGGTGACGAAGCGATAATCCGTATCCGGGCGCGGCCGCACATCCTTGTCGCCCGCGAACCGCGCCAGGACGGCGGCTTCGTCGCGCAGGGCGACATCCACGGAATAGACGAGCAGGATCGCACTCTTGCGCCGCGCATCATTGCCGCGCCGCACGACCTCATGGCTGAGCAGATCGGTCTGCGGAATGCCCAGGCGCGCGGCAATGGCGGGCGCGAGCGCATCGTCCGGGTGATCGAGAGGCAGGGTGAGACCGGTCAGGCGGATCATCGCGCCGCCCTAGCGCGTGTGAGGCGGAAGGGGAATGGGGGTGATGGGTGCGAACCTGATTTTTCCAAGCGCCGGAATTTTATTGAAAACAAGTTAGCTAGGCCGCCTAGGCAGGCCCCAAGGCTGACCGACCAGCTGCTTTCAGGCAACGTCTAAAGGTTTCAATTGGCGAGTTTTGGGTGCTCAGCGAACCGGCGACGTTTAAGTTGTATCTGCACGCATCGGCAATTCACGCACGAACTATAATACAGCAGCGCAAGCCGCCACGACCGTTAAAACCACATAAAAGCACACAATAATTGTCCAATAGATGAGCGGCTGATCTCGCCGCGTTATAAACAAGACTGGTCCGTCTTCGTCAAAGGTTTTGATCGTGCCTGTCCGAAACATCTGAAATGCGCGCAAGCCAGCGAATAGCAACAATAGGAAAATGCCAGCTTGAAGGATCGAAATCACTCTACCAATCTTTCTAGAGGAATGCCGGTTATCAGCGATTTTATGGCCGCTACAAGAAGGACTACGGTCACGTCCAGGCAGGCAGCTACCGCGATGGCTTAAAGTGTTACGATATTCAAAATTTTTCTATCCCGTCTAGAACGGAATAGCACTATCCCTCGCTTCGTTTAGACGCTCCGTTGTCCTCGGATCGATCTCCAAAAGCTTGTCGATCTCCTCTGCGATCTGCTCTGCCGTCCGATTCTTACGCGGAAGCGCTTGATGCTTTCCGATAAAGCCGGTCGGGTCCTCGTCCATCTTGAATGAGATCACCTTGGTGCCGCGGCCGAGCGCAAAACCCACCTCCTGCTGGCACCACGTTGAGTCTTTAAATCCGCGAGTGTGAACTGCAATCAGCGCATCCATGGTTTGCAATCCGCGTTCGATTTCATCTTGCCATGCCAAGGTGGGATGAATGTCTTCGTGCGCAACGAAGCCGGCGATTTCATACGAAGCCAAGGCCTTTTTCAGCCGGGTCGCAATCAACTTGTCTTTTGAGATATGCGAAATGAACAGGCGAAATGCTTTTGTTCCCTGCCAGTTCATCGGCGGCTTGACCGCCTCAAACTTCCCCGCTGGAACAAGATCAAGCTCCTGCGCCACACGCAGCAAATCGTTCTCGGGAACATGCGATAAAACGGCCTTCGCATAGACGCGTTTGCTATTAACGCCGCCCCAAGTTTCCACACTTGCAGTCGAAATATTCAACGCTGCAAAAAAGGCGTCGATATCAGTGAAGGTATACCGGCGCTGCAGTTCAGTACCGACCTTCTCTAACAACTCCATCCGCTCAGCTGCCCGCATGGCTTGCTCTTATTCGACATTGAGACCAGCGAAAACACCAATAATGCACTAGACCGCATAGACAGAGCGGGCGTACAGCCGAGCGGCCCCTCACTCCCCCTTCAACACCCCCGCAACGATCGGCCCAACCCGTCCCACAATCCTCTCCACGCCTTGCGGGTTGGGGTGGATGCCGTCCGCCAGCATGAGGGTGCGATTGCCGATCACGCCATCGAGGAAGAAGGGGTAGAGCGGCGCGTCATATTTCTTCGCGAGATCGGTGAAGATCGGATCGAAGGCCTTGGCGTAGTCGGCACCCATATTGGGGGCGGAGACCATGCCGGTGAGCATGATGGGGATGCCGCGCTTTTGCAGCTCGGCGAGGATCGCATCGAGATTGGCGCGCGTTTCCTTTGGCTCCAGGCCGCGCAGCATATCGTTGCCGCCGAGGCCGACGATCACGAGGTCCGGCTTGCGCTCCAGCCCGTCGAGCGTGAAGGCGAGGCGCTGGCGGCCGGCTGCGGTGGTATCGCCCGAGACGCCGGCATTGACCACCTGCGCGGGCACGCCCTGCCCCCCCAGCGCGCGCTCCAGCACCGGGGCAAAGCCCTCGCGTGGCCCAAGATTATAGCCGGCGTAGAGGCTATCCCCGAACACCACGACCAGCTTGCGGTCCGCGACCGGGGCGCTGCGGGCGTCAGGGCCATTTGCCGTATTGGAGAGGGCTGCGGCGGCGTTATTGCCGGCACCAGCACCCCCCTGAGTGTCGGGAGTTTGTGGAGAACAGGCGAGCAGTGCTTGGACAAGCAGCAGTGAGACACCATAACGAGTAAACGTCTTTGCCACGCGAGGCCCTTTCCGCATGCATGCACCCATCGATGCCTCCCATATCGCGATCCGCGCCCGCAATGTCACCCTCTCGCTCGGTACGGGCGAGGCGAAGGTGGATATCCTCAAGGGCGTGGACCTGAACATAATGCGCGGGGAGAGCATTGCGATCCTCGGCGCCTCGGGATCCGGCAAGTCCTCGCTGATGGCGGTGCTCTCCGGCCTGGAGCAGGCGAGCGGCGGCAGCGTGAGCGTGGCGGGCACGGATTTCAGCACGCTGGATGAGGACGGGCTGGCGCGCGCGCGGCGCGGCCAGATCGGCATCGTGCTGCAGGCATTCCACCTGCTGCCGACGATGACGGCGGTGGAGAATGTCGCCGTGCCGCTGGAGCTGGCGGGGCTTGAGGACGCCTTTGCGCGAGCGCGCGCGGAACTGACGGCGGTGGGTCTCGGGCATCGCGTCGACCATTATCCCGCCCAGCTTTCCGGCGGGGAGCAGCAGCGCGTGGCGATTGCGCGCGCGGTGGCGCCGGGGCCGCAGATCATCTTTGCCGATGAGCCGACGGGCAATCTGGACGGGCACACCGGCGCGGCGATCATCGACCTGCTCTTCACCCGCCAGCAGGCGAGCGGGGCGACGCTCATCATCATCACCCACGACCCCGATCTGGCCCAGCGCTGCAACCGCATCGTGGAAATGCGCGACGGGCTGATCGTGGAGGGCGCGCCCGCATGACGACGCGGATGAGGGCTTTGGGCCTGCAGGCAAGCTGGTCGATTGCCCGGCGCGACCTGAATGCAGGCCTGCGAGGGCTGCGGCTGCTGTTCGTCTGCCTGTTCCTCGGTGTGGCGACGCTGGCGGCGATCGGCAGCCTGACAACCTCCATCACCAGCGAGATTAGCGCACGGGGGCAGACGATCCTGGGCGGTGATATCGAGGCGCGGATGAGCCAGCGCGAGGCAAGCGAGTCCGAGAAGCAGACGCTACGCGCGCTGGGGACGATGAGCGAGACAATCCGGTTGCGGGCGATGGCGAATGCAATGGGGGCCGGCGATACGGATGGCCCGGCTGCGGTGCTGACCGAACTCAAGGGCGTCGATGGCGCCTATCCGCTCTATGGCACGCTGCTGCTCCGCGCGGGGAGCTATGCCCCGCTGCCCGCCGACCGCATCCTGATCGGCGAGGCGCTGGCGGAGCGGCTGCAGATCAAGCCCGGCAATGCGCTGCGCTATGGCACCGCGACCTTCACCATCGCCGGCATCATCGCCGAGGAGCCGGACCGGGTGGGCGAAGGCTTCACCCTCGGCCCGGTCGCCATCGTCTCGCTCGACGGGCTGCGGCGCACGGGCCTCATCCAGCCGGGCAGCCTCTATGAGAGCAAATATCGCGTCCGCGTGGCGCCGGGCACCGATGTCGAGGCGCTGCGCAAGCGGCTGGAGGACGAGCAGGCCGAGGCGGGCTGGTCGTTCCGCGACCGGGAGAATGCGGCGCCGGGCACCAGCCGGTTCATCGAGCGGATGGGGCAGTTCCTCTCGCTCATCGGCCTCACCGCGCTGGTGATCGCGGGCATCGGGGTGAGCAATGGCGTCTCCTCCTATCTCGCGATCAAGCGCGGCGGCATCGCGACCTTCAAGGTGCTGGGGGCGACGTCGGCGGATATCGAGCGCATCTACCTGATGCAGATCGGCACCGTGGCGGCGATTGCCATTGCCTGCGGGCTGATCGTGGGCGCGCTGCTGCCGCCGGCGCTGATTGCCGTGCTGGGCGATGTGCTGCCGGTGCAGCCGGGCTTCCGCATCCATCCGCTGCCGCTCATCACCAGCGCGGCTTATGGCCTGCTGATCGCCTATATCTTCACCCTCCCGCCGCTGGACCGCGCGCGGACGCTGCCGGTCGCCGCGATCCTGCGCGCGCATGTCGAGCCGCGCAGCCGGCTGGACCGGCGCAGCGTCGCGGGCGTGGTGCTGGGCGTGCTGGCGGTACTGGCGATTGCGCTCGGCACGGCGCGCGAGCCCTTGTTCTCGGCTGCAGTGCTGGGGGCGACGGCGGCGGTGCTCGGCCTGCTGCTGCTGCTTGGCTGGGGGATCAGCGCGATCGCCCGGCGGGTGCCTCGCCCGCGTCGGCCGCTCTGGCGCCTCGCCATCGCCAATCTCTATCGCCCCGGCGCGCAGACGTCCGCGCTGGTGATCGCGCTCGGCCTTGCCCTCACGCTGTTCGTCACGCTGGCCGGCGTGCAGACCAGCCTCACTGCCGAGATCGACCGGACGGTGCCCAAGAAGGCGCCCAACCAGTTCGTGCTCGATATCCCGTCCGATCAGGAAGCGCGCTTCCGGCAGATCGTAGCGAAAGAGGCGCCGGCGGCGGAGCTGAACGTCGTGCCGGCGCTGCGCGGGCGCATCGTGGCTTATGCCGGGCAGCGCGTCGCCGACATGGAGGAACTGCCCGAGGGCGCCTGGTTCCTGCGCGGCGAGCGCGGCGTGACCTATAGCGCGACCCTGCCGGAAGGGAGCGATCTGGTCGCAGGGCAATGGTGGGCGCCCGATTATGCCGGGGCGCCGCTCATCTCGCTGGACGAGGAAGCCGCGAAGACGCTCAACCTCAAGATCGGCGACAGCATGACGGTGAGCGTGCTCGGCCGCGAGATCGAGGCCAAAATCGCCTCGCTGCGCAAGGTGAACTGGGACAGCATGGGGTTCAACTACGTCATGGTCTTCTCGCCCAGCGCCTTGGCGAGTGCACCGCACAGCCTCACCGCCACCATTACCATGGACGAGGCGCAAGGCGCGGGCGTGACGCGCGCGCTGCTCGCTGCTTTCCCCGGCGTCTCGGTCATCGCGGTGGCCGAAGTGGTCGAGCAGATCAGCGGGCTGCTCGAGCAGATGTCCGGCGCCATCGTGGCGGCGGCCTCCATCGCTATCTTCGCGGGCGTCGCCGTGCTGATCGGCGCCATCGCTGCCTCGCGGCAAGCGCGCAGCTATGACAGCGTGATCCTCAAGACGCTGGGCGCGACGCGATGGCAGATCCTCGGCACGCAGGCGATGGAATATGCGCTGCTCGCTGCCACGCTGGCGCTGGTCTCGCTGGCGCTGGGCATGGGCGCGGCCTGGTACGTGATCGTGCAGGTCTTCGAGTTCGGCTGGGCGCCGGACTGGGGCGTGGTGCTGGCGACACTGGCGGGCGGCGCGATCATCACGCTAGGCATCGGGCTGGCGGGATCGATCCCACTGATGTCGCTGCGGCCCTCGCGGGCCCTGCGGGAATTGTAAGGGTAGAAATTTGTCCACAGCTTATGTGCACTTGTAGACATAAGTCCGCTTTACAGGCGCCTAGGGTCCCTCTTATGGTTAATGCATCTCAGAAGCATGACCATTTAACGGATCATCAAACGGCCGATGAAGCATTCCTTGAGCCATTTGACAGGTCTTTTTGCGCTCTACGGCCTGCCGCGGCCATGGGCGATAGCAAAGCAGCTTTCGAGGCAATTCGCCTCGCTGGCTGAGCTGGTCCACGCTCCACCGGACGTCCTCAAATTGCGGGGCGCTTCGGAGGCGCAGATACGCGCGATCAAGGACTTTCGGAGCCTTCATCTCAGCGTGCTGGCATCCGAAGCGTTGAAGACCACGCAGCCCCTCGATGTCGAAAAGTTGAAGCGTCACCTTGCTGCGGAAATCGGGCATTGCCGGATCGAGCACTTCCATGTGGTCTATCTGAGCCAGCTCAAACACGTCATCGAGAGCCGTACTCATTGGTCCGGGGGATATGACAGCACCCCGGTCTATGTCCGCGAAATCGTCATGACCGCGATCATCCTCGGGGCGGCGCACATCATTCTTGCCCACAACCACCCCTCCGGCATCGCCGAACCCAGCAAGGCCGACCGGATCATGACGGACCAAATCTGCAAAGCGGCGCGCCCCTTGGACATTCAAGTCGCAGACCACTGGGTTTTTGCCGGTCAGGCCGTCTTCAGCTTCGCCGAACACGGCCTGTTGTAGCGGGCGGGGTTGCGGCAATGGCTCGCAGGCCTGGCACGGCTGAAGGAAGCGGCTTCAGGCCATGTCGGCTGGCAGAACCTGCTGGGGATGCAGTCAGTCCACTTTGATGCTCTGTGGCCCACAGCAATATCTCAGAAAAGGCATGGGCAGTGAACAAAGTGATCGCTATGATCGGCTTATGGAAAGCCCAGAAGACCGTGTGGACTATGACCGCCAGCCTCCAGAGGAGGGCATTCCGAAAGATCGAAGTCGTTGGCTGCTGTTAATCAAAGAAATGCGGGCCGCCCATAGTTGCGGCATTTATGAAGCCGAGTGCCGGGCTTTGCAGCAGCCTGCCTGGAAACGATGGGTCGCGCGCCAAATCAATCATGACGCCGAATGTGCAAAAATGGCGCGCAGCCATATTCGCTATAACGGCGACAAAGCTCTGATCGCGGAAGACAATGGAAAGCTGATCGTCCGCAATGGCGTGGGTTCCAAATAGGCCCCCTTTTGCTCTCACTCCGTTGAAGAGCAGCATTGATTTCCAGCCCAGTCCAACCCTCTCCTGTTCCAGGAGAGGGCTGACGGACCAGCTCAGAACAGCTGATCGAACGCCGTTTCCAGCCGCTTGAGGCTGGCGGGCACGTCCTTGAGCTTGTCGAGGCCGAAGAGGCCGATGCGGAAGCTGCGATAATCCGGGCCTTCATCCACCATCAGTGGCACGCCGCCGGCGACCTGCAGGCCGAGCGCGGCGAAGGGCTTGCCGGTCTGCATCGCGGCATCCTTCGTGAACACCACGACCACGCCCGGCGCGGCAAAGCCATCGGCGGCGACCGACCGCACGCCGCGCTCCGCCAGCATCGCCCGCACGGCATTGCCCTGCTCCCATTGCGCGGCGCGCAGCGTCTCGAAGCCGATTTGCTTGGTTTCCATCATCGCCTTGTGGAAGGTGCGCAGGGCATCGGTGGGCATGGTGGCATGATAGGCATGGCCGCCGTTCAGATAGGCTTCCATGATGCTGTTCCACTTGGCGAGATCGATCGCGAAGCTGGTCGACTGGCGGGCGCGGCAGCGCTCCAGCGCGGCGGCGTTCATCATCACCAGCCCGGCCGACGGCGGCGCGGACCAGCCCTTTTGCGGGGCGGAAATGAGGATGTCGACGCCGGTCGCGACCATGTCCACCCAGATGCAGCCCGATGCGATGCAATCGAGCACGAAGAGGCCGCCGACCTCATGCACCGCGTCCGCGACGGCGCGAATATAATCGTCCGGCAGGATCATGCCCGACGCGGTCTCGACATGCGGGGCGAAGACGACGGCGGGCCGCTCGGCACGGATGGTGGCGACGACCTCGTCGGCAGGCGCGGGCGCGAAAGGCTGGTCCGCGCCGCCATTGCCGATGCGGCGGGCCTTCATGACCGTTTCCGACGCGGGGATCGATCCCGCCTCGAAAATCTGCGTCCAGCGATAGGAGAAGAAGCCGTTACGGATGACCATCACCTTTTCGCCGGTGGCGAATTGGCGGGCGACCGCCTCCATCGCATAGGTGCCGCCGCCGGGGACGACCACCGCGCGCTCGGCGTTGTAGACTTCGCACAAGGTGGCGTGGATATCGCGCATCACGCCCTGGAAAGCCTGGCTCATATGATTGAGCGAGCGATCCGTGAAGACCACCGAATATTCGAGCAGGCCATCGGGATCGATATCGGGGCGCAGGGCGGGCATAGATGGTTCTCCTTGCTTCAGGCAGCGCATCCTGATGCTGCCCGTTCGTGCGACGGCGCTGACTCGATGCCGTGCAATCGCCGCTGGCCGCGCATAGCGGGGCATGGTGCGGGATGCCAGTTGATCCTTCGCATCACCGCTCGGTGCTTGGATGAAGCGAAAGATGCAGATCGCGCTTGACGACGTCCACAGGGATCGGCATGACGCTGTTAATGCGATTCATTGTCATTAGCAGATGATGCAACCGCAACGCCTTCACCCGCGCGAACCCCTCTTCGCGCGGCGCGGACGTTCCCGGCCTGCAGGTGCAGCGGGCCGGGAACGTCCTTCCACCGGCGATATGCGCGCTTGCCTTGCCGGCGCCAGCGCCGCCTGCCATCGCCCCTGACTGCCACGGGAGAGATTGCCTATGTATGCGTTTCTGGATTGCCCGCTTTCCTTGCTCGATCGTGGCGGCCGTCTGCTCGTCTGGGCCATGCGGCATTGGGCAAAGGCGGTCTCTTGCGGGCGCTGCCCGTGCGGCGATGTCGGCCCCGCCTTTCACAAGGCGGATCTCATGGCCGGCTTCCCGCATTTCCACATGATGATGGCGGTGCTGAACCGTCACGCGCGCGAGAAGCTGTCCTTTGCGGACGTCGATTGCCCCCGGCTCAGCGATGGCGAGGCGCTTCTGCTCAGCCTGATCCGCCTGGCGGGCGGGGCGCACGCAGATCGAACGCCCGCGACGGTCGCGCTTGTCGTGCAGCCCGAGGGCGCCCCGGCGCTACGTATGGCGCTGGATTCGCTCGGCGCGGCGCTACGGACGGTTGAACTCTGGCCCGCGCTGCCCATGTTCGATCCCGCCACTGTAAGGTTCCCCAATGAATGACATGACCCATCACGGCTTCGAGCTCGAGCCGACCGGCGCACTCAGCGTGGAATCCGTTCGCTGGGTGAAGCACTGGAACGACCATCTCTTCAGCTTCGCGATCACGCGGCCGGCGAGCTTCCGCTTCCGCTCCGGCGAGTTCGTGATGCTCGGCCTGCCGGGTGAGAATGGGCGGCCGCTGCTGCGCGCCTATTCCATCGCCAGCCCCGCTTATGCCGAGGAACTGGAATTTCTCTCGATCCGCGTCGAGGATGGCCCGCTCACCTCGCGCCTGTGCAAGATTCAGCCCGGCGACCGTCTCTATCTTGGCCGCAAGCCCACCGGCACGCTGGTGATGGACGCCCTGCGGCCCGGCAGCCGCCTGTTCCTGCTCTCCACCGGCACGGGCCTCGCGCCCTTCCTCAGCCTCGTGCGCGATCCGGATGTCTATGAGTATTTCGGCCAGGTCATGCTCGCGCACAGCGTGCGCACGGTCGCCGATCTGGCATGCCGCACCGATCTGGAAAGCCAGCTCGCCGGCGATCCGCTGGTGCAAGATCAGGCCCTGCTGCAATTCCATTATTGCCCCACGGTGACGCGCGAGCCTTTCCGCACCACGGGGCGGCTCGATGCCCTGATCGACGACGGCACGCTATTCCGCGGCCTGAGCGGCCCCGCGCGCCTGGACCCCGAAACCGACC
This sequence comes from Sphingobium sp. B2D3C, assembly GCF_025961835.1. Taxonomy (NCBI): domain Bacteria; kingdom Pseudomonadati; phylum Pseudomonadota; class Alphaproteobacteria; order Sphingomonadales; family Sphingobiaceae; genus Sphingobium; species Sphingobium sp. B2D3C. The sequence goes on along the minus strand of NZ_JAOQOK010000001.1, from coordinate 117,923 downwards.
GGGTGATGATGTGCGGATCGATGGCGATGATCCGCGACTTTTCCGCCCGCCTCGACGCGCTCGGCTTTGAGGAGGGCTCGAATGCCAAGCCGGGGGATTATGTGATCGAGCGGGCGTTCGTGGATTAGGTTTTAGGTGCAGAGGGTTAATCGCGAAGGCGCTTCACCTTCGTCATTCCCGCGAACGCGGGAATCCAGCTCGGACGTTACTTCCCGGCGCAGGCGTGGAACTGGATTTCCGCGAGCGCGGGAATAACGAAATCCTGGTCGCCCACGGCGATCAGGCGCTCCAACTGACTGCAAGCGCGCCCAGCGCCTTGAGCGCGGTTTCGTCTTGCGGCCGGACGTCTTCGGCGAAGGTCGGCGTCTCGACATAACCGATCACGATCAGCGGACTGCGTCCACCCGGCGGGACCAACACCGCCAGATCGTTTGTCTTGTTGCCAACGCCCTGGCGCATCCCGGTGCCCGTCTTGTCCATGCCCTGCCAATCGGTGGGAATGCCGGCCCTGATGCGATTGCGCCCGCTCTGGGTCTGCACCATCCACTCCCTCAGCCGGTCGCGACTGGCCGCGCTGAGCACATCGCCAAGCACGATCTTGCGCACGGTTTGCGCCATCGCCGCTGGCGTTGTGCTGTTCTGCTCGGTGCCGGGCGGGATCACATTGATCTCCGGCTCATAGCCATCCAGCCGGCTCGTGCTGTCGCCAATCTCCCGCCAGAAGCGGGTCAACGCTTCCGGGCCGCCGAGCCGGCGCATGAGGATGTTGGCGGCGGCATTGTCGCTGGTGATCTGAATCGCCTGGGCCAAGCTGAAGATCGGCAAGCGCCCTCTGGCGAGATTTTCCTCCACCACCGGCGCGTAGGCGACGAGGTCCGCCTGGCTGAAGCTCAGCTCTTCCGCCAGATCGAGGCGCCCGGCGTCGCTCTCGCGCAGGGTCATTGCCGCCAGCGACAATTTGAAGGTCGAGCAGTGACAGAAGCGTTCGTCAGTCCGCCAGCCGAAGCTGCGTCCGCTGCCGGTATCGAGCACGAGCGCGCCCAGCCTGCCGCCGATCGCGCGCTCCATCGCCTGCAGGCGGGCCACCGGTTCATTCATCCCCTCCCGCTTGTCGGCACAGCCGGCCAGCAGAACACTCGCGCCCATAGCCAGGGCAAAATCGCGACGATCGATCATCCGGCTTTGATAAGCGGGACGAACCGGTTTCGCCAACCCTTCCTGACTGCGCCGCGCGTTGCCCGGCATGCTAAGCGAGAAAACTCGCCAGGACGGCCTATTGGGTGCTGCATCACAAGGCAAAACTGTGCATTAGGTTTGGTAGATGCTGACGATATTGCTGATTTCCTTCCTCGGCGCCTGCCTGATGCCGCTGCTGGCCTACGTCATTGGGCGTGGTGCGGGCATGGTGATCGCCCTCTTCCCCTTCGGCCTGCTCGCGGCGTTCGTAAACATGGCGCAGTTCGTGGAACGGGGCTGGGTCAAGGGGGAAGCGGCGGAATGGGCACCCTGGCTCGGCCTTGATTTCACGCTGCGGCTCGATGGCTTTTCCTTCCTGCTCTGCCTACTCATTACCGGGCTGGGCGGCTTGGTGACGATTTATGCCGGCGGCTATCTCACCAACAAGTCGCCGGCCGAACGCGCCCGTTTCTTCTGTTACATCCTGCTCTTTCTCAGCGCGATGCTGGGGGCGGTGCTGGCCGAGAATCTGCTCGTCTTCCTCGTCTTCTGGGAAGCGACGAGCATTCTCTCCTTCCTCCTCATCGGCTTTGAGGGACGCAGTGCCCGCGCCCGCCGGGCGGCGCTGATGTCGCTGCAGGTGACGGCGTTCGGCGGTCTCGCCTTGCTGATGGCCGTCGCGATGATCGGCCATGTGCTCGGCACCTACTCCATGGCGCAGGCGGTGGCGCGGGTTGGCGAATTGCATGACAGCCCGTGGGGCGCGGCCATCGTCGTGTGCATCCTGATCGCGGGTTTCACCAAGTCCGCGCAATTCCCGTTCCACTTCTGGCTGCCCAACGCGATGCAGGCGCCAACGCCCGCCTCGGCCTATTTGCACTCGGCGACGATGGTGAAGCTCGGCATCTATCTGCTCGCCCGGTTCGAGCCGGTGATCGGCGCGGAAAGCTGGGGACGGGGCGCGCTGATCACCGTGGCCTGCGTCACCATGCTCGTCGCCGCGTTGCAGGCCCTGCGGGCCGAGAACTTCAAATCCGCGCTGGCTTATTCCACGGTCGCATCACTCGGCATTCTCGTGCTGCTCGTCGGGCTGGACGGACCGGCGGCGTCGGTGGCGATGATCGGCTTCCTGTTCGCGCACGCGCTCTACAAGGCGGCATTGTTCTTCTGCGCAGGATCGGTGCTGCACGCGACGGGCCTCTACAGTTTGCGCGCCATGGGCGGGCTTGCCCGGCATCTGCCGCTGACGGCGCTGGCCTGCCTCGGTGCCAGCCTTTCCATGGCCGGCATTCCGCCGTTCATCGGCTTCATCTCCAAGGAATTCCTGTTCCAAGCGCAGTTGGAGAGCAGTTGGGAAGTCATCCCGCTGGCCATCGCCGTGATGGTCAACGCCGTCATGGTCGGCGTGGCCGGAGTGGTGACGCTGCGGCCGTTCTTCATGGGCCGCGGCAAGGTGAACAAGGTGCAGCATGGCGAGACCTTCTCGCTGGTGATGCCGCCGCTGCTGCTCTCTGCCGCCGGCCTGTTCATGAGCCTCGCGCCGGACTGGATCACGCGCGTCGCCATTCGCCCGGCTGTCGCGTCCGTCTACGGCCGGGCCGTGGAGGTGGACCTGACCGTGTGGCACGGCCTGACGCCGATGCTGCTGCTGAGCTTTGTCGTGGTCTCCATCGGCGCCCTGATCGTGGCCTTCTGGCGGAAGATCCACATCTGGCTGCGGCAGACCAAGCAGTTCAACACCTATGAGATCGAGCCGCTGTGGGAAATCAGCCTGCGCAACTTGATCCTTTCCTCCCGCAAGCTGACGGACGCGCTCCAGCATGGCGACCTGCGCCGCTATCTGCTGGCGGTGGTCGGCGGCGCCGGGTTGCTGATCGCCTGGTCGGTGGCGAAGGCGGGCGTCGCGCCTGACATCCCATTCCCCGGCGATTTCCGGCCGGGCGAGGCGCTGGTGGCGCTCATCGGGCTCGGCGGAGCCATTGCCGCTGCTCGCGCCAATACGTTGCTCAGCGGCATGATCGCCACCGGCCTTGCCGGCTTTGCCGCCGCGATTACCTTTTTGATGAACGGCGCGCCCGATCTTGCGCTCACCCAGTTCACCGTCGAAGCGCTGCTCGTCGTGCTGCTCTCCGCCCTGTTACTGGCCGTACCGCTCGCCAGCCCGGCGACCCGCACCCGCGCCATGCGCAAGCGCGATGCCCTGCTCGCAACCAGCATCAGCGCGCTACTGTTCCTGGCGGTGATGGACATGGCCGCGCGCGAACATGTGTCCGCCGCCAGCCACTTCTTTGGTCAGATGAGCCTCGCGGCGGCGCACGGCCATAATGTCGTCAATGTCATCCTCGTGGATTTCCGCGCCATCGATACGCTGGGCGAGACAATCGTGATTGCCATTGCGGCCGTCATGGCGCGCTCGCTGCTGCGCAGCCGGGGCAGTGAAGGGCCGGTGCCCGGTCCCGAGCCGGTCCACTTCTCGCTGCAGGTTGCCGGGCGCTGGATCAGCCTGCTGCTGCTGCTCGCCTCGCTGGTCATTCTGTTCCGCGGTCATAACCAGCCAGGCGGCGGCTTCGTCGGCGGGCTGGTCGCGGCTCTCAGCTTTGCGCTGCTGGCACTGGCTTATGGCGTCAATCACGCCCAGCGCGTGCTGCGCCTGCGCACCCTGACGCTGGTGGGCCTGGGCATGCTATGCGTGCTGCTCGCTGGCCTGCCCGGCCTGATAACCGGCGAGCCATTCCTGACGCATCTCTGGTGGGAGCCGGGCGGCCTCATCCCGGCCCTCTCGACCACATTGATCTTTGATCTGGGCGTGTATCTCGTGGTGCTCGGCGCCGTGCTGGCCTTCCACTTCGGCCTCCAGCGGGAGGCGACGCGATGACCCTGCTCTATGGCGCTGTCGGCGCGGGCATCATCGCCTGCGCGCTCTACATGATCCTCTCGCGCAATCTGGTGAAGATGCTGCTTGGCTTCTCGATGCTCGCGACGGGGGTCAACATCCTGATCTTCCTCGCCGGGCGTATTCAGAGCCGGCAGCCTCCCATTGTGGGCGAAGGCCAGCGCGCGCTGGGCGAGTCCGCCGATCCGATTACGCAGGCGTTGATCCTCACGGCGATCGTCATCGGCTTCGCGCTCACGGTGATGCTCGCCGTTTTGGTGCTGCGCGCCTGGCGCCACAGCCATAGCATCGATGCGCGCAACGTCGATTCCGCCGAGGCGCTGGGCACGCCGCAGGAGCGGGAACTGACCGATGACTGATGCGCTGCTGCTGCCCGCGCCCGTCATCCTGCCCTTCATCGGCGCGGCCCTGGTGCTCATCCTGCGCGCGCGCATCGCGCTCACCCGCGCCATCGGCCTGATTACGAACGGCCTGCTATTGGTCGTCTCGCTGCTGCTGTTCGTGCAGGCCAATGGCGGCAACCTCGTCCCGCTCACCGTCTTCGGCGGCTGGCCGCACGGCATCTCGATCAGCTTCTCGGCGACGATGCCGGGGCTGGTGCTGGTGGTCGTCACGGCGCTCATCGCCTTTGCTTCCGCAATATATGCGCTGGTCGACGTCGGCCCGCGCCGCCGCCGCGCCGGCTATGACGCGCTGATGCTGGCGATGACCGGCGCGGTGAACGGCGCGTTCCTGACCCGCGATCTGTTCAACCTCTATGTCTGGTTCGAACTGGCGCTGATCGCCGCGCTGGGCCTGCTGACGCTGGATCGCCGCCCGGCGCAGATCGACGGGGCGATCCGCTATGCCAGCTTCTCCATGTTAGCGGCGACCTTCATCCTGCTCGGCGTCGGCATGATCTACGGGATCACCGGCACGCTGGATGTCGGCGCAGCAGCCACTGCGCTCGCCAGCCGCCCGCCCAGCTTCGCCTCCGCCACTGCGACCGCGCTGTTGATGGCCGGTTTCGCGCTCAAGGCCGGGCTGTTTCCCTTCCACCTCTGGCTGCCGGCCTCCTACCATACCGGGCCACTCACCGCCGTGGCCGTGTTTGCCGGCCTGCTCACCAAGATGGGCTTTTATGCGCTGCTGCTGGTCTTCGCCGGGGTGTTCGGCGTAGGCGCGGGCGGCATCGGCGCCGCGCAGATGGTGCCGGTGTTCGGCTGGATCGCGGCTGCGACAATCCTCATCTGCTGCGCGGGCGCGCTGGCACACACAGACATGCGCCGCATCCTCGCCTACCATATCGTCGCGCAGGTGGGCTACATGACCATCGGATTGGCGATCGCCACGCGCGAGGGGATTGCCGGCGCGGTGTTCTACATGGTCCACTCGATCATCGTGCAGGCCAATCTGTTCCTCGGCGCAGGCCTGATCCGCCGGGCGAGCGGCAGCTGGGATCTCACCCGCGCTGGGGGCATGGCGCGGACGAACCCGCTCTTTTCGCTGGTGCTCGCCGTGCCGGTGCTGTCGCTGGCGGGCATCCCGCCCCTCTCCGGCTTCTGGGCCAAGTTCATCGTCATTCGCGAAAGCTTTGATGCAGGCATGGCCTGGCTGGGCATTATCGCGCTGATCGGCGGGCTGATGACCATCGTCTCCATGTCCATCTTCTGGTCCGATGCCTGCTGGAAGGAACCGCGCGGCAAGCCGGTGCGCAAGGTGCCGCTGGCGGGGTTGATCGCCATGGCGATCCTCTCCGGCGCGACCATCGCCATCGGCCTACTGCCACAAAGCCTGTGGACGCTCTCACTCCTCTCCAGCCGCGCGCTGGCCGCCGTCAGCGGAGGCGGCTTATGAGGCCCGCCCGCCGTCTGCGCGCCGGACTGACGCTGGTCGCGATGTTCCTGTGGGATCTCATCGTCGCTTCTCTGGCCGTCGCCAGGATAGTCCTGTCGCCCCGCATCCGCACGGCACCGGCGATCATCCGCGTGGAGACGGAATTGGAGCGGCCCTGGGCCGTGGCCCTGTTTGCCTATTTCATGTCGCTCACGCCCGGATCGACCTGCCTGCATGTCTCCGAGGACCAGCGCAGCCTCTACATCCATGTCCTCAACACCGCCGATGCGGAGACGACCATCGCGCGGTTTAAGCGGATCTACGAGCGCTGGATCATGGAGTTGGAGCGATGATCGATATGGCGACGCTCACCACTGTTCTCGCCGTGCCGCTGGCGCTGGCCTTCCTGCTCGCCGGCTGGCGCATGGTGACCGGGCCGAGCTTTGCCGACCGGTTCGTCGCGCTCGACATGCTGACCGCCATCGCCGTGGGGTTCGCCGCGCTGACCACGCTGGCGACCGGGCGCGGCGCCTTTCTGGATATTGCGCTCGGCATCTCGTTGATCAACTTCGTCGCCACGGCAGCCTTCGCCGTGTTCCTGGAACGCAAGCGGAGGCGGCAATGATGATCCTCGCCATGGCCCTGCTGATTGCAGGTACCGCCTTTCTGCTCATCGCCGCCATCGGCATCGTGCGACTGCGCGATCCCCTGCAGCGGATGCACAGCGCCACCAAGGCCGGCACGCTGGGCGCAACGCTGATGCTGCTCGGCGTCGTGCTGGCGGCCGACATCGCGGAGCTGAATTGGACCAGCGGGCTGACGATCCTGTTCCTGCTCATTACCCTCCCGATCGGCGCGCAGCTGCTCGGCCGCGCTGCCTATGTTTCCGGCACACGACTGGAAGGGCTGGCGCATGATCCGCTCAGTGAGGAACTGGAGCGCCATCCCGGCAAGGCTGACGAGCTGACGCGGGACAGCTAGGCCTCAGCGTCCCCGAGGACGAACGGAAACGCCAAGTTTCGCTCGTCCGGATATGTTGCCCATTTGCAACAATCTGGCGCCACTAGTGATGCACCGCAACCACGAGATGGTTGACCCCGTTAACCGGGCTCCATAAGCGGCCCGTCCGCCTCGTGCAGAAGGCGAGATTAAAACAAGGAAAATACAATGAAACTTGCTGTTCTGGCTTCCGCAGCCGCCGTGATCGTTGCCACCCCTGCCGCTGCGCAGGAAGGCCCCACCTTCTCCGGCCTGAGCCTCGCGGTCCTCGGCGGCTATGACTCGGTGCGGCTGAGCGACGGCGTCGACAATGGAAGCAGCGATGATTTCGCTTATGGCGTGAGCCTCAGCTACAATGCCGATCTCGGTTCCGCCGTGGTTGGCGTCGAAGCGGAAGTCGCTGACTCCGAGGTCAAGGAATCGGTCACGGACCAGTTCGTGACGGGCGATGAGCTGTCCCTGTCAGCAGCGCGCGATCTGTACGTCGGCGTCCGCGCTGGCGCCAAGCTCGCCCCCAACGCGCTGATCTACGCGAAGGCCGGCTACACCAACGCCCGCCTCAAGGTGAGCTACACCGACGGCGTCGACTCCATCAGCGACGGTGACAAGCTCGACGGCTATCGTCTCGGTGCCGGCGTTGAGTACAGCTTCGGCCGCTTCGGCATCCGTGGCGAGTACCGCTTCTCCGACTATGGCAAGCTGAAGTTCGACGATGTCGACACCGGCATCAGCATGCAGCGCCATCAGGTCATGGTCGGCCTCGTCGGCAAGTTCTGATCCAGCGATTTCGCTAAACGGGAAGGGTCGGCCTTGCGCCGGCCCTTCTTTTTTGTACGCGACATGGCCAATCCAGGCGCGCCGGTTCCGATCTAGGCGGCGACGGCGCTCACCAGCAACGCCTTGCCGGCCAGCATGACGCCTTGGCTCGGCACATGATGCGGCGCAAAGGCGGCCGCAAGGCGGGCCTGCGCCTCCGGCATCCGGTCAGGCGCGACCTGATTGCCGATGTGCATGGCCGACAGCACGAAGGTCGCGGCATCCTGCGCGCTCGCGCCGGGTCCGCCGACGGGCAGGTCGCGCAGGCACGGCGCCACCTCCATGTTTGCGAAGCCGGTATGCGCCAGCACCTCTCCCAGCCATGCGGTATCGGCGAAGGCGAACGGGCCGGGCGCTCTGGGGTCGGGCCGCCCATCCGGTGCCGGCAGCAGATCCTTCAGCGCCTGCTGCATCAGCTGCATCCAGGGATTTTCCGGCGGCGCCGCCCAGACCGCGAGATCGATGCGGCCGCCGTCGCGGACCTGCCCGCGCAGATTGCGAAACGCCGCCTTGGGCCCGGCAAAGAACATCGACCCGAAGCGCGAAAACAGCCGGTCGAACGGCGCGCCGTTGATCGGCGCCGCGCCAGCGTCTGCACAGACGAAGCTGACATTCTGCAGGCCACTGAGCGTCGCACGCGCACCGCAGGACAGGATGAGGTCGGACGAGATATCGACGCCGGTGACATGCCCCTCCGGCGCCACCGCCCGGGCAATCGCAAGGCTGGTGCCGCCACCGCCGCAGCCGACATCGATCACGCGCTCGCCCGGCTGGAAGTCCGCCCGAGCCAGCGCCACTGCGCCGATCGGGTCAATCATCCCCTCAAGCCGATCCAGATTGGCGAGCCAGTTGCGCCCCATGTCGCCTGCCCAGCCTTCAGCAGTTTTGCTGATCCCCACCCCGCTGTTATCGGCACCCATGCCTTTGTCTCCCGACCCATGATGCAGCCCCTGCCGTCATGACTGTCCGGCAGGCCGCTTGCTCAATAGATGACAATGTCCCGTCCCTCTGTCGAGCGGCGATGCGCGCGACATCAAATGCTTTGCGCTTGCATGTTTCCACGCAGCGCAAGCTCCAGCATCCGCGCCGCCAGTTCGCGCTCGCCCATCACGACGTCACCGATCCCCAGCTTGATCAGATGATCCACCTCGCCGTCCGAATGGGCCCGCGCGACAATGCCGATCCCGGGGCGCAGCGCGCGCGCCTTCTGGGCGATGGCCCCGGCGTCGAACCCCTCGGGAATCGCAATGAGCAGGCTGGTCGCGCGGTCGATGCCGGCCGCCTCCAGCACCCGCCGGTCCAGCGCGTTGCCGGTCACCGCCTCATGGCCGTCGCGCCGCGCGGCATCGGTCAGTTCGGCATTGCTCTCAATGACCACCAGCGGCTTGTTCCGCTCGCGCAGGGCCTTGGCGATCAGCCGGCCGACGCGGCCATAACCGACCAGCACGACATGCACGAGCGTGGCGGACGGCGCTGCCACCGGCGGCGCATCGACCTTGGCTGCCTCGCTCGCGCGATGGGCGATGTAGGAGAACAGGAAGGGATGCAGGAAGATCGAGATGATCGCGCCGGCCAGAATCAGATCGCGCGCCTCGGACGGAAGGACGCCGAGACCGAAACCCAGCGTGACAAGAATGAACGAGAACTCGCCGATTTGCGCCAGGCTGGCGGCAACCGTCATCGCCGTCTCGCGCGGATAGCCGGATACCCGGACGATGGCATAGGCAGCGAGCGATTTGCCGACCGTGATGATCGTCACTGTCGCGAGCAGCGGCAGCGGCTGGCGAAGGATGACCATCGGATCGAACAGCATCCCAACCGAGACGAAGAACAGCACCGCGAACGCATCGCGCAACGGCAGCGTCTCCTCGGCCGCGCGCCGGCTGAGCGGGGTTTCGCCGAGGATCATGCCCGCAAAGAAGGCGCCGAGCGCGAAGGACACATCGAAGATGAAGGCCGATCCAGCCGCCACGCCCAGCGCAATCGCCAGCACGGCAAGGCGGAATAGCTCGCGCGAGCCGGTATGCACCACCCAGTGCAGCGCCCATGGAATGATCCGCCGCCCGACCAGCAGCATCAGCGCGACAAAGCCGCTCACCTTGAGGATCGTGACCAGAACCGGCCAACCGATGGCCGAGAGACCCTCGCTCTGCGGATCGAGTGCGATGCCGGCCAGCACCGGCAGCAACACCAGCGCCAGAACCATCACCAGATCCTCGACGATCAGCCACCCGACGGCGATGCGTCCGCGCTCCGTCTCGACCAGATCGCGCACCTGCAGGGCGCGCAGCAGCACGACGGTACTGGCGACCGACAAAGCCAGGCCGAAGATGAACCCCGAGAGCAGGCCCCAGCCCATCAGCCAGGCGAGCGCCATGCCGAGCACGGTGGCGGTGGCGATCTGCACCACCGCGCCGGGCACGGCGATGCGCCGCACCGCCATCAGATCCTTCACCGAAAAATGAAGGCCGACCCCGAACATCAGGAGGATCACGCCGATTTCGGCAAGTTCATTGGCGAGGTTGGGATCGGCGACAAAGCCCGGCGTGAACGGTCCCACCATCACACCGGCGACGAGATAGCCGGCAATGGGCGAGACCCGCAGCCGCATCGCCAGCGCGCCCATGAAAAAGGCAGCGACGAGGCCGGCGACCACCGTGGCGATGAGCGGCGTGTAATGCGGCATCCTGTATGGCAGCTCCTGTTGATGCGAGATCGTATCGCGCGGGCTGCGAGACCTGCGGCCGCCCCCGACCGGGGGTTTTGCGCGGCACCGCAACCATCGCTTTGTCGCGTGGAGTGTAATGGCTTGACGACCATGCGCAACGATGGTCATTGCCTTCAAGTACTTAGGCTGGCCGTCCTGGCTGTAACGAGACCGCGGACCATCCGCGTTGCTGGCCGTTGCGCCGAGCGCCGCTTTCCGCTAAGGGCCGCGAGAAATTCCGGCCGGATGACCCGTGTCGGCCGTCCACAAGCCCAGAGAGATTATCATGAGCCCCCGTCCCAACGCTCTGCGGAACGTTGCCATCATCGCGCACGTCGATCATGGCAAGACCACCCTCGTCGACCAGCTTTTCCGCCAGTCCGGCACTTTTCGAGATAATCAGCGCGTCGATGAGCGGGCGATGGACTCCAACGATCTGGAGAAGGAGCGCGGGATCACGATTCTCGCTAAGCCCACCTCCATCGAGTGGGAAGGCACGCGCATCAACATCGTCGACACACCCGGCCACGCCGACTTCGGCGGCGAGGTGGAGCGCATCCTCTCGATGGTCGATGGCGTGGTGCTGCTGGTGGACAGCTCCGAAGGCGCGATGCCGCAGACCAAGTTCGTGACCGGCAAGGCGCTGGCCCTCGGCCTGCGTCCCATCGTGGTCGTTAACAAGGTCGACCGGCCCGATCAGCGCATCCAGGAAGTGCTGGACGAGGTGTTCGATCTGTTCGTGAGCCTCGACGCGACCGACGAGCAGCTCGACTTCCCCGTGCTCTATGCCTCCGGCCGCAACGGCTATGCCAGCACCGACCCGACCAAGCGCGAAGGCACGCTGACGCCGCTGTTCGAGACGATCGTCAACCATGTGCCGCCGCCGGCGCTGGACATCGACGCGCCGTTCACCTTCCTGGTAACGCTGCTGGACCGCGACAACTTCCTCGGCCGTATCCTCACGGGCCGCGTGACCTCCGGCACCGTGAAGATCAATCAGCCCATCCATGCGCTGGACATGGACGGCAAGGTCATCGAGACCGGCCGCGCCTCCAAGATCATGACGTTCCAGGGCCTCGACCGCGTGCCGGTCGATGAAGCGCGCGCCGGCGACATCATCAGCCTCGCCGGCCTGACCGTCGCCACCGTGGCCAACACCATTGCCGACACCTCGGTCTCCGAGCCGATCAAGGCACAGCCCATCGATCCGCCGACGCTTTCCATGCGCTTTGCGGTGAACGATTCGCCGATGGCGGGCCGTGAAGGCGACAAGGTGACCAGCCGCATGATCCGCGACCGCCTGTTCCGCGAAGCCGAGAGCAATGTCGCGATCAAGGTCACCGAGAGCGCGGACAAGGACAGCTTCGAGGTCGCCGGTCGCGGCGAGCTTCAGCTCGGCGTGCTCATCGAGACGATGCGCCGTGAAGGCTTCGAGCTCGGCATTTCGCGTCCGCGCGTGCTGTTCGGCGAAGACGAGAACGGCAACCGCACCGAGCCTTATGAGACCGTCGTCATCGACGTGGACGACGAATTCTCCGGCACGGTGGTCGACAAGATGAACCAGCGCAAGGCCGAGATGACCGACATGCGGCCCTCGGGTGGCGGCAAGACCCGCATCACCTTCTCGGCGCCCTCGCGCGGCCTCATCGGCTATCATGGCGAGTTCCTCTCCGATACGCGCGGAACCGGCATCATGAACCGGCTGTTCGAGAAATACGGTCCCCACAAGGGCAAGATCGAAGGCCGCAAGAACGGCGTGCTGATCTCCAACGGCGCCGGCGAGGCCAATGCCTATGCGCTCGGGCCCCTTGAGGAGCGCGGTGTGCTGATGGTCGGCGTGGGCGAGGCGCTCTACGAAGGCATGATCATCGGCGAGAACGCCAAGCCGGAAGACCTTGAGGTCAACCCGATGAAGTCCAAGGCGCTCACCAACTTCCGCGCCAGCGGCAAGGACGACGCCGTCCGCCTGACGCCGCCGTGGAAGCTGACGCTGGAGCAGGCCATCGCCTATATCGACGATGACGAACTGGTCGAGGTGACGCCCAAGACCATCCGCCTGCGCAAGCGCTACCTCGACCCCAACGAGCGCAAGCGCGCCTCGCGGTCCAAGGCCGCTTGAGCCAAGGGGCGCTTGTCCAACCGGACGAGCGCCCTTTTTTTTGGGGGAAGAGGCGGCGTGCGCCGAACGACCCCATTCCCAGTCCCGCTCAAGGGCGTTGTGCGCGCGAGGGACAAGCTCCAAACCCTCTCCCCTTGAGGGAGAGGGATGCGCAGACTTGGCAGCCTGCTGCCTTAGTCGAAGCTGGGAGAGGGGTGAGCGATCCAAAGGATCTCGCGGATCAGAGATCCGCCACCCCTCATCCAACTCCGCCTAACCGCCAGATGGCGACAAGGCTCCGTATCCTTCTCCCTCAAGGGGAGAAGGTTGAATTTGACCCGCGCCACATCGTCCTCGCAACCTAGCGCGCAGGCGTGGGCGTTGCTGTCCCAGTCGTCCGCATCGCGGCGACAACCCGTTCCGCCTCGGCATGGGCCTCCGCCTCGACACCCTGATAATCCCGCGTGTAGCGCTGGGCGAAGCCCTGGACGCCCCATTGGCGATACTGGTGCACATGATGCAGCTCATGCGCCCAGAGGCCAACATCCGAGGCGGCATCCTCGGCGGAGCGGAAGAGCACCACATCGTCCAGCGTGATCGCCGCGGCATTGCTGCGGTTGAAGGTATTGGTCTGCAGGCTGAACTCGTGACCCTGGCCAACGCGATAGCGCACGCGGTCCAGCAGGGCGTCCGGCATATGGCCGCGCAGCCGGGCGCGAATGGCGGGCGGAATCGGCTCGACGCCGGCAGCCACCGCATCGTTGCGCGAGGCGGTGATCCAGCTCGCCAGCGCCTGCGCCGCGAACAATTGCCCCGCACCCTGCAGATCGGTCAGCAAGCGCCGGCCTGCCTCGTCGAATGCCGGCACGAGCTGACGGGCGGCGTCCTGAGCCCGCGCGGGAACGGTGAAACCGTATGCGGGAATCAGAAGCCCCACCGCAGCAAGCGGCACGACCAGCAGGGAAGGAAAGGAGAAACGGGGCATAGAGCAGGCTTCTAGGTCGTCGCGGCTGAACCCGCTTTTAACGCCTTACGCGTCCCACGCCCTTCGCGACCATCCTTCCACATATCACCGCATCCAGGGCACGCCCCATGGGCAGATGAACGGCCTGTTTCGCGGACGTTCAGGCCGGTTTGGCAGAGAGGATGGATCGGACGAGCGAAGGCCGCGCGCAACGCCGACATTGGACATAGGAGAATGACATGCCTCTTACCCCCCGCCTCGCTTCGGTCGCCTTCGCCGTCGCGGCCACATTCGGCCTCCTGCCGCTCGCTGCGGCACCGGCTCAGGCCCAGAGCAGCCTGTCGATCAGCTATCGGGATTATGATCGTGGCGCCTATCGTGATGGCTACCGCGACCGCCATTATCGCGAACGGTCTTATCACAGCGACCGCCGGGACTGGCGCCGTCACGACCGTGGCTATCGCTATAACGACCGTCGCCGCTGCTGGACCGAAACCCGCTGGGACCGCTGGCGCGGCGAGCGGTATCGCGTGCGCATCTGCCGCTGATCATGCCACCCGCACGACCGGGCCGGACAATCTCCGGCCCGGCCGCTCTCGCGGACTGCCCCATGCGCGCTCCTGAGAAGCGTTGACTGGCCGAAAGCTCTTCGGCAAGGACGAGCCATGGTTGATACTCCCGCATCCGACACGCCCGCCGCACCGCAGAGCGAGACGCCGCCCGACCGCCTTTCCACCAATCCGCGCAGCCCGCATTTCGACGTGGAGACGCTGCAGCGGGGCATCGGCATCCGCTTCAAGGACCGGGTGCGCACCGATGTGGAAGAATATTGCATCTCCGAAGGCTGGATCCGCGTCGCCGCCGGCAAGACCCGCGACCGCCATGGCCAGCCGCTGACCATCAAGCTCTCCGGCCCGGTCGAGGCCTGGTTCGAAGACGCCAAGCAGGACTGAGCCCTGATGGCCCGCGACAGGCGCGCGGGCCAAACCATCTGCGTTGATGGCCTCGCCGATAGTGGCGGATGATCGCCATCCGATCGAAAGAATTGCCTTCCCGCCCGCCTCGTTTATGGTAGCGTTATCAAAACGCGAAGTTGAACGCGACTGGGGAGGATTAGATGGCGGCTATGTCCTGTCATATGCATGCAAGGGGCGTGTCGGCGTCTCGCCGTGAGTTGTTGGCTTCGGTCGCCTCGGCCACTCTGGTGACGCTGGGGAGCGGAGTTACCGCGCGTGCGGCCTTGCCGTCAGCTCAGCCCAGGGGCGCGCTCAGCGTAGCGCCGCGTCTCCAGCCCTTCGACATGGCAGATGTGACGCTGCTGGAAAGTCCGTTTCTCGCCGCGCAACGGGGCACGGAAGCCTATCTGCTTTCGCTCGAGCCGGACCGGATGCTGGCCAATTTCCGCACAAATGCCGGGCTCGCTCCCAAGGCACCGGTCTATGGCGGTTGGGAATCCGAGGCGACCTGGGCTGACATCCACTGCCACGGCCACACGCTCGGCCATTATCTCTCCGCCTGCGCACTGATGTTCCGGTCCACCGGCGATGGGCGATTCAAGCAGCGCATCGATTATATCGCCGACGAGTTGGATGCCTGCCAGCGCGCATCCGGCGTGGGGCTGGTCTGCGCCTTTCCTGAAGGCGCCGCGCTCGTCGCCGCGCATATCCGGGGCGAGCCGATCACCGGCGTCCCCTGGTACACGCTGCACAAGATTTTCGCCGGACTGCGCGATGCCTGGCAGCTTGCCGGCAGTGTCACCGCCCGCCTTGTGCTGCTGCGCATAGCCGATTGGGCGGTGGTTGCCACCCGGCCGCTCGACACCGCCGCCTTCGAGGCGATGCTTGCCACCGAGCATGGTGGCATGAACGAAGTGCTCGCCGATCTCTATGTGCTGACTGGCAAGGCCGATTATCGCACGCTCGCCGAGCGCTTCTCCCAGAAGGCGGTGATGGAGCCGGCCGCCAAGGGGCGGGACCTGCTGGATGGCATGCACGCCAACACACAGGTGCCCAAGTTCGTCGGCTTCCAGCGCATCTATGAGGTGAATGGCGAGAAGGCCTATGGCGATGCCGCGGCCTTCTTCTGGCGCACGGTCGCCCGCACCCGCTCCTATGCGACGGGCGGCCATGGCGATGCCGAGTTCTTCTATCCGCCCGCCGACTTCGCCGCGCATGTCTTCTCGGCCAAGGGCTCTGAAACCTGCGGCCAACATAATATGCTCAAGCTCACCCGCGCGCTGTTCCTGCACGATCCGCAGGTGGAGCTGGCCGACTTTTACGAGCGCGCGCTCTATAATGGCATTCTGGCGTCGCAGGACCCGGAGACCGGCCTCGTCACCTATTTTCAGGGCGCGCGGCCGGGCTACATGAAGCTCTACTGCACCCCGGTCGACTCCTTCTGGTGCTGCACCGGATCCGGCATGGAGAACCATGCGAAGTATCGGGATTCGATCTATTTTCATGATGCCGAGGCGCTGGTCGTCAACTTGTTCATCCCCTCATCGGTGCGCTGGCGGGAGAAGGGCGCGGTACTGACCCAGACCACCCACTTCCCCGAAGAACCGTCCACCACCCTGCGCTGGTCTCTGACCCGCCCCATCCGCGCGACCCTGCGCTTGCGCCACCCGCGCTGGAGCCGGACCGCGCGCGTCAGCCTGAACGGCGCGCCGCTGGCGCAATCGACGAAACCGGGCAGCTATCTGGAGCTGGACCGCAGCTGGCGGGATGGCGACATGCTGACGCTCCAATTGGACATGCAGGTCCGCGTCGAGGAACCGCCCGCGGCGCCGGGGATCGTGGCATTCACTTATGGGCCGGTCGTGCTCTCTGGCGCACTCGGGACGGAGGGGCTGGCCCCGGGATCGGATGTGGTCGTCAACGAGCGCCTTTATGGCCAGTATAACGATACGCCCTTCTCCCCGCCGCAACTGGTGGGCGATGTCGAGACGATAGCGGGGCAGCTCCGCCCCGGCACCGCCCCGCTGGAGTTCATCATCGCCGACCGGGAGGGCCGCCCCGTGCGGCTGATCCCTTATTATCAGATCCGTCACGAACGCTACGCGACCTACTGGCCGCTGCAGCCTGCCACCGGTTAAGGATCGCTCCAGAATCTCCTGATCGGCCTGTGCTTCAGAGCGGCTTAGCGGTCCGATACCGCCATCTCGTCTTGCGAATGCTTCTCAATATATGCAATGGAGGCGCTCGAACATGATTCGCGCAGGCTGATCGCTGCGCGTCGCCAATCATCGTCGGGGGGCATGTGGACGGACAGCGGGTGGACAGGCAGCGGGCGGATGAGCCGGTAGCGGCAGCGTCGGCAGCCGGCGGGGCGGCAGCCATCGCGCGCGGGGCGTCCGTGTTGGCATCTCCCTCCAGCGCCGCACGGCCCGCGCAGAAGGCCCCGGGCAAGCGCAAGGCGCGCGCCTTCTGGCTCAAGCAATTGCATAGCTGGCACTGGATCAGCGCGGCGATCTCGCTGATCGGCATGATGCTGTTCGCCATCACCGGCATCACGCTCAACCACGCCGACTCCATCGGCGCCGCGCCGAAGGTCGAGGAGCGCACGGCCACCTTGCCGCCCGCCCTGCTCGCCCAGATCGAGGCGACGCCTGCCTCAGCGGAAGCGCCGCTCCCCGCGCCGGTCGCGGCGCATCTGGGTGAGGCGGTCTCACTCGACGCGACCGGACGCGCGGCGGAATGGTCGGACGAGGAGGTCTATGTCGCCCTGCCCGGCCCCGGCAGCGATGCGTGGATCACCATCGATCGCGCGACCGGCGCCGTGACGGCCGAGCGCACCGATCGCGGCTGGATTTCCTACTTCAACGATCTGCACAAGGGCCGCAACACCGGCGGCATGTGGAGCTGGTTCATCGACATCTTCGCTGTCGCCTGCATCGTCTTCACCCTCACCGGCCTGCTGCTGCTCCAGCTTCACGCCCGGCACCGGCCCTCTACCTGGCCGCTGGTCGGGCTGGGGCTGCTCATCCCGCTCGTCATCGCCCTGCTGTTCATTCACTGAGGACCCGCTCTCCCATGAAGAAGACTTCCCTCGTCCTTGCCGGTCTCGTCGCCACGCCTGCCACGGCCGGCACGATCAGCGTGACCATTCCCCGCCTCAATGTCGCCGAATATCACCGCCCCTATGTCGCGGCATGGGTCGAGCCGACCGGCGGCGGCGGCGCGCAGACCATCTTTGTCTGGTATGACGTCAAGCTGCAGGGCCGCGAGCCTGGCACGAAGTGGCTCTCCGATCTGCGCACCTGGTGGCGGAAGGGCGGCCGCAGCCTCAAGCTGCCCGCCGATGGCGTGAGCAGCGCCACCCGCGCACCGGGCACCCACAAGATCGCCCTGCCCGCCACGCTCAAGCCGGGCCAGTATACGCTCTACGTGGAAGCCGCGCGCGAGACCGGCGGCCGCGAGATCGTCTCCATTCCGCTGCAGGTGCCCGCCAAGGGCGGTTCCGCCACCGGCAAGTCCGAATTGGGCGCCATCACCATTTCCGCTCGCTGAGCTTTCCAAGACCCGAAAGGCCACGACCCCATGCGCATCAAGACCGCTCTGCTTGCCGCCGCCGCGTTGATCGCTGCCACGGCGATGCCCGCCAATGCTCACCGCCAGTGGCTGCTCCCCTCCGGCACCATCTTCTCGGGCGAAGACCCGTGGGTGACGGTGGATGCGGCCAGCTCCAACGACCTCTTTTATGCCGATCATAATGCCATGCGGCTCGACAGCGTGAAAGCATGGCGCCCAGACGGCAGCGAGGCGGAGATCAAGAATGCCGCAACCGGGCGCTATCGCTCCGTGTTCGACGTGCAGCTCGACCAGCCGGGCACCTGGCGCATCGGCAGCGCGCAATCGGGCGTGATGGGCACGTTCAAGGTCGATGGCGTGGAGTGGCGCCTGGGTGGACGGCGCGGACCGCCGCCAGCACCGGGCGCACAGGCTCCCGCCAATCAGGTGAGCAGCGTCGCAGAGATTCCGGCCAATGCGACTGACCTCAAGCTGACCGAAACCAGCGGCCGCAACGAGTTCTTCGCCACCAAGGGCGAGCCGAGCGCCATCAAGCCGCTGGGCAAGGGCCTCGAAATGGTGCCGATCACTCATCCGGCCGAGCTGGTACAGGATGAGCCGGCCAAGCTGCGCTTCCTGGTCGATGGTCAACCGGCGGCTGGCCTCAAGGTCACGCTGGTGCCGGGCGGCAAGCGCTATCGCGATAATGAAGGCGTGTTCGAGGTAACGACCGATGCCGACGGCGTGGCCGCGGTGAACTGGCCGATGGCGGGCATGATCTGGCTCAATGCCTCGCTGAGCGACGACAAGCCGGCGACCCCGCGCGTCACGGCGCGGCGGATGAGCTACACCGCCACGCTGGAAGTGATGGCACCCTGACCATGCTCGGCGCCGTCCCGCGCATCGTCGTGCCCCCGATCCAGTCCGGCGCCCTCGCCGGGATCGACCCGGGCGCGCCGGTGCGGGAGATTGGCGGTGAAACCATGGGCACCATCTGGCGGGTGCGCTTCTGCGCCCCGCGCAACGTGGATGCCGATGCGCTCAAGGAGGATGTGCAGGCACGGCTCGATGCCATCGTGGCGGATATGAGCCATTGGGCGCCGGATTCCGCCCTCAGCTGCTTCGGCGCGGCGCCCGCTGGGCAGTGGACCACCTTGTCCGCCGACTTTGCCGCCGTGATGGCGACCGGCCTCGCTCTTGCCGAGCGTACCGACGGCGCGTTCGATCCGGCCATCGGGCGCTTGACGGAGCTCTATGGGCTGGGGCCAAACCCCATGCAAAGCAAACCGACGGACGAAGCCCTTGCGCAGGCGCTAGCCCAATCGGGCTGGCGACGCCTCGCGTTCGAGCCCACGACCCGCCGGTTGCGTCAGCCGGGCGGCCTCTGGCTGGACCTCTCCGGCATCGCCAAGGGCTATGCCGTCGATGCCGTGGCGGACCTGCTGGCCGAGCGCGGCGTGGCGCATTGCCTTGTCGAGGTGGGCGGCGAACTGGTGGGCCGCGGGATGCGTCCGGATGGCGACCCGTGGTGGGTCGACCTTGAAATTCCGCCGTCCATGCGCGCCCGGCCGATCCGCATCGCCCTGCATCAACTGGCCGTCGCGACCTCCGGCAATTATGTGCGCGGCGCCCACACGCTCGATCCGCGCACCGGGCGGCGGGTGGAGAACGGCGTCGCCTCGGTTAGCGTCCTCCACGCCCGCGCCATGGATGCCGACGCCTGGGCCAGCGCGCTCACCGTGCTCGGACTCCACGCTGGCGCCGCGCTAGCGATCCGCGAGGGTCTGGCCGTCCACATGCTCGCCCAGGACGGCGCGACGACCCGTGAATGGATCAGCCCTGCGCTGGCGGAGATGCTGGCAGATTAAGACACTCTGCGAGCGCCTACGCCGCATTGACTGGCGCTCGGGGGCCCATCCGCGCGCCGCTCCTTCACCGATACTGTCTTGACGCACCGCCCGTCATTCTGTCGAAGCTCCAGTGGCATGACATGAGGTGGAAAGGTGCCAGGATGGGGAACTCAGGCTTGAGGGTCGGCGCTCTGCTCCTCTTGGCAAGTGCGGGAGCAGCGCAATCTCGCGATGCTCACCAAGGGGATTTTTGTGCCCGACTTGCAGCCAATATCGGCGTGGACAAGCCCGCCTCGCCGGATGGATTGACGACATGGACGGCCAATGCGGCAAACTTCGGCCAACGTTTCATTTTTGGCGGAACCGTCAGCACTGGACTCAGCGTGAGTCCTGTCGAGCCAGCGACTGTCGAAGATTACAAGCGACTGACCAACATGTGCGCAACGCAAGGTAAGGGCGCCATTTGCCGCCTCGAAGGTCCACTCGATTTCACCTTCACGTGGAAAGGCCAGTCAATCGTGACGCCCATGGAAGCGGAAGAAAGAGCGGTCGTGACAGTCGCCGGAACCAGGATGACGTGCCAGTCCGTACCGTCGTCCCCGGCGTAAGATCGGCCGCTCCTAGCATGGCGCGATGTTTTGCCGTGGAGCCGACGTCATAACCACACGACAGCTCACTTCCCCATCTCATTGGGATCAAACTTCAGCATCGCCGCGCTTTTGAGTGCCGGGTCCCAATGTTCGGCGATCAGGCGTTTTCGATCCGGTACACATCGAACCAGCTCGTGACATAGGGCTTGCCCGCCTCGTCCTTCATCGGACGCTCGCTCATCACCAGCACATAATCGCCCTCTGCTACGATCCTGATGATCGGCAGCGTGATAGTCGGCGAAATCGGGCGGGCGGGGCGTGAGCCGCGCAGGAAGGCCGCCAGCGCATCCCGGCCCGAGGCGACATTGGGATTATGCTGGATATATTCCGGCGTGAAGAAGCGCTCGACCAGATCGGCATGGCCACCCTGCACGATATGGCGATACATGTCGTAAACGAGCTTCTTGTTGGCGGCGAGCTTTGGGTCCGGGCTGGCGAGCATCGCCTGCTGCGCCTCGGCCGAGGCCGCGACCTGCGCATGCCCCAAGCTGGTGACCATGGTCATGGCAATTAACAGCGCCGCGATGGCCGGAATACGCGCAAAAATCCTCATGCTCTCTCCCCTCTCCATTCCGCCCGTGCGTCCAGTGCCGGCGGCTCTGGCCTTTGTGCCGCAAAAGTCCCATGCTGGCGAGCCTGAGGGAGAGACCGCATGGACGACCGCAACAATCGCCGGGCCGTAGACCTGCTCAACAGCTTCCCGTTGCTGCTCATTCCGGTGCTGATCTACAATCTGGTGGCGCTGTTCGCCGGCGCGCCGCAGCCGGATCAGACCGAGCCGGCGCTGGCCGCCGTGATGCGGGGCGAGGCCTTCACGCTGCCCATGCTCTCAGGCGTAATGCTGATGCTGAACTGGGGTGACATGCTGTTGCTGCTCACGATCGTCTTCCTGCTGGTCGAGGTGGTGCGATCGACGCGGCGCGGGGCATCCTCCATCGCCAATCTGCTGCTCACCATGGCGGTGTTCCTTTTATGCGCGGTCGAGTTCTTGCTCCTCCCGCGCTTTGTCAGCGCCACCTTCTTCCTGCTCACGATGATCGTTCTGTTGCACGGCCTGACCGGCCTGTCGCTCTGGCTGGCGGACCGGCGCCACGCCGAAGCCGCCCCGCCCGCTTAGCGCAAGGCCAGTTCCGCAGGCTTCGGCGCCGGTCCAGCCGCCGCCGCGTCGGCCGTCGCTCCGCCGCGCAGCAGCGTCCCGCAAGCCGGCGCCTGCGCTTCGTCCGGGTCGACAAAACCGAAGATGGCCCGCACATCCGGCAGCATCATGGACAAGCCGAACAGGCGCTGGGGCCGGAACAGGTCGACCGGCTCGCGCAGCACGGTCGGCGTGGCCAGCGTGCCGCCGATCAGGATCGGCGAGGGGCGACCGAACCATTCGCGGCTCTTGCCCTGCGCCTGCAAGCGCAGATCGAGCCGCTCGCCGCGCAGATCGAACTCGCCGCGCCCGGTGACGACATGACCATCGGTATCGATCAGGATCGGGTCGGCCGTCGCCAGCCCGTCGCGCACCGAAAAGGCGATCAGCCCGCAATTGAGGTGGGTCGCGTCATCTACCGCCGCCTTATCGCCGCCGATCCCGAGGCGCTGACCGAGGCCCCAGAATATGCCTCCCGCCGAATCCACCCCGTTGCCGCTACGCGTGCCGAACATCGCAGCACGCAGATTGGTCATATCCAGCTCCGAGGCGCTTGCCCGCGCGATGCCCACGCGCCCGGCCGGCAGCACCAGGGCGATGCGGCCGTCGGCATGACCGAGCGTCTCGCGCAGGGTCTCGCCGCGCCCGCTCAGTTGGATGCGCCCGCGCGCCAGCGCCGTCGTCTCGCGCGGGGCGAGGCCCCAACCGGTCAGCAGCGGCCCCATCGGCGTCGGCGAGAGGCGAATATCATAGCGGGCAAGCGCCGGGCCGGATCGGGCATCAATGTAGATATCCGATGAGACGAACCCGCCGGCGAGATCGACACTGGCCGGCGACAGCATGAACCGCCCATCGATCAGCGCGAGCCGCATGGCGAGATGCGCGGGCTTGAGCGCGGAGGCCGCGTCCCCGACGCCCTCGATCTGCTCGGCCTTATAGTCGACCACGGCATCGAAACTGCGCAGCGCCTCGGGAGACAGGGTGGCATCCGGCAGCAATGAAGCGACGAGCTGAGGGCCTTCGCTATCGAATGGGGACGTCGCCGCGCGCAGCCCCAACACAGCCATGCCGTCCGCCAAATGCAGGGCATTAGACGCCAGAGAGGCCACGATACGGGGACGAGCGCCGCGTTGATCGAGCGTCAGGCTGCCGCTGAGATCGGTCTCGCCAAGCTGCCCTGCGATGCGACTGAAATGCCAGCCGCCACGCCGCTGCGCGAGCCGGGCCGTCAGCGAAAAGGAGGGCGCCGCCGGAAGATCGATGCGGGCCAGTGCCGCCAGCGCCGCAAGGTCGGGCCCGCGCGCTGCTACGCGCAGGTCCGCCCCGGCCAGCCGGAACGGACTGTCGCTTTCCCCTTCCAGCCGCAGGTCCAGTGTCTCCGAGCCTGCGCGCAGGGCAAAGCGGAACGGTTGCCCTTCGGCGGAGTTGCTGGAGCCATTCATGTGGAAGGCATCACCGGCAAGGCTGGCTCGCCCGGCGAAACGCACCGCGCCCGGACCGCTGCCGACCAGCTTGAGCCAGCTCTCGATCCCGTCACGCTCGTCCCGATAACGCAGTACGACATCGTCCGCGTCCACCCGCTGCACGCCTGCGACGGCAAACAGACCGTCCTTGCCGCCGAGTTTCCAATTGGCGGAGCCCGTACTCGCCTGCCGCTCCAGATCAAGCGTGCCGCCGCGCAATCCGAGCGCACGCGGGCCGGAGCGCCCGATCAGCAGATCGAATGTGGAGAAGCGCGCCGTCAGAGCGCGGACATTGAGCAGATCGGGCGCCTGCGCCCAACCGGCATTGGCGATGCGCACATCGTCCGCAGCCAGTTGCAGGGAGAAAGGCGTCACCAGCAGGCGGACATCGCCATCGATCGCGACGGCACGGCCCAGCGCGGCGCTCGCCCGGCGCTCGATCGGCTCGCGCAGCAGCGTGGTGCCAAGACCGGCGGCCAGCCCCGCCCAGCCGAGCAGCGGCACAGCCAGCGCGACCCAAAGCAGCGGGCGGCGCCGGCGGGCGGCCTGCGGAACGGCAGGGCGAGGATCGCCAGAGGGCGGCAGGTGCGGGGGTGCGGTCACGGCGCGCCTGCACTGGCGCGCCGGATCGTCAGCGCTGCGGCCGCCCCACGCTCATCCCCGGAGTTCATGCCGCCGCACTAGCACCGGCAAGCTGAACCGCCGCTGAGCGCTGGCGCGACCTACTTCTCGAAGGCCGCGCTGATCGTCAGTTCGACCTGGTCGGAGACGATGGGGATCGCATAGGTCATGCCGAAGTCCGACCGCTTGATCGCCGCCGTCGCCTCAAAGCCGAGCGTCGCCTTGCCGTTATAGGGATGCTTGCCCGCTCCGGTGAACTCTGCCTGCAGCACAACCGGCCTGGTCACGCCATTAAGCGTCAGGTCGCCGGTGATCTTCGCGGCGGTGGCGCTCGTCGCGACGACGCTGGTGGAGACGAAGCGCGCGGGCGCCGGATCTGGGCCGAAAAAGTCCGGTTTGCCGCCATCCTTGCCGGCGCGCAGCAAATGGCCGTTGAGGCCAGCACTGGCCGTCACCACGCGCGCGACCGGAATGGACACATCCACCTTCGCGGCGGAGAGCTTGGCCGGATCGATCTCCAGTGTGCCGGTGATGTCCCCAAAAATGCCGAAATAGTCGTTGAAGCCGAAGTGGTTGGCGCGCCAGCCGACGAGCGTGTGGCCGGCATCGGCCTTGTAGGTGCCGGCTGCGACCCGGCTGACATCCTTCTGCCCGGGCAATTGCGCCTCATTCTGCGCGGCCAGCGGCGCCACGACAAGAATGGCCGGCAGAGCCACCAATGCGGTCGCCAGAGCGATCTTCGTTCTTTTCATCATTCCACGGTCCTCCAACCAGTCAAGAAAAGGCGTGCGGATATCGGGCGCTCAGAGCGGCGAATCCGGATTGAACAAGGTCCGCCACATATGGGCGCTCGGACTGCTGTCGAAGCCGAGGCCCTCTGCGGGCTGACGGAAATGGCGGCCGATCACATCCTCGAACGGGTCCAGAGAGACCTGCGCATTGGGATCGAAGGCGTAGAGATCGTTCACGGTCACAAGGCGGGCCGCCATGTACCAGCGGTGCTTGCGGACCATCGCGAACTCCCGCTGCACATGCGGCGGCGGAACATAATCCTCGCCGAACATCTCGCGATAGATATCGGGATAGGTGTAGCCCGTCTCCGCGTCCGGGAAGAAGCGCAGCGCGGCATGGTGCCGGATGGCGAAGGCGACCTTCTCGGAGACATAGGGCTCGAAAAGCTGCGCACTCCAGAAGCCATGATTCGCGCGCATCATTGCCATCGACAGATCATGGACGAGGCAGGCGAAGACGATATCCTCATCCATATTGCGCTTGCGCGCCTGCGTGGCGCTCTGCAGGCAGTGGTTAGACGTGCTCTGAAAGCGCAGGCGAATGAAATCGGCGAGCTTGGGCTTTTCCGGCATGGGCGCCAACACGTCGACAGTCCCCTGCTCGGCGATGAAGACATTGCCGACACCCCGCCGGTAGTGGCGCGTGGGGATCTGCGCATCGACCTGCGCGACGGTGGGGAAGGTGCGCCCCACCGGACCAAGATTATCCGCCAGGGCATGTTCCAGCGCATCGGCCTTGGCCTCCGCGCTCATCGCCGCAACAGCCGCCGCACCGCCCAGCGAGGCGATGAACGCACGCCGCCCGATTCCGCCGACAATATCCTCCGCTGCTCCCGACTGCATGTGATCCCTCCCCGTCTGCCCCGAGACTTTTCAATTGACTTTGTGAACTCCATTGACGGATTTGCGAACAGATTTGTATCTGGATCATGACGTTGCACTGCGTTTTTCCGTCAATCGGAAAACTGACAGGTGCTGATTGACAGTGCTATCCGAATAGCACGCGCAATGGAGGGGAATGATGGGCGGCACGCAAAGCCGGGGCCGGATCGGCGCGGCATTTTCATGTCCATGGGTTACGCAGCACCGGGCGCACGCACCAACCTCGCGCGCCGCCTGGATGCACGCGGAATGACCAGCCCGCGCGGCTCGGCAGAGCGAGTCATCTATCTCCTCAGGCTGGTGATCGAGGGCAGCGAGCAGTTCACGCTCGGCGAGCTTGCGGAGCGGTCGGGCCTGCCGCTCAGTTCCGTCCACCGCCTGCTGCGCCCCCTGCTCACCGAAGGCATCGTCGAGCGCGGCGATGGCCAGACCTACCGCACCGGGCGCGAACTCACGCGGCTGGCATCGCAGCTGATGGCACAATTCGATCCGGTGCGCAGCGCGCGGCCGCTGCTTGCCGGGCTGGTGCGCAAATGGTCGGAGACGGCCGTGCTGTGCCTCTATGCCCCGGTTCGGCGCCGCGCCGTGGTCGCCGCTGTGGCCAATGCCGCCTGCGACCATTGCCCGGCGCTGGAAGAAGGCATCGAGATCGAATTGCCCTGGGGATCGCTCGGCCAGGCCATTCTCGCCAGCCTGCCACCGGGCGAGAGCGAAGCCATCTTCCGGTCCATCACCCGCAGCCCCATCGCGGGCAGACCGCCGGCAAAGCGCGCGCAGTTTCTCGAGCAGATGCGGCGAATCCGCGACGAGGGCGTCGCGCGCAATCTGGATGAGGAGCTTGGCCTCGCCGGGGTCGCGGCGCCGGTTTTCGACGGCGCGGGACGGCTAATCGGCTCGCTCGGCGTCGTGATGCCCCTGCCCCGCTTCCACGCGGCGCGCGATACCGATCTCGTCCGTGACGTGGTGAGGGCCGCGAACAGCTTCGCAGGCCGCGCCGCCGACAGCACAGGGCGCGCCCATTCCTTCCACATTCCGGAATTGCGGCCCGATGTCCATTGAGAGGATTGACGCCATGGCGCGCCCACCCCTGTCTGGCAGGCAAAGCTGCACACAGTGCGCAAGGGGGAGAGGCGGGGTGACACATATTGGCGGATTACGGGGCAAGCGTCGTGCGCCCGATTACTGAGCCGCTGCCCATCGGCCGGGAGAGCGCGGCCGCCCCATCCTCTCTGCCCAAGGAACAAAGGGCGCCCTGGCCCTGGCAATCGACCTGGCCATTCGCAATGCTGATGGTCGTCTCCATCTTCAACTATCTGGACCGGTCCCTGCTCGGGCTCGCCTTACCGGCGATCAAGGCGGAGATGGGCGTTTCCGACACCGCGCTCGGGCTGGTTTCGGGCGTCGCGTTCATCGTGATCTATTCGCTGATGGGCCTGCCCATCGCGTGGGCGGCCGACCGGCTCAATCGCAGCACGATCATCTCCATCGGCCTCGCCTTCTGGAGCGCCGTCACGCTCGCAACCGGCTGGGTCACCAACATCTGGCAGCTCGCTTTCGCGCGTTTCTGCCTGGGCGCGGGCGAGGCCAGCAGCACGGCGCCGGCCAATTCGATGATTGCTGACCTGTTTCACCCCACAAGGCGCCCGCTGGCCTTGGCGATCTACGGGGTCGCGGCGACCATCTCGCACATCGTGCTGTTCCCGGTCGCCGGCTGGATCGCGGAAACCTATGGCTGGCGCGCCATGTTCATTGCCGCCGGCGTGCCGGGCATCGTGGCAGCGCTGGTCTTTCGGCTCACGGTCCGCGAGCCGGCCCGCACTGCTGCTCGGCCGGCGCACAACCGCTCGCCGATTGCCGCAATCAAAACCGACGTGCGCGCTCTGCTGGCCAACCGCTGCTATGCTTGGATGCTGCTCGGCATGACGTTCATGGGGTCCAACATCTGGGCGACCGGCTCCTGGACGCCGACCTTCTTCCAGCGCGTCCACGGCCTGACCATGGCGGAAGCGGCGACGATCATCGGCCCCTCACGCGGTTTTCTCGGCGCGGCGGGCATTCTCCTGGGCGGCCTGCTGGTCGATAGGCTGCGTAAGAGCCAGTTGCGCTGGCGGGTCGGCATTCCGGCGCTCGCCTGCCTGGCGATCGGCCCCGCGGAACTGCTGTTTCTGCTCGGCGAGGAGACCGCGATCTGGGTGCTGGGCTTTGCCGGCGCCAGCTTCTTCACCCTGCTGCATCAGGGGCCGATCTACGCCGCCGTCGTCAATGTGGTAGCGCCCGACCAGCGCGCGCTGGCCATCGCGATGCTGCTGCTGGGCGGCGGCCTCGTCGGCAACATCATTGGCCCGACGGCGGTCGGCATTCTCAACGATGTGCTGGCGGCGGACTTCGGCCAGTCCGCCATCCGCTATTCCCTGCTGCTCATCGCGATCACGCCGCTCTGTGCCGGCGCCTGCTTCTGGCAAGCCTCGCGCCTCTACGTGCGCACCGCGAATGAGGAGGGTTGAGCAGCACTGCGCGACGAGTTGATTTCGGAAATCGTGTTCGCTGCTCAACGCCGCCGCGCCGTCCTTCCATATATTAGAAATCCTGCCTTCATCGCGTGACAAAAGAAAATTGATTTTGTACACCGAGACTCATGAAGGGGATTTCTGAAACGGCGCGCAAGAGAATGAGCGCGATGGCAGGAGAGGCAGCCCGGTTCGGCGGATCACGCCAGGGCGCTGCTGTGATTCTTGCGGCGGGCGCAGTCTATCTGGCCGCGCTCGGCGCTGCCTTTCCTGTGCAGGGCGACGAGCCGACTGCCGTGGCGGAGAATGCGCCGCACCCGATGATCGGCAAATACTGCATGTCCTGCCATGATTCGGAGGAGCGCGTGGCTGGCCTCTCCTTCGAGGGGATGGACTTCGACCATACCGGCAAGAATGCGGCCATCTGGGAAAAGGTGGTGCGCAAGGTGAGCGCAGGCGCCATGCCGCCGCTCAACAGCCCTCGGCCCGAGGCGGGCGAACTGGCCTCGTTTCTGGGCGAATTGACCGACCGGCTCGATTCCACGCCCGCGCCACTCCCCTCGGCGAACCTGCGCCGCCTGAACAGAACAGAATATGCCAATGCCGTGCGCGATCTCATCGGGCTGGAGATCAATCCGGCGGACTTCCTGCCGCCCGATGCCGCGACCGGCGGGTTCGACAATATCTCCAGCGTACTGACCACCTCCCCGGCGCTCATTCAGGGCTATCTCAACGCCGGGCTCAAGATCAGCAGCATCGCCACGGGCGCTTCAACGCTCGAACTGACGCGGACTGTTTACAACGCGCCCGGCAAACTCGTGCAGACCAAGCATCTGGAAGGACTGCCGCTCGGCACGCGGGGCGGGATGCGGGTCAACCATTTCTTCCCGGTGGACGGCACTTACGAGATCAGCGTGCGCACCAGCACCGGCGGGTTCATCGCCGGGCGCCGGGCGCCGGCCCCCATGCCGGCCGTCAACCTCACCATCGATGGCCGCCGGGTCGCGCTGGGCAAAGGCGACAAGGTGCGCGTGAAGCTGGGCGCCGGGCAGCGAACGATCACGGCGGCGCTGCTCGATGAGGTCGCCGGCGCGGGCGTGAACGACATCTATGCCAATTATCTGACCAAGGGCCTCGTCCTCAACGTCGCGGTCAACGGGCCATTCACGACGCAGGGGCCGGGCCGCAGCGCGCCACGCGCCACGGTCTTCTCCTGCCGCCCGAAGAGCTGGATGGAGGAAAAGCCCTGCGCCCGCGCGATCCTGACGCGTCTCGGCAGCCTTGCCTTCCGCCGTCCGCTCAAGCCGATGGGCGGCGAGGTGGACGCGATCATGAAGATGTATGATGCGGGCCGGGCGCAAGGCACGTTCGAGGACGGCGTGCGCGCAGGCCTCTCCTACATTCTCGTCGATCCCCGCTTCATTTACCGGTTCGAGCAGCCGGTCGCGAAGGACAAGTTCGCAATCAGCGATCTCGACCTCGCCTCGCGCCTCTCCTTCTTCCTGTGGAGCAGCATCCCCGACCAGCAATTGCTCGATCTGGCTGCGCAGAACAAGCTCAGCGACCCGGCTGTGCTGGACCAGCAGGTCAACCGCATGCTTGCCGACCCCAGGGCGGAAGCGCTGGTCGACAATTTCGCGACCCAGTGGCTGCATCTGCGCGAATTGCGCTCGGTCCAGCGCGAGAGCCCGGCGTTTGACGACAATCTGCGCGTCGCCTTCGAGAATGAGACCAAGGGCCTCGTTCGCTATGTGATGCTGCGGAACCGCCCGATCCGCGATCTGCTCGATGCCGACTACACGTTCGTCAACGAGCGGCTGGCCCAGCATTATGGCATTAGCGGCGTGCGCGGCGACTATTTCCGCAAGGTCAGCCTGCCCAAGGACAGCGTGCGCCGTGGCCTGCTCGGGCAGGGCGCGATCCTCACCGTCACCTCCGTCGCCAACAGAACCTCGCCGGTCATTCGCGGCGCCTGGGTGCTGGAGAACATCCTCGGCGTGAAGCCGCCGCCGCCGCCGCCCGGCGTCGAGACCAATCTCGACGCGAATGCCGAGGCGACGAGCCTGCGCCAGCGCCTTGCCGTGCATCGCGAGAACAAGGTGTGCGCCTCCTGCCATAATATGATGGACCCCATCGGCCTGGCGTTGGAGAATTACGATCTGGTCGGCCAGTGGCGGACGCGGGACGGCGCCTTCCCCGTCGATGCCTCCGGCGTGATGTCCGACGGCACCAAGATCAATGGCCCGCGCGATCTGCGCAACGCCATCCTCGCCCGCTCGGACGCCTTCACCCACACCTTCATCGAGAAGCTGATGACCTTCGCCATCGGCCGCGAACTTACCTTTGCCGACATGCCGGAAGTACGCAGGATCGCCCGGACCAGCGCCGGCAATGGCGATCGCTTCCAGACGATCCTGCGCGGCGTCGTCACCAGCCGGCAGTTCCGGATGCCCGCCGGCAGCCAGAAGGATCGGCTGCGGGTGTCGCCCAGCCAGTTGACCTGGAACACCAGCCGGCAGCCGCCCGCCATGATTGGGAGAAAGAAGTGATGAACGGCGATGATTTTTCAGGCGAGGGCGCGGGCATATTCGACCGGCGCAGCGTGATCGCAGCCGGCTCGCTGCTTTCGCTGGCTCTCTCGTCGGGTGTGGCGCTGGCCGCGGATGCCCTGCGCGGTGACGAACTGCCGCTGCGCACCACGGGTCTGGAACATATCGGCATGCTGGTGCCAGACGTGACGAAGGCCGCGCAATTCTATGGCCGGCTGTTCAATCCGGCCGTCCACAAGGAGGCCGACCCGCCGCTGCGTTATTATGTCGTGCTGGGCAAGGGCTATATCGCCTTGGGATCGCGCGCCACCGCGCCCGATCCTGCGATCGACCATTATTGCGTGCTGCTGCAGAAATACGACCGCAAGGCAATGGATGCGCGCCTCGAGCGTGAAGGGCTGGCCCCGGCGATGCGCGGCATCGTCTACGATCCCGATCACATCGGCCTGCAATTGCTGGAAGAGCCGGCCGGCCTCGCCAGCACGACGGTGCCGGCCGGCAACATCGTGGAGGGCGCGCCTCTCGTCACGCCGCTCAAGATGGAGAGCATCCTGCTGCGCGTCAGCGATCTCGCTGCGACCGGCAAGTTCATGTCGCTCTTCTTCAAGGAGATGCGATCTCCGGTGCCGGGCCAGCGCTGGTTCGCCGCGGCGAACACGCCCATCGCCATCCGCCAGACGGTGGGCCGGGAGAAGCCGGCCGTGGATGACTGGACGGTGAGTTGCCGCCGCTTCGACAGCGGCAAGGTGGCCGCCGCCCTCGCCCAGATGGGGGCGGTAATCCTGCCTTCCGCGCCGGGCACGCTGCGGCTGCTCGATCCCAATGGTTTGCCGCTCACGATGAAGATGGCCGGCTGATGCGCCGGCTCGCCCCGCCTTTTCCGCTTGGCTCTGAGGTCTGGAGACGTCGATGACCTACCTTACCCGCAAATCGCTTTCGCGCCGGACCGTGCTTCGCGGGGCCGGCGCCTGTCTTGCGCTCCCCTTCCTGGAATCGATGATACCCGCCGCATCGTCCGGGCTGCCACCGGCGCGGACGCGGCTCGGCTTCTTCTATGTGCCCCATGGCGCGGTGATGGACAGGTTCCGCCCGGCGACGCTGGGCGCCGGCTTCGAACTGTCGCCCACGCTGCGCCCGCTGGCGGCCTTTCACGACAAGATCAATGTCATCAGCGATCTGACGCTGCCGCTCGCCTACACGCAGGATGCCTCGGCTGCGGCCAATCACAGCAGTTCGTCCGCCGTCTACCTCTCCGGCACGGCGATGACGAAGAATGTAAACAAGCTCGGCATGACGGCGGATCAGGTCGCCGCCAAGCATCTCGGCCAGGATACGCCCCTGCCCTCGCTCGAACTCGGCATCGAGGAGCCCTCGGCAATCTGCGGCGAAGGGTGGAGCTGCGCCTATCGCGATACGATCAGCTGGCAGGACGCCAACACGCCGCTGCCGATCCAGCGCAACCCACAACTGCTGTTCGAGCGCCTGTTCGGCGCCGGTGGCACGCCGGAGGAACGCGCCGCGATCTGGAGTGAATCGCGCAGCATGCTGGACACGGTAACCGACCAGACGCGCAAGCTCTCAGCCGATCTGCCGGCCGAGGACCGGCGGCGGCTCGACCAGTATCTGACCG
The DNA here is from genome assembly GCF_025961835.1 of Sphingobium sp. B2D3C. Taxonomy (NCBI): domain Bacteria; kingdom Pseudomonadati; phylum Pseudomonadota; class Alphaproteobacteria; order Sphingomonadales; family Sphingobiaceae; genus Sphingobium; species Sphingobium sp. B2D3C. The sequence continues at coordinate 85,869 of NZ_JAOQOK010000001.1, read as the reverse complement.
ATGTGCGCGAGGTCGAACGGCGGCTGGAACTGACCCAGGCACAGACCAGCCACGATATCGTGGTGCCGGAAAAGCCAATCGGCATTCCCGAGGATTTCGAGACGCACATCAAGATGATGTTCGATCTGCAGGTGCTGGCGTGGCAGACGGAGCTGACCCGCATTTCCACATTGATGCTGGCCGTCGAGAACAGCAATCGCATCTACCCGGGCAGCGGCGTGATGGAGAGCTTCCATCCGCTCTCGCACCACAGCAACGTGCCGGCCAATAAGGACAGGCTGGCGCAGCTCAATGCCTATCACATCTCCATGTTCGGCTATCTGCTCGACAAGATGGCCAGCACGCCGGATGGCAATGGCTCGCTGCTCGACAACAGCATCCTGATGTGGGGTAGCGGGATGAGCGATTCCAACGTTCATAATCACGGCCCTCTGCCGATCGTCCTCGCAGGCGGCGGCTCGGGCAAGATCGCCGGTAAGCGCCACATCAGCGGCGGCGTCGGCAAGGATCGTCCGCTCTCCAACCTGCTGCTCTCCATCCTGCAAAAGGCGGGCGCACCGGTGGAAAACTTCGGCGACAGCGACGGAACGATCGACATCTGATGCCGACGACAAGCAAACGCATCGCGCTGGCAGGCCTGGCGCTCCTGGCGCTCGCCCTTGTCGCCTTCCTGCTGCTGCGTCCGCAGCGCCCCGTGCTGCCGCCGGCCAAGGCGCAGGAACTGGGCGTGCAGATGGCCTCGGCGGCACGCGACAATCAGCTCAAGCGCATGTACGAGCTGGTCGACAGCGGCGCCAATCTCGATGCGCGCTCGCCCGACGGCACGCCCGCGCTGCACTGGCTGGCGCGGCGCAACCTCGCGGACGATGTCGACCGCCTGCTTGATCTTGGCGCCAATGCAGGCCTCACGAACGAATATGGCCTCACGCCCTTGCATGTGGCCGCCGAATTTGGCGCCTCCGCTGTGCTGCGCCGCCTGCTCAGGGCCGGCGCGCCTGTGGACACCCTCTCCCACACCGGCCAGACCGCGCTCATGATTGCCGCAGGCGAGGGCGACGGCGCCAACGTCAAGGCGCTGCTGGCGGCCGGCGCCAACCCCAATTTCACCGACAAGGCCTATGGCCAGACCCCGCTGATGCTGGCGGTGCGCGGCGGCAGCGTGGAGGCGGTGCAGGCGCTCATCGAGGCCGGCGCCAACGTCAACGCCGCCACGAAGCTGGGCAAGAAGCCGGAGTTCCGCGCGCCGGGCGAAGGCGGCGGCTCGCATGGCGACGGCATCGTGCGCGGCGGCGTGCCGCCCGAGGGTTCGCGCGCCGAGTGGCCCGGCAAGATCACCCCGCTCCACCTCGCCGCGCGCGAGGGCACGGTCGACATGGCCAAGGCGCTGGTCGAGGCCGGCGCGAAGATCGAGCAGCCCGAGGCCAATGATGCGCGCCCGCTGCTCGTTGCGGTGCTCAATGACAATGTGCCGGTCGCCCAATATCTGCTGGACAAGGGCGCCAACCCCAACGCCGCAGACTGGTATGGCCGCACGCCGCTCTGGGCCGCTGTCGACGTGCGCAACATGGAGCTGGATACCGACACCGCCAAACAGAAGGGCGTGGATCGTCCCCGTGCGCTCAAGTTCATCGGCGCGCTGCTCAACAAGGGCGCCAACCCCAATGCGCGGGTGATGCGCTATCCGCCGACCCGCTTCTGGCTGCTGACGGCTGGCTCTCTGTCCTGGGTCGATTTCACGGGGCAGACGGCGTTTCTGCGCGCCGCCCTCTCCGGCGATGTGGACGCCATGAAGCTGCTCGCCAGCAAGGGCGCCGACCCCAATATCACGACGAACAACGGCACGACGCCGCTCATGGCCGCTGCCGGCATCAACTGGGTGTTCTTCCAGACCTTCGATGAGGGCGAGGACAAGCTGCTCGAAGCCGTGCGGCTCTGCCACGAGCGGTTCGGGCAGGATCTGAACGCGACGAATGCCATGGGGCTGGCCGCCGTTCATGGGGCTGCCAATCGCGGATCGAACAAGATCCTGGCCTATCTGGCGAGCAAGGGCGCGCGCTTCGACATTCGGGATGCCGAGGGCCGCACGCCCTACACCTGGGCGAAGGGCGTATTCCTGGCGACGACCGCCGCAGAACCGAAGCCGGAGTCCATGAAGCTGATCGAGCAGGTCTGCGCGCGTACCGGGCAGTCCTGCGGCATCAACTGACATCGTCCGGACACAGCGGACCGCATCATTCGGGGGATTTTCGTGCAGGACTTCATCTTCTTCCTCGGTCGCTTCCACGTTCTCGTGCTGCACCTGCCGATCGGCATCCTGATGCTGGCGATCGGACTGGAGATCGCGACGCGCTGGCCGCGCTTCGCCGCCCTGCGTCCTGCCGTATCGGCGACATGGCTGATCGGCGCGCTCTGTGCCTTCCTCACGGTGACATTGGGCTATATGCACGCGAGCGAGCCCGGCTTCACCGGCGAGGCGGTCAACTGGCACCGCTGGAGCGGCGTGCTGCTGGCAGCCAGCGCGCTGCTGGTCTGGGCCTGGCAGCGCGAATTCCCGAAAATCTATGACCGAGGCTGGCCGCTCGCCTGCCTGATCACCGGAGGGTTGCTCGTGGCCACCGGCCATTTCGGCGGCAATCTGACGCACGGCCCGACCTACCTCACCGAATTCGCGCCCGGCCCGCTACGCTCTGGCCCCGGTGGCCGGCCTCCGGTGACCAATGTCGCCGATGCGGATATCTTCCTCGATGTGGTCCACCCCACCCTGCAGACGCGCTGCGCCTCCTGCCACAATGATGACAAGCGCCGCGGCGCCCTCTCCATGGCGACCTACAAGAGCCTGATGGAAGGCGGCGAGAGCGGCGCGGTGATCGATCCGGGCGAGAAGCAGCGCAGCGACCTGTATCGCCGCATCACCCTGCCCGCCGACCACAAGGACTTCATGCCCAAGAACGGCCGCACGCCGCTCACTCCGGATGAAGTTGCGGTCATCGGCTGGTGGATCGAGGCCGGCGCCCTGCCGGAAGGCACCGTGGGCAAGCTGAATGCGCCCGAAGACATCCGCGCCAAGATCGCCAAGGTGCTCGGCCTTTAACCGCAAGCGGCCAGACGAGACCCGCCGGCTTGTCTTCAAAATCTCACAACGATCCCGCTGGCCGATGAGGGACCCTGCCGATCCACGCCCCCGCCGCCCAGCCGTTCCAAGCCCAGCCTCATAAAAAACGGGCGGATCGATTACCCGATCCGCCCGCCGCAATGTTGTTAGCGGGTGCCGGGGCACCCGCCCCCCGTTAGAAGTCGTAACGGATCGACGCGCCGATCATGCGTGGCTTTCCGCGCACCACCGAGAGCATGTTACGGGGCGGGAGTGCCGGGTCGTTGGGATCGCCCGCTCTGACTGAAAAGCTATCGAAATAGGCGCCACCAAAACGGGTGGCACCGGTCGCATAGGTCTTGTCGAACAGATTGTTTGCGAAGACCGAAATCACCACCGGCACATTCTTGGGCATGAAGCGAATGCGGGCGTTGACGAGACTGTAGGCCGGGAGCTGGTATGCGGAATCCGGATTTGCGAGGTTCAGCGTGGCCTGGTCGTCGGTGTAGCTCCAGTTCATGTTGACCGTGAACTCGCCAAATTGGGCCGGCACATTGAGCGTCCCGCCCAGGCTCAATTGCTTGCGGGGGATATCCGGGAAGAGGAAGGGCCCGCCATTGCGCACCGGATCGAGCTTGACGCCGGTCAGCGAACCGCTGGCATCGAGCGAGAAGTTGCGCGAGACGCGCAGGCGGCTATCCAGTTCAAGCCCGTAAACGTCGATGTCACCGGCATCGACGACCTGAAGATTGAACCCCAGCGGGCAGGCCGGCCCCGTTACGCAGACGACACGGCGCGCCGACTGCCGGTTGCCCCACTGCATGTAGAACACGGTGGGATTGACGATGAACGCCCTGTCGAAGAGCGCCATACGCAGGCCGATCTCGTAGTTGCGTACCGTTTCGGGCGGCACGGTTGGAATGGCGTCGCCGCTTTGCTTGGCCCCCTCAACATTATCTATGATCGAAAAGCTGTAGAGGCCCGCTTTGTACGCCTTGGAAATCGTCGCATATGCGAGAATATCCGGCGTGATCTTGTAGTCGAGGGTCGCGCGATAATCGACCTGCTGCCAGGATCGCGAACTGTCGACGGAGGTCGATGTGGTACCCGCGACCGGCTTGAAATCCGACGAGGCATATTCGGTTGACTCGATATGCTTGCGGTCATGCGCATAGCGCAGGCCGCCTGTAAAATTGAGGCGGTCGGTGACGTGCCATGTCGCGCTCACGAATGCGCCAAAAGAGTTGGCGACCTGAGTAGTGCTTGTATCTTCTCGACGGAACAGTCCGCCATCGGCGTTGCCTTCAGGCCTGTTTGGATAGACGCTGGTACCCTTGCGCGTGATTATCAGACCTTGTTCATCCGACTTCTCATGGAAATAATTCAGACCGCCGACGAAATCGAGCGCGCCGCCGAACGGCGCTGCGTTGAGCTGCAGTTCCTGGTAGAAGACCTTCGACCCGGTATCGAGCTTGCGGTTTTCCGTGCCCAGTTGCTGGTAATCGATCACCCCGTTGAAATCGAGCTTCGAAAAGCCGGACGTCGAGGACAAGGTGACATCATCGGAGAGCTCGTAGGACATGCGCAGATCGGCTTGCCAGTAGACCGAGGTGTTCCTCTGCTCACATTCCTTGCCGAAGTCGGGATTGAAATCGTCCAGCAGGCAGATGTCGTGCTGGCGATATTTGTCGCCGGTGACCACGCGCGGATCATTATATGCGGCAATCGGCGCCTGGCCGACGGCCTTGAACGCATCGTTGAGCCAATCACCGTAATTGCCTTGGATATAACCCTCGATACCCGGTCGCAGATCGAGTTCTTCGGTGACGATCGGCGACCCGTTCGAGCGGGCATCGGTGTAAAGGAAGCCCAATGTGGCCTCAAAGCGGTCGTTCGGCTCGAAGCGCGCCTGCACGCGCCCGACATAGTCCGTGGACGCGCCGTTCTTCTCGGTACCGCGCTGCACCCATCCGCCCTGATGCAGATAGGCGCCCTGCGCGCGCACGGCCAGCGTATCGCCGATGGGGATATTGATCGCGCCGACGATATCCGCCCGATCATAATTGCCGGCCGTCACCTGCGCATAGCCTTCCGTCTCGCCGAGGCGCGGCTGCTTGGTGAAGTAGCGCACCGCACCGCCCGTGGAGTTGCGGCCGAACAGCGTGCCCTGCGGGCCGCGCAGCACCTCGATCCGGTCGATATCGATCACTTTGAGAACCGAGCCGGCGGTGCGCGGCATGTAGATACCGTCGATATACAGGCCCACACCGCGCTCGCCGAGTGCACCACCGCCCCCGCCGATGCCGCGGATCGTGAAGGAGGGGGTGGATGTGCTGCCGCCGCGCTGCGGGGCGATGCTGAGATTGGGCGTTTGGTTGGCTAGATCCTCCAGATCCTCGATGCCGCGCGCTTCCACCATTTCTTCGTTTACGGCGACGATCGAGAGCGGGGTATCCTGCAGATTCATCGCGCGCCGCTCGGCGGTGACGACGATGTCATGGATGACGGAGGTCTTGTCCTCATCGTCATTATCAACGTCTTGCGCGGAAACCGGAGAGACGCCGCCCGCCCCTATCAACGCGGCGCCAGCCAATAGCAATCCATTGCGCCGCAAGGGCGCCCGTCGAACGATCTGCATGTAACCTCCCCTAGATGGAAACCTCTGGCTTCCGGCCCCGCACCTTGCCGGTGACCGAAGCAGGGAGGGGTATTGCAGGCCAATTATCGATGCACAAGAGTTTTGTTGATTTTGATAACGAAATGGATCATCCGTTCAGGCAGATAACTTGAGGAGGTGCCGAACAGCCAGAACAGTTCCCCGAAAATAACCGGCATTACGGCCAGAAATCCCACGTCGCACACATATGTGCGGCGCGCTTCTGCCTAAATGCCGTTGTTGATTTGAATACCGCCGAACGATCGCCGGGGACCGGTTGATCGATTGATCAGCCGCGCGCCATCGCGCGGGCATTTTCCATCAGCAAGGTGAGAACGGCGCGATATCGGGCCTCTTCTCCCGGCTCCAGAACCCCCAGCAACCGCGCGTCGCGATCAGCCTCTGCCGTGGTCAGCAGGCGCCACAAACCGCGCCCCTCCGCCGAAAGATCGAGCAGGATATCGCGGCGGCCCGGCACTTTCGTGCGGTTGACCAGCCCAATGCTCTCGATGCGCGTCAACGCACGCACGATCTGGCTCTTGCTGGCCCCCGTCGTGCGCGTCAGGCTGAGCTGGGTCATCGGCTCGTTCTTGCCGATCAGCAGCAGCATATCCGCCTCAAAAGATGAAATCGCTCCGACCCGCTTGGCCAGCAGGGTGGCGGTGCGGTTGAGATAGGAGGCCAACGTCGTCAACGGCGGCAGAACCATCACATGCACGCGCGCATCCGCGATGCCGGGCTCGTTCCGCTCATTGGGGCGCCGCTCCGACTTGCGCTCCGCCCCCGGCTCCTGCGTGCCGCCGGACAGCTGGATCTCAGCGTCGAGCATCGCCGCCGCCTCGTCGATCATGAAGCGGGTCGCACGGATGAAAAAGTCCCGGGTCGGCGCGTCGAGCCCGCCGCAGACCTCCACATTGCGAGCAATGGCAACCGCGAGGATCTCCTCGTAGACCGCCCGGCCCTTTTCGGTGAACTCCGCCTTGGAGCGCACGTCGGGACGGTGCACGAGGCCCTTCGCGGTCAGGTGTGCCAGCGACCGACTGATCTGCGCGCGCTGAATGCCAGAGAGGCGCGCGATCTGCGTGAAGGTCACCTTGCCACGTCGACCGATCAAGGACAGCAACCGCCGATCGAGATTGGCCAGATCCAGCTCGGCATCGATCTGCCGCGCGCTGGACATTTGCGCGGTCGCAAGAAGACTGTTGATCAGCCTGCCAAAAGGCGTGCGCTCGGGCGCCTTGCCAGCGGATAATTCCGGTTCTCGCGACATGATGCGCGTTATGCAATGAAACGCGCCAAAGCCAACCGGAAATCGCGAGCGCGGGGAGATCAGGGCGGGACACTGGGGTAGCGAACGTACTGGTTGGTCCCGGCTCATCGCCCTGATCCTGTCCTTCATCCGAAGGACAGACGGCGCGGCGGCGCTTCCATATTGCTCCAGACATCATCTGGAGAAGAGCGGAATGCTGGCTGACAACAAGGTCATAATTACAGTCGCGATCAACGGCGGAATGCAGCAGGACCGCGATGGAGCGGTGGTGCCCAAGCAGCCGGTCGAGATCGGCGAAGCGGCCGCGCGTTGCTACGAGGCGGGCGCGGCGATGGTCCATTTTCACGCACGCGGCCCCGATGGCATGAACAGCGGTGATCCCGCGATCTATGCCGAGGCAATCCGTGAAATTCGTGCCCGCTCGCCGATCCTTGTGCAGACCACCAACGGCATTGGCGTTCGCCGGGACAAACTGACCGGGCAATTGCACTGGCCATCGGACAAGGAGCGGCTCGGTATCCTCGCCATCGAGCCGTCGCAGGACTTGTTCGGCATCGCCGCGGGCTCGGCGGATTTCTACAATCCGGGCGGCAATTATCCGGGCGAAACGCCCTATGTGAATTCGCCCGAACTGCTCAAGAGCACGATCAAGGCGGTCTATGAACGCGGCTCGGCACTTGAATATGAAGTGGTGGAAGCCAGCGCCCTCCATCGCCTGCTGCGCTATGCCAATGAGGGCATTTTCGATCGTGATCGGGACAATATGTGGCTGCTCCATGGCGGTGGCTTCGGGGCAACGCCGGCCATCGCCCGCAATGTGATCTTCTCGATCGATGAGGGCCTGCGGCTTTTCCCCAAGGCCATCGTCGGCGTCACCGCCACCGGGCAGGACATGTTCCGCTTCGTCACCCTGGGCATCGCCATGGGGTGCGATCTTGTGCGCGTCGGCCTGGAAGACAGCCTGTACATGCCGGACGGCTCGATCGCACGGGACAATACCGACATGGTGCGCGCCGCGACGCAGATCGCGGCGCTCTATGGCGCTAAGCCCGCGACGGTCGAGGAAGCCCGGGCAAGGTTCGGCCTCAAATCATGAGGCCGCCTGTCCTTCGGATGAAGGACATATTTCGCCCCCCAGAGCCGCTACGTCACAAGAATAAACAGAAACAAAGGGAGATTGTATGTCGAGCCGGCTAATCGCGCTGTTATCGGGCACAGCCCTGAGCATCATGCCCGCACTCGCGCACGCGCAAACCTTCACTGCCGATCGGGCGGTTGTGTCGTCCGCGCGGCAGGACGCTGCGGCAGGGCTTGAGGATATCGTCGTCACGGCGCAGCGGCGGGAAGAGAATTTACAGCGCGCCGCCGTCTCGGTCACCGTCCTTTCCGGCGAAAATCTGACGACGCGAGGCGTAACCACGGCAGCGGCGCTGACCCAGGTGGCTCCTGCGCTGCAGGTCACGGCAGGAACCGGACCCTATACCGTCCTGACGGTCCGGGGCGTCAGCAACTTTGGGGGCAATGCCTTCTCCGACCCGGCCATCGCCGTCAATTTCTCAGGCGTGTATCTTGCCAGTCCCACGGCGGTGCAGGGCCTGTTCTATGATCTTGAGCGCGTCGAGGTGCTGAAAGGCCCGCAGGGCACATTATATGGCCGCAACGCGACGGGCGGCGCCATCAACATCCTGCCGCAGCACGCCCGCATCGGTGAGCGTGGCGCGCAACTCAATTTTGAAGTCGGCAATTATGCGCGGGTTGCCGCGTCCGGCGCTGTCAACCTCCCGGTCGGCGAGAACAGCGCCTTCCGCGCCGCATTCCAGATCCTGCAACGCGATGGCTTCTTCTCGGACGGGCTCGACGATGAGCGCGGTCAGGCCGTCCGGCTCTCCTACCGCCTCCAACCGAGCAGCGCCGTCACCATCGACATCGTCGGGGATTATACCCATCAGGGCGGCCGCGGCGGCGGCTCGACCGTGCGCAAGCGCTGCGGGCCCGACATCTGCTACTTCGGCGACCCACGCACCAGCCTTTCCCAGCAGGATGCGGCATTTGCCCCCCTCGCGCGGCAGACCGACAATTCGTTCATCGACAGCGACTATTATGGGCTGCTCGCCAATGTGAATGTCGAGACCGATGCCGGCACGCTGACGCTGATCCCCGCTTATCGGACATCCAGGCTGAGCTACAACAGCGCCCAGACCGGCTTCCAGATCATCGAGCAGCAGCAGCCCGAGCAGATTTCGATGGAAGCGCGGTTCGCCTCGCCATCGGGCAATCGCTTTGGCTGGCTGATCGGGGCCTACTATCTCGACACGCATGTCACCGCCCGCTCGAACACGGAAAGCGCGGCCGCCCTCACCTACAGCGATCAGATCATCGACACATCGGGCAAGACCGCCGCCGGCTTCGGCCAATTGACCTTTGCGATCGTGCCCGCATTCCGCGTGACCGGGGGACTGCGCTACACCTGGGAGCGCAAGACCAGCGACAGCGAGCGGTACACCATCCGCAATGCCCCCGGGCCCGACCCGGTCATTCCGCTCGTCCCGGTCGGCGCGCCGGCATTTGTCGTCGACCGATCGCTGACGTTTGAAGCCGTCACATGGCGTGCCGGCCTCGAGTTTGACGCGGGACCGCGCTCGCTGGTCTACGCCAATGTCGGCACCGGTTTCAAAGCGGGCGGCTTCTTCCTCGGCCCGCCGGGCGCCAACAGCTTCGAGCCGGAAAAGGTTACCGCCTATACCATCGGCACGAAGAACCGCTTCCTCGACAACCGCCTGCAATTCAATGTGGAGGCATTCCTGCTGGACTATAAGGACCAGCAGCTTGGCTATGTGAAGCTCATTCCCCCGGCCGTGGTTCTGGTGACGGAGAATATCGGCCAGGTTCGCACCAAGGGCGTAGAAGCCGAAGCAGAACTGCTGGTCACTCCGTCCACCCGGATCGGGTTGCAGGCCCAATGGCTGGACGCTCGGGTGAAACAGCTCGTCTACAATTCGGTTTCGACCCCCGGCCCGACCTCACAATGCCGCACCTCCGGCACGACGGTCGATTGCAGCGGGCTTCGCGCGCTCAAGTCGCCTGAATGGGTGGTCGCCGCCTCGCTGGAACAAAGCTTCACGGTCGGATCGGGCGACCGCATCATCGCGAACATCTTCAGCCGCTATGAAGGGCCGCGCGAGCTGGATCTGGCCTACACGCCGGAAACGCGCGTTGGCGGTTCGACCCGGACTGACGCGGTGCTGACCTATGCGTTCGAAGGCAAGGGCCTGAGCATCAGCGCATTCGTCAACAACATCGAGGATGACGTCGTCGTCAACAATGTGGCGCCAAACCCGGCCTATTCGACCATTGGTGTGGTCGCGACGTCGCTGCGCCCGCCACGGACCTATGGCGTGCGACTGTCGGGAACCTTCTGATTTCAACGGCAACGCTCCAACAGCCCGGCGCAAAAGCCTCGACGCTTCTGATCGTGTCGATCTGTGCGATGGTCTATTTTCTTGACGGGCTGGTCCACACGATCATGGGGCCGCTCGCTCCCGAATTCGCGCCGATGCTCGGCCTTGGTGATGCCGATCTCGGTCCGATCTTTTCGGCCAACCTGATCGGCCAGTGCATCGGCCTGATTGCGTTTCCTCCGCTGGCCGCGAGATTTGGCGACCGGTGGACGGTGGGGCTGACCCTCGCCGGCTTTGGCGCCGCTCAGGCCTTGACGGGTCTGGCGAACAGTGGCGAGCAGTTGTTCTGGATGCGGCTGATAACCGGCGTCCTGTTGGGTGGCTGTCTGCCGAGTTGCCTGGCAATCGTCACGGCAGCCGCCCCCCTCGAACACCGTGGCCTGGCGATCACCTTCCTGTTCACCGGCTACGGCCTCGGCGCCACCATCGCGGGCATCGTCGCCATCGCCTTTACCGGACGAGGCGGCTGGCGCGTGGCGATGGGCGCGGTGGGACTGCTCTGCCTCGCGACATCCGTCATCACCATCATGGTTCTGCGGGACGCCGAGGAGGTGGCACCGCAAAGCGATGCGCCCCTGCCCAGCGCCAGCCCCTTGAGCCTTCTGGCGCCGGACTATCGGCTGGGCACGGCGATGCTGTGGCTCGTCTTCATTGCCATGCTGACCATCAGCTACTGCCTCAGCTCGTGGCTGCCGGTTCTGCTCGTCCGCCTCGGCTACGCGCCAGCGTTCGCGGCCATGGCGCTCTCCATCTTTTCCTTCGGCGGCATTGCTGCAGCGCTGTGCATGGGCCTTTTGATCGACCGCTACGGCGCGTTTCGCGTTCTCGTCTCGTCCCTGCTCATCGCAGCAGCGTTCTTCTTCGTGGCCGGCCAGATTGTGGGCGGGTCCTCGGCCTTGGTCCTCCAACTCGTTCTGGCAGCCTGCGGCTTCTTCGCCCTCGGCGCTTATGGCGGCGTGAATGTCATCCTCGCCAGCTTCTACCCGCCGCACCTGCGATCGACTGGCATCGGATGGGCCAAAAGCGTCGGCCGCATCGGGACGGTCGCGGCGCCGGTGCTGATTGGCGCGCAGCTTGAGGCGGGCATTGCGGAGACCACCATTCTGGCCTCCTTTGCGGTGCCGGCTATCGCGGCAGCGATTGCGTTGATCGCCATGAAGGTGTTCAAGAGGCGTGGAGTCGCGACTGAGGGGGTATAATCCCAGAGGCGGCAGGAGAGCTGAATGTCCTACATCCGCAAGATCGAGGAATGGCGCGCCCCCGTCTCCATGGGTGCCATCTATGAACGCTTGCTGGAAACCGCCGGGACCGACCAGTTCGGCACCGCCGTCCATGATTCGGTGATGACGGTCACCGGTGGGGCGCGCAGAATTTACTTGTTCGAGGCGACGGGCAGAGAAACCAGCGAACTGCAATATTTCTTCGGCGAGCCACGCGTGGAAGCGATGCTGCCGGCCTACAGCCAGCATTATCACAATATCGACCCGGTGTGCGACGCCTATAGCGCAGCGCCATGCGTGAGCGACCTTGCCATCCAGCGCATCCGGCCGCCGGACATCAGCTCCGATGAGTTCCGCAGGCGCTTCTTCGATCAGGCCGGTATCGTTGAGCGCGTCTCGATCATCCAGCGCGGACCACAGGCCTGGCGCGTCATCAATGTCGCGCGCCATCGCTCCACCGGCCTGTTTACGGATAGCGAGCTGGACGCGTTGGTGGGTCTGGCCCGCCTGGCGCTGCCGATGCTGCCCCTCAACCGCAGGCGCGCCCTTTCCTGCTTCTCCTCCGCCCAGCACATCGAAAGCCGACTGCGGCACCTCTTCCCAAATCTGACGCGGCGCGAGCGGCAAGTCTGCGCCCGCGCAACCGCCGGCATGTCGGTCGAGGCGACAGCGCTGGATCTGGGTATCGCGAAAACGAGCGTCATGACCTACCGAAAGCGCGCCTACCAGCGACTGGGGATCAGCAGCGTGCCGGAATTGTGTGCGCTGGCAGCGCATTGATCTGGGTGAGGAAAGGCGCTGGAAAAGGCTGGCGGAATTACGCGGACGTCTGTTTATCGCGGGGGGCATTGTGGAATTGAATAGGTCACCGGTTCGTGAAAATCGCCTTCTCCGTTGCGATCCAGCAGCCAGTGGGCAAGTTTGGCCGATGGCTCTGTTCGGACCCAGCATCGCAGGCCCGGCTGATATCCGTTTTAAAATCATCACTCGGTGTCAGCATCTGGGCAATCCAGCTGTCGATCCGAGCCTGGGTCTCTGCAGAAATTCCAATGGGAGATCCACAAGAAGTCGGGTGAAGCCGAGTTAGCCTCATTAGGATCTAGTTCGATCTTCGGACGATACAGTCCGTCGTGAGTAACCCGGCGTCGTCCGAAAAACTTTGGCCATCCCGCCTATGACAGGATTTCCGTCTGCCTCATCTCGGGCGAGCTTGTGGTTCAATGCCAGCACAAGGGCCAGCGCGTCGCCCTTCTCCTGCAGGCCATAGACAGCGCGTAACACGCGGTCGAGCCGGGGCGTCGCTGTTTGCAAAAGGTAATCGCCGGGTCGCTCGATCGAGCGGCAAAGCACCCGCAAGTCAGCCGATCCCGGAAGATTCGCTATGCGAACGTTCGCCATTAGTTGGTATCACATCACCTGACCTGCGACCCCATCTTCGGTCGAGCGCCTCCTCGCTGGGCAATTCATCGCGCAGCGAGCGGTTGAAGGACTTGATAAAACCGTTTTACTGGGCTTGCCAGAACTGCCGTACTCTGCCTCGCCACTTGGCGGATGAGCGGTCAAGGGGCCTTCGTTAGCACCCGATCTGCCGGCAGGCCGAGAATCAGTGGACATGCTCCAAAGCGGGCGGAGTTTCGCACAGCATGACCAAAGTCCTTATCAATCCAGTGACGTGCGCGGGTGGGATAACACTTCCGGAAGGGAAAATGGGCGGCACCGCCCATGTGCATCCCCGCTCCGTGAGGCGGATCGCGATCAATTCCTGAATTAGCAGGACGATTTCTTCCGAAACGCCCTGCGGTTGGATTCGAGCGCCACGGGACAAACAAGCTTCGCTTTCCGGAGATTTTAGCAGGTCCCGCAGCAGACCAAAATCATCCTGCTGCCCAGTGCGCAACGCGTCGGAGTGATACTTCATGCCCGCAACGTCCGGTGGTCGCCCGAAGGCAAGTTCATATGCCTCGGTGACAATTTCTTCGGCGTTGGTCGAGAGACGAGTCCGTCGCTCGACAAATGCTGCGGTGTTTTGCCGAAGCGCGATTCCTTCTTCGGATTCAAGTAGGTGTTGCAGCAGTGAAAGCCGGTCTATGCGGCCGCTGACAAGCGCATTCCTGTGGGCTTCCAAGCCTAATTCATCAGGCTCACGCCCCAAGACCATGCGATAAGCGTCGGTAACAAATCGCCCCGCCTCCGATCTTTTTATTCGACGTTTGAGGAAAATTTTCATCTGACGTCACACCTTGGGATCGCCGCGAGCGGCCGCCGTTATGCACCTATGCTAAGTTTATTTTGGGTTGTCCACATCCGCAGGTCCGCGGCGTAAGAAGTTTTCGGCGGATGCCGCTTGACCGTAGTGATGCCAGCTTGCACCAGCGTCAGATGCGCGTCCTCTATTTCACCGTCACGCCACTCGGAGATGAAGGAAACGGAGGCAGCATCTGCTGCCGCAACCATATCCGGCGCCTCACCGAAGACGGTGATATAGAACTGTTCGCGATGGCGGCTGGATCGTTCGCTGCCGAAGCCGCGACGATGGAGTTCTTCGCGTCGCTCGGCGTGACGGCGCATTATCAGCCCTATTATCTCGATCGATATTATCCGGAAGGCAAATCCTTCCGGGCGCTGGCGGCCTTCGCCTGGAAAATGCTGTTTCAATTTCCTTGGGAAACGCAGAGGCTCAATCAGCAACACGTGAGCGATGGCGTCGATTGGGCCATCCGCGCCTACAAGATCGATACGATTATCATCGACTATCATCCGAGCGCCTTATTCGTGAAACTACCGCGCAGCGATGTCCGCACGGTGCTGATCGCGCTCAACCGCGAAGGCGATTTCTACGCCGACATGATCACGCGGGGGATGAGCCATCATGGCTGGCTGGCAGGGAAGATCAGCCTATTCCGTGCGCGCCTCTTCGAGCGGAGTAAGAATGCGGAGGTAGACAAGGTCATCGTGATTGGCGAGCCCGACGCGCCCAGATCTCCGCTTAGATCGACGCCGGTCTGCATCACGCCCTACCTCGACCCAAAGCCAGAGAAATGGTCTCTACAACCTGGGAAAAGGCTCTTTTTCGTGGGTAACATCGCCCATTATCCGAATCGGTTGGCGATCGAATGGATCGCGCAACAGTTCGCGCCTCATCTGCTGACGCTTTGCCCCACCGCGCGAATTTCCATCGTCGGCGCGAGATCTGATCAGCTCTCCTCTAATATGCCCAATATCGACTGGCTCGGACCTGCGGACGCAAAGACAGTGCGTGCGCTGTTTCTGTCAGGAAACATCATTCTGTGCCCGGTAGAGAACGACTACGGTGTCAAGTTCAAAGCGGTGGAGGCTTTGTCCTACGGCACGCCATTGCTTGCGTCTCGACAGACACATCTCGGGCTGCCGCAGCTGGAAGGCCATGGCTCGATCGATCTGGAGGACCCTGCCGCGGCGGCGCGCATGGCCGCTGATTTGCTTGAAAATCCGCATGCGCTGTTCGCTTTCCAAGCGGCACAGCAAATGCGGCAAAGTCGCTTCATCGAGAGTCAAAAGAACATCTGGTCGAGGACGATCGCCACGATCCCCTCAAAATAGCAGGACGCGACGAGGCGCTTCAGGTGTGGCGAATACGCATCCAGGCAGGTAGCAGGCGTGTATCCCAGTCGGGGCCCGCGTTCCACGCGGCCATCTGCTCCAGTCGCTCATAAGCATCGATTGTTACAAGATCACCGATCTTCACCAGATCGACTCGTTTCCCATCGTCATAGCTATGGAGTTCCAACTCGAGCGCAGTCTGGTTGCTCATGAGCTTCGGATAGATGCCCGCTTTTTCGAAAGCGCGCTCATATTCGCTCATTGTGTACCAGCTTTTGTACGGGGTTTCCCCGGCCTGCGCACGTTTCTCATATTCGCGTTCCACGATGGGCAGGCCTTCGGGATAAACGCCTTCACCGAACAGGAAAAGCGCGCCATCGGGCTTCAATACACGGCGCGCCTCGCAGAGCGCATCATGCATATTGTGAGGATCGCACCACGCGAACTCCTCCGCCCGACGCGGGACAGCGTGATGGAGCGTCGCGTGCATATAGAGCAGATCGATCGTTTGATCCTGAAATGGCAGGACAGAGAGCGGCGCGGCCAAGCGGTGAAACGGGCGCCCCCGATGAAGGCGCAGGGCGGCATTTACCATGCCGGGAAAGAAATCCACCGCGTAACTTTGAAATCCCATATCAGCAAAGCGTTTGATAGATTCGCAGCGCCAAGCGCCGAGTTCCACGACACGCCGTTCCTCGACATCGCTATATTCTAGCGCACTGAACATCAGCTCGGTATTTACCGTCTTGGCATTTGCGTACGCGCGCTCGATCTCGTTGTTCATATCCGGAATCAGCGAACTTTCGACATATCCGTCAAAGGCTGCGCCTTCTTCGAATAAATACTGCGGCACATCCTCAGCATCAAAAATATGAGCATTGCCTTCGACGATGGGATAGGATTTCCCAGTACCCTCGCAGATTAGCATACGACCTTGCTGACGCACCGCAAAACCTGCGGGTGAACGCAATGCGGGCATATCCAAGGGAAGATACACTGCTTCCGCGTCCGCCGGATATTGGCTCATAATTCTCGATATTTCGGTTTCCGGAAAACGCTCGGTGAGGCCCATACTCTGCGCCTTGACCAAACATTGCGCCGCCTTGGCCGGGTTCAGTGCGGCGAAACCAATCTCACCCCCACCGTGACCACCGCTGACGAAATGCAAGGTGTACCCGTTCCGCATGAAACAGGCGCGAAGGAAATCGTGAGACCAACCGGATTCGAACCAGCCATATTTCCGGGCGACGTAAAGCGATTCCTGGTCCAGCCTCAGACCCCAGTTTCTCCAGCCGCTTTGGATTGGTTCACCCGTGAAGGCTATAACCCCCTCCGGTTCAAGCTTCGCCGTAAGGTCCGCGATCAACTTCCATGGCTTCAGGCAGTGGTGTAGCGACTGGAAGAAGAAAGCGGCCTTGTATCCGCCATCGGGAATCGTGGTGATATCATCGTAGCTAAGGACGCTGCGCTGGATCGGCAGGCTGCGGGCCGCAGCGCGCAACTGACTGAGTTCGCCGAGCGCGGGATCTATGTCGATGGCGCGGACGATGCAGCCGCTGAACGCCAGGATTTCGGAACTCAGGCCGTGCCCTGCGCCAAGATCCAGCACAAAGGGGCTAGGCGGGAGATCGGCAACGCCGAGCATCGTCGAAATCGCGCGGACGTGCTCGCTGAGGAAGTTCGGTAAGCCCAGACCCAGCGGGTTGGGCGCGCTGACCAATGACGGCACGTCAACCGGATGGAGTTCGCCGTCCCACTGGTTGAGTTCGCGGCCCGCGATCTCGCGATAGAGCGCCAGTTGCTGATCATAATATTCGGATGAGAACGGATTCAGGCTCTGATCGACTGGAGTTTCGAATTTGAAATCGATCGGATAAAAGCGCTCGGCCACACCCGGTGCACCGAGATTGCCGGCATATTCCTCGTCGATGATACGGACGAATTCGCCCAATTGTTCAGAGTTCATCTCGGGCACCACTACATCTCCAGACTGACGCCAGCTGCAAGGGGGGTTTTCATTTGCGAAAGATCAGTTTTTTGCCACCCAGGTCGCTAGGCTGATCGCGAAATCATTCCAGCGGGGCAGGTTTAAGTTTGCCGCCTTGCTCCAGAGTACCTGAATCTCCCTCTCGTCACGCAGCCGCGTTAGAGCCGCGGCCACGGAAGACACGTTAACGGTCTCAAGCCGGATCTGACCGTCATCGGCTAATCCTGACACGCTGGGCAGGTTCGCGCTGACCACGGTTGGAATGCCACAGAACAGCGTTTCGAGGGCGGGCAGGCCAAACCCCTCATTGGGGCTGACAAATAGGCTTGCCCGCGCTTTCCGTAGATGGTCCCGTATCTCGTCATCGGATGGGTTGTCTATTACTTCCACGTCCACACCAACATACTCGACGATCTGGGCGAGTTGGGGCTGTAGGTAGGAAGGAATTTTGCCGAGAAATTGCAACTTGCCGCCGGTAGGATCAGGCGGAAGCGAACGAAAAGCCTCAAAGGCGACGTTCTGAAACTTCTTGCCCTCCAGTGTTCCCAGGCACACGATGTTGCGTCGATTAGCAGTATATTCCTGGGGCTCAATGTCGATGCCGTCAGCGCCAAGAGGGATCGCCGGGCCCTGAACGTCGCCCGTCCCGCGCAGGATCTGCTTTGCCAGATCGTCACGCACGGCCTCACTTATATATGCGCGCTTAGTCGCTGCCATAACCAGTCTGAGGTAGGGCATGAACAAGTACATGTTGCCGCCGATCCCGTAGAGATCCGGCTTCAGCCACGGCACGAAATCATAAATCAGCATATAGGGCTGAAACAGCTCTTGCTCGATTGCGCGCTGATAGAAAGCGACCCTGTCGAAGCGGTAGAAAAGCTCTGGAAGCAGAACTTTGTCCTCGCGGTGCAGGTCGATCTTCCCTGAATGAATGCCCGCGTCGATCATTTGCGCCTCGGCGCTGATCTCGGCCGGCGACAGGGTGTTCTTACCAAACATCTTGACTAGAAAGGCGATGGCGCGGCTGGAAATCGAAATCAGGCCATCGATGCGCGGATCGTAACGCGCGAAGCGCACCGGTACATCCTGCGGCCAATGTGCCAGCAGTTCGCATACCGTCCGTTGAATTCCCGTGCGCAAGGGGGCGCCGTAGAATTCCCCCAGATCGACGATGATGGGTCGCATCGGATCAGGCACGTTTCGCAACGTCGAAACCAAGCGACTCCATCATACGAACGGCATATCGATCGAGCGAATGGTCCGCGGCGAACGCGCGTGCTTGTTCCATCGGTCGTGACAAATGCTCACCGGATCGGAGGATATCCAAAAACGCCTCGGCTATCAGAATCGGTGAAAGATTGTCGCTTACCCTTCGGACGAAAGGCGGGGCTAACGACGATTCCGCCAGGTGCTCATTTGCGACCGTCGGCACCGCGCCAGCGATACAATCATTGAGCGCGCCAGAGAGCCCTCCCATGAAGTAGGTACGCAACTGGATGGCCGCATCGGTCGCGATGAGATGGTCCATATATATCTCTTCGGATACCCGATCCGAAAACAACGTCACCGTGTCCTTGAGCCCGAGCTCTTCGCGGAGGTCCTGAAGATCAACTTCGATATCTTCGCCGACCAGCCCACACAGCACAAGGCGTGCATTGACGCCCCAAGTGCGCAGGAATTTGGTGGCCCAGATCAGAAGTTCAGGCGCCTTGTCCGGCGAAACAAATCCGAAGGAGGTGATGACGAATTCCTCATCGGTCCAGCCCAACTTCTCGCGACGCCTGCGCCGCTCTTGCGACGTGATCGCTTCTAGATTCATCGGACGATATTGAGCGAAGGGGAGCACTTTGGGCTGCACCCCATAGAGCTTCTCTATGCCCTTAGCACCGACGCCAGAATGAACCAGCAACGGCTCCGCCGCCTTCGCGATCTCAGACAAGAAAAGGACCGGAAGATCGCGCTGATGCTTGAGCCAATGCACCAGATCGGCTGAGGGTACGGGTCGGCCGAATTCCGCACTCGCGACCTGCAAGGCGCGGTCCAGTCCCAGTTCGTGAAAATAGAAATCGATCATCCGCGCATCATGCGCGAGCGCCGCGCCGCCATGTTCCAGCAGATATCTGAAGGCAGTGGTATGGAAATGGGAATTGCCGAGCACGGAAATTCGCTGATCGAACGTTTTCGGCGAATATGGTGCCATCGCGACCGGCGCCAGGGAAGAATAAGCCGGTGTCGGCTCCACCCCCGGGCTGTCCGTGAAGATGTGCAGATCGGCATATTTCGCCAGAGGTTGCAATGTTGCCTTGGAATAGTCCGCAACACCCGATTGAGATGGGGGAAGGGGGGTGATGATGGCCAGTTTCGGTCGGAGGTTGCGCGAAATCGCCGGCGCTTCAATAACTTCGGCGTTCCGTTGCCGCGCCATCACCCCTTCCATAAAGCGCCTGCCGACATCCTCGGTGGTATAGCTTTTCCAGAGTGGCGCGATTGCTTCGAGCCGGCTCGACCATTCCTTTTCGTCGCCTACGATCCGCGCCATTATCTGACTGAGTTTGTCGAAATCGTCCGGGCCGAACTGCAGATCGGGGTCCCCGATCAATTCAGGGTGCGCGCCGACTGCGGATACCGCGACCGGCGTTCCGGCCGCCGCGCTTTCGATGATCGGGATCGAAAAACCTTCGGCGCGCGAAGGAACGATGGTCATGATCGCATTGCGGTATAGCTGGCGCAGGTCCTCGTCGCCGAGGTGCTCTGGGAAGAAAAGGAGTCGATTGTCACCACCGGCTTCCGCGAACGTTTCGCGGAAGCCTTCCTTATGAGCCGGGTTGTAGTTCCCGAATACATGAATCGGAACGCCGCGGCATGCGGGCGTCCGGGCGTGAGCAACAAGCGCGCATTCCGGATTCTTGCGGGGGTCACCGCCACCAGCGACCAGAATATGCTGGCGCTCGGATCGGGGGAGTGGGCTCTCGCCTTCGGGCGCTTCGAGCGAGCGGCGCACGGCAACGCCCGATACGTAGACTTTCGACGGATGGACGTTGCGATATTTGATCAGGTCGTTGCCGCTGTCCTGCGAAATTGCAGCGAAGACATCGTAAAATTCGAGCCAAGCAAAGGCGTTCATGAAGGTCGTTCGCCATTCCGTGACATGGAGATAGCGGTTGGGGAATTTCAGCTGAATGAAGTCGTAAAACAGAGCAATCTTGAAGATTGTCGGATCAAGCAGGAAACCAGAGACAAAAAGCGGATCGTGGGTCATCGGCGAGAGCGTCAAGAACCAACTATTGCTTTCGGCGGCACGCGGACTGTTTGCCCGCACCTCATCGAAGAAGCGCGTATGTTCGGCGTAGAGCGGTTCTCGCATCGGATCGGCCAGCGCGACCATCTTTGGGCGGCTTGCACCCCAATCCCATTGACGAAGCGCAGTCAGCAGTGAGGTGCTGTGCTGACCTACACCGCGAAAGCGATAATCCGGATCTTGAAGAGGTCGAACGTCGACATAAACGATGTTGGGAGAAGCCGGCACTGTTTTCCCCTGATTTCTGATGCAACTGGCGATAGTCATTATCGCGAAATTTCCGCAATCGACAGTGTCGGTCGGAAGTGATCAATTTACTAGAGAGTCTGTCGAATCAACCGAATTCTGTCTCCTCAGGTCGAAATAACTAACGTTTCGACCGGCCTCGGAATGCGGCTAGCAGTGCTTGGCCGAGACTTGATAGGATGGCATTGCGTGAAGCCGAACGCCAAGCTTGAACGATGGTGCGACGGGTTGCATTGTTGTTCACCCCCGTCAACAGCGGCAGTTAGGTTTTTATGGCGGAGTGGATTATCAGAGGAGCTTGGCAAAGCAAGCGTCTCCCCTCTCGAAAAATCAAAGGTCTTGAGCGTTAGCGGCGGGGCCGCCAGTTGCGCGCCCGGAAGTTGATCGGGCCGACATCGAGACTCTCGATCAGATGCAAATGTGTCGTGCATGAAGTCGAAAACCGTCACGTGCGCCCCGACCGGACCCGGACAAACAAAATGATCGGTCGTTAACACGTGGGCGGCGCAGCGATTTTCCGTCTAACCTCTCGCTTCGGGAAGCGATATCCCTTGGATCATCCGCAAGTGAAGGATAATGACCTCGGGGCTAAGGTCTTTCAGCGGCTGCGCGGAAAAAGGGTAAGGCTCACCGGTATTTGAACGTAGCGAGGGTGAGGGAGTCGTTGCCGCCGCCAGCGAAATTCAATAGAGCCGCCCGGTCAGATGGCACCGCCGTTCAACGCGAATTTAATGGAGAATTTGATGCAAGCCTATAAGACCCTGGAACGTTGCCGCGTATCAAAGTCTGACAATCTTATATCCGTGCTGAACCTGGGCCATCAGGAATTGACCGGCGTATTCCCGAAGAACGCCAACGAAACGGTGACGCGCGGCCCGCTCGAACTGGTGCTTTGCCCGGAAAGCGGGTTGCTGCAACTCAATCATACCTATGACTCTTCGGAAATGTACGGAGACAACTACGGCTATCGATCCGGTCTCAACAAATCTATGGTCGAGCACTTGACGGCCAAAGTCCGATATCTCGAAAAGCTCGCTGATCTGAAGGCCGGCGATACCGTTCTCGATATCGGTTCGAATGACTGCACTACGCTGAAGGCGTACGACAGGCCTTCGCTGAACCGTATTGGCATCGATCCTACCGGCGCCAAGTTTGCGGCCTACTATCCGGATGACGTCAAGCTGGTGCCAGACTTCTTCTCGGCAGCTGCATATGCCTCGACCGGTGCGCAGCCGGCGAATATCATCACCTCCATCGCGATGTTCTACGATCTCGACGATCCGATCGCCTTCGCGCAACAGATCGCCCAGTGCCTAGCGCCGGGTGGCATCTGGCATTTCGAGCAGAGCTATATGCCCTCGATGCTTCGCTTGAATTCGTACGACACGATCTGCCACGAGCATCTTGAATATTATTCGCTCGGCGTTGTGCGTCTGATCCTTGAGGCAGCGGGTCTCAAGATCGTCGACGTGGTAATGAACAACATCAACGGCGGTAGCTTCGCTGTGACTGCCGCGCACAAGTCAAACACGAGCGTCCGCGTGAATGAGGCGGTCGTGAACTGGTTGCTCGAGCAAGAAGACCGCATGGGCATCAAT
Source organism: Sphingobium sp. B2D3C (assembly GCF_025961835.1). Taxonomy (NCBI): domain Bacteria; kingdom Pseudomonadati; phylum Pseudomonadota; class Alphaproteobacteria; order Sphingomonadales; family Sphingobiaceae; genus Sphingobium; species Sphingobium sp. B2D3C. The sequence goes on along the minus strand of NZ_JAOQOK010000001.1, from coordinate 63,466 downwards.
ACGCCCAAGCCGTACCGGGAGTTCGAGGAGCGGGTGTTCCGCCATCGCGACGACCTGGTGCGCTTGATCCGCGCTCTGCGCGGCGACGGCAAGACGGTGCTAGGTTACGGTGCATCGACGAAGGGCAATGTTGTCCTGCAGTTCTGCGGTTTCACCACGGAAGATATTCCCGCGATTGCCGAGGTTAATCCCGAAAAGTTTGGAAAAGTAACGCCCGGTACGCACATCCCAATCATCAGCGAAACTGACGCTCACGCGATGAAGCCGGATTATTATCTGGTCCTGCCTTGGCACTTCAAGGACGGTATCGTCCGGCGGGAGCAAGAATACCTCAATTCAGGCGGCAAGTTCATCTTCCCCTTCCCCGAAATCGAGATCGTCTGACGCAAGGTCGGACCGATGTCGCATGTCTTAAAGGAGTTGGCGGAAACGTCGGCTGGGAGCGGAAAATGAAACATGAGCGATTGGACGTGGCGCGGGTCAGAAAGGGTCCGCGACACGTAGCCTTAAGGTATGTCGGCACATGAAGGCTTTGATCACCGGCATCGGAGGTTTCACTGGCCGTTACCTCGCGCAAACCTTGCTCGCGCGGGGCATCACCGTGGTCGGACTTTCGCACTCCGACTGTACGCTTCCCGGCGTAGAAATGATCCATGTGGGCGACATGACGGACGGCGCGATGGTCAGCGACATCGTGGCACACGAAAAACCCAATTATGTCGTACACTTGGCCGCAATCTCCTTCATCCTCCACAGCAATGTAGAGGAAATATATCGCACGAACGTGATCGGAACGCGCAACCTTCTGGCGGCGCTTGCGGGAAGCGGCCAGCCGCTGTCCGCCGTGCTGGTGGCGAGCAGCTCGAATGTTTACGGCAACCGGACGGAAGGGATTATGCGGGAGGATTCCCCTATCGATCCAGTGAACGATTATTCGGTGAGTAAAGTAGCTACCGAACTTGTGGCTGGCCTTTTTAGAGACAAACTGCCGCTCATCGTGGCCCGCCCTTTCAACTACACCGGAATCGGTCAATCCCGGGATTTTCTCATACCTAAGATCATCGCGAGCATTCACGCCGGTGACGACACGCTGTCGCTTGGCAACCTCGACGTCGCAAGGGATTTCTCGGATGTGCGCTTCGTGTCGGAGGCCTATTCTAGGCTCCTGACTTGTCCCAACGCCATTGGTGCAACCGTGAATGTCAGTTCCGGCCGCGCATATCGGTTGTCTGCCATTCTGGAAATGGTTTCCCGGATCGTCGGCTACGACTTGAAGGTCCAGGTCGATCCGACTTTGGTTCGCGCCAATGACGTCAAGCAGTTATGGGGGGATTCATCGCGACTCGACACACTCGTCGGCCCTCTCCAGAGGATCGAGTTGGAAGACACGTTGCGCTGGATGATTTCCGGGCCGCTGTGAGTTATGTAGCTGGTGAGTGGCGTGGCGCAACGTGATGGTTGCCGTCTGGCAGAAATGCCTTTTGGAAGCATATAGATGGTAGAGCGATATCGACACCGGAAACCTGCAGGATCGGTGCGGCAATTACTTGGTTTGAGCGACGATGCCTTTATCGACAGCGCATACCTGACCTTACTTGGACGCCCTGCGGACGAAGTAGGACGGGCACATTATGCTGACGCCCTAAGAACGGGTGAGAGCAGGCTGCGTATCATTGTCCAGCTCCATGAATCCAGAGAAGGTAGAGCATTCGATGCTCAGATCGAAGGACTTAAACAGGCAAGGCTTTTTGCGCGACTGTCCAAATTTTCGTCGGGAATAACTTATTGGAAAAAGAGACGGAAAGCCCATAAAATTCTGTCTCTGCGTTCGTCGGCCTCCAATATCAGTTGTCGCGGGGCCAAAGTGGTTTCTGCCTACGATCTCCTCAATTTCTGGGACGAGGATTTTGTCAAGGCAGCGTATCTAGCTATTCTAAAGCGGGAAGCTGACCCGGCCGGTCTCGCGCATTACGTGCTGCAGTTGCGCGGCGGCGTCGATCGGCGCCGTATTTTAGCCGATATGGCATCCTGCAAGGAGGGCCGGGATGCGAACTTGCCCGGCCTTAGGTCGGTGGTTCGCTCGATCGAGCCTTACGGCAAGCTGTCACGCTTAATCGGCCGGTCCGATTCCAAGCCCGCGATGCAGTTTTCCGCGCTTCAGAACGCCCTGTACGCACAAGACGCGCGCGTTCAGACGCGCCTCGAGGCCCTGAAGCGACAACTCACAGAACTTCAAGGAGCGCAAGTGGCGCTCGGCAAGAAACTCGACGCTGGATTGATCGCGGCAGAAACCGGCGGACGCAGTACATTGCATGCGCAGGTTATCGCTCGCGGTAAAGCGCTGGCCTCGGCGCAACGCCTCGGGGGCGTTACCCCGGCTAAGCGCGTGGTGCTGTTCTACGTCGATCACACGATCAAATGCCCCACTAATAGCGGCATGCAGCGGGTGGTACGCCAACTAGCGCGCGGCATGGTCGAGAGCGGCGAACTCATTCGCTTCGTAAAATGGGTGCCTGCGGAAAAACGGTTCGCGCTAATTAACAAGGAGGAGCTCGGCCATCTGGCGCAGTGGAACGGTCCGCAGCTCTCCGCTGCCGATACGCAACTTTATCCCGACGTGGGCAGCGTCGAGAATCAACTCGATGCGACCGTTATGGCGCTGGACTGCTGGTTTCTTCAGCCCGAGGTCAGCCACATCACATACCATGATGTTGCGCCGACGGTGGACGCCTTTCTCGCCGCGCGGGCGCTCGGCGCGAAAATCGCTGCGATCTATTACGATGCCATTCCCCTGCGCTTGCCCGCTTATAGCGCCGGCTTGGAAGCCCACGAAAAATATATGCAGGCGCTGCTTCTAGCCGACTTGCTGATACCAATTTCAAAGCGCTCCGCCAAAGAGATACGGCTCTTTTTTTCGCAGCATCAGCTTGCGACAACCGCGCCTAAAATCTCACCTGTTCTGCTGCCAGGGGAGACGAACCTATCGGAGCGTGTCGCTTCAGAAGTTGGAAACGACAGTAAGACGATATTGTCGGTGGGATCGATCGAGCCGCGCAAAAACCATGCGCGCCTGCTGGAGGCGTTCCAAGCGTTTTCGGAATTGCCCGGAAACGGGGATTGGTCGCTAATCCTGGCCGGCAATATGCACGGCGATGTTGCGCCGATCGTCAACGCGGCGATCGCGAAAAATCCCAATATCCGGTATGTTCCGCACCCCTCGGACGCTGAGCTCGATCGTCTCTACCGCTCGGCCCGTTTCACGATATTTCCTTCGACCGAGGAAGGGTTCGGTCTGCCGATTCTCGAAAGTATCTGGTATTCAGTGCCCTGCATCTGCGCCAATTTTGGCGCGATGGCGGAGGTTGCGGAAGAGGGCGGCGCACTCACGGTCGATACCCGCGACATTAGTGCCATGACCCGGGCGATTGCTGCGCTAGCCGGCGACGCGGCTCTGTTCCAGCGCGTGAAGCACGACGCCGCAGTGCGTCACATCAAAACCTGGACCGAATATTCGCAAGAGGTTGTAGCGCTGCTCGTTGAAACCGCCGACCCCGTTGGCCAGCTCGGCAAGATGTACTACTGGATCAATGACACCTCCGAGCTGCCGTTCAACACCGGCATTCAACGGGTCGTGCGGCAGACGGCGCGGGCGATGATGTCGCAGGGTGTCGCGTTGATACCGGTGCGCTGGGACAGCGAGAAAAAGCGCTTTAAACCAGCGGAGCAGGAACATCTCGAGCATCTTGCAAGGTGGAACGGCCCCGGCGTCGATCAGTGGGCTAAATGGAGAGATCCTTCCGAAGAGGATGCTCCCCGCTGGCTGATGATGGCGGAAGTGGTGCACCTTTATTTAGACGAGGTCGTGAACTATGCGCGGTCTGCACATCTCCGGTGTGCAACGATCTTCTACGACGCCATCCCCTATAAGCGCCGAGATCTATATAGCGAAGGATGGCACGCTAGCCACCGAGCCTATATGGAAAATGTCGGGAAGTTCGACAAGATTTATTCTATATCAAATACTGCTGCAACCGATCTTCAAAACTTCTTTCTTTCTTTGCCTGACAAGATGAGTAGTTTTGATCATCGTTTTAAAACGATATCGCTGGCCTGCGAACTGAACGGCTATCAGCGGAATAATTCTATCAAACGGGCTCGATCGGCGGAGATCCAGATTGTGTCGGTTGGATCGATTGAGCCTCGCAAGAACCATCTTGCGCTACTCGAAGCCTTCGAGCGCGCATCAAAGGTTTCTACTAAGCGACTATCCCTGACGCTGGTAGGTAAAGCATCGTCAGCCTGGCCGACGCTTGCCGAGGAAGTCGCTATTCGGGTGAAGGCGATTTCGGATTGCGCGTGGCTGACCGATGTCGACGACGAGGAACTCAGAGAATGGTACCAACAGGCCGACTTCTCGATCTATCCATCGATCGAAGAAGGATTTGGACTTCCGATCGTCGAGAGCCTTTGGAATGGGCGCGGCTGCATCGTTCACGACAAGGGTTCTATGGCGGAAATCGCACGACAGGGGGGGTGTGTCACCGTCGACATGGCGGATGTGCAGGCGCTCGCGGACGCCATTCTCGAAGTGTCGGAGAATGACGCCCTGCGCCGCGATCTGTCGGCACAGGCGGTCTCCTGCCCCTTGTCGACGTGGGAAGAGTACGCGCGGGATATCATCGCGGATATAGCGTCGGATCGGTTGTCGGAAAACCTGGTAACTTTGGCGGGGTCACCGGAAAACGTATATGAGGAGTTGCCACAGTTGAAGAGCAGGCCGCTGCTTTCACTGTGCATAAGCACGTACAACCGGGCTCGTTGGCTCAGCCTCAATTTGCGAAATATCTTTTCCCAGATCGATGGAGAGTTGACCGATGTAGAGGTGTTGGTGGTCGATAACGCCTCTACTGATCATACCCAAAATGTGATCGAGCCGTTTCTAGGTCATCGCAATTTTCGATACGTTCGAAATATTCGCAACGTTGGTATGCTTGGCAACCTGACGGTGACGGCTCACGAGGCACGAGGAGAATATATCTGGATATTGGGGGACGACGACCTCATTTATAATGATGCAGTTTCCAAAGTAATCAGTGTTATAAAAAAACATCCTGACATAGCGCTAATTTATCCTAACTATGCCTACACGTCTGAAAAGGACCCAGAAAACACGCGAGATCTTTCGATGTTTTTGAAACAATGCCCGCCGATCGCCTCGCCTTCGCCTGATCAACTTAGCACGGTCAAGGTTGTCGGGATGAATAACGAAAATCTTTTTACAGCGATTTACACCCTCATTTTGCGTCGTGATCATGCGATCCGAGCCTATTCTCAGGACACAGCCGGACGCGAATTTTCATCGATGCGAACCGCGATCCCGACAACTTATTACGTCGTCAACTACATGATGGAGGAAGATGCCTATTGGATCGGGGATCCGATCATTGTGGTCAATTTGAACGTTTCCTGGACCAAGTTCGCGGCGCTATTCATTCTCGAGCGCTTTCCCGAAGCGCATGATCTTGCAGAACGGCTGGGTGCGGACGGTCGTCAGGTAGACAAATGGCGCGCGCATGTCATGCAAGGCTTCCTGCATTGGTGGAATGAAATCCTGGGCGATGATCCGGTCGGCAATGCCGCCTATTTTTCGCCAGAGCGAGTGATTATGCGCGTCAAGCACTTGGAAGAGTTTGAAAAAATATCGGAACAGCTCAAGCTAATCTATTCTCAAGCGCGCGCTTCGGATAAATCCGTTGCCAAGACGCCGGTCGATATTCTGTTCGCGTCAATTCAGTGAGAATGACCTGCGCGGCGAGCCGCATATAGGGATCAACGGCACGGCGCTGAGCTGGTCGGCTATCTTGCGCTCGTCGCAGGAACGGCGCGTTGAATGGCATTCATCACTCCAGGCAAGCGATGCAGAACGGGTTTGCGGAAAGGCCTCCAGCACGGATACCTCAACGAGGCGCTATCCACCTCGGGGCCCTAGGCCCGCTTCGTGCCCGAGACCTAGCGTCACAGGTACAATTACGTCAGACCGCAGTCGAAACCGGGCGAGAAGCCCCGCCGGGATCGCCGGCCAGCATGGTTGGGCCTGCCCTAAACCATGCTGGCATTAGTTCAACGATTTATCATGAAGGAGCACCACGCTGCGCCTGACCGATTACGTTTAGGGGCGCACATCAAACGCACCTTAAAACGACCACCCCGCAGTGTTGCGGCGCATATCGGCTTCCATCATCAGCTGTGCGAGCTCCTCTAGCTTGACCTTTGGTGTCCAGCCCAGCTCGCGTTCGGCCTTTCCAGCGTCCCCGATCAACAGGTCGACCTCCGCCGGCCGGTAAAAGATGGGATTGACGCGCACGAGTGTCTTGCCGCTTTTACGGTCGATTCCTTTCTCGTTTTCTTCCTTGCCCGACCAATCGAGCTCGATCCCGACATGGGCAAAGGCGAGTTCGACGAAGCAGCGGACCGGCTCGGTGCGGTTAGTCGCCAGAACGTAGGTGCCTGGGACGTCGTGCTGGAGCATCAGCCGCATGCCTTCGACATAGTCCTTGGCATAGCCCCAGTCGCGCTTGGCATCAAGATTGCCGAGTTCGAGAAGTTGGGCCTTGCCCTGCGCTATCTTAGCTACAGTGTCGGTAATCTTGCGCGTAACGAACTCACGGCCACGCAGCGGGGATTCATGATTGAACAAAATGCCGCTGGTTCCGAAAATATCGAAACTTTCGCGATAATTGACGGTCAGCCAATGCGCATAAAGCTTCGCCACGCCATATGGGCTGCGCGGATAGAAAGGGGTATCCTCCGTCTGCGGGATTGCTTGGACCTTGCCGAACATTTCGGACGTTGAAGCTTGGTAAAAGCGGATGTCGCGATTGACGGTGCGGATCGCCTCCAGAAGATAGGCAGCTCCTAGCCCGGTAATCTGACCTGTGGCAATCGGTTGGTCAAACGAGACACCCACAAAGCTCTGAGCTGCGAGGTTATAGACTTCGGTCGCCTCGGACGTTTCGATCAGTCTGATCGCCGAACCCATGTCTGTGAGATCGTATTCCACGAGCTTGAGCCGAGGATGGTTGGTGATTCCGAGCTCGTCTATCCGCCAGAAATTAACTGAACTGGTCCGCCGATATGTACCGTAGACGGTATAGCCGCTGCTCAACAGGTTTTCTGCCAGATATGCACCATCCTGGCCGCTGATTCCCGTAACGATGGCGGTCTTTGACATATTTTCGTCCCTTAATGATGTGGCACCGCGTCGATAGTGACGTTGCGCTCCAATAACCAGAGAGTTCGGTATGTATCAGCTTGAGGTTATCCAACTCGAGGCGTCTGCGATGAGCGTCAAGCCGTTGTCGCAGAACGCCGCCGTAGCCCTGCCCTCGGAAACCGCGATCAAAACAGATAGGCAGCCCGTCTCCAAGATTTTCTTGAATTAGGCCACGATCCGGGACGTACTGTTATGTTGAACGCCCTCGTCCTCGCCCGCAAGGCGCGCTCCCGAAGCGCGCGGTAATCGTAATAGCTTGTCGGATTCCGACGTAGGAGATAGAGATCAACCATACATTCGTTCTAGCCAATTAAAAGTCGAACTATTGCAGGAATCTCATAAGAAATTGGAAGGCTTGATCGGTTTGGTTGACCTGCCCCCCTCGACGCCATGCCCCGGTGGATAATTGGGTCGTAGGCATGCGACTTGGTATAACGGTCGATCCTCTTTCGCCAAATCTCACGGGTATTGGGCGCTACACCTGGCAGTTGTGTAAGGGTCTCGCGGGTCACCCTGGGATTAGCGATTTAACCTATTTCATGATGGATCATTGGCATACCGACCCAAGCGGGCTGCTCACAGGCAAGTCGCGTCGACGCGCCGGGGCATTGATCCCCCGTTTGATACGCCGGCGACGCGCGCGCCAAGGGTTCGAAGGGCGCCTGATGCACGGGACCAATTATTTCCTTCCTGTGCAGGCAGAAAAAGGCGTGATCACAGTTCATGACCTCTCGATCTATCTGCATCCCGAAACCCACCCTTCCGAACGTATCCGCGATTTCGAGAAGAACTTCGAACGCTCGCTAGATCGAGCTACCCATGTCATCACCGATTCCGAGGCTACTCGGCGCGATCTCATCACGCATCTTTCCTATCCGGCCGCAAAGGTGAGCACGGTACATTTGGGGGTTTCCGAACGCTTTCGGCCGCAAGCCAGAGCAATGCTGGATCGAGATCTGCTGCGTCTTTTCGGGCGTTCAGTCGGCGATTACATCCTGTCAGTCGCTACCTTCGAGCCGCGCAAGCGAATCGAGGCAGCAATACTCGCCCATGCGCACTATTGCGACCGGACCGGCCATGATATCCCGCTTGTGCTGGTTGGGGCAAAGGGATGGGCGAATGACCGATTGCATGCGCTGATCGAGGATGAACAGCGCAAGGGCCGGTTGCTCATGCTGGGGTTCGTCGATGACGCGGATCTCCCGGCGATTTATGCTGGTGCGCGCCTTTTCCTTTACCCATCGATCTATGAAGGCTTTGGCCTTCCGCCAATCGAAGCGATGGCTTGCGGCATCCCGACGATCGTGTCCAATCGGTCGTGCCTGCCCGAGGTCACACGCGGCGCCGCAATGATGATCGACCCGGACGACGTCGATCGCCTCAGCGCCGGCATCGAGCGAGCTTTGAATGATGACATCTGGCGCGACGGCGCCATACGAGCCGGACTGGCGGTGGGCGCGCACTATAGCTGGGCACGGTGTATCGAGCAAACCGTCGACGTGTACCGTTTATGTAATGACTTGGTCGCATAGCACTACTTTGGCACAAGTTCAGCTTGGGATTTGAACAAGCACGACGTAATCGCGAGAGCGCCGGCCGCTGGTCCGAGATTTCTGGCCGGATGGCCGGCCCGCAGTGCCCGAACATTTCTCTCGTACAAGCCTGGCATTGCGATGAATGAGATCGACCGCGTCATGACTGTGGGGGTCCGTTTAGGCTGCGTTTGGCCGAGAGGAGCTATGGCTTGTCGGCGCAGTCCCGGCAGGCCATTAGCGCCCGGCGCATATGCTGGGCCGTTCTTATTCCCCGGCACCAGAAGGTCGATCCGGCAGACGTGCAGTCGATCTTTCCCGTCACGGGCAGCGGGGCTTGACCGCCTACATGAAATTCCCGCCGCAGCAACGTACCAAACGGCGCAGCAACAATCCCATACGCGGGCGTTGCGATTGGGTCATGGCGCGGGCTGTAGGTGGTGATTGATGAGTATAGTAACACGGAAAAAAGCGTTCGAATTCTATAAGCAGTCGCTTTACTGGAGCATCCTGGCGCATCGCCAAGGAGGTGATGTGGAAAAGAATGCAGCGGCAGGGACGACATGATCTGGTCGATGGTACGTTTTCTGCTGCCGGTTCTGTCGCCGCGTTGGCTGGAACGGCGGCGCATCGAATCGGCCCGCCGCGTCGATCCGGTCGATTCGCCACCGGCCAAGCCGTCAGGCCGTCTTCTGGTCGATCTTACGACCATCGCGCGCCACGATGCGCGCTCTGGCATTCAGCGCGTCGTGCGATCGACCGTGACCCAGATGCGATCCCGGTCACGCGGCGCGGACATTCAGGCGGTCCGGTATGAGCGCGGGGCCTTCCGTCATACGGCATGGCCAGCCGCCGAGGTAATACCAGACGTGATAATGAACCCGCGGCCGGGCGACATCTTTCTAGGGCTGGACCTGTCGTTCGACGCGGTTCGCCGAAACGCGAAGGAATTTCTTCAATACAAGCGGTCCGGCACGCGCTTCTGGTTCGTCATTTACGACTTGTTGCCGCTGCAGAGCCCGCAGTATTTCTCGGCCAAGGTAGCCGTACGCTTCCGCTGGTGGCTGGTCGCCACAGCGACGCTGGCGGAGGGATATATCTGCATTTCGCCACACGTCGCAGACGAATTGCGCACGGTGCTGGCGCAAAGGTTCGCGATGCGCGACGAGGTCGCCATTGAGGTCATACCGATGGGTTTCGACAGTCTGTCTGCCGGGAAGCAGCCTGTGCAGGAAGCGGATCTGGCCACCGTGATCAGTGCCAAGGAAGTGGTATTAGCAGTCGGCACCCTCGAACCGCGCAAGGGGTATGGCCTGCTTATAGACGCGTTCGAATTGTTGTGGGAACGGGGTTCCGATGCGACGCTGGTTATCGTCGGCCGTAGCGGGTGGAAAACCGAAGCTCTGCGGCGACGCATCTTAACTCATCCCGATTTTGGCCGTCGGTTGCATTGGTTACCGACTTTGGACGATGCGGGCCTGGCGATATTGTATGATTGCGCGAGTGCTCTCGTTGCTGCGTCCTATGGTGAGGGATTCGGTCTGCCGGTTTTGGAAGCGGTTGCACGCTCTTGCCCGGTTTTAGCCCGGGATATTCCGGCCTTTCGCGTTCATGCCCGACACGGTCTGCGCTACTTTCCTGCGGACGCCGGTCCCGGCCAGTTGGCCGATGCGATCGCGGAGACGCTGCACGACAGTACCGCACTGCGAACATCGGCTTCGCCGGCACCTCTTCCACAATGGCGGGAAACCGCCGACACGATACTAGGTTTGCTGGGACACGACCTCGTTACCGCCAAGCGTGAATGATTGTGCGGTGGGTCGCGGCCTGGCTAGCCTTTGATCGCAGTTGCAGGCCACGGCCTTGTTTGAGGGGGTGTCCGAGCGATACCGGTGATGGCATCGCCTTTACCTTCGAGAAGCCAAAACTTTCCAGCATCACTTCGAGCGCCGGAACGTTCGGTGCCCAGAAATTGGTTGGATCGCCGCCGAGTTCGCCGGGCTTGTAAAGCCGCATTGCGGGCAGGCTCTCAAGCGGCAATGCTGTCACGGTCTCGATAATGAGGTGATTCGAGCACATTGCAGCTGCCGCTTCGAGGCAGCTATACGGATCTTTGACGTGGTAAAGCACCCCTAAGAATAGCACGATGTCGAACTGTCCCAACACGTTAGGATCGAGCGCAAGCACGTCGACGTCCAGGCTTTCGACCTGGGAGTCGAGCTGACGATGCATGAAGTTGAAGCCATCGCGTGTCCCCCAGCCGGGGCCTGACCAGCAGAAATGATCGGTCGCCAACACTCGTGCGGCACCACGTCGTTCTGCTTCGAACGAAAAAAAACCGTCCCAAGCGCCGATATCCAGAACCGTCTTGCCTGAGAGACTTTCGGCAAAAAACAAATCGGCTTCGGCAAGCTGCACGTTCAGCGGCTTGATCCCTTTGATATGCCGCCCCCCGGGAAGTTCGAATGAATGGAACCAGCGGATATCTTGACCATCCGAGGCGTCAACTAAGCGAGAATTTTCCATGGTCATGACTTCACCTGCTAGTACTTTGGCATGGAGCCTCTTCGACAGACCAATGCATCGCCAGGTCTGGGTTTCTTTCAAAAACGAGTTCGAGGCTTGACCGGTATTCGGTAACTGAGTCGAGAGATCCGCCGTCCTCTGCGTTTCCAATCCGCTATCATGCTCAATATTCTATCGGAAGGTGTGCCACTGCAAGCGTGCGTCGTCGCTGTCAACTCACACCTTGATCTTGCGCCCGCAGCACATGAGTGGCGTTGACTACTTGGGCGTCTTCCCTGACGGTTATGGTCTGAGCTACCCTCAAAGTCCGCCATAACATCCGCATCGTCGCAGTGGCGCTTACCGGCGCGAGGTGTTCGGCGCGCGGAAGACAGAGACATCTTGAACCGACGTTCTGTGCAGTCTGGTCGGCCGGGATCGGCATGGCGTGAAGCTCGTCCTTTCCCTTGCCTGACTTGGTGGGACACGATCGCTTTGGTTGATGACATTTGACGGAAATCAGGCTATGGGCCCAAGTTGGCGGTGGGTGCCAACTACAGCTGACAACGGTGTATTAAGAAGGCCATCGGCCGCACTGTGCGATGAATGGGGTCGACTGAAGGAATATGATGACGAATTCTCGGCGCACCCGACGAAACAGCGTGATTTACAAGTTTGGTCCTGCCCTCCTCGGCGCTCTTTCCCTGTCAGCCTGCGCGGTGCTGCCCGGGACGGGGCCCTCGTCGCGTGCGGTGACGCGGGCTGACGGTGCGACCTTGGCGAATGCGGATATCAAAATCGTTGATGTAACTGATGACGTTGCGCGCCGGGTGATTGCGAGCCAACGGGCCACACTTTTTTCCGAATCTCTAGGGGACGGCCGTGCGGCCGGTTCGGTCATAGGACGCGGCGACGTCCTCGATATTGCGATTTGGGAAGCGCCGCCGGCAGCCTTGTTTGGGTCCGCAGGCGGGCAGGCTCAGCTGAGCCGCTCAACCCGTTCCACGGTGCTCGCACGAGCTTCATCGCTGCCGGAACAGGTGGTCGACAGCGACGGGCAGATCAACATCCCGTTTGCCGGCTCGATTGTCGCGGCAGGCCGCACCTCGACGCAGATCGAGCGAGAGATCGTCGGCCGTCTGGCCGGCAAGGCGCATTTACCACAGGTCATTGTGCGCGTTATCAGCAACGCCAGTTCCAACGTCACGGTCGTTGGCGATGTTGCGAACAGCGCACGTGTACCCGTTACCGCCAAGGGAGAGCGACTTCTTGACGTGTTGGCGACGGTTGGTGGGGTACGCCAGCCAGTCGGAAAGGTGTCGATCCAAGTCACGCGCGGTCCGCAGGTGGCATCTATGCCCTTGGGTGCGATCATTCGAGATCCGCAGCAGAATATTCGTATGCAGCCCGACGACGTGATAACGGCTCTTTATCAGCCGTACAGCTTTACCGCGCTCGGCGCGACGACCAAGAATGATGAGATTCCGTTCGAGGGAGCGGGGTTGACGCTTGCGCAGGCGCTCGGTCGGTTCGCTGGCCTTCAGGATGCGCGCGCGGATGTGAAGGGAGTCTTCATCTTCCGGCTTGAAGAACCTGCTGCGCTTGATGCAACGGTGCGAGAAAGTGCCCACCTTACGCCTGACGGGAAGGTGCCTGTGATCTACCGGGTCAATCTCAAGGATCCATCAATCTTCTTCGTCGCGCAGAGTTTCCCAATTCGCGATAAAGACGTTGTCTACGTGTCCACTGCACCTCTCGCCGACATCCAGAAGTTTGTCGGCGTTATCTCGTCGACGGTCTTCCCGATTGCTGCGCTCAGCACGATCGGCTTGTAACGATCTTCTTACAATCAACGAACTGCGGGTGCCCGGACTTTCGGATAGGTCGCTTTAGAAAATGCGGCATTCATGATCGTTGCAGAATACGGAATTATATGCAGAACACTATTTTCAGCCGGATAAAGAACGTTGATCGATTGTTTTTGATCATAGTCATCATCCCGACTATTATTGCGACCATATATCTAGGTCTATTTGCTTCGGACGTATATATATCGGAATCGCGCTTTGTTGTTCGCAGTCCTGACAAACCCGCCTCGACCGGCTTGGGTGTTCTGCTCAAATCTTCTGGTTTCACGAGTGGAAGCGATGAAATATATGCAGCGGAAAGCTTTATAATGTCGCGTGACGCACTGGCCGCCTTGAACAAGGGTGGCCGGTTTGAAAAGGCCTATGGTGCTCCGGAAATTTCCCTTTTCGATCGCTTCAATGGGTTTGGTGGTGATCCCAGCTCAGAAGAACTTTACAAATATTATCGCAACAAGATTTCGATCGAGCATGAGACGAACGCCTCGATAACGACACTGCAGGTCCGCGCTTATTCTGCCGAGGAGGCTTATCGTATAAACGCCGCGTTGATCGGCATGGCGGAGGCGATGGTCAACCGTTTGAACGTACGTGGTCGGCAGGATCTAATACGCTTCGCATCCGTCGAGGTGGAAGAGGCAAAGGCACGGGCCGCTTCGGCGGCCTCGGCCCTGTCGGCTTTTCGCAACAGCCAAGGCGTCGTCGATCCCGAAAAGCAGGCAACCGTCCAGATCCAGATGATCTCGAAGCTTCAGGACGAAGTTATTGGGGCACGCTCCGAGTTGTTACAGCTACGGTCGTTTACCCCACAAAACCCGCAGATCGACGTTCTCGCGACGAAGGTGAAGGGCTTGGAGCGCGAAATGGAACAGCAACTCTCGCTGGTCGCGGGTGGCAGCAAATCACTCTCTTCGACCACCGCACGGTATCAGCGCCTACAACTGGAGAGCCAGTTCGCAGATAAGCAGCTCGCCGGAGCGATGGCATCATTGCAGGACGCATCCAATGAGGCACGTCGCAAGCAGGCATATCTGGAACGCATCGTCGAGCCGAGCAAGCCGGACGAAGCACTTGAACCCCGCCGCCTGCGCGGAATTCTCGCGACCTTCGTATTGGGTCTGATCGCGTGGGGAATTCTGTCGATGCTGTTGGCGGGTGTGCGTGAACACAAGAGCTGACATGGCGGCTGATCGCCAATCCTTGGGGTCCTATGCATCTGCATGGGCCGTCCAGCGTCGGGTAATCCATGCGCTCTTCATGCGGGAAGTGCTGACCCGTTACGGCCGGCACAACATTGGTTTCCTCTGGCTTTTCGTTGAGCCAATGTTGTTCACGCTCGGCGTGACCGCCCTATGGAGTCTTACTAAAGCCACGCATGGGTTAGATCTGCCAATCGTTGCCTTTGCGCTGACCGGGTATTCGTCAGTGCTTTTGTGGCGTAACATGCCTGCGCGGTGCATTGATGCGATCAAGCCGAACTTGTCACTGCTTTATCACCGTCAGGTGAAGGTGCTAGATATTCTTATTGCTAGGCTCCTTCTTGAGGTCGCTGGTACTACAACGTCGTTTTTCGTATTAGGGATCTTCTTCATCACGATCGGCTGGCTTAATCCACCCGAAGATCTGCTGCAGGTGATCGGGGGCTGGCTTGCGCTTGCGTGGTTCGGTATGTCAGCTGCATTATTGCTCGGCGCTTGGTCGGAACAGTCCGAGCTTGTCGACAAATTCTGGCACCCTTCCGCTTACCTACTCTTTCCACTGTCGGGCGCGGCATTCCTCGTGGATATGCTCCCAAAGCAGGCGCAGGAAATTGTGCTGTATCTGCCGATGGTTCATTGTATCGAATACATTCGAGAGGGTTTTTTCGGAAGCAAGTTCCACGCTCATTACGACATGTCGTACGCGCTGATCGTCAGCGCCTGCATGACCCTGATTGCGCTGGCGCAATTGCGGAAGGTCAGTCGAGAGGTCATTCCCGAATGATCACGCTCCACGATGTCGATAAATTTTACCAGACGCGACGTGGGCCGCGGCAGATTCTCGACAACATCAATCTGGCGATTGCGCCCGGCGAAAAACTTGGCATCCTTGGTCGCAACGGTGCGGGCAAGTCGACCTTGATCCGCATCATCAGCGGTGCTGAACAACCGACCAGTGGCAGGGTTGAGCGGAACATGACGGCCTCATGGCCGCTCGCTTATACCGGAGGTTTTCAGTCCGCACTGACCGGCGTCGACAATATCCGCTTCATTTGCCGCATTTACGGCGTGGACATCGAGGAACGAATTCCGTTTATCCAGCAATTCTCCGATCTCGGCGAATATCTGCATGAGCCGATTAGAAATTACTCCGCCGGGATGCGCGCGCGCCTGGGGTTCGCCGTTTCGATGAGCATCGAGTTCGATTGTTTCCTCATCGATGAGGTGATCTCCGTGGGCGACTCGCGCTTTCACGAAAAGTGCCGGATTGAGCTGTTCGAAAAGCGCGCCGATCGCGCACTCGTAATCGTATCGCACGATGCAGGCTATATTCGTGCGCATTGCGACCGCGCCGTCGTGCTCGATCGTGGTCGTCTCCATAGCTTCGATGAAATCGAACAAGCTTTCGAATTTTATAATCAGTCCTGACAGATGGTGAGAGGTCGTTACCCACCGTTGCCAGACCGGTGTTCACCGCGCTCGGCTTCCAGTCATTCCGTCCAACCGATCAGATTCTGGCGTCGATAAATTGCCGCGCGCGGTGGCTGCCCAAGCCGGTGCAGCTGTCTTTCCTGACCCGTAAATGGCGGCGTCACGCCGCTTAATAACGGCGATCTCGATGCCCGTGCATCGTAGACCGCGGTTCTTGGACCTGCGCGAGCGGCTGCGTGCCTTGGGAGACAATCGGACAAAAGCGCGGATACCGCGCACATCGCTAAGAGCGACCCGTTCGCCTCATTAGCGGCAGCAGACCGGCACTTCGAAAGCTGAGATCATTGATCTGCCCATCGAGCATGCAAAGCGCCTCGAACCGGTCGGAGCGAAGCGGCGCCGGGAGAGGTGGGCATGCACCAACGGCCGAACAAGGCGTGTGCTGCTTGCGTGGCGCCCAGCCTGCAGTCGGCGTCATGTTGGTCTTTGCCCAAGTTTCATCGATGAAGACCAGTCGCCGGGATCGATCAGGCCCTGTTACTTATTCCATTGTTCGCGCCGGCGCGCGATCTTCGGCCGCAACTACTCGAGAGCTGACAGCGTATTTTTACGTCACACTGGCACCATGCACGATCCGCCTCGCCGAGCCGCACCTCGTCACACCACGGGTCCGCCCAGTTCCGCAAATATCGCGCGAAGCGTCGGGCCGGGCACTGCCTTCAACCCGCCTAGCAGCCGCTCTCGCTAGCCCATCACCGAACGTTCCTGCCCGCGCACCATGGCCGCGTTGCCGCACTCCCTGTCGCACGTAAACGTTGCGACCACTATGTCGCGCTTACAACACCACGCTAGACAACCGCGCGGTTTCACGGACTGATCGCCCACCTACAACCGACGCTGAAACACACTCCGGAAGATCATCAGATAGACTCTAGCTCCTGTTCGCGCCGAGTTAATGCCGGAGATCGCCTTCCGATTTCGATGCCTCGCGCCCGTTTGAAACGAAATGTGCATCGCCGTTATGTCGCAACATTTGACTTGCGCCGGATTGTTGCTCGCCGGGTGCTTGGCATTTAGTTTATTTCTGGCGCGTATAGCATGCCGCTATCGACGAGCCTGCTAAGGATCAAACCATAACATTGGTCCCAGCTTCAGTGCCGGTTTCATCCGATCTCCCGGAATGCCACACGAACTGATAATCCTGCAATTTCAGTAAACTGTCTGAGTTTAATCGTTTTTTGGTTCATCCCGAACCGCTGATGTTCGGAGTCTGGCGGAGCGGGAGGGATTCGAACCCTCGATACGCTTTTGACGTATACTCACTTTCCAGGCGAGCGCCTTCGACCACTCGGCCACCGCTCCGCATGCACTGGAGCCGTGCGCCCTAGCGGGGTCGCGCGGGTTTCGCAAGGTGCCTTTGCGCATTCAACATTGACAAGACCCCGCCACTCCCGCGCGGGCATCCCGGCTGCCAGAGTTCGTCAGATTTGCGCCTGGAGAGCGCGCACGCCCCATCCTCCTACCCCGCCGGGAACCGCCGCCCGGCGCGAGACGTTAAAACCCCTGTCAGCAACAGGAGTCCGTCATGATCCGTCTTGCCATCCTCAGCCTGCTCATCGCCGGTACGGCCGCCCTGATGGGCTTTGGCGGCGTGGCTGGAGCATTCGTCGGGATTGCGAAGGTGCTGTTCTTCATCGCCCTTGCGCTGTTCGGGATCTTCCTGGTGCTCGGCATCCTTGCCGGGCGCCGCATGTCCCGCGTGCTCGACTAAACCGTGCTGTTATCGCCCGCCCAGGGCTTTCTGGCGGCGGCGCTGCACGGACGATCCCAGCCCGATGGCCTCACGATATTTGGCCACCGTGCGCCGCGCGATGTCGAAGCCGCGCTCACGCAGCAGATCGACGAGGGAATCATCGGAGAGGATCGCGTTTGGCGGCTCGTCGGCGATCAACTGTTTGATGTGGCTCTTCACCGCCTCGGCAGAGGCTGCCTCGCCGCCATCGGCCGCGGCGATTGCGCTGGTGAAGAAGAATTTGAGTTCATAGGTCCCGCGCGGGCAAGACAGATATTTGTTGCTTGTCACCCGGCTGATCGTGGACTCGTGCAGCCCCACCGCCTCGGCGACCACGCGCAGAGTGAGCGGACGCAGATGCGCGACGCCATGGCGGAAGAAGCCTTCCTGTCGCCGCAGAATCTCTTCGGTCACCCGTAAGATGGTGCGCTGGCGCTGGTCGAGCGCCTTGATGAGCCAGTTGGCACTGGCAAGGCAATCCGACACCCAAGCCTTGGACGTCTTGTCCCGCGCGCCGCTCGCCAATTGGTGATGATAGCGGCGATTGACGAGGATGCGTGGCAGCGTCGCGCCGTTGATCTCCACCGACCACCCGTCCCGCACCGGCGCGATGAGCACATCCGGCACCACGGCTGCAGGCCGATCGTTGGCGTAGCGCAGGCCGGGCTTGGGATCATAGCCGCGCAGTTCGCGGATCATGTCCGCCATATCCTCCTCGTCCACCCCGCAAATCCGGCGCAGATGCGCGATCTGGCCCTTGGCGAGAATGTCGAGATTGGCGATCAGCGTTGCCATGGGGGGGTCGTAGCGATCCGCCTCCTTGGCTTGCAGCGCGATGCATTCGCTGAGGCTGCGCGCCGCGATACCGGCAGGATCAAACCCCTGGATGACGGCCAGCACTGCCTCGACCTCTGCCAGGGGCACGCCCAGCCGGTAGGCCGTTTCCAGAAGATCGGCTTCCAGATAACCGGCATCGTCGATCTGGCCGATCAACTGCTCGGCGATCATCAGTGCCCGGCCGGAGAGCGCAGCACCGGCCTGGTGCATCAGATGCTCGTAAAGCCCTTGCTCGGGCGCGGCGAAACTGTCGAAATCCGGTCCGTCCGCACCGAAGTCAGCGGAGGACCGGCCAGGGTCCGCCCCGCCCGCCAGCGCACGGTCGCCGGGGCCGTCATCGATGAAGGTCTCCGCACCGTGATCGACGTCCAGCGGCCCATCCGCCTCGCCGCTGCCCTTGCCGATCAGCACGTCGGCCGGAGCGTCGGGGCCCGATTGCGGTTCTACGCCGTCCGGAAGCTCGGCCTGCTCCCGCGCGGGCAGCGCGATGTCTGTGCCGGCTTCCAGCAGCGGATTGCGCTCCAGCTCGCCGCCGATGAATGCCTCAAGCTCCAGATTGGACAGCGCCAGCAGCTTGATCGCCTGCTGGAGCTGCGGCGTCATCACCAGCGACTGGCTTTGCCGAAGATCGAGGCGAGGCGCCATCGCCATGGGTGGTGCTGCCCCTCAGCCTGTCCGCGACCGGCCCGCCATCACAGCGAGAAACTCTCGCCCAGATAGAGGCGGCGGACATCGGCATTGGCGACCAGTTCAGCGGGGCTGCCGGCAAACAACACCTTGCCATCGTAGATGATGCAGGCGCGATCGACGATCTCCAGCGTCTCACGCACATTGTGATCGGTGATGAGCACGCCGATGCCGCGCGTCTTGAGATCCTTCACCAGATCGCGAATGTCCGCGATGGAGAGCGGGTCGATGCCGGCGAAGGGTTCATCGAGCAGCACGATGGACGGATTGGCCGCCAGCGCCCGCGCGATTTCGCAGCGCCGCCGCTCACCGCCGGAGAGCGCC
The DNA here is from genome assembly GCF_025961835.1 of Sphingobium sp. B2D3C. Classification (NCBI taxonomy): domain Bacteria; kingdom Pseudomonadati; phylum Pseudomonadota; class Alphaproteobacteria; order Sphingomonadales; family Sphingobiaceae; genus Sphingobium; species Sphingobium sp. B2D3C. The sequence goes on along the minus strand of NZ_JAOQOK010000001.1, from coordinate 44,021 downwards.
ATGGCAGAACTCGCGCGCAGGCGGGCGAGGCCGAATTCCTCCAGCAGCGTCTCCAGCTTCTGTGCCCGCGCCGCCTTGTCCGGCTCGGCCAGTTCCAGCACCGAGAGAATGTTCTGCTCCACGGTCATGCCGCGGAAGATGGAGGTTTCCTGCGGGAGGTAGCCCAGACCCAGGATCGCGCGGCGATACATGGGCAGGCCGGTAATATCGGTACCTTCCAGCAGGATGCGGCCCGAATCGGGCTTCACCAGCCCCATGATGGAATAGAAGCAGGTCGTCTTGCCGGCGCCGTTCGGGCCGAGCAGCCCGACCACTTCGCCATGGCCGACCTCAAGGCTGACATCGGCGAGGACGGTGCGCTTGTCGTAGCTCTTGGCGATGGAAATGACCTGCAGGCGATGATCCTCCGCCGCACCGGCGGGGTCGTCCGCGACTGCGGGATCGCGCATCGTGTCTGCCTCACTCATCGCCTTGTCCTCATTTCCAGATCATCCTGATCGCCGGCCCTGTCGAACCGACGCTCCTCCGCAGCTTCCACGATCTGGCAGGAAAATTGCATAGAGACCGAATCGTTCAAGGCAGCGAAAAAGGCAAGCTTTTTGGCGCCGCGTCCGGCCTTTTCCTACTGATCGCCGCTCTGGCGAACCTGGAACGTGCCGGAGACGCGACCACCCGACTGGGTGGTGCCCGGCGCGCCGCCAGCGGCAGAGCCATCCACCGTCGAGCGGCCACTGGCCAGATCGATGACGAGCCGCGAGCCGGTGAGGCGGTTGCCGCCCTGATTGAGCTGCACATTGCCGATCATGGTGATCAGCCGGCGATTGAGATCGTAAATGGCGACCGAGCCGCTGGCCCGCTCATTGCCGCGCGTCACCACGACACCGCCCGAGGCGTCGAGTCGATCGATCTCGATGCCGCCGGTGTTGTGATAGGCCACGGTGAGGCGCTGCGCCGTCATGGTCATGCCGGCCTGCGTCACCTGCACATTGCCGGAGACGACGACGCGGTCGGCGCGATCCTGCACCTCGATACGGTCCGCCGAGAAATCGACCGGCGCGCGCGTATTGTGCCCCCGCAAAACCTGCGCATCGGCAACGCCGGCAATCGCGACCAGAGTGGACCCGGCCAGGGCGCCGGCAGCGACAAGAAGGAAGGGTCTGCGCATCGATATTGCCCTTAGCGCCCGACCTGCTCCATGCGCAAGCGGGCGTTGCCCTCCAGCGTGACGGTGCGCCCCTCCAAATCGGCCTCGAGATGATCCGCGCGGAACGTGCCGGTCGGCATCCGCCCCTCGACATCGCCCCGGCTGCGCAAGTCCCGCTCCTGCAGGCGAATGTCCACATCGCGCGTGGTCAGCCGATACCCATTGGCGCTCTGGAACTGGATCGGCCCGTTGACCGCGACCGTCTCATTCTCGATGTTGTAATTGCCTTGCCGCGCGGTGACGACGGCGCCGCCGCCTTCCATCTGCAGGCGCGCTTCCAACTCGTTGAGCTGCACGATCGGATCACGCGAGGTTTTTTGCAACGCAGAACCGGCACGCAGCGAAAAGGGCCGGCCCTCGCCATCTTCGCCGCGATACAGCGCCTCGGTCACCTTCAACCGCTCGCTCGCGACGTCCACCTTGTTCTTGTCGAGCACGAAGCTGACTTCGGTCTGGTGGGTGAACGGCGCCGCCAGCAGGAAGGCGCCCAGCACACCGGCAGAGATCGGCAATACCCGCTTGAGCAGGGTCACCAGCCGGTCGTGACTGCCGCCCGGCGCGGCCCAGCGCTGCAGCCGGCTGTGCTCGGCCCGTGCCAGCGCCGATGGCGCCAGCTCGTCCTCGGACCGGGACGTCCCGCGCAGGGCACGCCCTTTACGCATGGGCGAAAATATCTGTCTCCGGCCAGCCGGCGAGATCCAGCAGCGCCCGGTGTGGCAGGAAGTCGAAACAGGCCTGGGCGAGCGCGGTGCGCCCTTCCCGCTCCAGCCTTATGTCCAGTTCCGCCTTCAACTGGTGGAGAAAGCGCACGTCGGACGCGGCATAGTCACGCTGCGCCTCGCTCAGCACCGGGCCGCCCCAGTCGGAACTCTGCTGCTGCTTGCTGATGTCCATGCCCAAAAGCTCGCGGACCAGCTCCTTGAGGCCGTGGCGATCGGTATAGGTACGCACCATGCGCGAGGCGATCTTGGTGCAGTAGACCGGCGCTGCCAGCACGCCGAGATAATGCTGAAGCGCCGCGATGTCGAAGCGGCCGAAGTGGAAGAGCTTGAGTCGCGTGGGATCGGCGATCACCGCCCGCAGATTCGGCGCGGCATAGCTGCTCCCCGGCGAGAAGCGGACGAGGTGCTCATCGCCCTGCCCATCGCTGATCTGCACGACGCACAGGCGGTCGCGCGGGGTGATTAGGCCCATCGTCTCCGTATCGATGGCAACGGGGCCCGGCGCGAGCACATCGGCAGGCAAGTCTTCTTCATGAAAATAAACGGTCATGCCGCTCCTCTTAGCTGCATGACCGGGCCAGGGAAACCTCCGAAAAAGGCAAGACGGCAGAGCGCCTCCCCAACGCTGCGGATCGGGCCGATGTCGCCCGCGAGCGGGATCGACGTTCAGCGCGGCAATTGCGCCAAAATCATTCGCGCTTTGCGAAAAAGGCCGCTATAGCGATGCTTGGCCGAGTGTGGCCTTGGTCGAGTCCCTGTGCATGTCGTCCGGCATGGGTGCGGATCGAGAGTGGACGAGCGAAAGTGATTAACAGGGCATGAGTTTTGATAGAGGGCGCCGCGGTCGCGGCAGGGACAAGCGGGACAGCTTCGGAGAACCCCAGTTCGACGCCTTTCCGGAATATGGTGGCAGCAGTTACGGTGGACCTCGCGGCGGCGGTGATCGCGGCGGCTTCGGCGGCGGCGGCGGTTTTGGCGATCGCGGCGGCTTCGGCGGCGGCGGCGGTGGCGGCGGTTTCGGTGACCGCGGCGGTGGCGGCGGCGGCGGTTTCCGCGGCGGCGGCGGCGGTGGCGGCGGCTTCCGTGGCGGTGGTGGCGGCGGCGGCGGTCGTGGCGGCATGCCCGCGCAGGTCGTTGGCGAAGGCTCCGGCACGGTCAAGTTCTTCAATGCCCAGAAGGGCTTCGGCTTCATCGTCCGTGACGATGGCGCGGAAGACGTGTTCGTGCACATCAGCGCTGTCGAGCAGGCTGGCCTGACCGGCCTCGCCGAAGGGCAGCAGCTCAAGTTCACGCTCGTGGACCGTGGCGGCAAGATTTCCGCAACCGATCTGGTGATCGACGGCGAGCCGCTCCCGGTTCCCGAGCGCGCTGCAGACCGCGCGCCGGCCGAGCAGCGTGGCGGACCGTCGCGTCAGCTCACCGGTGAGCGGGCCAGCGGCACGGTGAAGTTCTTCAACGCCATGAAGGGCTTCGGCTTCATCCAGCGCGATGACGGCCAGCCCGATGCGTTCGTGCACATCAGTGCTGTCGAGCGTGCCGGCATGGTTTCGCTGCAGGAAGGCGACCGTCTGGACTTCGAACTGGAAGTCGACCGTCGTGGCAAATATGCCGCCGTGAATCTCGAGCCCAAGTCCGAGTAACAGGCGACTCACTTCGCAAGAAAAAGGGCCGGGATGAAAATCCCGGCCCTTTTTGTGTGTCCATCGCCGCAACTGCAGCGCGGCGATGGCTCAGTCCAAATGGATCAGCCGTTGCGGCTCGTTTCGAACAGGAACCACGCCCGCTGCTCGGCCTGATCGGTCCAGTCGTCGATCAGCCCATCGGTTGCATTGTCGCCGGCGGCCTCGGCCAGTTCCTTGGCGGCACGCAGCGATTCCACCAGCGCCATATTGTCAGCCCGCAGCTCCGCCAGCATGTCCGCAGCGGAGACGAAGTCGTCATTGTTATCCTGAATGCTCTGCTTGCGGGCGATGTCGCCAATGGAGCGCAGCGCAGTGTTGCCGGTCTTGCGAATCCGCTCGGCGATCAGATCCGTCGTCGCAAGAATCTCGGCCGCCTGTTCGTCGAACATCAGGTGATAATCGCGGAAATGCGGGCCGGAGACATGCCAGTGGAAATTCTTGGTTTTGAGGTAAAGCGCATAGCTATCCGCCAGCAGGCCGTTCAGCGCGTCGGCGACGGCCTTGATGGCATTTCCCTTCAGGTCCGTGGGCGTCTTGAGCGCTTTGTCTGTCATGAAAGGCCTCCAATGGTTGATGTGTCTGGCGTAAATTCCGGAACGTCGAAACGTTCCCCACGCCTCGCTTATGCCAGATGGAACTCGGAATGACGAACAGATAGGCCCGCACAGATTGATCGACGAAATCAATCAACACTTATGCGCCGGCGCAATGAAGCGATCAGCGACAACCCCGCAGGGCGGCCGCGGCAAGGTAGACGCGCGCAGTCTGCGGCGCAGCCGAATCGCCTTGGGCAGCGTCCCGCATCAGCGTGAGATAGGTCTGCGCGACCTGGCGGTGGCCGTTATAGGCCACCACCGACTCCAGCAGGCTGGCCAGCCCTTCCACCGCGGCAAAGTCATGCCGGCGCGCAAACAGTCGCAGATCTTCCAGCCGCTCGCACAGGGAGAAGAGGGACAGGCCCGTGCAAGCCCCCTCTAGTGCCTCGATGCGGCCAAGCATCTGATCGCGAACCAGACGGTCCGAGCCTTGATACATCCCGATTCTCCCATCCCGCCTTGTCCATCGCGAATCGGTTCTTGCCAGCCTCGCGAGTCAGGCTTGTGACAACGGCACCATAAGCGCCCATCGTTAAGCTTCGGTTTTGCAGCGAAGAGCGGCGACTGCGGCGACTCCTTCCCTTGACAAGGGCCGGCTTTTCCCGCATTGGCCGCCGCCGAACGGGTCTCGCCAGAGGCGGAGCCCGTCTTTTGCATGTATGTCAGCGCACCGCACCTGCCCGCAGGGAGGTCGCTCAATTATTTGAGGAATTGGCCATGGCGAAGCCCGCCACAGTGAAGATCAAGCTGGTCAGCACCGCTGACACGGGCTTCTTCTACGTGACCAAGAAGAATCCCCGCACGCAGACCGAGAAGTTCACCTTCCGCAAATATGATCCCGTCGTGCGCAAGCACGTCGAGTTCAAGGAAGCCAAGATTAAGTAAGTGCCGCGGCGGGCCTGTCGGTCCGCTCGCTTGTGCATGACGCTTCAGGCTCGGATCGCGCGATCCGGGCCTTTTTGCGTGCGGCAGCGTGACGATGAAGTGGGGCGATGGCGGGCCGGGTAGGCTCAGCTCGCCAGCGCAGTCGGCGCGATGAGTCCGTTGACGACATTCATGAACATGAGCACCGAAATCGGCTTGGAGACATAGGCATTCGCCCCTGCCTCCCGAATCCGCGCTTCATCGCCCGGGGCGGCATAGGCCGTCACAGCCATGATCGGCGTCTCTGCCAGAGCCGCGTCCGCGCGGAAGGAGGCAATGAGGTCCAGACCGTTCACATGCGGCAACTGGATATCCGTGATGATGAGATCGGGCTGAAAGGCGGATGCGCGGGCAAAGGCCTCCCGTCCGTCCCGCACGGGCTCTGTCTCATGGCCATGCGCGCGGAGCAGGTCGCAAAAGAGCTTCATGTTGAGCTCATTGTCCTCGACAACCAATATGCGTTTTGACACGAACAGTCCTTATGCCGATGGACGAAGCCATTTTTGCAGCCGCGCAGGGGAGAACCTCCCGCTGCCCGGCATACAGGTGAACAATGCGGACCTATCCGATCCCTCAAGATGATGAAACCATGGCGCTGCGCCTCGTGGGATGGATTGTGGCTGATTCGGTCCGTGCCGAACGGATGCTCAGTCTCACCGGGCTGGAGCCGGATGCGCTGCGGCAAGCCCTGACCGACCCGGCCACGCTGGGCGCGCTGATGGATTTCGTCATCAATCACGAGCCGGACCTGCTGGCCTGCGCGGAGGCGCTGGCGGTCGCACCGGCCGATCTCGTCGCCGCACGCGAGCGGCTCGGCCGATGAGCCGTCCGCTCATCATCAGCGATTGCGACGAAGTGCTGATGCACATGGTCGTCCCCTTCCGGTCCTGGCTGGAAGAGCAGCACGGCATCGACTTCAGCTTCTCCGGCGGCTTCGAGCGCGCGCTGCGCCACAAGACCAGCGGCGACCTGATCGAGCGCGAACTGGTCTGGACGTTGCTAGGCGCCTTTTTCGAGACGGAGATGTATCGCCAGACGCCGATTCGCGGCGCGGTGGAGGCGATGGCCCGAATCGCACAGCGGGCGGACATCGTGATCGTCACCAATATCGGCGAGGAACGCGCGCAGGCCCGCGCCGACCAGATCCATGCGCACGGCCTACCCTATCCGGTGATCGGCAATCGCGGCGGCAAGGGGCCGGCGGTGCGCAAGCTGCTGGACGAGCGCAAGCCGGGCCTGAGCATCTTCATAGACGATCTGGGCGCCAATCACGTTTCCGTTGCGCGGGACGTTCCGGAATGCTGGCGGCTGCACATGGTCGGCGAGCCCGAGTTCGCCCCCCATGTCGAGCCGGTGCGCGAGGCGCATGAGCGGATCGACGACTGGGACCGTGCCGAGGCATGGATCATGGCCCGCATCGACGAGTATGACGCGATTGCCACCGGGGCGTTGTCCTAGCCGGTCTTGACGCATCTGCGGCCTCATGCTCTGGCTCCGCCCATGAGCAAGATCGACCAACACCTCGCCGCGGAGAATATCTCCCTTCCGCAAGCCGCCGCCCCCGTCGCCGCTTATGTGGCTGCGGTGCAGACCGGCAACCTGCTGCACATCAGCGGCCAGCTGCCCTTCGCAGCCGATGGCGCCCTGATGAAAGGCAAGATCGGCGGCGAGCGCGATCTCGACTGGGGCGTCGCGGCTGCAGAACGCTGCGCGCTGATGCTGGTGGCGCAGATGAAAGCGGCGCTGGGGGGCGATCTCGACCGGGTCGAGCGCATCGTGAAGCTCGGCGCCTTTGTCGCAAGCACCGCTGAGTTCACCGATCAGCCCAAGGTCGCCAATGGTGCCTCGGAAATGATGGTCCGCATCTTCGGCGATGCCGGCCGCCACGCCCGCAGCGCCGTGAGCGTGCCGGTGCTGCCGCTGGATGCATCGGTGGAAATCGACGCCATCGTGCAGATTCGCGACTGAGCTACCGCGCCCGGCCGGCATGTTGGCGGCCTTGGGTGCGATGGACCTGCGGGCACTGGCAATTTCGCGCCAGACGCCCCATGTTCCGCACGTGCTGCACGACGTCGCTCCGTTTCGCTCTCCGCCCTCCTTGGCGCACCGAGAGGCGCCGTCCTCATGAGCGACGCGCTGACCGTCCACCTCACCCAATCCGTCGCGGCGCTGGACAAGGCGCAGTGGGACGCTTGCGCCGGCCCGGATAATCCCTTCGTCAGCCACGACTTCCTCTCCACCCTGGAAGAATCGGGCAGCGTCGGCCCCGGCACGGGATGGTCGCCAGCGCCGATCACCATTCAGGACGGCAGCGGCAAGCTGATCGCCGCAGCGCCGGCCTATCTCAAGGGCCATAGCCAGGGCGAATATGTCTTCGACCATGGCTGGGCGGACGCCTGGGAGCGTGCGGGCGGGCAATATTATCCCAAGCTGCAGATCGCCGCGCCCTTCTCCCCCGTGCCGGGCCCGCGCCTGCTCCTGCGCGACGCCAGCAAAGGCCCCTCGCTGATCGCGGGCATCGAGGCGGTAGTCGACCAGAATGAACTATCCTCCGCCCACGCGACCTTCATCACGCCGGAGGAATGCGCGCTGTACCGCGCGGCGGGATGGCTCATCCGCCAGGGCAGCCAGTTCCACTGGGCCAATGAAGGCTATGCCAGCTTCGATGATTTTCTCGCCCGTCTCTCCAGCCGCCACCGCAAGGATCTGCGCAAGGAGCGGGCCAAGGCGCAGGCCGGGCTGGACATCCGCCACCTGACCGGCGACGCCATCGAGGAGCAACATTGGGATGCCTTCTGGGATTTCTACCAGGATACCGGCAGCCGCAAATGGGGCCGCCCCTATCTCACCCGCGCCTTCTTCTCGCTGCTCGGCGCGCGCATGGCGGACCGGGTTCTGCTGATCTTCGCCTATCGTAACGGACGGCCGATTGCCGGGGCCCTCAACCTCATCGGCGGCGATGCGCTGTACGGGCGTTACTGGGGTTGCAACGAGGAGGTGCCGTTCCTCCACTTCGAGCTTTGCTATTATCAGGCGATCGACGCCGCCATTGCGCGGGGCCTTGCCCGCGTCGAGGCCGGCGCACAGGGCGAGCACAAGCTCTCGCGCGGCTATCGGCCGGTGCCGACCTATTCAGCGCATTACATCCCGCATCCCGATTTCAGGCGCGCCGTGGCGGACTTCGTCGAGCGTGAGGCCGCCGCCGTCGCGGATGAACGCGAATGGCTGGATGAACGCGCGCCGTTCCGCAAGGGCGGAGACGCGGGCTAAAGCCGATCAGGCCGCGACGCGCTGACTGGTCTCGATCGTCCAGGCGCGCGCGAGGCGCTGGGCCTCGGCGATTTCCCGTGCGGTCATTTCTTCGGCGATTTCAGCGCGACAGGTCTGTGCCTCGCGGCTGCCTGCCTGTGCGGCGAGATTGAACCAGCGATGCGCTTCGACAAGATCGACGGACAGGCCGCCGGTGCCGCAACTATAGGCCACGCCAAGATCGAAACAGGCCTGCGCATTGCCGAGCGCGGCGCGCACGCGGCTTTCGATCAGGACCTTGGCATTGTTCATGCTTGTACCCACGAATTCCCCCCAAAAACAGGTTCGCGATACCGCAACCAAGCACGCCAGCTCTTGCGAAATGGTTAACGTAGCAGAAGGGATGTTTGCGCCCGGATTTGCTCGGGCATGTCTTCAGGGGTGGATGGGGATATTGTCGATCAGGCGCGTGCTGCCAATCCGCGCCGCCACCAGCAGGCGGGCGGGCCGGTCCAGCCGGGTCATCGGCTCCAGCGTGTCAGCATCGCTGAGCAGGAAATAATCGACCAAATCGAAGCCCGAATCGAGCAGGTAGCGGATCGCCCAGGCCTGCACGGCGGCAACATCCTCGCCGGCGCTGATGCCTTCCCCGGCCCCCACCAGCGTCTCAGGTAAGGCCGCCGCGCGCACGCGCTGGTCGGCAGTGAGATAGGCGTTGCGGGACGAGAGAGCGAGGCCGTCATGGTCGCGCTGCGTCTCGACGCCGACGATCTCTACCCCCAGGTCAAGATCGCGCGTCATCCGCCGGATGATGGCAAGCTGCTGATAATCCTTCTCGCCGAAACAGGCGATGTCCGGCCGGACCTGATTGAAGAGCTTGGTGACCACCGTCGCCACACCCTCGAAATGGCCTGGCCGCCATTCGCCGTCCAGCCGCGCGGAGAGGCCATCGACATTCACATGGCTGGTGAAGCCGGCAGGGTACATGGTCGCGACGTCCGGCAGCCACAGGGCGGCAACGCCCGCCTGCGCCAGCATCGCCGCATCGCTCTCCTCGCGGCGGGGATAGGCCGACAGATCTTCATTGGGGCCGAACTGGGTGGGATTGACGAAGATCGACGCGACGACATGGCTCGCCCGGCGCCGCGCTTCCGCGATCAGCGCCATGTGCCCAGCGTGCAGCGCACCCATGGTGGGGACGAAGGCAATGCGGCCCGCATCCGCCCGCAGCGAGGCGAGACCGGTTCTGAGCGAGGGAAGGTCACGGAAGATTTGCACGCGGCACGAGGCTCCGATAAGGCCGGCGGAGAAGGTCGGGGCTGGCTTCGCTTGTCCTGACCGGACGGTCAAGAGGCCGTAACCACCCAGGAAGAGTTTCGACCCAGCCCATGTCCAGCGCCGCGCCGCATCTCATCGTCTTTGCCAATGAAAAGGGTGGCACAGGCAAATCCACCACCTGCGTCCACACCGCCGTCGCGCTGGCTGCGCAGGACGTGTCCGTGGCCCTGATCGATCTCGATCACCGGCAGCGCACCTCTGCCCGCTACCTTGAGAATCGCGAGGCGACCGCGCGCCGCCGTGAGGTGGACCTGCCCTCCCCCAGCTACGCCGTTTATGATGGCGACAGCACGGCGGGCCTCAACGAGGCGATCGCCAAGGCCGCCAGCCAGGCGCAGGTCGTCATCATCGACACGCCCGGCCGCGATGATCCGATGGCGCGTTATGCCGCGGCGGCGGCGAACACGCTCGTCACGCCGATGAACGACAGCTTTGTCGATTTCGACCTCATCGGGCAGGTCGATCCTGAGAATTTCAAGGTCAAGCGGCTGAGCTTCTACTCGGAGCTGATGTGGGAAACCCGCAAGACCCGCGCGAAGGCCGATGGCGCCTCGATCGACTGGGTGGTGCTGCGTAACCGCCTGCATCACATGGAAGCGCGCAACCAGAAGCGCGTCGGCGATGCGCTCTCGGAACTCGCCCGCCGCGTGGGCTTCCGCGTCATTCCCGGGCTGTCCGAGCGCGTGATCTTCCGCGAACTTTTCCCCTCGGGCCTGACTTTGCTCGATCGCGGCCATCTCGGTGAGCTCGGCGTCAGCCATCTGGCGGCACGGCAGGAACTGCGCGAGATGATCGCCGGCCTTGCGCTGCCGATGCTCGGCGGGGCTCCCCAGAAAAAGAGCGCCGCCTGAGGCATGCTGCTGCTCGCTGTCGCACTGGGCGGGCTGGGCTTCTGGTTCTGGTACCGCCTCCGCAAGAGCGGGCGCAAGGTGCCGGCGGCCTGGCTGGGCATCGCCGGCACGCTGATCGGCACGATCATGATGACCAAGGGCATGGCGGTGACAGGCGCGCTGGTCGCGACCGTCTCCGGCCTGTGGCTGCGCTTTGGGGACAGTCTGGTAGGCGGGGGCGCGCCCTCTCCCGCTCCCCTGAGCGCGCGCGATCTCAGCCGGGCGGAAGCGGCCGACCTGCTTGGCGTGTCGATCAATGCCAGCCGCGACGAGATCATCGCCGCGCATCGCAAGCTCATCGCCAGAAATCATCCGGACGCCGGCGGATCGCCCGGCCTCGCCGCGCGGATCAATGCTGCGCGTGATACGTTGCTAAAATCGCAAGAAACATAAGCTAGTCGGTTCGCTTTCCTTCGACCTTCTCCGGGACTTTTCATGACGCATCAATTCCATCCGACCACGCTGCGCGAATATGACATTCGCGGCATCATCGACGAAACGCTGGGCGAGGCGGATGCCTATGCCATCGGCCGGGGCTTCGGCACGCGTGTCGCGCGGCTCGGCGGACGGGCCGTCGCGGTCGGCTATGACGGGCGCCTCTCCTCGCCGATGCTGGAAGAAGCGCTGGTGCGCGGCCTCAATGACAGCGGCATTCACGCGGTCCGCATCGGTCTCGGCCCGACGCCGATGCTCTATTATGCCGAGGCGGTGCTGGATGTGGACGGTGGCATCCAGATCACCGGCAGCCACAACCCGGCCAATTACAATGGCTTCAAGATGGTGCTCCAGAAAGGCCCCTTCTTCGGCAAGGACATCCAGAGCCTCGGCACGATGGCGGCCGCGGGCGACTGGGTCGAAGGCAGCGCCGGCAGCGAGCAGGTCGACATTCTCGACCGTTACGTCGCCCGGTTGATGGAAGGCTTTGACGGGCAGGCCTACAAGATCGGTTGGGATGCCGGCAACGGCGCCGCCGGCCCGGTGATCGACCGGCTGGTGAAGCTGCTGCCCGGCGAGCACCACACGCTGTTCACCGATGTCGACGGCAATTTCCCGAATCACCACCCGGACCCCACCGAGGAGAAGAACCTTGTCGACCTGCGCGCGCTGGTCGCGGAGAAGGGCCTCGATTTCGGCCTCGCCTTCGATGGCGATGGTGACCGGATCGGCGCCATCGATGGCGAAGGGCGCATCATCTGGGGCGACCAGCTTCTTGCCATCCTCGCCGAGCCGGTGCTCACCGCTGAACCGGGCGCCACGATCATCGCCGATGTGAAGGCCAGCCAGGCGCTGTTCGACCGGGTGGCGGAACTGGGCGGTAAGCCGCTGATGTGGAAAACCGGCCACAGCCTCGTCAAATCCAAGATGAAGGAGACGGGTAGCCCGCTCGCTGGCGAGATGAGCGGCCACATCTTCTTCAAGCACGAATATTATGGCTTCGACGACGCCCTGTACGCGGCCGTTCGCCTGATTCGCGCTGCCAGCACGCTGGGGCGCAGTGTAACGCAGCTGCGCGGTGCCATGCCGGCCATGGTCAACACACCGGAGCTGCGTTTCCAGGTCGATGAGAGCCGCAAATTCGCCGTGATCGAGGAAGTGCTGCGCCGACTCGCAGAATCCGGTGCGACGATCGATTCCACGGATGGCGCGCGCGTCACCACGCCGGACGGCTGGTGGCTGCTGCGTGCGTCCAACACACAGGACGTTCTGGTCGCCCGCGCGGAGGCGCGCGACGCCGACGCGCTGGACCGCCTGCTGGCGCAAGTCGATGAACAGCTTGCACTTTCTGGTCTGGAGCGTGGTCCCGCCGCTGGGCATTAACGTCAACCAGATGCGTAGACTGAAGAGGTCGATTGCAAATTGTGCAATCAACACTCTTCATTTCGCAATTGCAGGAAATTCGTATGTAACGCATACAGTTCCTGCCTTTCAGGCATCCTCTCCTAAAACTTCCAGGCCGTCCTTCGGGGCGGCCTTTTTTTTGGCTGACCGCCCGCCATCCGCCACGCAGCGAGGCGCGCCGAACCGGCTGCGCGGCCAGCCGCGAAACTCAGGCGGCGCCCATGCGTTTAATGGGTTTGGAAAATAGGAGAGAAACATGGGCAGCCTCTGGAGCCTCATGACCGTTGTCGGGCCAGTCCTGTTTGCCGCGGTGCTGGTCTACGCAATCTGGCGCAACAAGCGCGATACCAAACCGGGCGACGAAGCGCGAAGCGACCGCGCCGCGAAGGACCTGCGCGACAGTCTCGACCGTGAAGACAAGCGCCGGGATGGTAAGGAGCCCTCTTCCACGCGGGCTTGAGTAAGCATGGCGGGGCATCCACATTGAAGGCATGGCCCCCCGCGCGCACATGACCCCATCCCTGCCGCCCCTCATTACCGAATGGTTCGACCGGCGGGGCTGGTCCGTCCGTCGCCATCAACAGGCGATGCTGGAGGCAGCGCAGGCGGGGCGCCATGCTCTGCTCGTCGCGCCCACAGGAGCCGGCAAAACGCTCGCCGGCTTCCTGCCCACGCTGGCCGACCTCGCGGAGGCGCCGACAGAAGGCCTGCACAGCCTCTATATCTCCCCGCTCAAGGCGCTGGCCGTGGATGTGCAGCGCAACCTGCTCACGCCCGTCAGCGAGATGGGCCTGCCCATCCGCATCGAGACGCGCAGTGGCGATACGCCGTCCGATCGCAAGGCCCGGCAGCGGGCCAAGCCGCCTCACATCCTGCTCACGACGCCCGAATCGCTCTCCCTGCTGCTGAGCTACCCGGACGCGGACCTGATCTTCGCGTCCCTTAAAACCGTCATCATCGATGAGATCCATGCCTTTGCGAGCGGCAAGCGCGGCGATCTGCTCGCCCTGACCCTCGCTCGCCTGCAGAGCATCGCCCCCGGCCTGCGCCGCGTCGGCCTGTCGGCAACCGTAGGCGACCCCGATGCGTATCGACGGTGGCTGGCGCCCGCCGGCGCGCAGGCGGAAGTGGCGCTGGTCGAAGGCGAGCCGGGCGCCGCGCCGGACCTCACTATTCTCATGCCGCAGGACCGCGTGCCCTGGTCCGGCCACAGCGGCAAATATGCGGCGGGGCAGGTGATCGACATCATCCGCCAGCACCGCATGACGCTGGTGTTCTGCAACACGCGCGGTCTGGCTGAACTCATCTTTCAGGAATTGTGGGCGGAGAATGAGGATACCCTGCCCATCGGCATCCACCATGGCAGCCTCTCCCGCGAGGCGCGCCGCAAGGTGGAGGCCGCGATGGCGGCCGGCAAGCTGCGCGGCCTTGTTGCCACCGCCAGTCTCGATCTGGGCATCGATTGGGGCGACATCGACTGCGTGATCCAGATGGGCGCGCCGAAGGGCAGCTCGCGCCTGCTCCAGCGGATCGGCCGCGCCAATCACCGGATGGATGAGCCGAGCAAGGCGATCGTCATCCCCGGCAACCGCTTTGAATATCTCGAAGCGCAGGCCGCTTGGGACGCCGTGATGAGCGGCGAGCGCGATGCCGACGATTTTCGCCCCGGCGCGCGCGATGTGCTGGCCCAGCACATCATGGGGCTCGCCTGCGCCGGCCCGCTCGATCCTGCCGCGTTACTTGCCGAAATCCGCACCGCCACGCCTTATGATTGGCTGGACGCGGCCCAGCTTGAGGACATTCTCCAGTTCGTCTCCACCGGTGGCTATGCCCTGCGCGCCTATGACCGGTTCCAGCGCCTCGTCCGCACGCCCGAAGGCCTCTGGCGCATTGCCCATCCCCGCCTTGCCCAGCAGCATCGGCTTAACGCCGGCATCATCGTGGATCAACCCGCGCTCGATGTGCGCTTCAGCAACGGTCGCAAGCTCGGCACGGTGGAGGAGAGCTTTGCCGCGACGCTCAGCCCGGGCGATCGCTTCTTCTTTTCCGGCCTCTCACTGGAGCTGGTCCGCCAGACCGAGGCCGAGCTGTTCGTCAAGGCGACATCCCAGCAGGCCCGCATTCCAAGCTGGGGCGGCACGCGCATGGCAATGTCGACGCATCTGGCCGGCCGCGTGCGCGCTTTCCTGGCCGACCCGACGCAATGGAACCGCTTCCCGCCCGATGTTCATGAATGGCTGGCGATGCAGGCGGTCCGCTCCGTCCTGCCGCAGCCCGAGCAGTTGCTGGTCGAGACCTTCCCGCATGAGGGGCTGCATCACATGGTGGTCTACAGTTTCGAGGGGTGGAATGCGCATCAGTCGCTCGGCATGCTGCTCACCCGCCGCATGGAAGAGCGCGGCCTCAAGCCCGTCGGCTTCGTGTCCAACGATTATGCGCTAGCCGTCTACGGCCTGGAGCCGGTCACAGACCCTCGACCGCTGTTTTCCGCCGACATTCTCGACCGCGAGTTCATCGCCTGGGTCGAGGAAAGCAGCCTGCTCAAGCGGGCCTTTCGCGACGTCGCGGTGATCTCCGGCCTCATCGAACGCCAGCAGCCGGGCGCGCGCAAGACCGGGCGGCAGGTCAGCTTCTCGACCGACCTCATCTACGATGTGCTGCGCCGCTATGAGCCGGAACATCTGCTGCTCAAGGCCGCCTGGGCCGATGCCCGCGCGCGCATGACTGACGTGGGGCGCCTTGGTGAGCTGATCGACCGGGCCAGCGCCACCATGCTGCACAAGCCGCTCGACCGGGTGAGCCCGCTGGCCGTGCCGGTGCTGATCATGATCGGGCGCGAGCATGTGGCCGGCCCCCAGACCGACGACAGCCTGCTCGCGGAGGCCGAATCGCTCGCCCGCATTGCCATGACGCCCGACGCGCCGCCCAGCTAGCATCGCCTGCGCCCGCCTCGATCCTTTTGGCGGGACCACAAAATCGTGATAAGCTGCCCGTCTTGGGAGACCTTGGGGATGGTTTTCGGCTCGACGCTTCGGCTGACCCTGGCAAAGGCTGTAATCACGGCCGCTGCGGCTTTGACCGGGCCGTTCGGCATCGCCAGCCAAATCCCGAGCGCGAGCGACCATTTCGTCATCGCGCCGCGTGGTCCTGAGATACCGGTCGATCCCAGCACCTTCGACCTCAACGAGCCGGTCATGCCCATCGGCGGCGATCCGGGGATGCGGATGACCATGCCGGTGCGGATCGGCGAGCGCGGCCCTTATCCGTTCATGATCGATACCGGCTCCCAGCGCACCATCATCGCCACGGAGCTGGCAACGCGGCTGATGCTGCCGCCGCTCCAGCCGGTCGAGATCATCAGCATGGCCGGGCGCGTCACGGTCTCATCCGTTCAATTGAGCGATCTGCGCTTTGGCGATCATGCGGTCAGTTCGCTCGCCGCGCTCACTATCGCTCGCGCGGACATGGGGAGCCTGGGGATCATCGGGCTGGACAGCCTCGCGGACAAGCGCCTCATCCTCGACTTCAACCAGCGCCGCATGGAAGTCAGCCGCAGCCGCCGCTCATCCGCCGTGCGTGACGAGAAGGACGCCATCGTGGTGCGAGCACGCAGCCGCTATGGCCAGCTGATCCTGATGAACTCGCGGGTGGATGGGCGTAAGGTAGACGTGATCCTCGACACCGGTGCCGAGCAGAGCGTCGGCAACATGGCGCTGTTCCGCAGCCTCAAGGCCAAGCGGCTGGTGGTGCCGCCAACGCCCACTGTGCTGACCAGCGTCACCGGCGTCGACGTGCCGGCCCAGTTCGCCGTCGTCCGCCAACTCACCATCGGCGACGCGACGCTCGACAATGTGCCGATGCTGTTCCTGGATGCCGCGCCCTTTACCGAGCTTGGTCTGGGCGAGCGGCCCGCCATGCTGCTCGGCATGGGAATGCTGCGCCTGTTCGACCGGATCGCGATCGATTTCGGCCAGCGGCATGTCGATTTCCACCTCGCCGGCGGCGATGCCCGGCGACGGGGCAGGCTAGACTTCGCCGAGACCGGCGCAGCGGACGCAAGCGGGCGCTGAGCCTCCCTCATCCGCGCCTCCGGCAAGCGGTTGCCCGCAGGCCGGGCACAGCGCGGCCGGGACGACCTGCTCGCCATGGGTAATCCCGACGCGCTCATCGAACAGGAAGCAGGCGCCGTCCCACAGGCTGGCGGCCTCCTCGACCTCAGCGAGATAGGCGAGGATGCCGCCCTTGAGGTGATAGACCTCCTCGAAACCCTGCGCGCGGGCATAGGCTGTCGACTTCTCGCAGCGTATGCCGCCGGTGCAATACATCGCGATCCGGGGTTTGCGGCCTTCCGCGCGCCACTGCGCCGCCTGCGCATCGAACCAGTCCGGGAAGTCGCCGAAGCTCGCCGTCATGGGATCGACGGCGCCGGCGAACCGCCCCAGCGCCACCTCATAATCATTGCGGGTGTCGATGAGGATCGTGTCCGGATCGCTGATCAGCGCGTTCCACTGCGCCGGCGGCACATGCGTGCCCGCGCCCTGCGCGGCATCGACACCGGGCCGGCCCATGGTCACGATCTCGGGCTTTACCTTCACTTTCCAGCGCGCGAACGGATGCCGCTCCGTGCTGTGCAGGCGCGGCGCCAGGGGCGCGAAACCCGGCTCGGCGCGCAGGCGCTCGAACAGGCGCTCCACCGCATCGGCCGACCCCGCGATGGTGCCGTTCATGCCCTCCTGCGCGAGGATGATAGAGCCGGAGAGGTCCAGTGTGGCGCCCAGCGCGCGCAGTTCGGTCGCGAGTGCCTCCGGGTCGGGCAAGGGCGCGAAGCGGTAGAAAGCGGCGACGGTCAGCAGGGATACGGGTTCGTGCGACATGCGCGCGCGCCTACACCAGCCGAGCGGGGAGGGCCAGAGCCTGCGGGCCATCGCAAAAGTTCCACTTTTGTTCAACTGCCCGATTGCGCCATGCCCGCTGCGACGGCATAGCAGGGCCATGAGGTCGTCCCCACTCATCGATCAACCCATGCCGCGCGCGGCAGGCTGTGGCCCGGCCTTCAGCTTTGCCGGCCAGAGCTGGCAGGCTTTGCCCCAAGGTGCTTTGTTCTGGCAGGAGCGGGCCGCGCTCATCGTTGCCGATCTTCATTTCGAGAAGGCCAGCGCCTTCGCCCGGCGCGGCCAGATGCTGCCGCCTTATGATAGCCGCGCCACGCTGGATGCGCTGACGGCGGTGATCGCCCTCACCCAACCGCGGGAGATCTGGTGCCTGGGGGACAGCTTCCACGATGGCGGCGCGCACGAGCGGATGAGCGGCGAGACGCGCGCGCGGATCGCGCAGCTGACGGCCACCTATCGCTGGACCTGGATCACCGGCAATCACGATCCCCTCGGCGCCTCGGGCGTTGATTCGCCGCTGGGGGGTGAAAATCGGGCGGAAGCGCTCGTGGATGGCGTCATATTGCGCCATGAAGCCATGCCCGGTGAGGCCCGACCGGAAATTTCCGGACATTTTCATCCCAAGTTGCGGATGAGCCTGCGCGGGCGGCATATCTCGCGGCGCTGCTTCGTGAAGGGCGGCAGCAAGATCATCGTGCCCGCCTTCGGAGCGTTCACCGGTGGCCTTGACGCAGCGTCACCGGCAATCGCCTCTCTTGTCGGCCGGAACAGCGAAGCGCTTATCGCGTTGGAGGATCGGCTGCTGCGTTTCGCTCTTTGGCGATAAGCGGCCTCCGCCGACTGTAACCCTTATGCAACAAACCGCTAAATCCCGGAAATGAGGGAGTTGCGCCCTATGGCTATTGGCATATGCTCTCGAATAACCGGCACAAATGCCGGACCGGACAAACGTGCAGGAGAGCGAATGATGCCCAAGCCATCCCTCATTGCGTCTGCCAGTGTTGCCGCACTGCTATGCGCCCTTGCGACCCCCGCCTTTGCTCAGGACGCCAGCGATGCGACCGCGCAGAGCGGCGATGAGAGCAATATGGGCGAGATCATCGTCACCGCCACGCGGCGCGCCAGCCCGCTCTCGGATGTGCCGATCGCCGTCTCAGCCGTGACCGCCCAATCGTTGCAGAACAGCGGCGCGAACGACATTCGCCAGCTCAACCAGCTTGCGCCCTCGCTGCTCGTCTCCTCCACCGGATCGGAAGCCAATGGCGCCGCGCGCATCCGTGGTGTCGGCACGGTGGGCGACAATCCGGGTCTGGAAAGCTCGGTCGCGGTGTTCATCGACGGCGTCTATCGCTCCCGCACGGGCGCGGGCTTGACCGATCTCGGCGAGATCGAGCGGGTGGAAGTGCTGCGCGGCCCGCAAGGCACGCTATTCGGGCGCAATGCCTCGGCCGGCCTGCTCAACATCGTCAGCAAGGCGCCGGAATTCCAATGGGGCGGCAGCGCGGAAGCCAGCTTCGGCAATTATGAAGCGTGGCGGCTCGCCGGGCGGATCACCGGTCCGCTGAGCGAGACGATCGCCGCCAGCATCGACGGCGTCTATTCGCGGCGCGACGGGTTCCTGAACATCGTGGATGCCTCGGGCGCCAAGATCGGCGACACCAATGACCGCAACCGCTATTTCCTGCGCGGGCAGCTGCTCTTCGAGCCCTCGGATGCGCTCTCCGTCCGGCTGATCGGCGACTACACCAACCGCGACGAAAGCTGCTGCGGCGCTGTCTATATCGACACCGGCGAGGAAGTGGGCAGCTCGCCCACCAATTATACGCAGAACGCCACCAACCGCATCGTCACGATCCTGAGCGCGCTCGGCACGCGCTTCCCCAATGGCCCCACGCCCTATGCCCAGGACCCCTATCAGCGGAACATCAGCATCACGCCGGGCCGGGACTATGTGAGCAAGCTGGAGGATTGGGGTCTCTCGGGCGAGATCAATTATGATTTCGGCAATGCCAAGCTGACCAGCATCACTGCCTATCGCGACTACAAGTCATCCGACTATGGCGATTATGATTATTCCACCGCCGACCTGCTCTATCGTGACCCAGGCACCTTCCGCCAGTTCCGCACCTTCACGCAGGAATTGCGCCTGCAGGGTTCGGCGCTGGGCGGCATGCTCGACTGGCTGGTGGGCGGCTATTACGCCAACGAGAAGCTGACGCTGCGCGACAACATCCGCTTCGGCGCTGATTATGGCCGCTTCGCAGCCTGCCGCCTGATGGCCGGCACCGGCGCCGCCAGCAACCTCTCACCCGCCCAGCTGAGCCTGTGCGCCGCGCCGATCGACGGCAACGCGCTCACGCCGGACGTCGGCAACCTGATCAGCGCAACGCAAGCCAGTCTGAATGCCGGCCTCTATGCCTCCATCTACGCCCGGGCGATCGGCCAGGGTGCCTCGCCAACGGTGGCCAATGCGACGGCAACAGCGCAGGCGGGCGCGATTTCGGGTGGCCTCGGTACCGGCCTTACCGCGCTGGCGACCATCCCCAACGGGGCCGGCGATACCGACAGCCGCTATTATCAGCGCAGCGAGAACTGGGCGCTGTTCACCCACAACATCATCCATCTCACCGATGCGCTCGATCTGACCCTGGGCGTGCGCTACACGCGCGAGACCAAGCGCTTCTCGGGCGATCTCAACAATAACAACGCGACCTGCGCCGCGTTACAGGCCTCCGCCCTGCCGGGCATCGCGACCAATCCGGCGCTCGGCTCGGCCGCGCAGCTGGCCGGCGGCATCCTGACGCTCGGCTGCTTGGGCAATGCCAGCACCGGCCTCAACACGCTCGACCTGCAGGACCGGCAGACCGAGGGCAAATTCTCGGGAACTGCCGTTCTCTCCTACAAGGTCGGCGGCGGCCTGATGGTCTATGGCGGCTATTCGCGCGGCTATAAGGCGGGCGGCTACAATCTGGACCGGTTCGAGTTGGGCAATACCGGGGTCGGCACCGGCATCGCGCCGATCACTTACTTCTCGCCACGCAGCAATGCCGATGCGGCGAGCCTCGCCTTCGGCGCGGAGACGGTCGACGCTTACGAGATCGGCCTCAAATATGCGCGCCGCGAATGGGGCTTCAACCTCGCCGCCTTCCGGCAGGCGTTCAGCAACTTCCAGCTCAACACCTTCAACGGCACCAGCTTCGTCGTCCAGAACATCAATGGCTGCGATGGCGCCAAGGCCGCGAACGGCACCTGCGCCGAGACCAAGCCCGGCCTCATCAGCCAGGGCGTCGAGATCGAGGCCTATGTCCAGCCGGTTCGCTCGCTGCGCGCCACGGCGGGGGTAACCTATACCCGCGCCAAGTTCGCCGACCAACTCGTCGGCAATGCGGATGGCTCGGTGCCGCTCGATCCCGCGCTGTTCCTGCTCGAAGGGCAGGATAACAGCAACGCGCCGCGCTGGGTGGCGACCAGCAGCATTGCCTGGACACCGGAGCTGGGCGGCGGCTTCAGCGGCCTCGTCTATGTCGATAACCGGATCACCGGCGACTATAACACCGGCTCGGACCTCTATCCCGAGAAGGCGCAGGACGGCTACATCGTCACCAATGCCCGCATCGGCCTGCGCGGTCCGGGACAGGCCTGGGCCATCGAGCTGTGGGCGCAGAATCTGTTCGACAGCGATTACAGCCAGGTCGCCTTCAACAGCCCGCTGCAAAGCTCCAGCCCCAATCACCAGTCGCGCGCGCAACTGGGTCGGTTCGGCGCCATGTCGAACCAGCTCTTCTCGGCCTATCTCGCCGAGCCGCGCACTTATGGCATCACGGTGCGCAGCCGCTTCTGAGCGGGCATAGCCAGAACGACGGAAGGGCGCGGTGCGAGCCGCGCCCTTCGACGTTTTTCACAGATCAAGAACGCGGTCGCTCAGGCGGTATAGCGATGCAGGCTACGCCCTTCAGCGCGCAGCCAGGCGCGGGCCGCATCCGGGCACACCGGTGAAATCGCGCGCACCAGCGCATGGAATTCAGGGCCGTGGTGCATATGCTCCAGATGCGCGACCTCGTGCGCCACGGTGGCCAGCCGCACATGCGGGGGCGCCAGAATCAGCCGCCAACTGTAGCGGATGTTGCCATCCACCGAGCAACTACCCCAACGCGCGCGGGGATCGCCAATTGCCACCTGACGCAGCGGCAGGCCGTGCCGGGTCGCGAGGGCCTGCGTTTCGGTCGTCAGTGCCGTGCGCGCGTGCGTTTTGAGCCAGCGCAGCGCCCGTGCACCCGCCAGATCGACCGGTCCGCCCACCAGTAGCTCGCCTTGCTCTGCCCGCACCTGCCGGGTACGCGCGCCGGTCGCAACGATGCGCAGCGGCGTGCCTTCAAAGGGCACGAGCGCGCCATCGGCCAGCGTGACAAGCCCGCCATTGCGGCCCCGCTGCCCCTCGATCCACTCCCCTTGTGCCCGGACCCAGTCCAAGGCGCGCGGCAGGGAGGCACGCGGGGGAATGGTCAGCAGGGCCCGGTCGCCCAGCTCATCGAACCGCAGCTTCATCCGCCGCGCTCGCCCGTGGCGCATTACGACGACGGACAGCGCCGCCCCGTCCGCCAGCGTCAGTCTGTGCTCAGAGCGCGCGGTCGACAATGTGATTTTCCAGATCGCCCGCGATCGTCTCGGAGATCGTCCAGCCGCGAATGCTCTGGCCGGCACGATGCACCGCCTCGCGATCCCCGCAGATCAGATAATGCCAGTCCGGCAAGGGCTCGTCATGGGCGCGCAGGCGATAGGCGCAGGTCTGTGGCAGCCACTCGATGTCCTGCAGATTGGCCCGGCTCAGCCGCAGGCAATCAGGCACGAACGCGCGGCGTTGGCGGTAATTGCTACACTGGGCGGTATCCCGATCCAGTAGTCGGCAGGCGACATTGGTCGGGTAAATGCGTCCGGTGTCGGCATCCTCCACCTTGTGCAAACAGCATTTGCCACAACCGTCGCACAGCGCCTCCCACTGCGCGCGATCAAGCGTTTCGAGAGGCTGCTCCCAGAAGCTCATCGGACATAATGGACGAGGAAATCGTGCACGCCCTTGGCCACCGTCTCATCCGCGGAAGCCAGTTCCTCGACCGGCACGAGCGCGATGGGCTTGCCATCCGGCCCGAACAGGAAGGGCGTGCGGGTGTGGTTGACGAGATAATCCTGCTTGGCGGCCTGATCGCCCTCTTTGCTGGCGACCACCACGAAGTCCGTTTTCACCTTCTCGATCTGCTCGGGCGTGCCCGTGAGGCCGATGAGCCGGGGATGGAAATGCGCGACATAGCCTTTCACCACTTCGACGGTGTCGCGCTCGGGATCGACGGTGATGAAGATCGGCTGGATCTTGGCCGCAACCTCGGGATGGTCCTTCTCCAGCATCCGGTAGCCGAGCATGATCCGGTTGAGGTCCAGCGGGCACACATCCGGGCAGAAGGTGTAGCCGAAATAGACGAGGCGATATTTGCCCTGGAAATCCGCCCAGCGCACGCTCTTGCCATTCTGGTCGGTCAGCGTGAAATCCCCGCCGATCCGGGCGCCGACGAGATTGCCCTCGGCAGGGAGCGACTCACTGCCGCCGGCCTGGTTGCCGCCGCTCTGGCCCTGGCAAGCGGCCAGCGCCAAGCCGATGGAAAGCGCGAGGATTTTTTTGCAGGCTTTATTCATGACAGGGCCAGCCATGCCCTGCTATTGGAGCCAAGGCAACTGCTTGAGACGAACGCAAGGCGAAGGGGTACAGGGTGAAGATCGATCGGCGCAGGGGAATGTTGGTCCGCATGGGCAGCCCACTGGCGCTCGCGCTGGCGCCGCTGATCGGCGCGGTGACGGCACAGCCCGCCATGGCGCAATTCTCCGACAGCTACCGCTTCCTCGAGGCGGTGCGCAAAGGCGATACCGCCAAGATTGCCGAAGTGCTCGAAACCCCCGGCGTCACCCCGATCAACACCAAGGATCGCACCAGCGGCGAGACCGCATTGCTGATCGTGGTCGGCCAACGCAGCGTGATGATGACCAATTATCTGCTCTCCAAGGGCGCGCGCGCGGACCTGACCGACAATAACGGCCGCACGCCCCTGATGCTCGCCGTGGAACGCCGCTTCGTGGAAGGCGCGCAGCTGCTGCTCGCCCACAAGGCCGATCCCAACCAGACCAACAGCAGCGGCGAAACCCCGCTGATCCGCGCGGTGCAGATGCGCGATATGGAGATGGTGCGGCTGCTCGTCACCAATGGTGCCGACCCGCTGCGCCGCGATCGCCTCGCCGGCATGTCGGCGCTCGATTACGCAAAGGCCGGCGCGCCGATGAGCGGCCTGATCGATCTGCTCAACAGCGCGGAAAAGCCCAAGGTCAGCGGCGCCGTGCAAGGCCCGCGCCTCTAGGCCACCGCCTGACGCTCACAGGACAAGCTGCCTGGCCCGGCCCGCATCGCAAGCGGGACCGGATCGACAGGCGGTGGGGATATTACGCCATATTGGATGCTTCACCGCACGGCTTTGGCCGCGCGACGCGGCCGCGCGCATCCCGTCCGCAGATCAAGTGCTATTGCATCCATTTCGGATCGGCGGGACCTTCCGCCCAAGTCCAGATTTGATAATTGATGGTTAATGAAACGATAATTTGAGCAGCATCCGTCACGCTCCAAATCATGACGGGACTGTTCAAGATTAGAATGATCATCAACGGGGACAAAATCGATGAACTGGTCTGTATTCGACGAATATGGCTGCAGAAAATATTTGAACCGATCCGAAATGAGCTGCTTCCTCGATAGTGCAAAGACTGCCCCGCCTTCCGTCCATGCCTTCTGCCGCTTGCTCGCCGAAACCGGATGCCGCATTTCGGAGGCGCTCTGCCTGACCCTTGGGCGGATCGACCCCGCCGCCTGTGTCGTCATCTTCGAAAGCCTCAAGAAGCGGAAGAGAGGCATTTTCCGCCGCGTGCCGATCTCGTCGGGGCTGGTGCGCCTGCTCACCGATATTGCCGGCAATGATCGCGCCGCCCCCCTCTGGCGCTGGTCCCGCACCACCGCCTGGCGCCACGTCCATGAGCATATGGACCGGACGCATATCAGAGGCCCGCAAGCCTGCCCGCGCGGCCTGCGACATGGCTTTGCCGTCGCCGCGCTCGGAGCTGGCGCGCCGCTCAATCTCGTGCAGTCATGGCTCGGCCACGCCAATATCGAAACCACGAGCATCTATGCGGTAGCGGTCGGCCCCGAGGAGCGTGAGATCGTCGAGCGAATCTGGAGCCGCATCCGCGCCGGCGACCTCGCGCAGCGCCGCGTCCCATCCGCCAACCACCGCAGTGCCGGATCGGTAGCAGCCCGGCGCAATGCCAGCCCTGCCGCAACCGAGCATTATTTCTTCTGATCACCACAATCTTAGCCCCTCCTCGTCAGAGGAGGGGTTGGAGGTGGTGCGGCAACCACCCCGTCATGCACCTTCCGCGCGATGCATCTCCCCTCAGGACGGACTCTTGATCCGCCCCAGGCTCGTCTCCTCAAGGGCGAGGCGGGAGATGACATCCTTGATCAGCGCCGCACAATCGGCCGGCACGCAATAGCCGCGCCGATAGAAGGAGACGATCGGGTCCGGCATATTCTTGTTGCGAAACGCCTTGCGCAGCTCGGACACGAACACCTTGATCGAGCTTTCCGCAAATCCCAGGCTCGCCCGCAGTTCGTGCGGCGCGTGGAACACATCGGGATTGGCCATCAGCCACATGAGCAGGCGCACGGCGCTGGGGCTGCGCAGGTTCATATGCGCCTGCAGCATCCGCAGGATCTGCGTGTCGCCCTGACGCGCGGAACGGCGGGCATCGCCTTCTCCCGTCCCGCTGTCGATCAGGTCGGTCGCAGAGGCGTGCTCCATCTTCTCGATGGCTTCCGCCAGCGCGCGCGACCAGATCAGCCGCGCATAGGCCGATTCCATCGTCCCCAGCCGCCGCACCATCAGCGCGATTCCGGCGGCCGATCTTGGTACGGCGGCCCCCACGCTCTCGAAGTCACTATCGAATATGGTCATTACCCTGCCCCCAGCATGAAGCGCGAGGCCGCTCCATTCGTCTCCCCGGTTTCCAACTCTTCGCGGGTCATGCCCCCCCGGCCGCGAAGTCGGTCCACATACGGCGATAGACGTCTTCCAACTCGCGCGTGTACCGATCGATGTCGCCGGCCGGCGATGCGGCGAAGCGCGTGCGCAGGCTGCGCTTTTCCTCCAGCAGCGCGGCGCGATCCGAGGCCAGGCGGACGGCGATCTCCACGAACGCCTCCTCGTCCTGCGCCACCCATTCGGGCCGGCCGATGGCGCTCATCAGCCCCGCGCCCATGCGCTGCACGAAGCTCTCGCCGGCCAGCGTGATCACCGGCGTGCCCATCCACAGCGCCTGACAGCTGGTCGTGCCGCCATTGTAAGGGAAGCAGTCCAGCGCGATGTCGATGTCGGCATATTCGGCCATCATCTCATCAAGGCTCGATGGCCCCCGGAATTCCAGCCGGTCGGCGGCAACGCCTGCCTCCACGAACAGGTCGCCAAAGCGGTTCACCGCCACCGAATCGAGGAAGCTCGGCCCCTTGAGCACCAGCCGCGAGCCGGGCGTGGCGACGATCGCCTTGGCCCACAGGCGAATGGTGTATGGGGTGAGCTTGGAGACATTGTTGAACGACCCGAAGGTGAGCGGGCGCTCCAAATGCGTCTTGCCATAATCGGGGAACGGAAACTCCCGTTCGGGCGCGTAGCAAAACACAAAGCCCGGCACATGCTGCAGCCGCTCGGTGTAGAGATGGGCATGGTCGCTTGGTGAGGTCACCGGATCGCTGATCAGCCAGTCCATGTTCGGAATGCCGGTGGTCGAGGGATAGCCCAGGAACATCGCCTGCACCGGCGCCGCCCGGCGGGCGAACAGCGGCGCGCGGTTGCGCCCGGTGTGGCCAATCAGGTCGATCAGCACGTCGATGCCGTCGTCCTCGATCATCTGCGCGAGGCGCGTGTTGCTGATGCTCGCGGCATCGCGCCAGCGATCGACATGGCCGCGCGCGCGGCGGGTCATGTCGTCGGTGAGCGGGCTCAGCGAATAGACGGTGATCTCGAAGGCCTCACGATCATGCCGCGCCAGCACCGGCCGCATGAACAGGCTGACCGGATGCTCGCCATGCATGTCGCCCGTGACATAGCCGACCCGCAGGCGACGGCTGCGCTTCCCCGCATCGGCCGCGCCGGCCCCGGTCGAGCGATCATTGGCAAACGAGGTCGCCGCCCTCGCGCCCTCGGCCAGCGGCGCGAACAGCCTCTGATGGAAGTCGCGGGTCTCCTCCGCCGTCATCGTCTCGCTGTAGAGCGCCGCCATCGCCGCCGAGCCACGGAACGGCGATTCCGGGCCTTCCTCCTCGCCCAGCTCGGTATAAATATCGCGCGCGGTGTCGACATCGCCGCGCTTGCCGGCAATCGAGCCGCGCATCGCCCGCATGTCCGGCACATCGTCGCCAGCCAGCTCATCCACCCTGGCGAAGCAGGCCTCGGCCTCCTCGGTGCGCATCCCCTCGATGAGCACCTTGCCGAGGTTGAAATGGCCCCGCCAATTGTCCGGATCCTTCTCGATCCGCGCGCGGAGCACCGCGTCGCACCGGTCGTACTGATTGTGCTTCATCAGCGTGCCGGCAAATTTGATCTCGTCTTCCTCTTCGAGGTCCAACGCCTCCAGTTGAGCGAACAGCGGCTCGGCCTGCTCGGTCGCGCCCATCTGCATGAGCGCATCGGCCAGATCGATCCGCGCGGCGTGGAAATCGCTCGCTGCCGTCAGCGCATGACGGAAGCCTTCGACAGCGCGGTGCCACTCGCCCCGCTCTGCCCGGCCGAGCCCCATGCGGTGGTGGATATCGGCATGATCGTCCGGCCCCGCGCAATCCAGCGCCTTGAGCCAGGCGAGCACCGCCTCATCCTCCCGCCCGACCTGTTCGAGCGCGCGGGCAACGCTCAAATGCGCGCCATAGCGCGAGGGTGCCGCCTCGGCCGCCCGGCGATAGAAATCGAGCGCTTCGTCCAGCGTGCCATGGTGGCGGCAGACATTGCCCGCTTCCAGCCAGGCGGTGAAGTTGTTGGGGTCGCGGCGCAGCACATCGCTGAACAGTCGCCGCGCCTCCTCATACTCGCCCTGCCGCACTGCGCAGCGGGCGAGTTGAATGGTGGCGGGCACGATGGCAGGGCCATCCTCCCGCTCCAGCGCCAGCGCCTGCTCGAAGGCGGCCTGAGACTTCTCCCACTTGCTCTTGTCGTAGAGCACATTGCCATAATTGAACCAGACCGCCGCTGGTGCCTCCGGGCTCTCGATCGCCCGGCCATATTGCACCAGCGCCTCGTCATCCCGGCCAAGCTTGCGCAGCACCTGGCCATGGTTGCCGAGCAACACCGGATCGTCCGGCTGCTCGGCAAGCAGGTCTTCATAGAGCTCGGCCGCCCTGGCCCAGTCGCCACGCGACTGGGCCTTGACCGCCTGCTCCGGATCGGGTCGCTGCCCCTGGAACATGGACCTGCGACCTTAGGCTGCGAGAACGGTCGTGGTGACCGCGTTGTCGATCAACAACTGAACCGCAGCACCGTTGTAGTTGTACAGGCTGTAGCTGACACCGCCGTCGGTATAGTCCTGGCCGCTGTCCACCCACAGGCCGGCTCCGACCAGTTGCACCGAGTCTCCGGCATCGCCGTCGATCATCAACTGCTGTTTCCCAGTCGCGCCGGTGATGGATTGGAACGCGTTGAACGCGCTTTCGTCCGTATCATGCAGGTTGAGCACATCGGTCAGGTTCAGCTTCAGGGTATTGTTGCTCGCACCGGTGATGTCGATCTTCTCGATGCCCTTGATCACACCGTCCTTCAGGGTGGTGAGGTTGAGGGTGATGATGTCCGTTCCCTCCAGCGCCAGCGTGTCGATGCCCTGACCGCCCCGGATGCTGGAACCGGACTGGCCGAGTTTCACCACATTGTCGGCATTGAGTACGATCCGGTCATTGCCACTACCGCCATAGATCGTATCGATGCCGCCCTTGCCGAAGAGCACGTCGTTGCCCTGACCGCCGATCAGCGAGTCATTGATTGAGGTGCCGGTGAGCGTATCGGCACCGCTGGTGCCCATCTGGCTGACCTTGGTGGTTGAGAAGACACCCGAGGTCGAGCCGTAGACCACGAAGGCAGCACCATTGTCGGTCAGGCCATTCACATCCGCATTGCTGCTGCCGATGATCAGGTCGGCCAGGCCGTCGCCGTTGAGGTCGCTGCCGGCCACCGCGCCAAAGGTCAACGTACCGGCCTGATTGCCTTCGATGACAAAGCCCTGTGTGTTGCCAGCCACGCTGAGCGCGGAAAGATCGACCCCGCTACCGTCGGTCTTGCCGAAGACGACATAGACCTTGCCGGCATCGGTCCCAAGGCTAGTATCCGCCTGCCAAGACCCGATTGCGAGGTCGGCCAGACCATCGCCATTCATGTCGCCGATCACCGAAACTCTATTGTGCAAATCGTTCGCGCTGGACCCATTGATGATGAACCCTTGCGTGTTCGTGGCGAGTGAGAGCGCGCTCAGATTAATGCCCGCACCGCCGGTCTTGCCGTAAACGATATAGGTCTTGCCGGCGTCGCCACCGGCGGACGCATCCGCGAGACGGGCCGTCATCACGAGATCCATCTGACCGTCGCCATTGATATCGCCACTGCCGGCGATCGACCATGCTGTATGATCATTGGCAACCGAGCCGCTGATTGCGAAGCCGAGGGTGCTGGTGCCCCCCGCGGTCAGCGCGGTTAGGGCGATGGGCGTTCCGCTGGTACCTGCCCGCCCGAACACTACATAAGCCGCGCCCGCGTCCGTCGTGCCATTCGCGTCGATGTATGGCGAACCGATCAGGAAGTCAGCCAAACCGTCCCCGTTCACGTCGCCAAGTGCGGTCGTACTCCAGCCGAGTTGGTCGTTGGCGCTGGAGCCATCGATCATGAAGCCGAGCGTGTTCGTCGCCACCGTCAGCGCCGACAGGTTGATACTGCTGTTGTTGGCGCGGCCATAGACAACGTAGACCCGACCCTGAGCGCTAGCGCCGGTCGAGATCGCCCCCACCAGCAGATCTGCATAGCCATCGCCATTGATGTCGCCAGCGGCGGACACGGAGAAGCCGGCTTGTTCATTCGCCGTACCGCCCAGCAATTGGAAGCCTGCCGATACCGCAGTGGACAGGCTCGACAATGCGACCGTCGCGCCACTGGTCTTACCATAGACGACATAGGCGGCCCCGGCATTCGTACCGACATTGTCGACACCCGTGGCGCCGACGATGAGATCGCCCAGCCCGTCACCGTTCACGTCGCCCGCACTCACCGCATTGGCAAGATAATCGCTTGCCGACGAGGCCAGAATGGCGAAGCCTGCCGTTCCGGTTGCCACCGTGTAGATGCTGTCGATCACGCTGCCGTAGATGTTGTTGGGTCCGCCAAAGACGACATAGGATTTCGAGGCGGTCTGGTTGGCGCCCCCCACCGACACGAGGAAGTCGGCATAGTCGTCCCCGTTCACATCGCCCGCCGCACTCACCGATGCCGCGAAGGACTCGGTGCCGCTGGAACCGGCGATCATATAGCCCAGCGAATTGCTGGCCTGCATGATCGCGCTCGCCTGGATGACGGGCGTCACGGTGAAGCTGTTGGCACTGGGCGAGGAGAGATTGCCCAAAGCGTCAACCGCATAGGCCTTGTACGTGCCGCTGGCCAAGCCAAGCAGGCTGAGGTTGGTGTCGGTTCCGGCCGCCGTGATGGCGACCGAGTTCCAGTATTTGCTGTCCTTGCCGGTGATGTCCGCCAGCGTGGTGACCGTGGGAATGGCCGTGGTGTTTACCAGATAGAGCGTGCCCACTTCGGTCGAGCGGACGACGGCCAAGTCCGTGCCGCTTCCGCTGACGCTTGTGTCCGCAAAGCTCGGCGCCGGAGCAGCATTGTCCTGCACCGTCACGGTGACCTGATTGTCCACCAGCAACTGCACCGCAGCCCCGGCATAATTGTAGACGCTGTAGCTGCGGGTGCCGTCCTGCACGTCCACACCGCTGTCGAGCCAGCTACCGACGAGCTGAAGGGCATCGCCGCTGTTACCATCGACCATCATCTGCTGCTTGCCGACCTTGCCGGTGAGCGCCTCGAACTCGTTGAACGCGCTCTCCTCCGGATCGTGCAGGTTGAGCACGTCCGTCAGGTTCAACTTGAGCGTATTGTTGCCCGAGCCGGTGAGGTCGATCTTCTCGATGCCCTTAACGAAGGCATCCTTCAGTGTGGTGAGATCGAGCGTAATGCCCGCTCCGTCCAGTGCCAGCGTATCGGTGCCGAGGCCGCCCTGGATGCTCGCGCCCGAGACCCCCAGCTTGGCGACATTGTCCGCGTTGACGATGATCCGGTCATTGCCCGCACCGCCATACAGCACGTCCGCGCCGCCGTTACCGCGCAGCACGTCGTTGCCTACGGCACCCACAAGCGAGTCGTTGCCGGACGTGCCGATCAGCGTGTCGGCTCCGCTGGTTCCCATCTGGCTGACCTTGGCCGCGTTGGAAAATACGCCCGAGGTCGAGCCATAGATGACGAAGACGCCGCCGCCCTCGGTATTCCAGTAGTCGTAATAGTTCGCGCCAATCATCAGATCGACCAAGCCGTCGCCATTGAGATCGCCCGCCGACACGGACTTGCCCAAAAACGCACTCACCTGACCCGTGCCATTGATCGCAAAACCTTGCGTATTGCCGGCCACCGAGAGGGCGGAAAGGTCCACGGCGCTGCTGTCCGTCTTACCGAAGACGACATAGGCCTTGCCTGCATCTGTGCCGCCGTTCGAATCGGAAACGCTTGAGCCGACCAGCAGATCGGCCAGCCCGTCGCCGTTCATGTCGCCGATCACCGAGATGCTGGTCGCATTATCGTCAGTGCTGGACCCATTAATGACGAAGCCAAGCGTGTTGCCGGCTACGGACAGGGCACTGGCGCCAACGCCAGCCCCGTCCGACTTGCCGAAGACTACGTAGAACTTGCCTACATTCGATGCAGACGTATCCGCATAAGCGGCGGCAAAGGCCAGATCGGACAGGCCGTCACCATTGATGTCGCCGGAACCCGCGATGGAAAAGCCCAAATTATCGCCTGCACTGGACCCGCTGATCATGAAGCCTCGAGTGTTCGTGGCAGCCGTCAGGGCAGACACGTTCAGGGTCGCGCCGCTGGTGCCCGTCTGGCCGAAGACGACATAGGCCGCGCCGGAATTGTTGCCGGGGGTATCGGCCGTAAAAGATGAAACGATGAAATCGCTCAGGCCGTCGCCATTGACGTCTCCCGCGTCGCTGACCGTATATCCCAACTGGTCACCCCCACTCGACCCTTCGATCATGAACCCCAGAGTGTTGCTGGCCGCACTAAGGTCTGAAAGCTGGATCGTGCTGTTATTGGAACGACCATAAACGACGTAAGCTCGCCCCGTGTCAGTCGCCGTTCCGTCCTGCGCGAAGGCACCGACAACAAAATCGGCGTAGCCATCGCCGTTAATATCGCCTGCAACAGAGACTGAGAAGCCTGCGCGACCATCCGCGTTGCTGCCGATCAGAACAAAGCCGTTCGATTTTGTCGCGCCGACCGCACCGGGAAGCTGCGCGAGATCGACGAAGGTTCCGCCGGTCTTGCCATAAACGATATAGGCACCGCCGGCCAGGTCATTGGTATTGTCGCGGCCGTAGGCGCCGACCAGAAGATCGTTCAGGCCGTCACCATTGACGTCGCCGGCATTGGACACGGAATGGCCTGCATATTCAGCATATTGAGAGGCACTGATGTAGAAGCCCAGCGTGTTGTTGCTGGCTATGAGCGAACTGACATTATACGGGCCACTCAGATTGGTCGGGCCGCCGAAGACGACATAGGCACGGGCCCAGTTGCCCGTTGCCGTAGAGCCCACGATGAAGTCGCCATAGCCATCGCCGTTCACATCGCCGGCGTAATCGATTGAGTTACCGACGAACTCGTTGGTCGACGAACCGAAGAAGCCAAAACCTATCGAATTCGACGCTTGAAAGACGGCGCCGGCCTCAACCACGGCATTCACCGTGTAGGTATTCGCGCTAACCGCAGAGATGTTCCCGGCATTATCGACCGAATAGGCCTTATAACTTCCGCTAGCCAAGCCAAGCATTTGCATGGTCGTGTTACTGTTTGCGGTGGTTATGTTGACGGAGTTCCAATATTTCCCGTCGATGCCAGTAATGTCCTCTAGTTTCGTCACCGTCGGGATCATCGCCGTATTGACGATATAGACCGTACCGAGTTCCGAGGACTGCACCGTGGCGCTGTTGGTGTTTGCACCACTACCGGTGCTTAGAACGACGGTCGGATTGACGGTATCGAGTACGAAGGTGCTGCTGGCGCTTGTCGCCGAGATGTTGCCCACGGCGTCGGTCGCTGTCGCCGTGACGGTGACAGTGCCGTTGCCCAGCGTGGTGAGCTGGGACGCATCGAGCGTCACCGCCTGTGCCGAGCCGGTGCCGATCACCGTCCGCACCACAGGGCCAAGTGTGCCGGCGAACGTCACAGTGACCACCGAACCGGCCTCGGCCGTCACGGTAACGGCACCTGCGGCATTCAACGCCTCGGCGCTCGAAGCACCGCCCGTGAAATAAGACGGCAGGGTGATAACCGGCGCGGTCGGCGCGACGGTATCCAGCAGGAAGGTCAGTGGATCGGCGGTGGTGACATTGCCTGCGGCGTCCGTCACCTGCGCCGAGACGAGCACATTGCCATTGCCCAGTGTCACGAGATCGGCCGCCGTCAACACGATCGGCTTGGCGGTTCCATCTGCGGCAACCGTCTTGGTGACGGGGCCGCTGTTACCGATGAAAACCACCTGGATCGTGCCGCCATTTTCAGCAGCCACTGTAACCACGCCGCCCGCGGCTACCGCCTCCGCAGAGGAAGCGCCATCGGCGACTCCCGCTCCGAGCGCGATGACCGGCGCTGCCGGCGCCACCCGGTCGAGCGTGAACTGACGGGTCGGTGAGGCGGCAGAAATATTACCCGCGGGGTCCCGCGCCAACGCCGAGAAGGTGATGGCACCGTCCGCAAAGCTGGCCACGTCGGCCGCCGTGAGGACGACATCCTGTGCCGCGCCCGTGCCGACCAGCGTCTTGGTGATCTCGATCGAGCCCTGGATGAAGGTCACGGTAACGGTCGCGCCCTGTTCGGCGGTCACCGTTGCCACCGTGCCGGTCGCTAGTGCCGTGTTCTTCGATGCCGTGCCAGAGAGCAGCAGCGTGGGGCTGGTCGGGGCCACGGTGTCGATGGTGAATGTGCTGGTGGCGGCTGCCGACTGGTTGCCGACCGCGTCCGTCACGAAGCTGGCGACCGACACCGCACCGTTGCCCAGCTTCACCACATCGTTCGCGGTCAGCGACACCGTCTGTGTGAGGCCGTTGCCGGTGAACGTCTTGGTGACGCTGTTGGCTCCCGCTGTGAAGACGACCGTGACCAGCGCGTTGGCCTCCGCCGTCACCTTGACCACACCCGTGCTCGCAAGCGCCTCGAGGGCGGTAGCGCCACCGGCAATGCCGTCCGAGAGGGTCATGGTCGGCGTCGCCGGTGGCGTCCGGTCGAGCACGAAGCTGCTGGCCGTTTCGGCCGACTCGTTGCCCGCCGGATCCTTCGCCTGCGCGGTGACGGCAATCGTGCCATCACCCAGCGCCTGCAGATCAGCCGTGGTCAGCACGACAGCCTGAGGCGAGCCAGTCGCCGTCAGCGTCTTCACGATACTGTTCGAGCCGTTCGAGAACACCACCGAGATGCTGGAACCGATTTCGCCGGTGATGCTGATCACACCGCTTGCCGCGGTGGCCTCCGCCGCCGAAGCGATGTCGGCGACGCCCGTGCCGAGCGTGATCGTGGGTGCACCCGGCGCTGCACGGTCCAGCGTGAACTGTACACCCGAGGCGATGGACGAAGCGTTGCCCGCCGGGTCAGTCGCCACGGCCGTGATGGCCACGGTGCCATCGCCCAGGGCGACCACTTCGGCCGCCGAGAGCGCGACGCTTTGTGCGGTCCCAGTTCCTGTGAGGGTCTTCACGACCGTGTTGCTGCCACGCGCGAAGGTGACCTTCACCACGGCGCCGGCTTCCGCCGTCACCGTCACCACGCCCGAAGGGGCCGCAGCGCCGGTGGACGACTTGGTGGCATCACCCAGCAGCGCCAGCGTCGGCGACGTCGGGGCGACCATATCCAGCGTGAAGCTGGCGGTCACCGGCGTCGAAGCGTTGCCCACTGCGTCCTTGGTTACGGCGGAGACCGAAATCGTGCCGTTACCGAGCAAGGTGAGATCCGATGCCGAGAGCGTCACCGGGTTCGGACCGCTGGCGGCCACGATCGACTTTTGCACGGTCGCGCTGCCGTTGGTGAACGTCACCGTGACGGTCGTGCCGACTTCCGCCGTCACCACGACGGCGCCGGTCGCAGCTCTGGCTTCCGCCAGCGTGGCGCCATCGCTCATGCCCGCACCCAAAGCTAGGGTGGGCGGAACGGGCGCGATGCTGTCCAGCGTGAAGCTGCTAGTGCTGGCCGGAGACGTGTTCCCGGCCGCATCCTTGGCGCTAGCACTGACGGCGATCGTGCCATCTCCCAGCGTCGCAAGATCAGCGGCGCTCAGCACCACGGCCTGCGCCGATCCCGTGCCGGTCAGCGCCTTGGTGACGCTCTTGCTGCCATTGGTGAAGGTCACCGTGATGGCGGCGCCGGCTTCCGACTGCACCGTGATGACGCCGGTGGCCGCCGTGGCTTCCGCCGCCGAGGCGATATCCGCCACGCCGGTGCCCAGCACGATGACGGGCGCATTCGGCGCGACGTCATCAATGGTGAAGCTGGTCGTGGCAGTGGTCGAGAGATTGCCGACCGAGTCCTGTACCTGCACGGAAACAGTCACCGTGCCATTACCCAGAGAGGACGCGTCAGCAGCCGAGAGAAGAACCGTCTGCGCCACGCCGGTGCCGACCAACGTCTTCTTCACGACCCCCGCCGTGCTGGTGAACGTGATCGTCGCCGTGGCGCCCGGTTCCGTGGTGACCTTGACCACACCCCCGGCCCCGGTTGCCTGCGCCGTCGTCTTGGCGGGCGAGCCCACCAGCGCGAGCACAGACGGGTTGGGCGGCGTCATGTCCAGCAGGAAGGTGCGGCTGGCTTCAGCGGATTCATTGCCGACCGCATCCGTGGCGACTGCAGACACCGAGATCGTACCATTGCCAAGCACCGTCAGATCCGCCTGCGTCAGCGTGACGGACTGGGTGAGACCGGTGGCGACGACATTCTTCACGAGGGTGTTGGAGCCGTTGACGAAGGTTACGGTGACCAGCGAGCCAGCATCGGCTGTAACGGTCGCGACGCCCGTTTCGGCGAGCGCCTCGGACATGGATGCACCGTCGGCAATGCCCGCGCCAAGCGTGAGCGTGGGCGCATTCGGCGCGACCCGATCCAGCGTGAACTGCACCGAACCGCCGCCAGCGGAGACGTTGCCCGCCGTGTCGGTCGCCGTTGCCGTGACGTAAACGGAGCCGTCACCAAGGGTCGCCAGATCCGTGGTGCTCAGCGTCACGATCTGCGCGGCGCCGGTGCCCGTCATGGTCTTGGTCACGACATTGGCGCCATTCGTGAACGTCACGGTCACGGCCGAGCCGAGTTCGGCCGAAACCGTCACGGCCCCCGCCGAGCTGCTTGCTGCCGCGGCGGACTTCTCCGTGGAGCCGACCACCGTCAGCGTCGGATTGTTGGGCGGGGTCATGTCGAGCGTGAAGGTCCGGCTCGTCGCCGCCGAGTCATTGCCGACCGTGTCACGGGCCACTGCGGACACCGAGATGGTGCCGTTGCCGAGCGTCGCCAGATTGGCGGCGGTCAGCGTGACAGCTTGGGCCGAGCCCGTGCCGGTCAGCGTCTTTGTGACGCTGTTCACGCCATTGGTGAAGGTCACGGTGACGGCAGCGCCGGTTTCGGCCGTGACGGTCACCACGCCCGTGGCGGCCTTGGCCTCGGCAAGCGTCGCGCCATTGGAGACGCCGGCGCCAAGCGCCAGCACCGGCGCCGTGGGCGGCGTTCGATCCAGCACGAAGCTTGCCGGTGTGGCGGCAGCGGAGGTGTTGCCGGCCACATCCTTGGCAATGGCGGAGACGGAGATCGTTCCGTCGCCGAGCGCTGCCAGATCGCTGGCCGTCAAGACCACAGCCTTTGCCGTGCCAGCGCCGGTGACCGTCTTGGTCACGGTATTGCCGCTGCGGGTGAAGGTGACAGTCACCGTCGCGCCGTCCTCCGCCGCGACGGTTACGACGCCCGTGCTCGCCGTGGCTTCCGCCAGCGAGGCGGTATCCGCCACGCCTGCACCCAGCTCGATGACGGGGGCAGCAGGCGGCGTGTTGTCGATGACGAAGGTCGCATTGCCGGACTGCGAGATGTTCCCCACCGCGTCGATCGCGGTGACGGACACGGCAATGGTGCCGCTGCCGAGCGATGCGACGTCACCGGCCGTCAGCACAACGGATTGCGCCGCTCCCGTACCGGTGAGCGTCTTGGCCACGCTGTTGATGCCATTGGTGAACGTCACCGTGACAGCCGAGCCATTCTCCGCGGTCACCTGAGCGACGCCCAGCACATTGGCAGCCTGGGTGCTGGTCTTGGCCGAAGCACCGATCAGCGAGACCAGCGGAGCCGCCGGCGCCACCGTATCCAGCGTGAAGCTGGACGTGGCGGCCGTCGAGGCGTTGCCCGCCTCGTCGCGGGCCAGGGCACTGACCGAGATCGTGCCGCTGCCCAGCGTCGCCAGGTCGTTTTCGGTCAGGACCACCGCCTGCGCCGCGCCCGTGGCCGCCACTTCCTTGACGATCTGGTTGCTGCCATTCTTGAACGTGACGCTCACCGTCAGCCCGGCCGTGGCCGTGACGAGAGCCACGCCCCCCTGCGAGGACGCTTCCGCTGCCGACGCACCGTCTGCGATGCCGGTGCCGAGCGCCAGGGTCGGCGCACTGGGCGCCACCCGATCCAGCGCGAACTCGAGCGGCGTGCCCACAGGCGAGGCATTGCCGGCCGCGTCCGTCGCCGTGGCGGTTACAGAAATGGCGCCATCCCCCAGCGTGGTAAGGTCAGCCGCAGTGAGAGTCACCGCCTGAACCGCACCCGTGGCGACCAGCTGCTTCGAGACTGTCCCTAGCGACCCGGCAAAGGTGACCGTGATGGCCGACCCGCCTTCCGCACGCACGGTGACCACACCGGTGCTCGCGAGCGCTTCGGCCTGCGTGGCACCGCCGGCAACGCCGGCACCGAGGGCGAGAGTTGGCGAAAGGGGCGCCTGCCGGTCCAGCGTGAAGCTGGACGTCGCCGGGGTGGAGACATTGCCGCTGGCATCGCTGGCGACGGCTGACACCGACACGGCGCCGTCACCGATCGTCTGCAGTTCCAGCGCGGTGAGGACAATCGTCTTGGGTGCGCCATCGCTGACCAGCGTTCTGGTCACGCTGCCGACGGACCCGCTGAAGGTCACCGAGACGACGGCACCGGGCTCAGCGGAGAGTGTGAGAATCCCGGTGGGGGCCGTCGCTTCCGCTTCCGTTGCGCCGTTCGCAGCGGCAGTGGCCAACGTCAGCGTCGGTGCTTCCGGTGCGCCAGCGTCCAGATTGAACGTCAGGCTTTCGAGCGAGGACTGATTGCCCGCCAGATCAGTGACGACCATCGAGACCTGGACGACGCCGTCACCCAGGGCCGCGATCTGGGCTGCCGTCAGCGTCACGGCCTGTGCCGTGCCGGTGCCGATCAGATTGACCGTTTCCGTGCGGCCCGAATAACCGTTGAACGTCACCTTGATCGCCGCGCCGTTTTCGGCAGCGGCGAGCACGACACCGTCCACCGAGAGCGCGTCAGCGGAGGACTTGGTGCTGCCACCGACCAGCGTGAGGCCAGCAACCGGCACGGCCGTGTCGAGAATGAAGGCCGCTTGGGCCGGATCGGACTGGTTGCCGGCGACATCCGTGGCGACGGCCGTCACCTGGATCTGTCCATCGCCCAGCCGGGCCATGTCGCCAGCCGTGAGATGGATCACCTGCGAGGCGCCGTTGGCCGTGATAGCCTTCACAACTTCGTTGCTGCCGCGCGTGAAAGTGAGCGTGACGATGGTGCCGGTATCGGCCTTCACCAGCACGGCGCCGGCGCTGGCCTCGGCCGAGGTCGCACCGCCATTTTCCACGCCCACGCCGAGCGTGAGCAGCGGCGCCGCGGGCGGCACCGCATCCAGACTGAAGTCCAGCGTCGCCGGTGCCGAAGCGTTCCCGGCCACGTCCAGCGCAAGCGCGGTCACGAGGATGGGGCCGTCGCCCAGCGTCACGAGATCGCCGGACGTCATCGCGATGATGTCCTCACCGCCGCTCGCTGCGGCAATGACCTTGACGACCGTGCCGCTCACGCCGGTGAAGACGAGGCGGACGCCGAGGCCCGCTGCGGCCGTCACCGTCAGCACGCCGTCGGTCGACAGGGCGTCGGCCAGCGACTTGGTCTCGCTCCCCACGATTTGCAGCAGCGGCGAGTCAGGCAGCGCCGTCATCAGGGTGAAGCTGGCCGTGCCATTCAGCGAGGTGTTGCCGGCTGCATCGCTGGCCACGGCCGTGACCGCGACCGGACCATCGCCGATCTGGGCCAGTTCGGCAGCCGAGAGGAGGACGGCCTTCGGGGCACCGGTGCCGGTCATCGTCTTTTCCACGACGCCGTCGGCGCCGGTGAAGGTCACCGCCACGGTGGACCCGGCTTCCGCAGTGACGCGCACGATACCGCCGCTCGATGTGCCTTCTTCCAGCGAAGCGCCATCGGCGACGCCCGCGCCCAGCGTGACCGTCGGCGCGGCAGGCGGCGCTGTGTCGACCGTCAGGCTCATCATCGACGCGGCGGAGAACTTGCCGCTTACGGCGTTGAACTGCCGGACAGCCAGCAGGGTCGTCCCGTCCAGATTGCCGATGTCGTCGCTCCAGCTTTCGCCGCCATCGAGGCTGTATTGCAGCGCGGTGTCGCTCTCCTGGCCCTCGACGACCAGACTGGCGTCGTAGGTCACGCCATCCGTGTTCGAGACGCCGGTATCATTGCCGAGCGAGAGGGACAGCGACGTCAGGGTGATCGAGGGATCGAGCGTGAACTCCTCCAGCGTCGCCGGCGAGATGTTGCCGGCGACGTCGGTCTGGCGCACCATTACCGAATTGGGCCCCGGATTGGCCGTAAAGCTCTTGCTCCACGTCGTGCCACCATCGACGCTGAACTCGATCAGTGCACCCGGCTCCTGCCCGGTGATGCTGAGGATTCCGGTATATTCATTGCCTTCGACGACGAGCGCATCGGGCAGACCCGTGTCCAGAGCGAAGCTGAGCGCGGATGCTGCCGACACATTGCCGGCGCCATCCTTGGCCGTGGCCGAAACGGCGACAGTGCCGTTGCCGAGCGTGATCAGCTCGGCCTGCGTCAGGCTGACCGCGACCGCCAAGCCCGTGCCCTGCACGAGCTTCGTCACCGTCCCGCTGGTGCCGTTGAACACCAGCCGCACGCTGGTGCCGACATCCGCGGTCACCGCCATGGCGCCCTCAGTGCCCGTCGCCTCCGCCGCTGTCTTCTGCGCATCGCCGATCAGGTCGAGAAGCGGTTCGCTCGGGGCCGTGGTGTCGAGCGTGAATGCGCTCGTCGCGACAACCGACGCATTGCCGGATGCATCGGTCGCGATAGCGGAGACCGCCACCTCGCCATCACCCAGAATGGCGAGATCCGCAGCATCGAGAACGACCGCCTGCGCGGCGCCGATTCCCGAGACGGTCTTCACCACGCTCCCCTGCGCGGTCGCGAAGGTCACCGCGACGGACGTGCCGAGTTCGGCCGCCACCTGCACGGCGCCGCCGGAATAGAGCGCTTCCGCAGCGGTCGCGCCATTGGCGACGTTGGCAGCGACGGTGATCGCGGGCGCCTCCGGCGCGACCGTATCGAGCGTGAACACCAGCAGCACGGGCGGGGAGAGGTCCGCACCGTTCACCTGGCGAACGTGGACATGGTTGAGCCCTTCCACCGCCGTAAAGGCGCTCGTCCAGCTCTGCCCACCGTCGATGCTGTACTCCACCGTGGCGCCCGCGCTCACGCCGGATACCTGCAGGCTGCCATTGCTGGTCAGCCCGTCAATGGCCGAGAGGCCGCTATCCTGCGCCAGCCCGACCGACAGCGCGGGCAGCGCCGTCACCAGATCGAAGCTCAGCGACTGCGGCGCCGAGGCATTGCCCGCAGCGTCCACCTCGCGCACCTGAACGGCATTGGTGCCGGCCCGCGCTGCGAAGCTCTGGCTCCAGCTCTGCCCGCCGTCGATGCTGTATTCGATGGTCGATCCGGCTTCCTGACCGGTGATCGAGATAATCCCGCTCTGCGCATCCGCGCTGGCGACCATCGCGCCGGGCGCGACGGTATCGAGCGTAAAGGACACCGGCGTCGCCGCCGAGACATTGCCGGCAGCATCCGTCGCCGTGACCGACACGGCAATCTCGCCATCGCCCAGCGTCGCAAGATCTTCTGCCGTCAGCACGACAGGCTGCGCCGTCCCGTCGGCGCTCAGTTGCTTGGTGATGCTGTTGGTGCCGTTGGTGAACGTCACCGTCACGCTGGACCCGGCCTCGGCGGTCACCAGAACCACGCCGTTGGAAGACGTGGCTTCCGCCGCCGTCGCGCCCGTGCCGACGCCCGTGCCCAGAGACAGCACCGGTGCGCCCGGCGCCTCGCCGTCAATGGTGAAGCTGAGGTCGCTCTGCGCGGACACATTGCCAGCGGCATCGGTGACCTGCACGGAGACCTGCACCGGGCCATCGCCCAGCTCGGCCAGATCGGCGGCGCTGAGCGTGATCGCCTGCGCGGCGCCTGTGCCGGTGACGGTCCGCACGATCACGCCGTTGGCGCTGCGGAATTCGATCTGCACGGTCGCCTGATTTTCAGCCGTCAGCGAGAACACGCCGTCCGCAGAGAGCGCCGCGTCGACGCCCTTGATCGCATTCCCGACAAGGTTGAGCGTCGCGGCATCCGGCGCGCCGGTATCGACGCGGATATTGGGCGCCTGAATCGCCGGTGACGTCAGCACGACGGGCAGGCCGCCGTCGCCCTTGAAGTCGTCCGTGGTCGCGGTGCCGAGCGCGAGGCTGTCCGCCTTAAGCGTGATGCCGTCGCCATCATAGAGATTGCCGGCCAGCGAGGCTGTGAACTCCAGCCCGCGCACGCCAGCGGCCGTTGCGCTGGTGCCGGTTGCCGTCAGCAGCACTTCCTGCCCGCCGATCAACGCCACGACCGTGACGGTCTTTCCTTCGGCCAGCACGACCGGCTGGGAGAAATTGAGCGTGAGGCTCAGCGTGTCACCGACCTTGAACCAGCTCGGCGCGGCCGGCTGGGCGATGGACTGGATCGCCACGTTGAGGCCGGGTGTCACCGTGGCGGGATCGTAGCCGGACAGGTCGGCGAGGGCGACGGTGGCATTGGCTTTGACCGCTGTGCCCGCGACCTGCGAGCGCACCGCGCCATCGGCGAAGACGAGCAGATCGTTCAGCGTGTTGCCCGCTGCCGACACCGTCACGGTCTCGACGTCATCGCCCACCGTGCGGGTCAGCGTCATACGCGAGCCGCTCACCGTCTTGGTGTAATCGCTCCACCGACCGCGGAAATAGATGACGTCCGTGCCGCCACCCAGCGCCGATGCATCGATGGTCGTCCCATCTGCCACATAGACGACATCAACACCGTTGTTACCGAGAATCTGGAAAGTCACGCCCGGCTTGGAGAGGGAAATGGTTTCACCGTTGGCATCGAAGGACACCACCTTGACGGTGGCGGAAAGATCCGCGCCCGGCGCCGCAGCGCCGGTCGGCGCAGTCGAGGTCTCGCCGGACGGCACCGGGAGGGGGTCGCCCTTCGACACATAATTGTACAGCGCGTTGGTCGCGACGGTGCCGTCCGCGAAAATCAGCGCGTCGGGCGTCGTGGCCGAGTTGGCACTGGCGAGATTGACCGTCTCGACCTTACCTTCGACCGTGCGCGACAGGGTCAGCGTCGCACCGGTCCGCGTTACCGTATAATCCGCCAGCGATCCTTCAAAATAGATGCGGTCCGCGCCCGCACCTGTGCTCAGCGAATAGGTCGCGCCGGGGCGGATGAAGATGGCGTCCACAAAAGAGGAGCCCAGAAACTGAATTTCTTGCCCATCCAGAGACAACGTTCCGTAATTCAGCTCGAAATCGATGAAGTTGCCACCATTGGTGGTGTTCATGATGATATATTTCGACGTGATTGCCATGACCTTTGACTCCGGAAGAGAATTTCAAAAAAATTCTGCTAGAAAATGTTCTCGAGGAAACGCGTTAAGGCGGGCCAGATTTCGATCTGGCCCGGCATGATTTAACCGCCTACAAAAAGAGCTGTTTGTGACTGTAGGAAAGCCTGCGCAGCGGCCGGCGAATCTTGCCACTCACCACCGATATCGAGATCGATCCAGGCCTGGCTACTGTTTGGGAATGGCGCAGTTGCGCTGTAGGTGCCGAAGTCGACGCGCGTGTCATTCGGGTTGGCGGCATCGCCGCTTCCGAACGAGGTGCTTGCCAGATCCCACCCACTCGTTCCGTTGTGCTGGTTGTCCAGATAGACGAGATCGTCAGCGCCAAAATTGGTCGCGCGGACCCAGAAGTCCCAGGTACCGACCACGCTCGAATCGTCCCTGTCCGTCACAATCAGCGCATAACCATCCGCGGCAAGGCTACCGATCGACGTGGCAGCCGAGACCGCCGTGTTGCCAATACCGTCGAGGCCGACCCATTTGTGGCCTGCGGTCAGAGAGCCGTCCGCCACCATGGTCTGCGAAGCCGCAGCGCCGGTAACGAGCGCGGCTCCGGTCCCGCTGGTGTTGGGCGTGACGGTCGAGAAGGTCGCGCCGCTGAGCAAGGCCGCATTGCCGAGACCCGAGGTCGCGCTAACGAGCAGGCCCGCATCGATCTCGACATGATAATTGTTCGAGAAATCGAGATCATATTTGGGATTGATGATCAGCTTGTCGCCCGAAATGGTGAGGACATCCGCAATGGCGACGGTCGCACCGTTCCAGGTCGCCGAGACCTCGCCGTCGACGACGGTGACGACCAACGTTTGTGTGTTGTCGATCGCTTCACCCAACGAGCCGGAATATCCCGCCTTAGCGGACGTGTTGGCATCGTTGACGATCTTGATCTCATAAACGCCGTCGACAGCGGTCAGAGCGATGTCCTCGCTCGAGGTGAAGACGAGGTCGGACCGCACATCAAGGTTGGTCACGCCATCGACATTGGTCGAAAGCAGCGGCACAGGATGCGCTTCGATGGTGAAGTCGTCGGATGCCGACAGGCTCCCATCCGAGGCCGTGACGCGAACGGTGATCGGATTGGCCAGTGCCGGCGCGGACGTGGACGAGAAGGTGCCGGTCGCGCCATCGAAGCTCAGCCAGGACGGCAATGCGGAGAGATTGCCCTGCGCATCGACCAGCTGCGCCGTGTAGGTCAGCGCATCTCCATCCGGGTCCG
The DNA here is from genome assembly GCF_025961835.1 of Sphingobium sp. B2D3C. NCBI lineage: Bacteria > Pseudomonadati > Pseudomonadota > Alphaproteobacteria > Sphingomonadales > Sphingobiaceae > Sphingobium > Sphingobium sp. B2D3C. The sequence continues at coordinate 53 of NZ_JAOQOK010000001.1, read as the reverse complement.
TGAAACTTCCGGCCGCGATGCTGTAAGTGAACGCCTGCCCCTCGACCGTCATC